>NZ_OX366391.1:0-1668205 GCF_947251825.1 Wolbachia endosymbiont (group B) of Camptogramma bilineatum
TGAAAAGAAGTAAAGCAAAAATAGCAAGAATCATCAGCCAGAACGAGTCAGATGAAAAAGTTCCTATTTGGTTAATGCGTCAGGCTGGTAGGTCTCTTCCTGAGTATCGGAAGGCAGTGGAAAACATGAATAATTTCATGGAGATATGTTATAGCACAGATTTGGTAACAGAGTTAACGTTACAACCAATAAGAAGGTTCAACATGGATGCAGCGATAATTTTTTCTGATATTTTGATAATAGCTGACATTTTAGGCTGTAATGTAAATTTTATTCGAGGTGTGGGTCCAATAATAAGACCTATAGAAAGTGCTAAAGACTTGAAGAGTCTACAAGGAATTGAATCTAACACATTACCAATCCTAAATGCTATAAAAGAAGTAAGAAGCCAGTTGCCAGAAGAAAAATCGCTTATAGGCTTTGCTGGAGGGCCGTGGACGGTAGGTTCATACATCATAGAGGGCGGTGGTAGTAAAACTTTTTCCAAGGTGCTAAATTTCTGTCCATTGGCACTAGAGGAAATAATAAACAAAATAACGAAAGCGACAATTATTTATCTGATCAAACAGATAGAGTTTGGAGCAGATGTTATTCAGTTATTTGACAGCAATGCTGGTGTATTGAAGGAAAAACTGTTTGAAAGATACATCATCAATCCAACAAAGGAAATTGTTTCGGCAATAAAGAGTAGATTTCCCAATTTTCCAATAATAGGTTTTCCGCGCTCTGCTGAAAATCTTTATACAGATTACTGCGAACAAACAGGCGTATCTGCAGTAAGTATAGATTATAATGTTCCAATAGAATGGGCGAAAGAAAATCTAAAAATTCCTCTGCAAGGGAACCTTAATCCTAGTCTTTTGGCCTACAATAAGTCAGAAGCAATTGAAGAAGCAAAGCGTATAATAGATTGTTTTAGAGGGTTACCTTTTATATTTAATCTTGGACATGGAGTGCTTCCTGATACTCCGGTTGAAAATATTGCTGCATTAGTGGACCTAGTAAGAAACTACTAAAACTCTTGTATGAAAAGCCTTTATGAGGGTGGAATGAAAACCTTACTTGACAAACCTCATTCTCTTCCTTAATATAACAATAAGAGTATTCATCCTTGTTTTTGGGCTCAACGACAAAATTCAGTAAAAAAACTCAAATATTTATTTGCAAATTACAAAAAATTATAGCGGCCGCATGTCTTTTTTATTTTTTCTATATTCAGCCAAATCGCTCTTACTTTAAGCGTTAGCACATTATTACAGTGCCAATTTACATTATTAAAACTCGCTATACAGGGATTTATTTGCCTTTTTCAATTTATTAAGCTTTTTAATATCTATATTTAAGAATACAAAAATACCAACCTTTATGTAAAATAATAAAACTTCTAGCTTTTTTGTTGTGTAGAGTTTATCATTTTTATTTAACTTTAGTGAGATTATGTCAGACCTTGCAAAGAGGATGTCTCTGATAAAACCGTCGCCTACAATTGCTGTGACCGATAAGGCAAACAGATTAAAAAGCGAAGGAAAGAAAATTTGCGTTTTAGCTGCCGGAGAGACGGATTTTGATACTCCAGATCATATAAAAAAGGCAGCTATTCAATCGATAAATGAAGGCAAAACTAAATATACTGCTGTTGATGGAACGCATGAGCTTAAAGAGGCGATAATCAATAAGTTAAAAAGGGATAACAATCTAGAATATATACTGAACCAAATTTGTGTCGGCGCAGGCGCTAAGCAGGTGTTATTCAACTTATTTATGGCAACAATTGACCCTGGAGATGAGGCTATAATACCAGCTCCTTATTGGGTTTCGTATGTTGATATGGTAAATCTTTTTGACGGACTGCCAGTTATTGTAGAGTGCAAACAAAACTTTAAGCTTACACCGGAGTTACTGGAAAGCAATATAACTAAGAAAACTAAGTGGTTAATTCTTAATTCACCAAACAATCCAGCAGGAATTGTCTATACACGTGACGAATTGAAAAGCATAGCGCAAGTATTGCTTGAATATCCACATGTGAATGTTGTTACAGATGATATTTATGAGCACATAGTGTACGACGAAAAGTTTTTTACCATTGCTCAGGTTGAGCCAAAGCTTTACGATAGGGTTTTTGTGGTCAATGGAGTATCAAAAGCCTATGCAATGACTGGCTGGAGAATAGGTTATATTGCAGGTAGGAGTGATATAGTAAAAGCTATTTCTACACTGCAGTCTCAAAGTACTTCTAACCCAAATTCAATAGCACAAGCAGCAGCAGTTGAAGCGTTAAACGGTGATCATAGTTTTTTAAAAGAAAGAACAAAAATCTTTAAGGATCGTAGAGATTTTGTAGTAAAAAAGCTAAATTCTGCTTCAGGATTGTCAGTATCTATTCCGCAGGGTGCATTCTATTTGTTTGTCTCATGTGAAGGTTTATTGGGTAAGAGTACGAAAAGTGGTAAAGTAATAAATAGTGATCTTGATTTTGCCGAATATTTATTAGAAGATCATTTGGTTGCTGTTGTTCCAGGAATTGCATTTGGTCTGAAAAATTTTATCAGAATTTCTTATGCAACCTCTCAGGAACAATTAGAAATTGGATGTGATAGTATTACTAAAGCATGCGAAATGCTAAGTTAACTTTTTAATATTCCTATATATAATATTTCAGTAAGATAGAGTTGATTTATGGCTTGGATGTATTTGCTATTAGCTGGTTTGGTTGAAATAATATGGACCACAGCACTGAAATATAGCAATGGCTTTACTCGTGTTATACCTGTAGTAATTATTTTAGTTAGCGGTTCTGTGAGTCTTTACTGGCTATCGTTAGCAATGAAGTCTATTCCTCTTGGAACATCTTATGCAGTTTGGACTGGTATAGGCTCTATAGGTGCAGCGATAATAGGAATAATGTTTTTTAATGACCCAGTAAATTTTGGGCGTTTATTTTCCCTTGCTTTGGTAGTGCTGGGTATCATAGGATTAAAAGTATTTTCCAATTAGGAAAAGTTAAGTACGTCTATTTTACCACCTCAGGACTTTCTACTAAAGTTGCTTTGGATTTTTTAGTTCTCGAAGAGGGCATTCCTATTGATTTGGCAAGTACCTTTCTAATGTTTAATATTTCATTTTTCTCATTTTGTTGAGTTAAGTTAATGTCGTTTATTTTATTCACTAAATCTTTTCCTTCCTTTAAAATTTTTAAATCGCTTTCGTTGATATGATGTTCATTTTTAAATTCTGCAACGATTTCTTTCTTCTTTGGATGAGTATTCAGAAATTCTAATATCTGGTGTTTAGCAACAGCTTGAATAAATTTCTTATCGTGAAATATTGAATTGTTATGTAATTCTTCTAGGCTTTTATCATATTGTTTTGCTTCGTTTACAGTAAGTTTTATTATTTCTTCTGCACTACTTAAAAGTTCCCTGTATAACTTGTCGTATCTATTGCCTGTGTGTGCGGCAAATGTTTGTTCAATGTATTTTGTTGTGTAGTTTTGTAGTGTGTTGTCTGCTGTGTTTATGTTCATTCACTCACCTTGCTTTTATGTTATATTTTACACACGAAAAGGTTAATATTTAGTTAACTGCAGCGTTTCTGATACTGAATTTTATTGAAAATTATATTATTTAAGATATAGTCACTGTCATGAAATAAAAGCGTAAATAAAATGAACTTTATAAAAAAAATAAAACTTATGGTAAAGGCGAATAAAGGTAAAATTATAAAAATCCTTATCATCTGTGGTATAATTTTTTTCATATACCTTATCCATGAACCAGTTATAGATATGCTAAAAGGTCTCTTTTAAGAAAGATACTCGGATTAGAGTAGCTATTTACAAAAGTGTTGCTCCTTGCTGATAAAATACCTATAATTCCTTTTTTTAGGTAATATTAGCATGCAGAGAAATTTTTTCATATGGTTGCTAGCATCACTATTTTATGCATACCAGTATATATTGCGTGTAATTCCAAATATAATTGCGCCTGAATTAATAACAAAATTTAACATAAGTATTACAGATGTTGGTCAATTTGGTGGGCTATATTATATAGGCTATACGCTTGCTCATATACCTGTTGGTCTTGCCCTTGATAGATTTGGGCTAAAGTTTGTTTTACCTGCGTGTATTGTCTTAACATTTGCTGGAACATTACCACTAATATGCTTTGATGAGTGGTATTACTCAATACTTGGTAGAATGATTGTTGGAGTTGGGTCATCTGCTTCGGCAATTGGGCTCTTTAAAGTTGCAAGTATGTATTTCTCACAAGAAAAATCAGCAAGGATGGCTAGTTTATCTATAATAATAGGGTTACTGGGAGCTATTTATGGTGGATTACCTCTAGACTTTTTGCTCAATAAATTTGGTTGGAATTATGTTATATACACTTTCTCAGCATTTGGTTGTTTACTTGCTCTGCTATTGCTTTTAATAACGCCAAACAGTAACATAGAGGAGAGTAGAAATGACAACATACTTCAAGATTTAAAGACTGTACTTTTCAATAAACATATCATTCTAATCAGCTTTTTTGGTGGCTTAATGGTTGGACCACTAGAAGGTTTTGCTGATGGTTGGGCGAAAGCGTTCTTATGTGAAGCATATCAAATGACGGGAGATTTGGCATCTTCACTTTCCTCTCTCATGTTCATAGGCATGGGGGCTGGATCATTCTTTCTCGCTTATTTACTGGAGAAGTATCCAGACAAACATTACGAGGTGATTATTGCGTGTTCTTTTGCAATGATCGCTAGCTTTCTTTTGCTTTTTACACAAGTTGGCGGTTTATATATTGCATTACCTACACTTCTTGTTATCGGCTTTGCATCTGGGTATCAGGTAATTACTATTTACAAGGCAATAAGTTATGTAAACAATAACTTGGTAGGCTTGGCCACAGCTGTATCAAACATGATAGTTATGGTTTTTGGCTATTTTTTTCATACTGGAATTGCAAAAATAATAGACTTATGTTGGAATGGAACGGTAATACAAGGAAATCCTGTGTATGGTACTGAGTTACTAGTAAAAGCAATATCAATTATTCCTGTATGTTTGCTTTTGGCTGTTTTTGGATTTATGTGGTTAAGGAAAAGGTCTTATGACAATTGCTTCAGAAAGGATTTGTAACTCTGAAAATAATTTAAAGTCTTTTGATAATGAAGTTTATCTCTCTATAGAGAAGGAACTGCAGCGTCAAAGATCGCAGTTGCAATTGATTGCATCGGAGAATTTTGCAAGTAAAGCAGTGATGGAAGCACAGGGTTCTTTTCTGACTAATAAATATGCAGAAGGTTATCCTGGTAAAAGATATTACTGTGGCTGTGAGTATGTAGATGAAGTTGAAAATCTGGCTATAGAAAGGCTTTGTAAGCTATTTGGTGTTAAATTTGCAAATGTTCAACCTCATTCTGGTTCTCAGGCAAATCAAGCAGTGTTTGCTTCACTGCTTGCTCCGGGTGATACAACACTTGGATTGTCACTGAACTGCGGTGGACATTTAACTCATGGTGCAGCACCAAACCTTTCTGGTAAGTGGTTTAAGTCGATTCAGTATACAGTTAATAGAGACACTTACCTGCTTGATATGGATGAGGTGGAAAGGCTAGCGCTGGAGCATAAACCAAAATTAATTATTGCTGGTGCTTCTGCTTATCCAAGAAAAATAGATTTCGAGCGCTTTCGTGAAATTGCGAATAAAGTTGGTGCATATCTGCTTGCAGATATTGCTCACTATTCAGGGCTTATTGCTGCAGGTTGTTACCCATCACCTGCCAAATATGCGCATGTTATAACTTCAACAACTCACAAGACTTTACGTGGTCCTCGTGGTGGAGTGGTAATGACAAATGATGAAGCATTACATAAAAAAATTAGGTCTGCGGTTTTTCCAGGGTTGCAAGGTGGGCCCCTTATGCATGTGATAGCTGCAAAAGCTGTTGCATTTAAGGAAGCATTAGAGCCGGAGTTTAAAACTTATAGTAAAAAAGTTGTAGAAAATGCAAAAGTGTTAGCTCAAGCGCTGCAAGAACATGAACTTGACATTATAACTGGCGGCACTGACTCTCATATAGTGCTAGTTGATTTAAGATCACGGAAATTGACTGGAAAAGACGTTGTGAATAGCCTTGAAAGAGCTGGCATTACCTGTAATAAAAATTCTGTGCCATTTGACACAGAAAAACCGACCATTACCTCAGGGCTCCGTTTTGGTACTGCTGCTGAGACAACTCGAGGACTTGAGAAAGAAGATTTTAGAGAAGTAGCTAATCTAATAAATGAAGTAATTCAGGGATTAATTGATGGAAATAGCCCTGATATTGAAAGAGCAGTAAAAAATAAAGTTGAAAGTATTTGTAGTAATTTTTCTATTTATTAATTTATTTAGCATTTAAGATCCCTTCATTTGTATACTTTGCTTTGGGTTAAACTATTATATAGTAACTTTATAGCTCTTTAATTTTATGATAAATGTACCTAGCATAGAGAGTTGTGATTTTCACAATAAAAATGTTCTACTCAGGGTCGACTTCAATGTTCCTATAAAAAATGAAAGAATTTGTGATACCACTCGTATTTTGAGAGCTCTACCTACCATTCAGTATTTGGCAAATGCGGGTGCAAAAATTATTGTTATCTCACATTTTGGGCGTCCAAAAGCCAAAGACAGTAACTTATCGCTAAAAAACGTAGTTGAAACTTTATCGCGGCTGCTAAGCAAAGAAGTGAAATTTATTGATGATTGTATTGGTGAGAGAGTACAAAGAGCAATAAATGCGATGGATGGAGGAGATATAATATTACTAGAGAATCTGAGGTTTTATAAAGAAGAAGAGCAGAATGATTCAAATTTTGCTAAACAATTAGCATCTCTAGCAGATATATATATAAATGATGCGTTTTCTTGCTCTCACAGAGCTCACGCTTCTATTTCACGTATTACGGAATTTTTACCTTCTTATGCAGGATTTTGCTTGCAAGATGAGCTAAAGTATCTTGAGCAAGCTATATCGTTTGACGCTAAACCTATTACTGCGATAGTTGGTGGAGCTAAAATATCAACTAAAATAAAAATGCTTATAAAGCTAGCAGAAAAGGTTGATTACCTTATTCTGGGCGGCGCAATTGCTAATAATTTTTTGTTATTTAATAAAGTTAATATAGGCAAGTCTTTTTTTCAAAATGGCGTTGATGATCTTCTGCACGATATTGTTGAGACGGCAAATAAAAACAATTGCAAAATAGTTGTGCCAGAAGACGTTTTGGTTGCAGTAAATTCTGATTATAGCACTGGCGTTTTAAGAAAAACCGAATCCGTTTTGGATGATGATATAATTTTAGATATCGGACCTCAAACTTTAAGCACAATAAGCGGTATAATAGCAAGCAGTAAAACTCTGCTGTGGAACGGACCTATTGGTGTTTTTGAACATTCAGCTTTTGCAAATGGTACAGTAGAGGTGATGAGAGTAGTAAGTGATTTGACACACGAAGGAAAATTAACCAGTGTAATAGGAGGAGGAGATAGTCTATCTGCAATAAATACTGCAGGTCTTGCCGATAAAGATTTTACATATATTTCAACTGGTGGGGGAGCGTTTTTAAGTTGGCTAAGTGGTGATGAGATGCCAGGACTGAGATCAACATTAGATTAAAACTTTTTTAAGTTGTTGCTTATACCCTAGCTTCTTTATGAATATGATTATGTCGAAAATAGCTAAGTTAATCTTGTGCTTAATAATACCAGTAATAGGATTTGTTTTTTACATTAAGGAGCATTATCTCAATGATGCAAATTCACAAATTGGCTTTGAGCCGTTTTTCAAAACAGATTCTTCAGATCCAGACTATATTCCACCACTTCCAGAGCTGACTGATTTTGATAGAGGAGTATTAAGGGTTTGTGGAGATTGGGGAACACACCCTGATGAAGAAGATTTTAGAATTTTGCTCGATTGTCCGCAGCATCAAGAAGTGGTGAAAAGGATATACGATAAGCTTGATCATCAAGTGGCTACACCAAATGCAGGCTTGGGGTTATTTAAAGATGAATTGACTAAGATTTGGTTTACAAATAGCGGAGTTGAGAAAGAAACTATAGGATTTGGACATATTTTTTGTGGTGAACCAGATAGATTGGGACTTGGTGGTATGCATTTTGTAGGTAGATATGTTGAAGCTCAAGAAAATAAGTGGGCGGGTGCAATTTGGGGTAATAAATCTCTGTGCAATAAATTAGATATTAAGCCACCTGTTTACACGTTTGGAATGAAATACTTAGGTAAGGGTGGAGAAGTAAAAGTTAAGTGCCCAAATGGGTATGCACATAACCTTCATGCTGATGATATTTTAGTTTCTGCAACTAAGGCGTTTAAGGAATTGGGAGAAGATGGAATGTGTCTGTATAAAATGGAAGATGCCAATTATCAATCAGTGTTTGTGAGAAAGAATGACGCTATACTTACGTTCTATCCTGACTTAACACCAAAATGTAATGATAAAAGTACTAATTGTAGCTGTAGCAAGCCTTGATTAGCTGAAAAAAAGTAAACATTTTATGCGTATTATGTTAATTTAGTTATATTGTGGGCAATTTGTAAAGCTGCATGAGACTTATAGTAAAAAAATGTTTGTCTGTTTTATTTCTGTTGCTGCTTGTAGCGCCTCTTGTATATGGACAGCAATCTTGCTTAATTGATATCGAGAACGATTTTCAAGATTTGAAAACATCATTAAAAAATCCAATATTTTTAGATCCTGCGTCAAATTCAAATTATGATGATAGGGAAGGCAAAAAAGTGTTGATGGTGGTGGTGCATCATACCGAATCACCAACATTAAAAAGCACAAAATGCGCATTAAATTCTTCAGGTATATCAGTACAGCTTATTGTTGATAGGGATGGTAGCATTACTCTGATGGTTCCACTCGAAAAACGAGCGTGGCATTCTGGTATAAGTTATGCGAAAGTTCAAGTAGATAATGTGATTGAAGAGCTACGAAAACTGAATGATTATTCTATAGGTATAGAGATTGTAAACACAGGGCTTGAGCCTTTTCCAGAAGAGCAAATGAAATCTGTTAAAGATCTGATTTTGTACCTCATGAAGCGCTTTAAGATTAGAAAAGATATGATATTTAGTCACGCTGAAATAGGTACTATAGTATATAACTCAGCCATTGAAGGCTACGCAATGCGTAAACCTGACCCACATAAGTTGTTTGATTGGGAGTTATTGGAGAGAAATGGCATTGGACTGCATATAGGTGATAGAATCAGTTCTCAAGACGCAAGACAAAAAGTAGAAGAGGTTTTATATAAGGTAGGCGATAAGAGTGAAAGTATTTTGAAATTAAAAAAAAGGTTGAACAATTTTTTTTATAAAATACTGCCTTGGAATGATAAAGAAGGTAACGCTGACAATAATGCTGATTACTCAAATGAGTTTGATGAGAATTTTGCGTGGGTTATTAATCAGTTTTCAATGCATCATTTGCCGAAAGAGATTAGAAAAGACTTGCCTCTAAAATTAGAACAGGAAGATATTTTGCCTGAATTTTTAAGCGAATATGGCAATTGTATTTTCAACAGATTCACATCTTTTAATAATAAAATTGAATCAAGTTTACAACCACCATTTTTGAATGAAGAGGATTACAAGCGTTTATTATCTTCTCTTGCAGAATATGAAAATAATATTTCTTCTAGTGCATTTGCTACGCTCATGTACAAGATTAAGCTATATTACGACTCTTATCTAAGGTATAATATAAGATCCTCGCTTTATATTCCATTTAAGCTTAATTCATTTGAGAAGCTAGATGTTTTAAAGAATGAAATATTGTCTTTTAAGTCTATAAGCCCTGAAAAGGTTATAGAAGTCTCGAATTTAATTAATGGGTTTAGGTCGAAAATTTTACCTGATTTCCAAAATTTTGAAAAACAATGGTTCCAAGAATTTAAGGACACTTGGAAACAAAAGTTTATACCGAATATGGAAAAGCAAATGTCTTGGACTGCGCTGCATGAAACTGTGTTGGAATATTTAGAAGAGGCAAAGAAAGAAGTCTAACAAGTATTAAGATGGCCAGATGAATGGGCAGAGAAAAATAAAGGCACATGCATCTGGAAGGATACAAAAATTTCTAAATGAGATTAATATAGTATTGGGATGACAGAGTTTAAAAAATAAGTTACTTTTTTTATTTTTGGTAAAAAGTAGTCTATGGGTATTAAAATTGCACCTTCTATACTTTCAGCAGACTTTGCAAAATTAGGAGAGGAAGTAAAAAGAATTAGCGACTTGAATGTAGATTATATACACATAGACGTTATGGATGGAAATTTTGTTCCAAATATTACAATAGGTCCGAATGTTATCTCTGCGATACGTAAATATAGCAATCTTCCTTTTGATGTACACTTAATGATTAAATCTCCTGGTAACCATATTGAAAGTTTTATAAATGCTGGTGCTGATATTATCACTATACATGCAGAAGCAGAGATACATCTTGAGAGGCTAGTAAGAAAGATAAAATCATACAAAGACATAAATCATACAAAAAAAACAATACAAGTTGGAGTTTCAATTGTTCCTTCAACTTCTCCAAGCGTGCTTGAATATATAATACATGAGCTAGATATTGTACTAATTATGACAGTCAATCCTGGATTTGGAGGACAGGAGTTTATTCATTCGCAGTTGAGTAAGATATCTACCGTGAGGAAAATGATACAGGACCGTAATCTTAAAACACAAGTTTCAGTAGATGGTGGAGTTAACTTTTCTAACGCAGCTGATATAATAAAAGCAGGTGCAAATATATTAGTTGCTGGATCAGCAATATTTAAAGCTGAAGACATGAAAAAGGCTATAAACGATCTTAAAAATCTTTCGTTATAACCCTACAGATAACACAAACCATTTTTGTTATCTTGTCAGTTTTAAAAATTCCTATTATCCCAGTGCTTCGACACTGAGATAATAGAAAGTAAGTTCAACCTCAATAGAAACCTGATGATGAGTCATTATTACCAAATTTTGGTCTGTTTCTATTACTAAAACCAGAACGAGGACGAGTAGGTCTATTACTATGATAATTATCTCCAGTTTTTTTATTAAACGAGTTGTTATAATAATTATCCCTATTATTTAAACCATCTCTCCTTTCTTCATTGTAAAGCTTACCTTCAAAAAATTCACCTGTTTCTTGATCAACACGACGTCTTGATAATTTTGGACATCCACCTTTTTCAAAGTCAATTATCAAAGCTTTGAAGGTATCACCCTGTTTAAGTATATCCTCAATGGACTCTACATGTTGATTAGCTACCTCGCTTATATGCATTTTTCCTTTTCTTCCATTAAGAAGTTCTAGCTCTGCAATAGACTTCTCTATCTTTACAACTTTAGCATCAATTATAGAACCTTGTTCTAGCTCTGTTATTGAATCAATCATCATATTCTTTGCAGCTTCAGCTTCAGTACTACTAATGGCAAAAACAGAAACTTTACCGTCATCCCCTATTTCAATTTTTGCATTACTTCTTTCACATACACTGCGTATATTTTTTCCTTTAGCACCAATAGCTGCAGAAATTTTATCTTTATCTATATAAAACGATAACACTCTTGGTACATGATCTTTTATATCCTTACGATGTTCTGAAATTACTGCATTCATTTTTTCTAAGATATGTAATCTTCCGACTTTTGCTTGTTCTAAAGATTTTTCAACAATTTCAAAGCTTATACCAGGAATTTTCATATCCATCTGCAGTGCTGTAATCCCTTCGCTAGTTCCTGCTACTTTGAAGTCCATATCACCGAGATAGTCTTCATCGCCCAGTATATCAGAAAGTATTATATGCTCATTTTTGTCTTTGATGAGACCCATAGCAATTCCTGCAACGGGAGCCTTTATTGGCACACCTGTATCCATTAATGCAATGGAAGTTCCACAAACTGTTGCCATAGAAGAAGAACCATCAGATTCCATAATCTCAGATACTACCCTTATTGTATAAGGAAATTCAGATTTATCAGGTAAAACAGGATGAATTGCTTTCCAAGCAAGTTTACCATGACCAATTTCTCTCCTTCCTGGTGCGCGTACAGCAGAAGCCTCTCCAACAGCAAATGGAGGAAAATTATAATGCAACATAAAATGCTCACGTCTATCCCCTTCAATGTCATCCACAATTTGCTCATCTTGTGTAGTACCAAGAGCAGTAACAACTAGTGCCTGAGTGCTACCCCTTGTAAATAGCGCAGAACCGTGAGTCTTGGGTAGAATGTCAGCCTCAATTTCTATCTGGCGTATTTCATCATACTTACGGCTGTCTATCCTCACACTTTTCCTTCTAATCATTTCACGCACTAAAGATCTTTCAAAGCTTTTTACTGCATAAGTAATTAACTTTTCGTCTTTTCCAGCCTCTTTAAGAGTATTCAATATATTATTCCTGACTACTTCTAGAGCTTGAACTCGCTCTTGTTTTACTGTTTTTGAATATGCTTCTTCAAAGTCTTTTCGATATTTTTCAAGTTCTTGAGTTATATCTGATATATCAACAGGAGCAAAGCTTTCAGGTTTATTGCCTACTGTATCAGCAAATTCTTTTATAAGCTTAATAACAGGTTGAAGATGTTCATGGCCGAATTTTATTGCACTCAAAACATTTTCTTCAGAGAGCTCTTTGACTTCCGATTCGACCATTAAGATCGAATTTTCATCACCAGACAAAAACAGATCCAAGTTGCTTGCTTTCATCTCTTGAACGGAAGGATTGAGTATATAATTGTTATTTTCATCACAACCGACCATGACTCCAGCTATAGTAAAGTGGAAAGGAACACCAGAAATTGCAAGAGCTGCGACGGTACCTATCAATGCTGGTACTTCAGGAGAATTGACCGTATCGTAAGTTAACAGATTACATACTACACTAATTTCATCATGAAAACCTTCAGGAAATAACGGCCTTATACTTCTATCTATTACTCTTGAAATTAAAGTTTCTCTATCAGATGGTTTTCCTTCTCTTTTAAAAAAACCACCAGGAATCTTACCCATGGCATAACTTTTTGCAATAAACTGCACATTTAAAGGGAGAAAATCAACACTTTCTTCCTTCTTTTTTCGTACAACAGTGACTAAGATAGAAGTATCTCCATAATTTACAACTACTGAACCATCAGCTTGACGTGCTATTTTCCCAGTTTCTAAAGATAAGGTACGCCCCTCCCAATCTATAGATTTTTTTATAATTTCAAACATACAAAATTCCTCGATTATTTTCTAATGCCTAACTTCTCTATTAACTCTTGATAGGCTTCATTACCAAATTTACGTTTTATATAATTTAAGTGCTTGCGCCTTCTACCTATCAATATAAGTAAACCGCGCTTAGAATTATGGTCATGCTTATGCGCTTTAAAATGCTCAGTTAAATTACTGATCCTCTCGGTTAAAATTGCACACTGTACAAAAGATGAACCTGTATCATCTTCTTTAATTGCATATGTACTAATCAAACTTTTTTTCTTTTGGGATGTTATTGACATCTAAACCTCATTTCAAAATATTAAAAACACGAATAGGCTTCACATAACCATGAGTAAAACTGCAAATTGCAATAGGTACATTACCCACTATCGTACAAAAAATATCATAATTCTTTAAACCACGCAAGTTATTTAATATAATTCCTTGACCTTTTCTGATTTTCTCCGCCTCCTCTAGGGAAATTTCAATTTTGAACATCGATTTTAAAACCGATTCAATGGGGATGATGAAACTTTTTGTATTACCTCCATCATCTTCTGCCATCCCACCTCCCTCTGTCATCCCAGTGTCAAGCACTGGGATCAAGCCTATTTCATCACGAACATTGTTTTTGACATATGCTCCTAGAATCTTTTGTCCATTACATGATTTGTAAGTATTTGTATCCAGTGTCAAGCACTGGGGAGAGTAAGTTGTTGTGTTTTTTTTAGTAAGTTGCTCAATTGTCACTGATTCATCTTCCTTAAAATCACCTACCATCGTTCTTCTTAATTGTGTAATATGTCCAAAACAATTTAATTCAATTCCAAGATCTCTTGCAATTGATCTTACATATACGCCGCTACCGCAGATCATAGAAAAATCGGCAATATTATTTATGGTATCCAAAAATATCATCTTTAGTTCATGTATTTTGACTTGTCGAGGTTTTATATTTACCTTTTGCCCACTTCTTGCTAATTTATATGCTCTTGCTCCCTTGATTTTCACTGCTGAAAATTGAGGAGGAGTTTGTGTTATCTCACCAATAAAATCCTTAATCGCATAGTTTATTTGGTTATATTCGGGTTTTATATCGCTAGTTCTAATGATATCACCACCCAAATCATCCGTAGTTGTTTGCTTTCCCCATTTGATTGTGAAATTGTATGCCTTTAAGTCACAAGATAAATACGGTATAGTTTTTGTTGCTTCACCAAGAGCGATCGGCAATACACCTGAAGACAAAGGGTCAAGTGTTCCCAGATGGCCGGCTTTTTTTATTCCAAAAATCCTTTTAATTTGAGTTACAGCTTTTGCAGAACTCATTCCTGTTGGTTTATCAAGATTCAGCCAGCCATTTACCATGTATCAATCTTACATAATTAGTAACAATTTAGAAAGTAGACAAAATATTAAGTTGTTAATATAAATGCTGACTAGTGTGCATTCTTAATATATAATTAACTTTTTATAAACCTTAATTAGGAGGAAGTGATTATGATTACAAGTATATGGAAACTAAAAAACATAGCACCTATAACAAAAATGAGTATTGAAGGTACAGTTGCAACTGCATCTTTGGCAGCAGCAATAACAACAGTATTGATTGCTACTAAAGTAATTGCTGGACCTACGTCTTTAGCGCTTATTGCTAGCCCTGCTGGAATTGCAGTTCTATTTATTGCCGCTGTATATTTTGCCGCAGCAGCTTATGCTTCATATCAGCAAATGAGTGCAATAGAAAATGCTAAGGGTGAAAAGGGTGAAAGAGGCGAACAAGGACCTCAGGGTGAGAAAGGTGACCAAGGTGAAAAAGGCGATAAGGGTGACCAAGGACCTCAAGGTACAGTACTTTCTGACAACGATTTCAAAGAAAAAGTTAAAGCTCTCTTAGAAGATCCTGATGTTACTAAAACACTTGATAACAAATACGCACTTAAGATTTAATACTAGCTAAATAGCACAAGAGGTAGAGATGATTCTGCCTCTTTTTTTTATTTGAGAAGAGTTACGGTAATCTATCCCACACCTCAACTACATCCTCACTGAACTCTATTATCTCTACTTTTTTGAATTTATGGCAGTTATTGATGGATTCAATCTCTAAATTCCCTACAAAAGGAGTGGCATCATTACCTAAAATTTTACCACTGCGGCAGATTATCAACCTGTCGATTAAATTGTGCTTTAATAATTCTGTAATCAACACTCCTCCACCTTCAACTAATAACCTTGTTATACCAATTTCTGAAACAAGTTTTGATACCATGTCTTTTAAGCAGACTTTGCCGATAACATCATGTTCCGATGTCATTCCAGCGCGTGACCAGTTTTCATTATGCAATTGCTTGAAGTTTTCTGGATCCCAGTGGCTGGGCACTGGGATGACAGGAGAAGGCATTGGAATGACAGGAGAGTGTGTTGGGGTAACATCTGGAATAACAGGAGGTTTGTGATTTGAATTGACTATCAAATAATTAATGTTTTTTATTTTTTTCTCTATTTCTCTGTTTGTAATCACCCAAGTTGTTATTTTGTCTGCAGTCTTTGCAATATTATGCTCTTCCTGCAATTTTGCTTGGCTATCGATAATTAGCCTTATTGGCGACCTTTCTTCGAGTCCTGGTAATCTGCAAGTTAAGAGTGGATCGTCATTGATAAGGGTACTACTGCCAATCATAATTGCATCATATTTTGCTCTGAGCTCATGTACCCAATTTCTCGTATCTTCACTTGTTATCCATTTGCTATCTCCTGTAAATGTTGCGATTTTTCCGTCAAGAGTTGTTGCGATTTTGCAAGCTATAAATGGTCTATGAAATTCTTTAGTGGTGAAAAAACCGACATTCAATACTTCTGCCTCTTTTTGCATAATACCTTGCTCAACTTCAATTCCTGCTTCTTTCAGAGCTTTAATTCCTCCACCTAAAACTCTACTATCTGGATCAATTGCTGCAATTACTACTCTTTTTATTCCTGATTTTATGATTTCTGCAGTGCAAGGTTCTGTAACTCCAAAGTGGCAGCATGGTTCAAGAGTGACGTACATAGTTGCATCATGAGTTAAATCTTTAGCATTTTGCAAAGCAACTACTTCTGCATGTGGACGTCCACCGATTCCTGTGTAGCCTTCACCGATCACCATACCGTTTTTTACAATGATACATCCAACAGCGGGATTTGGTGCAACACTTCCAAGACTTTTTTCTGCAAGTTTTAATGCGATCGACATGAAATAATCATCAGTCATTAGAAAGAAGTCATTTCGTATGAGGTATCAAAAATTCTTCTGTGCTCGTGTATGGCAAATCTATCTGTCATACCTGAGATATAATCACATATTATTACTGAACGCTGAGATTCACAAGCAAGCTTGTTCCACTCTGTGGGTAATAACCTTGGGTTTTCATAAAAACATTGAAAAAGCTCCTGTACTATACGTTTTGCTTTGTTCATTGTTCTGGTCAGTTTATAACTTCTGTATATTTTTTCCATGTTAAATTTTTTCATCTCTTTTGTGGCATTTGCAATTTCTGGTGAAAATGTGACTAGCATATTATTTAAGCTCCTTACATCTTCTACGCTTTTTATTTTGTAGTCTTTAATATTTCTTTCAGTCTGAAAAACGACATCATTTATCATAATTCCTATAGTTCTACTCAGTGATTCATGTATGAGTTTGCTTTGAGCCAATTCTGAATATTCGCTTTTTACTTCTTTGAACATTTTGCCAATTAAAGGAACATCGAGCAAATCTTCGGTTATTACTAAATTTGCCCTGAGTGCATCATCAAGATCATGCACACTGTAAGCGATGTCATCCGCAATTGAAGCAACTTGTGCTTCAATGCTTGAAAATTCCTCAAGTTTTAGATCATATTTTTCATTATATTTTAATAATAGCTGATTATTTGTAGAAGACTCTGCGTTTTGACCAAGCAAGGGACCGTTATGTTTTGCAACCCCTTCAATCACCTCCCAACTTAGATTCATACCATCAAAATCAGCATGTTTTTGTTCAAGATAAGTTAAAATCCTTATAGCTTGAACATTATGATCAAACTCATACTTCTCCTTATCAACTTGAACTAGAGCATTCTCACCTGTGTGACCAAATGGAGGATGACCAAGGTCATGTGCAAGCGCTATGCATTCGGTGATGTCCTCATCTAATCTGAGCCTGCGTGCGATGGATCTTGCAATTTGTGCAACTTCAAGGCTATGAGTTAGCCGAGTACGATAGTAATCATGCTCATAATTGATAAAAACTTGTGTTTTGTACCCCAATTTCCTAAACGCATTAGAGTGAATAATGCGGTCCCTATCACGCTGAAAGCAGCTGCGATTTTTATCTTCTGGCTCTTTAAAATTTCTTCCTTTTGTTTTATTTGGAAAGCACGCGTAACTTAATAGAAAATTATTGTTTGACATGTAAAATTTCTACTATAATAGGTTATCAATAATGAACGGTGGTTGTTATGTCAACAGATTACAATATTAGCTTAACTGACAATGCATTAAGGAAAATCCACTCCCTTGTAGAACAGGAAGGAGATGAGAGTTCTATTTTGCGGGTTGCAGTTTCAGGTGGTGGATGCTCTGGCTTCAAGTATAATTTTCTTATGGATCAAATAAATAAGAAGATGTCTTTGGATGACGATTTTGACGATGATGAAGACGACAATTTTGACGATGACGAAGATAGCGAGGATTATAGAAGCCACTCCAGTTTTAGTGAAAAAGGTAAAGATATAGTAATTAATGATGAGAATGGAAACCCTGTATTAATGGTTGATAATTGTTCAGCGAAATTTTTAAATAACTCAACTATAGATTATACTGAAGATCTAAGTGGTTCTGGTTTTCAAATCAAGAATGCTCTCGCTAAGTCTCGATGTGGGTGTGGTAACAGTTTCTCGGTCTAATTCTCCCTCCTGGATCTTTTTATAATATGGGTGGTGTAACACTAGAGCTAGCTTCTGTAAGTAAGAGCTTCAAAAAAAGTCCTGCTATTGTAGAAGATATCAATCTGAGTCTTATAAGAGGGCAAGTAGTTGCATTGATCGGCAGTTCAGGATCAGGAAAAACAACTATATTGCAAATTGCAGGCCTATTGGATAAGCCAACTTTAGGTGTAGTGACAATAGATGGAGTAAATTGTACGCAAGCCAGCAATAAATATAAAACTCATGTAAGAAGAAATTTTCTTAGCTTTGTTTATCAATTTCACTATTTATTACAAGAGTTATCAGTGTTGGAAAACGTTATGCTTCCTCAGCTTATTGCAAGAAGAAGCAAAGCTGAAGCAAAAAAAAAATCGCAAGCAATATTAGAAAAATTTGGTCTGGAAAATAAAGCAAGTAGTATGGTATCTGAAATTTCTGGTGGAGAAAGGCAGAGGGTTGCAATTGCAAGAAGCATTGTAAACTCTCCAAAGCTTTTACTTGCAGATGAGCCAACGGGAAATTTAGACCCAACAAATTCTTTGAATGTATTTTTGCTGTTACATTCATATGTAAAGGAAAATAACAGCTCTATGCTTATAGTAACACACAACTATATCCTTGCAGAAAAAGCAGATCACATTTTTCAGTTAAAAAACCGATCATTAGTAAAGCTGTAAATGGAAGAAACAAGTACAATACAAAGCTACCTATAACTTGTACTTATTTAACCAATGGTCATTAACGGAGTATAATTCGCATGAAATGCTTTCATTATTTTTTATACACGGACTCTTTAACTTACGCTGTTTACTTAGAAAGCATCCTGACAGCATAAACATTGCTAAAACGAGAAATAATAATTGCCTAAACATAACAAGACTTTTTTTATTTATATTAATACGTTCATTTCTCTCATTTATAAAGTTAGGCATATTCTTTTACCCTTATCTCTTTTTTAACTTTTTTGGAGGAAGTGACTGCACTGTTTAAGCGTAGTTTTATATAATTATCTATAATTTGAGCTACTTCCTCTTCTTTATCCCTTAAAAAGTGGTTAGTATCGTCTACTATATGGTATTCCATATGGTTATTTTTTACCGAATTTATTAACCTTTGTGCTAATTCTGTTACATCGCTTTCTTCTGAAATTGTATCATTATTACTTTGTATTATAAGTCCAGGAACTGGGCAAGGAGAGAGAAAAGAGAAATCGTACTTAGTTGCTGGAAGAGAAAGGGCAACAAAACTTACTATCTCTGGACGGCGCATTGTCAATTGCATAGCTACCCATGCTCCAAAAGAAAAACCAACTATCCAAATTGGAACATTGTTAGAGTTATGCTCCTGAAGCCAATCAATAGCTACTGCAGCATCAGTTAATTCTCCTATACCCTTATCAAAAGTTCCGGTAGATTTTCCGACACCACGAAAATTAATTGTCAATGCAGAAAAGTTATTATCGATAAAAGATTCATATATAGTATGTATAATCTTACTATCCATACTACCACCATATTGAGGGTGATGATGTAAAATTAGCACAACTGGTGCATTGGTATCTTTGCTTTGATGGTATCTACCTTCTATCTTTTTTGTTGAATTATTTAAAAAGACTTCTACCATGATAACTCCTAATAAAAACCTGTTTTGACAGGTGTTGATAATGTAAATTGTTTATTAATTATGTATTAATTTTCCTGTTTTTGCAATAAATTTTTATCGTGTTAAAGTTAACATACATAATTGGTTGATGGTAAGTGACAAATAAGCCTGTGAGTTTATTCTCTCTGGAAGACAGTAGTTGCGTGTATGCTGATTATAATGCAACTGCTCCAGTGAGTAAAAATGTAAAAAAAAGTATACTTGAGATTTTGTCGAAACAAACACTAAATCCATCATCGCTGCATAAAAGAGGACAAGAAGCGAGGAAGATTCTTAAAGAGGTAAGAGACAACGTACGTGATGCTCTTAGCATTCCAGATGATAAAGAAATAGTTTTTACGTCTGGTGCAACTGAAGCAAACAACCTCGTCATGAGAGGAATGAAAGGCTATCTGCATGTAATTTCAGCTATAGAGCATCCTTCAATTCTTAATTCTGCATGTAATCCACATATAATACCCGTTAATCAAGAGGGTATTATTGACTTTTTAGAGCTAGAGAAAATTCTAAGCGAACTTGAAGGGAATAAAGTAATAATTTCAGTGATGATGGCTAATAACGAAACTGGAGTTATCCAGCCTGTTAAGGAAATAGCTAAAATGGCACATAAATTCGGGGCAATCTGTCACACTGACGCTGCTCAAAGTGTTGGGAAAATCAAAGTAAACATGGAAGATTTAGGAGTGGATTTACTTACTTTATCTGCTCACAAATTTGGTGGTATAGCAGGTAGTGGAGTTTTAATATTTGACAAAAAGCTTGTAATAGAACCTACTATAATAGGTGGTGGGCAAGAAAAAGGATTGCGTGGTGGTACAGAAAACATTATTGCAATAGTAGGTCTTTCTGCTGCATTGCAAAACATTCCAGATCTTCTATCAAAGATGGATGAAGTAGAGAAGCTGCGTGATCAATTGGAGTATGGGTTATTAAGTCTTGTCAGTGATATCAAGATCTTTGGCAGAAATTCTAAAAGATTGCCAAATACAAGTTTCATTTATATGCCGAGAGTGAAGAATGATCTGCAGCTCATGTGCTTTGACTTAAATAATATTGCAGTCAGCAATGGTTCTGCATGTTCTTCTGGAAAAGTTGGGCCTTCTCATGTTTTGCTTGCAATGGGAGCAACAAAAGAGCAAGCAGAATGTTCAATTAGAATCAGTATAGGTCCGGAGGTTAAACCGCGAGACATAGAAAAAATAGTGGATTGTTGGTATAGTATCTATAAGAAGAATGCTTTAGTAAATGCAAAAACTACTTTCACCATTCCCCTTAAATCATGATAGAGGGAATGGTGAAAGTAATTTCTATTGCCAGAGGTTGTTATAATAGTTAAATGCTGCTGAAAACCGATTTGCTTATAGTTATGGAAGAAATTCTCTAATTGCATACCACACCATTCAATTGTAGTATGTCATTTTATACTTGATAAAAACGCTGTATTGTATTATAATATATCATCAAGAGATAATAAGGAGTTACATATGTCTTATATGAAAAACGAACAGGATATTCGCTCTCAGGGCGTTTATTATAGTGCTGGACTCAGGAGTTACCTAACTAAAGTATACAATTATATGGCTTTAGCTTTAGGTGTTACAGGGCTTGTTGCGTTTTTAACAGTGTTTTCTGGTCTTTCTCAAGTGATCTATTCTAATCCTGTTCTATCGCTTGTGGTAATGCTATCTCCAGTTGCATTGGTGTTTTATATGTCTTTTAGGCTTCAAAACCTAAGTGCTCAGTCGACACTTACTATATTTTTCTCGTTCTCAGTTTTAATGGGAATTTCTTTATCTCATATTTTTGTAGTTTACACTGCAGGAAATATAGCAAGAGCATTTTTCATTACATCGATCATGTTTGGTTCTATGGCTTTATATGGTAATACTACAAAAAAAGATCTTACCAGCATGGGTTCTTTTTTGATTATGGGAATCTGGGGGGTAATCATTGCATCTATAGTTAATCTGTTTCTTGGAAGCAGTCCTCTCTATTTTGCAATATCGTTTGTATCAGTGATAGTGTTTACTTTAATGACCGCATACGATGCTCAGAGAATCAAAGATGTTTATTATAGATATAATGATGGCTCAGAAGTTGCAACTACTAAGCTGGCAATACTTGGTGCAACTAATCTTTACTTTGACTTCATCAATATATTCCTCAATTTACTCAGGTTACTTAACTTGTTCAACAATAAGGATTAGATGATTTCCTTTTTAAGGGGAAACAATAAAAGTTCTATAGTTTTCCTCCTAATATCTTTAGTGGTATTGATGCTGTGTCTTGCATATGCTTCAGTACCGTTGTATAGCATCTTTTGTAAAGCTACTGGATATGGTGGCACAACGAGAAAAGTAACTAATGCAACAATAAATGCAACTGACCAAAAAATCAGGGTTCACCTTAATGCTGATATAATATCAGGTCTCCCTTGGGAATTTAAATCAGAAACTAACTACATCGATACAAATATAGGGCAACAAAGTTTAGTATTTTATTATGCAAAAAATTTATCTGATCAGCCTTCTTTTGGAATGGCAGTGTATAATGTCACACCTTTTAAAGCAGGTAAATATTTCAATAAAGTTGCATGCTTTTGTTTTGAAGAGCAAATGTTGCTACCAAAACAAAAAGCAGCTATGCCTATATCCTTTTACGTAGACCCTGAAATAATGCGTGACAATAGTACAAAAGATTTAAGTGAAATAACACTATCATATACGTTTTTTAAGCTTAAATAACAAACCTTTGACTATTGTTGATTTAAATAATAGTTATGCAACAGATCTATTTAATTGGGCAGAAGCACTTATTTGTTTTTTGCACACTAAGTACTTGTATTGCGGTTTTTGGTATTGCGAATTCCCATTCTTCACTATTTGCTTTACAGGCATTCCAGTACTCAGTTAACTCTTTATTACTTTTTATAGAGTCTGGCATTTTACTGTGAGTTTTTTTTCTAATGTATGCTCAATTAGAATTTTACAGCAATCCTTGGATTTCGTTGACTTATCTCTACCATATAATTTAGCAACATAGTCTAAAGCGGTATTTCCACCATAGTTTTCATTTGGGTTATCATTTACTCCCGCTTTTATGAGAGCTTTTAATATATCTGGAGAACGAGCCAAAACGCAGGCATGTAAATATCCTTTTTCATTTTGCACATTAGCTCCTGCTTTTATTAAAACTTGCGCTAAATTTGTTAAAGTGTATAATTTATAATTAATGGCAATAGAAAAAAGACTATCTATTGGAAAGCCATCATAATCTTTCAAGTCAAATTGGTGATTAATATCAAATCCTTTTTTTTCCCAAGAAGTATATAAATATTTACAATAATCTCTTTTTTTATCTGATTTTTGTATTCTATATTCTAACCTTTCTTTTATTTTTTTTATTACATTGTTAACATCCAAATCATTATCTTCATCCACTTTGCACAACACATTGAATAAAACACCATAAAGCCAAATTTCTCTGTTCATGATAATTTGTGCCTCAAAACTATTAACAATACGCTTATGTAGTGTATAAACTCTAAATAACATTTTGCAAAATATTAATTGCTAGATAACATAATTAAAGTTTTTGTCTTACATTTATCATGGTTAGAGCTATACAAATTAAAAAAACTGGGGGGCCAGAAGTATTAGAATTTGTAGATAAGAATATAGGTGAGCCAAAAGGCGAGGAAGTCTTAATAAGTCATACAACTATCGGCTTAAATCGTTATGATTTAGAACACAGAAAAGGTACACGCAAAATTAAAGATCTGCCATCAGTGCTTGGAGTGGAAGCAGTTGGGGTTATTGAAAAACTTGGTAAAAAAATCAGTGATGGATTCAAAGTTGGAGACAGAGTTGGATATTGCACAGCTCCTCCAGGGGCATATTGTGAAAAGCGCATTGTACACCAGAAATATTTGATAAAAATTCCGAATGATATACCTGATGAAGTTGCTGCTGCAGTGCTGTTTAAAGGTATGGCAGCTCACTATTTAGTTAATCAATCTTATAAAATCAGGCCTGGTGCTTTTGTCCTGGTTCATGGAGCTAATGGTGGTTTAGGGCAAATAATATGCCAATGGGCAAAGGATAAAAAAGGTGTAGTGATAGGTTCTGTGAGCTCTGATGAAAAAATGAAGATAGCTTTACAAAGTGGCTGCACATACGCAATCAACTATAACGATAAAGACTTCGTTTCTAAAATTATGGAGATTACAAAAAATAGAGGAGTAGGTGCAGTGTATGACCCTATAGGTTACGCTACAAGCAAGCTCTCTTTTGAATCTTTAGGTAAGTTTGGCATATATGTTTCCTATGGGCAGATATCAGGTAATGCTCCTCTTAGTTTTTCTTTACTTAGTTCACGTTCGTTATTTGCAACTGGAACTTCGATATATCACTATAAGTATGATAGATTCACATTAGTGCTTACTGCAATGGAAATTTTTAAAATGATAAGAAAAAAACTTTTCATTGTACGAATTAATAAAAAATATAAATTTGATGAAATAATAGAGGCTCATCGTGACATAGAAAATAGAAAAGTAAGTGGGCTGAATATTATCAAAGTTTCTTAAATAACTTAGTAACCTAAAATAATTATTCATTAAGTCATATCAACAAGAATTTCACATGGTTAGTTTTCTTATAACAAGTTAGTTTATTTGATGCAGGTGTAGAAGTTGATGATGTGTGTTCCTAGCTTTAGCTATTAGTCAATTCTTTCCATCCAAGAATCATTTTATTAGCTTGCCTCAATGTTTCAATAGAAGGCAAGTCTTCTGTGCTTAGTGGTAGACGAACAGTTTTGTGTTCTATAAGCCCAATGTCATGCAAGAGTGCTTTAGTAGGTATTGGATTGCTGGCAGTAAATAGAGTTTTGCAAGCTTGTTGCCAACTGTCTGCCTGAGGGTTCTCGCCACTCATGCATTGCTTAACATATTCATGTACTACACGTGGCCAAACATTGGCAGCAACAGAAACCAGACCAGCCGCACCCTTAGCAGCCATATCGGGTATCATATTATCATCTCCGCAAAAGACCTCAATATTTGGTTCAACTTTCTTATACTGAGTTAAAGTATCAACGGTGCCACTTGAATCTTTGATAGCCCAAAATTTTTCGTGGCTGGATAAGTTGCGTACAGTTTCAGCGTGAAGACTCACTCCTGCTCTTGATGGAATATTGTAAAGCATGGCTGGCACATGTGCTTTTTCAAGCAGCTTTTCAAACCATAAAGTTTGCCCCATGATTCCAGGTTTTGCATAAATGGGAGTTGTCATTAGATAGCCATGAATAGGCATACCCTTGCAAAAATCAAGCCATTCAAGAGTCTGATATAGATTCACTCCTGGTACACCAATTATAATTTTCGTATTTAATTTTAGCTCACATACAAATTCAACTAATGTGCGCTTTTCAGAATCAGTAAGTGATAAGCTTTCACCTGTGCTACCTAGCAACACTACACCATTTTCAGCTTCAGCTTGCATTGTTAGTAAACGCTGCAAGCTTTGGTAATCTATACTATCTCCACTGCAATTAAAAGGAGTAACACAAGCAGTCCATAAAAATGTAGATTTCAATTGAAGTTATTAAAATGGTATTTCATCATCGATTAGTTCGTCTTTTATATCGTTGTCAAAACTTCCGTGTTTATCTTTTTGTTCTGTTTCATTTTGTTTGTATTCACTTGGCTTGTAATCAGAGTTTGACATACTGTTTCGTGAATCTAAAAGGGTAAGGGCACTATTAAAGTTATATAGCACCACCTCTGTCGTATACCTTTCGCTACCATTTTGGTCAGTCCATTTTCTAGTTCTCAGAGAACCTTCAACGTAAACTTTACTACCTTTGCGCGCAAAATCCTTAACAATTTTTACTAATCCTTCGCTAAAAATTACAATATTATGCCATTCTGTCTTTTCAGAGCGCGTACCAGAAAATTTGTCAGTCCAACTTTCAGACGTGGCTATTGAAAAACTTGCCATCTCTTTTCCATTTTGTGTAGTCCTAATTTCAGGATCTTTTCCTAAATTACCAACTAATATGACTTTATTTATAGTACCACTAGACATAATTATGCTTTAAAATAAATCTCTTTATTATCTTATGTGAGAGTATTATTGTCAAATTTAATTAAAAACGCGCTTGGAGGGATTCGAACCCACGACCTTTGCCTCCGGAGGGCAACGCTCTATCCAACTGAGCTACAAGCGCAGATGTATTAGATTATTTAATAGATAAACTATCTAAATCAAATTTTTGTTCTGGATAAAGCGTAAACATAATACCTCCATGTCCAAAATGTACATTTTTAGAATTGCTTATCCGTTCTTTTGTTATCTTTTGGTTTACAGCCCATGAAAAAGTTACATAATTTTCAGTTACTGAGTGCACTTTTAAATCCTTAGTATTTATAAACAACTTTCCATTTACCCATATTTTCCATGTATCGGGGGAAAAGTATAAAATTGAATCTAAACTGACTACTTTGCAATTGAAATTTTCTTCCTCTGTAACTCCTGAAGACTGTAAGTTAAACTTTTCCATCTCACTAACTATTCTATTAACCTGCTCTTCATCAAAAAAAATGCTTTTTATGCTACCATATTGCGATAAAATACTCTCTGCTGCCTCTTTTATTATATCGTCTCGATCTATATAATAATTGTTGATAAAAAAACACTCCTTCGCACGCAAATTTGCTATATCAATGAAGTCATTTATTTCTTGATTTCCAACTTTTAAAATACTTTTTAAGTACTTCTTTTCTATAATCATTCCATCATTAGAATGATGACAGACCATTTCATCATTGCCTTGTCTTTCTATATATACACATAAATTTTCACTATTTAACCCTAATATTTTATGCTCAATAAAATCTTCATTACTAATATGCTGTTGGCAAGAATATTTTTTACAAATCCCTATATTTTCTACAAGATCTTCGCAATTGCAATATGCACTAACATTAAAAAATAGCAGCGTAAAAATAAAAAACAACTTTATATTCATCTACTTAATATGGTATACCAATCAAAAACTATACTAGCTCTCACTATCTCTATCATATTACCACTTAAAATCTGGTTTATAACTTTAGCATCTATATTTCTCTGCTTATTCAAGGTAAGAGATCTGATCATAACATAACCAGGAAGATTTGGAATAGACTGTAGAAATAAAAAAATATGCTTATCGCTAATTGAGCTTAAACTTAGAACCACTTCACTTCTTATTACTTTTTTATGTTCACTTTTATTGTGGAGTTCAGCTTCTTCAGGTATAGAAATTGATATTTCAGGTTCTAACATGTAGTGTTTTTTATATAGCTTGTTAAGCTCAAAATTTAAATTTGTAATGTATCTGCTACTATGTAAGTTTGAAGAAGAAATTCTTTTCCATAAATCTAGGTTTTTATTTAGAACGACTTCTTTCTTTTGAATTTCAATGATCTGTAAATTAATAGAGCGTATTTCCTCAGCTGCAGTTTGATTTTTATTATAAACCTTTTTGTTATAGATAATAAAACACGTTGATAACCCTATTAATACAATAGATAACAATAAGTAATATATGCACTGAATTGTAGCTTTTCTTTTTAGTTGAGAGATAGTCATCAATCTACATTGCCTCTCCTATTTCAACATCAATAGATAGATTTTTCTCTTTAGTAGTAGGTAAGCTAGAAATACTAATATCATGAGTACGGAAATTATCGTTTAAATTTTTCTGTAGTTTCTCGTATTGATAAGAAATGTCTTTACCAGATTGAAAATTAAACCTTAAAGTTGTGGTAATATAACTTTTTGCCTCATTATAATTCCACTCAAACGATTGAAGCTCTACACCTGGTACTTTTAACTTTTCTACATACTTAATTTGTGTGAGAGGAGAGTACTCTATTTTTGATAAAATATTATTTATATTAATAAAATCGTAAACTTCATCTATCTTTTTTACATTATAGCTTTGGCTAAGTGTTATTAGTTTGTTATTTAAAGCACTCCGCGTTGCAGATAAATTATCAGCAACATTAAAATTTGAATACAAATTTTGCAAACAAAAGGTGTTAATTACAACTAAAACCAAGAGTAGGTATAGAAAAATTTGAGGAGAATTTAAATAAAGATAATTAAATAGATAAAATTCTTTAGTTTCTTTTGTGTTAAAAATATTTATTGGCTTATTCTTAAAGCTATGGAACAAAATTGTAGTATCACAAAAGCTATCTTTTTCGCATATAGCTAATTCTGCTCCCAATAGTTTACCTAGCTCATATGGAGTCAATATGTTCACACTATTTTCTGAAAAATTTATAACTGATAAACTAGATTTAATAGCTTCTGATACTATGATGCAAAGGTCGATAGGGTCATTTTTTTCAAATCCAAACTTAGTTAAAGATTGAATTGTATTTTTCACTTCCTGATATATTTCACCAGCAATGATTCCTGGTAAATTATCATTAGTAAATGGTATTAAACGTGTAAATATCATTTTGTTCTCTTTAAGAACCACTTGTCTATAGCCACCTGTTTTAGTTGCAGCAACTATAATTTTCCAGTTACTAGGATCTTTGTGTAGAATCTTTTTTTCTATACTGACTAGTTCTATAGGAAACATTAATATTCCTTTAAAGTTAGAGCCTATTTCAACAAACACGTCCAACCAATATTCTATTAAATGATTTGCTTTTGATGAAACAAATAGATACCACCAGTTTTGATTAAATTTATTCGGCTTTTCGACCAAGAGAATAGAATTTATATCGTTATTATGAGCAAAATGCTCTACTTTTGTTTTTGCTGATAGATAAGCACTAATCCTATTTACTCTTGGGATAGACTGTAGCAAATAGTTCTGATCAGTGTGATTTAGAACCAGATATAAGGGTGCTTTTTTATCTGATGAGAGACATGAAATTAAGTCAGAAACAACTTTATTATTTTTGTCCTTAGCAAAATATCTTTTATTTAAAGTATCATTTTTAAAATATAGTAACATTGTGCCTTCTTTTCCTATAGAAAGCATAAACTTACTTTTGGGTTTTGACCCAAACATATTAACAAAGTGTATACTCATCTAGAATTAAAAAGGTAATTTATTGAAATTCATTAAACATTAGATGACAATATTACTTATATTATAAGTTTTTGATAAAATTAGTAGTAATATTAACCCTTTTGTATGATTAAGGTTTTTTATATTTGTGCTAGACACAACTTAACCTGACAAACGAGGATTAATTATATCTCAGCTTGATATTTTATTCTCCAACAGACTGAAAATTGAATTGAGCTAAAGACTTGATTTGACGCACGTTGTTGCACATTACCATTTAGTATACTTGAACTGAACATTTTCAGTGAATCCATCTGGCATGACTGAAACTTTTGTATTCATATTTATTTTTAAGTAATTTACTAGCTCATCAACTAATATATCAGGAGCAGAAGCACCTGCAGTAATTCCTATTTTTTCTGCGCCCTGCAACCAATTTTTGTTCATACATTTATAATTATCAATCAAATAGGCTCTTTTTCCTGTGGAAATGCACAGGTCTAATAAACGGTTTGAATTTGAACTGTTTTTGCTTCCTACAATTAACACTACGTCTGTAATTTTAGCCAATTTTTTAACAGCGTTCTGCCTATTTTGTGTTGCATAGCATATATCTTTTAAGTCGGGGCCTGTAATGCTTGGAAATCTGAGCTTTAGTGTAGCAATAATTTCTTTGGTATCGTCAATACTTAACGTGGTTTGTGTTACATAAGATAAATTATCTGGATCTTTGATTTGTAAATTGTATACGTCTTGCATAGTTTGCACTAGAGATATAGGATTACTTACTCTTCCTATAATTCCTTTAACTTCTGGATGATTTTCATGTCCAATTAGAATTAATTCTTTACCACTATCCTCATACCTTTTTGCCTCTTTATGTACTTTGCTAACTAATGGACATGTTGCATCAATCACTTGAACACCCTTTCTTTTTGCCTCATCCTCTATACTTTTCGACACTCCATGTGCGCTAAAGATCAATATTCCTCTATTGTCTTTAATGTCTTCTATGCTGCTTACAAAAACCACTCCTTGTTTCTTGAAGTCCTCTACTATATACTTATTATGAACGATTTCGTGTAGTACATAAACTTGGCGTTCATTTTTGTATTTCTCTAAAGTGATTGCTAATATGTCTACAGCTCTTTTAACCCCTGCACAGAAACCGCGTGGTTCAGCTAAGATAATCTGCATTTTTTAAGTAAGTATGTAAACATTGCTAAAAAGTAAGCTCCGCTCACTATGTTTCATATCATGACTGCTTTACTATAATTTTAAATTTATCATTACCAAGATTCTTATTAATATACCAGAAACCGTCATCTTTAATTACAAATTCAGGACCCTTGAGGTCTCTTGTTATTGTCCTTCCATCTTGGCCATCCATAGCAATATGGATATCGAATGTAACGATGTCTAGATTTACCATGGCTTTTTTCCCACTGTATGAATTTAGACTAAACTTGCCCAACATGACATCATTAATACTCACTTCTCCTGCATAAGTATCACACTGACCATCTATACAACACTCACTTTCAATATAAAAAAGATCTAACATATTTAAATCTATAAAAAAAAAGAACTAAATTTATATACTAAATACAATTCATCATTAATAAGCAACTATAGATTACTTTGGCTACAGCAATAATGTAAATGGAAGTATAACATAATTAATTGTATAAGAAACTACATTTTAGAGAAATGGTTGTTTAGTTTTTTTATTAATTTTTTTCACCATACTGTCAATCATGTGTTTTATTCCTTGATATACAGAGTATATACTTTCGTCATTACGCATATAAGCAGAGCAGGAAAATACATTATGTTTTTCATCTTCTATTGATAACTCTGTATCGCATTTTATATGTTCGCCGCCGAGTTTCTCTATTAACTGTTCTTTATCGTCTCCTATAGTTACCTTAATCTTACTTTCTTCTTTACTTATCTTGCTACTTAAAATTGAAGCAATAACGGCTGGAGATATACATATAGTTCCTATTGGCTTTTTTGCAACAAAGAACTCTGAGACTAATCTTTCAAACTCAGGCATTACTGTTTTATTTTTAGCTAAGTCAGATAAATTTTTCGCAACTCCATATCCACCAGGTACAATTAGCATATCAAAATTTTCAGCTTTAGCTTCTCTTAAATCATCTATCTCACCTCTTGCAATTCTTGCTGCTTCTACAAGTACATTTCTTTTTTCTTTTACTGCCTCTTTTGTTTTGTGATCCATAACTTGTGTAATGTCAACGTCAGGAGCAAAACATGTGACTTCGACTTCCTGCTGATCAAGCACAAGCAAACTTAAAACCGCTTCTCTCACCTCTGTGCCGTCGAGGTGGCCGCATCCTGATAAAACCACAGCGGCTCTTAATTTTTTCTCACCCATAAAATACCTTGATTTCATATAATCTAGGTATTGTAATACAAATTCCATATTTGGAAAGGAGTAATTATTTTATGTCAATTGTAATATAATTAATAATTAGTATATATAATTAGGCATATTTATAATTGATAGGAATTGAATATGGTACAAGGTGGTACAACAAATCCAACCAATTCGGACGAGTTCATTGAAAATGTAGTAAAATACATTAGTGAAAGAAAAGATTTGTTGGAAGCATTGAAGTCTCTATTACAAGCAAATGAATTTGTAAAAAGCGGTGAAATTTTGACGAATCATCTATCAAGGATGTATCTGAATTGCTGATAAAAGATAAAGATCTTTTGAAGAACGCAATAGATATTGTAAAGGAGTATCTTGAGAAAGACGATAATCAATTAAAAATGCTTCTTGCGCAAGTAAGTAAAGTAAAAGGCATGGAGGAAAAGCTTGAAGCTTTAGGTAACCAACTGTTAGCTCAGGGGGTAATAAGTGGAGCAGCAGTTACAACACTAACAGGTGCACCTACCCCTACAACAACATTGCAAGCATTGATTTTTTTCCATATGAAAAGAGTCTGGAAGCTCTTTTACTCTAAACACGATGTTTACATCCTCAAAATTAATCTCAATTCGCTTAACTAACGTTCTAATAATATCACGTTTAGTTAGCCAGTCTGCATTATTAAGACTTGAGTTAATACTAGAGGAAAACCCCTCTAAATTTGTTACTACTAGAGTTAACTCTTGTGTGAGTTTTTTCTGATCAAATATCTTTTTCTTTTGTTCTTCAACCATTTTTAAGTTTTGTTTCATTGCTTTAACTCTTGGCTCAAATTCTTCTTGATCAATATATTCTTGAGCATAACTATCAATTAACCTTGCAATACCTCGTTTTAACTTATCTTCTTGTGTTTCAAGCAAAGCGCTTTTTTGATCTAGTGGTGATTTTTTAAGTTCTGAAAGTCTACGTTTATACTCCTCTAATATTCTATTTGGATTTTTTAATAGGTGTTTTACCTCTTTCCACACAGCCATGTCCAATGTATCTGTACGAATTAATTTGTTGTTACACATTTTATTACCGCCAAAACGGTATGAATCCGTACCAATACAACGATAATATACCTGATTATTAGTTTTTTTTCCCTCCTTATTCCTTGCAGTGCTAGTACCATAATATGCATAATTGCAAAGCTTACATACTACTAAACCTTGCAATAAATGTTTTGCTCCTCTTTGTCTTGTTCTTGCTATTTTTCTATTCTCAGCTAATTGTTCTTGAACGATTTTAAATAAATCTTCGCTTACTATACTAGGTACTTTAATATAAATCCAATCCTCTTTTGGAACAGGATAAGTAGAATAATTATCTTTTGGATGCTCGCAGGAGTTTTTTTCGGTCTTATATGTTTTAGTTTTACGCCAAACCTTGTTTTACCAAAAGCTGCTTGTCCTTTATAAGCAGTGTTTTTTAACATACTCAAAACTACAGCCCTATCCCAATACTCTTTTCCAGTTCTCGTCATAATGGAAATAGCACTTAGCCTACGACATACTTCTCCTATACTGGCTCTTTCTCTTCCTACCCAAGAAAATACTTTACGAACAACTTCAGCTTCTTCTTCATAAATCTCAAATAAGGCCTGTCCTGTTTCTGTATTTTTGTTTATATAACGATAGCCATAAGGAGCAGCACTCATTACACTTATACAACCCTTATTTGCTGCATAAATCTTTCCTCGACGACTTCGTTCCATGATTTTTGCACGTTCGTATTCTGCTATCATACCTTGCATTTGTAATAGTAATTGAGATTCTGGATTATCGCTAATTTGATAATTTAAAAAAATGACTTCCACTCCTAACTTCTTAAACTCTTCAAGTAATATCATCTGATATGCATACTTACGAGATAAACGATCAGGAGAATGAATATAAACCTTATCAATGTTACCTTCTGCTATTTTATCACGTAATTTTTCCAAACCAGGACGGATTATGTTAGAACCACTATAACCATTATCAATAAATTTATATTCATTTAATAATTTATCTCCATCCATACTAATTTGATTCTCTATAGCAGCAATTTGGCTTGCTATTGTATCTTCTTGTGCTTGCCTCCCTGAAGAAACTCTTGCATATAAACTAACTGTTACCATTTTACCGTCCTCAAATCTACTTTCTTATATTCAGAGTTTTCTTCCTTTTTGCTCGCTTTTATTGGTTTACTTAACACTAATTTTTCATATGCATCTAATAGATACAACTCTGCTAATCGATTTACTTCATAACTACAACTAATCCGCACTATTAATTTCTTGTTGCCCATGAGCTCTACCATATATTATCCATCGAGACATATGGTTATTTGATCATTGGCTCTATAAATAAATTCAACTCTCCGTTCTTTTTGTAGAAGCTTTCGAGAAATAGTCTTCTCAAGTTTCAGGTTTATTGCAATATTGTTGGCGGAGTCCTAGCAGGTACATTAGCAATAGGAGGAGTGACCGGTGCATTAATTGTTGGTGGAGCAGCATTTGTAGGATTTATGGCACTAGTTGCTATAGCTGCTATTGGTTATGCTATATATCAGCATAGAGGTGAGATAAAAGAAGGTGCGGTTGAAGCAGGAAAAGCAGTGAAAAGTTTTGTGAAAGATGTGATCGATAAATTACCTACAATTCAAGCAAGAGAGAATAATTTTGATAGATTACGTAGTGAATTGCTTGCAGCTATTGCAGACAATACTAAGTTAAAAGCAGGGCAAAGCATTGAAGACGCTAATAATCAGAACAAGATAGTAGAAATGCTTCGAAATCAAGAGCAACTAGCAGCCATAGGACAGTTAATAGGGGAAAATAAGGCTGTTCTTTTGAGCAATCTCATGAGCAAGGGTACTAGTACTCATGAGGAAGATATGGAGAAACTTGTAGGTTTTATGAGTGAATTTCAACCTGCAATTATGGCCATTGGTGATAATGACATAGAGAAGGTAAGAGAAAAAGTTAATGAGAAAGTTAAAGAAATGAAGCCAAGTCCTGAAGTGAAGAATCCAAGTTCTGAACAAGTTGATGGAAACAAAATGAAAAAATAGAATTGATGCATTTGGGGAGCGTTTTAATGTATCTGTCTATCTTATTTTGCCACCCTGCTAAGCGGACACAAAAAATTACTTCCGCATATTTTAAATCTGATTATAATAACAATTAGAGATATTTATTGAGCTCAAAATCTATCTTTAGTCTGCAGACCTTTTTATTAAACTCATAAAAAATGTATTCTTCAGTGTATACTTAATTTCTGTCATGTGTGCGCTGCATTTTTTTTCTAATCTTTTTTACATGGGGATTTTATGTCCAGAATTCCAGATATTTGACCTTTACTTTAGCTAATAAAAACCAACTGGTACCTGCGGTTTTTATAGCTACGTTTCTCAAACAAGTTTCAAATGAATAGATTTCTTGCATAACTGGAATTCAAAAGTTGATGTCATTCTAGCGCGTGACGCTAGAATCCAGTCCTTTTGTGCAAAAAACGTTGTAAAGTGTTTACCAACTTAGTTGGATCCCAGTGGGCTTTGTTGCATCGCTCAAGTGAAAAGAACTGGAAGTTACTGACAAAATTCATTATAAAACAGCCATTTAACTGTTGAAGAAAAAATATGCCACAGAAAATGAAAGTCAGTAACCAAAACGAATATAACAAATTCCTTGAAAAAAGGGGGAATATTTTTCGTTACATCGATGAAGCTATCGAAAATTGGTATGAAAATAGTCCAAAAATGCAGGGCGGCAACTATATTTATAGTGATAAAGTTGTGATTTTGGTGCATATAATCGTTAATCTTTTTAGAATTGGCTTAAGACAAACAGTCGGGTTTATAAAAGGGTATTTGCAACAAATAGGAAAAAATTTGCAGCTATTCACAAGCATCAAAAAAAACTTAATATTAAGATAAATGATTGCAGGATTGATAAAAGCAACATGAAAATATTGAAATTATCATAGATAGCACAAATTTACAGTAACACTCCTGGCCACAGTAAGGAAAGCAGTGCAGATAGAAAGTACCGAAGCTACGAGCAAGTAAGAAAGTTACATGTTATGTTAAGTGTGAATAGTAAAAAAGCCATAGCTGCAAGATACAGTAATGGCGTCTACTCTGACCACTTGCGATTTGCTTGAAGAAGTTAATTTTCAGCACAAAATAAAAGCATTATATGCAGATAGGGCATACGATAGGCAAAAACTTTATAAATTGTGTAAGAAATACGATATAAAGACAAAAGTTCTACCAAAAAAGGATGCAGCAGAACATTCAAAAATAGATTATATGTCTGACAGAAATGCTGCTATTAGGTTAATAAAATTATATGGACAAGATGGTGTAAAAGAGTGGAAAAAGGAAGCAATTTATGGAAAAAGATCTTACATGGAAGGATTTTTCTCAAGGTTGAAGCAAGTATTTGTTTAGGAATAAATCTGAAGTAAATCGTGAAAAAGAATTACTAATTAAGTGCTATTTGCTCAACAAATTCACTGGTATTGGTATGGCTAAATTTGAAATCATTACATAAATTTGTCGTAAACCATCACTGCTTAAGGTGCTATGAAACAAAGCCATCCCAGTGTCAGCTACTCTGATGACACCAAAGGGGCACTTGGATAGAGGCTACTTGAATAACACCATCATAAGGTGAAACTAGATTCCAGTGTCAAGCACTGGAATGACATAATCTGCTATGCAATTTACTTTCAAAAATAAACGTTCCAGAATTTCCTTCTGCTGTCATGACATCTCATTGAAGATCAAGATTTTGAATGATTTTAATGAGATGTTCTATAAAAGTGATGAGTTTGTATAATAAATATTATTATATAATATATTAATTGACTAATGGTATAAATTATTCTATTATTAAGATATATAGTTAATATCTTAATAAACAATATGCCAAAATATGTTAATCGCATTGCTCAATCTATTGTATTAAAAGTCTATACTGATAAGGAACATCCTAGAGTTAAAGTGTTTTGTAAAACTGAAGATAGAGAAGATGGACAAGTTGAAACAAGACTCTCAAAACAGGAAATTGCGGAGTTTTTAAATCAATTTGCCAATAAAGGAAAGCACCAAATTTCTATCAGTAAAAATGTAGAACAAGGTATAATTAAAGATATAGAAGGTATACGTAGAGAAAATGGTAGATATGTATACAAAGCACCGGATTTATCAGCTGAAGAACAATATAATAAATTATTTGAAAGTGAGAAAGCTATTCAATTTAATTTGAATACTTTTATGTCAGATAGTATATCTAAAATTGTACAATTAAAAGATAGATTTGAAGAAATTTTAGATTTTGATACCAAAAAATGGCTATGTCACTCATTAAGTTACTTTATTACTTTTGTAAAATTAGAGAATAGGCAAGATTTTGTTGCATTTCTCGAGTCTGATAATATTATATCTGAACAAGATTTTATGAATTATATTGATGAAAAAAAAGAACAAACGAAAAAGTTATTAATGATGCAATTTTTATCGCAATTCTTACCTATTCTTGATATTCAGAGCATTGAAAAGCGAGAAGGAGATCAATTTTATTATGATGACATAATATATAAGGAATTAAATAATAATTTATCTTCAACAGAACTATGGATCTATACTGAGCAAGAACAAATCAAATGTGCGTTAAATGATGTGAAGATAGGATGCTACTTAGAATTTAGTTATTTTTGCTATGCTTGTAATGAAGAAGATGTCATTGAGGATGAGGGGCATTCTATGTTGGTGTATAAAGCAGAGAATGATAAATACATATTTTTTGACTCTAATAAAGGAGCGGTTGGCTTTTGTCCTGATACAGGAGCTGCTAATTTTACATTAGAGGAAGTTTGTAGGGTAATGGAACTTGCTGTAAACTATTATTCATATGATATGTATATTAAAAATTTTGCAGATTATTGCGAAGTTCATATTGGACTTAGAAATGCAACACTGATTTCAAAGAAAGCTGAAAAACTTTATGAAACAACAGAAAGAACAAATTCAAAAATAATTGATATATCAGTTGATAAAGGTATGAATAAATTGTTGCTCACACCTGCAAGTCTGTGAAAGGACATAACTCGATCTTTTTGGCTATTTACCAAGTATAGACATCAGCTCATTCCATTCTCTTTTACCAATGCCACTTTCTTCTCTCGTAACATTTTCTCCTTTTATTAGCTTGCGAATTATTTCAAGACCAGTTTTTGAAATGCAGGCTGATTTTAGCGAGTATTCAACAAAAGCATTATAGGCCAGCGGGACCCATTTCTTTACTATGTCCAACATAACTTCTGCATAGACTCTAATTTCATATTGGGCGTGCTGATCAGCTCTAAGCCTTAAAAAGTGAAGAAGGTTGTGTAAATCTATTTTCCAATAAAACTGAGTATAGTAATTAAGTGTTAGATTAGTTCGGGCAATTTCTCTTGCAAGGCCCTGTTCAATAAATTTCTCATAATGAGAATATACTAAATTAGAATCATTTATTAGAGAATCTATTATTTCTTTTGAAGTACTTGAGTCAAAAGCTTCACCGCTGCCTTGTTTATTATTATCAGATTGTTTTGCAACCTGTTCTGGTATATAAAATTCATTATCAAGTATCGAATACCTTCCGGAATATTCATTCACATTTGCAGTTCTGTGTCTTATCCACTGTCTTGCAATAAAAATTGGAAGTTTCACGTGAAACTTAATTTCACACATTTCAAATGGAGTTGTATGATGATGCCTCATCAAATACTTTATAAGCGCCTCATCTTGATTTATCTGTTTCGTTCCCTTTCCATAAGAAACGCGAGCAGCTTGAACTATGGCGCTATCAGAGCCCATATAATCAATTACTCGAACAAATCCATGATCTAATACTTTATGTTCTTCGTATAGAATGTCCTCTATTTCTTTTACTGTAGCTCGCTTAGTTGTCTCATTCATAATATATCCTCAAGATGAAACGAAAATATCAGCCCCGCATGAATTGAGTTTTTCGTGCATTGCTTCATAGCCTCTCCATAAATGATGTGAGTTATTTATTGTAGTTTCTCCTTTAGCTACCAAAGAAGCGAGAATTAAAGCTGCTGTTGACCTTAAGTCATTAGCATGCAGATTAGCTCCAGATAGGCTCTTTGTTCCACTTATAGTAGCTTTACTTTTTTCGATGCTGATATTAGCGCCTAATTTTCTTAGCTCATTTGCATGTGCAAATCTACTTTCAAAAATGTTCTCTTCAATGATTGATATTCCATCTGCAATGCACATTGCAGACATTAGTTGTGGTTGCATATCACTGGGAAAGTTGGGGTATGGATTTGTTGCAACGTGAGCAGATTTAATAGAGCCATTTTTTCTAGAAATAATAATACCATCATCATGTAACTCAACTCTGGCTCCTATAGTCTTCAATTCATTTGCAATACATTCTATATCAGACAAACTTACTCCTTCTAACTTTAGCTCGCCGTCGGTAATGATAGCAGCCAAAGCATAAGTACCGGCCTCTATGCGATCTGGTATTATTTTATGCTCACACCCATTTAATGCTTCAACACCTTCTATTGTGATTTTTGTATTATTAACTTCAATATTGGCACCCATAATCTTCAGAAACTCTATTAAATCAAGAACTTCCGGCTCGATTGCAGCATTGTTTATTATTGTTACTCCCTCTGCAAGTGTTGCTGCCATTATTATATTTTCTGTTGCACCAACACTTACTTTTTCAAATGTTATTTCTTTGCCTTGCAATTTCCCCTTTGTTGTTGCAGTTATATTACAGCTATCAATTTCAATTTTAGCTCCCATTGCTTTAAGTGCCTTAATATGAATGTCAACAGGACGTTTTCCAATATTACATCCACCAGGAAATACTGTTGAAACTCTACCAAATCTGCTGAGCATTGGACCTAGCATTAAAAAAGATGCTCGCAGTCTGCTTGCAATTTCATGTGATATTAAATAGTTATTGATATTGCTACAGTCAATTTCCAAAGTGTGATTTGCTTTATAGTCTTTATTGCATATAAAATTTACTTCTGCACCAAGACTCTTAAGCAGCTCAGACATCAAATGCACGTCAATTAAATCAGGTACGTTATGCAAAGTTATTGAAGAATTACTAAACAAGCTTGCCGCCATTATTGGCAAGACGGCATTCTTTGAACCATTAATCTTGATTTTTCCAATCAAGGGCTTATGGTTACTTCTTACTAATATTTTATGCATTTAATCAAGCGATAGAACTTATCAAGTAAGTATAATAGGTTAGCGGTAAAAGGCAAAATTTTGCTTTTTCTTCTTCTGTCATTCGAGTAGCTGACACTAGGATCCATTTCTTCATCATCATCAAAATGTTATATTTCAACATTACTTTTATGCTGCCAATTTAACTGGATTCTAGTTTCAGCTACTCGAATAACATTTTCGTAGTCGATTCAAAATAGCATAATTAACTACACCTTTCCAAAGATGAGAGACGCGTTGGTACCACCAAAACCAAATGAATTAGAAAGCGCATATTGAATTTTATGCTCTTGAGCTTTAAATGGTACAAAATTTAAATCACACCCTTCTGAAGGTTTGTGTAGGTTTAAAGTTGGTGGAACAATTCCATTGTTTAATGCAAGGATACTAAATATTGCTTCAACACTTCCTGCGGCACCAAGTAAATGTCCTATAGAAGATTTAGTCGAGGAAACAGGTATTTTATAGGCATAGTCACCGAATAACTGCTTCATTGCTATTACTTCTATTTTATCTCCAAGCGGTGTCGATGTACCATGTGCATTGATATATCCAATTTGACTTGGGCTGATTTGTGCATTCTTTAAAGCAAGCTCCATTGCCTTAAATGCGCCTCTTCCTTCTGGATGAGGTGCTGTGATATGATGTGCATCTCCTGTTAGTCCATATCCAGTGAGTTCCGCATATATTTTTGTTTTTCTTTTTTTTGCATGTTCATACTCTTCCAGCACTAATATACCTGCTCCTTCGCCCATGACAAATCCATCACGTTCTTCATCCCATGGCCTTGAGGATTCTTCAGGATTATCATTGAATTTAGTTGATAACGCCTTCATCGATGCAAAACCTGCAATTCCAACTCTGCATAACGCACTTTCTGCTCCGCCTGCAATCATAATGTCAGCTTCACCGAGTTTTATAGCTCTTGCTGAGTTTATAATCGCATGCGCACCTGTTGCACATGCAGTTACCGCTGAGTCATTTGGACCTATAAATTCGTATTTAATAGAAATATGACCAGATATCAAATTTATTAGACTTGCAGGAACAAAAAATGGGCTAACACGTCTAGGCCCCTTCTCCTGCATGGTAATTACATTTTCCTGAATTGATGGAAGACCACCTATACCAGAACCAATAGCTACACCTATTCGCTCTTTATTAATATTTTTATTTTCCAAAATTAGTGAATCATCTACTGCCTGAATAGCAGCTGCAACGCCGTAGTGAATAAAGCGATCTGTTCTTTTTAGATCTTTCTCAGAAATATAATCTAATGGATTGAAATAGTTCTCAATATCATCAGATTGCATTGGAACTTGCCCTGCAACTCTGCAAGCAAGATCAGAAGAATCAAACCTATTTGTATCAATTGCTTTGATGCCAGATTTACCTTCTTTCAGCTTTGACCAGGTGTTATTAACATCTGCTGCTAGTGGAGTAATTAAGCCAACACCGGTAACTACTACTCTTCTGCTCATTCAACATCAATTGTTTGCTTTGTTTACTACATATTCAACTATCTGTTCCATAGTTTCCATTTTTTGTGCATCTTCATCAGGAATCTCTATACCAAATTCTTCTTCAGCTGCCATGATTATTTCAACTGCATCTAAACTATCTGTGCCATGGTCTGAAAGCTTTGAAGAACTACCAAATCTCTCTACATCCTTACTGATGTGCTCTAGTATAATCTTCTTTACTTTTTCTTCTATATCTTCCCTAGTGCTTTTTGCCAATTCGCTCATTTCTTACTAAAAAATAACCTATTCTCTGATGTTATAAGAAATTTCGATGTTTGCAATAGCTTTTATGATTATATAAACTATTAAAAACTTCCTATCTCTTAGCACTCGATAGTTAATAAATTTAAAAATGCTAGACGAAACAACAAAAAATTTGCTTGTTGTAGAAGTGAATAAGCTCTTACCTGAAAATAGCGAGAATAAATTTATATCAGCTATGCGTTATGTGCTTCTTGCTCCTGCAAAACATATACGTTCTTTTTTAGTTATAGCATCTTCGTCGATATTCAACATAAAGGTTGAAAAAGCAATAACAGCAGCAGCAGCAATTGAATTTATTCATGCTTACTCTCTAATTCACGATGATCTACCATGCATGGATAATAGTGACACTCGAAGAGGCCAGCTGAGCTGCCACAAAAAATTTGGTGAAGCAATAGCAGTACTGGCCGGAGATGCATTACTTACCCTGGCTTTTGAGGTATTATCTTCGTTAAATTGTGAGATCATCAAAGTGCTCTCTCAAGCGATAGGAGTTAGGGGAATGGTGGGAGGACAGATTTTGGATATAGATGCAGATTTGAATAAAATAAAGGAAATTCATTTGATGAAAACTGCAAAACTATTTGCAGCTTCATGCGAAATAGGGGCTATAATAGGCAATGCTACAACCAAGGAGCGGAGAGCGTTATATAACTATGGAATAAATCTGGGGCTTATTTTTCAAGCTAAGGATGATATTGAAGATTATGAGCAAGATAAAACAAACAATTTAATGTCCGTGCTTGGCAAAAATGAAATGGAAAACTATATAGATAGTCTCTTTAAACAGGCCTCAGATAATTTAAGTACGCTTTCAGGGAATACTAATGATTTATATGATTTATTGAATCAAGTAAAAAAAGATGGTTAAAAAAATTATATTACAAATATTTATCTTTCTAGTAATGGTTCTCACTTTAGCTTCTGTTTTTATAATCACTATTGTTTATATAAATAAAGATAAACCGGAAAAAGAGGACAAGCTTTACGAGATAAATGCCACACATGATGGTTTAACACAGACAATAGCACGTTATCTAGTAAAGCCCATACTTGAATCAGCACTTGATCGCTATATTGAAAAGCATGGGCTAGCAGAATATTTAGAAGAAATAACACAGCAAAAGGAAGAAGAGACGATAAAATTTTATGAAATTACTGAAGGCAGCGGCAGTAAGGCTTTCTGTGGCCAAGAAGTCCTGCTACAAATGTACAAAATATCCAACAATCTGGCAGCATTACCAAGTCAAGTCTCTGATATTACTCTGAGAATAGGTGAAAAAGAAGTGAGTTTAGGGGTAATAGGTATGAAAGAAGGTGGAGAGCGTGTAGTTACTATTGCCGCTGATGACAACAAAATGAGTTTTAACTCTTATTACATCAAACTGATTGAAGTAAAAGATAAATATCCTGATTCAGTAAATAACCTAATGATTTTTAATGACTTAATTAACAAAACTAGAAAACAAGTAAAGTGTGGTGATGAGATATCGGCTCAATATAGCATAAAGAGATATAATGGTGAGTATATAGTCAAAGATCAAACAGTGCAGTTTAAAGTTGGTGACAGAAAAATGCCGCTTGCTATAGAACTTGGAGTTGTGGGAATGAGAGCTGGTAATAAAAGAACAGTTCTTTCTCCACCTGATCTTTTAACTGATGTGTTAACAAAAGGCATAGATTGTGATATTGCAATAATTGATTTAAGCTTGAATTCTACTATTGAAAAATAGCTTAAAGAATTACGAAGTAAGAAAAAATAAAACTTCTTGAGTGCTATATATTACTTAAAGAAAAAGTTTCTTCTAAAGTATAAACTTAGATAAATCAAGCTGCTTTGAAATTGATTCAAGCTTATCTCTTACGTGCTTGCTATCTATAACAAATTTCTCATTATTTTTTTCAGAAGCGATAAAACTTATTTCATCTAAAAGCTTCTCCATGACAGTATGAAGTCTTCTTGCACCTATATTTTCTACTTCTCTATTAACTGTAAAAGCTATTTCAGCTATAGTTTCTATACCATCATCAGTAAACTCAAGTGTTACATTTTCCGTTTTCATTAAAGCTATGTACTGTTTTAACAAACTAGATTCTGGTTCCTTTAATATTTTTATTAAATCCTCTTGAGTAAGTGCCTTAAGTTCCACTCTAATTGGCAATCTACCCTGTAATTCTGGTAAAAGATCGGATGGTTTAGACAAATGAAAAGCACCAGATGCAATAAATAATATATAGTCTGTTTTTACGGTGCCATACTTAGTTGAAACAGTTGTTCCTTCAAGTAGTGGTAACAGATCACGTTGCACTCCTTCTCTGTTGACTTCACCTTTTATTTCTGTACGTGCTGCAATTTTATCTATTTCATCCAAAAACACTATACCTTCATTGCTAACAAGATCAATCGCTTCTTTGATTATCTTGTCTTCATCCATTAACCTTTCGCTTTCTTCATTAATCAATATTTCACGCGCTTCTTTCACTTTAACTGTAATAGTTTTTGTTTTTTTGTTCCCATTAAACATCTTACCCACTATTTCTGTTACGTTCATCACGCCAATTTGCCCACCTGGCATACCAGGTATATCAAAAGTGGGTAGCATACCCTTGCTCTCCCTGACGTTAATAGAAACTTCTCCATCTTCAAATTCCTTATTTCTCAGTCTTTCTCTGAAAACTTTTTTGCTTTCCTCGGTTGCATCTTCACCAACCATGGAGTTGACTATTATCTTTTCAGCCAAACCTAAAGCTTTTTTAGTTAAGGCTTTACGTGCTTTTTCCTTAACTAAAACTATTGCTGCATCAACTAAATCACGTATTATCGAGTCAACATCACGTCCAACATATCCTATTTCAGTAAATTTCGTTGCTTCAACTTTTATAAAAGGTGCACCAGCAAGCTTTGCTAAACGGCGAGCTATTTCAGTTTTACCAACTCCCGTATGGCCTATCATGAGTATATTCTTAGGTATAATCTCTTCACGTAGTGGAAGTGGGACTTTATTTCGACGCCAACGATTTCTGAGTGCAATAGCAACAGCGCGCTTTGCGTCATTCTGTCCGATTATAAATCTATCCAACTCTTTAACTATCTTCTGTGGTGGTAGATCATCTAATAAAGCTTGTGAGCTTTGGATGCTGCTACTTTCTGTACCTTCATTTTCATAGAGGCCGTTTTTTTTATTGCAGTCATCATTATTATCAGATTGACCTACTACAGGTTGACCAGAAGAATTGGTACACAAAGTTCTTGACATATTACTCCTTTATTTTTTCGATAATTAGATTATGGTTTGTATAAACACATATATCGGCAGCTATCTTCATAGCCTTTTTTGCAATCTCCTCTATTGATATTCCTTCAACGTCAATCAAAGCTTTTGCTGCAGATAAAGCAAAATTTCCTCCAGAGCCAATGGCTGCAATGCCATCTTCAGGTTCAAGAACATCACCCGTTCCTGTAATGACCAATGAAATGGACTTGTCTGCCACGATCATCATAGCTTCTAATTTTCTTAGATATTTATCCATTCTCCAGTCTTTTGCAAGTTCAACACATGCCCTCATTAACTGTCCTGGGTGCTTATCAAGTTTAGATTCTAGCCTTTCGAAGAGAGTAAATGCATCAGCTGTTGCTCCAGCAAAACCGGCAATTACGGAATCACCAGAAAGACGCCTAACTTTTTTTGCTCCAGATTTTATAACGGTATGGCCTAGCGAGACTTGCCCATCACCTATTACTACTACATTTTTGTCTCTTCTAATTGACAGTATAGTAGTACCATACATTTTACTGCTGTCATGATGAATCATTTTTTTGTTATTTTAATTCGTTATATTATATTAAGATTATAACTTATAATATAGTACTTTTCTTATAACATTTAAAGTGTAGATGCAAAACATAATTCATCCAAATCTGGAAAAAGATATAAATAATTGGTTCGAAACAAAATTTAATGGTTTTACATTACCATTTTATAGCTCCATAGATCTTAGGAATTCAGGCTACAAAATTGCCCCAGTGGACGCTAATTTATTTCCTGCAGGGTTCAACAATCTAAGTGAGACATCAAGAGCAACAGCAGCAAAACTAATAAAAAGTTATTTTGAAACAAAACAATATAAAAAGACTCTTATAATACCGGAGAATTACACACGAAATAAAATGTATATAGAAAACGTATTTGTTATAGAGAAAGTACTGCAACTCGCAGGTTTTGAAACTAGAATTGGCCTCTTTCATAATGAAACGTACAATTTAATAGAACAGTATGAAACTGTTGTGAAAGAAAACTCTTTGCTGAAGACAACTTCAGGATTTGTGCCTGATGTGATTATACTGAACCGTGATATGACGAGCCACATTCCAGACACGCTAGAAAACGTAAAACAAGAGATAGTGCCAAGTCCATTATATGGCTGGCACAGTAGGCAGAAATTTCAATATTTTGAAATCTATCAAAAATTAGTGTCCGAATTTTGTGGCGAATTTAAAATGGACCCATGGCTTATTTCTGTGCTTACAGAAAGCTGTAATGGAGTTGACTTTAATGATGATTCATCACTAGGAGCAGTAGCGACTAAAGTTGACCAAATATTATCTCTAGTGCAAAAAAAATATGAGGAATATGAAATAAAAACACAACCTTACGTTTTTATCAAAGCAAGCAATGGCACATATGGAATGGGCATTATAACAGCAACAAGTGGAAAGGAAATATTAAATCTCAATAAAAAAAAGCGTCATAAAATGAAAAAGATAAAAGAAGGAATAGCAATCAATAGTGTTATTATACAAGAAGGTGTACCAACTATTGACATATTTAAAAGTAGTTCTGCAGAACCGCTAATATACTATATAGGAGATACTCCAACATGTTACTTATACCGATGTAATAGCAGGAAAGATGTATATTCTAGCTTGAATTCCACTGACTGTGAATTTTATGACATCAGCCAAGAAAATAAAACTCTGCCACTTTGGAACATTGTTAGCAAATTAGCAGTGCTAGCATTGGCAGTAGAAATTAAGTCTTTTCATCTCGAATAATTACTTTCTACAATGCTGCCGCCATTATGCTGAATATGGTGAGCGTCATCAAATCCAGTAGAAGGATCAGTACCATTATTAGGTTGATTGACAAACTTATCGATGTTTGATACTAGATATGCTATACTTAGTATCAAACTGACCGTAACAGTTAAGTTGAAATTATAGATTATGCCACCACCCAAGTCTATCGGTATAGTTGCAATTTCCATTCTTTTTAATATGAAGCTTAACAAGCCCAATGACAAAGTGAATGTGCTAAACATAACATTCTTCTTGCATTTAGCAAGCTCAGCTTCACATTTCGTAAGTTCGTCATCACCCTTTTTGTATTTTTTACATGCTTCTTGATATTTTTTATGCACTTCCTTATATTCTTCGCACTTATAATAACAGCTTGCGAATTCTGAAAATAGAAATAGAACTGCTGATGTTAAGCTAATATAACTTATTACATCCTTGTTGTTTCTAGCTAAGAAATGAATGATTTTTGCCTGCATCAATATTCCTATGATACAGCTTGCCAAGTACGCTGAGTTACCTACAACCTGTATTGGTTTTTCAGGTTTATTTTCCTCTTCACCATTCGCAGGTTTCTTAGATTTATATCCAGCTAAATTGAGACCAAAATGAAGAGCAAATATTATTGATGTTGGTAGTTTTATGAACTTAGAAATATCTAATATAGTACAAATATTGGATCTGTTGTTATCAATAAACTCGCAACAGAATTGCAATGAAATTTTACACAATATGCCTGTTAAACCTACTGCAATACAATACATCTTTCTAATATCATGATTGTGAACATCATGTATACTTTCTATAAATGTATTTGGCTTACCTTTTGGCATAAGTAGATAATAAAATAATAACTTTTTAATATTATACTATAAAAATCTAAAAAGAAAAGTGCTATAAATCAGTACTTTGAGAGTGATCTAAACATAAATCGGCCAAGCACTTGATAAATAAGAGATCAGTACTGAGAGTTGGTACGCGAAAGTAATATCCGTCTTTGATAATTGCTTTATACTCTATATCAAGTTCAACCAGTGTTTCAGAATGCTCAGAAACAAAAGATATAGGTGATAAAACTACAGGTATATTATCGTCTTTCGCGCGTGATAGCTCACTTTCAGTGCTAGGCTCCAACCATTTTACAGGGCCAACCTTACTCTGATAACATATTCCCCAATCAAGATCTTCAATATTCAATTTTTTTACTATTAATTTTACTGTTTTTTCTATCTGTGAAGCGTAAGGGTCGCCTTTTTTAATGATACTAAGAGGTAAGCTATGAGCCGAGAATAGGACTCTTGGCTTACCGATTTTGCTAGCTAATTTATAATATTTAGACGTCAGATTAACATGAGCTTCAATAAAGTCTTCATTGTCATAATAATGGTGAATTGTTTTTGTGTTACATTCCAGTTTGGCATTTTTTTGCCAATTCTCGATGGATGATAGAGTTGTGGTGGTTGAATATTGCGGATATAGTGGTAACAGAATGATTTCGTCAGGGTCGAATTGCTTTACGCTTTTAACAACTTCATCAGCAAATGGATGCCAATAACGCATGCAGATGAATATCTTATATACATGGTTTCCATTTTTATTTAATTTTAGTTCTAAAGCATCAGCTTGTGCTTTCGTATTCTCCAAGATTGGCGATTTACCTCCAATGTGCTCGTATATTTCTTGTGCAGTACTTTCTCGCCTTTTGGAGATAAACTTTGCTAAAAGGAAGCGAAAAGGATTTGGTAGATTTATTATTCTTTTATCGTAAAAAAGATTAAATAAGAAAGGACGGACCGCACTTAGTGAATCAGGTCCGCCTAGGTTAAATAAGATTACTGCCTTCTTCACTGACAGCACCTTTCTTCAGGTTTGCCTATAAAATCAGCTACACACTCATCAAGTTTAGTTACAGGCACTAAATTTCTTACACTGGCATACAATAGATGAGCAGATCTCTTCATGTTACTCTGTGTAGATGCAAAGCCTCTATCGAAAACCACATCAACACAAAAACTTGGCACTGCTTCAAGAAGTTCAACAGCAGCCAAAGATATCATTATGCAGCTTTGTAGAGCCTTCAGAAAAATCGTAAGGGGGAAAAGTAAAACCTTAACAAAAAGAGAGGGAGGACTTTCATTCATTAGTTGTCCTGGATTAGGAGAATTATATTCAATATGCTGTCTGTTTTTATCAAAGATAGGAAATTTTATAGTGTCTTTCTTAAATTCCTGCTCTATTTGTTCCTCGGTATAATTTTCATTATTAGTCATTTTTTTCAATAACTTTTCACGCAAGTAAAAGGTTCTCACAACAAAACATGTTGCAACCATCAGTGCAGCACATATAAGCGCACAATGCATGAGGTTCATCCCACCTATCATAGATGGTAATGCAAGACAAACAAATGGCACTATGATAGCCATTTCGAAAAATGGAATAGTATTCCTTTTTATTGCAAAAACAGCGCCTTCTTTTAATTTTGTATTATTGTGTAAGCTATACTCTAAATAACTCAAAAATGCCAAATTAAAAGTTAAAAATCCTTTTGTCCCACAAAAAATTGATGACTTGAATTGATTAACCCATTCTTTAGCAGTAAGTGTAGTTTCAATTGATTGTTTAACATTAGGATCGACTGGTTTGTTGTTTTTTTTATTACAACACCCCATAAAACACCTCCTTGATGGTTTATTCTTAACTATAAGTGAAAAATTGCTTTTATCAAATCAAAGTTTATAATAAAATAAATCTATAAATATACGATCTTAATATAAGGGAATGATATGGCAATTGAGAGAACACTTTCGATATTAAAACCTGATGCAGTAAAAAATAATATTACAGGCAGTATAAATTCTTATATTGAAAAATCTGGACTAAAAATTATAGCACAAAGAATGATGATGCTGACAAAAAAACAAGCAGAGCTGTTTTATGAAATTCATAAGGATAGGCCTTTTTTTGGAGAGTTGGTGGAATTTATGACTTCTGGGTCTGTGATAGTTCAAGTTTTAATCGGTGAAAATGCAGTCAGTAAATACAGGCAAATCATGGGTGCTACAGATCCAAAGCAGGCAGATAAAGGTACAATTAGGGGTGATTTTGCTGATGATATTAGTGAAAATAGAGTGCATGGTTCTGATAGTCTAGAGAATGCTCATAGAGAAATAGCTTTCTTTTTTGCTGAATGTGAATTGGTGTAGTTTTACTTTTTTACATATTAAATTCCTGAATTTTATGTTGAACTGTATAATATTAGCCCAATTTTTAGTTTAAGCAATATTAAGGGAAAGCTTTTTCATGCACAGTATAGATAATATTTAAAATGGATCATGTTGTTAACGCTTATAATAGATCTGAAGCTTCTATAGTTAGAGGAGAAGGAGTATATCTCTTCGATAAGGATGGTAAAAAATATTTAGACTTTGCTGCAGGAATTTCTACAACCTCTCTAGGGCATTGTCATCCATACATTACAGATAAACTGAAGGAGCAACTGGATTCATTATGGCACTGCTCTAATATTTTTACTATTCCTCAGCAGGAAAGGCTTGCTCAGCGTTTAACAGAACTTACCTTTGCCGATAAAGTTTTTTTCTGCTTAAGTGGACTTGAAGCAACAGAAGCTGCAATTAAATTTATTCGCCGCTATTTCTACTTAAATGGACAAGAAAAGCGCAGTCACATCATTACAATTGAAGGAGGTTTTCATGGCCGCAGTATTGCTGCAATTTCAGCTGGGGGAAATGAAAAATCACGCGAAGGTTTTGCTCCACTCCTTTCTGGTTTTGATAAAGTTCCAAGAAATAACATTGAAGCATTAGAAAAGAAAATCAATAGCGAAACAGCTGCCATATTTTTAGAGCCCATACAAAGTGAAGGCGGAGTACATCCATTGGACGTAGAGTATCTTAAAAAAGTAAGAGAGATAACAAAAGCTCAAGGAATAATTTTATGCTTTGATGAAGTGCAATGCGGATATGGACGGATTGGCTCTCTATTTTACTATCAAAATATAGGAGTTGAACCTGATATGCTCACTTGTGCGAAGGCTATGGGTAATGGGTTTCCTCTGGCTGCATGTTTAGTAAAAGATTATATAGCAGAAGCAATCACTCCAGGAACTCATGGGTCAACTTATGGAGGTAATCCACTTGCTATGACTGTTGGTAATGCAGTACTCGATGTAATGCTAAAGGAAGGCTTTTTTGACCATGTTAAGAAGGTCAGTAAATATCTAAAAGAAAAGTTATTGCCTTTGACTGAAGAATTTCCGAAGATCGTTTCAGAAGTTCGTGGGGAGGGTTTATTGATAGGGATAGAGCTTAGAGTACCGTTGGCTGATAAAATTGTTAAACAATCTCTTGACAAAGGCTTAATAATGACTAAAATTATTAAATAATAGGGTAATAAGAATAACTCCTCCACTTGTTGTTGAGAATATGCATGTGAATGCAGTGTGTGATATATTTTATGATTTATTTTTTTTATATTAAAGATATATAGACTTGCAAATGCTTATTACAACATATAAAATCAACTCTGTTTCTATATCGCAATAACATCATACTTTAATGGATTGGTTATTGATTTCAGTATTGTCAGCAATTTTTTTCTTATTGATTTTATCGTTTTTGTTCTCAGGAGCAGAAATAGGGTTAACCTCAATTAGCCGATCCCGAGTGAATAAACTAAAGCTAGAAGGTAACAAAAAAGCCAAGATAATAGAGCTTTTGTTAGGTAAAAAAGAATTAACAATAGGAACAATATTACTGTGTAATACAATTATTAACATTACTTGCTCTGCTTTATTTACAGTAATATTTATAAATTCTTTTGGGAGTGAGGGCATATTTCTTTCAACATTCATGATGACGTTTTGTATTTTGCTATTTTGTGAAGTTTTACCAAAAACTTACGCCATGCAAAATCCTGAAAAATTTACATTACTTTCTGCTTATTTTATGCTGTTTTTTGTCAAGGTTCTTTCTCCATTGACATTAGGCATTCAGTTTATTGTCAATATCATTCTGAAGTTATGTGGGCTTCATAAGAATAGGGAGGTAATATCTGCAGCAGATGCAATGCGTAATATGATTACTCTTCACCGCAGTGAGGGCACTATGTTACAACAGGATTTAGATATGCTAAATAGTATACTTGATTTGGCTGAGACAGAAATATCACAAATTATGACCCACAGGAGAAACTTATTTTCTCTTGATATAGATCGAAATAAAGAAGAGTTAATAAGAGAGATTTTAACCAGTAGCCATAGCAGAGTACCTTTATGGCAAAAAGAACCAGATAATATTGTTGGAGTGGTTCACGTGAAAAATCTAATAAATGCCTTGCGTGAAAAGGATAATAAAATAGAGATTGCCAAAGTTATGTCAAAGCCTTGGTTTATACCAGAAAGTACGCCACTCAGTGTACAACTTCACAACTTCCGTAAAAACAGGAAACACCTTGCATTTGTTATTGATGAGTATGGAGCACTACAGGGAATCGTAACTCTTGAGGATATACTGGAAGAAATAGTTGGAGAAATTTCAGATGAACATGATTTGATCACAGAGAATTTTATAAAAAAGATATCCGATAATATGTATCACATAGAAGGAAAATCTACTATTAGGGATATTAATAGACAGTTACATTGGGATCTTCCTGATGAAGAAGCTACAACTCTAGCAGGTATGATTGTAAACGAGATAGAGCGCATTCCTGAAGAAAATGAAGAGTTTTCCATGTACGGTTTTTACTTTAAGATTTTAAAAAAAGATAAAAATATTATTACTATGATTGAAGTACAAGTAAAAACTGATAATACTGTAGTAGCAATTAATTAGTTGGGTTCTATGGAAGATACAGTAAAAATAACGGCTGAAGATTTGAAGAGCTATATAGAGAGAATCGAAAAACTTGAACAAGAAAAGAGGGATGTGCAAGATCACATTCGTGATGTATATGCAAAAGCTGCAGATGAAGGTTGGGATATAAAAGTGATGAAACAGATTATTAGGCTAAGAAAGATGGATGATGATGACAGGGAGGAACAGGAAATATTACTTGATACCTACAAACGTGCATTGGGAATGAATTACGAAGGTGAATAGTAGGATTGTAATTGGAATAAGTGGAGCATCTGGTTCTATTTACGGTGTACGGATTCTAGAGGCACTAAAAAATACCAATCATGAAACTCATTTAGTGATCAGCAGTGCTGGAAAAATAACTATAGCTCATGAGATTAAAGAAAAACTTGAAGATATTATGTCGCTTGCAGATTTTTACTATTCTGAAGAAAAAATAGGAGAAAAAATAGCAAGCGGCTCATTTAAAACCTCAGGTATGGTTATTGCTCCATGTTCTATGAAAACAATGTCTGAAATAGCATCGGGGGTGACTTCCAATCTATTAACAAGGGCTGCAGATGTAACTCTAAAAGAAAGAAGAAAATTAGTTCTTATGGTGCGAGAATCTCCACTACATCTTGGACATCTCCGAAATATGTTAAAACTAACGGAGATGGGAGCAATTATTGCTCCGCCGATGCCTGCTTTTTATATTAAACCAAAATCTTTGGATGATATTGTAAATCATGCTGTTGGTAAAGTATTGAATTTATTTGATATCTCATTACCTGACTTCAAGGAGTGGCAAGGAAATGTCAATTATTATTAACGGTAAAAAAATAGCAAATGATCTCTGTGAGGAGCTATCAAAAAAAATTGATATTTTAAAGAAAGAGTATAATGTTTTTCCTTGTCTTAAAGTAATTCTTGTGGGTAGCAATCCAGCAAGTCAGGTCTACGTTCGTAATAAACAAAGAAAAGCAGAATCAATAGGCATAAGTTCTGAAACTATTGTTTTGCCTGATAGTATCTCAGAAGATGAATTGATTGAAAAAGTTAATACATTAAATGAAGATTCATCTGTGCATGGAATTTTAGTTCAGTTGCCTTTGCTAAAGCACATCAGTGCAAGCAGGATAATTAATACAGTAAGTGTTGAAAAAGATGTAGATGGCTTTCATGATGAGAATGTTGGCAGGTTAGTTAAAGGTGAAAAAAATTGTCTGATACCTTGTACTCCCAAAGGTTCTTTGCATTTAATTAAGTCAGTTGAAAATAATCTGTCCGGTAAAAATGCGGTAATCATTGGCAGATCAAATATTGTGGGTAAGCCAATGTTTCACCTATTGTTGCAAGAAAATTGCACTGTTACCATCTTGCATTCACAAAGTAGGGATTTAGCTGATTATTGCTCTAAGGCGGATATAGTAGTTGCAGCAGTTGGAAAGCCAAATTTTGTTCAACCAGATTGGATAAAAAAAGGTGCAATAGTGATTGATGTTGGCATAAATAGCATTAACATAGGAAATCAAAGTAAGCTTGTGGGTGATGTTGACTTTGAGGGAGTAAAAGAAAAAGTCAAAGCTATTACTCCAGTGCCTGGTGGAGTTGGCCCGATGACAATAGCATTTCTTATGATCAACACTGTAGTTGCTGCTTGCTTACAGCGGGAAGTTGATCCTTCTGATTTCATTAATTGAGGGCATAAGAAAAATAGATACCCGTCTCTAGATAATAACATCGAATTTTTATCCAAATAGCAAACCTCTTTGCAGGATTATCTTATTCACTACAAGAAATATGCAATTTAGAACATTAAAAATTATAACGTATGCCTACTTCTATGATTGCATCTGGTATTTGTACTGGTGGCTTGAAGGCACTTAATTGCCCACTTGCAGCAATAGCAACTGTAGCAACTATCTGCGGAGTAAATTCATAATCAACACCTACCTTTAGTTTATAGGAAATAGAACTCAGTATTTTGTCTACTAAAGATGGATCAGACGTTTTATCAGCAGCTAGTAGAGCTGGAGCTTCTTGACTCTCTTCTTCCTCTTCCCTTCTATTATCGTTTTTTCCACCACCTTTACTCACAATTTCACCTGAATTACCACTATCTGAAACATTTTTGACTGTAGTTTTACCTGTACTACTGCCACCGAAGCCAAAAGAAGGCAATACTTGGATATATCCACCCAGTCCTATACTGGCATATAATTTAATGGGATCAATTTCAAGATCAGGATAGTAACGGTAATTCGCCAACAAGCTAGCTCCTACTTTCCTTTTTTGTTTATCAGTTATATCACTTATGTTGGCAAGAACCTCAAGTTCAAATTTAGAATTTTTGTCATAATTATAACCAAAAACAACGCTAGGTTTCATTTTAAAAATATCACCCCATCCAGCACCAAAGTTTAAACCTACATAGTACTGATCTTCGTACCGATCTTCGTACCGATCTTCTAACTCACTTGCATTACTACTAGCTGTACTTGCTAAAGATGAAGCAAGCAATATAGCAAACAATTTTTTCATTTTCATATTACTCATATGTAACATTCCTTAAAACATACTAAAATAAGTGTTCAAACATGCTAGCAGCAAGTTTTGAGCATTGCTTATGGTTACACCTAAACATGTACACAATGCCATCCAGCATTAAAAACTATAACGTACTCCTACTTCCAGCATCGCATCTGGTATTTGTTTTGCTTTTAAACCACTCAGTTGCCCGCCTACGGTTAAAGCAGCTGTACCAACTATCTGTGGAGCAACTTCATAATCAACACCAACCTTCAGTTTGTACGAAATAGCACCCAGTATTTTATCTAGTGTTTCAGTGCCAACAATGTCAAAAGGATATACTTGTAGATGTCCTCCTAAACCTCCACTGACATATAGTTTCACAGGATCAATGTCAACGTCAGGATAATAACGGTAATGTGCTAATAAACTAGCTCCCATTTTCTTGGTTGCCTTACCAAACATATCACTTACGTCGGTGAGAATCTCAAGTTCAAACTTAGAGCTTTTATCATAATTATAACCAAAAACTAAGCCAGGTTTTATTTTTAATCCAGTACCCCATCCACCACCAAAGTTTAAACCTGCGTAGTACTGCTCTTTTGCACTATTACTAGCTGCTTTATTACTAGCTGCACCTGCTAGAGATGAAGTGAGCAACACAGCTAAAACACACAATCCTTTTATTTTCATATAACTACCCATACAAAAAAATATATAATGCACAAGTATATATCCTTTATATTAAAAAAGATATAATCTCATATCAAAAAAAGTATACCTACGAAATTAGGGACATGCTACTCAAAATTTTTATATAACTATGTTTACTACCTTATTTGGTACAGCATATATAGTGCGAATTTTGCTTTGATCGATTCTATTGGATACAGAACCTGTTGCTATTTTCTTCAATTCTTCTTGAGGTAAATCAGTTGCCACTTCAATGGTCGCACGTAACTTTCCATTGATCTGCACTGCTACAGTTACCATATTATCAATTAGTAGTGATTCATCAGCTTTTGGCCAAGGCTTTAGATATAGCATACCTTTGCCTCCTATTTCTTGCCATAAATTTTCAGCCAGGTGTGGCATGAATGGCTCAATTACTCTGATTAGTATGCATATACCTTCATCAATAAGAGATTTTCCAGTTTTTACGTCTATTTCAGCTATTAAATTTGTCATTTCACGAAACTTTGCTACCACACAGTTTAATCTGCAGTTTTCCAAGTCATCTGTAAGTCCGTGTAAGAGTTTGTGGATTTTTTTTCTGTACTCTAGGAGTTTACCTACAATGTTTTCATTATCATAGTGTATGTTTACGGGCCTAAGTTGCACTACCATACGCCACAATTTATTTATGTAGCGAAAACAACCTTCCACGCCATCATCAGACCATTCCATATCTTTTTCTGGGGGGGTATCGGATAATACAAACAAACGAGCAGTATCAGCACCGTATTTTTCTATGATAAAGTTTGGGTCAACTGTATTCTTCTTTGACTTACTCATCTTTTCGACTTTTCCAACTTGGATCTTAGCACCCTTCGCAATCAACTCTTTTGCTTCTTCGGGAAAGAGCCATTTGCCATTCTCATCTTTATAAGTTATATGGCAGACCATTCCTTGAGTGATTAAAGTAGAGAAAGGCTCTTTAACGTCAAAATAGCCACATTTAGTTAAAGCACGGCAGAAAAACCTTGAGTAAAGCAAATGTAGAATTGCATGTTCTATTCCACCTATGTAATAATCAACAGGCATAAAACGATTACAAGTATCTTTATTAATCGATTTATTTTCACTGCAAAATGCAGCAAAATACCAAGAAGATTCAAAAAAAGTGTCAAATGTATCAGTTTCACGTTCTGCTTGCTTTCCGCACTTTGGACAATCAACAAATTTCCAGGTTGGGTGCTTATCCAGGGGATTACCACCACTTGTAAATTCTACATCCGTTGGTAGAACAACAGGGAGGTCTTTTTCTGGAACTGGAACAATTCCACAATCTTTACAATGTATAATAGGTATAGGACATCCCCAATAACGTTGCCTTGAAATTCCCCAATCGTGTAGACGATAGTTTATTGTTTTCTTACCTATTCCTTTTTCTTCAAGTTTTTTTATGATTACTTTTTTTGCCTCATTAATCATTAGTCCGTTTAAGAATTCAGAATTGAACATCACTCCATCACCGAAGTACGGTTCTTTTAAGATCTCTGTGGTCTCTTCACAAACTACAGGAATAATCGGTAAACCATACTTCTGTGCAAATTCAAAATCACGCTGATCATGTGCAGGGCAACCAAAAATCGCACCTTCTCCATACTCTATCAACACAAAATTCGCTATATAAATTGGTAATTCCTTGTCGAGAAATGGGTGCCTGACGTTCAGTCCAGTGTAAATTCCAATTTTTTCATCATTCTCCCCCTTTGCCTTCATATTACCAATAAAGTCTCTTATTTCTTTGTCTTTAAGGTCTTGTACAATAGGGTGCTCTGCTCCTACTGCAAGAAAAGAAGCTCCAAATAAAGTATGAGGAGAAGTTGTAAAAATCTTTAACTTCTTATTTAAGCCAACTATTTCAAAATCTATAGTTGCCCCTTCAGATTTTCCTATCCAGCGCTCTTGCATAGTTTTGACTTTTTCTGGCCAATTTTTTAAACTTTGCAGACAATGAAGCAAATCTTCAGCAAAATCAGTAATCTTTAAAAACCATTGGAATAACTTACGTTTTTCAACAACTGCACCTGATCGCCATCCTTTTCCATCAACCACTTGCTCATTTGCAAGCACTGTTTGGTCCACTGGATCCCAATTAACCCACGACTCTTTTCGATAGGCAAGACCATGCTTTAAAAAATCCAGAAAAAATTTCTGTTCGTGTTTGTAATAATCAGGCTCACATGTGGAAAGCTCGTGATTCCAATTGTAGGAAAGACCTATAGATTTTAGCTGTGCACGCATATTGTCTATATTCTCTTTTGTCCACGCCGCAGGGTTAATATTATTGTCCCTTGCTGCATTTTCAGCTGGTAATCCAAACGCATCCCAGCCAATTGGGTGCAAAACCTCAAATCCATGAGCTCTCTTGTAACGTGCTATAACATCTCCTATTGCATAGTTACGCAGGTGCCCCATATGAATCTTACCAGATGGATATGGAAACATTTCCAACACGTAACATTTCTTCTTTTTACTATCTTTGCTTACAGAAAAATCCCACTTATTTTGGTAGAATTTTTCAACGTTTTTAAAATCATATTTCATAAATTCAATCACAGTTTATATGTACTAAAGGATCGACTGCTTGACCATTATGCCTTATTGTGAAACACATCTGCGGATCTTTATCTTGTGTGCTTGATTTACCTGCAGATCCAATTACTTGACCTTGTTTTACTTTATCACCAATTTCAACTTGTATGTTTTTTAAATAGGAGTACATAGTCATGTAATTATCTTTATGTTCCACTATAATTAAATTTCCGTACCACCTCAGGCCTTTGCCTACGTATATTACTTTGCCAGGTGCAGAAGCAATAACCTTTGTTCCACTTTGAGCAGTAATTTTTATGCCATCTTGACATATTTTATCAGAAGAGGTAACTGCACCTTTAACCGGTATTACAAATTTACACATGCTTTGTGCATTATTGTTATATACCTTATCTACAAAGGCTTTTCTACTTTCTTTTCGCAGCGAAGAATCAACATTTTCTTTAATCAAATGATACTCCCTTGTGTACTCTAGGTCTCTTTTCCCATAAAATTCTTCGCCTTTAAGTAGTACAGGTGCAGGTTTTTGCAGGCCACAGCTTATCAGTATTGCTGATAATATAAAGAACAAGGCTATACGACACATACACTTATCTCTAGATATATCAACTTTCACAAAACTTTATAGTGTTTTTCGTCTATTTATTACTTTCTTCATTTATTTTATCAGTCAAATAGTCTCTTAAATCGGTAAGTTCTTGCAACAAATTTCTTGAATAATGATCAATTCTTACATCGTTACCAAATTCCTTTTGTACTCCTTTTATTGTATATCCTTTGTCATATAGCATATATTTTATTTTCTTTATTGCCTCTATACACTTATGATCATATAGTCTTCTTCCCTTCCGTTTTATGGGTTTAATTTGATGGAATTGACTTTCCCAGAATCTTAAAACATGCTGCTCCAAATGTAGTTCTTCAGCTACTTCTCCAATTGTGTAAAATAATTTTTTCTTATTCATCGGTTGTTTATTAATTTTTTCATCATTTTTGAAGGTCTAAAAGAAATTGATTTTCTCGCTTTAATTACTACCCTTTCCGATGTCTTTGGTATATTTCCTGGTCTTTCTTTCTTGTTTTTAACCAAAAATGTTCCAAATGAAGATATTTTTACTATTCCATCCTTTGCTAAGCTCGTTTTTATCTCATCCAATATATCATCTATTATTGCAATAGAGTCTTCTTTCGATAATCCAATTTCCTGGTTTATACATTCAGCTATTGTTGCCTTAGTTACTGTTGTATCTTTTGTTGTCATAATTTATTACAGTATGTTAATATAATATAACAATCGACTCAAGATTCAGCTACTATATTTTTATAGTATGTTTCTTTTGTAGCATAATTAAAAATACTAGCAAATGTTAACATTGCAAATATTGTGAAAAGCGCCATTTGATGATCTGAAAAAAGTGCTAAAATTGACACTAAAATTCCACTCATAACAAACATAAATCCATTGATAATGGATGATGATGTGCTAATATACTTCTGCTCAACAATCTCACTACCAACAGTAAAATTAAGCATATGTCCTCCTGCAAAAAAACCAAACATTAACATACAAAAGTATATAATATGAACTGTTAAATTACCGCATAGTAAAATAATAGCTGAAATACTTTGCAATGTGGCAAAAGCAGAGATTACGTGCCTTCTATTTTTAAATAGATTTGAGATTAGATCTGCAATTGGAGCACCAACTGCAAGACCAAGCCACAATATTGCAGTTGCCACACCTAACTCCATTGTATTGAGTTCTAAGTTGCTTAGTAACCTTGGTGCCCACAGCATATTAAGCGCTAAAAATGTTCCAAAAGTAATAGCACCCACTATTGAGGTTATCCAGATATCTCTTAATTTTAGAACTGTTAGTACAGAACATATTACTGTTTTTATAGAGCTCTTTATTGTGTATTCCCCCAAATTTTTTTTTGAAAGTCCTTTCGGATAAAAAAACATAAGTACAAATATCGATACGCCAAATAATATTACGCATACAATAAGATTTTTCCAATCTGCACCTTCGGCAAGCAAGCTAGAGAAGCACATTTGAATCATCAAAGCAGAAAGACTTGAAATTGTCTGCACTAGTGAGAACATCAGTCCAAATTGAGTAAGGGGAAAATATGTGCTACTTACATGAGCAGCGCCAATAAAACCAAACGACGCTCCAATTGCGATCAAAAATTGAGATAAAATTAAACGGGCAAAATTGTCACTCTTGATAAGGACAAAAAAACCAAAGAGCATGATTGACAATGAGAAAAAATAAATTTTTTTGCTGGAAAAAACATTAAACATTGCCCCACTAAAAAATTGTGAGATAGCAAAAGTCCAAGTATATGCTGAATTAGCCAGTGCAACTTGCGCAATCGTGATCCCAAGTTCTTTTTCAAGATCCACACTTATAAAGGTGTAGATTATTTGCATATTGCTGAATATAACAATTAAGTTGCTAATCAGCCAAATGAACCAAGCTCTACTTTCCATAAGATTTTATAAGTAATCCATTAATAACAAGCCTCTTTTAGGTTCTGATTAATGTTAAAACAGTTGCAATTATAGATTATATAAAAGCTATGAAACAACAAATTTGTTGTGAGATTTTAATTGTTAGAATCTGTATATGATCTCAAAAAAAGAATAGATTTTTGCTTTTTATCCCCTGTTATAAAGGAGTATACAGCGTACGGTGAAAGGCCTGGGTAAAGATGATATAATTCCAACAAGAGAGATACCCTTCAGATCATCTTCCATTGAATGTAATGGTTGATGTCACAGTTGAACAGCACAAGCAAAGACAATTAGAGTTATAAAATCTTGTTTAATACACATTAAAGTGGACCTATGTTTTGCCACTCAGAACCTGTCTTGAAAGGGAAAAAAAGAATAAAGCAAGAAATAGGAGGGTAACAAGTGATATAAGTGACAAGGCCAAATGTTGCACAAGGAGCAATAGAATAGGGAGAGATGGTATGAATAAGTATTGCTTGGTTGGAAGCAAGAGAAGATAATGACTTCTCAGAGTGGATAGGTGGCAGGTTGGATGTTTTTCTGAAGCACTTTCTGCCCAGGGAGTAGAAAGAGAAGACTTCGTGGGGGAGATTAACTGCCCCTGCCACCGAAAATCATCGTGAGGCTCACAAAATGTGATGACCTCGTATAGGAGTTTGGAACAACCGGCAATATTCTACTCTGATATATTGAAATATGCAATTGGAGGAAAAAATATGCGTCACATTGGAGTCGATTTACATACCAATAGTTTTACTGTTTGTTACTTACAAGAAGGGAAACCTGAGCATATTCAAACGTTTCGCTTAAAAGACTTGGATAATTTCACCAAAGATCTTCAAGAAACAGATGAAGTAGCCATAGAGGCAACAGGTAACAGCTGTTTCTTTTATGATGCAGTTTCACCTTACGTTAAACGCATAGTAATAATTGCTCCTGGGCAGTTTGAAGTTGTTCGTCGCTCTGTGAACAAAACAGATAAGCATGATGCACGAGCTATTGCTTTCTTTCTCAGCAAAGATATGTTGCCTGAGGCAAGGTGCAAAAACAAACAATGCCAGCAGTTAGCTTCTCTTCTTCAAATGAGAGATCAGTTAGTAAAGTCACGGGTATCTTTAATCAATAAAGTTCATGGTCTTTTTAATTACCATGGAATAAAAATTAAAAAAGAAGTACTTACAACTAAAGTAGGATTTGAACGTGCTACTCAAAAGCATAATTGGGATCCTTTAGAAAAAGTTGAAATTGAAGTGATTAGCTATCATTTAGAAGCTATCCGAGAAAGCCTTAAAAAGCTTGAAAAGGAAATTATAGCTTTCGCTAAACAACTTCCTGGGTTCAGCAATCTTATCAGCATAAAGGGAATAGGTCCAATTTCTGCAGCTGTTTTTATTGTAACAATCGGAGACATTAATGATTTCCGTAGACCTGAGAAACTTACTGCATATTTTGGAGTTGTACCAAGAGTTTCTCAATCTAATCAGCAATGTACAATTGGAAGAATTACCAAACGAGGGTCAAAAATAGCGCGTACTTCTTTAGTTCAATGTACTTGGATTGCTGTACGTTACAGTCCTTACTTGAAAAGCTTTTATGAACATATAAAAAAGAAGCGTGGTTCTGCTAAGGCTATAACTGCTACTGCTAGAAAATTTCTTATAACTATTTTCTACACTCTTAAAAATAACTGGGTTTTTAAAGATTTTACAAAATTTGAAATTTCTACTGGACAATAATCATAGGAGCAAAAACATAACAATTATTAATGCGATAAAATATGTAATGAGGAGTAGTTGCTGGTGCTAACCTTTAATATAGTTATGCAAGAGGCCTAATTTAAAATATTAAATAGCTAACGTAAAAAATTGCTTCCATATATTTTAAATCTGATTATAATCACAGTTAGAGATATTTTAAGAGCTCAAAATCTATCTTTGTCTGCAGAATGTTCAGTCAAATTTTTAATCAAAAAGCGTAGCGTATCTTCTTTAGTGCGTATCTGTTGTATGTGCGCTGCACTTTTTTCTAATCTTTTTTACATAGGGGGATTTTATGTCCAGAATTCCAGATACTTGATCTTTACTTTAGCTAAAAAACAATAGGCGCCTATGGCTAATTAAAATAAAAATTTTTCTAATATATAGAAGAATTACAAAATCACTGTTTACTGAAAACGGGCCAAGAAAGCTGCTAATGTCACAGAATTTTAGGTAAACGTTGTTTGCTTGACGTATGAGTGTGCTCTCCTTACTTCAAGAACTCTTTAATATTTAACCACTTAAGTCCTTTCAAGATATGTTCTTAGATAATAGTTTTTCAAATCTTTGGTAAATCAAAGTCAGCTTAACTATTAATTATTTATCTTTTTTCTAGTTATGTAACGGGTCTGTTATTAAATTTTTCAATAATACCTTTTATTTTTGCCGCCTCTTCAAACTCTAAATTTTCAGCATGCTTCAACATTTGCTTTTTCAAACTATTTAGATCATTCTTACTAAAATTCTCAACTACCACTTTTTCCTGTAAAGTATTTGATATAGGCTTTATTATAGTTTTTGGTACAATATTATTCAGTGTATTATGCTCTGTCTGTTTCTTTCTTCTCCTTTCAGTTTCTTTCAGTGCACGATCCATAGAATTAGTAATTTTGTCTGCATATAAAATTACTCTGCCTTCAACATTGCGTGCAGCACGACCTATCGTTTGAATGAGCGAAGTCTCTGATCGTAAAAACCCTTCTTTGTCAGCATCTAAAATTGCAACCAGCCCACACTCGGGAATATCAAGACCTTCCCGCAACAAGTTAACGCCAACAAGAACATCTATTTCTTTAGATCTTAATTTGCATATAATTTCAATTCTTTCCAGTGCACCAATATCTGAATGTAGGTAAGTTACTTTCATACTGAGCTCACTCATATGCTCAGCTAGCTTTTCAGCCATTTTTTTTGTCAATGTGGTAATTAGAATACAAAATCCTTTTTTTATTGTTACTTGCGCCTCGTGAATCACATCATCAACCTGACTCTCTGTTGGTTTTATGGTGCAGATGGGATCTGTCAGTCCTGTTGGGCGGATAACTTGCTCTATGAATGCGTGGTTAGTCTTTTCTAACTCATATTTTCCTGGAGTAGCCGAAACGTAAATAGTCTGGGGCCGTATTGCCTCCCACTCTTCCAATTTTAATGGACGGTTATCAAAAGCAGAAGGTAGCCTAAAACCATAATCTATCAATTTCTTTTTACGTGCTTCATTACCGCTATACATTGCACCTATCTGGGGAACGGTTACATGGCTTTCATCAACAAATAAAATTACATCTTTAGGTAAATACTCAAACAATGTAGGCGGTGGATCTCCGGCTTTCATTCCATAAAGATAACGCGAATAATTTTCAATACCTTTACACACTCCCGTTGCCATCATCATTTCAATATCAAAATTAGTACGCTGCTCAAGGCGTTTTGCTTCAACAATTTTGTTCTGTGAATAGTAATAATCCAGGCGTTCATGTAGTTCTTTTTTAATCAGTTGAACTGCTTGCAAAAGAGTCTCACGTGATGTAGTGTAATAGCTATTTGGAAAAATGGTGACTGTATCTATGCGTCTGATAATATTGCCGTTCATGGCATCAATCTCAGAAATTTCCTCTATTTCATCACCAAACAATGATAAACGCCAAGCTTTATTTTCATAATAGGCAGGAAATATATCAATAATATCGCCGCGCACTCTGAAATATCCTCGCTCAAATCTGACATCAGAACGTTTATATTGGAGATTAACTAAATTATTCAGAAAGTCATTAACATGAATCTTATCTCCAGCACTTAAAGTCAAGGTCATGCTGAGATAGCTCTCAGGCGAACCAAGACCATATATACAAGAAACACTCGCAACTACAATCGTGTCCCTACGCTCCAAAAGAGAGCATATAGCAGAATAGCGTAGCATATCAATTCTTTCATTTATTAAAGAGTCTTTTTCAATATAAGTGTCTGTTTGTGGCGAATAAGCCTCAGGCTGATAATAATCATAATAAGAAATGAAGTATCCAACAGCATTGTGAGGGAAAAATCCTCTCATCTCCTCGTAAAGCTGCGCCGCTAAAGTTTTATTATGTGCCATAATTAATGCAGGCCTGTTTGTTCTTGCAATAACATTTGCCATAGTGAAGGTTTTTCCAGAGCCAGTAACTCCAAGCAAAACCTGATCTCTTTTATTACTATTTAACCCTGCAACTAAGTTGTCTATTGCCTGTGGTTGATCTCCAGCTGGCTGAAAATGTGTAATTATTTGAAATTCCATACCTTTATATTTTCATAATGTATTTATTACTATACAATACATTTGCTAGTGTAAATAAGGTATGAAAGAATGAACATAAAAAACTCTATTTTTTCTTTTTATAGAGCCTGCTCCAAATCCTGTTGTTGGTTAATACAAAAAACACCGTCAAAATTATAAAGTATGTCACTATTTTTAACCCAAGTTTATGTCGGCGTTCCATTTCTGGCTCTGCTGCCCATTGTAAGAAATTTACCACATCATATGACATACTTTCAACTGTAGCTTGCCTTGCACCATCATATTCTACCATTCCTTCAGATAATGGTGGTGCCATAGCTAACCTGCCTGTTGAAAAATATGGATTAAAATATAAACCGTTCTCATCATGTTCACCGTTTTGATAACCAATTAGTAGTGAATAGACATAATTTGCACCATCATGTCTTGCTTTGACAATTAATGATAAGTCCGGTGGAATTGCTCCATTGTTGCTTGCTGCAGCTGCTTCTTTTGTATCAAAAGGTGCAATAAAATAATCCGAAGACACTCCCGGCCTATCAAACATTTCACCCAAATCATTCGGACCATCTTTAACTTGGTAAGAGGCTGCAATTTGTTTTACATCCTCTTCAGAAAAACCAACATCTTGCAAATTACGAAACGCTATTCTATTCATTGAATGGCAAGCAGCACAGACTTCCTTGTATACTTTATAGCCACGCTGAATTGACTCTCTATCGAAAGATCCAGTAATTCCATCAAAACTCCAGTCGATTTTCTTATTTGGTAAAGGTTTAAACTCCTCTGCAGATAGAGAATTAGCGAAAAATAATACACAAAACACAGCAACTTTAACCAATAGCATCACTTCATCTCCGGCACGGAATCGCTTATTGTTTTTGGTAATTTTTTTGGTTTCTCATACTTACTAAGTAAAGGTAAAATTATCACAAAATATGAAAAATAATAAAGAGTTGAAAGCCTACTTAAAGTAATGTAAGGCTCCTTAACTTCTTGTCCCCCAAGCCAGGCAAGAAATGCAAAATTTATTGCAAAAACCCAAAAAAATTTCTTAAATAATGGACGGTAGGAACCACTTTTAACCTTTGATTTATCGAGCCAAGGCAAAAGAAACCACACTAAAATAGATCCAAACATGGTAAGTACACCAATAAGTTTATTTGGAATTGAACGCAGCATCGCATAAAAAGGTAAGAAATACCACTCTGGCACTATATGTACTGGAGTTACCATAGGATCAGCCTCTATATAATTATCAGGATGCCCAAGATAATTAGGGGCATAAAAAACAAATGCAAATAAAATTATAAAAAATAAACCAAAAGTTATGGAGTCCTTTGCTATATAGTAAGGATAAAAAGGAATGGTATCCTTATCTGACCTGACTTCTATTCCACTTGGATTATTAGAGCCAAACCTATGCAGAGCAACAACATGCAACATAGCTAAAGCGATAATAATGAAAGGCATAAGATAATGCAGCGCAAAAAAACGATTGAGCGTTGGATTATCAACAGAGAAACTTCCCCATAGCCATATAACTATTTTATCACCAATTAAAGGTATAGCCGAGAATAAATTAGTTATAACTGTTGCACCCCAAAAACTCATTTGTCCCCATGGAAGAACATATCCCATAAAGGCAGTTGCCATCATTGCAAAAAATATAAATATGCCAATAAACCATACCATTTCTCGCGGTCTCTTATAAGATCCGTAATATAATCCACGCATGATATGAACATAGACCACCATAAAGAAGAGCGACGCCCCAACAGCATGAGTATAACGTATCAGCCATCCATAACTTACGTCACGCATTATACGCTCCACACTATTAAATGCATGATCAACATGCGGAGTGTAGTGCATGGCAAGAAATATACCTGTTATTATTTGTAAAATCAGCGCCATACCAGCTAAAGAACCAAAATTCCAAGCATAATTTAAATTTTTTGGTACTTGATAAGAAGCAGTATGTTTTAGAAAAGAAAATATAGGCAGTCTATACTCTATCCAACCTAATATACCTTTTTCTTCTATTATTTCTTTTTTGCTATCATCTTCCATAACTTAAAGCTTTATCATCTTAACTCATTGTATTGTAACAATTTAACGCTAATAAACAATAAAAAGTTTAACTTTAAAGAGTAGATTTCACAAAAACAAGCACTCAAATTTGAGTGCTTGTTTTAAAGGCACTTTTGATGACATACACCTTTAGATATTGTTGAATTGCTTAATGAACTCCGAGGACATTGATAAAGTTTTTCACAATTACTAAGTGCCGTCTCGAATTTTTTTTCTATAATGTCAAGTTCTCTTTCCTTATTTTTTTTCTGCTGTCAAAGGTGAATCGTCTAGTGGCCTAAAATGTTGTTTTCTTGTGAACTTACTTATTGCTAAAGAAGTTAGCAGAACTGTTCCATTACAATCAATTTGTGAAGAACCAATAGGACTTCCAGTTAAATGTGCAACAGATTGCTGTACAGTAGGTAAAGCAGGAGCGCTGCTGAATAAGCCACTGATGGTGGTAGTTATCCAACTAAATATACTATTAGAAGAAGGTTTTACTGCATTGCTTGCAGTGCTGCTAACTTCTTCAAAATTTTCTCTGATAAGAGTGAAGGAAGAATTCACTGTTCTACTTGCCAAGTCTGTGGTATTAATAACTTCCAATTCTATCTTGATTGCTTTGGTAGGGAATAATGAAAGATTCGCTGCACTACTTACAGAATCTGTGGCGTCATTAGCGTCTAACCCTACCTTAACACCTGCTTTTATAGAAGTTAATTTTGCTTCACAATCATCTTCAGTAGCACTGCTCAATACAGATTCTATCTCTTGAATTTTACTATTGCTATTACATCTATCTTTTCTATAACCTCCAACAACATCTAATGCTGTTTTGCCGTACTGACTTTGAATACTAGCATCAGCACCTCTACAGAGTAGGAGTTTTACCATATCTAAATGACAATGGTTAAATGCTAAGTACAAAGGTGTAAAGCCTTTATAATTTGTAGCATTGATGTTAGCATCACGATCAAGTAAAAACTGTGCTATTTCTAGTTTGCCATTAATAGCAGCAATGTGTAAGGGAGTACTCAAATATCGACTGCTAATAGTAGTATTAACATCAGCACCACTGTCACACAAAAACTGCAATACCTTTAAGTTACCTATGTAAGTAGCAGAATGCATAGGCTTCATACTATATTTTTCATTATTCAAAATCTCATTTTTTATGTGTCTATGTTCTGCCTCTTCAATATATTCTTTAACTTTCTCAAAATCATCTCTGTTTATAGCAGAAAATAATTTTTTCTCAGGCTCTCAATTATTTCTTGTCTTTCCATCAAATACCTCCTAAAAGACAACATTCCCGGCTTTATATCACACAATTTAGTATGTGCAAGTGAAATTTACAGAGAAAAAATTTCAATAGTTAAAAATTAGGTCTTCAGCAATCTATCACTTTAACTTTCGTACAAGACATGCTGAGCTTCCTTATTCAAATTTTTTTGCTCTTAATAAGAAGCAATATGCTTTAGAAAAGGAAATAAGGGATAAGTTTTGTAAATAAGCACTCGAATTCGAGTGCTTATTTTAACTGATTTAGAGGGACTTTTGATGCATACCTTTAGGTATCGTTAAATTGCTTAATGAACTTTCAGGATGTTGATAAAGTTTTTCACACTTACTAAGTGCTGTCTCGAAGTTTTTTTCTATAGTGTTAAGCCTTCTTTCTCTAATTTCTTGTATTGTGAGAAGTGAATCTTCTAGTGGCCTTGAGTATTTTTTCTCTGTGAACTTTCTGATCATTACATCAGTTAGTAGAGCTGTTGAATTAAAATCAACTTGTGAAGAACCAATTGGGCTACCAGCGAAGTGATCAACAGATTGCTGTGCAGAAGGTAAAGCATGAGCACTGCTGAATAAGCTGCTGAGTGTGGCAGTGGTTACCCAACTAAATATACTATTAATAAAAGAAAAAGGTTTTACTGCACTACTTGGTTCAGGATCTGGAGTATCACCAGCTTCTAATTCTAACTTAGTATTTATTCTAGCAGAAAGTAATAGTTCTGTACAATTATTTTTATGAAATCTTAACACAGCTAAGAATATTTTTTTTATGTCACAGCCATCACTGCAAAGACTTTCATAACCTGGAATAACCTCAAATGCTATTTTGCCATTTGTACTTCTAATATTAATATCAATATTATTATCAAGCAGAACTTTTGCTATATCTAATCGACACTGATAAAGTGCTAAGTGTAAAGCTGTAAAATTTTGCATTCCTTGAAAGCTAGTGTTGCCGTGAATACAATCAAATACAACTTTCTCCATATCATATGTTACAACAATGGATACGGAAGGAACAATGCACGCATCACTCACAGCATTAACACGAGCACCATTGTTAATCAAAAACTGCAATATCTTTGAGTTAGCTCTGTAAGTAGCAAAATGTATAGGTGCCATGCCATATTGCTTACCATTAATAATATCGTTTTGTACACCTTTAATCTTTGCCTTTCTAACACATCTTTTAACTTTCTCAAAATCAAGTTTGTTTATAGCAATAAACAATTTATTCCTTAACTCTTCTATTCTGTATTTTCGCATCAAATACCTCCTATAAGACAACGCCCTTGGCTTTGTATCACATGATTTAGTATTTACAAGTAAAATTTACAGAGAAAACAATAGTTAAAAATTAGGTCTTTAGCAATCTATCACGTGCTGCGTTTAACTTTTGTGCAAAATATTCCGAGCCTCCCTTGTCTGGATGGACCAGTTTCATTAAATTTTGGTATGCCTTATTGATTTCATTTTGGCTTGCCTCGGAATTCAGCCCCAGTATTTTTAATGCTTCATCTTTGGACATATTATCACCAGTGTAATTTTTGGTGTAACTTTTACTGCTGTTAAATTCGTTCAAAAACTTACTTAATATAGAGTTCATCATAAAACTTATGTTATTTCTCTTTGCCAAAAAGAGAAAAAATACAACAACGCTAGGTAAAACAAACGTGATTATTGTGAATATCAAAAAAAGGAAGAAGATGAATGACATGTATATTTTTTTATCATTTTATGATTAAATAGTAACAATTATAATTGTCATGGTAAATAACATGTTTATCCAGATTGAAGAAACACCAAACCCAAACACGCTGAAATTTCTTCCTGGTTTTGAAATTCTGAGCGAAGGAGAAACAGCTGATTTTTCAAATGCAGATGAAATAAAGAACTCCAAACTAGCAGTAAATCTTTTTCAAATAGAACATGTTGTAAGAGTATTTTTTGGTCATGATTTTATTTCGGTAACAAAATCAGATAGAATGAATTGGGATATAGTAAAGGTGGAAATTTTAACTACAATTATGGATCACTTTACTTCTGGTGGAAAAGCATTTGATAAAGAAGGAGTAAGTGATAATAAAATGCTAGAGGAAGAATTCTTTAATGAAAATGATATAGAAATTGTAAATAGAATAAAAGAATTGATGGAAAGTTATATTAAACCTGCAGTTGCTCAAGATGGTGGTGATATCAAATTTCGTGGCTATAAAGACGGGATAGTTTATGTTGAGTTACAAGGAGCTTGCTCCGGATGCCCAAGTGCTGCAATTACTTTAAAGCAAGGAGTGCAGAATATGCTAAGCTATCACATACCAGAAGTTTCAGGTATAGAGACTATGCTATGACTAATCAAACAGTTAGAGGAACGAAAGATCTCCTGTTTGATGAATGGTATAAATCTAAATACATAGAGCAAACAGCAAATAGAATCTCAAGTTTATACGGCTTTTTGCCTGCTCAAACTCCGATATTTGAATATACGGAAGTTTTCACAAAGACTTTAGGTGATAGCTCAGACATCATCACTAAAGAGATGTACACCTTTAATGATAAAGGGGGAAAGAGCATAACTCTGCGTCCTGAGTTCACTGCAGCTATTGTTAGGTTACTCATTGAAAAAAAACTGCAAACGCCGATAAAATTATTTTCAATAGGGCCTGCATTTCGCTATGAAAGACCGCAAAAGGGAAGACAAAGGCAATTTCATCAGATAAATTTTGAGGTTTTTGGCATAGAAGATCCAAAAGCTGATATTGAATTGATATCACTCGCTCAGCACTTACTAACTGAATTTGGCATCAATAAAAATGTAAAGCTGGAAATCAACTCTCTGGGTGATAGTGAAACAACAAGTAAGTATAGAGAAGCTTTGATATCGTATTTAAAAAAGTTTCAAAATGACCTATCAGAAGATAGTCAAAATAGATTGATTAAAAACCCACTCAGAATATTAGACTCTAAGGATAAGACAGATAAAGAAATAATCTCTGACGCACCAAAAATCAGTGATTATTATACAAAAGAATCTTCATATTTCTTTGACCAGGTGTTAAATGGACTCCAAGCTCTTGGCATACCTTGCACTGTAAATAGCAAATTAGTTCGAGGTCTAGACTATTATTGTCACACAGTATTTGAATTTGTCACAGAAGATTTAGGTGCACAAGGAGCAGTTTTTGCCGGTGGAAGATACGATAATCTAGTATCTTCAGTAGGTGGAAAACACACTCCAGCAATAGGATTTGCAGGGGGGATTGAGCGTATAATGGAATTAATCAACTATGCTGAAAAAAAAGAGAGGCCTATTTATATAATTCCAATCGGTGGAGAAGCTGAAGAACATGCTATAACACTTGCAAGTGAATTACGCAGAAATGGTTTATATGTGATTTACGAATATAGTGGAACTCTAAAAACCCGAATGAAAAAAGCAAATCAAGCAAATGCAAAAGTTGTATTAATCTTTGGTGATGAAGAGCTAAGCAGTAAAACTTTAAAAATTAAAAATATGGACACGGGTGAAGAAAAAATGATTGCTCGCGATAAAACCGTAGAAAATATCTAATCAGAAGCAATAGGAGTGTTAGCTATAGAAGAAAATTCCTCTGCACAAGAATTTTTCATAGCATTTAATATATCATAATCTGTAAAATCTAATTTTATCGGTGTAATAGTAATAAAACCTCCTTTTATTTTATCTACACTACCACTGCCTGAGTGTTCCCGAGACCAATTTAAGCTCAAAGAACCATTTAAGTTTTCAGTAAAAGTTAAATCACCATCAATGTTATATTTACCTTGTTCAGCAAATTCGACCCCTTTCACTTTTTCTGTAGCAGGAAAATTTATACTCATCACTATATCTTTAGGCCAACCAACTTTCATTAGCTTGCTGATAACCTTTGGTGCAAAAACTTTTGTATTGTTCCAGTCTATTTTATCATGATAAACTTGGCTCAGCGCAATAGAAGGTATAGATCTTGCAGCACCTTCCATTGCAGCACCGATTGTGCCTGAATAACAAATATCATCTCCGACATTTGATCCAATATTTACTCCAGATAATATTAAGTCTGGTTTCTTATTCATAATTTTATTTAACGCGATAATAACACAATCTGCGGGAGTACCAGACACACTAAACTCCCTTTCACTATGTTGGTTTATTCTAATAGATTGTTTCACTGGGTAATCAAGAGATCTTGCAGATCCACTCCTATCAGCATCTGGCGCCACTATCCATACTTCCGATGCAAAATTGTGTGCAATTTCTTTAAGTAGTCTTATTCCTTCACTTTCAAAACCATCATCATTTGTTATCAATATTATCATATGTAATACTCACCTATCAAAGTATACTAATGAGGTTTCTTTTCATAACCATAGCAAAGAACCTGCTACGAATCAATAAGGAAAAATTAGAGGGTGACCAGGTTGCCATCGTTTAGTTTGCTGTGAGTTAACTGTAAATATCAATTTTAGCTTCACGCCTAACTCACAATCAAAGCTTAGGCAAGTCTCAGAGCTCTAAGCAGCAGAGAATCTTGTATGCCCTGCAAAAAATGCTTTCATCTTTTCAAGATAAGTAGATGGTTCTGCAGGAACTTCTATCTCGTCTATCTTATAAGATATTGCTACATCTATGACTTCATCTGTTATTAATTCTCTCAGCCTTTGTTTTATTTGCCCTCTTCGAATATGTTCTCCATAGTCATTATAAAACTTCACATATAATTCTTTAAACACAAATTCTTTTATAGCATCTCTCATATAAGAAATTCCTTCCTTTACTTCATCATTTGCATTGCTCAAATTCACTCCAGAATTTGGCGAATATAAATCGTCAAACTTTTCTTTTAAAATCTTTATTTTAAAGTAGTGCTTATCTACAGATCTCTCAAGAAATCTTTTAGTAGCATTACCGGCCAATTCTCCTATTATCTGAGGCTCTAGTTGAGCTGCAAAATTATTTTCTGCTTCAAGGCCACTTAATGCATAAACGATACGATTAAGCATTCCAGGGCCACACTGGCGATTACTTTCCTCAAAACGAACCAGCAATATGGATTTCAACAGCTCTACATCTGCATTTTGCTTTCTTGCTGCAATTAAAACTAAATTTGTAGCCTGTGTTAATGTCAGTCCGGTTTTGGAATCTACCCACCTCACCCATTCTCCTTCTCTATAATTATCTACCTTCAAATAAGGCGCTATCAGTTCTTTCTGCTGATTTGTCAAACCGCCTATATAGTTTTTAAACTCTTCATCCAGCTCATTTGACGGAGTCCCATGTTCTTCCTTTAATTTTTTGGCACACTCAATAACACTTTGCTCAAAACTTCTAGTATGAACATTCTGATTACCAGTGCCTACATCACTTACATTAAACAAGAAGCTAAGTTGCTGTACATTCAAACCCAAAGGTGAGAAAAGCTTTATCAATGGATACTTTATTAATTCGAGAAGCGCTACTGGAGCTAGTAATACATAATTTAACAATAATAAACCGAAATTGAATATAAAAAATCTACGTAGAGCTGATACCTTTGATGCAATGTACAAAAATGGAAGCTGTAGGTAATATATTAGATGTATATTAAAGAATAAGATTTTGTCCTTTAATTTTATTGTTGGATCTTTGTAAACCTCAAATAACATGCTATTACTATCAATGTTGTCGTTTTTAAATGAGTTATAGTTGTTTATGATTTTGTCTTGTAAAGGAAGGAGCATTTTATTCAAACAAATAAATGCAGCGATAACAATAAAACCTGTAGCAAAAAATGCTAGTACAGGGCTAGAGGTACTTGTAGATAAGTAGGTGTAAAGATTACTAATTAAATCATTACAAGGGCGAACTAGAATTGGATCAAGGATATAGTTAATAAGAAGACTTAAATAATAATAAATGGCAAGTGATAATAAAATAAAAGCACAAGTAATCAGGAGTTTTTTTAACCTTGGATTCATAAACCACTTCTTAATAACCTATTAATATACTTCTCATTATATGCTTAAATTAAAAAAATGCAAATTTTTATACAAAAAAGATCAATTGAAATTTTCGAGCTTCAGCTATATTGTTAATATATTTAGATAAAAATTAAACATTGTCGTGTCAAATAAAATAGGCTTTTTGGCTATTTTCGCCTTGGTGATCAGTAGCCAAATCGGCTCTGGAATTTTTATGCTCCCAATTAGCCTTGCACCATACGGCGCTTATAGCCTCATAAGCTGGGTTATATCAGGATTTGGTGCTATATCTCTAGCTTTGGTTTTTGCTTCACTCTGCGCAAAGTTTCCAGAAACGGGGGGACCACACATTTATGTGAAACATGCTTTTGGTTCTACAGCAGCTTTTTTTGTTGGTTGGACATATTGGGTAAGTTCGTGGGTTAGCTCAACTGCTGTAACGATTGCAAGTATCGGTTATTTAGCTCCACTTTTTCATAATGATATACAAGATATACGTTTGCTTTTAGAAATAATATTAATTTTAGCTGTTATGCTAATAAACTTAAGAGGAGTAACTACTGCCGGCCGTGTTGAGCTTCTGCTAACCATTGTTAAAATTATCGCACTTCTTGCAATACCCATAGCAGGGCTATTTTTCTTTGATAGAAATAATTTTATTGTAAGTGAGGAAGTATCAAACTTTACAATATCGCAAACTCTTGCTCGTTCTACACTCCTTACTTTATGGTGTTTTATTGGGCTTGAATCAGCAACAGCACCTGCAGGATCTGTCAATAATCCCTCTAAAACAATACCAAGGGCTATAGTGCTTGGAACAGTCTGTGTTGCTGTGATATATTTCATCAATAGTCTTTCAATTATGGGATTGATAAGTGGTAATGACCTAGCTAGTTCAAAAGCACCATATGTTGATGCGATAGAAATTATGTTTCCAGGTAATTGGCATTTAATTATTTCTGTTGTTGCCTTTATCGTTTCTGTAAGTAATTTAAATGCTTGGTTTTTAGCTGATGGACAGGTCACCTTAGGCCTTGCAAAAGACAAGTTAATGCCGCAATTTTTTGGCAAAAAAAATAAGCATGATGCTCCATTATGGGGAATAATACTCAGTACTTTTGGGGTGTTAGTTTTACTTATCCTAACGTCAAATAAAAGTTTTGCTGAGCAAGTAACTTCAATAATTGATATCTCTGTGGTGTCATTTTTGTTTATCTACTTAGCATGTAGCCTTGCTTTTCTCAAAGTTAATATACAAGACAAAAGCTACTGCAAATTTTTAATTGGAGGTGTGGCTGTATCTTTTTGCTGTTGGATAATATATGAGACTTCTATAAAAACATTATTAATATCAAGTCTATTCCCTTTAAGCGGAACACTTATTTATCTACTTTGGTATCATAAACTAAAAACTTAACTTAAATTTTTTATTTGCTAAAATTCTTAAGCTATACTACTGGCTTACATTAATAGAATTAAGAGGTATTGTGTCAAATAAAATAGGTTTTTGGGCTGTTTTTGCTTTAGTCATTAGTAGTCAGATCGGCTCTGGGGTTTTTATGCTTCCAATTAGCCTTGCTCCATATGGCGCTTATAGCCTTATAAGTTGGATGATATCAGGAGCTGGTGCTGTGTCTCTTGCGCTAGTTTTTGCTACGCTATGTGCAAAGTTTCCAGAAACAGGAGGTCCTCACGTTTATGTGAAACATACTTTTGGTCCTGCTGCAGCGTTCTTTGTTGGTTGGACATATTGGGTAATCTCATGGGTTAGTACAACAGCTTTAATAGTTGTGGGTGTTGGCTATCTTACACCATTTTTCCATGAAGATATCAAAAGTATGCGTTTATTTTTAGAGCTGTTGTTATTTACAATCATTACATTAATAAATTTAAGGGGAATAGCTACTGCAGGGCACGTTGAGTTTCTGCTCACGGTTGTGAAGGTTGCTGTATTGCTTGCAATACCTGTAGCAGCGTTGTTTTTTTTCGATAGAAATAATTTTATCATAAGTGAAGAAATATTAAGTCTTACAACATCGCAAATTCTTGCCCGCTCTACACTCCTTACTTTATGGTGTTTTATTGGACTTGAATTGGCAACAGCACCTGCAGGGTCAGTTGATAATCCAGCTAAAACTATACCAAAAGCTGTGGTGCTTGGCACAGTTTGTGTTGCTGTTATATATTTTATCAACAATTTTGCAATTATGGGATTGATCAATGGCAACAATTTAGCAAGTTCAAGAGCACCATATGTTGATGCGATAAAAATTATGTTTTCTGGTAATTGGCATTTAATTGTTTCTATAGTTGCATTCATTTTTTGTGTTGGCAGTCTAAACGCTTGGGTTTTATCTAGTGGACAAGTTGCTTTTGGTCTTGCAGAAGATAGACTAATGCCAAAATTCTTTGCTAAAAGGAACAAGCATGGCTCTCCTTTTTGGGGAATAACAGTTAGTTCAATTGGAACTGCAATTTTACTAATTCTCACTTCAAACAACAATTTTGCCCAGCAGATTACGTCGATTATTGACTTTTCTGTAATTTCATTTTTGTTCGTTTATCTTGCGTGCTGTTTTGCCTTTCTAAAGGTTATTATACAGGAGAGGAGTTGTTATAAGCTTTTAATTGGTAGCATAGCAACAACCTTTTGTTGTTGGGTGATATTAGAAACCCCTGTAGGTACTCTGCTGACTTCGAGCCTGTTCACTGCAAGTGGCATACCCATTTATTTATTTTGGTACTGCAAAACTTCTGTGCAACAAATTCAGTAGTGAGAGATACACTTTAAATGGTTAATATTTATGGGCCAAGATTTTTTTTCTCTTTATCTACTTGTTCAATATTACCATTCTCAAGTTTGCCACCTACTTCTTCTGTGCGTTTATTATCTATGTAGATCTCATTTTTTGCTTTATTAGAAAGACCTATTTGCGATTGCAGTTTTTTATACTCTTCTTTTTCAGGCGTGAAAATTTTCACTAAAAATCTTCCTATTATTGGTATTGAACTTAAAAAATCTCTTAATCCAAAAGATTCTTGCTTCTTGTTTGAAAGATGCTGGTCTATCTTAGAAATTTTCACACCATACTTTTTATCATCAAAATTTATCGCTGGCTTGCTTTTTTTCGAAAGAACATTTTGAATCTCTAATCTATTGACTTTTTCAGGCTTTTGAAATTCAGATACTGCAGGTTTGACCTTAGTGTCATCATGTTTTTTACTCATTTCATTCTACCATGCAATATTACTAGTGTCTTATAATTATAACTAAATTATGGTTAATTGCAAGGTAAAAATATTAAAGTAATTGTAAATTTTATCAGTAAAAATATAATATAGCTTTAAAGTCAGAGGTTTATCTATATGGGGTATAAAATTGCAGTTATTGGAGCAACAGGAAGAGTAGGGCGTGAGGTATTAAGCGCGCTTGCCGAGTTTCAAGACGAAGGAAAAATTTCAATAGATTCTGTTATTGTATTTGCATCAAAAAAATCAGAGGGAAAAAAGGTAAGTTTCGGCGATGAAGAATTAACTGTCTTAGACCTTGAGAACTACGATTTTGTTGGAATTAATATAGCAATTTTCTGTGCTGGCTCTCATGTTTCCGAGAGATACGTACCGATTGCAACTGAAGCTGGATGTATTGTCGTAGATAATACCTCTCGTTTTAGGATGAAAGAAGGCGTGCCACTAGTTATTCCAGAGATCAACAAAGATAAAATTACGGAATATAAAAACCATAATATAATATCTAATCCAAACTGTACTACAATACAAATGTTGCTGGCATTACATTTATTACACAAAAAAGCAAAAATAAAGAGAATCGTTGCTTCAACTTATCAATCAACTTCTGGTGCAGGTAAAGCAGCAATGGATGAGCTTTACAATCAGACAAAAAAAATCTTCATGAACGAAGCTAAAAAATCTGAAATATTTCCTAAGCAAATAGCATTTAATTGCATTCCCCATATAGGAGGGTTCATGGAAGATGGCTCTACAGAAGAGGAATGGAAAATGCAAGAGGAAACAAAAAAAATTTTAGGAGAGAATATAAAAGTGACTACAACTTGTGTAAGAGTGCCTGTCTTTATTGGACACGCTATAGCAGTAAATGTAGAATTTGATCAGCATATAACTGAAGAAGAAGCTCATGAAATGCTCAGTGAAGACGATGGAGTTTTAGTACAAGATAAGCGCGAAGATGGTGGATATATGACTCAGATTGATGTTGTGCAAGAGGATGCCGTATACATATCGCGTATTAGACAAGACGATACCGTTAAACACGGATTAAATATGTGGATAGTAGCTGATAATCTACGCAAAGGTGCAGCACTAAATATAGTGCAGATCTTGGAGATCTTGATCAAAGAGCATTTATAGCTCAATAACTTAAATCTATATTGACATGTCCCATTTTACGCTTGTCCCTAACCTCTTTTTTTCCATATATGGTTAAACTAGCTTTTTCGTTGCTCAAATATTTGTGAGAATTATATATATCATTACCTATTATATTTTTTGTCATGCAAGGAAAGCGTAATACTACTTCCTGCATAGGTAATCCGCATATTACCCTCACCAGCTGCTCGAATTGACTAACGTTGCATGCATCCAAGCTCCAGTGGCAAGAATTGTGGGGTCTTGGGGCCAGTTCATTAACTAGTAATTCATGATTTTGAGTGATGAAAAATTCAATAGCTAGAATTCCTACTACATCAAGCGCAGTTGCTATTTTCTTTGCAGTTTTTTGTACCTCTTGGGCTAATTTATTATCTATTTTAGCTGGTGCTATTGAAGTATTAAGTATTCCGTCAACGTGGTGATTCTCTGCTATAGGAAAAAAAGCTACTTTACCGTTTTTATTTCTTGCAACGACTATTGAAACCTCTTTCAGTAAATCAACACTTGCTTCAAGAATGTACTCTTTATTCCAATCGAAGGAAGCAAATTGCTTCAGTTCAGAATCATTTTCAATCACATATTGTCCTTTTCCATCATAACCCATTTCTGTTGTTTTTAGCCTCACTGGATAGCTAAAAGTTTCACTACTTTCTAGTAGCTGATTATAATTTTGTATACTTTTGTAATCAGCAGTTTTTATGCTTAAATCTCTAATAAAATCTTTCTCTCTCAGCCTATTTTGCGAAATGTGTAACGCCTTTTTGCCTGGATAAAAATCTGCGTGCAGCGACACAATATCAATTGCACTACATGGAATATTTTCAGACTCAATAGTGACTAAATCCACACTCTGTGCAAAAGATTCAAGTGCCCTCTTATCACAGAAGTCTGCTATTGTTAAATCATCAGCAACAGAACAAGCTGGATCGTTTTTAGCACTGGCAAAAATATGCGTTTTGTGCCCAAGTTTTATTGCAGCGATAGCAGTCATTTTACCTAATTGCCCACTTCCTATTATTCCTATCACTTTTTTATCCAGTGGATCTGTTTTGTTCATCATGTAGATTAATATTTCCTAGTTAGAGTACGATAATATGCTTGGAAAATCTATGAAAAAAGTGTGTAATTGAAGTGTGTTAAATTTTTATCATGAACACTTTACGATGACCATGAAATACACACTTATTACTAATTCTGTTGAAGTTACAGTTTTGCCAATTTACATTGAAGAGCAATCCATTCCTTATGAAAATTGTTACGTATGGATGTATAATGTTAAGATAAAAAACAAAAGCTCATCAACCATTCAATTATTAAGTCGCTATTGGCGAATAATAGATCATAAGGGCAAAATAAATGAAATTGCCGGAGTTGGTGTTATTGGAGAACAACCTGTAATAAAATCTGGAGAGGTATTCAAATATACAAGTGGAACATACTTAAATACACCATCAGGAATAATGCAGGGTAAATATGAATTTCTGAACGAAGAGAGCATAAAAACCTTTGATGTTATGGTACCACCCTTTTCCTTAGACAGTCCATACGTTAACACTAGACCTCATTGATCATCAAGATAGTGTATTTGTTCAAGTGCATCTGAAACCAATGCTTCTTGTTTTGTCATTTGAGCTTCCATAATGTCATCCGAGTGGCTGATACTGAGATCCAACTAAGTTGATAAACACGAAAGCACTGACCATTTGCTTCTATAGTTGTCTTTTTTCGTCTATCTTATTTTGTTACTCTGCTGAACAGATGCAAAATAGTTTATTTTTGATTCTTATCATCAAGTGTGAATAAGATTATTGTAGAGGTTAAACCTATAATAACTATCATTAACGAAAATGGGGCAGCTTCTCTGTAACGCTCATCGCTGACAAGTTCATATACTCTAGTTGATATAGTTTCAAAATTAAATGGTCTGATAATTAGTGTTGCCGTGAGTTCTTTTACCGTATCCATAAACACGAGCAGAAATCCCGATAGTATGCTTTTCTTGATAAGGGGAATATGAATATTCAGGCACGTGGAAATAGGCCCATGACCCATAGTATATGCAGTCCATTCAATTTCATTTGGTGTTTTTTTGAGTCCCGACTCTATCGCCTTGAAAGATATAGCAAAAAAACGAAATAAATATGAGTAAACTAATGCGCCAATAGTTCCTACCAAGCTAATTTCTACAATATATTGAGTAATGAAAGAAGATATTCTGCTTAAAAACATTATTATGCTAATTGCAATAATTGCATTTGGAATTGCATATCCAAGAGAAATGAGACGTGCTACGTTGCTTATTACCTTGTTTCTACGCGCTGTATATCCAATAATTATCGCAATGCTAATTGAGATTAATGCGGTAATAAATGATAAACCAACACTATTTGCTATTATATTGTAAAATCTTGCTTCGTATATGAAAAAGCCTTTCTCTATGCTCCAATATATAAGTGGAATCATTGGTAAAATAAAGCCTATTAATATCGGCAATAAACACATAAGATAAGAAAAGATCAACGATATAGAACCGTTTATAATACGTTTATTGTGATAATCTGCATTAGTATTGATTGAAGAGTAAGATATTTCTCTTTTTTGTAGTTTTTTCTCGATAACTATTAGTGTTGCAACGAAAATCAGTTCTGCAACTGCCAAAACAGTAGTTGAATATTTGTCATGAAGTAAAAAACAAGTACGGTATATTCCTGTCGTGAAAGTATCGATAGCAAGAAACTGTGGTGTGCCGAAATCTGTAATTACTTCCATTAGTACCAAGGATAACCCAGCTATAATTGATGGACGTATGGAGGGTATGATGACAGAAAACAGACTCTGTAATGAGGAGAACCCAAGTGTTGATGCAATAGTGACTGAGTTACTAACGCTCTTTAGACTTGAGCGGACCAACATATAAACGTATGGATATAGACTAAATCCCATTACTAATATTCCACCACCTAGGGATTTGATCTCGGGAAACCAATAGTCACCTTTGCCCAATTGAAAAGTATCTCTTAACAAGCTCTGAATCGGACCTGAAAACTCTAACGTGTTTACATAAACAAACGATACTATATATCCAGGAATTGATATCGGAAAGAATAAGGCAATCTCAAAAATTCTACTTCCGGGAAACGAAAAAAATGTAGTAAGCCAAGCTGGAATTACTCCAAATATAAAGGATATCAACCCTACTCCTACCATCAAAATCAACGTATTGAGTATATATTCAGGAAAAAGTCTACTAATTACCCATCCAGAGTTTGCTGATTCTGTAAATAGAATCGATATTAACGATAGTATAGGGCAGACAAATAATACACTTACTAAAAACAAGAATATATTTTTAAATACTCTCAGAAACATTAACTTGAATCTATATTTGATATTAAAATGTTATATGCAAAAACTAAAGATATCCAGTAATTAACAGCCGTCCTATTGAATATCTTCATAATTTTATATATTATGTTTTAAATCGATAAACTAATTAATTATGAGTTTTGTCATTGCAACTTTCTATCATTTTGTAAAACTCTCTAATTATTATGACATGAAAGACGAAATAAAAGTTGCATGCGACAACGTTGAATTAAAAGGCACTATACTCCTTGCAGAAGAGGGTATTAATGCAACTGTATCTGGAGAAAGAAACGCGATTGATAAAATACTTGATTTTCTACGTTCTGATTATAGACTAAGGGACCTTACATGGAAAGAGAGTGCAGCAGAATATCAACCATTTAGTAAGATGAAAGTGAGATTAAAAAGAGAAATTGTGAATCTTGGTGTAAGTAATCTCGATACTTCCGTTAGAGGTCAGTACATTGATCCAGATTATTGGGATGATTTTATCTCTCAACCTGATGTTTTAGTGATAGACACACGAAATGATTACGAAGTAAAACTAGGCAAGTTTAAAAATGCAATCAATCCACATACTCAGCGTTTTCGCGATTTTTCTCAGTGGGCAGAGTCTTTCTCTGAGAGTAAAGATCTGAAAGTGGCTATGTACTGCACTGGTGGAATCAGATGTGAGAAATCTACAGCATATATGAAAAGCCTTGGATTTAAAGATGTTTACCATCTTAAAGGCGGTATTCTTTCCTATCTTGAAAAAACTGGTAATAAAAGTGGTAATTGGGAAGGCGAGTGTTTTGTTTTTGATGATAGAATTGCTGTTGATCACTCACTCGCCCCAAGTGATAAAATAAAATGCATATTCTGCTCAAGTAAAGTTTTAACTGATGAGCTGAAATCAGTTCCACGTGGCCAGGTAGTTTGCTCTGATTGTAAATCTTTAAGTATTGAAAGAAATTCAGAATACAACACGAACCTTTAATAACTCCTTTCTCTTTGCATATTTGTAACCTTAATTTTATCAAGGCATTTACCTACAACATAGCCCGCTCCAGCTCCAAGTAACGCACCAACTATAGCAAATGCAATCAACACTACACCAGAACCGCCAATAAGAGCTAAAGTTTCTTGCCCTAAATAACATGCTGCAACTAGACCAGCAACTAAACCAATTCCTACACCTATACACCTAAGTTTCATATTATTACTAATATTGTAACCTCTTCTATGCTTTAGGTTATGACTAGTATTGTTACTTATCCAATCAAAGATTTCGACATTTGGGTTTTTGTCCACAAAATCGATAAGCTTACCTATTGTTTTGTCACGCAAATTATCTAAAGATATAACGCCATTGTTTACATATTTTTCAAATGTCATTTTATTTTTCCATACTATTAGAATATGTTCTTATTACACTGAGCATCTTAATGATTGGTAAATTCCCATACAAGAATAAGTAGATAATCTTACCACTATAGGTGGGACTAAAGCTCTGTAAGATTAAATTCCTGAAAAATTTTGGTAAGAAGAGCTTTTCCAAAAACAATAAAGTTAAGAGTTGAAGAGATAGTGAAAGAGCGACTTACAGTTAATCCAATTGATTTTGGTGAATCGTTTTGTTACAAACTCAAAGGATACAGAAGACTGAGAACTGGCGATTATCGTATCATGTAAATGCTGCAAAGTATGAAGTGTTTCAATAAAACACAGAAAAGACATTTACGAGTCTGAGGCTCCATACTAATATCCTTCCAGTATTAACTTACTTACCCCTACAACAACATTGCAAGCATTGATTTTTTTCCATATGAAAAGAGTCTGGAAGCTCTTTTACTCTAAACACGATGTTTACATCCTCAAAATCAATCTCAATTCGCTTAACTAACGTTCTAATAATATCACGTTTAGTTAGCCAGTCTGCATTATTAAGACTTGAGTTAATACTAGAGGAAAACCCCTCTAAATTTGTTACTACTAGAGTTAACTCTTGTGTGAGTTTTTTCTGATCAAATATCTTTTTCTTTTGTTCTTCAACCATTTTTAAGTTTTGTTTCATTGCTTTAACTCTTGGCTCAAATTCTTCTTGATCAATATATTCTTGAGCATAACTATCAATTAACCTTGCAATACCTCGTTTTAACTTATCTTCTTGTGTTTCAAGCAAAGCGCTTTTTTGATCTAGTGGTGATTTTTTAAGTTCTGAAAGTCTACGTTTATACTCCTCTAATATTCTATTTGGATTTTTTAATAGGTGTTTTACCTCTTCCCACACAGCCATGTCCAATGTATCTGTACGAATTAATTTGTTGTTACACATTTTATTACCGCCAAAACGGTATGAATCCGTACCAATACAACGATAATATACCTGATTATTAGTTTTTTTCCCCTCCTTATTCCTTGCAGTGCTAGTACCATAATATGCATAATTGCAAAGCTTACATACTACTAAACCTTGCAATAAATGTTTTGCTCCTCTTTGTCTTGTTCTTGCTATTTTTCTATTCTCAGCTAATTGTTCTTGAACGATTTCAAATAAATCTTCGCTTACTATACTAGGTACTTTAATATAAATCCAATCCTCTTTTGGAACAGGATAAGTAGAATAATTATCTTTTGGATGCTCGCAGGAGTTTTTTTTCGGTCTTATATGTTTTAGTTTTACGCCAAACCTTGTTTTACCAAAAGCTGCTTGTCCTTTATAAGCAGTGTTTTTTAACATACTCAAAACTACAGCCCTATCCCAATACTCTTTTCCAGTTCTCGTCATAATGGAAATAGCACTTAGCCTACGACATACTTCTCCTATACTGGCTCTTTCTCTTCCTACCCAAGAAAATACTTTACGAACAACTTCAGCTTCTTCTTCATAAATCTCAAATAAGGCCTGTCCTGTTTCTGTATTTTTGTTTATATAACGATAGCCATAAGGAGCAGCACTCATTACACTTATACAACCCTTATTTGCTGCATAAATCTTTCCTCGACGACTTCGTTCCATGATTTTTGCACGTTCGTATTCTGCTATCATACCTTGCATTTGTAATAGTAATTGAGATTCTGGATTATCGCTAATTTGATAATTTAAAAAAATGACTTCCACTCCTAACTTCTTAAACTCTTCAAGTAATATCATCTGATATGCATACTTACGAGATAAACGATCAGGAGAATGAATATAAACCTTATCAATGTTACCTTCTGCTATTTTATCACGTAATTTTTCCAAACCAGGACGGATTATGTTAGAACCACTATAACCATTATCAATAAATTTATATTCATTTAATAATTTATGTCCATCCATACTAATTTGATTCTCTATAGCAGCAATTTGGCTTGCTATTGTATCTTCTTGTGCTTGCCTCCCTGAAGAAACTCTTGCATATAAACTAACTGTTACCATTTTACCGTCCTCAAATCTACTTTCTTATATTCAGAGTTTTCTTCCTTTTTGCTCGCTTTTATTGGTTTACTTAACACTAATTTTTCATATGCATCTAATAGATACAACTCTGCTAATCGATTTACTTCATAACTACAACTAATCCGCACTATTAATTTCTTGTTGCCCATGAGCTCTACCATATATTATCCATCGAGACATATGGTTATTTGATCATTAGCTCTATAAATAAATTCAACTCTCCGTTCTTTTTGTAGAAGCTTTCGAGAAATAGTCTTCTCAAGTTTCAGGTTTATTGCAATATTGTTGGCGGAGTCCTGTAACCTTTCCGGTTGAGCCACTGCGATTCTTTGCAACGTTTATCTCTAATTCGTTATTAGCATCGATTTTATAGTCTGTAGAATAGTAAAATTATAGGGGTATAGTCAAAAAATGAGTTATTTTTGAGCTGAGCAAAGCCACCTAAGGTGAAGAGGAAGGAGAGGTGTATAATATAATATTTATAATTTACTTACGTAACTTAACGATTATTGAAAAACATAGTTCTTAAGTACCTTCAAAGCTTTCTCGTAAATGGTATCCCTATGTCCTATTGTAATAATAGTTACTTCATGTTTTTTGGTGTCTGCACAATACATAATACGGTAATCGCTGACTCTTAGTCTTCTAAACCCTTTAAAGCTATGGTATAAAGGCTCACCAATGGATCGACTGTAAGGCGTTCCTGTATTGCTTTATTTACTCTTGATTCTATTTTTATCGGTAAAGCTGGAAGATCTTTTTCAGTGACATTCTTCAAAAATTTAATCTTGTAGTCCACTTAATCTCCACTTTACATCTTTGTAATCAACTGTTTCTGCACCTTCAACATCATATTGATCAGCAACCACAGATAGCAAAAAATCTTCCATTTCACTATCTATTGCTTCTTTAAGTAGTTTTTCTGCTAATGCTTGAGCAGGTTGCTTAGTAAGTTCAGATAACTCAGTAAGATGCTGTAAAGTTTCTTTACTGAAAGCTAAATTAGCGTTTGCCATAAGTTTTACCGAAATCTACTAATAATTATACAACATTTTCCTAAAATTTTCAATAAAGAAAGCGAAGTAATTATATCAGTATTAATATTATATTAATACTGATATGTTAATATTATATTAATTTTTTAATCAAGGAGAATATTATGAGTTTTTGTTATGATTATGTTAAGCAATTAAGAGAATGTACTAATTCGGGAAGATCAGATTGTGTTAAAGTTAATAAGCATCATGATTGTCACAGATGGTGTGAAAGGGCTACTGATAGTCCTGCGTGGAAAGCACTGTGCAAAAGAGATTGTAATTACGAGTATGCATCATTTAGTGATACAAAGGATACACCAGAAGATATTTCCTATTATTCTGCAGATTCATTTTCTGTTCTGTAGAAGGTACAGTTTTAATATCGAAAAAGTGTGAGGCTTCTCTTTTCTCCCGGAATTTTCAATAAAAGCAACCATACTATTGTTAGTATAGTATTAATGCTTATATGTTATAATTATGTTAATTTTTTAATTAAGGAGAATATTATGTTAGGAAATTTACAGAGTGAAAAAATAGGAGTAGATTTACAACAAAAGTTGGATGTACAGTATGTGAGCGCATGGCATCGCAATTGCCTCAACAACTGTGAAAAAAATTCATGGACTGTGCCCGATGAGGCAGTATGCAAACTCAAGTGTGATTTACAGGCTTCCCCATCTGATTCACAAAAGTCAGCATCTATTGATGTAAGTGATACATTAAGAGGTATTGGAGACAATTTCCATGCTCTCGCAGATTCAGTTTCTGTTCTGTAGTAGATACAGGTTGAAAAAATGTGAGGCTATATTATGACTCTGAAAAATTGCGGAGCTGAAGTGCTAATGCTATATGGTTATTACGTTCAAGAACAAAACGGAAAATCCTATGTTATACTAGAAATAATGTGCGGAAAAGGGGGGATTCGAACCCCCGACATATTTTCATATGTGCACGCTTTCCAAGCGTGTGCTTTAGACCGCTCAGCCACCTTTCCATACTTATTCATAATATTAAAAATTATGCTGCTAAACAACTGGTATACATGGTTCGCCACGGAAATTCACAGTATTGTTAAACTTGTTTTTGCACGTTAAAAACGCTTTATCACAACCTGCAAGTATCGAATATTTATCTCCGGTAGAAATTTGATATGGAGGAGAAGCAAATAATGTAACTACTTTATTTTTGTATTCTTTAACTACAACTTCAAATGTTGCTGAACTAAACACTCCGTGCTTATAATATCCATCGCTTTCGATTAAATTAGTGTCTTCAAATCTTCTTTCATCTATCACTTTAGTAATTGTGCTCATTCTACTAAACTTTTTAGCATCAGCTTTACATCTATCATCGCAAAATTGTGCCCTGCATACAGGAGAATATAGCTCTGTTATGCTTCTCTCAAGCTTTGTCGCAAGACCTCTAATTTCAGCGATAAACCTCCCACTATTTAATGTTACTTTACCAAAAGTTCCTGCATGCAAATTCATAATTCCCTGACTCAAATCTTTATAATTCACAAGAAATATTTCAATATTTGCAAAGTCATGCCTTCCTGATAAAACATCTTTTTCTTTAATATCAGCACTATTTAATATTCCTTCAATTTCTAGATTATCAGTTCTCAAATCGCTATTTAATATTATACTGCTGGCTATAAAACCGCTTGAAGATTTATAGAGTATATTATTGAGATTTAAATCTTCGTCATAGTCGGTAAATCCCATTACTTTCCCACCTACAAGTGTTAATTTCCAGCAAGTAGCGATGGTAAGTAATTCTCCAGTTAAATGGTTTTTTAGTTTGGTTTGCATAGTTGCCTCTTATAAATAATGGCATACCTGCATTTAGCTACACTTGTTTTTTCAAATCTCTATAAAAATTTTCGTGTGGAGCAAATGCAAGAAGTGTTAATATGTTATTTTGTTCGTTGTGAATATAGGCTAATAATGTCAGTTGATTAAAAATAGAGAATTTATACACGCGAACACCTGCAAGATCGCCTGACTTTAGCTCTCCAATATATGGGTTACCTTGAATTTGTTTGATGGCTTCTTCAAGTTTGGGTAGTTGATTATTGTGCAGCTTCTTCATTGACCGCTTAAAAGTGTTGGTGAGAAGAATCTTCAAAATTTTGTGGACTTATACTCCTCAACATTACCTGACTTGATATCCTCAATGCCTAAAAGGATTTCTTTGATAATATTATAGCTTAGCTCAGGGTTATCTTCAACAATCTGACCAATCTTAGCCCAATGCTCGATTTGTTGCGGTACAGAACGATTTTGCAATACGGAATGAGACTGCACTATCTTCTCAAATTCCCCATCAAGATTTACTGTTATACTCATTAGATTATTACTTCCTAGTTTTAGCTATTATATCATATATTGGAAATTTTTTCAACATTTTGAAAGTGCATAGTGAAAACACACACCACATTCAAGTTGTGGTGTGTATTACTAGAACAAATTAGAAAGAAAACTTCACACCAGTTAGTAGAAGAATTCCTTGGTTAGAAGGTACATCAGTACCCTTTTGATCTTTCAGCACACCTTTTTCATCAGTCATAAAATAATGTAAGGCTGCATAAGGAACAAACTTGCTCTTATTGCAAGAAGATAGATCATACTGAACACCAAGTGCAACATCATGAAGCATATCTTTATCGCTCATTCTGCTACCAAAGTATGTCAAACTTGTGTAGATATTATCATATTGATAACCAGCACCTGCAGTCCAATACATGCTGTCCTTGTCATTAAATTGCTTTAAGCCATTTTTTCTAGCAATATCAGTAGTCTCTTTATATTCTTTTGAAGTAGGGTTGAGTTCCTTGATACTCTTCGGTTGACCAGATTTGCCTAAATATGCAAAAGAAGCAGCGAATTTTATATTTTGACCTTCATCAATCTTATAATCAGCGCTTACACCCAAATTAACACCCATCAGGTCATTGTACTCTACAAATTCCTTATAAAGATGCTTATCTTTACTCGGTTGCTTTGAAAACCCATATTCACCAACTACGGAAGTTTTAACTTTTACATTATGTTTACTAAAGTCATATTCATATGACGCACCAGCACTTATTATATGCTGGTAATCTGGTCCAACATGTCTTAACGTTTCCTCATTCTTTACCCCTGTTACCTTATTACTTGAATCTTTGAGGAAATCTGGAGCTATTTCTTTTACAACGGATAAACCACTATCGTAGCGAGGTGAGTAGCTAAGACCAAATCTTGCACCCATATAATTCGGCGAGTAGTAAGCAGCTCTAAATGGCAATGTGGTCATAACCTCTTTGTTGTATTTTCCTGCCATACGGAAGGAGAGTTTTTCGCTCTCGCTCGAGAAGCTTTCAGTGTAAAGACGTGGTGTTACGTAAAATGGAAAGTTTGCAGCACTTCCTTCTAAGTTTACTTTTCTGAACCAGTCACTATCTGCAGCTCCATCAACAGTTGCAATTCTTGTTGCATCAAGTCTCATCAGAGACTCAGGACCAAACTGATAGCCAAGTTTCAGATCACCATATTGTGAATTTAAGAATACATGCGCACTTCTACCTCTTGCAGCATTCACGCCTTGTGAAGCTCCTTTACCTTCAGTAACTGGAACATGGAATTGTACATCGGCACCATAACGAAGACCAATATCCTCATTTTTATTTTCAGCTCTTAAGTGCAATATTGCATCTGAAATCATGCCCATGTTTTCACTGTAATCACCAATATTCCCTATCCCTTTAGGAAATATTGGATTTGCTCCTTTTATACTATCTGTAGTATTGTTAAAATAATCTGTAGATTTACCTGGCATAACATTATAATGGTTATAGCCACTTAGCCCATGGTTACCATAACCTTGAGAATCAACAACGCCACCGAAAGTTATTCTTAAACCATCCCCTTGATTGGTATTGATAATATCAACCCCACCAACTGAAACAACAGGACTTGCCTTACCTTTTTCCTCTGTATTGCTGTTAACAACTTTTACATCCTTTTTTATATCTTTAGCTTCAATTTTAGCATTCTTAGTTTTAGAACCCTTAATTTTTGACTTTTCTACATTAGAATTTTTAACTTTCAGGGCTTTCGCTTTTGAATCTCCTATAAGTTTTGCTTTTTTCTCATTTGCTAGCCTAATTTTATCTTTTTTCTTTTGTTTTGCTACTAATTTTAACTCTTCTTTTTTCTTCTTTTGTTCAGCTGCTAATTTTAACTCCTCTTTTTTCTTCTGCTCAGCTGCTAATCTTAATTCTTCTTTTTTCTTAAGCTCCTCAGCTTTTTTTCTTGGATCAGCATTACATATCCTGTCCATTTTTTCTTTTAGTTTCTTATTTGACGTCTTCATCACTTCCATCTTTCCAGAAGTTTTGATTGACTCGTTACTCTCTTGCTTTTTTACTTCCTTCATACTCTCGTCAGAAAAGTCAGCAGCAAAGCCACTGAAAGAACATAAAGTCAATAGAGAAGCTAGAGCAGTTCTAGTATAAATAGATTTTTTCATGAAGTGCCCCCAAAAAATTTTAAAATCATAACATAAATAGTATAAAGGTGTTGAAAATCCAACTTAAAGCAACCTTATAGCGAAAATAAAAGTAAAATGCAATACTTTAAAAGCAACTTTCTTAATACGCTCAACGTGTATATTAACCAAAATTTAGTACAGAGGTTTGCTTGTTAGTGTATTATAACTCTATACTTATTCTATGGAAGTAAAATTTACTCAAGTGAAAGTACATAAAGATTAAAATATTAATATAACTATTGACAATAATATTAGTTTATATTATAATTAGTGAATTATTGTTTTATTTTTAATAATCAAGGTATTTATGGATTTTAGTTTTTTACGAAATTGGTTTAGCACTACAGGTGCTGCTACAGGCTCAGAGCCAGGTAATACTGAACAGCCAGACTCTATTTCAGTAGATGATGGCAAATACGAGATGAAAGAATATGACGATGAATTTGAGATCATTGAAGATTATGAATTTATAAATCGTGCTGATCCAAATGAGCCATGTTCTTTACCTTCTGACTATAAAATAGATGAAAGTATTGTAAAAATTGCAGGATTTGATAGAGAGAAATTATTAGAAATGGGTAATTTCTGCAAGATAAGCTATGGCGATGATGATGGTAAATTAAGTAAAAAAAGATGTAACAACCTAGCTCAAAGAGTATACAAAACTGAATTTGAAATTGTAGAAGATTTTGAAATTGTTCCATCTACTGAAAAAATGTATAAAACTAGAGCTGAACTCATCAGCGAAGGTTATGAAATTATTCCATTTGGTAATAGCTTTGAAAAAGATGCTGGTCACGTTTTTATAAAAGGTAAAGAAATAACAATAGCTTACCATGGTACTCGTCTGAGCCAGAGTTTTAATGATGGAATTACTGATATAAATGTACTTTTTGCTACTTCGGAATTTTTACCTGAAGGTGGAAGAATTCATTGTGGTTTCTATAATTCATTTATGGATTCATGGCCTAATCTGTATGGCATTTTGAAATCTCATGCTGAAAAACAGGGATCAGAAATCAAGGATTTTAAAATTAATCTCACAGGTCACAGTATGGGAGGAGCTATTGCTAAGATAGCTGCTTTATGCCTCAATAAAACAGAAGGAGCTGAAGATGTTCATGTTGCAACTTTTGGTGATCCACGAGTTTTTGATCTTACTGCTAGTGAATTTTATAATGATGTTCTTCAAGAAAAAACCATTAGAGTAACTCAACATAGACAAGACCCAGTACCAGCGGTATCACCTGGTATTTGTGGTTATGCTCATGTAGGTGCACAATTGAGAATATCAGTACCTGAAGGATATTTTGTTCATCAAATAGATGGTTATCATGAAGCCATTAAAATAATGGATGAAGAGGATTTCCGATCGAACAATAACGTTTCTCTCTTTTATTACCCTTCGAGAATATTAAGTCGAATTAACTGTGCAGTTTTAGGTAATGCTCAATATTATGCTGCTAATTTAGGTGATTATATTCTTGGTGGACAAAATTTTTTCGAGAAAGTAAAAAAGGAATACCAAGATAAAAACTTAGAAAATTTTTCTAAGCTTGAACAAGCAGAAGTTAAGCAAAGGGCACATCAAAATGTCTTTTCTACTACAAGGAGTTTATAACTACTATACAGAGCAATCATTAGATTGCTCCATAGCATCTGTTCATTTACATTCAATATAAAAATTTTCACCAGAAGTTATTTTCCATTCTTCTTTAAATTTCTTTAGGTGTTCTTTTTTTTCGCATTCTAAAAGCAGTTCTTCTATGCTCTTATTATAGCTTTCTGTAGTAATTCTTCCTTGATGATGCATGAATCTCAAGTAAATCAAATAAGTATTAATTACATCTGTTTCGCAATAATCGCGAATTTCTTGTATTTTGCCACTATCGTATAAGCCCATAACTTGTGACCCATCGACTCCAATCTTACCAGGAAGATTAAATGCTGCGCAAACTTCGTTCATCTTCATTCTTGCAGAAGCTCCAAAATCAGAGAGAGATTCAAGCAAATCACAATGCCAATCACTACTGTACCTCTGATTGTAACTATTCCACTTATCGCCAGCTTTGTGAAAATATTCTGCTTGAATGCCATGAACCATAGAACGGTACTTCAGTACCGGTATATCAAAAGTGCGTCCATTGAACGAAACTAGTCTTGGCTTTTTCTCTGATATGTAGTTAAAAAATCCCTTTACTAGCTCTTTTTCATTGGAGTTTACTGTGCCTCCAGATCTTATTTCTTGTAGTGTGAACATTTCATAACCGCTCTGGCGTGTTATATTACAAAGTAAAAAACTAATGACTACAACAAGGTGAAAGGGCTGACGCAGAAAAGAGTTTTGCCCGTTTGTTATTTCAAGATGATATTTTGTTAATGCGTTCCTCTTTTCTTCTACACTGCTATCATCACTAATATTTAGTAAATTCTTGCAGGAATTTACATCTGGTATAGTTTCAATATCAAATACTAACAAAGAATTAAGCATTACTTATATATTCCTCAGGGCGATCAGTCCAAGGTCGCACTTTTACGAACAAAAAGAGATGAACTTTACACTCAAATAACTTTTCCAATTCTGTACGCGCCTCGATATTAATTTTTTTTATGCTACTGCCGTCTTTTCCTAGCACTATTTTCTTATGATTATCTTTCAATACAAATATGATCTGTTTTATGACTAAACTCTTATCTTTTTTTTCCTCAAATTGTTCAGTTATAACAGCTGTAGAGTATGGCAATTCTTCACGTAGGTTCAAGAATAACTTTTCTCTCGTAATTTCCGCTGATAAAAAATCAGCTGAGGAATCAGTTATTTGATCTTTTTCATAAAACCAAGGGCCTATCGGTGCAATTTTAGACAAGTAACTAGTCAGATCAGAAAGTCCATCATTCTTCAGTGCCGAGATCGTAAAAATTTTTTCAAACTTATAAAGCAAATTTAGGTGCTCATGTGCCATCTTGAGCCCTGATTTCTTTACTAAATCAGTTTTATTGATAACCAAAATGCATCTGCCTTTTGTGCGCTCCAGTCGTGCAAATATCGTTTTTATTCTTTCTATATTTTTTAGGTAATTGTTTACATCAACAAGCAATAAAGTAATGTCACTATCCTTAACTGCTCCCCATGCAGATTTGACTAAAGCTTTTTCAAGATTTGTTTCTGCTGAAAACACTCCCGGAGAGTCAGTAAAAACAATTTGCGCATTGTTGCATATAGCAACACCCCTTACCTGCGTCCTTGTTGTCTGCACTTTAGGGGTGACAATTGCAATTTTCTTGCCTACGATGCTGTTAATTAGCGTTGACTTTCCAGCATTTGGCAAACCAGCTATCGTTACAAATAAGCATTTTTGTTCTTTCACAAAGGAAATTATAAAGAAAACTAAATGCTAACGTCAATTGATTATTATATAGCTTTCTCTTCCCCTTTTGAAGAAAAACGCTCAACTATAGGTGATACAATATACTCATTCACTTTCTGAGCTATTGGTTCAATAATACCAAATGCTACAAGGAACCCTGCAATTACTGCTATGGGTGCTATTATTGCACCTGCTAAAGCTGCAGATCCCATTCCAAGCGTTGCACTAGGAAAAATAGCCATTGTAGCTGCAGCAAGACCAACTCCAATTGCAGCACTTGCAAGTGCGGAAATACCAGAATAGATAGGCTCATATTTTTCATCCTTTTGAATATGATCTTTTTTGCAAAATTTGTATAGTAGCTTCCCCGCAAACAGAGCTGTAATCAATGCTGGAACTATAGAACCAACAATCCCACCCATTACCAATGGTGATAGAGTTGTAAAACTGAGTTCCAAACCTGTAAGTGCTCCTATTGATGTAGCTATACCTAAGGCAAATAACATTTCTTTAGTATCGTTGTCCATATAACCCTCCTAAATAATAATTTTCTAAAAAACTTTTAGCTACTTTTAGTATAGCTGAACTAGTTGAACAGGGGAAGGAAATTTTTTATGTTAAAATTAAAGAGCGGGAGAAGGGGTTCGACCTCAACCTTGGCAAGGTTGCGCTCTACCAACTGAGCTACTCCCGCAGTTAAATTCTGCTTAGATTCTACTTCTAATTATAGGTACATATTACAATTTGTAAACCCTACATGCATGAAAATCATGAGAGCCAATTTTCTATGATCTTTTCGTATACTTAAAACTCATTTTTGATTATTATATGTGTCATAAAATATATTAAATTTATGAGAATATTTGTACATAAAGATGACTTGCCAGCTAGTGCAATACCGAGAGATGTAAAATCTATAGCTGTTGATACAGAGGCAATGGGGCTACTGCATAGCAGAGATAGATTATGCCTTGTTCAGCTCTCTTTCAATGATGGCAACGCTCACTTAGTTCAATTCAAAAACGATTATACAGCTCCAAATTTGAGAAAAATATTAGAGGATAAAAATATAACCAAAATATTTCACTTTGCGCGATTTGATGTGAGTATAATACATTACTACCTTCAAACTTGGGCACTGCCTTGCTATTGCACGAAAATAGCCTCACGTTTAGTTCGCACCTACACAGATAATCATAGCTTAAAAGAGTTGTGCTTAGAACTACTTGATATAAAATTAAATAAGCAACAACAATCTTCTGATTGGGGAAATGAAAATTTAACAGACAAGCAAAAAAGTTATGCTGCATCTGATGTTTTATATCTCCATAAAATAAAGGAAAAGCTAGATTTAATGCTAGAACGTGAAAATAGAAAAGAATTAGCCGAAAAGTGCTTTGAATTTCTTCCTACTCGTATTGAGCTAGATTCAATGGGTTGGGGGAGTGTAGATATCTTTAATCATCATATGTAATCACTTCACTTGAATCCAGAAAAATTTAGTTGATCAGCTGTTAATTGATACGCTATATTTATAAAAATTTAGGTATTTTATGAGTGATGATATTAAAGCGGTAAATGATCAAAATTTCGAATCTGAAGTTGCTAACCACAAAGGATTTGTGCTGGTAGATTTTTGGGCAGAATGGTGTGGACCATGCAAAAGTCTGATGCCACGTATCGAGCAATTGGCTGAGGATAGAAAAGGCAAGATCAAGATCTGCAAGTTCGACATAGATGGAGAAACTGAGGTGCCAAGTAAGTATGGAGTTCAATCTATACCTACTTTAATCATATTTCAAGATGGTAAGGAAATTGCACGCAAAATTGGCGCAATAAATGATTTACACAGTTGGGTTGATAGTGAAATAAGCGAGTAGACAAATTTCCTTTTGCGTGTATTATAGGTGTTGATAAAAGGGATTGTAGCTCAGTCGGTTAGAGCAGTTCGCTCATAACGAATTGGTCGTAGGTTCGAGTCCTACCAATCCCACCACTATTGATACAATTGCAAGGCCTACTCTCTTAGATAAGCTTTTTGCCTTATTAAAGTACTTGGTTGTTAGTGTTTGAAAACTCCATGATATTAGATTCCTTGCATAACTGGAATTCAAAAGTTCCAGCGCGTTTTTCTTATTGGATCCCAGCTGGGATGACGCCTGGTTATGAAAGAAATCTATTGTCAAAAAAAATTACTTCCGCGTATTTTGAATCTGATTATAATGACAATTAGAGATATTTTAAGAGCTCAAATTTGTCTGCAGACTTTCAATTAACTTTTCAATAAAAAACGTAGCGTATCTTTTTCAGCGTATACACACTTCTGTCATATGTGCGCTGCATTTTTTTCTAATTTATACAGGAGGATTTTATGTCCAGAATTCCAGATATTTGACCTTTACCTTAGCTAATAAAAACCAACTGGCGCCTTTGGTTTTTATAAAGAAAGTGTAGGAAATAACCAAAAACTGTTTCCAGGCATAAATTTGCCATGTATACCTAAAAAGTAATGATATTAACATAATGTTCATATTTGTATGCTAATATTAATATTATTTAAATTGAAGAATATTATGGAACAACAAGCATCAAACAAAGAGAAAGGGATTAATTTTAGACAGAATCAATGTAGGCAGAAATGCTATATCCACACAAAAAAAATGGACAGATCCTGACTGCCTAAACAAATGCCTTGATAAGTACAGTTCTGAAGTTTTTAAACCTTATTCACAAGTTAGTGAGAAATTATTAGCTAGTGAAAACAATCTCTATGATGAAAGCACAAAATTATCACTTATGGCAGATACTCTAGATGCAATGTTATTTTTAATCACAAAAGAAACACTTATTTCAATATTTGCGGGGATGTTAGCTTTTGAGGTATACTCTGACTTATTGAATAATTCTTTAAATTGGTAAAATACTGTTTCTTTTCCTCTATTTCTTTTTCACTATTCTTTTCAAATATCACTTCTGTTTTTATCTCTTGATTGAGCGAGCCCTTCTTTTCAAAATAATTATCTGTGGATTCTAAAAAGAGTGAAATTAACTCAGGAAGAGTGTATTTATGTTCACTTGATGAGCACAATTCTGTAATCGGAGAAAAGTGAATATCATCTGCCTTAATAGGTAGTAACGATAGAAACTTATTCCAGCATTTTCTCATTACTCCAACTTCAGGTTCAAGATTTTTTATTTTAGCTAAATTAGTATTCTCCATGAAAAACTCTTTGTATTGCTCAAAACCTTCAAAAGTTTCTTTTTTCTGATAATTTTTTTTCCTATGACTTTTTTCTATGTCGGCAATTTTAGTACCTATGTTTGCCTGCTTACTAATAAAGCCATCGTTCTCTAAGTTAAAACAAATTGTGTATGGAGTAATGTCGTTTACTATTGTGTGTGGCTTGAAGTGCCAACCAAAGCATTTGAGTATGAATTTTATTATAGGAGGAAATAGCCATTTAGGTTTTGATATGTGTAGTAATTTCACTACAAGTTTTTTGAATGAGCTAAAGGATTTATTGATAATGCATCTTAAATGAATATTGTCATCTTTTTTAAATTTTTTATAAACCTCCGCAGCTATTGGTCCTCCAGCACAGCTTCCATACAGTACTATATTGTCTGGGTGAATGCCTTGCTTTAGAAGATCTGAAATGACTCCAATTCCTGCATTTACTCGATTTCGACCGTTTAAAGAATGGCCTTTGCTTTTTTCAGAACCAGGAAAATTAATAAGGTGAACATCCATACCTGCTTCAGCTGCCCAATTCCATTCACTTTTGTCTTCATTTGGCTCTTTTTCAAAAGTATATGTAAGCCCTGGAAAGTAAACTATATGCTTTTTCTTTCTGCTATCTGCACTGCTCTTCGAGTTTGACATCACTATCTTTTGAATTCGCATTCCATTTTGAACTTCTACGAACTCTTCCCTAATTTTTATTGTATTTTCTTCTGTTACTTTCATTTTGCGTTTTTCACTATATTGATTTAATAATACATGAAATTTTAGAAAAAATCAATTTTACTAAAAAATTAACTTATAGCGTATCTATCTTTATATTTATCGGAATTAAAGTAGTAGTGAGAAATGCCTCTTGACATTTGATAAACCTAAACGTAGCTTAAAACAATTTACTGTTTATTTATGACATTTGTTCAATCACTTAATAATCAATTAGATAGTTTACACTTATTAAAACACCCGTTTTACGAGTCATGGAATGAAGGTAGCTTAAGCCTGCAGGCTCTGCAAACCTACGCTAAGGAATATTATCACCATGTTGCTGCTTTTCCTCGTTATATCAGCGGTATACATTCCTTGTGTCCGAATTTGAAAATGCGGCAAGTTTTACTTGGTAATTTAATAGAGGAAGAACAAGGCGACGAGAATCACCCAGAATTATGGCAGCGTTTTGCTGAAGGACTGGGAGTAGCACGTTCAGAACTTTGTGAAAATGCACAAATTAAGGAGACACGAGAATTAGTTGATGGTTATTTTGACATTGTAAAATCAGATTTTGCAGCAGGTCTTGGAGCTCTGTACGCTTATGAACGTCAAACTCCAGAGGTTTCTAAGTCTAAAATTGAAGGTCTGAAAAAACACTATTCAATAAATGATGAGCGTTCTCTCAAATTTTTTACCGTTCATATGGAAGCTGATGAGTGGCATTCTGAAGAATGTGCAAACCTTATTGCAGATTTAAACGAAGAAGAACAAGAGAAAGTTATGCAAGGCGCTGAAAAAGGAGCAAAACTCTTATGGGGTTTTCTTGATGGCATGATGAATGTTGATGTTTGTCATTAATTATAAGTAGATACTAAATTCAGTGGTAGCATGTAATCTTCTTATATCTGATTTACGGCTTTGGGTTCATTTGGGATGTAGTGCAGAAGAGAAGTTTTCTCCCCAATTGGTGAGTATTGACGTTGATTTCACTTTTAAATCTCCTCCTTCAGGGCTTACAACTGATCAACTTAAAGATACTATCTGCTATTTGGAAGTAGTGCAAAATATTCAATCTCTTGTTCAGGGCAAGCAATTTAATTTAATCGAGCATTTAACTCATGAGATATACAGAGCCATTAATAACCTTTTGCTGCGAAAGAAGCATATTATTTCTTCTGTCAGGGTGACTACTCACAAAATCGCACCACCAGTTCCTGGTGTGCATGGGGGTGTTTTTTTTACTTACTGTAATGAATTGCAAGAATGATCTATATTTCTATTGGATCAAATATAGGGAATCGCCTTTCCCATTTACAAAGAGCTACTGAGTTACTAAAGAAGCGCTATTTAAAAGACTTAAAGTCTTCGATCATTCTAGAAACTAAGGCTATTTTACCAAATGGTGCTCCACCTGATTGGAACAAGCCATTTCTCAACATGATTGTCTATGGAAGTTGTTCTTCTTCTCCTGAGGAGCTACTAAAAGGCTTAAAACAAATCGAATGTGATATTGGTCGTCCACAAGTCTACGAAAAATGGGCACCTCGTGTTATTGATTTAGATATTTTGTTATGGGATGATCTAACGCTTGATATACCTGACCTTAAAATTCCTCACCCAGAATTAGTAAATAGACCATTTTTGCTCCACTTGATGGCAATGGTTAACAAAACCTTTGCTTTCAATGTTCAAGACTGTTTTTCAAAGAGTTTTACGCTTTCACCAAAGCTTATGGGTATCGTCAATATTACCCCTGATTCATTTTCAGATGGTGGTCTTTATTATGATGCGAATCGAGCAACCAAGCAGGCATTGCAGCTGGTATCAGATGGTGCAAGCATAGTTGATCTTGGAGCTCAATCAACAAGGCCTGGAGCTTCAATAAAGACGCCAGAGGAAGAGTATGAACGTCTAAAACCAGTACTTGATAATCTTAGCGACTATATGAAAAATGGTGATATTGAAGTCAGCATTGATAGTTTTTGGCCAGACGTTATTTTAAACGTTTTGAAGCACTACAATATTGCCTGGGTAAATGATCAGAAGGGAGATCTGAGTAGTAATACCTTAAAAGAAGTTGCTAGCAGTGGGTGTAGTGTCGTTATTATGCATTCACTTTCGATACCACCACATAAGGACAATATTATTCCACATGACACTGACCCAATTGATATCATAAATAATTGGGCAGAGAAGAGCATTAACAAACTACTAGGCCTGGGTTTTGATGAAAATTCAATAATTATTGACCCTGGTATTGGTTTTGGCAAATCTATGTATCAGAATATTCAGATTTTACGCAGTATAGAAACTTTACAAAATTTTGGCTGCAAGGTTTTAGTTGGCCATTCCCGAAAGTCATTTATTTCCTCTTTTTCCATAGAATCTCCCTCTAATAGAGATTTAGAAACAATTGCTACATCTGCTATACTGCAAAATAAGGTTGATTTCCTTAGAGTGCATAATGTACGCGACCACATGAGATTTTTTGTAGCCCAAGCTGTCTTAAAAGGATGAAGATTATTGGAATTATGGCTGTTGACCCTAATGGGGTAATTGGAATAAATAATGATTTGCCCTGGCGTTATCCAAGTGAGTTTAAACATTTTTGTCAAGTGACCGACAAACAAATTATTGTGATGGGAAGAAAGACATTTGAAACCGTGCCTCAAAGCATACTAAAGAATCGTACACCTATTGTTTTCTCCCGTAACAAGTGTTTTAATAGAGGTCCAAAATGTACTGTTGTCTCTTCCATGCAAGAATTTCTGTCAATTCAAAGTAGTTCTCAAGTCTTTGTGATTGGTGGGGCACAAATAGCACACCTTTTTTTAGAGCATAACCTAATCTCAGAATTTATTATAACTGAAATTCACAAGCCCTATAAGGGTGATACATACCTCAATTTAGCATTTTTTGATGGATGGAATAAAACTATTCTCGTCAGAACAGAAGACTATACTATATTCAATTGTATCCGTTCAGCAGAGTAGTAAAATTATTAGCATAAAAGTAATCAACGTTTCTAATGAAAGCTGGATCCCAGCATCAAGTGCTAGCCTGAAGCTTTAGCTATAAATATTAAGAAATTTACCAAACGAAGAAAAAAGGCAGAAGAATCCCCGTGTGACGAGTTTTATAATGTAAATTGGCGCTATAATAATGTGCTAACAAGCGCGTTTTGGCTGAATGTAGAAAAAATAAAAAAAGCCGCTATAATTTTTGTGTAATTTGCCAATAAATATTTGAGTTTTTTACTGATTTTGTGATTGAGCCTGCAGGTCAAAAATAAGGATAAATACTCTTAGTATCATAGTAAAGGGAATGACGAAATTTGTAAAGTAGTTTTCACTCAAATGACGCCCAGGCAAAAACTATATGGTTATGCAAAAAATCTATTTTTAAAACTGTTAATATAACATAGAAAAAACCTCACCTTCATTAATAATAGATTACTTACCAATTGGGTAGTCACCAGTGAAACAAGCATCACAATATTGCGGTGTAGCATTGTTACGTTTTTCTGCTTTAACAGCTCTGTATAGCCCATCAATACTCAAAAAGGCTAAGCTATCTACTCCTATACTTTCCTTTATCTCTTCTATAGATTGAGTCGCAGCAATTAAATCTTTGCAATCTGGTGTATCTATTCCATAAAAACAAGAGTGCTTAATTGGTGGACTTGAAATTTTGAGGTGAATCTCTTTTACTTCTGCATCCTTTAGCATAACTATTATATTTCTGAGCGTACTACCACGCACTATACTATCATCTATTAAAATTATGTTTTTGCCTTTCAAAGTGTGCTTATTAGCATTGAATTTTAATTTTATTCTAACTTTACGTACTTCAGCGGTGGGTTGTATAAAAGTTCTTCCTATGTAATGATTACGAATTATCCCCAGTTCCATAGGTAATCCTGAATGCTTTGCATATCCAATAGCTGCAGGTATTCCAGAATCAGGTATTGCTACAACCATATCTACATTGTTTTTTGGTGGGCTCTCTTCTGCAAGTATTCTTCCTATTTCTTTTCTTATATCATATATGGACCTCTTCTCCATTATGCTGTCTGGTCTCGAGAAGTAAACGTATTCAAAAATACAAAAACTTGATTTTTGCTGTGGGAAAGGAAACATTGAGGCTAGCTTACTATCCGAACTGATGGTAACTAATTCGCCTGGTTCTATTTCTCTAATAAACTCTGCATTTATTATATCAAGAGCACAAGTTTCAGATGCAAGAACGTAAGAACCGTTTAACTTTCCTAAAACAAGAGGCCTGATTCCAGATGGATCACGTACTCCAATAACTACTTCTTGACTGATTGCCACAAAAGAATAAGCACCTTGTATTTGCTTTAATGCATATATAAAACTCTCTAAAAAGCTATCTTTTTCACCGCTTGCTGTCAGATGCACTACTACTTCTGTATCAATATCTGACTGAAAAACGCACTCTTGTTTAATTAATTGTTCGCGTATCGGAGAAATATTAATTAAATTACCATTATGTGCTATGGCAAAATCCCCAAATTTGCCACTTTTGCCAAACATGGGCTGCACTCCAAATTTACTACCACTTGTTGAGTATCGAACATGACCTATTGCACAATCTCCAGGTAAGGATTTCTTTATTTCATCTATATCATCAAATACACTGCTCACTTGGCCTTGAAAGTGATAAGAGTGCAGCTTATCGTTGTTACTGGTTACTACGCCAAAAGACTCTTGACCTCTATGCTGCAAAGCGTGGAGAGCAAGTATAGAGTTAAAAGCAGCACTTTGGTTGTAACTTATGCCAAATACCCCGCACTCCTCATGTACTTCATCAAGCATGAAAAATATTAAATAAAGCCTGATTGTACTTTAGTAGAGGCAAAGTACAAGAATTTTATTTGTTAATCCCTTTCAAAGTTGAAGCTTTCTACGGTAGTTTTGATGTATACCAGAAAGTAGGTTATATGCAATTAACCAATTTTGAGATTTTTGACAATTTTTTAGCACTGAAGAGAAAAAGATATTTTTATTGACTTATCTATGTATTGAAGTAATCACTAAAAAGTTTTAGTGGTTATGGTATATAATATGTCTAAGCAAGTAGGTAAACAAGGTGAAAGTAATCTTATTTTAGAGCCTGAACAGTTCTCTAACAGCTTCTTCAATAGTCAACAGAGTAGTTCATCAAATCCAAAATTACCGACTATAAGTCGTAAAGATAGGCATATGGATTTAATCAAGAAAAGGTACGCAAAAAACAAAGATGTTGCAGAATATCTAAGAAGTTATGACTTTATTAAAAGAGCAGAAGAATTGTCAATAATTTATCTTTTTGAGCGAGACTCATCTTCTACGAAATTGCAAATACCATTGACTACAGATGAACAAATTCTAGTTAAAAAATTTTGTGATGAGATGATAAAAGGTATAACAGAACACGATGAGCAAGAAAGCGTTTTAAAGTACATGGAACGCATAATAGAGGGTTATTTAAATCAAGGAATAAGATTAAACTCATATTACGGTAAGGATAATAAGACTGTAACAAATTTTATATTTGAAAAAATGGAAGAATTAATTAATCGCTTTCATGCAAATCCACACAATTCAACTACAAAAAATATCATACAAAAGATCACTCGTAATTTAGTGTTAAAAGGTGGGGTAGAAAAAGGATTATCTTTTTATAGCGATATTGAAGGCGGATATTACGGCTCTAATTATTTAAATGATCTTAACGAACAATGTAAGAGTAAGAAAAAAATGCTAGAGGGTCTAGCATATGAAGGTATTGTGAAAGAAAATAACAAGCAAATTGATAAATATGATCTTGAAGTAGAAGTAGATAATAAATATTTTTATATTAAGTATCCACAAGGTAGTATTGTTGAAACTGCGAGAACTTTAAATAATGAAAAAGCTAAGGATTTAGAAGTTGGCATATTTCAGATTGAGGAAAGTATAGTAAAAGTTGAAATTACAGAAGATGAAAAAAGAAATTACACAGATATCTTAAAAGGTGGTATTGAAATATTTTTTACTACTAAAATAGGAGAGATTAGTATTTATCTACGGAAAGATGGTAACAAAATGGTAGTAGAAATTGATGAGAAAAGCAAAATAAGGTTTAGCAAGTTAGAAAACAAATCAAGCTTTGGAGGGAATTGTCTTATACAGGGGAAAAGTGTTTTAGAAGTTATGGGCAAGAGTTTTGAAAATATTCCTGAGGAGTTAACTCAGACTATTAAAAACGTTCCATCTACTAGTCTTATGCAAACATGTTTACAACAACAAGAAAACTCTAATAGGGAATTAAATTAATGTATTTTTAGGATAATAATTAAGAAATTAATTATAAACATTCATACGCATTCGATTGTAGTAGAGGATATGGGGCAGCAATTAGCACAAGAACTAAAGGCAAATGTGGTTGGTTGTCAAATAGTGATTGATTAAATCAATTTAGAGAGGTAAATAGCAGCTTTGCAGCTTGTTTTTATGAACAAAGATAAAACGTTGTAGCCAAGTGCGCTTTCGGCATTGTGCTGAATTGCAATATCTCTGTGCTCTAATTCCTCATCGCGAAATTTACTTATAGTTTCTCTTAATTCCCCATCTTCTAAATGTAAGACTTGCTCCTTGTAGTGCTCTCCGATCACTTCTTCAACTGCAGCAGTGCAAGCCATAGCGGCTTTTTTACCCATCATGGCAGTTACAACACCAAGTGATACCCCTAAAGCACCCCAAACTGGCAACAAAACAGTAGGACGAACTCTTTGCTCCTTGATTTTCTCATTAAAATAGTGGAAATGTTTTTTTTCCTGCTCCTCCATTTCAATTATTTTGTCAATTATGGAAGATTTTTTAAGAATAAATTTTTGACCGGAATAAATGCAAATGGCTCCATATTCGCCAGCATGATTTACTCTAATTGCTTGTTCTAAAAATTTTCCTTTCAATTTTTTTATATTGCTTTCCAATGTCTCCTCCCTTTATTTCTGCATTAGTACTACTATAAACCAACATATTATAGAGTAAATAAAATTCCATGCGTGCATTGCACCAACATTGTGATTACAGGAACTCAAGCAGCTATAGCAACGGCAAGAGTTACTTGACGGACTCCGCCATTCTCCTTAAAATAAGGGTGAAGATATATTATTTATCTTCAGTCTGTGCAGATAAAACGACAAAAAGCTCAATATACTTGATGTTTAATTTTTTGCACTATGTGCACTCTATGTCTTTATAAAACTTTTACCCACATAAGCTAAAATGCGCTTATCAAAGCATTTAATACAATGAAAAACGCCAATTAAAAAAATAGGTAGTAGCTGATAGATTTTCTTTTGCCTTTTTCTCTGTTTAGTAAATTTTTCAATATTTAATGCAATTAGCCGGTACTAAGATGATAACGAGTAGTAAGCTAAACATCCGTGTGGTTATTAGTATTATCAAGATATTCTCTAATCTTCTTTAAATCTTCCCAAGCTAAGCGTTTTTGTGCTGGTTGACGAAGTAGATAGGCTGGATGAAATATAGCGGCTGTGGTAATTGCATGAGATAAATATTGGTTAGTATAAGTATGAAATTTGCCACGCAAGTTCGATATAGTCTTTGTGTTATCAAGAAGGCTATAACATGCGATTCCTCCAACAAAAATCAGAATCTGCGGTAAAACAAGAGCAATATGCTTCTCAACAAATGGTCTGCACATATCAAGCTCTAGATCAGTTGGTTTTCTATTACCTGGTGGACGCCAAAACACGGTGTTGCTTATATATACCTTAGTGCGGTCCAGATTAATTGCACCGAGCATCTTATCGAGCAGCATTCCGCTTGCACCACAAAATGGTATGCCTTTCAGGTCTTCATTTGCTCCTGGTGCTTCACCAACAAGCATGATTTTTGCATTTGGATTACCATCGGAAAAAACAGTATTAGTTGCAGTTTTTTTTATTTCACAACCCTCAAATGACTTAACTGCACTTCTTAGTTCATCTACACTACCACATTCACTTGCAAGCTTCCTTGCTTCAATGATCCAGTCACTTGGGAACATGGCTTTTTTCTGCTCGATGACAGAAGACTGTGCAGCTCTCTCATTTTCCACTTTTTTTTCCTCTTCACCTTCAGTTAGCGTGCAGTCAACACCCACTTCATGATAGAACTTCAACAATTCTAGATCTTCATTGTTCATAGTGCCTCTTAACCTTTTGAGCTTTTTTCATAGCCATATCGTACTTCAATTTAGACAAATGTCTAACGTATAATATACCATTTAAATGATCTAACTCATGCTGAATACACCTTGCAAGCCAACCACTAGCTTTTAGCGTCTGTTCTTCGTTATTTAAATTTTTATATTTCACAGTTAAATATTTTGGACGCTTAATTTCATGGCTTTGCTCTGGAATTGAAAGGCACCCTTCTTTGAGAATTACTTGTTCACCCGATAATTCTGTAATTTCAGGGTTAATCATACAAAACTTGCCAACTGAGTCATACCCTGCTAGCTCATCTCCAACCTTTTCTGGCTGAACGTCCATGATAAAAATTCTCTTCAGCACTCCAACTTGTACTGCAGCAAGACCAAGACCTTCTGCATAGTACATAGTTTCGAACATGTCGTTTACTAATTCTTTAATTTTATCGGTTATATCTATTACTTCACTGGCACGTGTAGTTAACCTTTCATCAGGGGCAATTACAATTGGCAATTTAGACATAAAATTAAAATTTTATGTTTTATTTTTTCCTTTGTACAGTATTTTGGGTATATTAAAATGTTGCTGTATTTTTAATAGAAATATAAATTATTAAAGGAAGCTACAATTTGAATGGAATTGTGTCATAAGGTCAACCAATGTACTCTGCAGTAATAATAAAACCAAAGCGAAATGTTTTTGCCGTTTTAGACGTAGGTACAACAAAAATTATCTGTCTCATTGTTAAGATCAATAGCAACTTCAGCTATAAAATAATAGGAACGGGTTATAAAAGTGCAGAAGGTATAAGCGGTGGATCAATAACTGATGCAAAGCATGCAAGTTACTCTATTTCATCAACTATAGGTTTAGCTGAGCAAGTATCAGAAGAGACTATAGACCAGATATATGTGAATGTAGCCGGATGTGGAGTCTCATCTTTTAACGTATATAACGAAATTATTGCAGCTAATCACGAAATTTCAGACCGAGATATAAAACGTGTAGTCTTTCAGACGTTTGAGAAATATATCGAAGAAAATGTTATCATTCACAATATACCACTGAAATATCACTTGGATGACATGACTGATATAAAAGAGGTTGGTGGATTGTACGGAAAAAGACTATCTGCTGATGTTAATGTCGTCACTGCTTCGCGTCCAGCGCTTACCAACATTGAAAATTGTATAACTAATAATAGCGGGATAAGTATGGCTGGTTGTATTGCTTCCGCATATTCTGCAGGCCTTGCCTGTCTAAGTGAAGATGAAAAAGAGCTAGGAACTGCCATTGTTGACATAGGGGGTGGGTGTACTGCAATTGGAATTTTTAAGAGAGGGAAGCTTATATACACAAGCAGCATTCCAATTGGCGGCATTCACATCACTCGAGATATAGCTTATGGACTATGCACAAGTATAGAGCATGCTGAACGCATAAAAATACTATACGGTAGCACTGTCGTAACTTCAATAGATGAGAACGAATATATTACACTGCAAAACAGTGAAAATGATGAACCGACTCGAGTACCCAAGTCCGAACTTATTGACATCATAAGACCTAGAGTTGAGGAGATATTTGAACTGGTAAGAGAACAATTTCAAGAACAAAAAGATCCAATCAATAAAGTAGTGCTCACAGGTGGAACCAGTCAACTCACAAGCATGAAAGAGATTGCAAGCTATATATTCAACAAACAAGTCCGCATTGGATGCCCTGAGTCTCTCAGTGGCCTTGATGGCGAGTATGATAAAAATCCCGTATTTTCTGCTGCCATAGGCTCTATCAAGCTAATAGTTGACACTTTTTATAAAAATAACTCTGGAATGCTCGGTCAAGATGGTAAAATGAGTAAATTGTATAATTGGGTTAAATCGAAAGTCACGGTTTGATTTTACCAAATAAAGTTTTGATATCCGTCAAAGGAAGTATAAAGAAAATTATTTCAAGATTGATAAATTGATTCGTGATCATACACCTGAAATTATGCGCTCCCATGGAATGATTGTTTATGATATGGTGATGGAAAAAGATGAATATGCTGAACGTCTCATTCTATGATAAAAGATAAAACAGGCTGGATCCCAGTGGGCTTTGTTGAATCGCTCAAGTGAAAAGAACTGGCAGTTACTGACAAAATTCATTATAAATAGCCATTTAACTGTTGAAGAAAAAATATGCCACAAAAAATGAGAGTCAGTAACTGCCATGAATATAACAAATTTCTCCAAGAAAGAGGAAGCATTTTTTGTTATATCAATGACGCCATAGAAAATTGGTACGAGAATTGTCCAAAAATGCAGGGCGGCAACTATATTTATAGTGATAAAGTTGTGATTTTGGTGCATATAATCGTTAATCTTTTTAGAATTGGCTTAAGACAAACGGTAGGGTTTGTAAAAGGATATCTGCAACAAATAGGAAAAAATTTGCAGCTATTCACAAGCATCAAAAAAAACTTAATATTAAGATAAATGATTGCAGAAAATAATATAGAAGATATCGAAGTTGCTATAGACAGTACAGGAATTAGTATATACAACAACACACAGCAAGGAAAATAGCACTGACAGAGTGGCTATGAGCAAACGAGAAAATTGCACGTAATGTTGAATATAAACAACAAAAAAGCCATAGCTGTAAAATACAGTAACGGTGTCTACTCTGATCACTTGTGATTTGCTAAAAGAAGTTGATTTTCAGCATGCCATAAAAGCACTATATGCAGATAGAGCATGTGATAGGCACAAGTTTTATAAGTTGTGTAACGAATATGATATAAAGACAAAAATTCCACCAATAAACAATGCAGCAGAACATCCAGAAATAGATTATATGTCTGACAGGAATGCTGCTATTAGGTTAATAAAATTATACGGTGAAGATGGCATGAAAGAATGGAAAAAGAAGTAAATTATGGGAAAAGATCTTATATTGAAGGTTTTTTCTCAAGATTAAAGCAAATATTCGGATTTAGTTTTAGGAATAAATCTGAGATAAATCGAGAAAAAGAACTAAATGCTATTTGCTTAATAAATTCACTGATATTGGTATGGCTAAATTTGAGATAGTTACATGAATTTAACATAAATCACCATCTCATAAAGTGTGATGCAATAAAGCCATCCCAGTGTCAGCTACTCGGATGACAAGAAAGGGAGTACAGGTTTCAATATTTGCATGCATCTGAACAGATAAGCAATTACTATCAGAAAGAGGGAGACTATGCTACTCCTTTCTATCCACTTTTTTGAGCAATCCACTTCTACATCTAACACACATCTCAGTGATTATAATATCCAATTTTTGATCATGTTTTTCTACAGGTAAATTTTTACAATATTGCTTCTCATAGGCTACACCTATAAATATTTTTCCAAGTGGCCGTAATTTTTTTATCATTTCATCATACCAACCACCGCCAAAACCTAACCTATTAAAATGATCATCAAAAGCAACAATAGGGGTAATGATTGTGTCGGGAATTATATCTTCATCTGCTTTATTCCATTCCTCAAATTTTAATAACTTATTTTTATTAGGAATTGCTACTTTATATCCTAAATCGAGTAAATGATGCATCAAAGGCACAACATTAATTTCTCCGTCTGTTGGAATGTACGCTGCTATTGTTTTACCTTTAACGCAACTTAAGTTTTTGTTAAAGAGATTAATAAGAGAATTTGCTGCATAACTAGAATAACTTTCATCAACATCTTTTCTTATGGTTCTATATTGCTTCCTTAGTTCCTCTTTGTGCTGTTTAGTGTCTTTGAACATGTTCTATCCATTTTGCAGTGAGCTTTTCTTGTAAACTATTTTGCTTCAAGCGCTCACTTAAAAAATCAAAGTCAACAAGCTCCATATCCTGGTCTTGATTATTGCAACTATAAACAAAACTTATTTCTCCTGTTTCCTTATTTATGTGTTGCTGAATACATTGAGCGCAGATTTCTTTCATCATGCACTGCATAGGAGAGTTAACTGATGATATTGCTATGTGTTTTGGTTTTAGATATGGCTTTAAAATTGTTTTTCTAGCTTCATTTATAGCTTTCATCATTTTATCAGAACCAATAGTGATGATTTTATCTATAGTGTTTAAACTAATAGTAATTTTACCTAACTTTCCTTGCTGATATGAGATTATTGCATCAACTATATTACCATGAAAGGATTTATCCTGTTCTCTGCTTGTTTCTATCAATCCTTCTTCACATGCCCAAATTACTGCACTTGATGCACGTTCTATCAGTGCTCGTTTAAATACATCACTTAATTTTTTATAGCCAGCGAAATATAAAACCTTATGATTGTTTTCAAGACATGCTTTCCCTATCGAAAATAACACTGCATTTCCAACTCCACCGCCAATGAGCATTATATTCTTCATAAACTTTTTATGGAGTAGAAAACCTCTCTAACTTCAATTAAACTGATAACTAACAGCTGCATTTTTACGCATATTATCCAATAACAGGTTGCTTTGTATCATAATCTTTTGTTGATACATTTCCTGTTTTATTGCTTCTATATCCATTGCATTATTTTTGATATCACATAACATCATCAACTTTGCAGTGCTATTTTCTCTTAATTCTACTATTTCATTCATATTTGTTTTACTAAATAAAATCTGTAAATCAGGATTTAAATTTCGCATTTTTATTTCAAACTCTTTTACGCTTGGCAACTTGAAATCATCTGCTAACTTGTCAAAATTTAAACAACTGACCTTTTGCTCCTTAAAACTAGAGAGTAAACTTTCTGAACCTTCAACTACAACCCGTTTCAGTTTTAAAGTACTTTTCAGCATTGTATGATTAAGCTGTACTTTATCTATGACTTTTATAACAGAGTAACCTTCGCTTAAACTAACCGGACCTGCTACATCACTGATTTCTAATCCTTCCAAAACGTCCTTGAGTTTACCTTTTGGCTGACTTAAATTAACGGTTGCTTTGCTCATCTTTATTGAAGATTCTGGATTATTACTGCTACGTAATTGTTTTATTAAATCTTCAGCCATCTTCTGATCAGGAATTACAAACTCCTGAAATGTAATAAGGTAGTCAGGTTTCTCTTTTTGTTTTCTTACATCGTCCACTTCTTTATCGCTGATATTGACAAGTGGCACAATTCCTACTTCAATAATCTTGTTCCACAGTAGCTGACACTTTACTTGTTTTTTTAGGGTATTGAGATCTATATTATGCTTTTTTACGTATTGATCAACTTCATCAGCCTCAAGTTTTAAACTTTGAGTTAAGAATAACGTGACAGCATTATTTAACTCCTCGTTACTCAATTCTATATTCATCTTCTGTGCTTCGCTGACAATGATAATTTCGTCTATTAACTGTCTTAGAATTTGAGATTTTACCTCTTTTTGATTAATCTTCTGAGTGCCAAGCAATGAATTTATGAAGTTTATACGTCTTTCGATATCTAAATTTGAAATTGGCTCACCATTTACATCTGCAACAATTTCAATCTCAGTTGCAAGTAACCTAAGCGGCAGCATTATTAATATCAAAATTAGTATTTTATGCATATAAAATTATTTAGCTAATAACTAATTCTATAATAAATACTGAATAAACGCTAGCTAACTTTTTAATAATTAAAAAAGAGGATGAAATTACTGTAATGAATACCTAAACAATAATATACGGAAGGAGAGGGATTCGAACCCTCGATACGACTTTTCAATCGTATAACGGTTTAGCAAACCGCCGCCTTCAGCCGCTCGGCCACCCTTCCAAATTATTACTATAATATCAAGACCTTTACTGCCTGTCTAATGCTTTTAACCGCAACATAAAAAACAACAATATTTTTCTGAGCAGCTCTGATGCAAACTAATTTCTACTTTTTTTAATGATTTTTTTTGCTTCTTCTACATCAGCCCATTCTCCAACTGTCACTGTTTTTCCCTTTTCTAGATCTTTATAATGAGAAAAGAAATGAACAATTTTATCTAATAGATTTTTAGGTAAGTCAGAATAGTTCTTTATATTGTCATAATAGCTGTCAACACTGGAAATGGGCACCGCTAATATCTTTTCATCCTCTCCTTTTTCATCTTTAGTGAGTAATGCACCTACTGGACGCACCGATATCAAAACTCCAGGCGCTAAAGGAAATTGAGTTAGTACCAAAATATCCACAGGATCACCATCACCTGAACAGGTGTTTGGTACAAATCCATAATTGCAAGGATAAGTCATTGAAGTAGACAAAAATCTGTCAACTTGTAATAATCCGAGCTCTTTATTAAATTCATACTTTACAGGCTCAGCATTTGCGCCTATTTCAATTACCACATTCACCGCATTTGGTCCCGCTGTTATTTTACTTAAATCCATGGATTACCTCTTAACTTAAGAATAAGCATTATACAATATGTGCTTTTAAGTTGCCACATTTATGTAGTTCTGAGCTTATTTGCATGGAGCGGTTCTAATTTTTTCTTCCGCACATCATCGACTGTTGAAAGTGGTGGTTCCTGTGGTGGTTTCAATAATTGAGATAAGGCATATATTACCACAATAGTCAGCACTGCAGCAATTATTAGATTAGTTTGTGGATTCATTGAGTTAAACAATTTTTGTTCCATAAGGAAATAGTCAGCAGCATATAATCCAACAGATAATATAAACATGCCTAAAGCTAATTTACAAAATGTGTTTTTATGATTTTTGTTTTTTTTGTTATTGATAGTAGAGTTTAGTCTGCATTCACTTTGTGGCACTGAGTAATACGTATTCTCAGGGTTTGTTACTAATTGTTCAAATGCATCACTATTTTGGTTTTTTAGTAGTTGCTCTAGAGTACGTTTGATATTTTTAGGATATAGAGAATCTTGACTGTCTTGCTCTCTTGCAGCTGTAAATGTCCCGTTCAATTCACTTATACCTCTATAATTAAGTGTATACTTGGTGAATCCATTTCTATACGTAACTCAATTTTTCTTAATACGTTTATTAACTGTAAGATGTAACTGTAATACAGTGGTGTGTTGATTACTCTAGCTTTCTCATTAATATATTGATTGAGTGATAAAATATCTCCATTTCCAGTACATGTAGAAAATATACCATAACTAGAAAATAGTAATGCTATGTCTTTATCTATTTTTATACTGTGAATCGAGTAATAATGATTTATTACCTCTTTACATAAGCTAAACTCTTTATCAAATTCATTTGCATAGCTTATTTTGAGTAACTTTTTAACATTATTGAGTACTTGTTTCTCAAAGTCATCATTATTGTTAAATAGAGCTTCACCTTTCGGATTTGCTAGAATATTAAAAAGCTTTAGTTTTTTTTGATCTTCTGTCAATTCTACTTGATCTACAATTTCCCTTAGCAGTTTCTTCGAAGTGTCACAAAGAGTAGGTATTTTTTTACTTTCAACTGCAGCATATATTTTATCAATTACTTCTTGAGTATTGAACTGAGCATTTTCTGCAAGAACTCTATAAGCTTGAACATAAATTAAAAACAATCCTTGTAGACTAAATTTTAAGTTAAAATATTTATCTAATGGCTCTTGTTCTTTTTTATTAATGAATTCGAATAGACCTATATGATTTCTGCAATCCATGCAATGATGTAAGTCAGCATGTTGAAAACTGCCCAAACGAATAAATGCGGCTTCTAGTAAATTGCCCTTACCAACAATTTTTATTAACTCTTCAACTTCTTTAACCATCCCTCTAGTCCACAATATAATAATTATCTTTATAGTATAAAGAATATAGGATAAAACAGCAATAAATTTTATTGTATGTTTACATTCTGCATTAAAAAATTAAACCACCAAGTTAGGAGCATATCCAACCTCCACCTATAACTTGTTCGCCCTTATATGCTACACAGGCTTGACCTGGACTGATGCCAAAGTAATCGTCGTTTAAAATTACACAGGCTTTGTTCTTTTCGTCAGTTGAATATATTGTCGCTAAGCTTCCTGCATGTGATGACCTAAGCTTCACAGTTACTTCCATGCCTTCTTTTGGTTGTTCTAACCAATTTAACTCTTTGACCAATATCTTTTTTTGCATTAGAGCATTGATCGGGCCTACTACAACTTCATTATTTTCTGTATTAATTTTTATCACGTAAAGAGGCTCATTGTGTGCGATGCAGAGGCCTCTTCTCTGTCCCACTGTAAAATTTACTATGCCGCTGTGCTCACCTAGCACTTTTCCATGAATATCTACTATTTTACCTTTCTGTACAGATTGTGGAGCTAATTTAGCTATTGTTTTACTATAGCTTTCGGAAACAAAGCATATATCTTGACTATCCGGCTTTTCAGAGATTTGTAAGCTAAAATATTTTGCTAATTTTCTTATATCACTTTTATAGAACTCACCTAGTGGAAATCGCAAAAGCTTTAACTGCTCCTCAGTTGTAGCAAACAAAAAATAACTTTGATCTTTACTTTTATCAATACTTCTGCACAACTTTACCTCACCATTTTCTTCTAATCTTCTTACGTAATGTCCTGTTACGAGCACATCCGCACCAAGATTTTTTGTGACTTGCAATAGATCACGGAATTTTACTGTTTGGTTACATCTTACACATGGTATGGGGGTTTCCCCACGCATATAGGTATTTGCAAAATCCTCTATTACTTCCTTTTTGAATATTTCCTCGTAGTTTAAAATATAGTGGGGAAAGCCAACACTTTCAGCCACGTATTTGGCATCATAAATATCCTGTCCAGCGCAGCATGCACCCTTTCTCGCATTACCATCACTGCCATAGAGCTGAAGAGTCACACCTATCACTTCGTACCCAAGGTTATACAGCAGTGCTGCAGCAACGGAGCTATCAACTCCCCCGGACATTGCAACAATAGCCTTAGTTTGATGCGGAGCTTTATCTTTTAATAAAGGTTCAATTTCAAATTCTTTTAGCATATAATTTATAAACACAAACCTGGTGTCAAGCACTGGAATCCAGTTTCTATTACACAATTTCATCGAAAAAGCGTACTTATTTGTAGTCAAGTTCCAGTGTCAAGCGCTGGGATGACACCCCTTCCTGCTGGAAGTTGCCTTTAAATTACTTGGTGCGTGGCACTGGGATCTCATTTATATTACATAATTCCATCAAAACAATTCGATAAACTGCCTTCAAAAACAATTTAATCTTGCTTGAATAAAACATGGCCAAAATAGTCCATGTTTTCAAGTACTTTTCCGCTACCCAGGGCAACACAACAAAGTGGATCATCTGCAACACGAACTGGTAATTTTGTTGTTTCACTAATAACTTTACTCAAGTTGCGCAATAACCCACCTCCACCAGATAAAATTATTCCTCTATCAACTATATCAGAAGAAAGTTCAGGTGGAGTACTCTCCAGTGCAGTTCTAATAGCAGAAATTATCTGATGTACAGGCTCTATTAGGCTCTCTGCAACTTGATATTCTGATAAAAGCATTTCTTTTGGCATACCACTCACTAAATCCCTGCCTTTAATTATCATTCCCTCTTTGTTGTTTTCAACTGGCAGACTGGCTGAACCGACGTTTTTCTTGATTTTTTCAGCAGTTGTTTCGCCAATCAATAACTTATGATTTTCACGAATGTATGACTTTATTGCCTCATCCATAATATCGCCACCTACTCTGGCAGAACGTGAATAAACAATTCCACCTAAAGAAATAATTGCAACTTCAGTTGTACCACCTCCTATGTCAACAATCATAGAACCTTCAGGTTCGGTAACTGGAAGTCCAGCCCCAATTGCTGCAGCCATTGGTTCTTCAATTAAGAATACTTCATTTGCACCAGCACTTTCTGCTGCATCTTGTATAGCACGCCTTTCAACTGGGGTAGATCCAGATGGAACACATATGATAATACTAGGCTTATTAACAGTGAATCTTGTGTTTGCGCTGCGTATGAAATATTTTAACATTTCTTCCGCGCTTTTAAAATCAGCAATAACTCCGTCTTTCAAGGGCCTTATCGCTTCTATTTCTCCAGGTGTTTTTCCGAGCATCATCTTAGCTTTTTTGCCAAAAGCATAAGGAACGTAACTTCCTTTTTCTTTTACTCTTGCTACAACTGAGGGTTCATCAAGCACTATCCCCTGATTTTTCTGATAAACTAAAGTATTTGCAGTACCAAGATCTATAGCAATATCGCTAGCAAATAAACCTTTGAAAGTAAAAAAATTTCTGATTAAATTCTGAACAAAACTCATACACAACTCAAGAAAACCATTTATTGAGACAAATTATACTTTTCAGATAAGTAACTAGTGTAGCACTCAATATCTAAATCCCTACCTGTTACCTTTTTTAGCTGTTCCAAAAAGCCATAATTTGCACTATATACATTTTTAGAGAACCAATCGATAAGTAAACTGAAATCTCCTTTTACTATAGAATCTAAAAATTCGTAATGATTTTTCTTAATGAAAGAAAAAAACTGCACAGCAGCGATTAACGCTATGACTTTAATAGGAAAGTAGCCTATAACACCACTTATCCAATACTCATCTTGAAAATAAGTGTCTAGCTCATTTTTAGCTTTTACTGAAATCTTGTAATGCTTCATACCTTCCAACCATTTATCGTGTAGATCTTTAACTTCTAACGTACCATTTATTAGATCTTGTTCTAATTTAGTTCTTAGCATAATGTGAGCCAATAAACTAAATTCATCCGCATTCTTCAAAAAAGATGAAAGATTTACTTTATTGAAAATCAAATACAAATTTTCAACACTACTATTAATTTTGCCTTTTGTAGAAAGTTTCTCCTTTATGTGTGGTTGAATGAACTCAATAAATTCTCTGGATGTTCCAATGATCCTTTCCATGAATAACCCTTGAGTTTCATACATAATATGTTTTGTAATTGAGCTCTTTATAGAATTTTGCGCTAAACATTTTTGATGAATTGCATAACCAGTATGCCGTAAAAGTAAAAATAAACCATAACAAAGGTCAGATTCATCATAATCGATAGAATCGTAATAAGAAATGGAAATCTCATTTGGTGTAACACTCATTTGCTGTAAGAATAAGGAACCAAGTTCAATCTGTCTCTGAACCGTAACTTTTTGTATATTAGTAACCTTATCCTTCTTCTGCTTTTGAGTTACTTTCTCTACATTTTCACTAAAAAATTTACCTAGCTTAGGAAATATTTCCTTTATGTTCTTTTCTGTGATATTAGAGTCATAGTCAGCAAGCAATGACTCATAGTTTGAGCGCTTTAATTGCTGCGATTTTATAGAAGCTGCTTCACGAGTAAGCTTAATTAGGTTAGTAAAGCATTCTTTCAGCTTTTCTAAGTTGCTAATTTCAGAATTAGTTAGCCTCCATAAGTTTTGGCATTCAATCTTAGCTTTGGACAAAGATTTTACTAAATCAACAGGAATAGCACTGCTGCTTTTGTGTATCCCCTCTATTAACTTTAGCTGCTGAATATTAGCACTCTTTTTATTCCTAAGAGCATTCGCTAATGATTCCTTTATTGCATCATGAGAGATAATTTCATGTCTGATTTCCTCTAGAAGACACATTTGTTCAACTTTGTCCTCTACATTCAATTGGCTTTTGCTTAGTAGTTTTAGTGTGTTTTCGATATTCCTTACCTTATGTAATACTTCCTCTAAAAACTTATAAGATCTCATTTTTATTCATTGCTTTGAAACATCCGCTTAATATCGTAATAGATTAATAATAAAGTTAAAAGTATATTTGCTTAAAGTACAATAAAAAATTGTATTTTTATTCTTTTATTGTACTTCATTGCTAAGAATTGAGCATCTTATCAGAAAATTAATTATAAGATTGTAAAGAAAACATTTAGTATTTTATTTCCCTTGACTCTATTCTAGTATAGAGGGATTATTAGTACTAAAATTAAAATTACGCACTATATTTTAAATTTATGGAGGTTTAGTGATGTGGAGTAGACTGATTATAATGTGTTGTTTTTGTTTACTGCTTACTGGTGTAAGTTCTTGCCCTAAAAAAGGAGTAAATACGACAAATAAAATGAATGCTGTTGTTAAGCAGATAGGTGATAAAAGAGTTTTCTTTGGTTATGATGAATCTAGTATCAGTGAAGTGAGTGCAGATGCATTACTTGACGTGATGGAAGTGTTACAAAATAATCCTGACGCAAAGGTCACTTTAACTGGTCATACTGACAATCGTGGTTCTCACGAGTATAATCTTGCACTAGGAGCTAGAAGAGCAGATGCAGCTAAAAAATTTATGGTCAGCTGTACACCTTATCTAGAAAATAGAATAAAAACTGCTTCTAAAGGTGAAACTGAGCCTTTGGTTAATGTAAAAGATGATTCTAGAAATTCTAAATATGAAAAAGAGCATGCTAAAAATCGTAGAGTGGAATTTTCATTTTCTGGAATAAAGAAGTAGTTTCTTGCATTAAAACCTGGATCCCAGTGTCAAGCACTGGGATGACAAAAGAGAGCAATTCCGCTGCTTGTTAGCGGGATCTATATATACCACAAATAAGTCGCTGTATGACGTAGAGACTATCTGGCCATCAAGAAACATAATGAAATTAGAGTTATTATTTCAAAATATAGCTAATAGTTTTGCTTTCCATAACCAAATCGCAGTTGCAGTATCAGGTGGTGTAGATAGTATAGTCTTACTGCATTTAATGACTAACTGGGCAAAAAAAAACAAGCTTTCACTTCCTATAGCATTAACAGTAAATCATGGGTTACGTTCAGAGTCTCAAAAAGAAGCTGATTTTATTATAAGTTATGCAAAAGAACTTGGAGCAAAGGAATCGTTCATATTAAATTGGGAGAAGCAAAATATTAAAGGTAATATTCAGTTACAGGCACGAAAAGCACGATATAAGTTACTAGCAGAGTGGTGTAAAAACAATAATGTTAAATGTTTGCTCGTTGCTCATCACAAAGATGATCAAGCAGAAACGTTCTTATTAAGATTGGAGCGAGGTAGTGGAGTAGATGGATTATCATCAATGGATTACAAATCTTTCTTAAATGGTATTTATATATTTAGGCCGTTGTTAAATTTTAGTCGTAGTGAAATAGAAAAGTACGCTAATCTTCACCGGTTAAAATGGATCGAAGATAGAAGCAATTATGACTTAAAATACAGACGAACTTTATACCGTAACTTACTTAAAGCAAGTGACAATCAAGAGATTTTAACAGAGCGAATATGCCTCACAGCCCTTCATATGAAAAGAGCTGCAAAAGCGTTGATGCACTACACACGCCTTGCACTTAATGACTGCGTTAATATTCATGATCTTGGTTATATTGAAATTAAACTAGATGAACTTTATAAACTGCCAGAGGAAATAGCTTTAAGACTTCTTCTTTATTCTATAATGGCAATTGTCAACAAGCACTATAAACCAAGGTACCGTAGCCTTATCGCAATATTTAATAGAATATTGCAACAAAATAGTGATGTTAATTGCACACTCTATGGATGCAAAATAAGAAAATATGGAGAAAGTATTCTGATAATGAGAGAATCGTCAAAGATACAGGAAATTACTGTACACTTACCATTAAATGGTTCTATTGAATGGGATAACAGGTTTAGCTGCACAATATTTGGAGATCAGGAGTGTTCAGTAACTATTGCTCCACTAAAGAAAACACAAAAAATCCCTGAATTTCTAAAAAATTATGATTATTGCTCTGAAGTTTACTATTCTTTGCCTACAGTACAAAAAGATGGAAAGATGCTTGCTTATCCTGATGTAAATTATAACGGAAAAAATACCGATGATGATAAGGTTCGATTCATTATTAATAGCACGATAAAACAAAATTTGGTAAGCTTGATTAGTATTTAATTAGAAATGTAAATGAAAAAATTTTTAGAAGGCTTATTGATCTGGTTAGTGATTATTGTTCTTATTTCAGTTGCTTATATTCAATTTAGCGGAAGTATAGGTAAGAGTAAAACAACTATACCTTTTTCAGAATTTTTAACTAGACTAGAAGAGAATGATATAGAAAATATTACAATAAGAAACCAAAGCATCGAAGGGAAGTTTAGGGATGGGTCAGCCTTTAACTCAAGTGGTGTTATATATAGTGACTTAATAAAAAGTTTGCATGATAGGAAAGTGAAGTTCTCCTTTTTAATTGGAGACTCTGCAATAGGTATCATTGGTGGATTACTTATTCAATGGGTTCCGACGCTTATCTTTATCGGTTTATTACTTTTCCTTTTTAAACAAACGCAAGCAGGAGGTAATAGAACTATAAGCTTTGGCAAATCAAAAGCTAGACTTATGACTACTGGAAAAAAAGTGACATTTGATGATGTTGCTGGGATTGATGAAGCAAAAGAAGAGTTGGTTGAAATTGTTGATTTTCTTAAACAAAGGCAAAAATTTCAAGTGTTAGGTGGGAAGATACCAAAAGGATGTCTTTTAATTGGTTCCCCTGGAACTGGTAAAACTCTACTTGCTCGTGCAATTGCAGGTGAAGCTAATGTACCGTTTTTTAGTATTTCTGGATCTGATTTCGTTGAAATGTTTGTCGGTGTTGGTGCAAGCCGTGTTCGTGATATGTTTGATCAAGGTAAGAAAAATGCTCCTTGTATAATTTTCATAGACGAAATAGATGCAGTGGGTAGGCATCGCGGCATTGGTCTTGGTGGCGGTAATGATGAAAGGGAACAAACATTAAATCAATTACTGGTTGAAATGGATGGTTTCGAGTCTAATGAAGGTGTGATAATAGTTGCTGCAACTAACCGTCCAGACGTCCTAGATCCAGCACTACTTAGACCTGGTCGTTTTGACCGACAGATTACTATTTCTTTACCTGATATAAATGGGCGTGAGAGAATATTAAATACGCATATAAAGAAAATATCGATAGCACCAGATGTAAACGTAAAAACAGTTGCGAGGGGAACGCCAGGTTTTTCAGGGGCTGATCTAGCAAATTTAGTGAATGAGTCTGCGCTTATTGCTGCAAGAAGAAATAAGAAAATTGTTACCATGGATGATTTTGAGTATGCACGTGATAAAGTGATGATGGGCATGGAAAGAAGGTCCTTAGTCATTACAGAAGAAGAAAAAAAGCTTACTGCTTACCATGAAGCTGGTCATGCAGTAGTTTCAGTTAATATGCCTGCTTCTGATCCTATACACAAAGCAACAATTATTCCACGTGGTAGAGCACTCGGTTTAGTTATGAGACTACCAGAAACAGATAGAGTGTCCCTCACAAGAGAAAAGATGCTAGCAGATATAACTGTTGCAATGGGTGGACGTGTGGCAGAAGAGCTAATTTTTGGCTATGATAAAGTCACAAGCGGTGCATCTTCAGATATAAAACTAGCATCAGATTTATCACGTTCTATGGTGACAAAATGGGGAATGAGCGACAAAATAGGTCCGATCTATCATAATCGCGAACAAATCACACATGATTCTGAGACAATTTCTGAAGATACGTTAAGACTTATAGATGAGGAAGTAAAGAAAGTCGTATTTTCTTGCTATGAAAAAGCAAAAGACATTTTAACCAAGCGTAGGAAAGACTTGGAGCTCATTGCTGAAAATCTACTGGAGTTTGAAACTTTAACAGGAGATGAAATAAGAGACATATTAAGTGGAAAAAAAATTGTTAGAAATGAAAATGAAGGTAAGGAAGAGGTAAGGAGATCCTCTCTCTAATCAGATCTGGCTTTATTTAACCGCTAAAACAAAAATTTTTAATTAATTAGCTTAAGTTATAAGATCATAGTTAAGCCGATGTATTTTATAAATGGACTTTTTTGAACATTCTTCCAATTTTTTTCTAAATAACTCTTTGCCTATTTAAATAAGTATGTTCAGTATTAGAGCTTTCCAGACCGCTACTAGGAGAAAGATTAGGTTCTTGCATCTCTATTAGCTTTAATACAGGAGCAGTTCCTGCTACAATAGCTCCTATAACAGCAGTAGCACCCATGATGAGAAGAATCGGTTCTGCAGTGGTGATTACACAAAGCTCAATACATAAACCAGCAATGACCATACCAACCATTATACCAATGAAAGCACCTACAATTATGGATGAAACTACACCAATTAATTCTCCTATTTTTGAACTAAGTGGTACTTCTCTTTCACGTCTAATACGCCTAATATAGCGTGACCTCATTTGTCCTCTCATTATTACATTTTCATCCCTGTTTCAAAAGAGATTCAATGACGCTTCTCTTTCTCTAATAAAATTTGGCCGCATTTGTTGTTCTCTTGACCTTCTTCGCTCTCTCATTATTATGTTTTCCTCAAAGAGGTTTAGTGGTACTTCTCTCTCACCTCTAATTCTAACATGATTTAGCTGTGCTTGTTCTACTAATAACCTTATTGTACTTTTTATTTCATTTAGCGGTGCTCTTCCTCCAATATCCTTAATTGCCTTCTCAAATTTTAATAGCGACTTGTTATTTAGTCTGACATTATTCTGAGAATCACAAACAATAACCCAATCTAAAATTGGCTTTTTTTGACCACCATACTCTATATAATCATTAATGTGTTCCTTTAGTTTTTTAATTATCTCTACTGCTCTTGTTTCCATAGCTTCTATGGCGCTATCTTCACTTTCTATGAGTATATTGAAAACAATTCCTAATAACTCCTGTTGTAAATCCTTTCCTTCTTTAATATTCATAATTAGCCTCAACTTTTATATGCTATTTTGCCAAAATAATTTTACCAAATAAGTAATATATATACAATAATTCTCGTTTAAAATTTTTTTTACATTGGCTTATCTCAGTTATGTTTTAGGATGTAAAAGCTTCTTACTTTAATAATTTATTAAAGTAAACCATATATGGATTGCTATTTAGGAGCAGCTGTTGTACTTTAATCAGAAGGTACAGTAATGTAAGAAGGAGGTACTTTATGTCTTTAAAAAATGAAATTTCTGAATTGATAGAGCAACAGCTTGGCATTAAATATCATGACAATTGCTTAGCTTACACTATCCATAATTCGGCTGCAGGTGAAATATCCGATTCTATTGCTCTTTGCATAGTTGGCTGTGGCGATTGTGAGATTAAGTATCAAGGTATTGCTAATTCATTTAACATAACGAAAGAAGAAATTAACCAAAGTAATATAGAAAGCATAAAAAATAAGATAGAAAGTGAAGCTAGAAAAGAAGGTAGTGAATTTTCCGAGTTGATTTCTAGAATGGATCAATCGCTGAAAGAACAAAGTGAAAAGTCTATTATACAGATTTTAAATTCATCTGCTGAAGAGATGTTAAGGAGTTTTTGTGGTAGTTCTATACAGAGAACAGAGGATAAAGAAGTTAGTCTGTCCTCTGCTTCACATGAAGAGCCTGCTACAGAAGATTCGGAAACTACTATTAATTCTGATCTTTTATCAATTTAACCAGCTCCTCATATAAATTTTTTCTGTACCCAAGCTATATGTTTGTGAGAGGATAGTAAGCACTACATTTTTCTATTTCCATTATAACAGATTCGTCTATTTTCATGATGATCTTACTATTTGTACTCTGTCTAGGACTAAGCAATAGAAATAGTAGGATAACAGTAGTCAACCAAGATTCCAGCATCACGTACTAGGATGATATAAGTATCATAATTTACGATTAGATTGACATAGGGTAAAGAGTAAATTAAAAATTAAATAGATCTTTTAATACAGAATAAATGCCTATAGAAATATTGATGCCTGCTCTTTCCCCAACAATGAGTAAAACTGGAGGAAAAATTGTAAAGTGGTGTAAAAAAGAACAAGATAAAGTTGAAATAGGTGATGTAATCGCTGAAATTGAGACTGATAAAGCCATAATGGAGTTTGAATCTGTCGATGAAGGAGTTTTGGCAAAAATTTTAGTGTCGGAAGGAACAAGTGGCGTGCCTGTAAATCAACTGATAGCTCTAATGTTAGAGGAAGGGGAAGATAAAAGCGCACTTGATTTAGCTTCTGCCATCAATACCAAGGTTGAGAAGGAGGTTGAAGCCGATTTTTCAGTATCATCCAACCCTTCGATTTCATCTAGCTCTTTAATGTCATCCCAGTGCGTGACACTGGGATCTAAAAAAGAGGATAGAGCAACAGAAAATAGAATAAAAGTAAGCCCCTTAGCTAAAAAAATAGCTCAAAATGAAGGTGTTGATATAAAGCGATTAAAAGGTACAGGTCCATATGGTCGTATCATCAAAGCTGATGTATTAGAATTTTTAGATCAAACTAAAAGCTATGAGAGATTTGAGGAAAATACAACAGTTGAAGTAAGTAATATGCGCCAAGTGATAGCGCAGCGCCTAGTTGAATCTAAGCAAAATATTCCACACTTTTATTTAACTGTAGACTGCCACGTTGATAAGCTAATATCGCTCAAAAATGAGGTTAATTCAGCAAATGAGAAGAATAAAGTAACAATTAATGACTTAATTATAAAAGCTGTGGCTTTCAGCATGAAAAAATTTCCTGATATAAACTCATCGTGGATAGATACTAAAATAGTAAGATACTCAAATATAGATATCTCAATTGCTGTAGCGCTTGAGGATGGACTGATTACTCCTATAGTAAAAAATGCTGATGAAAAAAGTGTTTTATCTATATCAAAAGAAGTGAAAGATTTAGTAAATAGAGCAAGATCTGGAAAATTAAGGCCTGAAGAATTTCAAGGAGGAGGGTTTACCATTTCTAATTTAGGCATGTTTGGTATAAAAACTTTCAGTGCTATAATCAATCCACCACAGTCTTGCATTATGGCTGTCGGCGCATCTAAAAAACAACCAGTTGTCATAAGTGAAAAAATAGAGATAGCAGAGGTAATGACAGTTACTCTCTCTGTTGACCACAGAGCAGTTGATGGAGCACTCGGAGCAAAATTTTTAAATGCCTTTAAGTACTATATAGAAAACCCTACGGTGATGCTTCTTGAGCCTTTATTATTATAATAAAATTAATACCTCTTAGTTTATACTTTTATTAGTTAATAGGTTTAGAGGTAAAATATGACTTATAAAAAGATAGAAAAACGTAGTATATCTTTTGATGCTACAAAATCAAAATTTTCAAACGATAGGTTTCAAATAGATTCCTCATCTAATGAGTCAATAGATACCATTGGTAAAAAATTTAAGTATGAAGTGAAACTTCCAGGTGTTATTCACACTACAACAAGAAAAAATAATGTTGGAAGCGGATTAAATGAGTTGGATCTAAGAAAGAAAAATGAAAACTCTTTCAAGACACCAATAAAGAATATTGAAGAATCAGATAGTAAGAGAAACCAAAGTCATTTGCTGTTTTAGGAGGACTCATTTCCAGAACTACCAGCATGTGCATATAAGCCAGCACTGCTGCCAAAACCATCAAAAGAAAAAATAAAGGAAGCTGTAGATAAAATGCGCAATAATAGAAAAGCTCATAATTCTGCAAGTGTTGAAAATGGTGTTAGTTCAGACAGGTTCAAAGTGCGCCCGTTCTTATGTAGTGATATAGATGGATATGTAGCTCCTGACAAACGTGACCGTAATCTAGAAAGGTGTAGGGTTACACATGATAGCAGTAAGCTTGAAGCACAAATGGAAAGAAAGCATGGGTTTCAATCAGATCCAAGTGTTAAGCATGTAAAGGCTAATACTGTAGTATGTTCTATTACTAAAGGTCATGACAAAAAAGGCGTTAAATCTGATGTCTCATATACACAAGAGCCTACATCAGAAATGTCTAAGGTTAATGTGAGAGAATTAGCAAATAGGTTCCGCGGCTAATCATTATTGGATTTTTCGAATAACAATTGCTTAAGATTTTATAAACTGTGCATATAGTACTCTATAAGAGAAAGAGAAGTGTGACAACTTCTCTCTTTCTTAACCACTTGCTGAAGAACGTTTATCTTCTGTGGCATCTGGTGATGGAGCAACTAATCTGCTCAAAATCTCATCTTTTGGTCCCATAGCATAAATAACACCATCTGACATGATAATCACTTTATCAACTACGGATAGTAATGGTAGCTTATGAGTGATGATAACAGTGGTAGTATTTTGCTCTCTTGCAACATTGATTGCATTAATCAAGCGCGCCTCTCCATTACTGTCTAAGTTAGCATTCGGTTCATCAAGCACTAAAAGCTTAGTATTACCATAAAAAGCCCTTGCAAGTCCAAGAAGCTGTTTTTGGCCACCAGAGAGTATTACTCCTCCAGGTCCTCCTATTGTTGTATCATACCCATTTGGTAAGCTCAGTATTAATTCATGTATTCCTGCAATTTTTGCTGCTTTGATTATTTCTTCAGGATTTGGGTCTGGTCTCATGCGAGCAATATTAGCTTTAACACTAGTGTTGAACAACTCAATATCTTGAGGTAAGTAGCCAACATAATTACCAAAATTTTCTCGATTCCAAGTGTATACATCAGCACCATCTAGTCTGACTACACCAGATATGGGTTTCCATACACCAACAATTAGCTTGGCAATGGTGGACTTACCAGAAGCGCTTGCGCCAATAACACCAACTACATCCCCTGGTTCTATTAAAAATGATATTCCTTTTACTGTTGGCTTATTACTCCCATAAGGAGTAAAGAATACTCTATCAAATTCCAACTTCCCTTCAGGCTCTGGTAGAGCCATAGTTTGCTCTCTTTTTGGTGATGTTAGGATAAGTCTTTGCAGCCTGCCATATGACATTTTGGCTTGATTTAAAAATTTCCAAGTATGAACTGCTGCATCAAATGGAGCCAATACTCTACCCATCAAAATTGAGGCAGCAATGATACTACCAGCAGTTTTGTGAGCTGTGATTGCGAGTAATGCACCTGTTCCAATTACTGAAATTTGGAGAGTCGAGCGTAAAAACTTAGTAATCCCAGTAATCACATTAGAACGATTCTGCGCTGTAACTTGCATTGCACGATTTTGATCATTCCGTTTACACCAATCAGAAACTATAAATTCTGACATACCCATAGCTTCAACCACCTCTGCATTTCGTGTTGCAACATCTATAGCATTAATATTACGTATAGTTTCTTCATTGGTTTCTCTCAATATACGCTTAGTAGCAAGTTCATTCCATACTGCCATTGAAACTAATATAATAATTCCGGCAATAGCTATAAACCCTGTAGAGGTATGTATCATAAAGATGAAAACAAGGTAAATTAACGACCATGGAGTATCAAATAGTGAAAATATACCATTTCCTGTAATGAAATTTTTTATTACCCCAAGATCTCGTATTGCTTCACCGCTGGAAGTTGAGCTCTGCACTGATGTTAGCCTAATTGACCTTACTATTAGGTCTGGTGTTGCAGTTTTATCAATCCAGTCGCCAATTTTTGCCATGGCTAAATATCGACAAGTTTCAAGCATTGCAGAACATGCAAACGCAGATAAAGTAATAATCGTCAGCATAACTAATGTTGATACACTCTCGCTCGATATCACTCGATCAAGTACCTGAGAAGTATAGAGTGGCAAAAATAACATCAACGCATTAATCCCTGAACTAAACCAGAAAATGAACCAAAACGCACTCTTGCATTTCTCTAGACAAGTGTATAGTATACTTTGCTTTAATTCTTTTTTTATTGATGGAGTAATTTCCACAATCTTCCTTTTAACTTAACTATATGCACCATATATAACTTTTATTTCAAAAGTATTAACAGCTATTGCCTTACCCTATCGTTAATATAATAAAATGTTAACATATGCGAATATAAACTTTTTTATAGCAAGACTATCTAATTCCTTCTCTACTATAATCTTATACGATAGCCTTGCCAATTGTTCTATGTTTTCCTTATCTACTACTCAATGACAGTTTACTAGAATGCTTACTATCACTCCTCTGAAAGTTGATGCTATCAGAGTCAGTGATTACAATCTGCATCTATTTTCCTCTTTCTATATGATCAGGAAGTATTACATATTCCAATGATCTAGCTGTAATTGCTCTTTTTCTCACACAAGATGGACTTGAATATACCCTTGGTCTATATCTTTCGAATTTAAAACAGTCAACAGTAATCCCCTCCTCAAAGTTAGAAAGTATTAGAGATGGAGATTTACTAACTTCCTTATCACTTACAGGATTATTTGCACTACCATAACTCACATGACGCGCTGCACTATGATTGTTACCACACTCTTCTCTTGAGGTTGAATCGCTTGGATTAAAAGGAGTCGAAAATGTTGAATACCCATTGGTATCACCAAATAGTTTTATCAACCCACAGTTTTCTTCATTCATTTTTGTAATATTCTCTTGATTAGCACCTTCTGATAAGCTTGATGAAGCAATAAGATCTTCTTTTTTCTTACTAAAGATATTGCCTATTTTTAGCTTGGTTGCAACATTCTTGAATTTGTTTTTCGGAGCTTTTGGTTTAATTTCTGGATGCTCATTTATAGTAATTACACATGATGGATTATCTGACTTGTCCATTGTATTTTGTACTCTACTGTTGCGTCTTGAATACAGACTAAGTTTTGCTGTTAAATCATTCAAAACAGGTGAACTTTTTCTACCTTCTAAAGACTTATTCGAACATGGTACTGCACTACCACCCCTACTCATTTTCTGAGGAGAAATATTGAGTTTGTCTTTACTCTCTAATCTAGTTTCATGCGTAAACTTGTAAAGTTCATTTTCCAATCGTGAAATATCTTCTGCATTCTTTATTAATAGTTCCAATATTGAGTTGTATTCCTCCAAATCATGATCCCCTACTTTTGTCTTAGCTAACTTTCCTGTAGCCTCTTCAATTCTGTTCATTTTTTCAGTATAGTTTTCTATCTTACGTTTAACAGGTTCTTTTTGAAGGCCAATCACTAAGTTGTATAAGATAAGTAAAAATGATATCGAAGAAAATGCAATGGAAATCCAGGTAAGAATTTCTTCCTTTTTAGGTTTTGCATTATTATACTTAACGCAAACAGAAATAATCACACTTGATATTGACATGGCCAGATTATAGTAATCTAGAAGCTTTTTGCTTCTTTCTTGATCTTCCATATTAAGTCTATCATATTTCTTTTTTTTGTTTTCCCTTATTTCATAAAAGAAATCTAAAAATAACCTCAAGATATTTGTGTCGCCATGTTTAAAAGCATAATCTAAAGCTGTTTTTTTGCATTATCCTTTATATCAAAATTTATCTTCTTATTTACAGTTTTCTCTCCGGTGCTGATTGTTAGGTAGAATAAGGCTTTAATAGCTTTTTCCCTTAAGCGCTCATTTTGTTTACGCTTTTCTAAAACCAATTTTTTCAAAAATTGACCTTGCTTAAAATCCTCATTTATAGTTTTTTCAAAATCATTATCACTCATTACAAGATAGTGTAATGCTGTTCTTCCAGATTTAGATACAACATTTAACATTTTCTTATTATAGGGGTAATGATTATCTGTCATAAAATATTCTATTAACTCAGCATTAAGGCTCATGGCAGCTAAATGTAGAGGTATAAGCCCTTGACTGTTTGTGTTAAAAAGTGGTACTGTGTTCCTAATAATTGACTTAGCAATACTTTCAATAACATACTGAGAGAGTCCTATGTCGTCGGCAAGAGCAGCCATGTGTAACGGTGTATTGTCATTTTCATCATATAACACTTTGATGCTAGCAGCCACCTTTTTACCTACAAGTTCTTTTGACACAAATTCAAGACATTCCTTATTGCCGCTCAAAATAGCTGCAAATAACAACTTTTTTTTTGTGTATTTTGTTCTAAAAAAATATCCTTTGGCTTTTTTTTACCAAATACTTAACGCATTCTACTCTTCCACTGAGGATAGATAAGTGTAGTAAAGTTTGTCCATCCTTATTTTTCTTACTTAATATTTCTCCCACTCTCTCTTTTTTAAAAAGGTGCTCAAGGCATGATTTATTACCAACACTTGCTGCCATATGAAAGACGGTGTCACCGTTGCTATTCTCACGCAAAACCTCTTGATAAACGTCAAATTTCTTCTCTTCCAACTTTTTTTCTATCATGCTTAAAAACGATAAATCAAGTTGGGCAGCAAAATGTAAAGGGGTGTTTCCTTCATTATTACTCTTATTTACTTGCATGCTTCTGTCTATTAATAGACTCACACATTTTTTTCTTAGTTCTGTTTCTGTATTACTCGATAGAGCTAAGTGTAGGGCCACATTTCCTTTGCGTGTTTCTGTGCTTAAATCGTAATCAGGAAATTTATTGAGTAAAAATGTTAGACAATCATACTTCCCGTACATTGCAGCTAAATGTACAAGATCTCTTCCATACTCACCTTTGGATTGAAGTATGCTATTTCCTATATTTTTATAAAATAGCTCTATACAATATGTATTACCATGTATAATAGCAATATGTAAGGGGGTATTACCTTGTTTATTCTGAACAATTTTTGCACCTGATTTAATAAACAATTCTATTAGCTGTTTATTTCCATGTTTTGCAGCTATATGCAATGGGGTGTACCATCTACATTTTCTTGATTAATTTTACTTTTTAGTCTACCTAAAAATTTTAGATGCTCTATAAGAAAATTTATGGCATTTTCTTGAGTTTCTGAGTTACCTGCAATCTTATGAAAAGGATTCTCATTATATTTATTTTTTAAAAATTGTACTTGATTATCAATGAAGAATTTTATGCACTCAGCATTTCCAGATTGCACAGCATAGTGTAATGCGTTATTTCCATATTTATCTGTTTTAATTTTCTCCCTATCAAAAATTCCTTTTGCTGTCAATATTTCTTTTAAATATTCTAGGAGGTTAGGACTTCCGCTTCTGGCAGCATAGTGTAACTCAGTTTTATTATTGGTAGTGCAACTAAAATCTGCTTCATTTTCTATGAGAATTTTCAAGCATTCTTTATTGCCAGATTTAGCCGCATAGTGTAGTAGTGTTTTGCCATCTCTATCTTTATTCCTTAATGCTTCTTCAATGTCAAAATTAGAATTTTCTATCACAAAACGTAAAATATCTTCTTTACCCAACTCAGCTAAATAATGTAGAAGTGTTTTATCATTACTATCTGCAAAATTCTCCAGTTTTGTAATCAATTCTTTCTTCATACCAAGAATTAGAGATACAGCCATTTTAATATCACAATCCCTATTTTTCTTTTGTTGTCTTTCCCTAATTCTTTCAATAGCCACTGTTAATAGCGAAGAACCATCATTACTTATTATATTCCATCCATCTTGACAAAATTTTTCAGCTAATGAATCACTTATATTTTCTTCTAAAATCCTGCTTTTTATATAATCAAGATTATTAGTACATATATTATAGTTTTCTTCTTGAGTTACTTTATTAATATAATCATATATGATTATTAGGTCTTGCTTATTGACTTTATCTTCTGAATTGCCTTGTAATAAAGAGAGGTCTATCTCACTAATTGCTCTGGCCATACCAATGGTTCCCGCAACAAATAAACCCGACCTGAGTGTCTTTGCGCTTGTACTAGATTTAGCTTTGAAAACATTAGTAACTGTGTCAAATTTATTTTTGAACATACTGTACCTCATAAATAATAATGCCGGTAGTGAATAAGGCTTTAGTAGATACCACTGTAATTTTTAAGCCTACAAAAATTCACCAGCGGCCGCATTATATAGTAGATAATTTTTTGTGCTAGTAATATTTTTCTAATTCCCACTTTGGCCTTGGTGCAAAGTCAAGAGAGTCTATATAATTTTTCTGTAACCTTTCAATTCCTGTCCATCCAACCATTACCGCATTGTCTGTACATAGGTTGCTTGGAGGAGAAAGCACGTTCAAATCTATGTATTTTTTCAATCTCTCCTTCAGAAAATTATTTGCTGCAACTCCACCGGTAATTACAAAATCATTGATTTTAATATTTAAAGATGCAGTGATATCAATAGCATTTCTGACTCTATCGAGTAATATGTCGCTAATACACTCTTGAAACGAAGCACACATATCGCAAACATCTTGCTTGCTCATTGCAAGCGCTTTAACTAAGTTTTTTACTGCTGTTTTAATTCCAGAAAATGAGAAGTCACATCCAGAACGTTTTATCATTGCTCTTGGCAGCTTAAATCTCATACCATCACCTTTTTTAGCTAACTCTTCAATCAATGGACCTCCAGGATAGCTTAGATCCAGCATCTTAGCAATTTTATCAAACGCTTCACCCAGCGAGTCATCAAGTGTTTTTCCAAGTTTAATATACTTACCTACATCCTGTGCAATTAAAAATTGACAATGGCCACCCGATATAAGTAGGACTAGAAATGGAAATTTAACCTCATATAGCAGCCTAATAACTAATGTGTGTGCCTCTAAGTGATTAACTGCAATAAACGGTTTTTGTGCTACATGCGCAATTGCTTTAGCCATCATTGTACCAACTGTTAGTCCACCTATGAGTCCTGGTCCTGATGTTGCTGCAATTGCATCTAGATCACAAAAGTTAAGGTTAGATTTTTCTATAGCGCTTTTTACTAGACCACTTAAATGCTTCATATGAGCACGTGACGCTATTTCAGGTATTACCCCACCGCGTTTTTTGTGCTCTTCCTGAGAAAGAATTTCGTGAGCAAGGACTTGCTTATTACTATTTACAATTGCTGCTGCAGTTTCATCACAGCTTGTTTCAACAGCTAATATAGTTTTCATATATATTTGAACTCTTTAATTGTGAGAACTATAACTTGAAATGTTGAAGAAGTGAACTTTGTTCTGTTAAGCTAATTATCATCTCCAAATATAGAACCAATTTTTTTACTCCCAGAGGAAAATTTATTAGTCCAACTGCTTTGTACTTTGTTTATATCTTTAAAGGCAGTTTTATTGCTATACTCCTTTACTTCTTTATCTATTATCTTCATTATTTGTGGATCCAGGCATCTCTTTTTCCATTGGTTAGTAGCAAGAAATACTTTATTTAAATCTTGAGTGCGAATTAGATATTCTTTATCTTTAGGATAAACTTCCTGAGCCCAAGCAAACAGCTCAAAATAGCGTGCGAATAACTCAGACGCACGTGATTTTGGAGTTTGGTAAACTTGTATCTCCTTAAATATAATTTGACCAATAATTTTTTGTACCAGAATATTTGACTGCTTTAAGTTCTGCTCAATATCCTGATAAACTTTATAGAGAAATTCTTGCTCTAAGCTTAAGTTCAGTTCATTTTCAACCATATGTGAAAGTTCATGTACTATGATGTAAGGATTTGACCTTCTTAGCACAATAACATACTTATTTAAACCAGAAGAACGAATTGTCTTACACACTCCCTCTTCCATATCCACTAATCCTTCTTGATATATTTCAAACGAGAGTCTAGTTTGCTTTATTAGTGACAAAGTGAGGTTTAATGTATTTCTAAACTTCTCAAATTGATAGAGATATTTGACATATTGTATTACGTTTTCACTATTTCCTACTTGAGTTGCTTGTTTTATTAAGTTCCTGATTAGCATGCTTCATTCTTAAAGGAATTTTCTTTATGCTCAAGAATTATAAAGTGTTTTCAGGAAGTATAGCTAAAAAAGTTTAATTTACTTACATTCCGCTACTTATTATTAGCCAAGAGGTATCACGTCAGTATGACTTAGGAATGTACTAGATATAAAAGTGCAATATCAAATATATTTTACTAAAAATCAATCAACTTTTCACATGTTTGCTCTTCATAAAAGAAGCTCAATGTTATCGTAGTACCAAGTTTTGCTTCACTTTGAATGTTGAAAGTCCCACCCATTAACTCTACTAATTTCTTGCTTAGAGGTAATCCGATACCTGTGCCTTCGTTTCTATATCCCGAATCTGCTTGGCCAAAAACGGACATAACTTTATATATGTCCTGCTGCATTATCCCTATTCCATTATCATGAAACTCAATAGTTAATAATTTTTTTTCTATATTCTCTTTAATAATCATTCTTATTAAACCACCTTGAGGAGTGAACTTGATTGCATTTGATAACAAATTTATTATAACTTGCTTCATTCTTTTGGGATCGGCGATAACTAATAATTGTTTATCAGATATCTCTTTCTTTAAACTAATACCTGTTTCTTTTAGTTTAGGTGATAACATTTTTAAGCACGAATCTATTATCTTATTCAGATTAAACTTCACTTTCTCTACTGTTAAACTACTTGATTCAGCTTTAGAAAAATCGAGCACATCATTAATCAAAGCAAGTAAATGTGTACCAGCATTATATATATCGTCTACGTATTCCTTGTATTTAGAGTGATCTACCGAACCTAAAGTTTCATTTTTGATCAACTTTGCAAATCCAATAATAGCATTAAGAGGTGTACGCAACTCATGTGTAACACTTGCAAAAAATTTTATCTTATTTGCATTTTCTTGCTCTAATGCCTCTTTAACCCTTTGTAATTCAATATTAGTTTTATGCTGCTTGGCTAGCATTTGGGTATTGGAAAAGTGCAAATAAAGCATTATTAGTATTAAGATAACCAGTAATAAGCCCATTAATATTGAAAATAGACTATATACCATAATATAAGAGTCATTATAGCTTTGAATGATCTTCAAAAAAAATGAAGGCTTAATGTCATCTTCATGAAATATAGGGAAAGTAGAAGTTAATGTATTTCCTGTAGCGTAAAATATTTCTTGATTGCTTAGCAATTTATCAATTTCATCATTTGTAAGCAACTGCTCATAGTCATGACCTTGAGTATTAAAATTACTGAAAATTACTCTGGCATTTTGATCATACAGTATTAAGCTAAAATTTCTTACTTTGCTTACTGATTGTAACAATTCAGCACGCAATTTTACCAACTGGTTTATGTAATCAAAACTGTTATATTTAATATGATGTTTTTCTATTAGTAAATAATGATATTTTTTTATTATACTATTTTCCAATAGATCTTTTAAGTTTGCATTTGAATTACGGTAAAAAGAAAGAAAATTATTCTTTAATGAATAACTGCGGTATATTGTGCCCAATAAAACCACAAAAATTAATAAGAATAGCGAGATAATTTTTGTATATCTATTTGTTTTTAGTGTAGTAAAAATTAATTTACTTAATTTATACATATTCTTCTCATTGTGAAATAACGTCTTTTATGGTATTAATAAAAAATTAGCATATCATACTTTTATGACAATTTCTCCTATCTTGCCAGTTTATTCTCCTATTAACATAAATTTTTCTTATGGCAAAGGTATTTACTTGTATGATATCGATAATAAGCGCTATATAGATTTTCACTCTGGAATAGCTGTTAGCAGTTTAGGTCATGCCAACCCACGATTAACTGATGTCCTAAAATTACAAGGAGAAAAACTATGGCATATATCAAATACCTATAATATATCTACTGCCAACAAATTTGCAGAAAATTTAATAAACAACAGCTTTGCTAATACTGTATTTTTTGCAAATTCTGGATCAGAAGCAGTGGAATGTGGACTTAAAATCGCTAGGGCCTATCAAAATGGAAAAGGTAATAAAAATCGCTATAGAATTCTAACATTTTATGGTGCATTTCATGGAAGGACATTTTTAACTTGTGCAACAAACGATAGACAGAAATTTTCTGAATTACTGAATCCTTATATTGACTGGTGTGATAACATAGAGCCCAATATTGAGAGTGTAAAGAAAGCAATTTCTAATGGCATAGGTGTTATATTAATAGAACCAATACAGGGACAAGGTGGTATTAAAGTAATGAGTAAAGTCTTCATGAAAGAGCTAAGAGAACTATGTAACGAAAACGACATACTGCTATTTTTTGATTGCGTTCAGTGCGGTGCTGGCAGGACAGGAAAGTTATTTGCATATGAACACATAGGAATTAAGCCTGACATATGTGCTCTTGCAAAAGGAATAGGAGGAGGTTTCCCTCTGGGGGCTTGTCTTGCAACTGAAAAGGTTGCTAAGTACATGGCGGTCGGTATGCATGGTTCTACTTTTGGTGGTAATCCACTTGCAACTTCAGTAGGTAATGCTGTATTGGATGAATTGCTCGGCCCTGGCTTCTTAGAAAATGTTGAAGTTAGAGGTAAGTCTTTAAAAAACAAACTAGAGGACTTAGCAAGCAAGTTTCCAATGATAGAAGAAGTGAGAGGAAAAGGGTTGATGCTAGGAATAAAAGTAAAAATGAATAACCAAAAATTTGCAGAAGAGCTAAGTCACCGTGGTTTACTTACTGTTGGAGTAACATCAGATAACGTTCTAAGAATCTTGCCTCCACTCATTATCACTGAAAAAGAGATTGATGAAGGCATTGAAATCCTCACTCAGTATTTATCTGAAAAGTTCTAGTTAAAAACTAAACCTTCCTGCTCGTTAGTTGTTGATTGTATAAAAATTGCAGACAAATCAGTAGCTACAACTTTATCAGCTACTTCATTTGTACACTTTGCCTTTTCCTGTTCTCTTATCAGTGTAAGCTCATTTATATCACTTAGTGAGTCAAATTTTGTTATATCCTCAAATATAAACGATTGCACGATTTCTTTCGGAATATTGAAAAAAGCCGAGTTACCAAGCGATAATGTCATATCTAACAAACTTTTCATTGAGCCGTTTCTCAAAACACATTTAGACAGTTCTCCTAAAAGAATTGGCACTCCAAAAATAAAAAATGCTCCTCTCACTAAATAGGTCGTTATTTCATATAACAATGCACCACACAAGAGTGCCAGTGGTCCAAATACTATAAAACCGCAAAGTAAAGGCAATGGCATGGTCTGACCTGATGATATTCTACCTATAAGCTCCATTGAAATTATAAACCCAATAAGTAACATAGCTCTACCTAGATATGTCCTTTCTTTAGAGCGTTTGTTAAAGTTTTTCTCACGTAACTTAGAAAAATCATTGTTAACTCTGACTTCAAAAATATTATGATTGGTTTTCAATTTGAGCTCCCAGTCCTCTATTCCATGATGCCACTTATGACACCTTACAATTTCATCAATTATCGTACTAACTTGATTATTGATTTTGTATAATTTGCTTTCTTGATATAAGTTACCTTGATAATATTTTTCTCTCAAGTCTACACAATTTAAATTCTTTAAATCACATAAAAAATCTTTGATTTCTTGTGCCATTTTATTAGCATCATCTTCGTAGCCCACAGCTTTCAAAATTGTTACCAAGTGTTTATTTTCAATTTGAGCAATTGTTCTATCTAATGCACGTATATATTGCTTGGATTGAAAATATGAGATGATTTTTTCTTTACATCTATCCTCATTGCCTTCGTACAAACTATTTCTTTTGAAACTGCTGTCATGTTCTTTGGCAATTTCTAATGCATGAACCAATACATTTTGCGCCTTCACACTACTTTCACAGTGACAGTTTCTGATTATGTGTACATACGCTCTTGCACTGGTATCTCCAGATTTATCTATATTGTACGCTTTAGCCAAAAAGACTAAATAGTCAAACCCTGCCCAAAGATAATACATTTCCTTTGTTATAGCACTCCCCACAGAAAATAAAGCTGAGCGTGTGCAAGATAATTTACCGTTGTTTTTAATTCTGTTCTCATATGAACGAAGGTATGCCTCTGTACTTTTTAAAATCCTATGTAAATCTTGTTCTGTCTTTTTGACATCAAAATCATTTATATCATGAACTTTTTCATACGTTTCTTTTATCAAATCACTAGAAAACTTCTTCAGAGCTGAATCATCAATATTTCCTAATGCATCAATATTTTTACTAATATAGATTTCTATTTTTCTTCCAAGTTCTTCTCCCATTCTATTTTTTAGCAACTTATTGTATTTATTAGTAGCTGGAAACAAAACTTTCTCACAAAATTTCTGTGGTTCGTTTTGAAAATTTGCTAAGATCTTATTCACAAATAGCTCAACTTTTTCACCTGCAGCAGCGAAAAACCATGATTGTCTGCTCTCATTACGCTCTCTATTTCTTCCAAGATTCTGTAGGGCTTCAGATGGATTATTGAACTGACTAACCGAATCTGCAAATATTGATGCAACATGATTATATTCACTATCAAATCCACGACCTTTCGATCCATCTATAACCGTTGTCAACGCATATTTAGCCAATGAATCAAAATCTCTTTTTTCATAATCACAATAAAGAGTTCGATATCCACCTATCTGATTACGTATTATCGTTGAAAAGAGTCTGTTTTCTCCAATACCAAGATCATTTTTCCCAATTCCTGCAAAGATACATTTATTTTGTTTGCAGAAATCAATGAGACTATGTAGTATACCTTCCTCTCTTTCCATGAGGTCATGGAGCTCTTTGCTTAAGCGCCAATTATCAACTATTAAGCTGCATTGCTCATTATCACTTTTACTCAGTGCTTCAATTACTGTCTTTATTTGCAGTAAGAGCTCATCTCTAGCAAATTGCTCACTAAAGCCTTTTTCCTCTAGGTAGCTTATAATATTATTATCATTAGTGGTGCTAACATTCTTTTTAACATCTTCTATCAATCCAATCAAACCTTCTCTTCTTTTTTTATCTAAGGTAATATTATCACACTTCATTAAATATAAGAGAGTAAGATCGATCATTGAATGCATTACTCTATATTTTAGATATTCAGCAGTACTACTGAAATCCACCTTTTCTTTTAATTCAGATATCTGCTCTTCTGTCAAACTAGGATGTTGCTTTTTAACGCAGTTTATAAAGTTTAATTGACGTAATTGGAGCCTGTAGTCTTGATATGACATTCCTTCAGGCTGAAATTTATTATACACTTTATAACGTGTACTACCTTCATATACTAAATTATCTCTACCCTGCAACGCAAAGTTAAGATTAACTATACTATTTACATCATCAGCTAAAAGCAGAGCACTTTCTCCAATTGGGCTTTGCACATTCCATCTTATAGAAGTTAATAAATCATTATTATCGACAAGTTTACTGTAATTAAAAACTTCTTCGCTTTCTTCAACATACTCATGAGCTGGACTGGATTTTTCTCTAGTAAATAAGCTACGCACGTTAGCAAGAAATCTAGAGAGCAGTTCTCTTGATTCCACTCCAGTTGCTTTAGTTAGCACCCACCAAACTGGCAACATTACCATACCAAATATAAACATAGAAATTGTATAGTATAGCTGCCCAATCAAAGCAGAATACAGCTAATAATCTGAAGTGAGACCAATTACGGCAGCAACATTACTATTTATAATAGGAAACAATATAGCTAAAGATATTATGGAGGTAGTAACATTAACTGCAAACGCTTGATTGAAATTTGCTCTTCTATTGGTTTTTGCAATAACACTTGCTGTTTCGATAGCGTTTGCAATACAACGTCTACTCAATCTTGTCGGGCTGATAACTTTTCCGCATCTATTTAAAATCCTTCTCTTTGGTGTTCAGTGAGGTAAGTCGTAGGATATTTCTCATCAAGCTTGCACATGTTCTCAAAATCCTGCTGCTTGTTAATACTGTCTGCTTCATCAACACTAATCCACAACTTGGTATTTTGGTCTTTAAATTTACGATCATTTTCTTGCTGTAATAACAGGTCATGTGTCACTATAATTGTTGTAGGTTTAGTTGCCTTCAGTGCATTTTTAATTTCCTCAGCAGTTTTAGGTGTCCTAATGTTTACAGTAAATGCACTACTCATCATTTTTTTAGCTTGGTTTACTAGATCACTGCTTGGTACTGCAACCAGATGATGAAACTCTGCTTGGGCTAGTACATGACTCCACATTCCAATATCGTAAGTCTTGCCAAACCCAGTTTCTGCATCGATCATAACATTACAGTTAGTAGTGGAAGAGTTGCTTAAATGTTCTAATACCCCTTCAACAACAGGTTTACGACGTGCTACTATTATAGATTCCTTTGTATCATCAAGTTTTATAGATTCACCTTTTAGCTTGCAGTTGATTTTTTCTAAGCTACTTATAATACTTTGCTTTTCTTGATTGCTGATAGAACTCACACATTACCCACTATAATTATCACAATATTAATTGTATGTTAATTCAGTAAATTGTCAATTCTATGGACAAAAAGCTGATTTCAACTATCATATTAATATGAATATATGCCTCGGAATAATTACTTCTCCCCATGGAATCAAAGGAGCTGTCAAAATAAAAACCTTTACTGAAAAGCCCGAAAATATTTTCCTATATGGTGAACTAATAATCGGAAGTGAAAATTATAAAATAAGCTTGGTGTCTGTTGTCAGTAATAATTTAGTAATAGCAACAATTAGCGGTGTGAATTCCCGTAATGAAGCAGAGCTTTTAAGAAATAAAAAGTTATATATAGAAAGAGATAAGCTACCACAGTTAAATGATGAGGATGAATTTTACCAAGATGATCTTGTGAATATGGAAGTAAGACTAGAGAGTAATGAATTATATGGCTATGTGAAGTCTGTGAATAATTTCGGCTCGGGGGATATATTAGAAATTTTGGTTATCAGCACAAAAAAAAACATTATGCTATCTTTCACTAAAGAAACATTTCCACATATAAATATAAAGGAAAGGTATATAGTAATCAACATGCCAGAATTCATTGGCCAATAAAAATTTTGATATTTGTATAAAGTTATTTATAATAATCAGACCAAATTAAAAGTGTAATTATGGCAGAAAGGGCTAATGATATCAGGCCAGGTCAGGTACTAGAACATAACGGTGGTTTATTTTCGGTTATAAGTATTATGCATACTCAACCTGGTAAGGGTGGTGCATATATACAAGCTGAAATGAAAAATATCCAAACAGGAGCAAAGTACTATGAGAGGTTTCGCTCTGATGCAACAATCAGAAGGGCAATTTTAGATGAAGAGGAATATGTTTATCTCTTTACTGAAGGGAATATCGTAAATCTTATGCATCCAAGTAGTTACGAGCAGATTGTTATAAATTTAGACTTATTAGGGGAAAAGAAGGCTTATTTGCAAGATAATATGAAAATTAAAGTAGTAACTTATCAAGATAAAATAATTTCTGCACATGTGCCTGATCACGTTACACTAACTGTAAAAGGAACAGAGTCTGTTATCAAAGGGCAGACTGTTACTGCTTCTTATAAGCCTGCAATTTTGGAAAACGGAATACGTGTTAACGTGCCTCAATTTATAAAAGAAGGGGATAAAATTGTAGTACATACTCCTGATAACAGCTATTACGAAAGAGTAAAAGAGTAAATGGCCATTTCATCACCACGAATCAATGTGATGCTTGATTCTGTACGCAGTGCCTCCAAGCAGCTTATACGTGATTTTAATGAATTGCAAATTTCAAGCGTTAAGTCAGCAGACTTTATCAATAAAACTTATTCAAAATCCAAGCAACTTATATACGATTGCTTGAAGAACTACAACCAGAACTATGACTTTATTTTTGAAGACGATGTGGGCCAAGATCTAAAAGACGGCGGTTATACTTGGTTTATTATGCCTATAGAAGGCAAGGAAAACCTTTTTAGTTGTATGGTTTATTTTGCAGTATCAGTTTGTCTCATTCATAAAAACAGAGTTGTAGCAGCTGTGATCGATGCTCCAGCGCTTAGAGAAACTTTCTGGGCAGAGGAAAAGAAAGGAGCTTTTCTTGAAGATTTCAAATCTCGCCATGTAAAAATGCGGATGAAAGCTCGTGAAGGGGGAATAATAGACATAAGTGGTAATTTGTTAAATAAATTACCACTTGACAATAATAATCTACGCTCCCTTGGCTCAACGGTACTAGGTTTTGCATATCTTGCTGCCGGAAGATACAATGGAATAATTTACTCTGGAATTAATAAATATAAAACTTCACTCGGTAGGCTTTTTCTGCAAGAAAGCGGTGGGAGATTAAGGGAAGATAACGCGCTTGTCATTGCTGGAGATATAAACTAAAGTTCATTCAAAAGAGCAAAAGTCACGTAGTGAAAATAATAAATGGTCTTACCTACCCCTCATTGCAGCAGGGTGGCAAAATAAGATAGACGAGAAAAGACAACTATAGGAACAAATAGGTGTCATTCCAGCACGTGACACTAGAATCCAGATTGTTTAGACTGGATCCTATGGTCAAGCCATAGGATGACAAAAGAGTAAACTTTACCTGTGTGAGCTATAGATCCCAGTGTTAGCTACTTTCATGACAAGAAATAAAGCACTGATTTTGTACATTAACCATGCTTTTAAATAGATACCTTATTCTTGGCAACTTTAAACTCAACAACAGACACAAACAGACAATTTCTCAAAAACTTTTACAAGAGATTTTGTTAAATGCTCTATCATTTCATTTGTATGGTAAGGCGTAGGAGTAATACGGAAGCGCTCAGTCCCCTTTGAAACTGTTGGGTAATTTATATGTTGTACATATATTCCATACTCATCAAATAACAATTTTGATGCTTTTTTGGACAACTCAGGATCGCCAATTATGATTGGAATTATATGAGTTTCTGTTTGCATAAAATTCACTCCTGCGTTTCTCAGTGAGTCTTTTACCTTTTCAACAGACTGCTTTTGCTTCTCTCTTTCAACATTGCTCGATTTTAAATGCTCAACGCTTGCCTTTGCTGCTGCTGCTAAAACGGGTGACATAGCAGTAGTAAAAATAAATCCTGGGGCTGAACTTCTTATTACATCCACCAAGCTCTTTGAAGACGCTATATATCCACCCATCACTCCAAAAGCCTTTGATAATGTACCCTGAATAACAGTTATTCTATCCATCAAACCTTCTCTTTCTGCAATTCCGCCACCGCGCGGTCCATACATGCCAACTGCGTGTACCTCATCCAAATAGGTAATTGCATTATACTGATCTGCTAGATCACATATCGCTTCAAGCGGTGCTACATCACCATCCATTGAGTATACAGATTCAAGTGCTATTATTTTCGGCGTTTTTATATCTATAGACTTTAGCAACTGCTCTAAGTGATCAACATCATTATGCCTAAATATGTGCTTCGGTCTTTTTCCTGATTTTATACCTTCTATCATTGAAGAGTGATTTTTCTCATCTGAAAAAATTACCACGCCCGGAATAACAGACGATAAAGTACTAAGTGTAGTTTGGTTGGCAAGATAGCCACAAGCAAAAGTTAAAGCAGCTTCTTTTTGATGCAAGTCAGCCAAAGACTTCTCGAGCTCAACAACTTCCTTTGTTGTACCTGATATATTTCTTGTTCCTCCAGCACCAACAGATGAATTTTGAATAGCAGCAATGACACTATCGTTTTGTGACATTCCCAGATAATTATTACTGCACCAGACAATAACCTCTCTATTTCTTTCATAATCCATAATATAGGGAAGTTTGCCAGGTAATGACACAAAATGCGTAAATTCACGATAGCGCCCTTCTTCTTTTATATCTTTGATTTTATTTAAGAATATTTTTTCGTAGTCTACCAAGTTTTTATCTATTAACAATCAATATAATTATAATAAATTATTAAATGATAGACTACTATATTTATTACTTAGACTGACATTCTTCTGTCTGCATAACCTTTTTGACCTGATTATCCTCAACTAAGCTTTTAGGTCTATAGCAGTACGTAATTGTAGCTGCAATAAGACAACAAACTGCAACTGCTATTCCTATTGCTAACATTTCCAAGTAAACTGCAACAGCTGCTCCTAAGGCAATACCAGTTATTGCAAGCGCAGAAGCAGCTACGACATACTTTTTTGTGTTTTGTGGATCATTCTTTGAATTGCTTGGTACGGTTGCTGAATAGCCTAAAGATGACATAAATTCCAAAAATCCCTTATTTCCTCGTTTTTTTGCCATATCTAAAGAGCTTCCTTTCAAAAGAGTATCTGATGGTTTATTAATAATTGGATCGTTTTCTAAATACGGGCTTGTACCATTGTCTATTAGCAATTTTGCAGATTTTTTATGCCCTTCATTTATTTCTCGATTATAAGCTATAACATGTAGCGCAGTACCAATATCCCTACTTTGTGTATTAACATACTTTTTTTTATCTTTTGCTGCACCTATCAAAATGGCAACTACATCAGAATGACCATTATCAGCAGCTAAGTGCAATGCAGTTTCACCATTATGATGTTGTAAATAAAGATCTGCCTTTTTTTTAAAAGCAATTCCACCATTGCTGAATTACCTTGTGTAGAAGCATACATCAAAGGAGTAAGATTATATCGTTCTTTAGCATCAACTGTTGCGCCACGATCTATTAGCAATTCCGCAACATCTAAATGTCCATAATACACTGCTTCATGTAAAGGAGTTACTCTGCTGCCTGTACTGCTTACTGAATTAACATTTGCACCGCTATCAAGTAAAAGCTTCACAAAATCTTTATGACCATTTCTAGCAGCTAAATGAAGTGCGGTGTCACCACCTACTTTTGTTTTTGATTTAATCTCAATATTTGCACCACATTCTAGTAAACGCCTGCCAAGCTCAACATCACCTTTTTGTGCTGCAACGTGTAAACGAATAAATCCATCATTATCATAATCTGTGAAACGTTCATTAATATCGTCTAGTAAACTTTCCCTACCAGCTTTTAATTCCTCAGGAATGATAAGTGTTACTTTACCATTTTCATACTCTACTTCACCGTTATGAAATTTAAGTGTGAATCTAAGTAAACTGTCTAATTCACATATCTTCTTTTCTGGGTTATCAGAATTGCGTACCACCATTGATGACTTATAGTTAATGCGTACATAATTCTCATCAGAACAATCGATGTACATGATCTTCTTGTAAGAATCGCTAGAAAGTACCTGATATTTTATTAATATACTATGCATTCGGATAGCAAGGAAAGCCATATACCCCGCTTGATTACAACTTGTAGTTAATTCCTCTATGAGGGAATCATTCGGAACCTCTACTTTGGCATGTTTAAAAATTTCCGTAAAAACATACTTTGCAAACAGACGTTTATCATCTCCCTCATTATATTTATCATATAATCCTTTAATGAAACTATTATCTATAGTGCGATCATTGATTACAAAAAAATCCGTTCTATATAGGTCTTGATAAGCTGTGTTACCAGACTTTACATCTTCATTATTCTCATCTGCCTTTACTTGACCCAGCAGAGATTGTGTTAGCTGAAATTCTAACGTAGTTACTGCACTAGATTTAGTATCAGAATTATTAACGCCAGATTCCTCTTGACTTTCATTACCTGAATCCTCAGAACGACGGCGCTCTTTTTCCTCTCGTTCTAAAATTTCAAACCCTTCTTCAGTTCCCGAATCCCTAGAATCTGATTTCTTTAAAATTTTGTTTGATTCCTGTGATACAAAATCTGAACCTAACATGTTTTTCCTCACTAATTAGTAGCTAAGCTAAGTGTAGCATTAAGTGGCAATTTTGTCAACTTAGCAAGCATCTCTTCGTAGTCTACCAAGTTTTTATCTATTAATAATCAATATAATTATAATAAATTATTAAATAATAGACTACTATATTTAGTATACAGACCTTTCCTTGAACACAATCTCTGCAGGCTCACCATTCTCAATTAAGCTTTTAGGTCTACAGCAGTATGTAACTGTAGCTGCAATAAGACAACAAGCTGCAACTGCTATTCCTACCGCTAACATTTCCAAGTAAACTGCAACAGCCACCCCTGAAACAATACCGGCTATCGCAAGCGCAGAAGCAGCTACAACATACTTCTTTGTATTTTGTGGATTTTTTTTGAGGCCACTTTTGCTGCTTTGCTCATTAATTCTTGGCAATTCTGTTTTTGGCTGTCCATTTCCGTTAGCAACTTGTTCTACATGCTCAGTAGGTTGATTAACGTTAATATCATTATTAACATCTTCAATTTCAATCGAAAGGAATTCATCTTCATCATCACTTGTTAATTCTTCTCTTAAAGTACAAGGAACAGAATTACTAGAAACAGTACCATTAGCTGTTGCTTCAGCTTCCACTGTGTCAATTACAGATATTCTTGTTTCATGACCTTCTTCACTAATTTTTTAAAATGGAGAATTACTATTAGAGTCTGAGGAAGTTCCGGCAGAGCAATCACTTTTATTACCTTCAAGGTTAGAAAAATCATCCTCCTCAGAACTCAGTGATGGTGAGCTTTCTTTAGACTTTACCAAAGGAGCTTCTTGGCTACTTGCAGTAGCTTCTACATCATTGCCTGCTGATAATTGCTCGAACTCGTTTTTAAGAAATGCTATTATTTGTGCAAGATCCTCTTTCTGATTACCCTCTCCCAAACTTGTCATCTTGTCATTTGCTTGACCTAAGAGCTTCTGTAAAGTGGATTTATATACACTATCATCTACTTTTCTTAATAAATCCATCACATCAGCAAGATCAATGCTACTGACAGCACTAGATAATTTTTCTTCTATATTTTTAGGCATTTTACCCTCCTCACAATTATTACCTATAGCTTCTTCTATTGAAGCCTCTTCATTATTCATAATATTCTCTACTTTATCAACAATGTTTCTTTGCGGCTGTTGATTATCAATATTTTTGGATTCTGGATCTTTTTTAATATTTAAATGCAAAGGTGTTTTATCATCTAAACCTTCAAGAAATTTTGTGATTTTTGATTCACTAGAAGATTTTTCCCTGTTTTCTTCCCTTACCAAATATAAACTTTTCGTTCCTACCAGATCTAAAGCTGTTTTGCCATCTCTATCTTAAATGTTCCAATCAGCTCCCTTGTTTACAAGTAATTTTACTATTTCAAATTTATCATGGTAAGCAGCCCAATGTAAAGCTGTTCTGCCATGCCTCTCATCTTGAACATCAACATTAGCACCATTTTCAATAAGTAAGCTTATTAGTTTAAAATTATCATGTGCTACAGCATAATGCAAAGGTGCAATTCCAGAATTATCTATACTATTAATATCAAAAACTTTACGATTAACAATTACCTCTGCCGCTTTACTTTTAGGAGCTAAGTGTATAGCATAGTGCAAAAGTTTAGATGAAAAAATAATTCTACCTTCAGCCTCAGTATTCTTAAACCTATTTAGTATCACTTCTACGCATTTTTGATTACCAACAAAAGATGCCCTTTCAAGTTTTTTACATATACCATCCAAAAACATAGTATGATTCGGCTTATCCAAATGCTCTAATAAAAACTTAATATAGCATTGTCCACCAACACCAATAAGTAGCCTATCGAGCCCTTCATCTTGCGTAAATAATATACTTTTATGCGTTTCTGCATATCTTTCCACAAGCGTATCATTAGCTGCAATGGCTAGTAGTGAAAGCTCTTTTACTGAATGATTATAATAACCATTTGTTTCATCATAACTATTATTCAACAGCACATTGTGCGTATGATCAGTCAAATTAAGCTGTTGAGAGCAAAAATCCTTCAAATTACCACAATTCAAATCAGTAATAAATCTATCGCTTTCCTCTATATTATTTATAGTTTTATCTAAATCTGCATAATCACCATAATTTTTTGCTTTATTTATAACGTCTATTAATCCATCAAAGGTTAAATTTTTAGGGGTAATGGTAAATTCTTCTTCATTATGCCTTGGTTCTATATTAACCTGATCTTGAGGCCAAAATAACTCTGTTGCTACAACTGCTGTAACTTCTGCAACACCTACCAATACATTCGCAACATTACCTAAAATGCCTGGATCAGTAACTACTTTGTTTGCTACTTCACTACTATCAGATGAACTCTCAGTAATAGACAAGTCTTAAGCAGCAAACGACTTAGTTCCTTCATTCATATTTTTCTCAAGAGTCTCTGTAATTCTATTATCCTCATCTTCGAAATGCCTATTTATTTCATCTAACAAACTTTTGCCATCAACTTTGTAATTCTCTAATTGTTCAGGAATAGCAAGTGTTACTTTGCCGTTTTCATACTCTACCTTACTATCTCGAAACTTAAGGGTGAACTCTAAAATAGCATCAACCCTGCATATTTCCTTATTCGTATCAAGTTCTCTAACAGGCATACTTGGACAATACTGAATATTGAGAGAACCTTGGCTATTATATACAATACTTATCTTTCTATCGTTGGCATGAGGCAAGCTTAGTTTATGCTTAGAGAATATAGGAGAGAGCTGCATTAACAAAGAGCCATCATACCCAGCCTGATTGCAATTAGTAATTAACTCTTCTAATATATTGTCATTTGGAGTTTCTGCCTTAGCATATTTAAACATTTCTGTGAAAACTTGCTTAGCAAATAGGCGGTAATTTGCATTTTTACTCGAAATTAAGTGATTGTGCTGGCAATATGACTCGTGAACATACGCTTTGCTTATTGTTTGCCCATTAATTACAAAATCCATTCTTTCCAAATCAAGTTGTGCTTGCTTGCCAGAATTTGCATTCCTATTATTCTCACCTGCCTTTACTTGACTTAGCAAAGATTGTGTTAGCTGAAATTCCAATTCAATTGCTCTGTTAGTATTTTGTCCTTCCTCAACCTCTGAACAATTGCCTGAATCTCCAGAATGACGATGCTCCTTAATTTCTTCTTGTTCTAAAACTTCAAATTCTTCTTCAGCACCTGAATCTCTGGAATGGCGACGCTCCCTTTCTTCTGCAGTATCTACTGCTGGCGGCATGAGCCCACCAAGTAAATTCCACCCCATGTTTTACCCCCCTGACCATTAGCTAAGTTAACTATAGCATTAAACAGAAATTTTGCCAAGCAAATTATTGAGTCTTTTAGCAAACAGACTTACGTCTTCCATCTCTTCACCTTCCACTATACAAGCTTGATAGAACAATAAGTAAATCATATCTCCAAGTGTTGGATTTTCACCATTTTCAGCGTGAGATTCCATTATGTTTCTTATCAAAGGATGCTTAATGTTAATTTCAAGTACTTTTGGCGTGCGGTAATTTAGCTGCTTCTGTTCACGTAAAAAACGCTCCATACGGAGATCCATAGTTCCTTCATCAACTGCTAGACACACAGGACTATCGGTTAATTTCTTAGAGATCTTTACACTTTTTACTAAGCTTCCAAGAACCTTGGTGAAGTATTCGAGTATAGAATCCGCGTTTTCTTCGCTTTTGTTTTTATCTGATTTATTTTCTTCATCTTTCTTACCTTCTTCTGAAGAGAATTTTTCTAAATCAACATCAGCACGAGTTACAGATTTAAATTTTTGATCTTTATATTCATGAATTACGCTAGTCCAGAAATCATCAACTGGATCAACAAATAGAAGCACCTCCAATCCTTTGCTGACGAATCCTTCAAGTTGTGGACTGTTTTTTACTGAATCGAGACTATTTCCTGTGAGATAGTAGATATGTTCCTGTTCAGGCTTCATTCTGCTTATATAATCATCAATACTAACTAGCTTATCATCACTGGTGCTATGAAATCTGCAAATGGAAAGCAATGCTTCTCTTTCATCAGTTGGCATAGCTTCGCAAAGACCTTCTTTTAACACCGCACCAAAATTGCCCCAGAATTTTGTGTATTCCTCTAAATTATCTTTTGCTTTTTTGCCGAGCTCTGATACCGCGCGTTTAGTTAGGGATTTCCTAATCTGCTCAACAACGCGATTATTCTGCAGTGTTTCTCTGCTGATGTTAAGAGGCAAATCTGGTGAATCAACCACACCTTTCAAGAAACGCAGGTATTGTGGTATAATTTGTACATTATCTTCAGTAATAAATACTTTATTGACATATAACTTTACAGAGCAGCGTCTATCTGGATGAAACAAATCATAAGGCTTGATAGAAGGAATATAAAGCAAATTCGTATATTCTATTGCACCTTCATTTTTATTATGCAGTATCATCCAAGGCTCACCACCTACATGCGCAACACCGCGGAAGAAGTCGTTGTGCTCTTCTTGAGTAACGTCATTTTTTGGCTTAGTCCAAATTGAAGCTTTGCTGTTTAATTTTTCACTTTTTCCCTCTTCATTTACAAACTCAACGGGAAAATTTATGTGGTCAGAGTAAGTAGTAACAATGTTTTCAATACGGAATTTGTCTAAAAATTCGCTTTCTTCAGGACGCATGATGAGCGTAATTTTTGTGCCACGAGAGATTTGACCATCTAATTTGCTGATTGAATACTCTCCATCTCCTTTGGATTTCCACACCCAAGACTCTTCTTCTCCGGCTTTCCTTGATTCTACTATAACTTCTGAAGCAACCATGAAGCTTGAATAAAAACCAACACCAAACTTTCCAATCAGCTCTACAGCTTGGCTCGAATCTTTATTATTCTTAATTGCATCCAAGAATTTTTGCGTACCAGAACTTGCAATCGTGCCAAGATTATCTATTAAATCTTGCCTGTTCATGCCAATTCCATTGTCGGTTATATACAGCTCATTCTTATCTTTATTGGAGCTAATAGTAATCTTCAACTCATCACTTGAATCTAATAAATCAGCATTTAATTGTGATTCATAGCGCAATTTATCACATGCATCTGATGCATTTGATATTAACTCACGCAAGAAAATATCCTTATTAGTATAAAGTGAATGAATTACTATATTTAGTACTTTGCCTACTTCAGCGTCAAATTTTAAACTTTCAGTTTCTTGTATGTTGTGCATTTTGAGCTCCATTATTAGCCTGCTATTCTAATAATTTAAGTATTGCACAGCGATCTTTCAAGGTCATATATGCTAAAATTTATGTGAGCCAATTTGTCATGCAAGCTAAAATGATAAGAAGAGGGTTCTGTTCCACAATTCTCTTTATTCTTAGAATAAGATATCTCTTATTTGCTTCAAAGATTTGTGAGTCTTTGATTCTTTTTCTTTAAAAGTAGTCTCAAGAGAAGTTTTAAGCTTTTCCCATTCTTCCTGACCGTTTAGAATCAAAGCGCTCTCAATCTTCTCCAGTGCTTTTTGAGGTGATGAATATAATTCCTCATACAAATTAGTGTTTACTGACTGTAGTATTACTAAAAATGTAAATAAATTCGGATCAATTTTCGTATAACATAGCTTTATTTTCTTTACGCAGTATTCTATTGCCTGCAATGATAATGAGAAGCTTTCTGCATAAAATATAAAGCTATCTATAATTAAGCTCTTTGATTTTTTCGGCAATTCAATATTTTGAAACAGCTTTCTTGTAAATTTCTCTATTGGCTGTTTTGGCAAATGCAAAGAGAGATCAGTAAAAGATTTTAGGCTGAAATTTGGTCCAAGTATTGTGCTGATTGCTCTTTGCACGTTACTTTTATCTTGACTAACAGAGATAATGAAAACCAGTCCCTCAACATCAAGCATGTACTTTATGGATTCTAAAAAATCGACAATGAATTTAGGACGGCATATATCAAGATTATCGACCATTATATAAATGTTTTTACCTTTTTTGATTTTGTTAACCACATCTGCTAGTTGTATTTTAAAATCTCTAATGTTCTCTTTTCTCCTTTGGAGAAGATTTAATTCACCCAAGACAAAACCTATGTCTTTCTTATCAGCCTCTTTTGCAGCATCGAGAAATACTGAAAGCATAGCGAGTGGAGATTTACTGATTAGTTTTCCTAATGTATTGAGAGAAAATAGTTCTTGGTTTATGTTTTTAAATTGCTGTATAACACTTCTTTTTACTTCGTATGATGCAAATAGATCCTCAAACAGGAAATGTAAAAAAGAAGGCAATGGTTGATCTAGAGCACTAATATCCCATGCGCTGTAATAAGCTGCAATTTCATTTTGCTGCTCTAGATCCTTTACCCATTCTTTCAAAAAAAATGTCTTACCCCACTTATCATATCCTTCTAAGGATACGATCGAAAAAGACTGATCAATTGTCTTAATTATATTACTAAATCTACTTGCAACTTGCTTATAGCCTAAGCAATCACCTTCCCAAGTTGTTACCTTGGGTAGATGTTCCGTTTCTTTTTTTCTGAAGGTTATTAGGGATGTAAGTTTTTTTAAGCACATACCTTACTTTATATTTAACTCATACTCTTGTCTTGACGTCAGCGCTATCTTCAGCGTCCCTTCATCTAGGTAGTCAATTTCTCCACCTATCGGTATACCACAAGCAAGGCGCGATATTTTTACATTCAAATTCTTTAGCAATTCAATTATATATTGTACAGTAACTTGGCCTTCTAATGTCGGATTGATTGCAACAATGACCTCTTCAATTTTAAATTCTGTAACTCTTTTAGGAATGCTATCAAGATTGAGTTCTTTTGGACCTATGCCATTTATTGCTGATAGTCTGCCACCCAAAACATGATACATACCTGAATATATATTTCCTTTTTTAAGTGCCCATAGATCACCCAATTCTTCTACTACACACATTAACTTGGTGTCACGCTTTGGGTTAGTACAAATAGAACACGGCGATTTAGTATCTAGGTTTCCACAAATCTTACACTCTATTATAAGATCTGCTAGCTCTCTAATCAAAGATGCAAGTGGTAGCATGACTCTCTCTTTGTTCTGGAGCAAATGTATAACTAACCTTCGTGATGATGATGGACCTAAACTTGGCAATTTAGAAAAAGCATGAACTAAATTCTTTATATTAATGTTCATTTAACAAATTCAGGATATAGTTTATAAAATGATAACATCAAACCTTTCGTAAAGAAAGCTTAGTTTGATTGGCTATGAAAAAGATTTCCCACTTTTTTTTAGAACTGTCTTGAAAAAATTAATGTAATCACAATCTACTGTAACCTAACTCTGATTCAGGTATAACTGAAATTATCTCACACATTTGCGTAGTTACTACGGTACTTCCTTTTTGAAAATGACGTAATTTATTTTTCAACATATTTCTTTCTTCCACATAACTGTCCGATTCTTTATTCAAACTAGAATTTTTTTCTTCATACTTGGAAAGTATTGTATCGATCAAATAATTAAAAAATAATATTAGACCTGTAGTGTTGGAGAGCAATTCAAGAGAATAATATAACATATCTTCACTCACTTCTTCATTTATTATGTCATGAGAATTTTTATACATTCTAAAACAAGAGCCGAAGGCTGCTAAGCATACGCAAGTAAGTTTTGTTTTGTTTAGGACGCACTTAATTCGCGCTAGTTTTTTATTATTATCTTCTAATTTTATACGCAACTCACTAATTTTACTACTATAGTGCTTAATAAACAATTCTATTGCCTCTTTGTTATTAGCATAATTATATGCTTTGTAAGATTCCTTATCCATAAATTCAGTATCTATATCTCTTGATTTTAGAAGCTCTTTGATTACTTCATTCTTGCCAAGAAGCACAGCTTCGTGTAGAGGTGTGTACTCACTTTCAACATCTTTCCTTCTATTAATATGTTCACGAGTTAAGTGGTCGAAAAGAACTGAAACGCATTTTGAATTATTACCTTCAATAGCCAGAGTAATTACATCTCTTTCGTCTTTGTTCTTAGTATTAATAACTTTAGAAAGCGGCTTTTTATTCTCTTGCTTACGTTCAAAATATTTGTGCTTGTAAAACTCATTCGAACAGTATGGTTCCTTAAGAATAGACAAAAGCTTTTTTACAAAATCAGCACGATTTTTTTTATGGCCAAATGTAAAGGTGTGTCCTGATTTTTCTTATCTTGCAACAATAAGGCATCATACAAACAGCCCTCTTTATATAGAGAATCAATCTCTTGGTCAAAATAGATATCTTCTTCTTCTCCTTCACAGATATTTAATAGCCGTGACCCTATACTTTCTGTAGTACTGTAATCAATTGCAGAGCTACGTTTCACTTTAGATTGATAAAGGTTTATGTTCATACTACCCCCCTGCCTTTAAACAACCCAGCTATACCTCTAAACAGTTCAGCTATACCTGATTCACTCCGAGTGGCACAAGGTGTTTCATCTGGAATGTTAATCTCAACATTTTCACTAGAAAAAAGTTCTAAAACATGCGAGCTGCTTCTTCTACTGGAAAAAGGCACATCGTTCTTTTTATCTTTAATCTCAGCACTCTTTGCATTCAAAGAATTTAGAGAGTGAGCTAAACAATCAAGATCTGTAGCATTTTTAGACTCAAGGTCTTCTGCTTGAAAATTTGCTGCAGTGTTTATTTCACCTTTCATATTTCTTTATTTTACAGGGGTTGCATTTCAGGTAGGGTATCTCATCTTTAAAATTTTTCAACTCTATTTAAAATTTTTTAAAATAGTTTTTGATAAAAATATTTATGACACTAACTTTTTGGTTCTCTTGTTAAACTTTTACAAGACAGAATTATTTTATAGCTAAAAAAATTACTTCCGCGTATTTTGAATCCAATTATAATTACAATTAGAGATATTTATTGAGCTCAAAAATCTATCTTTGTCTGCAGACCTTTTTATTAAACTCAGAAAAAATGTATTCTTCAGTGTATACTTAATTTCTGTCATGTGTGCGCTGCATTTTTTTTTAATCTTTTTTACAGGGGGATTTTATGTCCAGAATTCCAGATATTTGACCTTTACTTTAGCTAATAAAAACCAACTGGTAGCTGCGGTTTTTATAGCTACGTTTCTCAAACAAGTTTCAAATGAATAGATTTCTTGCATAACTGGAATTCAAAAGTTGATGTCATTCTAGCGCGTGACGCTAGAATCCAGTCCTTTTGTGCGAAAAACGTTGTAAAGTAACTTGGTTGGATCCCAGTGGGCTTTTTAACTGTTGAAGAAAAAATATGCCACAGAAAATGAAAGTCAGTAACCAAAACGAATATAACAAATTCCTAAAAAAAGGGGGAATATTTTTCGTTACATCGATGAAGCTATCGAAAATTGGTATGAAAATAGTCCAAAAATGCAGGGCGGCAACTATATTTATAGTGATAAAGTTGTGATTTTGGTGCATATAATCGTTAATCTTTTTAGAATTGGCTTAAGACAAACAGTCGGGTTTATAAAAGGGTATTTGCAACAAATAGGAAAAAATTTGCAGCTATTCACAAGCATCAAAAAAAACTTAATATTAAGATAAATGATTGCAGGATTGATAAAAGCAACATGGAAAATATTGAAATTATCATAGATAGCACAAATTTACAGTAACACTCCTGGCCACAGTAAGGAAAACAGTGCAGATAGAAAGTACCGAAGCTACGAGCAAGTAAGAAAGTTACATGTTATGTTAAGTGTGAATAGTAAAAAAGCTATAGCTGCAAGATACAGTAATGGCGTCTACTCTGACCACTTGCGATTTGCTTGAAGAAGTTAATTTTCAGCACAAAATAAAAGCATTATATGCAGATAGGGCATACGATAGGCAAAAACTTTATAAATTGTGTAAGAAATACGATATAAAGACAAAAGTTCTACCAAAAAAGGATGCAGCAGAACATTCAAAAATAGATTATATGTCTGACAGAAATGCTGCTATCAGGTTAATAAAATTATATGGACAAGATGGTGTAAAAGAGTGGAAAAAGGAAGCGATTTATGGAAAAAGATCTTACATAGAAGGATTTTTCTCAAGGTTGAAGCAAGTGTTTGTTTAGGAATAAATCTGAGATAAATCGAGAAAAAGAACTAAATGCTATTTGCTCAACAAATTCACTGGTATTGGTATGGCTAAATTTGAAATCATTACATAAATTTGTCGTAAACCATCACTGCTTAAGGTGCTATCCAACAAAGCCATCCTAGACTGGGATGACAGAAGAAGAGTATTTTAGGTAACAGCTGTTTACTCCAAAGTAATGTTGCAAAAGGTCTAACATATAAATTATAAGACTAATATAGAATATACCTTGCTAAAAAAAAAAAAAAGTATAACCTTTGATAAGGTATGCAGGCAAAAATTCTGTAACTTGGTCAGGTCAGAAATGAAGCAACCATATCAGAATCTTTTTGGGTTGCATACCTATTTATACTATTTGTTTTATTCTAGGCTATGAACATAGCATTAAAATATCGTCCTAGTAGCTTTAAAGATTTAGTAGGTCAAGATATATTGGTGCGTATACTAGAAAATGCTTTTACTCTCAACAAAATTCCACAATCTATACTGCTTTCTGGTAGCAGTGGAATTGGTAAAACCACCACTGCAAGAATAATAGCTTTATGTTTGAACTGCTCATTGGGGCCAACTTTTGAACCTTGTGGATCATGTACAAGTTGTCTGGCAATAAAAAATTCAAGCCATCCAGATGTAGTTGAAATCGATGCGGCAAGTCACACTAGTGTTGAGGATGTTAGAGCGATCTTGGGAGATATTTGCTATTTACCAATAAGTTCTAAATTTAAAGTTTACATTATAGATGAAGTACACATGTTATCCAGTAATGCATTTAATGCATTACTTAAAACTCTAGAAGAACCACCATCTAGCGTAAAGTTTATTCTAGCAACTACAGAAATAAAAAAGATACCAATAACTGTTATTGCACGTTGTCAAAGGTTTGACTTACATAACATTCCTTCAGCTAAGATAATGGAGCGTTTAAATGATATTGCACAAAAAGAAAATTATTTTATTGAAAAAGAAGCATCGGAATTAATTGCGCACCACTGTAGCAATTCAATGCGTAACGCTTTATTTTTGATGAATCAAGCAGTGCTATATAGCAAAGATGGTACAATATCCACTCAAAGTGTTACAGACATACTTGGTCTAGTAGATAGAAACGTTATATTTGATCTACTGGAAGCAGTATTAGACAGTGATTTACAGAAGGCTTTGTTAGTATTCGACAATGTGGTAAAAACAGCAAATCCGCTCAATATTTTTGAAGATCTACTGCAAACAATCCAGTTAATATGCCGTTTTTTAATTACAAAAGAGATTGATACAGAATATGAGAAGAGCAGAGTAAAAGATTTGAGTGCAAAAAAGTCTTTAATATTTTTTTCGAGATTGTGGAAGGTGCTGCTTAAGGGTATTCAAGATATAAAGGTTTCAACATGCAATGAAATTGCCGCTGAAATGATATTAATTAGCCTTTGTTATCTTTCTGATTTGCCTTCTCCGGAACAGGTGATCAAAAAAATTCTTTCACAGAATGTAGAGCAAGGAAATAGACAGGGCAGACCTGTTGCACCTTCCCCCTCTGTCGTCCAAGTAGCTGACTACTCGGATCCAAAAAAATATGTGGAAAAACCCCACTCTGTCATCCCAGTGCGCGACACTGGGATCCATGTGAAAAATAAACAACAAAATTACGATTTTGATAAGATTTTGCAACTATTAAGGCGGAGTAACCAAATTTATCTTTACAAACAACTGTGTAGTAATCTACAATTAATAGATTGTAAATTTGGGTATTTAAAATTAAAAGCTGTATCTAACTTGAACAATAATTTTTGTAATGACTTAAAAAGTTACTTAAATCAAGCTACTAATCAGGAGTGGGTTATTATAGTTGATACGAGTTATATGAATAGGGAAGTGAGCAATTTAAATTATGCACCTGTAGTTAAGGATATATTAAATACGTTTAAAGGTGCAAAGGTAGTTAATATAGAAAATAAGGAGTAGGTTGTGGATTTCAGTCAAATAATGAAGCAAGCGCAAGAAATGCAAAAAAAGCTTGCGGAAGCCCAAGAAAAATATATTGGAAAAGAGTTTCAAGGTATTTCTGGTGGTGGCAAAGTTTCTATATTAGTGGAAGTTATAAAAATAGGTGGCTATAAAGCTAAAAAGGTAAATATAGACTTAGAACTTATGAGAAATGAAGAAAAAGATATAGTAGAAGATTTAGTGACAGCAGCGTTTAATGATGCCATTAAAAAAGCAGAAGAAGATATGGCAAATGCAACCTCTGATCTTGCAGGTATGATGGGGTTACCACCTGGATTTAAACTTCCTTTTTAAATTTACTACTGAAGTTTGCCTTAATGCAGTAACTAAGTGTTTTCCTTTTATACTAGTACTTCCATGAAGTACATTCATATTACTGCATGAATATGCAGCAATTCACAATGATGAATGCAGATCAGAAGATAAAAAGACATTAGTGAAATAGGTGTCAGAAGATCAAGAGTAAAAAAAGTAGAGTAACTCTATTTATTAATTAATAAAATCTTTGTATTTTCCTAAAAGTTAGTTAAGATACAGAAGGTTTTGTGTTATTAAGTTAGCACTTGACTTAACTTTAGTGATTATTTAGACTGCTAAAGTGGAATTTTAATTTTTTTAACGAGGGCAATTATGCATTATAAAAAGTTTTTTTCGGCAGCTGCTTTAGTGACGTTGCTAAGCCTATCAAACTCTGCTTTTTCATCAGACCCTATTGGTCCAATAAGTGATGAAGAAACTAGCTACTACGTTCGTTTGCAATACAACGGTGAAATTTTACCTTTTTATACAAAAGTTGATGGTATTAAAAATGCAGCAGGTAAAGAAAAGGATAGTCCCTTAACAAGATCTTTTATAGCTGGTGGTGGTGCATTTGGTTATAAAATGGATGACATTAGAGTTGATGTTGAAGGGCTTTACTCACAATTGGCTAAAGATACAGCTGTAGTAAATGCTTCTGAAACAAATGTTGCAGACAGTTTAACAGCATTTTCAGGATTGGTTAACGTTTATTACGATATAGCGATTGAAGATATGCCTATCACTCCATACGTTGGTGTTGGTGTTGGTGCAGCATATATCAGCAATCCTTCAAAAGCTGATACAGTTAAAGATCAAAAAGGATTTGGTTTTGCTTATCAAGCAAAAGCTGGTGTTAGTTATGATGTAACCCCAGAAATCAAGCTTTATGCTGGAGCTCGTTATTTTGGTTCTTATGGTGCTAGTTTTAATAAAGAAACAGTATCAGCTACTAAAGAGATCAACGTCCTTTACAGCGCTGTTGGTGCAGAAGCTGGAGTAGCGTTTAATTTCTAGTCTATCTTTGTCTTATTATCCCAGTGGGTTTTTCTTGTCATTCAAGTAGCATGACACTGGGATCTAGAAAAAAGAAATGTGAATTCCAGTGTTTGAGCACTGGAATAACACATTATTTATTTAATGTAGTTTTTATCGTTACACGCTAGCAATGTTAATCAGGTAGCTGATACTGAAGTGTATTGCTACTAAGATCTCAATTAGATGTAAAATTGTGCTTTTTTAATTAAAGCTTGAATTTTTCACTGAAAATCAATATATTATATGTATAGAGTTTTAATTTAAGTTATTATGTTGACCCCAGTAGCAAATTTATGTGTTAATAGTAGCACTAATCTCATGCAATATATTGCTGAAGTGCGAAAATTTCCTATGCTTTCCCAAGAAGAGGAAGTGCGATTAGCAAAAAATTGGCAAGAATACCAGGATATTTCTTCTGCTCACAGGTTGATTACTAGCCATTTGAATTTGGTAGTAAAAATTGCAATGAAATTTAAGAATTACGGTCTATTGTTGATGGACCTGGTCATGGAAGGAAATATGGGTTTAATGCATGCAGTGAAAAAGTTCAATCCTGACTTGGGATTTCGTTTTTCAACTTATGCAGTATGGTGGATTGAAGCTTCAATGAAAGACTTTATATTAAAATCTTGGTCACTTGTAAAGATAGGTACAACGCAAGCACAAAGGAGATTGTTTTTTAGTTTACGTAAAATAAAAAAAAGAATTTTACAATACACAAACAGAGAAACTTTGAGTAAAGAAGAAATAAAAGCAATATCAAATGAGCTTTCTGTATCTGAAGAAGATGTTGTACAGATGAGCTATCGTCTGGCTTGTAAGGATCAGTCGTTAAATAATTGTATAAAAATAGGTGATGACTCTAAAAAGGAGTTACAAGATATGATTCCGTGTAATTTAGTTAGTCAAGAAGTAGCTTACCAGAATCATGAAGAAAAGGCATTAAAAGAAACAATCTTAAGCAATGCATTAGCAAGTCTTAATGAAAGATCAAGAGACATTTTCATTAGCAGATACTTGTCTGAGAATACTCAGACTTTGGATGAGCTTAGCAAAAAATATTGTGTTTCAAGAGAAAGAATAAGACAGCTGGCTGAGCAAGCGATGAGTAAGGTAAAACAACATATAAAATCAGAGAGTTTGAAATTCGGTTTACATGCGTAGTCTTTTCGTATTTCTAATATTTCTTTCAATAGACACTCTTGCATCGGTTAGTAATGTACAACTGAGCGAAAAATATAAAGACTGGTTTGTTTATACTGCATTGGAAGATGGTGAAAAAGTGTGTTATATTGTATCTCATCCTAAGAAAAAAAGTGAACATTATACAGCCGATCGCAAGCCGTATGTAATGGTCAGTTACGTTGATAAAAAAGCAGATGAGGTGAGCGTCACTTCTGGCTTTCAGTATAATAATGAGCCTGTAGTTCTCAATATCGATAAAAAAATTAAATATCAATTGCCAATAATACAGGGAAGTCTTGCGTGGACAGATGATACAAAAATGGACCAAGATTTGATTCTAAAAATGAAGCAGGGATTATCAATGGTAGTTAATGGAAAAGTAAAAACAGCAAATGTTGATGATACTTATTCCTTGCTTGGGTTTCAAAAAGCTTACAAAAAAATGCACGACTTATGCCATACAAAGTAAATTATTGATCACTAAAGTATAAGATAGGCTGTTTTGTCTCTCAGACAAAAATATGGATATCACTTTACATAGAATATGAATATCATTTAAAATATATTTTTGAGAATTAATATGTCAAAAATTGTAGATATAGGAATCAAAGAACAAAGTTCTGTGTGTGAACAAATGCGTTTTAGTGTAAGTCGTGCAAGTCTTTTAAATACGCTATCCAGAGTGAGCGGGGTGGTTGAAAGGCGCAACGCGATAGACGTTTTAGCGTGTATAAATATCAAAGCACAACATGGCAGCATAAAACTAAAGGCTACTGATCTTGACATTTCAATATTTGCCTCACTTACTGCAAATGTATCAGCAGAAGGAGAAGTGAAAATCTCAGCACATACTTTACATGACATAGTGAAAAAATTGCCAACTAATTTGGATGTCAATTTCGAAATGAATAATCAAGGAAAATTATTGATATCCTGTGGAAATGCAAATTTTTCTTTACCGAACGTAGTTTCAAATAACTTCCCTGTTCTTGAAGAAGGTGATCATCAATACGATTTCACTCTACTAAGTGCAGATTTGGTAGACTTGTTGACTAAAACGAAGTTTGCTGTGTCGCTGGATGATACAAGGTATAATTTAAACGGGATATATCTGCATACAGATGAGCAATTTCTGTACTGCGTTGCAACTGATGGCCACCGTTTATCATGTATAAAAAGGCCTAAACCTGAAGATATCAACGGCGAATTTGGGGTGATCATTCCACGTAAAACTATCATGGAATTATTGAAAGTATTGTGTGATTGTAATGAGATTAATATAAAACTTTCAGATAGAAAAATCAAATTTACATGTGGTGAGTATATTCTAATATCAAAATTGATAGATGGGACTTTTCCAGATTACAAAGCTGTCATTCCAACGTCTCAAGATAAACAAATGATTGTTGAGAGTAGTAAGCTTGCTAGCGTTATAGATCGGGTTTCTGTTGTTGTGTCCGATAAAATAAAATCCATTAAATTTTCATTGCAAAAGAATTTATTAACTCTGCATTCAAACTCTCAAGAGTGTAGTGATGCAACTGAGTCTATAGAGGTGGATTACGATGGAGCTCTTATGGAAGTAGGATTTAATTCTCGTTATTTGCTTGATGCTTTATCTTGTATAAAAAACAAATGTAAGGTCAGCCTATCAGATGGTAATAGCGCTACAATTATCACTGATGAAGATGATCCAAGTGCACTATATATAGTAATGCCAATGAGGACTTAAGCTAGTAATCTATCTTTACTAAGTATAAGCCGTGAGGCGGCGCAGTGACCCCAGCGGCGTTTCTTTTGCATTGACTTAATATATTTAACATTTCTTGTGGATTAGTTCTATTTTTTCCAAATTCAACTAAAGTGCCAACAATAATCCTCACTTGGTTATGCAAAAAGGAAATCGCAGATATTTTGATGTATATGTGACTTCCATTTTGTACTATATCAATATCATCGATTGTTCTGACCGGATTTGTAGCTTGACAATCTTTTGAGCGGAAGCTTGAAAGATTATGTTTTCCAAGCAGGTGTCTAGCAGCTTCACGCATGATGTTTACGTCAAGTGGGTTAAATACTTGCCACACATAACCGATTTCCAGAGCTGCAGGAGCGTAGCGATTAATTATTCTATATTCATAATATCTTTTTTTTGCTGAAAATCGCGCATGAAATGCATCATCTACGGCTTCTGCACTAAGCACAACTATAGGAATAGCTTTTAAGTGATAGTTTATTCCATTTCTTATTCTGTAAAGCTCAAATTGCCTTTCCATATTGAAATGAGCAACTTGCCCTAAAGCATGAACCCCTGTGTCAGTTCTGCCACCACAATGCAAAGAGACTCTCTCGCCACTAAAATTAAATATAGCGTTTTCTATGGTTTCCTGAATTGAGTTAGCAGAGTGTTGTTGCTTTTGCCAGCCAGAGAAACCACTACCATTGTATTCTATCGTTATTTTGTATCGCACTACAAAGTCTATCTATCTAATTTTAGGTAACTAACGTTCTTCGTTATTAAAAAACCCTTGGCAGATTGGTTGCGTTCAATTACCATGGAGACTATACAAGTTAATAAATGATCCATGGCACATAATCCAGAAGAAAGAAATAATGATAAGCAAAAAGCACTAGATAATGCAATAAGTCAAATTGAAAAAGCATTCGGTAAAGGTGCAATAATGAAGCTAAAGCAAAACCCTGTAGAAAAAATAGACACGATATCTACAGGGTCGATTGCACTTGATTCAGCTCTGGGTGTTGGGGGATTGCCAAAAGGACGTATAATTGAGATATTTGGCCCTGAGAGTTCTGGTAAAACCACCCTTGCTTTGCATGTAATTGCTGAAGCACAGAAAAAAGGAGGTTTATGTGCATTTATCGATGCGGAACACGCACTGGATGTTATATATGCTCGTAAACTTGGAGTGAAAACTGATGATTTGGTAATTTCACAACCAGACACTGGAGAGCAGGCGTTGCATATTGTTGAGTATTTAGTGTGTTCTAGTGCAGTTGATGTAATAGTTATTGATTCTGTTGCAGCACTAACTCCAAGAGCTGAAATTGAAGGGGATATGGGCGATCAGCACATGGGATTGCAAGCAAGGCTTCTAAGCCATGGACTCAGGAAACTAACTTCTGTAGTTTCAAAAGCAAACTGTATATTGATATTTATCAACCAAATTCGTATGAAAATAGAAGTAGTATATGGAAATCCTGAAACTACCACTGGTGGAAATGCGTTAAAATTCTATACTTCTATAAGACTTGATATAAGAAAAGTTGGTGCGATAAAGGATAAAGAGAATATTACGGGTAATGAAACGAGAGTTAAAGTTGTAAAAAATAAAGTCGCTCCTCCATTTAGAGAGGCAAAATTTGATATAATGTATAATGAAGGCATATCAAAACTTGGGGAAATAATAGATATAGGAGCAAAACTTGGTGTCCTTGAAAAGGCAGGCGCTTATTATTCATATAACAATACGCGTCTTGGGCAAGGAAGAGAAAATGTAAAAAGCTACCTCAAGGCGAATAAAGAAATTGCAAATGAAATAGAAACAAAAATCAGAGATTTATTTAAAAATCACGATAACTCTATTGCAATAGAAGAGGAGCGTGAACAACTTCTAGAAGAATCAGTATTCTAATCTAGATGCTTGTATTGGGCAGTATTCAATTGCTACACTAAAGTTTCACTCTCAACCGAGTTGATGAAAGCTGCGTTATCTCCTTGCAGCATTAGATGTATATTCTTTGCTATTTTTTCCACTAAGAGGATAGCGTTATCAAAATTTTCAAATTTTGATAATACATAATCTGCTAAGCTTTTCTGACCTTCGGGCCTGCCTACTCCAAATCTTAAACGCCAATAATCGTTACCAATAAAGCTATCTATAGACTTAAGTCCATTGTGTCCAGCAGAACTACCACCTTTTTTTACTTTTATTCTTCCAAATTTTAAGTCAGCATCATCATGTATGACAACAATATTGTCTAGCGATAATTTGTAAAAATTTTTTATTTTTGCAACAGGAATACCTGAATTATTCATAAACGAATAAGGCTTTATTAGCATAACTTTATTATTGTTAATTATGCCAGAGGTTATCAAGTAATCGGCTTTCTTAGAAAATGACTGAAAATTCCAATATTTGTAGATTGCGTCAATAACGATAAAACCAATATTATGATGAGTTAACTCATATTGACTACCAGGATTACCAAGCCCAGCTATTAAATGCACTACTCCTCTGTTTTTGTTTGAGTCTCTTCAACATCACTATCGGCAGCAGAGATTGTTACAATGGTGAAATTTTCTTCCTCATGAGCTACAAATTTAACACCTTCTGGCAATTTTACATCATTGATATGTATAGACTGACCAATCATTTTGCCAGACAAATCAATTTCTATGACTTGAGGTATTTTCTCAGGAGAGCATTTGACAGTAATAGAACGACACAGAACATTAAGCACTCCACCTAATTTGATTCCTGGTGATTTACTTTCATTGATGAATGATAAAGGTATATCTATTTTAATTTCACTACCTTTATCAACAAACTGAAAATCAACATGTTGCACAGTATCCTTTACTACATGCCATTGAATATCACGAACAAGAGCATATTCTTTTTTCCCTGAAATATCTAGTTCTATTAAATGTGCAGAAAGAGCACCTGATTTATATTGTTTAGTAAATTCCTTTGCAGACAATGTCAAATTTACGTTATCATGCCCTTTACCATATATAACTGCAGGTATACTTCCCTTCTCCCTCAGAGCCTGAATCGCTTTCTTTTTTTTTACATCACGTAACTCTGCATTAATTGTTACCATTTCTTGCTGTGCCATCGATTACTCCTATTCAGCTAATCCTTTTTATATAATTTAATAATATAACATAAAAATATTTATTTCAAACTTCATTCTTTCACACTAATTCTTTGTGGAAAAATTTATTTAGATATATACTTAAGATTACGTAGTAAGAGCTATGGGTATTAACGATCAAGTGGTTTTTAAGATTTATAAGCCAACAAAAACTGCAACACAATCTGGCTTAGGTAATACAAAATTCTGGTACCTAAAAATTGAGCCTTGTTCTTACTATATTGAACCTTTGATGGGATGGGTTGGCTCAAAAGATCCCCAAAAACAGATTGTATTAAAGTTTGATTCTCTTGAAAAAGCAATATCTTACGCAAAGAAACACAACACAAAGTACACAATTGAAATGCCAAAAGATGTTAAAAGACTGCCAAAATCTTATGCAAATAATTTCGTATCAAAGTAAGTTTTATCGTAGTGTGTTTATCTAAAAACCTAAACCTAATCGTTACTATGATTTTGCTAACACACTAAGGTCATTTAGATAGTCGAACCTGGCTAGCTAGTATCAAAGAGTTATTTTTTAGGTATTTCTCCGTAAGACTGCAAGTTTTTTTGGATTACTCAAATAACTTCATTCTGCTTGAAGAACTTTTATGTTGCTTTGCACTAAATTAATTTCACGTTTTATTTGTGTTAGCTATTTATTTAGTGAGTGGACATGTAATTTTACCTTAAATAACCCTATAATAAAAACATAGTTATTGAGATAATACAGAAGGTTCTCATGACAACCTCTGTATAGCTCTTAATTTTGCTGAACGCGCACGCGGATTTGCATTTATTTCTTCCGCACTTGCTTTAATCACTTTTTTGTTTAAAAGGGAGAATGTCTTGGTAGGTCCTGGTTCACACAAATCTTTAAAAAGGGTTTTAACTATACGATCTTCTAGAGAATGAAAGGTAACTACAATTAATTTGCCGTTTTCACTTAAAATCTCAGATGCAGCTTTAATACCCTTTTTAAGCTCTCCTAGCTCATCATTTACCCATATTCTGATTGCCTGAAATGTTCTAGTTGCAGGGTCAATCTTGCTTTTTCCACGAAACACTACAGAACGTACAATATCCGCAAGTTCAAATGTGGTTTTGATAATTTTCTTCTTCCGCGCATTTACTATCGCTCTTGCGATTTTACGAGAATGACGCTCACCCCCATAATTATATATAGTGTTCGCAATCTCTTCTTCACGTAAAGCGTTAACAAACGTCGAAGCATTCATATGAGAATAGTTATCCATGCTCATGTTAAGTGGGCCATCACGTAGAAATGAGAATCCTCTATCTCCATTATCAAGCTGCATAGATGAAACTCCAACGTCGAAAACTATTCCATTGATACCTTTAATATTATTACTATCTAATAAATTTTTAATATTACTAAATTTCTCAATAAATAGATTTATTCTATCAGGGTATTTAACGTTCAGATCATCATAAAATTTGGTAACTGTTTCATCCCTATCAATTGCATACACTTTGCAATCAGCGGATTCCAATATTGCTTTGCTATATCCTCCAGCTCCAAACGTGGCATCCACATATATACCACCACTGTGTGGTGACAATTGCAGTAGCATCTCTTTTAACAAAACTGGAATATGTGTCATATCAAGAGACTTTGTGCACTTAAATTAAAATAACTTTCTCGCCAAAAAATATATGGAAATATATAGGTGTAGTATAAGAATATTTAAATATAATCAACGATATAAAAATTTAATAAGATAATATTATTAATATAACATTTACATAATTCACGTTTGAAAAAGTAAGTAATATTACTATAATATCAAACAAATTACGGAAGATTTCGTGCAACAAATAACAAAAGTAATACTATCAAGTTTAATTTGTAACACTTTGTTGTGGTATGATCACATGCTTTTCAGCCATCTAATAAGCATAATCGGAGATGTGTTTTTTCCATCAGACGACAAATTAGTCAGCATACTTAAAGCTTTTGGAGTGTTTGCAGTGGGTTTCTTAATAAGACCAATTGGTGCTGCTATATTTGGCCACATTGGAGATAAATATGGAAGAAGGATTGCTCTATTTCTCTCTATCATATTGATGACTCTATCAACCGTACTTATTGCATTTGTTCCAGGGTATCAGAACATTGGGGTACTCGCATCAGTACTGGTGGTATGTTTAAGATTATTGCAGGGTATATCTCTTGGAGGAGAGGCAGGAAATGCCCCATTTTTAATAGAGCATGCTCCTAAAAATAAAAGAGGATTCTTTGGCAGTATTGAAGTATTGAGCGCAATTCTTGGCTCAATATTAAGTCTTATAGTGGTGCTTATATGCAAAAAAGTATCCGATTTTGAATCTTGGGGATGGAGATTGCCTTTTATTTTCAGTTTTGTAATAGGATTAATCAGTATATATATGAGATATATACTCGATGAAAGCCCAGAATATAAAAAGCAGGAAAAGCCACATGAATTACCGTTAAAAGAACTGTTAAATGGCTATAAAAAACCTTTTCTAATATCAATTGGAGTTGACATAGTTGAGAATGCATCTCTTTACATATATTTAGTGTTTTTTAATCTACTTGCATCAACAATAAACACTCACTTTAATCACGCAGTAGAAATATTGAATCAGGTTGCACTTGGAGGATTGACTATACTATTTGCAATACTTTCTGATAAGGTAGGGAGAGAAAGAGTCATGAAATTTGCATTTGTGACTTTTATAGTAGTAAGTTATCCAGTTTTTTCAATGATACTAAGTGGTAATAATTTGCTCACCATAATGGCGCACGTTCTTTTTATAATCCCAATAGCTGCTTCTCTTGGTCCTGTTAGCGCGTTTATGTGCGAATTATTCCCAATAAAGGTACGATACAGTGGATTTGGTTTATCAAGAAATATAGCTTCGGGATTTTTTGGTGGTCTTGCACCATTTATATGCACAACTATTATCAAAGTTACAGGACAAGGAACTTTAGCAAGTTTTTACATGATTTTCTGTGCACTAATTGGGTTAGTTGCTATATCACAAGTTAAGAGTTAGATTTTTTCAAAAACTAAGTGTTTAAAAAATCTAATCATAAGGTGGAAAATGCCAATTTTTAGGTGATAGTGTAAATATTTCAACTCCATCTTTTGTGACTCCAAGCGTATGCTCAAACTGTGCAGAAAGTGAAAGATCACGTGTTGTCACTGTCCAGCCATCTAGCTTGCTGAGCAGAGTTTTATGTTTTCCAGCATTGATCATTGGTTCTACCGTAAAAAACATGCCTTCTTTTAAGATAAGATCCTCACCTTCATCATAAAAATGTACAACATTTGGTGGAGCATGAAAAACCTTTCCTATGCCATGTCCACAATAATTGCGTGCGATAGAATATCCAAAATCTTCAATATATTTTTCTATAGCAAATCCTATTTCATTTAACTTATTTCCGGGCTTAACTTGTTTTATCGCTTCCATTAGCGCATTGTAGGCAGCATTACACAAACGCTTTGCTTTTATTGAGGGTTTACCAGTCCAAAACATGCGACTTGTATCACCATACCAGCCATTTAAAATCACTGTAACGTCAATATTTAAAATATCTCCATCTTTAAGAGGTTTATCATCAGGAATACCATGACATACAACAGCATTTTTCGAAGTACAAATTGATTTCGGATATCCCTTATAATTCAGTGGTGCTGGAATTGCACCTGCATTGATTATAAAATCATGACATAGATCATTTAATTCATTAGTTGTTACGCCTACTTTGACGTATGGTGCAATAAAATCAAGGGTTTTAGCTGCAAGCCTGCCAGCTTTACGCATAAAGTCAAAGTCTTCTTGTGAATGTATAGTTATGTTCATATTTTCCATTTCTTATTATAATTCACATCTTGCATAGTAGATAATGTCATTCCACTGCTTGACACATAATTGTACGAATATTGAATGCAAAAGTACAAAAAATAGTGTCATCAGAATGCCTTTTTTTCCTGTCATCCCAGTGTCACGCACTGGGATGACAAGAGGAGAACTACTGGGATGACAAGGGGAGAGCTACTAAATGACATCTTCAATTTCTGTGTGTCAAGCACTGAAGAGGTCTCTCCTATTTTCTCTTGATGAATAAATCTAAGTAGAGTATAGTAAAAATGCATTTATGTAGCGGTTAATGAGCAATTTAGTTTTAGTCTATATAACTTTTTCAAACTTGAAAGAGGCTAAGGCTATTTCTGAAGAATTGTTAAACGAGAAGTTAATTGTGTGTGTAAATATATTTCCTGAAGTAAATTCTCTGTATTTATGGGAAGGTAAAATTAATAGTAATTGTGAAGTAGTGGCAATTATGAAAAGTAGGAATGATCAGGCTGATAAGATTGTAGAAAAAATCGAGGCAATGCATTCTTATGATCAACCAGCCGTTGTGATAATACCCATAGGAAAAGCGAATAAATCTTTTACTAATTGGGTTAATAATGTTATTGATATAAAAAATATTGGGGTGTAGCCAAGTGGTAAGGCAGCGGTTTTTGATACCGCCACGCGAAGGTTCGAATCCTTCCACCCCAGCTTTATTGAAGTGTGCGTGAAATGATATCACTTTTTTATAAATTAAGGTTATTTAATTACATACTGGGCAGTTTGAAAGATATAGTTGTCAAGCTATTTCTTTTCACTCTGTATCTTTATACATCGAGCATTATGCTCATGTTTCTCACCAATGGCTTTTGGTATACTGTAGAGTTTAGCTCTTTCAAAAATGCATTTTACCATTTGTATCAATATTTAAAATGGTATTATGAAAATAGAGATGATTTGGGTTATGGAGTTTCTATTAGAATATTAGTAGCGTTTCTTACTCCGCATTTTCTCTACAAATTATTTTCTGGCACAGGCTGGAAGTCTTTTTTCAAGGAGAAGATAGTTCAGATACTCAGCAGAAGAAGAAAAATGAGTAATAAACCAAATGGCAGTAGTTATGGTTATAGTAATAAGAACAGTTACGGTAACAATAATCTTCAAGAGGCAGAACGGAAAGTGAATATGATAAAGCAGCTATTAATCCAAGATATAGATGAAGCTATAGAAAAAAGATTAAATGATATTTTTCTTGGTGAGAGGGGTAAACCTCATTAAAAGGGCTTTATCTTTTTTAGAATTGGCTGTATTTTATTTTTTATGTATAACAGATCACAGTCAGCCAGTATACATGTTTCAACAAAATCTTGACTGAAGTCTGATAGCCAGGAAATTGCTTTACGTTTCTCTATCAAGCTTTCTGTTTTTTTACAGTTACTTGCTGCATCAATCATTGCCTGTGATATCACTGATTGCCACAGTATGCAGTACCTTTGTATATCATCTAAAGTGCTATTTGCTTCGTGATGGTAAAAAAATTCTTTGAAATTGAAGTTATTTGACATTATGTACCTCTTTAAGTTGAAAATTAGAATTTGAAGTAGTGCGAAAGTTGTCTTGCTGAAGCGAGTAGCCTTTATGACAGTCAGACCGGGTTTTGTATGAGCTATAAATGTTTAAGAAATTCTCTAGAAGCATCTGGATCGGTAGAGCCGGGTAGCAAAATAAGGTAGACGAGAAAAGACAACTATAGAAAAAAATGATCAATGCGCAACACTGGAAAATTGATTACAAATAAGACAACATTTTCGATCAAAAACCAGTGTCTGAGCACTGGCATTATAAAGAAACCTATGTCAGCTACTTGCATGACACCGATTTCTCTCTTATACTTTTTTTGTCTATCTTATTTTGTCACTCTGCTGAACAGATAATTTTCGCCAATAAGCTTTCTACTGAATTTTTGTTATTGAGCTCGCACAGATCAAAGACAAGTTTTGAGTCAAAAATACCTTAATATTATAATAAGGGGCTGGTAAAATGTGTCTAGTAAGTTTTCTTCTCTATGCAACTGCACCTCAAGCTAATAATGGACCATCAGGCGTATTACCAATTACATTGATCTGGTTTAATATTTTATTAGTGGGGTAAAAATAATTTTTTATAAACTCCTTATATATAGCTGTTAATTTATGTATATCGTCTATTGATACGCATTCATTTACCTGATGTGCGGTTTTGTTGATCATACCAAATTCAATTACTGGACAAATATCCTTAATAAACGCAGCATCAGATGTACCACCACTTGTGCTCAGTACAGCATCAATACCGGTCATTTTATTTATCGCATCAAGCATAATATCAGTATTTCTATCAGGAGTAGAGAGAAAAACGTTTCTGCTGCTTTGCATAGAAAGTTTATAATCGTTAGTCACATTGGTGCATATTGCATCAATCATCTTATATAAAACGTCTGGTGTTTGTGTATTGTTATATCGAACATTAAAACCTGCTGCTATTGAACTAGGTATTAGATTATTAGTATTATTTCCAACGTCGATAGTAGTAATTTCGCAATGTGAAGGCTGAAAATATTTATTACCAGTATCAAAAGTGATATCTTTTATCTTACTTAGTATCGATACCATTTTATATATTGGATTCTCTGCTAGATCTGGGTAGGCAACGTGCCCTTGTTTACCATGGCAAATCAATTTAAATGTTGCAGAACCTCTTCTACCTATTTTTACTGTATCACCTAATTTCTCACTACTAGTTGGTTCGCCAACTACACAAAAATCTATCTTTTTTTGCTTACTTTTCATCCATTCCAAAACTTCCTTTGTTCCATGTTCTTCCGCGCTTTCTTCAGCACTGGTAATCAATGCACTGATTGAACCACTGAATCGAAACTTACCTGCAACTGAATCTACGATAGCAGCAATAAATGCGGCTATTCCACTTTTCATATCAGCTGCTCCTCTTCCATATAGCATTCCATCTCTAATTTCTGGCTTAAATGGATCAGATATCCAATCTTTTAACTCACCTGGTGGTACAACATCAACATGTCCAGCAAAACACAAGTTTGGTACTCCATTTATATATTTCGCATAAAGATTTTTAACTTTATCACCAAACTCTAAAATCTCACATTCAAAACCACTTTTCTTGAGAATGGCTGCTATATGCTCTATTGCCCCATCGTCTTTTGGTGTTATACTTTTAAAAGAAATTAATTTCTTAGTTAGTTCTACAGGGTCAATCTTCATACCAATCTTGAAATACTAACATTACCGTATTGTAAACATTCTATGCGATATTTAAAACAAATATTACAGCACACAGAACAAGTTCTTATTAGGGAAGTAACAGTACTTGCTGATAATATCTATAAAATATGTAGACAATATGGAAATGACATTTTTCTGATTGCAGATGAAAATACAGCAAAACTTTTAAACAAAAACATACTTAATAAAGTTTCTCATTTAATTATTCCAGCCACACCTGTCATTCCAGCGCGTGACTATGATGGATCGCAGTGTCACGCTACTTGGATGACACCAAATAGACTGAACAGAGCTGCTTCCCTCCAAGCTGTAAACCTAGTTAGAAATAAAGCAAAAGATAGTGACTTAATGGTTGCATTTGCAGTGGCACTGTTAATGATATCTGTAAGTACGCAAGCTATTTAGAAGGCAAAGACTACATATCCTTTCCAACAGCTGCTTCCATGAATGGATACAGCTCTGCAAACGCTTCAATATTAGTTGATGGATATAAAAAATCGTTCGGAGCACATCTTCCAAAGGCAATATACATTGATACCGATATAATTGCCAACGCACCACCACGCCTCACATTAAGTGGATTTGCAGATTTCATCTGCCGTTCAACAGTACAAGCCGATTGGCTATTATCTCATCTATTACTTGGCACAGAATATAATGAACTCCCCTTTAAACTTGTTCGCAATCTGGAGGAAATTTTGCTCAGAGAACACTTGGCACTTGCTAAAAAAGATAAAAGAGTAGTTTTATTACTTATGGAAGCCTTATTGATTTCAGGACTCGGAATGGTGATGTCAAAAGGCAGTTACTCTGCAAGTCAAGGAGAACATATGATAGCTCATGCAATTGAGATGGTAACACAGGATTATTCCTCCTCGTTACATGGGGAAAAAATTGCTGTGACAACGATTACCATGGCTAACTTGCAAGAGGAGATATTGTCAATACGAAACCCGATTACCAAACCGATCACTTTAGATGTAAAACATATAACTCAGTGCTTTGGTAATACCGAATTTATAAAAATTCTAAAGCAGAAGCAAATGATGCAGCAAAAAATTCAAGAGATTATTTGCAAAGAATGGAGTAATATTTCTAGTTTAATTAAGCAAAATTTACTATCTGCAAAACACCTGCAGAAAGTATTTGAAGATCTATCAATTCCGTACTTACCGGAGCATCTTAATTGGAACAAAGAGCAATATTGCAAGGTAGTCAATCTTACATTTGCAACAAGAGATAGATTCACCTTTCTTGACCTGGCTGGTTGTATAGAAAAAAGTTAGATTTTGTGTATTCGTTCAGTAGGGTAGCAAAATAAGATAGACAAAAACACAGTAACAAATGGTGTCATGCAAGTAGCTATCCAGCCTTTCTTAACAACAAAAACTTAGCATGACTTTTGTGCTCAAAAAACTTCTGGATTCCAGCATCAAGTGCTGGAATGACATGGTAAAATATTATTCAAGTAGCCTCTATCCCAGTACCTATTCGGTGTCATTCAAGTCAACTCTTTTCTTGTCATCCCAGTGCCTAGACACTGGGATCCAGAAAACTTCACTTTAAATGAGTGCATTAGATTGTCTTTATATAGATGCCAGTGTCAGCTACTCGGATGAAATTCATTTAGTTGTCTTTTCTCATCTACCTTACCACTTTCTTGAACGGATACCATTAGCCATTCCCCTGAATAGATACAACAAATGTTGTATCTTTATCACTTCACATACATTATTCCATATACTATATGAACAACTGAAAAAAAACTTCAGTTAATTGACAATGAATCACGTTATTTTGTCAAATGCGCTGCTATCGCCAAACCATAGCTTAGCTTGAGTGGCTGAGGAGGGATTTGAACCCCCGACCAAGAGATTATGATCCTCCTGCTCTACCACTGAGCTACTCAGCCTCATTAAAAACCTTGCTATATATATGATCTACATGTTTCGTATAATACTTCAAATCAAACAAAGATTCAAGTTTTTTAGAGTTAATAACTTCAAGTAAGGATTTATCTTGTTTCAGTTCGGCCAGAAAATCACTATTGTTTTGTTTCACTTTCATTGCATTGCTCTGAACAATTTTATACGCCTCTTCCCTCGCCAAACCACTATTTACCAACTCGAGTAATACTCGTTGTGAAAAAACCAAGCCTTTTGAAGAATTTAAGTTCTTTTCAATGTTTTCCTTATTGATCACCAATTTATCTATCAAATCTGTTAATCGTACTAAAGCAAAATCCATTGCTATACAAGCATCAGGAGCAATGCATCTTTCCACAGACGAGTGCGATATATCTCGTTCGTGCCATAATGCAACATTTTCTAATGCAGGAAAAACATAGCTGCGTATTAAGCGTGAGAGCCCAGTCAAATTCTCACTTAAAATAGGATTACACTTATGCGGCATAGCAGAACTTCCCTTCTGACCAGTGGAAAAATACTCAGAAATTTCTCCAACTTCAGTTCTTTGCAAGTGACGTATTTCAACGGCAATATTCTCTATTGAACTTGCAATCACTCCTAAAACTGAAAAGAATATTGCGTGTCTATCACGAGGAATGACTTGAGACGATATGGTTTCAGGTATAAGTCCCATTTCTTTCGCTACATACTCTTCAACAAACGGATCAACATTTGAAAAATTACCTACTGCACCTGATATTTTACAAATCGAGATCTCTGTTTTCGCGCTAATTAATCTCTGATAATTGCGTTTAAATTCAGCATAAAATCTAGCAAATTTTAATCCAAGAGTTGTTGATTCTGCATGCATTCCATGACTGCGCCCAACACAAACAATATTTTTATAGTCCTCAGCCTTTTTTTTTAGTGCTGAAAGTATATTTTTTAAATTTTCGAGCAAAATATCACATGATTCCTTTAACTGAACCGCAAGGCATGTATCTAAAACGTCAGAACTTGTCATTCCATAATGAAGATAACGAACATCAACTCCCGCTTCTTCAGCAACATATGTTAAAAAAGCTATAACATCATGTTTTACAATGGATTCAATTTCGTTAATACGTTCAATATCAAATTCAATAACATCAGAGAGCTTCTGAGCAACACTATTTGGAATCACTCCTAACTCTGCTTGAGCTTCACACGCTAATTTTTCTATTTTGAGCCATATATTAAACTTATTTTTTTCTTCCCAAATGGAAGACATTTCTTTGCGGCTATAGCGTGGGATCATTAGATGATCCCTGTCTTATCTTTGAACATGCTAGACCCCAGTGTGTAACACTGGGACGACAGAAAAAAAAAGCACTGGAATGACAAGAGTAGTTGAAATATTTTATTCACTGCTATTCGTTATTTGTATCTTCTTGTTGCTCAGATTTCTGATTTTGCAACTTTACTTGCCTCAATTCATGTGCATCTTTTTCAGATCTTACAACGTATATAGTAATTGGAACTATCACTTTACTATGTAATTCTATATTTACTTGATACTCGCCCAAATTTTTGATACTTATTCCACAAAAAGATAAACTATGATGACTTATATCATATCCTTCTTGTAATAAAGTTTTTGCAATTTTACGTGTGGTTACAGAGCCAAAAATCTTTCCATCCTCTGAAGCTTGCTTTATTAATATAATAAATTTATCATGCAGTGATGATGCAAGCACTTTTGCTGCATTTAATTTTTTGATATTTTCTTCTTCCAATAATAAACGCTGTTCCTCTAACTTTATTAAATTTTCCTTAGTGGCTTTCATCGCCTTTTTTTGTGGAAAAAGAAAATTACGGGCATAACCTGGCTTAACTTTGACAACTTCACCAAGCTTACCTAAAGTTGTTATATTTTCCTTTAAAATTATTAACATAAATTACCTAACTTTTTTAGTACAGTAAGGAGCAAGAGCTAAAAAGCGTGCTCTTATAATTGCTAAGCGCAACTTTCTTTGTTTTCTTGCGCACACACCTGTTAACCTTCTAGGTAATATTCTACCATAGTCAGAGGTGAATTTGGACAATAAATCTATATTCTTATAGTCTATGTCCTCATCTTTAGATGCAGTAAGAGGACAGACCTTAGGACGCCTAAAGCCAGTTCTGTTATTTACAGACACGTAAGAATTATTAAAACTATTTCGTCTTTTCATCATTATGCACTTTTCTCCTCAATTTGTTTATCCAGCATGTAAGATTTACCTTTAAAAAACTCATTAACCCGTACAGACAAGTGGCGAATAATATTCTCATTCAGTTTTACTTTACGCTCAAATTCATCCATAATGCTTGAAGTAAAACTTATACACATCATACAGTAATGACCACTTTTCATCTTATTTATTGGGTATGCAAAATCCAATAGACCCCAATATTCATATTTTATCAATCCTGAAGCTTCAATATTTTTCAAAAGCACTTCCAGCGTTTTACTCAATTGATTTGAGTCTACTATTTTTAAACTTTTTAAAACCTCTTGAAGGGGCTTTATTAGATGTTGTGAAATATTTTCCTTAAAAGCATTTACTACATTATAGATAAATGCACTTTTAGTGTTAGCTCCTGGAAGGTCCATAAAATTTTGTTTTATTCCCGTATCACTTAGTTCATTTTTCAATTCTTTATCGATTCTTGACTTTATTTCTTTTAAATTTGAAAAATCTTCTTCCAATTCAACCCATAAAATTTTTGTCAGAGTTTCCAAAAAATCAGAGTAAACAATCAGACTTTTTTTAATGCTTTCAGTACTTGCCTCTAGCTCTTGTTTTGTAACTGTGCTATGTTCTCTTTCTATGAGACCTTTAAACTCCTGAGAAATAACATCTGCTTTAATATTTTTTAACAAAATAGCCAATTCTTGGACCATTTCTTCTACTTCTTGCTGCAATAAGTTCGGTTGTGCTATAAAAGTAAATTCATAGAGATTCACTATATCTTCCTTTAATATCAATTAAACACTTTATTATATAAAACTTTTTTATATAAGCAAGTTATTTGTATTAATTTCTACGCCTTCAATCCAACTTAAGTGAGATATTTCATAAATAGCTTGGGGGGTGATTGAATATGTACCTGGCAACAAGATGCTGACTTTATGTTTTTTGAGAAGAAACTTTAGCATTATTTTGGTTTTGCCTCCATTTTTCAACACTGAATTCAACTCCTCAGCAACTTTTTGCGAGTCTGCACATACAGCAGTTAAAACTAATCCTTTCATTAGAGAAGTAACCTTTTCTGTAAATTCAGATATGTCCTTTCCTGATAGTCTCGTTGTGTTTTCTGAAATTTCAAGATCAATTATCACAAATGCTCCAGGTGAAAATAGATTCCTTTTTTCTTCTATTATTTCATTATTGTAGAATGCTATTTCAGAAACATTGTGGGGATCAGAAAGTGTTAGGATAACAAATCTTCCACGTTCTGAGGTTCTCATACGCACATTTAATATTACACCAGCAGTTTTTATCGTCTTACTCTCTCCGATAAACCCAATATTTAATTTTTTCAAGAGAGTTCTAAACTTTTCAAGTGGATGATTAGTTAAGTAAAATCCCAATGAAAATAACTCATGCTCTAATTTTTCCTCTTCATTAAAATCTTCCACGTTCTCAAGTTTTGGCTTCAGAATATCAAGATTACCAAATAAAGCAGCTTGATTTGACTGCCTATTTTTATTTGCAAAGTAAATCAATGTGTCTATTGACTCGTATAACTGCTTTCTATTTTTGTGCACACTATCGAATGTTCCAGATTTAATTAAACTTTCTAATGCCCTTTTATTTATTATATGCCCCAAATTTTGAATGAATTCCCATATGTCCTTATAAGAACTTGAGCGTGCATTTACTATTCCTTCTGCTATAGCAAAACCAACATTACGCAAAGCAGCAATTCCGTAGCGTATGTGCTCACCCTCTATTGAAAATTCAGCCTTAGATTTGCTGATATCAGGCGAAAGAACAGCAACTCCACTGAATTTTGCAGCATGATAAAACAAATTCAGTTTGTCTCTATCATCAATGTTGAGATTCATCAAGGCCGTAAAAAATTCTAGCGGGTAGTTAGCCTTAAGGTAAGCTGTTTGGTAAGATATAATCGCATATGCTGCAGCGTGGGATTTATTAAATCCATAACCAGCAAATTTTGCAACAAGATCAAAAATATAACTTGCCCTGTCGTAATCAACACCGTTTTTTGTTGCTCCTTGAACAAAAAGTTCACGTTGTTTATCCATCTCTGCCTTAATTTTCTTACCCATGGCACGTCTGAGTAAATCCGCCTCTGCTAAGCTATATCCAGAGAGAATACGCGCTATTTCCATTACCTGTTCTTGGTAGATTATTACTCCGAATGTTTCTTTTAACACCTCCTCAAGCAATGGATGAATGTAATCTGGCTTTTCAAGTCCATGCTTTCTTGCAACATAAGTTGGAATGTTATCCATAGGCCCTGGGCGATAAAGAGAAATTAAAGCGATGATATCTTCAATGCAGTCTGGTTTTAGTTTGATTAAAGCTTCTCTCATTCCCGAACTTTCAAGCTGAAACACTCCGATTGAATCACCTCTTGAGAGCATTTCATAGGTTCTTTGATCAATCAAAGAAACCGAGGAAATATCAATTTTTTTTTCATCACGATTAATTAAACGACATACATGATCTATTAGTGTTAGCGTACCAAGTCCAAGAAAATCAAATTTTATTAACCCAGCTTTCTCTACATATTTCATGCTGTATTGAGTGATTGGCAGAGCCGAATTTGGATCATAATAGACGGGAACAAAATTTTCTAATTTTTGATCGCATATTACAATTCCAGCAGCATGAGTTGAAACGTGACGATATATTCCTTCGAGCTTTAGTGATATATCAAGAAGCTTTGCAATTACCTCATCACTATCTCGTTCTTTCTGTAGGTTTTGATCAAGCTCTATCGCTTGCGATAAAGTTACAGGATTTACTGGATTAAATGGAACCATTTTAGATATTTTATCCACTTGAGAGTAAGGCATTTGCAATACTCTACCAACATCACGCAATACTGCCCTTGCTTGCAATTTTCCAAAAGTGATTATTTGAGCAACATAACCGTACTTTTTCTGAACATAATCAATAACCAGGTCCCTTTTCTCTTGGCAGAAATCGATATCAAAGTCAGGCATCGATACACGATCAGGATTTAAAAATCTTTCAAAGATCAGACCAAACTTTATTGGATCAAGATCTGTAATTTGTAAGCTCCAAGCAACAATCGATCCAGCACCAGAACCTCTTCCCGGTCCAACTGGAATGCCATTTGCTTTGCTCCAACGAATGAAATCAGAAACTATCAAAAAGTAGCCAGCGTAGTTCATCGAAGTTATTACGCTTAGTTCGTAATTCAGCCGATCGTAGTATTGTTTAAGGTCTATGTCCGTTTCATTTGCAATGCGGAATTCTAATCCTGCAACTGCCTGCTCCCTCAGTTCTTCATTCTCAGTTTTATTTTCTCGACAAGGAAATTTAGGCAAGATAGGCTGCCTGCTTCTTGGCATGTAAGAGCACCGCTTAGCTATCACTAAAGTGTTATAAATTGCTTCGGGAATGTCGCTGAACAGTTCCTCCATTTCTTCCACAGATTTGAAATAATGTTCAGTAGTTAGCTTCTTTCTGTTATTCTCGAGAGCATAACTGCCCTCCGATATGCACGTTAATATATCATAAGCTTCATAATCAGATCTATTTGAAAAAAACACATCATTCGTTGCAACTAGTGGTATATTGCGCTGATAAGCAAAATCTATTAAAGCTTCTTCAAGCTCTAGCTCTTTATTCAGCCCATGACGCTGCAATTCAACATATAAATGACCATCGAATGCTGAGAGCAGTCTTTTTATCGTTTCTTTATCTTGCTTCAATAACAGTTGAGCCAATATGCCGTCATATCCACCAGTTAAGGCGATTAGGCCTGAACTTAAATTTAATAGCTCATCAAAATCAACGTAAGGAATATCGCTGTTATTCTTGCGCTTTTTAAAAGACTCACTCACCAAGGTGACTAAATTAGTGTACCCTTGTTCATTTTTTGCAAGTAGGAGTATTGATAAATTTTGTTCTAAGTGTCGAACGATAATATTGCATCCTATTATTAGCTGTATTCCCCTACTTGCTGCATATTCTGCAAATTCAAGTGAGCCAAATAAGTTACCTGAGTCAGTAACTGCAACTGCCGGCATTTTGTTCTGCAAACAAAGACCAATCAGCTCCTCAATTTTAACCGAACTCTCAAGCAGAGAATAAACGCTATGAACACGCAAGTGTATGAACATAAAAAACTTTAGATTAGCAATAAAAGGATAACATTAATTTGCTCGTAGGGATATGAAAAGGTCTAACACTGAAATAACACCAAAGAGGCTATTTGAATCTAATTTACTATTCACAATCCCGGTTATTAGCTTGTTTTAATTGACTTTTTATCATAATCATGTAATAATTAAACATATAGTTTAATATTGAAGGTAAAATCATGACAGGAGAATATGAATTACTGAAAAAAGTACTAAGTACGATTGAGTTTAAGGAAGGCTTAAATAAAGATAATATAATTAAGGAATTAAAAACCAAACTAGAGAAACAGGATCAAGGTCTATATAAAGAGTGGGAGAAAGATGAATTTGATGTAAATCATGGATTTAGCTTAAATATTTCAGGGATAGAGTACTCAAAGCTTCCATTATTAATAATAGCTGCTCGGAATGGTTACACAAAGACAGTAGAGGTTTTACTCGGAGTAGGAGCAGATATTAATGAGAAAGATAGTTTTAGTTGCACTGCTTTGTGCCATGCTGCTTTGTTTGGTCGCAAAGAGATAGTAGAGTTTTTAATCTCAAAAGGAGCAGATGTTAATGCGAAAGGTATTTTTGGGTGCACTGTTTTGCACAATGCTGCTTTGTGTGGTTGCAAAGAGATAGTAGAGTTTTTAACCTCAAAAGGAGCAGATGTTGATGCGAAAGATGTTTTTGGGCGCACTGCTTTGCACTATGCTGCTTTGTGTGGTCGCAAAGAGATAGTAGAGTTTTTAATCTCAAAAAAAGCAGATGTTGATGCGAAAGATGTTTTTGGGCGCACTGCTTTGCACTATGCTGCTTTGTGTGGTCGCAAAGAGATAGTAGAGTTTTTAATCTCAAAAAAAGCAGATGTTGATGCGAAAGATAGTTCGAATCGCACTGCTTTGCACTATGCTGCTTTTGATGATCACACAAATATAACAAAGTCTTTATTAAGAATAGGAGCAGATTTTGATGTAGACGAACCTCTTCTTTATGCTGCTTTTGATGATCACACAAAGATAATAAAGGCTTTATTAAGAATAGGAGCAGATTTTGATGTAGACGAACCTCTTCTTTTACATAATGATGATAAGAATGGTCGCGTCGGTATAGTAGGGATTTTATTACAAGAAGGAACAAATGTTAATGCAGTAGATAAATATGGAAAGACTCCTTTACATCATGCTGCTAAGAATGGTCACGTAGATATAGTAAATGCTTTAATCAAAGCAGGAGCAGATGTTAATGCAGTAGATAAATATGGAAAGACTCCTTTAGATTATGCTAAGAATCAAGACGTAGTAAAAGCTCTATTAGACGCAGGAGGACGTTCTTTTGTGAAAGCACGTAATAAGGCAATGATTGCTGGTGGAGTGAATACATTATTAGGCACTGCTATAGCAGTGGCACTTTTTACAACTGGAATAATTACAGCTGAGTTGATACCTATCGTTATAGCAGTGGTTGCAGTTACAGCAGCAGCACTGGTAGTTGGTTGTGCTACATATGAATTACTAAAGCCTAGTACTAAAGTTGATGGAGCAGAGAAATCATCTGCCGCCTTAATAAATGGACAGCAGGGAGTTACTAGCATTCCTTCATAGTAGAGCGCGTGACGCAGGTTCCTGGATCCCAGTGTCTGGGCATTGGGATGACAACGAAGGGGCTGCTTGAATAACAACGAAGGGTTATTTGGATAATAGCCGTACTTGATCTGGATTCCAGTGTCTAGGCACTGGGATGACAAGGGGGATACTAGGATGACAACGAAGGTGCTTGAATGAAAGGAGTGTGAGATAAAGCTACTTGTATAACTGTTGCACATCCATAAACTCCTTCTCGTCTTGAACGCTAATGGTAGCGTGAGTGTTGAAAGGTAAAGGGTCATTTATATGTCCATGACCTACCCCTTTCATTGTAAATACAGGAAAGTTAACACTCTTTGCAAACCTTTCTTTTACAATTTCAACAAGATTATCATTATAACAGTTAACAAAGTCACCGAATATTACTGCATGTACTCCATCAAAAATATGAGCTTGTTTTAGGTGATCTAGACTGCGCTCAATTGAATATGGATAAACTCTTATGTCTTCTAAAAATAGAATTTTGTTTTTTGCGTTTATTTGCCAAGCAGTTCCTATACTGTTTTCAACCAAAGTCATATTACCACCGATGATTTTAGACTCTAATCTGCCATTTTTTAGTCTAACTCCATTATTTATCATCTTTAAGTTGTCAAATCTGATAGAGTTGCGTTGGTTAAGAATTAATTCTTTTAATTTTTTAACAGAGCTTTCAGCAACAGAGTTATTTACTATCATTTCCAACATGGTGCCGTGGAGGGTTTGCCAGTCGTATTTAACTTGCAGATAAATATGTAAAGCAGTGATATCACTATAGCCTATAAGAATTTTTTTATTTTGAGCAATTCTTTCTTTTTTATCATTGGGTAACTTTTCTAGATAGGGAATTAGCCGAGAAGCCCCTTCTCCTCCTCTGATACACCAAATTATTTTGCTATCATCAGTGAGCGCATTAACCAAATCATTCGCTCTAAACTCATCAGAGTTAGAATAAAATGGGTTGTCATTACTGTATATTTTCTCCGAAATGTGAGGATTAAAACCTAAAGTTTTTACGTATTCTCTTATAGTAGGCAGATCTGATTCTTTTCCTTTCGAAGAAGGAGCAATAATATCAACTTGATTGATTGTGTGTGCAGGATTAGTGAGTAAAAGGCATAGAAAATAAAGAATAAAGGAATACATTAAAATATCTTATGAAACTCTTGCTTTAATATATCATCTAATTCGCAAAGAGAAACTTTTACTCCTAGTTTTTCCATTGATGTAACGCCGTAATCTTTTAGTCCACAAGGAATAATACCCTTATAGTGGGAAAGGTTTGGAGAGACATTAAGTGCTATGCCATGATAAGTTACCCATTTTCTCAAGCGAATGCCAAAAGCTGCTATTTTTTCTTCTACTCCGTTGTTGTTCACCCAAATGCCTATTCTATCTTCCTTAAATTCCCCAAGTATATTAAAGTGTTTTAAAACATTTATGATCCAATTACTTAGGTCTCTGATATATAGTTTTATGTCACATTTGTTTCTTTTTTTAAGATTTAGCATTAAATATATAATGCGCTGCCCTGGTCCGTGATATGTATATTTACCACCCCTACCTGTTTTATATATAGGAAATAATTTTTCAATAATGTCATCATCTGTTGCACTGATTCCTGCAGTATAAAGTGGAGGGTGCTGGAGCAGCCATACTAGCTCGTCAGATAAATTATTGTAAATTTGTTGAATTTTTGCTTCCATGAATTCTACAGCATTGTTATAATCAATAAGTTGGTTAGATATTAGCCATTCCGTCATATTCAATTTCTTTAGGTCTATCAATGTCATTCCAGTCTGGAATCCAGAAATTTGATTGTAGATAGCACACTGAACTGGTAAGCATAGCTGTTTTACGCTAAAAGGAACGTATTTGACTAAATTGTATAAAAAGATGGATCCTAGTGTCAAGCTACTTGGATGACAAATATGGGCTACTTGAATGGCACTATCGCAAACGAACTAGTGTCAGCTACTCAGATGACATCATTCTTGTAACACTAATTGATATAATTCAACTACAATTTTAAATTTTTAACAAAATTTTCAGGAGGCACATATGAATTTTAACATTTTTCAAAGAAAGAAAAGCAGTGAATACTCTGCTTTGCAACTAATGATGGAACCAAGTTGGAGTAGGCGCGATTATGCAAGTTTTGCTGAGGAAGGCTACATAAAAAATGTCATTGCCTTCGAGCAATTAATATGATCGCAAGTGCTGCATCTGCGGTACCTTTTACTCTCTGTCAGATTACTGACCAGGGAAAATCACAACTAAAAGCGCATCCATTACTGAAGTTACTTTATTCTCCTAATCCAATGACATCAAAATCGGAATTTATTGAGGGGATTGTGACTTATCGATTAGTTAACGGCAATTCTTATATATTGATGATTGAGCCGCAGAACAAACCAACAGAGCTTTATCTTCTGCGCCCTGATAGAGTTGAAATTATTCCAGGGAGAAGTAACGTTCCTTATGCCTATCGTTATACCGTAAATAACAACAGTTATGACTTTAAAGTTGATAAATTGACTGGGCGTTCAACAGTACTGCATCTTAAAACCTTTAACCCTTTGAATGATTGGTATGGACTTTCACCAATTGAGGCAGCTGCATATAGTATAGATCAGCATAATCAGGCTGGTGCTTGGAATCAGGCAATGCTGCAAAATGGAGCAAGACCAAGTGGTGCAATAGTTGTAAAATCAGAAAAGGATGGAAGTGGTGGAAACTTAAGTCAAGAGCAATATCAACGCTTAAAAGCACAGATAAATGATCATTACTCAGGTCCTGTCAATGCTGGAAGACCTATATTGCTTGAAGGGGGCCTAGAGTGGAAGGAAATGAGCTTATCACCGAGGGATATGGATTTTATTGAGTCAAAACATAGCTCAGCTCGTGATATTGCGCTAGCTTTTGGCGTTCCGCCTCAGTTGCTTGGCATACCAGGTGATAACACTTACAGTAATTTAGTTGAAGCACGTCTTTCCCTTTGGGAACAGACGATTTTACCAACGCTAGAAAATATTATCTGTCACCTAAATTCTTGGCTAGTGCCAAAATTTGGTAAGGATTTATGTTTGTCATACGACAAAGATGCAATAGAAATTCTAATGGAAAAAAGACAAAAGATGTGGAAATACGTGGAAAATGCAAGCTTCATGACGCTCAATGAAAAAAGAGAGGCTTTTGGCTTGCAACCGTTACCCGGTGGTGATAAATTGGGTTGATATTATTTTTTTTGCATATTAAATTAACTACAATGAAATTGTGGGGTAAATTATGAATGAAAGGGAACAAAGAGAATTGGATGAACTATTAATGAATTCTTCTAAAGGAGAGAATATACAGCAGATTACGGAGTTGATAGAAGCTGGAGCAAATATTAATGCAGTAACAACTGTGCAAAAGGAGACTCCTTTACATATTGCAGTTAGGTATGGTCATAAGGAAGTAGCAGAATTGCTGCTTGATAGAGGAGCAAATGTTAATGCAGTAGAAAGGCGAAAGTGGACTCCTTTACATACTGCAGTTAAAAGTGGCAAGATGGAGGTAGCAGAATTGCTGCTTGATAGAGGAGCAAATGTTAATGCAGTAGATAATCTGGATATGACTCCTTTACATTTTGCACTTAAGTATAATCGGGAGGAATTAGTAAGGTTGTTGCTTGATAGAGGAGCAAATGTTAATGCAGTAGACAAGAAAGGAAGGACCCCTTTATCTATTGTAGCTAGTGATGATTACCAAATAGGGTATTGCGATAAACCGATGGTAGTAAGAACTATAATTGCATATGCTGTGGTACATAGTGGTATCACAACGAAACCAGAGTGTATTGTCAAAAATAGTGAATTGTCCGAATTCTGGGATGATTATCAGAATGAGATGATGAACGTCAAGCTTAGTAACAGCACTATATCATTATATCAGTTCCTGCGAGAGACTGATGAGAATAAATTAGCAGGTTATTTGTCTGATAGAGAATATGATGAAATAAGATGTTCTGACGAATTGGAATATATATCAGAATTTCCTGAACACGCTGATACAATAGTAAGCCAATTTGATAAGGCATCGGACAGAAGGGATTTATTAGATAAAAGTAAAGCAGCTATAGAGAATTCTAATTTGTGGGTGTTACATCAAGTTTTTGACGAAGTAACTTATCACTTAACAGATAAAGAGTTAAAGAACATTATAGAGGCATTTCCAAGTCAGAATTTGGATAATCCAAGTGCTGAACAACTTCAAGCAGCTGCTCAAGCTCATAATTAGAGTAATGTACACAGGCCTATGCTCATTATAAAAGGAGAAACTTTTACCGTTACCCGGTGGTGATAAGTTGAATTGATATTTATATAGTGTAGATATTTATACTAAGCTGTAATAAATAGAGGGTATTTTATGTATCAAGAACAAGAAAATTTTACTCTTCCTCATATAGAATTGTTATCGACATGCAAAGCGAATGTTAATGCAGCAGATCATAAGGGTGCTACTCCCTTACATTATGCTGCTTGCGGAAACCGCTTAGAGGAAATGAAATTATTGCTTAAAAACGGAGCGAGTGTTAATGCAGTAGATCATAATGGCGCTACTCCCTTACATTATGCTGCTTGCGGAAACCGCTTAGAGGAAATGAAATTATTGCTTAAAAACGGAGCAAATGTTAATGCAGTGGACAATTCTGGTTTTACTTCTTTGCATTTGTCTGTTTGTGAAGGCTACAGGGAGATAACACAGTTATTGCTTGGAGATACAGAAAGTCCAAGCACAAGCTGCAGCGACGCAAGCATTGAGAATGTACAAACAATCAATCAGTTTTATCATTGGTGAGAGTAGAACATCTTTTACTAAGGTCTAACTTAAAGATAGATGGTCCCTTAAATCCTACATCTAAATGAGTTAACTATTTTTCTTGCTAACTAAGGTGTTGTAAATTTGGTCTACATCAAAACTCATCTTAGGGCACCAAATGGGGCCATCTAAGTGTGCCTCGATATAAAGAGGACTATTGTGATTTGGTAGTATGAAAAAGAGTCTGAATATAGAAGTTAAGGAGAAATTAGATAAGATTAAATTAGAAGAGATAGAACCTGATGCTTGATCGATACTAAACTGTGAACTAGTTGAACATACACCACTGTTAATACTTACTTTTCCATTAATATTTTCAAAAAGCGTACTGCCATTATATATATCAACGTAAGCAAGCTTGGAAATTTCAGGTTTATTCTTACTACTTAACAACTTAGTGATGAATGAATTAAAATCCACATTTGTAAACTCTATTTTCTGTGCTTGAAAGTTTACATTTCCTGATAAGTTACTAGCCCAATCATCAAAGCTTGTCCCTTGAGTTTTGATTTCACCACTTAAGCTTATCTTGCCATTTATGTTATTAACTCCTATAACTTCCTTGGTGTCCAAATTTGCAATAGAAAATTTTGTGTGAATTGAGCCTGCTTTTAGATAACCCTGAAAAAACATTTGTCCATGTTCTAGTATGTAACTTATCTGTTTGATAGTGATAGTGTTGTTTCTTATCACTGTATCCAAGTTAAAATCTTTTAAGACGTTTTGCCCAATTTTAAATTCTGTAGTTTTGATTTGCACGTTTGCATCAAAATCTCCTTTCTCATCTAAAAAATTAAGCTGCTTTGTTGACCATTGAATTTGATTTATTTCATTTCTTGAGTTTCTTTCTACCTCTAATAGTTTTGGTAATTTAAAGATATTTCCATTAAATTTATTACCTGTAAGGTTTACGTCTAATAAAGGCTTAGTGTATTTTTGATCCACTAATATTTTTACACTACCGGTAATGTCGAAATTTTCTCCGAATAACTTTATTTTATCTGCAACTAGCTTGTTCTCTTGTATTTTTAATGAAAAATCCAAATCTTCAATTTTTGTACCATTGAATATAGAATCTTTAACACTAGTTCTTATATTTACATCATATTTAAGATTTTTCAGCCATTGCACTTTGCTGAATAATGAATAATCATATTTATCTATATTAATGTTATGTATGCTAAATTTACTATCGATCATATTGTGTTTTTTTGTGTGATTTACCTTAATTGATCCTTGCCAAGATTCTTTGTTATTTAGCAATCTGATATCTGAAAGAGATAATATTCTAGGTGCTAAATATAGTTTAGAACTTGCTGTAAATTGACTTTTCTCTCTTTCTTGCATCTTGATAGAAGGTAAAATATGTGAAATGAACGACTCACCCTTTATCAATATATCACCATTAAATTCAGACAAGTTGCCATTGTTTGAAACTCTTCCTGATAAGCGAGATATATTATTGGTTCCAGGAAATTGAAGAAGAGTATCAACGTTTATTTCGCCATTAGCAAATTTTAGCGTAGCATGAAATTTGTCCAATATCCTGTTTTGATATTGAATATTTGAAGCTTCCATATTAAAATCCAAGCTCAGGTTCTTTGGCACAACCTCTCTAAAAGATTCTAAAAGACCCTTCATATCTGTTGTTTTGTGTGAGCCGTTTTTTAGGTCGACTTTACTAAAACTAATATTGATATTAGTATGATCACTTTTTCTATCATTTTGTATTATACCAGTGCCTTGCATGCTTTTGGACTCAATTTTTAAATCAGTTGCCGTAAACTCGCTTTCATTGAGATTGATATTGGATGATATCTCAATATTTTCGCTGGGAATCACATAAGAAAGGAAGCTAAGATTAATGATTTTTGCTAAATTGCTCACAGAACCGGAACTGTTATTGATTGTCAGTGTTAAATTACCCTGTTGATTTCTATTACCTTTAAATAGCAAATTTGCAAAATTTGAATCAACACTAATGTGTACATTATTTTTTGTGACATTAACCTTTCCAGAAAAATCGTAATTGTTGTCACCAATCTGTACTTCACCAAAAAACTGCTTATTTTTTTTTATAGCAACTTCCTTGATGTTAATAGTATCGGCGTTAAAACTTATTTGGCTGTCCTTTATTAATATATAAACTATATTATCATTGGCTTTCGTATTTATAATATTAAGTAAATTTTCTTTGTTGCTTTTCATGCCCAAAAATGAGATTGACTTTGGTTGCAATGACAATGAAAACAACGATGGCCTTATTTCAATTTTTTTTGCACTAATTAAATCTGATAATTTTTGTTCCTTGTTTTTGTTATATTGTACATATACATTGTGAATAGTAAGTTTTGGAGTAATGAGCGAAACTTCAATTTTTCCTCCAACATGTACTTTAGCATCATACGTCTTCTCTAACTCTTTTACGATATATTCTCTGTAGCCACTCCAATCCTTAAAAGTTGCAGCAACGTGTATGAGAATTAATAGAAACAAGATTGATGATATGGCGTATAAAGAAAGTTTCATAATAGACCTCTCATTCCAGCATCCCTTCTCTTCTTGTCATCCCAGTCTGGGATCCAGGAAATTTGATTAGACATTAAGTTAATTAGCAAAAAAGTAGCTATTCTTATGTTAAAACACAGCATTTTTACATGAGAAGCTGGTCTGATGAGCACTGGGTTCCCAGTGGAAATTGCTCTCAAACCACAACACTCATACAGTTGTGTGTGTGACACTGTGATCCAGTGTGACTTAAATAAGGTTTTCCAGATTATATAATCAACAAAATTTCTGGATCCCAGTGTCAAGCACTGGGATGACAGGAATAGGTGCTGGGATGACAGGAATAGGTTATGGGATGAAAGGAGTGGATATTGGAATAGTAGCTGAAATGACATATAGCAATACAAAGGGTGTAATTTATACATATTTCAAATTATTCAAATTTCCTCTAAAAATTAGGTAAAGAGTGCTAGAATAAATAATAACACTCAAAGCTATTAAAGTTACTAAATAAACAATACGAGCTAGCCCTCTATCGAAAAACAACCCTGCTGATAAGTAATTAGAGAGATAAAGAACTATTGACATAACCAATGTTGCAGTGAGAATTTTTACAATATTTAGTAATAATGCTTGGCTAATCTTATACATCTTATTTATTGTTAAATAATTAATCAATAAAATAGAATTTATCCAAGTGGAAATGGAAGTAGCAATAGCAATTCCTATATGTTGGTATTTGTTCATTAATATGAGATTTAGTATTACATTAATTCCAAGGCACGTTAATGAGAACATAGTTGGTATTTTTAGCTTTCCCCTAGCAAAGAATGTGGGTAGCAATACTTTATTTATAATAAATGCGGGTAAAGAAAGAGAAAATGCTACTAATGTAGGAACAGTTTGCTGCACTGCATAATAATCAAATCGGCCGTAAGAAAAAAGCGTAAGTAAAATTATGTCAGGAATAATGATAAAAGCAGCAGTTATTGGCATAATTAATATTAACCCTATATTAAGGGCCTTGTTCTGTATTTTGACTATATTCTCAGTATCATTTATTCGTTTTGAAATCAGAGGAAGAAGTACTGTACCAATTGCAGTGCCAATTACTCCTTGCGGTAGTTGATTTAGTCTATCGGCATAATATATATAAGAAACTGCATTTGGTATAAAACTCGCCATGATTGTGTCAATCCATACACTTATTTGTATTACACAATTGTTGATAATTGCAGGTATCACACGTTTAAAAAATAATTTTACTTCGTTACTTAATTCTAAACTAAAAGAAAAGAAAGCCTTTAATTTGTATGCACTAAATATTATTAAAAGTAGCTGCAAAATCCCTCCAATCAGGACGGCTATAGAAAGGTTATGAGCCGGTGTTTCAATGTAAGGTAAAAACAAACTGATGATTAAACAGAGGTTCAAAATGATTGGTGAAATAGCTGTTGAAGCAAAATGCTGTTTTACTTGCAACATTCCACCAATAAGTGATGCGATTGACACGAAGATTATGTAGGGCATCATAATTTTCGACAAAGTTACAGTAAAGGTAAATTTATTTTGGTCAAATCCAGGAGTGAAGATTTTGATCATGTAAGGGAAGAAGGTTTGTGTGATAAGGCAAAAAATTACTAGAATAATAAACGTAATGGATATTACACTACTTGCGAAATTAAATGCCTTTTTATTATCATATGACTCTGCAGAGTATAATGGTATGAATGAGGTAGTAAATGCTCCCTCTGCAAAAAACGATCGAAATAAATTAGCAAAGCGAAACGAGGAAAAGAATATATCTGCAAGAGAAGTTGCACCAATAACCGTAGCAATCAATACATCTCTTATTAGCCCTAAAATTCTTGAAATAGCTGTAAAAAAACTAAATGTGAAAATACTTTTAAACATATCACGATTTCAATACGATTAACTATAATGCTAAAAGCATAAATGAAAATGTTTATTCGCTAAACTTAAAACTCTATGCAAAAGTAGGTAGCTTAAATAATTAATTGACTATTTATGCTTGTGTGTTAGATATTTTATACCTTGGCGGGCGTAGCTCAGTTGGTAGAGCGTCAGTTTGTGGTACTGAATGTCGCCAGTTCAATCCTGGTCGCTCGCCCCAGTAAAATTTTCCACTTTACATAAATATAAACATTAGATATTTTTTTACGGCCGTTAGCATTCCTTGTTGCTCTAGTATTTAGATGGCGGAGGGGAAGTTTGCGATTTAGAGTAAAAATGATGCCTATTAATTAGTGATATTAATTAGTGAGAGGGATTGTATGTATATTTGTTTGTTAGCTTATAGTATAGTGTCAGCACTAGGAGTATTAGCTTGTTGGTTAAGTTTTGACACTTCATCACCTTTAGCCATAGGTGGAATTGCTTGTTGTATAGCTCCAGCATTGATTGCGGTTTTTTACGTAGGATGTTTGCTATATAAGTTTTGCAAAAGAGATCCTGTTGGGGAGGATCATGGAAAAGTAGCAAATTTTTTGAGTTTGATGATATCTACAAGCGCTGCAATTGGAGTTACACTTGCTGGAAGCATAGCTGCTATTTTTCCTAATCCAAAAATAGGATTTACATTAATAAGTGGAATGATAGGGCTGATAGCACCGATTTTAGGGTTCTTTGCAACTGTAGCTATAGTGCATTGTGTAGATGAAACAGCAATTAAATCTGCAGTAAGTGCAATTTCGATTACAGATTCTACATATGTCAAAATATCTCAGGAAGAAGAAGTAGATGAATGTATTACCTTTCCGGAAGAAGAAGTTAATAAAAGTATCATCTTTCCCAAAGTTGAAAAAGTTTTTTCTGCGAGAGAGACGGCAGTTTGAGCTAAGTTAGTGTGCAATGTTGTAATCTGTAAAATTTGACATCAATCACTGATAGTTGGAATATTATAGAGTAGGAATTACTCAAGAAGATGCATAAGTACGATGTAGTGGTAGTAGGTGGCGGTCATGCCGGGTGTGAAGCAGCTACAGCTGCAGCTCGCCTTGGTGCAAACACACTACTTATAACTCACAAAATTTCAACTATAGGAGAGATGTCCTGTAATCCAGCAATTGGAGGAGTTGCAAAGGGTGTTGTGGTGAGGGAAGTTGATGCTCTTGATGGAATAATGGGAAGAGCTATCGACCGAGCAAGCATACACTCGGTCGTTTTAAATGGCAGCAGAGGCGCAGCGGTATGGGGCCCACGTGCACAGGCAGACCGAAAATTATACAAAAAAGCAATACAGGAAATTATTCTAAATTATAACAACTTGACAGTAAAAGAAGAGTCAGTTGACGATTTTCTTATCGAAAGTGATAGCAATGGAGAATCTTATATAAAAGCTGTAATAACAGACTCAGGTGAACGTATACTGACAAGCAGAGTTGTTTTGACTACAGGGACTTTTTTACGTGGTGTGATTCATATAGGAGAGCAAACAACTCCTTCTGGAAGAATGGGAGATAAACCTGCAATAGAGCTTGCAAATACGCTAAAGAAGTATGATTTTAAACTGGGCAGATTACGTACCGGAACTCCACCGAGGCTTGATCGTGGCACTATAAACTGGTCGGTATTACAAGAACAAGTGGGTGACAATCCACCTACACCATTTTCTTATCTTACAGAGAAAATTAACCAGCCTCAGGTTTCATGTTTTATTACTCATACTAATGAACATACACACAAAGTAATTCGAGAGAATCTTCACAGATCAGCTTCTTCATATTTAGATAACGTTATTGCACCAAGATACTGCCCATCAATTGAAACTAAAGTTAAAAAATTTGCAGAAAAAAATAATCACCAAATATTTCTAGAACCAGAAGGGATTAATGATAACACTATATATCCAAATGGAATTTCAAATTCATTGCCCATCGAAGTGCAGTATGAAATGATAAAGAGTATAAAAGGGCTTGAAAATGCAGAAATATTAAGACCTGGATATGCAGTTGAATACGATTATATCGATCCACGAGAGCTATTTCATACTCTCGAAACTAAGAAAGTTAAAGGACTATATTTTGCTGGTCAAATTAATGGTACCACTGGATATGAAGAAGCAGCCGGGCAGGGAATTATTGCCGGAATCAATGCAGCATTCTCTTTATCTCAAAAAAGTTTTGTTCTTCCTCGTACAGACTCATATATCGGTGTAATGATAGACGACTTGGTCACTAAGGGAATTGCTGAGCCTTACAGATTATTCACCTCGCGTGCAGAATATAGACTGGCAATCAGGTCAGATAATGCAGATAGAAGATTGACACAAAAAGGTTATGACATCTCTCTTGTGTCGCATGGGAGATACTCTGTTTTGCAGGGTAAACTTAAATCCATTAAGCAACTTGAGGAGAAATTAGAGAGCCTAACAATTACTCCTGAGCAGCTCAGGTCCTATGGCATTAAAATATCTTATGATGGAATAAGAAAAACAGCATTAAATTTGCTCGGTTATCCAAATATTGACTGGAATAAATTACGAGAAATATGGCCAGAGTTAAACATGGATTCCAGTGTCAGCTACTTGCATAACACCAAAGCACCTCTTCCTGTCATCCAAGTAGCTGACACTGGGCTCCAGTACTTGAATGATGATAGAATGGATGCAGTTGACACTGAAAAAAATGTAGATTCCAGCGTCATGTGCTGGAATAACACTATAACTGATAGCATAGCCAAGAATGAAATATATGAAGCAGTTGCAATTGAAGCAAAATACAAGCCTTATTTAGTAAGACAAGAAGCAGATATGAAGTTTCTACAAGAGGAAGTTAATACTCAAATTCCAACTAATTTCAACTACTCACAGATTAAAGGCTTGTCAACTGAAGTGATAGAAAAGTTGCAGTCAATAAAGCCAGCAACAATTGGTATTGCGAAGCAAATACAAGGTATCACTCCAGCAGCGATAGTTAGCATATTAGTGTACCTTAGGAATAAGAAAACGAAAATAGCTGCTAATTCTGCGTAACATGTCAAAAATCGAAGAATTTCGCTCTTTTATGCACGAAATAAATGTTGATGCATTTATTTTGAATACTAAAGACGAGTATTTAAATGAATATTCAAAAGAGTTAGCAGAGTTATGTGGCTTCACGGGAACAAATGGGCTACTTATCGTTACAAAGAGTAATAAGTGCCCATTTTTTACAGATGGACGCTATATCACACAAGCTCGCAGTCAGCTCGATCAGGGCAGTTTTCGAGTATATAATATACAAGAAGAGGATCCACACAAATGGGTAAAAGCAAACTTAACATTGACTACCTCACTGGGTTACTATCCGCAATATTTTACTATGAAGGACATAAGAAAATATGAAGGCATTTGTAAACTAGTACCATACTTAATTAAAAAAGATAGTAGTCATAAAGCACAAACAATAGTCTCACATGTATCTGGTGAGAGTGGTAAGGATAAATGTGAAAGAGTAGCTAAAAACATAGAGGCTGAAGCAGTGCTTCTGACTGATCCAAATTCAATTTCGTGGTTATTAAATTTAAGAAATGAAAGTGCTGAATATACTCCTTGTATATTGGGTCGTGCTATATTGTATAAAAATGCCAATGTTGATTTATTTATTCAAGATAAAGAACATTCAACTATAGAAGCAAATTTTGATAACCATATAAATGTTTTTGATATTAGTGAGCTAGAAAATTCACTACATAAGTTAAATTTGGTGGTGATAGATCCAAGCACGACTCCAATGAGCATTATGAATGCAATAGATCCCTTGTATAACCATTATTTAAATGAAAAATCAGCTTCGGTGTCATTCCAGTGCTTGACCAGAAATAAAAAAGCATGGATCCCAGTGTCAAGCACTGGGATGACAATAAGTAATGAAAGAGGTCTAATAGAAAATAAGCAGATAATTGAGAAGGAGGATCCTTGTTTGATTCACAAAGCAGTAAAAAATCAAACTGAAATAACTGGAGCTATAAGTGCGCACATCAAAGATGGAGTAGCAGTTATAAATTTTCTATATTGGCTTGAAAACAATATTGACAGTGAAATTACTGAGCTTGAAGCTGAAGAAAAAGTTTTAGAATACAGAAAAGAGCAGAATTTGTTTAAGCAACCGAGTTTTCCAACAATTTCAGCATTCAACGAGAATGGAGCAATCATTCATTACCGTGCAAGCAATAAGACAAATAAAGTCATTCAAGAAGATGGGCTGTATTTAATTGACTCTGGTGGTCAGTACCTTGATGGCACAACCGATGTTACAAGAACTATAGCAATTGGTAGTCCAACCAATGAGCAACGAGCTCACTACACAATAGTATTAAAAGCTCACATTGCGATAGCAAGTGCGGTCTTTCCTTCTGGCACTACTGGTGGAGAATTGGACATATTAGCGCGTATACATTTATGGAAATTTGGAATGGATTACATGCACGGTACAGGACATGGAGTAGGAAGTTACCTTTCGGTACACGAAGGACCGCAAGCAATATCAAGAGGAAATAAAGTGGAACTCATTCCAGGCATGATACTTTCTAACGAGCCTGGTTATTATATTCCAGGAAAGTATGGAATAAGAATTGAGAATCTGATGTATATTGAAAGGCGAGAAAACGTCTTTTTAAGCTTTAAACAATTGACCTCTGTTCCTTATGATAAAAAGCTAATAGATATACAAATGCTTACTGAAGATGAAGTTAAATGGATAAATAGCTATCACCAATTTGTTTATAAAAATATAGAAAATGGCATAAAAGATAAGGAATGGTTAAAGAGAGTATGTGAACCTTTAAAATAGTTAATTTGTCATTTAATCAAGTATTAATATAGTTGTTCTTGTATTATTTTTAATTAAAAACAATATATAATATTAGTTTCAAATAGGTGTAATTATGACAGATAAAGTGCAAGATGATGAATTTATGAAGCAGTACATGGATACTTGCAAAGAGCAAATAGAAAAATTGGCAAGCGACCCTAATTTGCTTCAACAGACCTTAAAGCCATTCATGCAAATGTCTCAGCAACTTATGGCTGGTGGTATGCTAGAAGGAAATATGCCTAGCATGATACCTGATATGGGTGGTATGGATATCAACAAGATGATTGCTCAGATGAAGGAAATGTATGATTACATAAAGAGTAATCACAAAGAGCTCATGGGAAAAGATGCTTCACAAATTCAAGAGCTTGATGATTCCAGCAGAAGATTGAGAGGCTTGGTCAAGAAATTGATAGAGAAAATTGAAGCTAAGTAGTATTTATTCATATCAAAGAGCTATAGCAGTAGTGAGGTCTTGTTCCTCAAATTTAGTATTACCATAAAGTTAAATATAAACATAAAGGGATGAAGAGATGATTGAACTTAAAAGCCAAGAAATTTGTCCAAATGGAAATAAGAAAAATTTGATTATTTTTTTTCATGGTTGGGGCTCAAGTGGCGATAATTTCGTGCATCTTGCTAAAGTTATGAGCAAGTTTTTGCCTGATTCATGTTTTGTGGTACCGAATGCTCCGTTTGAGAGGGAAATAGGTGATGGTTATCAGTGGTTTAGTTTAGAGGATCGTAGTGAAGAAGCACTATATAATGGGGTGAAAAATGCTGCATCAATTGTAAATCATTTTATTGATACAAAATTAAAGGAGCTTAATTTAAAAGATACTCAGCTTTCTTTAGTTGGATTTTCTCAAGGGGCAATGCTTGCAATACATGTGGCTCTTACCCGGCTTCAGTCTTGTGCGTCAGTTGTTGCGTATTCTGGTAGATTTCTTTCGCCTTCAAAAACTGCACCGCAGATAAAATCAAAACCCAACATATGTATTATTCATGGTGACGCTGATGATGTGGTACCTTTTTCGTCCCTTGATTTAGCGGTTAAAGCTCTGAAAGAAAATGGAGTAAACGCTCAAGGATACCCAATTCATGGATTAGGCCATATTATTAATGAAGAAGGAATAAGGTTAGGGGTTGAGTTTATCAAGAAGAATTTTGGAAATTAATTTCCATGCACTTGTTTTGCTTTGGTTACGGATATGTAGCCAAATTTCTATCGAAAAAATTGCTAAATTTAGGCTGGAAAGTTAACGGTACATCAAGAAATAAAGATATACAACTTTTTGATTATGAAAAGGTTGATCAAGATCTGCTTAAAAGCGTAACGCATGTTTTAGTTTCTATTCCTCCAGACGGCGATGATGTTATGGAGAGATACGGTCATTGTCTGGAGAATATTAAATGGCTTGGTTATCTGTCTGCAACTAATGTTTATGGTGACCACTGTGGTAATTGGGTGAATGAGGAATCTGAAACAAAGCCTATAGAAATTAGAGGAGAAAAGCGCCTTGAGTCTGAAAAGAAGTGGCTAAGTAGCAAATTGCCTGTACATATTTTTCGTTTGGCTGGGATATATGGTCCTGGTAGAAATGCGCTAATTGACCTGCAGCTTGGCAAAGCAAGAAATGTGAAAAAAATTTTTTCTCGTGTTCATGTTGAAGATATATCGAATATTTTATTTTCTTCCATGCAAAATATAAAGCCTTATGAGATATACAATTGTGCAGATGATTTACCTGCTACGCAATCTGAAGTGGTCACGTATGCAGCCGAGCTTCTCAATATTAGCCCTCCAGAGCCAGTTGAGATTTCTTCCGTACCAAATTATGCACGGGGTTTTTATTTAGGGTCAAAAAAAGTAAGCAATACTAAAATTAAAAAAGATCTTGGTGTCTCTCTAGTTTATCCTGATTACAAGGTGGGTTTAAAGAGTTTGTATATATCAGAATAGAGAAAATAGATTGCCAGATGCAAAAATTTTTCTTGAATGTTCCTTGTTTTGATGTAATACCACTAGGCATACTATTATATAGAGGTAAATATGTTCAGCACTCAATCGCTCCCGGTTGAAAATATTCTATTACATCAAGCCGCTTATAATGGTAACATAAATGAAGTTAGGTTATTACTTAATGTAAAAACTGATATCAATATCAAGGATAAAAAAGGATTTACAGCCTTGCATTTTGCTGTTTATTCAGGACATTTAGACGTAGTAAAGTTACTAATCAGTAAAGAAGCTAATATTCATGCAAGAACTACTAAAGGCAGTACAGTTTTACACTTTGCTGTTGTAGCTAAAAGCAAAGCTATAGTAGAGGAGTTAATTAAAGCGGGAGCTGATCCCAATATAAAAGACTGTACTGATGGTAAGACACCTTTACATATTGCTGCTCAAAATGGACTTGTAGAAGTTGTAAAGGTGTTACTTAATACTCAAGAAATTGAGATTGATGCTAAAGACAATGAATTTGGTATAACAGCTCTGTACTTAGCCTCTCAGAACGGACATACTGAAATAGTTGAACTATTAATTAGCACAAAAAATGCTGATGTTAACATAGTAGATGAAAAAAATAATGTCACACCCTTGTATCTAGCTGCTCAGAATGGGCATGCAGCAGTAGTTAAGTTGCTTCTTGATAATGGTGCTAAAGTCAATGGCTGTGATACCAGTATGAATCCTTTGTGTGTAGCTATTGATAATGGCCATGACGAGGTAGCTCAATTATTACTTAGTGTAGAAGGGGTGGATGTCAATATTGGCAATCAGCTTGGCAATACACCTCTACATATAGCAGCTATGAAAGGTAATGAAAAAATGGCAAGATTACTGCTAGAAAAAGGTGCTGATCCTAATATTAAAACCTTTCAGGAGATACTTCCTTACAAGCTGCTGAATACGTAAGAAAAATTAGCTAGCATGATAATCCTCCAAATGTACAAGGAGGATTCTTCGTGTTAGTTGGCTCGAATGGAATATATTCATTTCAGCAATTTTATGAGCAAAAAAAAATTATGGAGCTTTTGGTACAACATATAAAGGACAGCAGACCTAGCTCATCAGTAGATGAAATTGACGTATCTGTTCAGCAGAGTAGCAAAATAAGATAGATGAGAAAACTAGTTTGTGACATTGGCGTCCAGTTAAATTTACATAGATTCCAGTGTCAAGCACTGGAATGACATTATGGAAGCTGTGATGACAAGGAAGGAAGCACTAGAAAGAAATGGGTGTCACGCACTGGGATGACATTATGGGAGCTGAGATACAAGAAAAGAAACACTGGTTTGACATGCATCTGAACAGATACTCTCAGTGATGTAAATTCAACTTTACCCCATTTGCAACCATCAGGGTCCTTTGACTATAATCCTAACAATTCTTTTCTAATTTCTTCTTTAATTGTATCAATAATCTTTTGATCAAGTTTATTTATTAAGGAATCATCAATACCTGTGATATCATCTGGATTTTGTATCATTTTTTCAATAGCATCATCTATTTTTTTTACTCTTTTTTCATTAATTTCCTCAAATATAGGTTTAATGTTTGCGTAACCAGGAGCGCCCTTGCTATAACTTTTGCTGCTTTCGTTGATACAACCACCAGCACCATATGTTTTATTCACGTAGTTTTTACTACATTTTGTTACATCTTTATACCCAATCTCACCATTTTCTATATATGCTATTTTATTATCTTTACTAGAGTTTAGCTTGTCCCCTTTCTTAATTTCTTCTTTTAATTTTAAACTTTGTTCATGAATTATTGTATCTTTGTAATCCCTTCCCCCATAGGTTCTGTATGTACCTCCGCCTGCAACAGTAATTAAATCTTTACAAATTGTTTCTGAAGAGTCTCTGCACATTTTTATTAAAGTTGGTCCCCCATCCTTGTTAGATTCATCATCTTCTTGTCCACCACCTCCTTCTGTCACTTTTACTTTAATATATGGATAACTAGGGTTGACTCTCAGTTTAGCTTTAATGTAATCACCTGGCATTCCTAGTCTACTTACAGTAGACTGAGCTTTATCAGCTATATGACCAGCTTCACCACCTCCCCATGCTTCTATTTCAACGTAATCATACATTGACAGATCATCTGTATAGCCATCTCCAAGCTCATAAAGTTTTTGATCCCTGTCTTCAATAATCTTCTTCTTATGTTTCAATTGTGCTATTATTATTTCACGTAATCTCTTTTTTAAACCCTCTAAATCGAACCTACACAATTTATCAGCATAAAAGACTTCTGTTCTATTTGCTTTAATCGGTTGATTTTTTAATTGTGTGCACTTTTGTATTTCACCTTTCTCGTTTTTTACTGTTTTACCATCCTTATCCTTGCAATCCACTTCTTCATATCTCAAGTAAAATAGTTTATCATTCTTATATACATACTGTGTTGAGCGACTACATACTCCATCAAAGCAGAGGCAACCATCATCACCGTGATTACAGTTTTTTTCTTCATACTTTCCATCTGTTAACTCATATACTATTTTGCATTTGTCACAATTTTGTTTTGTATCTACCTCTTTATCCTCTTTTGCCATGCAGTTATCTCTAGACTTATTTTCAGCAGGAATGGAAATATATCCTTTTTTATTAAATATTATTTCATTCAGTGCATCTTGTGGCTTTGCTAAAACCTCAATTGTTTCGTTACAGGGAAAATAATAAAGCTGATCAGACTCCTTTGAATAAACAGTATTGTATTTATTGTATCTTGCCCCCATTGATTTTAGCGATATTAGCTTACTTTCTTTTTTAAGAACAAACTCCTCTGGTTCTGGTTGCCACCCAGAAAGGCAGAGCATTTTACTTTTAGAATTTTCTTTATATTTTATTTCTACTTTTGGATATCCTGAGCCATCTAGTTTGCACTTACCATTCTGAAGCTCTTTACATTCTGTTTCAATATCGGGAACATATCCATATTTTTCTAGAACTTCAAATTGCGAATTATTTTTTAATATACCTTCTATTACGCTATCGATGTCGCTTTTACTGTTACTGCTATCAGTTGTTTTTGCCACTATTGCTGGCTTTACTACTTTTAAAGGTAGATGGCCAACATATGTAGGAGAATTTTTATTAACATAAAAAGTACAGATGCCATTACTGTGAGTTCCACGTGCGTCATAAGTACAAACGTTCTCACTCATCTTCATTTTTACTTTTAGCGTATTTTCGCCTTTACCCTCATTAGGCTTTGGTATGCTCACTTCTTCAATCTTTGGAGCAGGTGGCGCTGGGAAGCAGCGAGCAGGAAATTGTAATTTTCTTTTGGACTCTTCTCTCTCAGTACCATAATATTCAGTGCAGAGCTGACCTTTTTTTCTATAAGTTTTAAAGTGATGGTGGGTATCTTTATCTGGAATAGAGTATGTAGCACTTTGAATGTTTTTATTACTTGAAATAACGCGTGGAAAAGGTAGCTCTCTTCTTTCTTTCAGCTCACCAATAATGACTCCAACTCTTGGATGGAAATAATCATTTTCTTCATTTGTTATAGGAACAATTCTAACTTGTGGTGGTGACATCGCAAGTTGTTCACAAAATGCAGGTGGGCCAGGTGCAAGTTGCACAGGGGCACACTTTACTTTTGTTTGATAGCATGTATCACAAGCTTTTTCCATCTCTCCAGGACGAAAAATATTTTCCCCAGAAAATACTCTAGAGCCCCATGAAGAAATTCCTGGCATACAAGCCCCCTTTTGACTACAAGCGCATATTTTAGGGGCATTAGCAAATTTTACTTTTTCTTCATCAGTAACACCATCTGCCCATTCCCATCCAAGACCTTGGGCAATTTCTCCTCCAGCTTTTGTTTTATCTCCTTCCCAATCTATAAAAGCTGCTGCAGAAACTCCAGCTCCTGTACTCTGCGTTCCATATATCTGGCGGCAGAATGTTCCACTGGATAATATATAACAGTTGTCGTTCCCTTCGTAATCGCAGACCTTAATCTTTGGATCGAAGTAACCTTCTGGTCCCTGATTATTTACTGCTGTAACTTTAATAAATTGCAATAATTTTTCGTCAAAATCTAAATCGCTCCACTTGCCTTTAAAAAAATTCGCAATACCTTTTCCTGCTTTACTTCCTGTAGCTTCAATTTCAGTATTACTTTTTACAAATGTTGGACAATCAGCATATCCTTGATAAGAAAGACAAAATATCAAGGAGAATATCAATAAAAAATTAAGCTTTACATTTTTCATAGAACGCCGGTAACCACTTACTCACTTTTTCGCCTTTTTCCTTTATTGCTTCATACATATACTTTATAGTCTCTTTATTAGCTGAAAGTACATGTATTTCTTTCATATTCTTCAAATCTAGATTTAAAGTTACTAAACCTTTGTATTGCTTTATCAAAAATAAACCTTCCTGTGTTGGTGTTTGCAAAATGACATTCAGTTCCTCTTTCGACAGAGAAAATGCTTTCATGTATAACCTGTTTGCATTTATGTTCGGCATCAGGATCCTCGTATCGACATGCTTATCTAAATATTGAGTAAACTTGCTAGCAAATGCTAGGTTTAAGTTTTCAGTACTTAGAATCACCACAACATTGAGTTTTGTCATTCTTTGCATCCAATCGTCAAACTCTCCCTCTGTAGGAAAAATATTACTTACCTCCCATGCTTCATCCAAAACAAGTATTGCAGGTGAGCCATCACATTTTGCTTCGAAAGAGTATAAGAAATAGTAAAGTATCACGGACATACATTCTTTTTGCTTAGTGAGATTTGCAGTATTGAGGGATATAGTTTTTGTTCCCCAGTCAATATCTGACTCATCACCATCTTGGAATAAGTAAGCAAATTCACCTTCACCACACCATTTACTTATTTTGCCTCCAAGAAGTAAAAGCACTTCAGAAATTTGAGAAATAGAGCGCGATTCTCTTGGTATAGCAAATATAGAATCTACAATTTTTTTTGTCTTTTCTTCTGCGTCTACCAAACTTGCATCTGCAACCATCCTTTTGATCAATTCAACAAGCATATTGCGATTAGAAGCACTATCTTCAATGTTCAGTGGGTTAAATTTTAGACTTGTATCTTTATATTTTGGATCAATTATGTAATATTGGCCGCTTACTGCTTTAGTAAATATTATTGATTTTCCAGTATTATCCAGTATAACAATCCTAGGGTTAAATTTTCTTGATTCCGAAAGTAAGAAATTGATCAGTGAGGTTCTACCTGAATTTGGAGCTCCAAGTATTGTGGTATGACCATTATTTTTCTTTCCATGAAAGTTAAAAAAGTAAGGACTGCCTTTTTTTGAAAAAAAAACTGTTACTGCTTCTTTCCATCTTCCTCCTTTTAACGTACCTGATGTAAAATCATGCAACATAGCAAAGCTGCAAGCATATTTTTCTAATATATTTTTTGGTTGTGTAACAAAAGCAAAGTTTCCAGGAAGCTGTGCCCAAAAATGATTTTCCATGTGCAGATCAGTTCTAAACATCATCAACCCGATTAACGACATTACAGAGGATAAATCGCTGATATTTTTACCTAACCTATTCTTATCATCTGCAAAGATTGTAACAATAATTTTCTGTTGACAAAAATCCATAGCAGAAATTTTTTCAAGCTCTATTATTTCATTTATTCCTGAGTTTTGAAGTAAGGTATTGTCCTCACTGATTTGCAGTATATTAATTTGTTTTTTAAATTCTTTTACTGCTTTATTATTACTAGTAAATATTATTATTTCTGTGATGATAAGCTCAGAGTCAAGTTGCAAACACCTATCTATATTTTCTAAGGGGATTTCTCGATATTCCTTTATGCAAAAAATAGAACCAAACTTCTGTTGACCTTCAAACGATGTTTGAAATTTATTGAAACCGAAAGCTACTTTTAGGTTTTTCACATGCTGCGATAGATCCCTTTCACATATTGGATAATCTTTGTGCGTTAATGTAATAATGTAATGGAGAAATTCCATCATTTGAGAATATATTTTGCCTTCACTAGACCTAAGGCCCAGTTTTTTAGCTCCAAAAGGTTCTAAATCTTTTTGAATCAGGTCAGTTATTTTTTGTAATTCTTGATGATTTTTTTGTAAAAATAACTTGTGCCTATTCTTTATCCCGCCAAAAAAAAATGCATTATTAATATTTTTGCCAAAATCACTAAGTAACACCACAATGTACAATTCATTTATATACTGTAGTTTACTATCAACTAGTTTATTAAACCACGTTGAGTGTAGCTGATCGGAAAAGTCTGCAGTTTTATTCCACTGTAAGCTCAGTTTATTGCGCTTACGGACAGTGTGAATCCAAACGGTAAAATATAAACTCTTGATATTTTTTGATATACTTTTTCTAATTTCAGTTCTAAGATCACCATAGTTATCAACTGAAGAATAGTCTTCTAATTTGATTGTTTTTAATAATTCCCCCTGTTTTGTTAGTATAGTTTCTTCATCGTAGTGGCAAGCATAAGGGATAAAATCTAAATTAATACTTTCTAGTAACGCTAAATTGTTCTTTTTTTCAGAATTAGAGCTAGTGGCTGGTACTTTTGGTTGCATACAATATCATGCGTATTCAATAAAAAGATAATAAAGAATCATCTATCTTACTTAATCCTTATCTTCTTTTTTGTTATTGGATTGTAACTGTATGTCCTTTGCAAAGTTGAATTTTTCTTTCAGGTAATCTGTTGCCTTTTCTGTGCTTCCAAACATCATGATCAGTACGCCAAATATTATCATGAAAAAAATTAGGCCTCTGAACACTACTGCGAGTATCACTGTAGCTATACATAAACCTATAATTGTTGAGGGACTCATATTTTCTACAGTATCTTTAACTGAAAATGAAGAAATAAGTTCTTTCAACGTTCCTGGTATATTTTTCAATTCATCACTTGCTTTGCTAGAACACGACATGAAAATAAAACTTAACAGGGCTACAATAGCAAAAACTCTACCCAATTGAATATGCATCAGCTAAATACCTTTAAGATACTCCTCAAATGTAACAATTTTTACATCAATAGGCAAGAACCGAATTCACTTGCTCACCATAAGTAACTCATATTTAACTTTTATCACTGTGTTAGCCCTTTATTATCAACAAGAGGACTCACACTAATGGATGTCAATTTACTTGACAGAATATTTGAACAAAATTCAGCAGCTGCTGCTGTAGCAAACACTGCAGCCACCACAAACAGTCCTGCTCCTACTAATCCTGATGTCATTGCTCCTGCAACAATGCACCCTATTGCTAAGAGAGCAGAACTTGTTACAAGTGCGACGTGAAGATTTTTGTTTTTGATTTTACTATTATTTTCATAATTATTGGATTGCATTGTATCTTTTACCTTACTGCCTGTCACTGAGATCACACAATGAGGCCCTTCTTCAGTCTTCTTATAATGTTTAGAAGGGGATCTTCTTCCGCTTGGGCCTTTGGGCCTTGTTTTGTTCGGATGTGCTAATTTTGTTTTTCCTTCATCTTCTAGTTGCAAACTATTATCTTCCTCAGCAGGGTTTAATTTTAAGTGTACACTTTCCTCAGATGAAATGCTTGTTACTGAAGTTAAGCTGTTCCTTCTGCTACTTGATGCCAAGCTAGATGAATTTATTCGACTATCTAAATCACTACTACTGAGTTTAGAAGTATTTGCACCACTTGGCACTTCTACAGCATTCACAGTTATATTAGGCTTTTCATTTTTTTAATATTTACTATCAATCGAAAGATCAGATTGACTATTCAATTGTGATTGTGTGATCTTCTTTCTTGCTTGCGATTGTTTTGATGTAAGAATTGTTGAAGCATCATAACGACCTGAACTTCTCAAGGAATTATATATTCCAGGGGTTCCTTTTCCACTTACACCCTTAGCTAAAGAATCCTTTTCCAGAGGATTAATACCTGAATTTTTGGGAATTTCAACTTCACCAGAAAGAATTTGTTTGTTAAATAGTTCCATAGTATTATTTTGTCTATTTGCTTGATTACTTCTAAGACTTTTCTGATTTTGAATAGTGATACTAGAATGATCTTTATTGTTGCTCTTTTTAGTAATCTCTGAAATTATTTTTAATGTTTTCCCTCTTCTTGTTGGTGATCCTTGTGATTGTTCTATTTCATTCTTAAATACTGGAAGTCCGACTTCTGATCCCATTACTTCTTTTTCCAATTCTGGAAGAAATTTCTCGGTGTAATAATTATAATATTTTTCTTGCTCTCTCAGTAATTTTTCTAATTTAATTAATATGTTCGGATCAGCTCCTTTGTTGAACAACTCTATGCATTTTGCGATAGTTCCATCTCCCTTTTTTAGATTTTCATGATTATGTCTTTTTTTGTGACCTTTTTGTGTATAATTTCGTGCAACTCTTTCGTTTTTGATGCTGAAGAATTCCCTGTTTTCTCCTTTCTCTTATCTGAGATTTGTGAACTTCTGATAGGATCGCTAGTAGATGAGTAAGTATTGTTTCCTACTGCGCTATCAAATAGCACTCTTTTCTCATATGATGAATCAAACATAACATTCCTCTCATATAAATAAAATGTATGAATACCTCTTTAGCGTTAATTTTACATTAAAACTGGGCGGTTATGCCTTATTGCGAATAATTATAGCAATTTGCTAACTATTTTCTTTGCTGATTACTGATTTTACATTTCAACATAATTGCTTGCCTGTTGAACTAACATATCTATCACTTCTTTTACAGGCTTTTCTCTATCAACCATGCCAACACTTTGACCGGCCATTAAAGATCCTGTTTCAACATCTCCATCAATTACTGCCCTTCTTAAAGCTCCAGCCCAGAACTTTTCTATTTCAAGCTGCCCATCTTCTTTTGAGATTTCTCCATTTTGATATTTATCAATAATGTCTCTTTGATGCTCCATAAAATCGTCACTTGCTTTGTTAGCTATAGCCCTTACTGGAATTACAGGGAAATCAGCACTAATCTGCACAGAAGATACAGCATTACGCGCAGCTGATTTGATGAATACTTCTTTAAAATTTTTGTGAGCGATTGACTCATTCGTGCAGACAAATAATGTACCTATTTGACAGCCACTTGCTCCCATTTCTAGGTAGTTCACTATCATTTCGCCTCTTCCTATTCCACCTGCAACAAATACCGGTGTTTTCTCATTTTTAAAATGAGGTAATATCTCTTGTGCGAGAACAGAAGTGCTAACAGGACCGATATGTCCTCCTGCTTCCATACCTTCTATTATTAACGCATCTACTCCCATTTTTACTAACCTTTTCGCGAGGCTTAATGCTGGTGCAAAACACATAACTTCAATGCCCGCACTCTTGATTTTTTCTATATTAGGCTTCGTTGGTAGTCCACCGGCAAGCACTATATGGCTTACTTTCGTTTCAATGCACACATCTATCAACTCACTCAACTTTGGGTGCATAGTAATTAGATTTACACCAAATGGTTTGTTAGTTAATTTCTGTGTCTCTATGATTTCTTTTTTCAGTAAGTCTGGAAACATTGCACCGCAAGCAATCACGCCAAATCCAGCAGCATTTGAGATTGCTGAAACCAAATTTCTCTCTGAAACCCAGCTCATAGCACCACCCATTATGGCAAACTCACTACCGAGAAAATTTGTTCCTTTTTTCCAGAGGCTACTTAACATACAACCTATATCATACGTTTAAAAATGTTTTGTTTATCTATAAATGTGTGTTTTAAAGCACCAATTATATGCAAGGCTATAAAGAGTATCATAAAATATGCAAGTATCGAGTGTAACTGATTAGCTGCACTAGCTAGATCTTCATTATGGTTAATTAATAAAGGGATATGGAAAAAATATTTAATCTCTTTGCTAGAAGCAGAAGACATGACATAACCAGATAGTGGCATTAGCACCATCAAAGCATATAAACCAAAGTGTATCGTTTTGCTCGCATTGATTACAAATCGAGAAAAATTGGCTGGTAATGGCGGAACATAAGTAAAGACGCGAAAAAATATACGTACTATAATTAATCCAAGAACGGTGATACCACAAGCCTTATGAACAGCGTATATGCTGAATTTAATTTCACTGCTAATCGGCAAACTTTTCATGTACAGCCCAGAACAAAGCATGCCAATAATAAAAGCAGACATTAACCAATGAATGATCCTTAAACCTAAACTATATTTATTGTCTTTCATTGATTTTGATTACTCTAAAGTAGAATTTATATAGTAGAAAAACTATTTCTCAATCAAAATTATCTATACATAATTTCGCTGCCTTGATCAACATAAGTGCAATAATTGTATGTGACACATAAACATTGTCTATCAGATCATGAAGAAGTGGTGAAGTTTTTGAGAGTTTTTCTATTGTAACGATGAGTTATAGCTTGTACAAGAAGCCTATTGACTTTAAGCACATTTTACCCTATACAATTCCAATACCTTAAGCTACCAAGCATGCCTGATCTAAAGACAATGATGCTAAACTTTGGCCCTCAGCACCCAGCTGCACACGGGGTGTTACGTCTTGTTTTAGAGATGGATGGTGAAGTGATCGAGAGGGCAGATCCCCACATTGGACTTTTGCATCGCGGCACTGAGAAGTTAATAGAACATAAAACATATCTTCAAGCTCTGCCTTACTTTGACCGCCTTGATTATGTGTCACCAATGTCACAAGAGCATGCATATTCGTTGTGTGTAGAGAAATTGTTGCAATGTAAAATTCCAATTAGAGCAAAATATTTGCGTGTTTTGTTTTGTGAGCTGACAAGAATACTAAATCATTTACTAAATATATCTTCTCAAGCACTTGATGTTGGGGCGATGACTCCTCTTTTATGGCTCTTTGAAGAGAGAGAAAAAATACTCGAGTTCTATGAAAGGGCCTCAGGTGCAAGATTTCACGCAGCTTATATAAGGCCAGGTGGACTTGCAGCAGATATCCCAGAAGGTTTGATTGAAGATATTGCAAAATTTATAGAGCAATTTCCAAAGTATATAGATGATGTTGATGAACTTTTAACGGAAAATAGAATATGGAAGCAACGCACTGTAGGAATTAGTGAAATATCAATAAAACAGGCGCTTGATTGGGGCTTTAGTGGACCAATGCTCCGTGCTGCTGGGCTTGCTTGGGATCTGCGAAAAAGCCAGCCATATGAGATATATGATCAGCTAGATTTTGATATACCAATTGGCCAAAATGGTGACTGTTATGACCGTTATTTAGTAAGAATGGCGGAGATTAGGCAATCTATCAGCTTGGTGAAGCAATGCGTAGAGAAGATACCTGAAGGGCCAATAAAAACTGAAGATAGAAAAATTTCTCCACCGCCAAGAGCAGAAATGAAAACATCGATGGAGGCTATGATCCATCATTTTAAGCTTTATTCAGAAGGATATAGTGTACCAGAAGGTGAAGCTTACACAGCTGTTGAGGCACCAAAAGGCGAGTTTGGAGTATATATAGTTTCAGATGGTACCAATAGACCTTATAGATGTCGAATAAGAGCACCTGGCTTTGCGCATTTACAAGCCTTAGACTTCATGGCAAAAGGACATATGCTTGCTGATATTGCAGCAATTATCGGTTCACTCGATATAGTCTTTGGTGAGATTGACAGGTAATTATTGTAAAATAGTAACTCAACTAATGGTCAATACATCCTCTATTAAAAACTGCACAAATTCATTTCCATTCCAATAATTCATAGAGATTTTACCTAAAATTGATTTAACATTTCCCTGCATGATAGCAGAGCCAAGCTCGGTATTTGCAGAGCGAAACGCAATAGCTTTTACCATAACATTATCATCAGCAATAAAACATTTTATATGATCAACTCCTATAACTTCCGGCTTTCTTATCTTTGCTCCTTGGATGATAAATCTCGGTTCAGGATTGCCAACACCAAATGGCTCTAAGCGTTGCAATTGATTCCACAGGGATAAGTTTATTGCTTTAGCTGTTACTATACCATCAGCTTTTATAGTTTTATCGTTTGTGGAGTTTGCAAATCTTTCAGTAAAGAAATCATGTAGATCACTTATTTTATCTTCCTTAATCGAAAATCCTGCTGCCATACTGTGACCACCACCTTCAATGATTAGGTTGGTAAATTTTGCAGAAAGAACCGCAGCACCAATATCTACCCCAGAAATTGATCTGCAGCTTGCTTTTCCTATTCCATTATTTAAAGATATTACTATCGTTGGTAAGTGAAATTGCTCCTTTAGTCTTGATGCAATTATACCAATTATTCCCTGGTGCCAGTTGCCACTTACCATTATAAAATTTACACCTAATTGTGCAAATTTTCCTGCTTGTGTTGTAGCTTCCAAAATAGCCTCATTTTCTAGCATTTTTCTTGCATTATTTAAATCTATTAATTTTAGCGCGATTGAATGTGCATCATCATCATCGGTGGAAAGCAACCTTGCACCGAGCGATGCTTCTCCAATTCTTCCTCCGGCATTTATGCACGGTCCAATGCTAAACCCTAATCGTGAAACACTTGGTTTTTCAAGGATTCCCAAAGCGTCAAACAAAACACGTAAGCCAACATTTTTTCTTGCTGACATAACTTTTAATCCTTGTAAAACAAAAGCCCTATTTAGGCCTGTAATCTGCATAACATCGCAAACAGTTCCAAGAGCAACCAAATCCAGTAGATCAAATAAATCTGGTTCTTTTTTGTTGGTAAAAAATCCTTGCTCACGTAGGCTTCTATTAAGAGCAACAATTAGCAGAAATGACACTCCAACTGCTGCAAGATTAGTATAAGGAGAGCTCTCATCAAGGCGGTTGGGATTAACAACTGCTACAGCACTTGGTAATTTTTCTGTTCCAAGGTGATGGTCGACAACTATAATATCAAGTCCAAAGACTTTTGCATCTTCTATTGGTTGATATGCAAGCGTACCGCAATCAACAGAAATACATAAATCAATACCATTCTTTTTAAGTTGTAATAAAGCATCTGTGTTCAATCCATAGCCCTCATCAACACGATCTGGAATATAGATTATAGAGTGTGTCCCAATCGCTCTTAGGTACCTATTAATCAATGCTGATGACGTTGCACCATCAACATCGTAATCACCAAATATTGCAATATTCTCATTATTGTTTATTGCTTTTATTATGTGAGAAACAGCTTTATCCATATCAAGGAGGTGAAAGGGATCTGGTAATAGCGATCTGATTAGTGGGTGTAAGAAGTCATGTGCATTTTCTATGTTAACACCACGAGCAACTAATATTCTTGCTAATATTTCTGGCAACTCAAATCTCTGTATAAGAGTAAAAATCTCCCTTTGATCTGCTTCTTGTAACTTCCACAGTGCATTTGTTATGCTGCGTTTTTCAATATCAAGTAGCATATTTTTTGTAAATAAAACTACTTTACCAGAACTTTTACGCTTGTTCTATAATTGTGTTAGACTTCTGTATAACCTAAAGAAAGATATAGGAGAGTGTCACTCGAAAGGAATCACATTTATTTTGACAAAGAGCATCTGTAAAATCTGATACTTCTTCTTGCATAACATGCTCTTTAATTAGTATATATATCTATATTAGCATATAAGTGTGAATATTATATTAGTGTAATTACTTTTTGGTATACATGACAAATTTATGCCTGGAAACAGTTTTTGGTTACTCAAACCTTTTCTACCTTTATTTCATATTCTTTAAAGTATTTTTTGCACTTTCTTTATAAAAACCATAGGTACCAATCGGTTTTTAGCTTAAGAATAAAGGTTAAGTATCTGGAATTCTGGACATAAAATCCTCCTGAAAGATTAGAAAGAAAATGCAGCGCACATACAACAGAATTTGAACACGTGCTGAAGAGTACGTTTTTTGTTGAAAAATTGACTAAAAAGTCTGCAGACGAAGATAGATTTTTGAGCTCTTAAACTACCTCTACTGTTAGAGTAAGGAAAGCGAGAAGGTTTGTCAAGCAATCTTTATTGGCTGTTGTACTAGAATTCAGTTTTTCGTATAATTTGCTAGAATTTGTGTGAAGAATTTTAAATATGAAAGGCCTATATATTAAAACTTACGGCTGTCAGATGAACGTTTATGACTCCATTTTAATGGAGAATATAGTTAAGCCTTTAGGGTTCAACGTTGTTAGTGATGCAGAACAAGCTGATTTGGTGATATTGAATACTTGTCATATTAGAGAAAAGGCAGCAGAAAAGCTTTACTCAGAGCTTGGAAGAATCCATTCATCACAAAAAAATAAGGAAATGACCATAGTGGTGGCTGGATGTGTAGCGCAAGCAGAGGGAGAAGAAGTGTTCAGAAGGGCTCCTTTTGTTGATATTGTTGTTGGTCCGCAGAGTATTTCTGCTTTACCGGAGTTAATAGTCAAAGCAAGCAGAAGTAAAGGTCATGTAATAAATACTGATTTTCCAGAAGTTGCGAAGTTTGATAAATTGCCAGATGAATGCTATGGCAATAGCCAGGGGTCTTCTGCGTTTCTTGCCATACAAGAAGGTTGTGATAAATTTTGTACGTTTTGTGTGGTACCATATACACGCGGGGCTGAGTATTCACGACCAGTAAATGAAATATTCCGTGAAACATTGAAGTTAGTTGCAAATGGGGCAAGGGAAATCAATTTGCTCGGTCAAAATGTTAATGCTTATCATGGAGAGTGCGAAGGAGAGGTGTGGGATTTAGGAAAATTAATTAGTCACATTGCTAAAATTGAAAAGCTAGAAAGAATCCGCTACACAACTTCTCATCCAAGAGATATGCACGAATCTCTCTACTTGGTACATGCGGAGGAATCAAAACTCATGCCGTTTGTTCACCTACCTGTGCAGTCAGGTTCGAATAAAATATTGCATGCAATGAATAGAAAACACACGGCAGAGGAATATTTGGGAATAATAGACAGATTGCGCAAATTGAAACCTAAAATTGAATTTTCTTCTGATTTTATCGTTGGCTTTCCTGGAGAAACTGAAAAAGATTTTGAAAAAACTATGAAATTAGTAGAAAAAATAAAATATGCTCAGGCTTATAGTTTTAAATATAGCCCAAGGCCAGGAACGCCAGGGGCGGAAAGAAAAGATCAAGTACCAGAAGAGGTTAAAACAGAGCGCCTTCTTCGTTTACAGAAATTAATTAGTGAACAACAACTTGAATTTAACCAGAGTATGATAGGCAAAACTGTATCTGTTCTATTCAGTGATAAAAAAGGTAAACACCAAAATCAAATTATTGGTAAAAGCCCATACATGCAATCAGTATGCGTTGATGATCCTGACGATAAATACAAAGATAAAATAGTAAATGTAAGGATATTGGAAGCTCGGCAAAATAGTTTGTTGGGATGCGCTGCCTAATTAGAGAAAAGTGCTCCTATGCTCTCATGTAGAAGCACTTTGTGTGTTTTTATAAGTTTATAAGCTATCTAGATTTAATCCTTAAGGGACTACAACTCTCTGTTACGCAATCATATGAGACTTGATATAATAGATTTGCGGGATTTTTTTTCTTTTCCCACTGATAGTGTACTTTTTCAACCTTTCCAGAATTATTATATTCATAAGAAAGCGATCTCCAAATAACGCTGCTTTTACTATTATTTTTGTTAGCATCGTGAAATTTCTGATAAGGCCAACTGTTATTGTCTTTATTCATCTTTAACTTAAGTAAATAAGTCTGATTTATTAATATGCTGTATAATAATGTCAATACCTATCAATGTTTATAGAAACAGAGTTTTTGGATTTGTAATTTTCCAGAAAGCTCTATATTCTTTGATTTTATCCAGTTAAAATGAATATGAAGTATTATCCTGATACAAGCAGCAGTCCTGATTTTTCATTGCTAGAAAAGGAAATCATAAAATTTTGGCAGGAAAATAAAATTTTTGAGCAGTCAGTCGAGAAACGTTCCAAGGATCATTGTTTTGTATTTTATGATGGGCCTCCGTTTGCAAATGGACTTCCGCATTACGGACACTTGCTTACTGGTTTTATAAAAGATGCATTTGCAAGATATCAAACTATGCTGCAAAAAAGGGTTGAACGCAGATTTGGTTGGGATTGCCATGGGCTACCGGCTGAGATGGGCGCGGAAAAGGAACTTAGAATATCTGGTAGAACTGAGATAGAGAAATTTGGCATTGAAAAATTTAATAATAATTGCCGTACTTCTGTGATGAAATTTTCATCAGAATGGGAGAAGTATGTAAATAGACAAGCAAGATGGGTAGATTTTCACAATGACTATAAGACTATGGATAAGTCATTCATGGAGTCGGTCATGTGGGCATTTAAGCAGCTTTATGATAAAGGTCTGGTGTATGAATCAATACGCGTTGTTCCCTATAGCTGGGCGTGCGAAACTCCACTCTCTAATTTTGAAACAAGGCTTGATAATGCATATAGAGAAAAAATTAGCAAAGCTGTAACTGTTGCTTTTGAACTTTTAGAAAATCCAAAGCAATTTAAACAAAAATGTAGATTACTTGCTTGGACTACAACGCCTTGGACGTTGCCGAGCAATCTTGCACTGGCAGTAGGGGAGGATATTGAGTATTGTATGGTGTTAGTAAATGGTGAAGTCTGCATCTTTGCTGAAAGTTATTTAGAGAAATTTGTCAGCCACTGTGAACAAAGCAATATTCAATATGAAAACTGTAATACAAAACTTAAAGCGAGTGATCTTGCAGGTCTTCCTTATAAACCACTGTTTGATTACTTTAAAGATACAAAAAATGCGTTCCGTGTTTTCATTGCTGATTATGTTACAGGAGAAGATGGTACTGGTGTTGTGCACACTGCTCCTGGATTTGGTGAAGAAGATTTTTACCTTTGCCAAAGCCATGATATTCGAGCTGTTTGTCCAATTGATAACGGTGGGAAATTTACTGCAGAAGTTTCAGATTTAACAGGAGTTCATGTTTTTGATGCCAATGATACAGTAATCAAGAAATTAAAAAGGCGGGGGAGCTGGTTTAAAACTGAGCAATATATTCACAATTATCCACACTGCTGGAGAACTGACACTCCTTTAATCTACCGCACTATGCCTTCTTGGTATGTTGCCGTTACAAAATTCAAAAGCAGAATGGTAGAGCTAAATAAGAGAGTTAATTGGATACCAAACCACATTAGAGATGGTCAATTTGGAAAATGGCTTGAAGGAGCGCGCGACTGGTCTATTTCACGCAATCGATTCTGGGGTACTCCAATTCCTGTGTGGAAATCAGACGATGCAAAATATCCAAGAGTGGATGTGTATGGCTCAATAGCAGAACTAGAGCGAGACTTTAATGTTAAGATAGATGACTTGCACAGACCGTTTATCGATACTTTGACGAGACCAAATCCTGATGATCCAACAGGAAAATCAGTTATGCGTCGTGTGCCTGATGTGTTTGATTGTTGGTTTGAGTCTGGCTCGATGCCGTTCGCGCAAGTTCACTATCCGTTTGAAAATAAAGAATGGTTCGAGAAAAATTTCCCTGCGGATTTTATCACTGAATATATAGCACAAACAAGAGGATGGTTCTATACGCTTTTTGTGCTTTCCACTGCTTTATTTGACAGTGAGCCATTTAAGAACTGCATATGCCACGGTGTGGTTCTTGATGTGAAAGGGCAGAAATTATCCAAACGTCTTAATAATTATGCAGATCCAATGGAGGTTTTTGACAAATATGGTTCTGATGCGCTGCGTTTTCTTATGCTGTCTGGTTCCATTGTTTGCGGTGGTAATTTACTACTCGACAAAGAAGGAAATTTAGTGCGTGATGTTCTAAAAAACGTAATAAAACCTATTTGGAACAGTTATCACTTTTTTACTATGTATGCAAATGCAGATGGAATTAAAGCTGAGATTTGTCAAGATTATCAAAGTACTATTGATCGCTACATGATTTCAAAATGTTTTGAAGCTGTGGAAGGCATCCAAGCTTCTATGAACAACTATAACTCTCAGGAAGCTTGCAAAATCTTGACAGATTTTTTTGAAGTGCTAAATAATTGGTATATTCGTCGCAGTCGCGAGCGTTTTTGGAAAAGTGACTTAGATCAAGATAAAACCGACGCTTATAATGTGCTATACACAGTTTTTTATTACATGCTTCGAGCTGCAGCTCCTTTGTTGCCACTCATAACAGAGACTATATGGCAAGGGCTTAAGTACAAAGAAACATCTGTTCATTTGGCTGATTTTCCACAATCAGATAGATATGACAGTGAACTCATTGCCAAGATGGATTTGGTAAGAGAGATATGTAACTCTGCATTATCCATCAGAAATACGTTTAATATACGCATCAGGCAGCCACTTGGCAGTATGACCATTTATCATAGGTCTTCCTGCGATTTCCTTAAAAATGAATATCAAGAGATAATAAGAGATGAGGTAAATGTAAAAAAATTAGAATTAGTAAACAGACTTGAAGATATTGCATCACTAGAGCTAAAACTAAATTTTCCGCTACTTGGTAAGAAGATTGCAGATAAAATCAAGAAACTAGTTCAATATGTCAAAGAAGAAAAGTGGAAGCAAATTGAGAATGAGCAAATATTTCTGGGGGATGAAACAGAGAACTATACTATAGAAAAAGGTGAATATGAACTATTGTTAAAAGCAAACAGTGAATATTCTTCTGTATTTGATAACAATAAAGGGATTGTTATTCTGAGCACTGAGCTCGATGATGAACTAATTCTAGAAGGGCTTGCGAGAGATGTTGTGAGGCTTATTCAAGAAACTAGAAAACAAGCTGATTTTCATATATCAGATAGAATCAGAGTAATAATTAAAGCAGAAGATGAAAAAATTAAGGAAGCAATAAATACATGGGTTGAATATATAAAAGATCAGACCCTTGCCTTATCTTTGGACACTAATAAAGAGATTGAGGCCGATTTCTATTCTAAGGAATACCAAGGTTTGACAGTTGGTATTAAGTTAATAAAGTTGCAAAGTTAGTAATGTTTATGCTATACTTAAATTGCTTTAAGTAGGGTGGTGATATGAATCAAGTTGTTGCAGATGGTCATAGAGAAGTTATTGATTTAAATAACAACAGTGATGGTTCAGGTGAAGTAAAATCTACTTCCGATGTTACTTCGGAAGAAGAAGAGGAATTTTTTGATGCTGTGGAAGCTGTTTCTAATGTAGAAGAAGGAAATAATTTAAGTCTTGCTACTTCAGAGGAGAAGGAAGAGTTTTTTGATGCTATGGAACAACAAGAATCTACTTACGATTTAGAGGAAGTGGAAGAATTCTTTGATAGCAAGGCTGCTACTTTTGATATTCCACTCAGTATATTTCATTATAAAGATTATAATTCTGACTTTTTTACCTCCTGGTATAATATGTCAAGCGAAATATTGAAAGAGATAAACAGAGCTTGCCCAGAGAAGAAAATATTAAATTTAGCTCTGTCAGTTTTAATGCTCCCTTATATTGCTTTTACTGCGCTGGGGTTAGTCATATACAGTAGATTTAAAGCAAATAGCAAGACACAAGAAGGTGTAGTGGAAGATAAGACAAAAAAGAGTGAAACAGGTGTGCCAAAAAGATTGGCATATGGCGCTCTTGCTGCAATGGCAATTTTTGTTAATGTGACTGTGCTTGTAGCCTTAATCGTTCCTGCAACAGTTGCTTTGGCTACTTTTTATCTTTTAAATAGAGAGTTATCTCACTCTTTAGTTACTGCTCTTAAAATAAGTATGGGGCAGTATTCTAATAAGCACCAAAATATAGAGGTATCTTTTCATGAAATGGAGGTTTCTGAGTCAAGCATTGCATATGATATGGAAATAAAGTTTCCACCGCAATTTAAACAATTACTTAGAGACTTATGTGAGAGTGAAAATAATCAGTGGTTTAGTGTAACGCGGGATTCAGAGCGCAATATCGTACTAAAATTGTCAACTAACATCAATTTAAAAAATGGTCTTAAGCCCTTACATAGTGAAATCAAGAATGTGCTTGCAACTTCGATTCAAGAATGCGCAAGAACTATGGGAAAGCTGGTGAGTCCAAAAAAGAAAGATACACATGATAAACCGAAGGAATTATTGAGTAAATTCAGGCTGAAAGTGGTGAGTAGCATAGATTCTAAGTTGACAACTCACTTAATAGAAAATGCTTATCAAGTTGCTTTTATACAAGCAATTAAGTTTCAGCAAAATAGACGGGGAAAAGATTTTGCACTGGAGGATGAGCTAAAAAATACTTTAGTGAAACAGAAATTAGAAAGTCAAGGTAAGGAATTACCAAATGAGAAAGAAGTGATAATCAAAGATTTGAGAGAAGCAGGAGCAAAAGTACCAGATATCTTAGAAGATAGTGAGCTTCCTGTATTTAAAGCAGAATGGGAACGGCTTAAAGAAGAAGGGAAAATAGCTGAGAGGGCAATTATTGATGTTTATGAGGATATAAATCCTGAAAAAACAGAAGAAGCTCTAAATAATGCTAAAAAAGGAATTGAGGATTTAAAGAAAAAAGGAGAAGAAAGATATACTAAGATACATAAAGAACTGAAAAAAGTATATGATGAAGAAAAAAATAACTTCACAAACGATAATTTAGAAAAGAAATCAAAAGATTTTTTAGAAGAGGAGGGACCAGATGGGATACACGAAAAATTAAAAAAAATATTTAAGGATATAAAAGAGAATAACTCAACATATGGTGTTTTAGAAAGCAAATTAAGAGATTTTTTAAAAGAAGCAGGAGAAGATAAGGGACATGCAAAATTGAAAGGAATATACGAGATTATAAAAAAGAATAGCTTAGCGGAGGATAATTTAAAAAGAAGATTAGAAGGTCTTTTTAAGTTCGAATATGGTAATCAAGAAGTTAAGCGAAGACTAGTAAAATCAGTAATGAGAAAAGCAAAGGGTGAGTTAAGCCTGTTAGGAATATTAAGCTTAATAGACCAGTTTCGAGATTTAGAAGAGGAGATAAAAGGTCCTTTGAATGGGGAAAGTTTAGAAGAAGCTTCAGGTAAAGTGAATGATTTTATAGCAAAGATGTATTTAGAAATAACGAAATGTAAAATGCAAAATTTATTTAAAGGTCAAGCAAAGGGTATAGAGAATTCATGTAAGTTATTAGAAAGGGAGGCACCAGATCTAGTAGAAAAGATTAATTCACATCGAGTGAGAATTGAAAAATACTTAAAAAGACCTGAAAAACCTATGCTATTGAGAAAAATAATAGAAGGGAGTAAGGATTTAAATAAGTACTTAAAAGATGAGCAAGAGAGAAGAGGAGAAAAGCATCCAAATACAAAGCTAGTACAGAAGCACTTAGAAAATAACAAAGAAATTCTAAAAACATTAGAACAGTTGAAATTGGAAGAAAAAGGATTATTGATAAATGAAAAAACAATAAATGATTATAGAGAAGAACTAGAATCTCGTGAAAAAATAAAATTTGCAATAATAGAAGATGATTTACTGAAGGCGTTCGAGCATGAAACTTTTAACGAAGAAGCAATTAAGAAATTATTAGAGAGAGCAGAACTTGAGTACTATTTTGCAGAAAAGTGCATAAAAAGTCCTGTGATTAAGACAAAAGACAATATCAAACATTTTTGTCAAGATTTATTGTCTCCTTTAATAAATAGGTTGGTGGAAAATATAGTAAATAATGTACCAAAAAGTGATAAGAGTTCATGGCTGCAGCCTATAAAAGCTATTAGGACAGGCTTGGGATATATTCAAACAGGTCTTGCCGTTGCAATGCGTGGGGATAAGAGCACAGAAGGGAAAGCATTGAGTGTGGCACATGATACTCATAAGGAAGTAGAGACATTTCTTCAACATTTTCAATCAAGTTATGAGGAAGTAGGAGTTTTTTTGGGTAATTTATTTTCTGATGATGGAACGACATTTAAAAATGATGTATGGCCTAAAGTAGAAGAGCATTTGCATGGAATGTGGGATAGGTTTTTCAAGGATATTGAATTCAAGATAGGGAATAAATTGGATGAAGTAAACGTGACACAGCAAAATCAGGAAACGGCGATTACGGCTTAATGATGAGCTCTCAAAGTTCCTTCAGTATTTTTACACACTAAGTTGACTATCATATTTGATTCTTTTTGGATTTCCTCTTCAGTTAAAGTGTGAGTTGGAGAGCAGAAAGTAACTGAAAATGCTATAGACATCTTATTCGATTCTATATTGTTTCCATGATATACATCAAATATCAAAACTTCTGTGATGAGCTCTGAGCTTTTTTTCACCATATTGATTATACTGCCTGCTGCTACATCTTTATTTACAATAAATGCAAAGTCGCGTTTTACACTTTGATATTTATAATCGATAAATTTTTTTCTACTTATAGGTAAATTTTCGATATTTTCTAATATCAACTCAAAGCCTACAATTTTTTGTTTGATGTTAAAAAAATCCAATATACTCGGATGCAATTCTCCAAAATAACCAACTATTTTACTTCTAAAAGATAAGGAGCCTGATTTTCCTGGGTGATAATATTCTTTTTCTGCTCTCTCTATTGCTAAATTATCACAATTGACATTAAAAAGTTCCAAAGCTGTTATGAGGTCAGCCTTTGCGTCAAAAATATCTATTTTTCTATCAGTGTTATAGTGGTTTTTCGGCGAATTATTTCCTGATCTAATTCCACTTAAAACGTACTTAGACTGAGCCTCACCATTATAAATTGGTCCAATTTCAAAAATTGCGAGATCAGATATCCCGTGAGCAATATTATCTGCAGTGACTTGCAACAAATTTGGTATGACACTTGGCCTCATTATATTGAAGTTATTATTAAATGGATTATCGATAATGAATAACTTATTCAAGTAACCAAACTTTTCAGCTATTGATTCACTCATAAAAGACCAAGTTATCACTTCATGAAACCCTCTGCTTGTCATTAAAATGCGCAAATCATCTTGTGTCTCTTCTTCTACTGTAACGTCTTCTGCTAGTTGCTCTTCCTTTATTTTATCATAGCCGTATATTCTTACTACCTCTTCAACTAAGTCAGCAGGTATGGTTACGTCCGGTCTCCAGCTTGGTACTTGTATATTCCAATTACCTTCGGTTTTTTTATCGATACTAAACCCTAGCTTTGTTAAAATATCGAATACCTCATTAGGTGATGCAGATACACTTCCAAGTTTGTTTGCATCTTGATAATCAAAATTTATCTTGGTATCAGCCTTATTCAAATTGCCAGCAGACACTATGCTTGACACTTCTCCGCCACATAAATCCAAAATCATTTTGGCTGCAAGATTGAGTCCATCAAGGGTAAATTCAGGGTCAATTGAACGTGCAAATCTGTAACTTGAGTCTGTGGAGATGCCTAGCTGCCTTGAAGATTTAGTGATGGAGATGGGGTCAAACCAAGCAGACTCTAAAAAGATATCAGTAGTTTTAAGTGTACATTCGCTATACTTGCTGCCCATAATTCCAGCAATTCCATGAACATTTTTATCATCAGAAATAACTCTTATTTCTTTATTTAATGAATATTCTTTACCATTTAAACCAATAAATTTTTCTCCATCATTTGCTTTGCATACTATGAGCTCACCTTCTATTTTCTTTGCATCATATGCGTGCATTGGGCGGCCAAAAGATATCATGATGTAATTAGTAATATCAACTATTACAGAAATGGAGCGCATTCCTATCGATTCCAATTTATCTTTTAACCATTTTGGGCTTTCTTTATTTTTTACATTGGTGATGTATATTCCACTAATAAAGCTCTCCCCGTCAGTAACTTTGACGTTTACTGGTGAATTTATAGAGCAGGCAAGTTGTGGAATGTTTGAAGCCTTTAACGTTCCAATTCCAGTTGCTGCTAAATCTCGAGCTATTCCATATACGCCTAAGCAATCTCCACGGTTTGGAGTGATGTTTATGTCAATTACAGGATCGCAATTGAAAAATTTATCTCCTGTTTTATAATCATCAGAAAGCTCGATTATTCCTTCACTTTCATCTTGAGTCAGCGAAAGCTCAGAGGCAGAGCAGAGCATCCCTTCACTTAGCACTCCTCGTATTTTTGTAGGCTTAATTGTAAAGTTGCTTTCTGGCAATGTGCTACCAAGAGATGCAAGTACAGTCTTCATGCCTTCTTTAACATTTTTTGCTCCGCAGACTATCTGCAGAACTTTACTTCCATCATTTACTCTACATAATTTTAATTTATCAGCATTTGGATGAGGTGCGATTTCTAATACTTTTGCAACAACAAACCCGGCCAATCTGGAATTGTCGATCACATTCTCTACTTCCAACCCTATGTGAGTTAATTTATCAGTAATTTCCTCTAAACTAGCATTGGTTTCTAAGTACTCTAATAACCAAGATAATGTGAACTTCATTTATTTAACAGAAAATAAAAAAGTTATTGTAATGTAAAATATAATGATTTTAAAGCTTGTTGTAGTGAGTAGCTTCTCTAATTGTAAAAAACGAAGGAGAAGCCTACTTTTTCTACAAAGAAAGAATTTTCTTTATATCACCTTTGCAGTCCATTTCCATGCAGAGTTGAATGTTCATATTGTGATCATCTATATGGAAATTATAAATGTAAGCATCACCAGTGAAATTTCCTATAACATCATGGCTTTCATTTAGCATTTCACCTGCCATGTGGAAAAGACCAGTGTCTGAGTTAGAAGAATAATCTGTAAACTTGATGTACCCGTTACCACATTCCTGTTCTAAATTTAAAGGTGGATTGGTAAAATCTATTTCGTTCATAATTGCCCCATATTAAAATTAAATTATAGTTAAAATAAGATGTTAAGTCAAGAATTTAGAATAAGATTGGTAGCTGACTATAATTTGCATTTTAATTGTATATTTTGTTAATATGTTAATGCTATAATAATACAGAGCTCCTTATCTTAATTCTTGACTTTATTTTATAAAATTTATACTTTATTTACTGCTGCAGTTTAAGTATACAGGGTCAAAATGGCGTTAAATCCGCTAGAACAATTTAAAGTATATACAATAATAGAACTACCAAAATTATTTGGGTATGACATAAACTTTACCAACTCATCTCTTTTTATGATGATCTCGGTGATATTAATGGTACTGTTTTTGCTCCTTGGAATAAGAAAAGGTGCAGTAATACCAGGATATTTGCAAGCTGCAGTTGAATATGTATATGATTTTGTTGTTTCAATAATAGAAAGTAACACTGGAAGCAAAGGTTTGGAGCACATTCCTTTGATATTTACAGTATTTATTTTCATTTTATCGTGTAATTTAGTTGGTGTTCTTCCTAATAGTTTCACAGTTACAAGTCATGTGATAGTTACCTTCGCTTTATCAATGGTGGTTTTTACTTATATAACGATTGTTGGGTTTAAAGAAAGAGGAGTAGAATTTTTACGCATATTGCTACCAAAAGGAACTCCTTCGTGGCTTGCACCTATAATCATCATTATTAAATTATTTGCTTATTTAGTAAGACCGATTAGTTTATCAATAAGGCTTGCAGCAAATATGATTGCGGGTCATACAATCATCAAAGTGATAGCAGGATTCGTCATAAATATGAACATATTTTTTACACCTGCACCTTTTTTGTTTATAATTGCACTAATAGGATTTGAAGTATTTGTTGCAGTTTTGCAAGCTTATATATTTACTATATTAACATGTGTATATTTGTCAGATGCAGTAAAGTAATTGACTTCCTTGCAGAATATTTTACAATTATATTATAAAGAAATAGTTAAAGGTAATATATGGATTTAGTGGCTTTAAAATTTATAGCAATTGGTTTGGCTGTATTTGGAATGCTCGGTGCTGGTTTAGGTATAGCTAATATCTTCTCTGCTATGTTAAATGGGATTGCGAGAAATCCTGAGTCAGAAGGTAAAATGAAAAGTTACGTTTATATTGGTGCTGCCATGGTTGAAATCATGGGGTTGCTTGCGTTTGTACTTGCAATGTTATTAATATTTGCTGCTTAACAGATGCCACAGCTTGATGTTTCAACTTTCTCTTCTCAAATTTTTTGGTTTTTAATTTTTTTCTCTTCACTTTTTTTTGTAGTCAGTTGTTTGTTTTTACCGAAGTTAGATGAAATAATAAGCACTAGAAGTAAAGAAGTGTTAGATTCATTTAATAGTTCTATTCACCTTTTAAGACTTACAGAAGAGCAAATTGCCAAGTATAATGCAGCTTTAAATCAAGCTAGAGTACGGGCAAAAAAAATCATAGATGATGCATTTGCTCAAGTAGAAGAAATGAGAGCGAATGTTAAGGATATATTGGAAGAGGAAGACAAGAAGATGATTAAACTTGTTGAAGAAAAGGTAGTACAATTTAAATCTAAGTATATTAGTGAATTAAAACAAATGGCTACTAGTATTGCTTTGATTTACTATACTAAGTTAACCAATTCTGAAATTGAAGAGGAATTTGTTGCTGACTTGGTGTCAAAAGAATTTTAGGGTTTTTATGTCTACATTACTAGTTATAAGCCTTGCTTTTTTAGTAGGTTTTATCCTCTCATATAAATTGTTAAGGAAGGTAATAAAAAACGTGCTTAACAATAAACGTAACAAAAGCAAGTTTTCAAGTGAAGAAACTGAAAAATTCAGAAAAGATATGTTGGAGTATTACAAAAAATCTTCTGAAAAATACAAAAGATTAGATGCAGAAGTTAACAAAATGATGAATGAAGCACTTGATAAGGCTAATAGTATTATTAAGCATAATAGACAGCAACTCGATCAAACGTTAGATGAAAATGCCCATTCTAATTTGAAGAAAGTTACTGACCAAGTTGAAAAAGCTCTTGGGGATTTACAAGCTAACACAGCGAGTATAGCTGCTGATGCTGTAAAAAAAATAATGCATGAACGTAAAGATGATAAGCGTAGTAGTGAGGTTATATCTTCGTTTTCACGTGACTTGAGCAAAAAGTTGCATTAAGTTTAATGCCTGTACTTCAAACTGATAATGTAGAAAAAATTAAATTTGATTCTAGTTTATGCAAAGAACAAGAGAAACTTTTCTACTATAGGTTTAATATAATTCCTTGGCAAAAATTAAATGATACTACTTTTTTTATGGTTGAAGACATAAGCCAAGATATCAACCTTTGGGTCGAATCTCATTACGGTATTGAATATGTATTGATAAAAGTAGATAGCAAACAGATTTTAAATCTTCTTAACTCACACTTTGGTATTTCAGAATTCGCAAGTAACTACTTATATTATAAGAATCCTAATTTTTCAGCTAAAAGCATTAGGCTCAGTTCAATCTTTTTTTCCTCTTTCTTTGTTATGATTTCGACTTTAACACTGACAAAAAAATATGCATATTTTGCTTTGGTGTTGATATTTATAATCGGGTGTTCTAGTTCTTTATTCAAATTTTTAACTAAAATTTTTGGCTTGCGTAAAATTTCTAACCAAAAAGCAGATTATGATAAGATGAATGAACCTATATATACTATTTTATTGCCTGCTTTTAAAGAGAATGCGGTTATAAAGCAATTGATTAAGAGCATTGAAAGTTTGGATTATCCAAAATTAGATGTAAAGCTTGTGATAGAGAGCGATGACCAAGAAATGTTAGCAGCTATAGAAAAATGCACCTTACCGCAGTATTTTGAAGTAATAAAAGTGCCTCATTCTCTGCCTAGAACAAAAGCTAAGTCATGCAATTATGCTATGAACTTTGTTAGAGGAAAGTATGTGGTAATATATGATGCAGATGACAAGCCAGATCCGTTGCAGTTAAAAAAAGCACTAATTGAATTTAATAAGGGCGACGAAAAGTTGGCTTGTGTACAGGCGAAATTAAATTACTATAACTTTGGTTGCAATTTTCTTACAAAATTCTTTTCTCTCGAGTATATGAACTGGTTTCAATATTTTTTGCCTGGATTTCAAAAAATGAACATGCCAATACCTTTGGGTGGTAGCAGTAACCATTTTTCAGTGAAAATTTTAAAGAAAGTGCTTTTTTGGGATGCTTACAATGTCACTGAAGACGCTGACCTTGTTTTGAGACTTGCGCAAATGGGATATAAAACCAGGATTATTGATTCAGAAACATTGGAAGAATCACCAATTACTGTGTTTGCTTGGATCAAACAAAGAGCACGCTGGATTAAAGGTTATATGCAAACTTATATCGTTCATTTAAAAAATATAAAATTACTTTTTAAGCACACTGGGCTTAAGGGAGTTTTGCTATTAAACCTTTTTGTTGGTTCCTCAGCTTTTATATTTTTCACGACTCCTTTTTTGTTACTTTCATTGGTGCTGACTCAAATTTTCAATGAATTATTCTTATATTATTTTATAATAGTATACGGTATTAACTTGATTTTTTTGATAATAGCTATCAGACAACAAAAAATGCCTTTTTATTTTTATATAGTATCAATATTTTTTCCCGTCTATAGTCTACTACATAGCGTTGCAGCTTTTCTCGCTTTGTGGGAATTTGTTATTCACCCTCAGCAATGGAATAAAACTCAGCATGGATTATGGAAGCAAAACCTGTAGCTATTTGGCTTTTTCTCTGCTCTCTCATGGTGATTTGCATGGTGGGAATTGGTGGATTTACCAGACTTTCAAAAGCAGGATTGTCAATCACGGAATGGAAACCAATTACCGGAACATTGCCACCGCTGAGTGAACAAGACTGGCTAAAAGAAAAATCAAAATATGAAGCTACACCTGAATATAAAGCATTTAATTATGGTATGAGTATGGAAGAGTTTCGCACCATATACTTAATAGAATATGTGCACAGGTTAATTGCAAGGCTGACAGGTTTAGTTTTTATCTTACCATTTATATACTTTACACTAAAAAAAAGAATACCTAAAAATGCAGTAATAAGGTTATCTACAGCACTATTATTTGGAATTTTACAAGCTTTTGCTGGTTGGTATATGGTAAAAAGCGGTTTGGTATCTAATCCTCATGTTAGTCACTATAAGCTCGCACTTCACTTACTGCTTGCGTTGGTTATCTTTGCATTATTGTCATATCAATTTTTTGATTACCAAATCAAACCAAAACAGATAATTAAAATTAATAGCAACATTACATGTTACATATGGATAATTTTAATCCTAGTGACAGTACAAATAATCTTCGGTGCATTTGTTGCAGGGCTAAATGCTGGTTTAATTTACAATACCTTTCCACTGATGGATGGACAAATTGTTCCGGAAGATTTATTTTACTTACAGCCTGCTTGGCTAAATATCTTTGAAAATAGAGTAACAGTGCAATTCATACACCGGGCATTGGCATTGCTGATATTAGTTCTGACAGCAATACTCACAATAAAAAATGCCAGTATAAAACCATTATATGTTATGCTATTCTCCGTCATCATTCAGGTAATTCTAGGAGTAGTCACTTTGTTGCTGCATATACCAATGGCCGTTGCTATAGCCCATCAAATGTTTTCATTTATCTTATTTGGGGCAAGTTTATACTGCTTATGTTATTTAAGAAACCAGATCTAATACTAAATCACCAGCATGTATATTTTTTCCTTCTTTAACAGGGATATTTTTTATCACCATTTCTGATTCAGCACATATTATATTTTCCATTTTCATTGCCTCTACAACAAATAGAGGTTGTCCTACCTCTACCTGATCTCCAGCATTGACGTGTAATTTAACCAATAAACCGGATATTGGAGATTTTACAGCGTCTACTGAAATCCCTTCTGTTTTGTTGTTTAGCATTAATTTGCTTAGTTCAGCTGCATAAGGTTTCAATACACAACATTTAGCTTTCATACCTGCGTGTCTTATAAAGTATTTGCTGCCTTGCCTTTCTATTTTAAGTGCTATATTGGTATCATCATTAATTGTTATATATAACAACCTGTAACTTGGTTTCCACTTACCTACCACGGAGTATTTATTGTGGTTATATACTGTTGTTAATGTGTTATCTTGATATTTTGCATTTACGGAGTACTCATTATCGTCTATTTTCACTATGAATGCTTCATCTATTGACTTACTGTAATACTTTCCCTCATTTTCTAAGTGAATATACAGTGCAGTAAAGATAAATATTTTAATATATTCCTCTGTGATAAAATCGCCTTGAAACCCGCTAGGGTAATGATCTGGAATGAATCTCGTGTGAAGCTTTGCTGCAATAAAATTTGGATTATGGAAGATGGATTCTAGAAATTCTATGTTGTTTATTACTTCCCCTATATAGCACTCAGACAAAGCTTTTTGCATTCTGCTGATCGCCTCTATTCTATCTTTTCCATAGGTTATAATTTTTGCAATCATTGAGTCGTAGAACATGCTGATTTCTGAACCGCTAGCTACTCCATCATCTATTCTTACATAATTATTTTCATCCGGTTTATCGTAATATTTTATTCTTCCGCTGGAAGGGAAAAATTTCTTTGATGGATCTTCAGCGCAAATTCTGCTTTCTATTGCAGAACCAGTAAGTTTAATATCATCCTGATTGAATCTCAATTTTTCTCCACAGGAAGTTCTAATCATTTCTTCTACTATGTCTATTCCAGTTATAAATTCTGTTACTGGATGCTCAACTTGTAATCTCGTATTTACCTCAAGAAAATAGAAGTTTTGGTCTTTATCTACAACAAACTCGACAGTACCTGCTGAAAAATAATCAACTTGCCTTGCCAAAGAAACACATTGAGCATACATTTTTTGTCTTACTTCTTCACTAATAAATGGGCTTGGTGTTTCTTCTATTATTTTCTGGTTATTCCTCTGTACCGAGCACTCTCTCTCCCCAAGACACACTATATTGCCGTATTTATCTGCAATAATTTGTATTTCGATGTGTCTTGGTAGTTCTATATATTTTTCTATGAAAATACTACCATCTTTAAAACTTTTCTCTGCTTCATTTGTTGCTGATGTAAATGCTAGTTCAATTTCTTTTTTGGAATATACAATTCGCATTCCTTTGCCACCACCACCTGATGCAGCTTTGAGCATAACGGGAAAACCAATCTCTTCAGCAACGATGGCTGCGTGGGCAGCATCTTCGATCTTACCCATATATCCTGGCACTACATTTACTCCAGCTTTTCTTGCCTCTTCTTTTGCTGTTATTTTATTGGCTGTAACTTCTATTGTTTCTGCACTTGGACCAATGAAATCTATGTTATGTTTTTCCAGAGCACGGGGAAAATCTGGATTTTCTGCTAAAAACCCATAGCCAGGATGAACCGCCTCGGCACCTGTTTCAACTGCTACTTCGCATATTTTTTCGATATTTAAGTAACTAAGATAAGCAGGCGAAGGGCCAATGTGCCTTGACTCATCTGCTTGCTTTACATGCACAGAATTTGCATCTGCATCTGAGTACACAGACACACAAGATATGCCCATCTTGTGCGCAGTTTTGATTATCCTGCAGGTAATCTCCCCTCTGTTCGCTACTAAAATCTTACTATACTTCTTTCTTATCATCTTATCAGTATACTTTCTTAAGTTAAGAAAGTAAATTTCTATATTACTACCTGCAAATACTTCACACTGGGGCTAAACCACTATCTAAAAGTTGCATAACATCAGGATCTGTCACTATAGTACTTTCGTTATAGAGGCCATATACTTCATTACATGCCTTAAATAACAGATATGAAGATCCTCCAGAAGCTATTGTTGCTATTGAAGCCAATGCAAGAGATTGAGAAGCCGAAAATAGAAGATACAAAGATACACACATAGCGGTAGCACACACTATAGCTCCTACTGTATATAAGCATATATGAAACTTCTTATTACATATAAAGCCACATTTTATATCTGCAATTTGCTTAACTTCCTTCTGCTCTGAAGGATCCAAGAAGTAAAGAGGTGATACTGCCTTATTATCCTTAATATAGCTTTTATCGAGGAGTGCTTCCTTAATATATTTCTTATTATTCTTAAGTTCCTTTTCTAATCTTTTTACTTCTTCCCAGTCTTTGGCTTCTTTTGCTTTTTCAACCTCAACCCTGGTACTTTTTTCTAAATCCTTTATGATCTTCTGTAACGCAGATAATAGAAACCCTTTACTTGCTGCTATATGAAATGGGTTTCCATTTTCATCAATTCTATGCTTAGCTACACAAGCAACTCTTTTCTTGCAAGCTTCAATAAATTTATTTTCATCCTCTTTTGTTACAACTCGTCTTGCAATTTCAAATAAATTATCCATATATACACCTCACTGCATTCACTAATATTAAATTATACAATGCAGTTTGTTAAAAATAAATGTAAATTGATCTTTCAAATTTACTATAGTTCCACGTTGTTGCAAGTACAAATTTTAGTTATCATCGGTTACGTTATCACAATAGACAAATATGCCAGGTATAGTCACTAGATTCGCTCCATCACCAACAGGATTTTTACATATTGGAGGAGCTCGCACAGCTTTGTTTAATTGGCTCTATGCGCAGCGTCATGGTGGCCAGTTTTTACTAAGGATTGAGGATACCGACAGAAAACGTTCAACACAGGAAGCAATTGATGCAATAATAGATGGGTTAAAATGGCTTGGAATAAACTATGATGGAGAAATAATATACCAATCGAGAAGAATAGCTAGACATATTGAAGTTGCAAATCTTTTAGTTGAAAAGGGTAGGGCGTATCACTGTTACTGCCCTGAAGATGAAGTTGCAGAAAAGAAGGCAAGAGCAAGAGAAGAAGGAAAAATATATAAGCATAAGTGTACTCATTCGACATCAAGCGCAAACCCTGTTGTCCGTTTCAAAGTGCCAGACTCAGAAGATATTGTTGTTGACGATAAAATATACGGCCAAGTTACAATAAGTGGCGATCAGCTTGATGACATAGTAATCTTGCGCTCTGACAATACTCCAACATATATTTTTGCTGTAGTGGTTGATGACCATGATGCCGGAATAACCGATATTATACGTGGCTCTGATCATCTCACTAATACCTTCAAGCAATTACTAATATATCAGGCTCTTGATTTTGATGTCCCACGCTTTGCACATGTACCGCTAATTCATGGAGAAGACGGGAATAAGTTATCTAAAAGACATGGGGCTACAAGTGTTTGCGATTATGAAAAGATGGGAATATTGCCACAGGCAATGCGTAATTACTTGCTAAGACTTGGCTGGAGTCATGGCAACGATGAGATTATTAGCGATGAGCAAGCAATAGAGTGGTTTAATTTAGAAAGCATCGGTCGTTCACCTGCACGGCTCGATTTCAAAAAACTGGAGCATTTAAATAATCATTATATTAGTAATATGAGCAATGAAGATATTCTGACTCTAATGCTTAGAGAAAATACTCTAACTGACAAAAAAAAAGGCTATTTACTGCAGGGACTGACAGAGCTGAAAAAAAGAGCAAACTATCTGACCGAATTATTGGACTTAGCAAAATTTTATATTCAAGTTGATTTTAGTGAAGAAGCTCAGCAAATTGTCAAATCCAACCTCAATGTAATTAAGTTACTTGCATCATTTCTTTCGAGTGTAGGTAGTGAAGATTGGAATAAGAATTTTTTATCTTCTCAGATTAAGGAATTTTCAAAATTACATAATATAAAAATGAGCGATATATACCACTCATTACGCGCCCCAATAACTGGAATAATGGATGCGCCTGGAATCATCGATATCATGGTAATTCTTGGTAAAGATGAGTGTATAAAAAGATTGCGAGCAGTTTAAATAAAAAATTACTTGACAGACTCTGGTGGCTTCATTATAGTGGAGAATGAAGATTTTTTAGGATCCAAAATCTATCTTCACCTGCAGGTTTTTTCACCAAATAATCAAATTTCAGCAAAAAATATATAAGTTTATTTTTGCTAGCTCTTTATTCATATAGGAGGGTTTATGTCTAGAATTCCTGATACTTGACTTTTATTTTTAAGTTAAAAAAACAATTGGCGCCTATGGTTTTCACATTAAATCATTTTAAATTGTTAAAGTTAATACGGGCTTTTTTTGCCTTTTTTTATTGGTATTTTTTTCATATTTTATTATATCATTATACTGTGGTACCATATAGACTTCAGTTTCATGATAAGGGGAGCAGGCTCCGTCTCTCAGCTATGGCATTAAAAAATGACTATGCATAAGATCTAATGGTGTGTCTAATCTATAGATAATTTTTTGTATTGCTAAGTTAATATTTTGCATATCTGTTCAGCAAAGTGGCAAAAAAGACAACTAAATGAGTGTCATGAAAGTAGCTTACACGTAGCTGTAGGAATATTCCTTTTTTAAGGTAAATTACACAGCAAATATTGTCATTCAAGTAGCTGACACTGTAATTCCAGCTTCTATAATGTCATGCCAGTGCTCGACACTGGCATCGAGCAAAATTTATCACAAACAAGACAACATTTTCAATTAAAAAATCAGTGTCTGGGTGCTAAGATGACACCTTCATAAGGGAGCCAGCATCAGCTACTTTCATGACATTCATTTAGTTGTCTTTTCTCGTTTACCTTATTTTGCCACTCTGCTGAACAGATATTAAAATAGCAAGCCTCAAGGTCAGAAGCCTGCTATTACTTACTGGTTACTTTACATCAATTTTCTTGATGTGTTTCTCTGACTTAGGTATGGTTACATGCAATACCCCATCTAAAAAGTTGGCAGATACCTTATCTTGCTCTACATTTGTTGGAAGTTGAATAGATCTATAGAAAGAACCATAGTACCTTTCTTTATGGTAAAACTGCTTATCTTTTGATTCATTATTACATGTTTTTTCACCCTTCACTATTAAGTTATCGCCAGATATACTAATGTCTATGCTTTCTTTAGGAATACCTGGTAACTCTAATGATAGGCAATAGCTTTCCTTTGTTTCATAAAAATCACAAACTGGTAGTAGACTACTGCCTCTTTTGGAAAGCTCTGGGTTCCATCCTGTAAAAAAGCTATCAAATATGTCATCAACGGCTCTTTGTAACCCTCTTACACTAAAATTATCACGATTATTGTTTTTATTTAAATGAACTATATTACTCATGTTGTACCTCCTTTTACTAATACATGCATTACATAATCACTCCACTTATTAATTTCAATCCTAAATCTAAAATTTTTTAGATGCGAAAAATTTTCCCCGTTTACTATAACTTGATTATGAGAAAAAATCTTGTTTGGATTACCACGAGTAGTTCTATAAACTAGATTAACTGTAAAAAAGGGCAAGTGTATGCAAATTTATTACTTCTCTTTCCACTTCCACAATCAAATAATTTTGAATGTTTCTTATTTGACTTGCCAACAATGAGAATTGGTATAACTGCTAGCTCCGTCTTTCAGCTATGGCATTAAACAATGACATGCATAAGATCTAATAATATGTATAATTTAAAATAATTTTTGAGGTAAATTGTGAAATTGGGCGTTAATATTGATCACGTTGCAACCCTTCGCAACGCACGTGGAGCTTCTTATCCAGATCCATTAAAAGCAGCAAAAATAGCTATTGATGCTGGAGCAGATTTTATCACCGTACACTTACGAGAAGACAGAAGGCATATCAGAGATGAGGATGTATTCAATCTAAAACAAAACATTAGCACTGAGTTAAATCTTGAAATCGCAGCTACGGAAGAAATGCTCAAAATAGCAAAAGAAGTAAAACCCTATTCGATTTGTATAGTACCAGAAAAAAGAGAAGAATTAACAACCGAAGGTGGCCTGAATATCGTGAATATGCACAGTAAACTTTCTGGTATAATAGAGGAAATGCATAGCTTTGACATAAAAGTCTCACTATTTATCGATCCAAATATTAATCAACTAAAATATCTTGAGAAGCTAGAAAGAAAGCCTGACATAATAGAAATTCACACAGGGGATTACTGTGATAATCCATCAGAAGAAAAATTAAAACTTATTACTAACTCTGCAGAATACATTAATAAGCTAGGAATAGAATGCCACGGAGGGCATGGCATAAATTATAAACATGCTAAAAGAATAAAAGAGATACCTCACATCTCAGCTCTTAATATAGGCCATTCTTTAATCAGCGAGGCTATATTTCATGGCTTACATAGTGTAACTAAAAAGATGAAAATGACAATATCTAAGTAGCTTATACTTTCTCTTTGGTATTTAAAGTACTTGAAAGAGCTTGACTTGCTTTAAACCTTACTCTTTTCTTTTCAGGAACGGTCATAATCTCACCATTTTGAGGATTACGGCATTGTCTTTCCTTACTTATAGCAGTAGAGAATGTCCCTATTCCATGCAAACGTATTTCACCTTTACGATTTAGATCGTTCTTGATTGTTTCCATAAAAATATCATGAAGCTTACTCAAACTAGCTTTTGTTATATCTATACCTTGACTAGAGCACTCTTGACTCAGTTGGTTTACTATATCTTCTTTACTCATAAATTACCTTAATATTAAAAAATTACATAAACAGCATATTATGCTAATGCCAATAGTCAACTAAATTCGTCATAAAAAGAGAAAATGTCATAAAACCTTGTAAGAACTTGTATAATATTTACAAAAAAATACCATTATGAAACAATTATCTCTTAGAAAACTGACATTTTTTCCGAGCTTTATGTTGACCATATTTCTTACGCTCAACAACACGTGAATCTCTAGTTAGGAATCCACCCTTACGTAATATAGAGTGTAGATCTTGACTTATACTACTTAAAGCTCTGCTTATTCCATGAGCTAAGGCACCTGCTTGGCCAGATAGTCCTCCACCTTTTACAGTTGCAAACACATCATACCTATCTAACATAGAAGTTACTATGAATGGCGCTTTAATCATTTGACACACTGATTCTCTTTTAAAATAAGAAATTAAATCATCTTTTTTATTAACACTAAATTTTCCACTTCCTGGCTTTATCCATACTCTTGCTACAGATTCTTTCCTTCGACCTGTAGCATATGAACGACCAAGTGAGTCAATCATTGCCTTTTTTGGCTGATCATTATTATTTATTTTCACTTTTTACTCCATTATTTCTTATTTTTACGATTTAAAGAGGCAAAATCTATTTTTTCAGGTTGCTGTCCTTGATGCTTATGTTCTGAACCAGAATAAACATACAAATTTTTAAACCGTCTACGTGCCATAGGACCATCATCAAGCATTCTTTTTACTGCCATTTTTATCACACGCTCAGGGAATTTGCCATTTAAAATATTATCTGGAGTAGTTTTCTTTAAACCACCAGAATAACCTGTATGCCTATAGTAGATTTTATCTTTAAGTTTCTTTCCGGTAAAATGTACCTTTTCTGCATTAACAATAATTACATTATCTCCACAATCCATATGAGGTGTGTATTCAGGCTTATGCTTTCCACGCAATAGCGCTGCTACAAACGCTGCAAGCCTTCCTACTACTAATCCTTCTGCATCTATAACAAGCCATTTTTTATCGACTTGTTTCTCTTTTAAGAAAAAAGTTTTCATATATCAATACATAACAGTAGATTATGATACACTGAGTTGCTTGATAGTGTCAACAACATTAGTTACAACATTAGTTATTGATTATTAAAGTAATTTATGCTAATAACTTAAACAACATGCTAGAAAGCAAAATGTTTCGATTGATTATTATACTTATAATTGCTTTTGGTACTATAGGTTGCTATGCAATCGATTTGGAAGAAGCCATAAGCAAAGCTATCAAAAACAGCTCAAAAATAAAGTCTCAGTTTTACCAATATAAGAGTGCTGAAAAACAGCTGAAATCTTCTGGATTGGCTGGATTTTTACCTGACATTAATTTACAATATAATTTCGATAGTAATTTTAATATTATTAACGATCGACAAAACTCTGGAAAGCGTCTAACATTAAGCCAAAGAATAATAGACGGTGGGGGCACTTTTGCTACATTTAGCCGATCAAGTCATCTTCTTAAAGCAGCAAAAATTAGATTTCAGCAGTCAAAGCAAGAAGTTGCACTCAGCGCTGTGAAAGCATATGTTAATGTTTTACAAAAGGCAGAAATATTAAAACTGAGAGAACATAAAGAGCGTGTTTCTTTAGAGCATTTGTCAGCTATGAAAAAACGCTTTTCCCTTGGAGAAGTTACTAATGCTGAAGTTTTGCTAGCAAAAGCAAAATTTTCGTCTTCTATATCCGAAAGAGTTGATGCTGAAGGTAAATTAAAATTGGCAAATATTGCTTATTATCATTTGATTGGCGAAGATGCTGATGAACTTTCTGAAGCTAATGATAAATTACCTTCTGTTCCAGAGCTAAATGAATGTTTACAATTAGCAAAAACTAATAACTTGTCCCTAAAAGCAGCAGTTTATCAAAAAAGAGCAGCCGGAATGGAAGTGATCGCTGAAACTTCCAAGTGGCTTCCTTCTTTGAATCTAAGCGCAAGTAAAAATTTTGGAAAGGACAATATAAAATTGGACACGTTACTAGAAAATGTGAATGTTGTCTTTACTCTTGATATTCCGATCTTTAAAAGAGGAGTTAATGTTTTTGGTGTTAGTAGAGCTAAAATGGATGCAAAACAATACACTTACGATTATTACGAAGCAGTAAAAAATATAGAAGAAGCAGTTGTAAATGCTTGGAATAACGTGCTGACAGCAAAAGCTATTATTAAAGCAAGTCAAGAAGCAGAAAAAGCAGCAGCTTTAGCATTGGAAGGAGTTGAGCAAGAAGTAAACTTAAATTTAAAGAGCACATCTGATCTTTTGGATACTGAAGATGAATTATTTAAAGCACGTTCCGATCTAATTCAGGCAAAAAGCAATTATGTAATTAGTGTTTACAACTTGCTTTTTATGATAAATAGTATAAACCTTTAAATTTAATGGTATGAGCGATAATCAATCTGTAAAAGATATACTAGAAGATATAAAAAAAGCTATATCGGGTAAAAATCCAAGTGGCGATAGAGCAGAAATAATAGATGAAGATGATGACGTATTATGCCTTGAAGAGGAGTATCCAGAAGACATCGAAGAAAAAGAAAATAGTGAAGAAGAGAATAATTGCCAAAGTGAGAAAATGAATAACCAATTTAATAGCCATAGTTACAACTCAGAAGAGAAAAATTTGTATGATAATATCCAAATGAGTAATAACAAAGTGAGCTATCAAGAACAAAGTAACGAGCATTTAGTTTTAAAAGAAAATATGGAGGAAATTAAAACATTGCTTGAAAAGATGCAAAGCGAACTACGGCATAAACAACAAAAAAGAGCGGATCTTACTGTTGAAGAATTAGTTGTATCTCTTTTAAAACCTCAGCTTTCAGAGTGGCTGAATAAGTATCTACATGAATTGGTAAAAGAAGTAGTTGAAAAAGAGCTCAAAGATATAATCAATAATAAGTAGGTTATTAGTATAAAGACCAGAGTAAAAACAGCTAGAGGTAGAAAGTTATCTTCAACAAGATGGCTACATCGCCATTTGAATGATCAGTATGTGCAAAAAACCAATAAGGACGGTTATAGATCGCGCTCGGCATATAAGTTAATAGAAATAGACGATAAATTTAAACTACTCCAACAAGGGCAAAAAATTATTGATCTTGGCGCTTTTCCTGGTGGATGGTCACAAGTTGCATCTAAGAAAGGAGCGAGTGTGATTGCTGTTGACATAAAACCAATAAACGCAATTAGTGGAGTAGAGTGTATACAGTGTGATATTATCAGCGAACTTGAAATTTTAAGAGAAAAATTCAAGGATCACAAATTTGATGTAATTTTATCTGATATGGCACCAGAATCTTGCGGTTTAAAATCGTTAGATCATATCAGAATTATGCTTTTATGCGAAGCAGCGCTCAATTTTGCAAAGCATTTTTTGAATCATGATGGCAAATTTGTAGTAAAAATTTTTCAAGGAGAGTCTGATAAAGATTTCTGCAATGAGCTAAAAAAAATGTTTAAAACAGTAAGATACTTCAAACCAAAATCAAGTAGATCTGAATCTACAGAAATGTATTTGGTCAGCTTAGGCTTTATTGGTAGCAACTCTTCTATATAGAAGATACTTACAGAAACGTTGACGAATCTTATCCTATTAAACTGAAGATTAATAACGCTCGCACAAAAGCCCCTTTTTCTTGCTTGAGTGTTTATGATAGTTAATTAAATTCTTGACTTTATTGCTTAAGTATATAGTAATTAAAGTATATTATATAGGAGAGTTTGATATGACAAAGTATGAAGATTTAACAGCGGAACAAAAGAAATTATATGATCGGTTAAAGGATGCGATAAAAAGTAAACAGGATATTATTCTTACTCTTAAAGTAATTAAAGAAGCAGAGATATTAAAAGAAGTTCTTACTACTGCAAATATAAATGAAGAGTTATCAGATGGTACGAAGTATAATCTAACACCGCTTGCCTATGCTATGCATTTCAGTAATTTTGAGGAAATAATCAAAGTTATTTTAGAAGAAATTGAAGATAAAGAAAAAGTTCTTACTACTGCAAATATAACTAAAAAGTAAAAGGTGGTAAGGAGTATAATCTAACACTGCTTGGCTATGCTATGAATTTCAATAATTTTAAGGAAACAATCAAAGTTATTTTAGAAAAAATTGAAGATAAAGAAAAAGTTCTTACTACTGCAAATATAACTAAAAAGTTACCAAGTGGTACAAAGTATAATCTAACACCGCTTGCCTATGCTATGAATCTCATTAATTTCAAGGAAATAATCAAAGTTATTTTAGAAGAAATTGAAGATAAAGAAAAAGTTCTTACTACTGCAAATATAACTACAAATTTACCAGGTGGTACAAAGTATAATCTAACACTGCTTTGCTATGCTATGGCTTTCAATAATTTTGAGAAAATAATCAAAGTTATTTTAGAAGCAAGTGAAGATAAAGGAAAAGTTCTTACTACTGCAAATATAACTAAAAAGTTACCAGATGGTGCAGAGTATAATCTAACACTGCTTGGCTATGCTATGGCTTTCAGTAATTGTGAGAAAAAAATCAAAGTTATTTTAGAAGCAAGTGAAGATAATAATATGTTAGAAGAAGTTTTTGCTCGTGTAGAAGGAAATGATCGTCAAAGACTTCAGGAGATTTTAAAAACATTAAAAAGTCAAGAGCAAGATGAAGGGCAAGAAACTAAAATTGATAATTGGCTAGCAAGACTTGCAAATAGCATGTCTAATTGTGAAAGTAATGAAAAGCCTTTAGTGTCTGAAAGTAGCGTGCCTAGAACTGAAGAAAATATAGTAAAAACTACTAATAAATCAATAATGATTGGTAGTGTTTGTGGTGTTGTAGCTGCATTAGCAGTTGGTGGTGGATGTTTTGCTGCTGGTGTTGCATTACCAATATTGGCTTTAATTGGTATAGCTGTTGCTGCTTTCGTACTTACAGGACTTGTTACTGGTGGTATCACATATATTGCACTAAAACCTAGTGATAAACTAGATGCATCAAATACAGGAAAATTCGAGCATGCTACTCAGGCAATATAAAGTATTACAATCACGACAAGTAGGAGAAGAGAAGTTTCTTCCTTTTCTCCAAGTTTTCTTATTTAGCAAGGTATCTAGATACCTTGCTTAACACCAAAACAAAATTAAGGTTTAAACATCCTAGGTGTATGAACATTCATTTTGAAGACAGCAAATGGTGTCATCCCAGCGCCCTCTTTCTTGTTATTCCAGTACTGGGATTCAGAAAGCTGACCAGGTTGGTCACGCGCTGGCTCTCTAAAATTACTTTAGTTGTAAATATTAAGAAATTTGCTAAATAAAAAAAGACAAAAGAATCCCCATATAGCGAGTTTTAATAATTTAAATTGATAATGTGCTAACAAGCGCGATTTGGCTGAATGTAGAAAAAATAAAAAAAAGCCGCTATAATTTTATGTAATTTGCCAATAAATATCTGAGTTTTTTACTGAATTTTGTCGTTGAGCCCAAAAACAAGGATAAATACCTTTATCGGTATAATAAGGAAAGTGGGAAGGTTTGTCAAGTAATAAAACTAGAGGGCTCAAATGAAAGAAGGTAAACTCTAAAGTGTACGTTCAGTAGCACTTTCTATAAGAGAGATTGTATTATCTATCCCATAAAGCTTGATAAAAGATCCCATTCTTGGACCAGTTTTTTGGCCAAGCAGCGTTTCATATAGCAACTGAAACCAATCGCGTAAGTTATTGTAATTATGTTTTTTTCCGATGGAGAAAACCTGAGATTGAATCTCTTCAGCAGTGGCTGTAATAGGCAGGGAATGTAGGTTGTTCTTTAAATCTAGTAACGCTTCTTTCTCTTTTTCGTTTGAAGCTTTATACGCTTTTGTTGGCTTGATAAAGTCGTGATAATACCTAACTGCAAAATCCGAAAGCCTATCTAGCATTTTGTTGCTTTCTGGTGTAACGTTTGGTGCATAAGTTGATATAAAACCCCAAAGAATCTCTTTATTTTCAGCATTACAAGCTGCTGCCAGGTTTGAAAGTAACGAAAAATTTATGCCTGAAGTTTCTACGTTTGGAACTTTACCCTGGTGGATGTGCCATACAGGGCTATTTACATCCTTTTCTTTACTTTCATTATAACGCTTAACAAACTCCAAATACTCATCAGTTGATTTTGGTATCACATCAAAATATAAACGTTTAGCCTTTTTAGGGCTCTGAAAGATGTATAACGCTAAACTCTCTGTGGGTGCATAAGTTAGCCACTCCTCAATTGAAATACCATTTCCTTTTGATTTTGATATCTTCTTTCCTTCTTTATCAAGAAATAACTCATAGCAAAACAAAAGCGGTGGCTTTTCTCCAAGTATTTTACATATTTGACTTGAAAGCACAGCAGATGGAGTCAAATCCTTTCCATGAGCTTCGTAATTAACTCCGAATGCAGCCCACCTCATCCCCCAATCAGGTTTCCATTGCAGTTTACATTTTCCTTTTGTCACTGGAACTTCTATTTTTTCCCCGTTTGAGTCTTCATACGTGATTGTTCCTTTATCTGTATTTGTTTCAATTACTGGAACTTGTAAAACTTGGGAAGTTTTTGGACATATCGGAAAGAATGGACTGTAAGTCTGCTGCCTTTCTTCCCGAAATGATGGAAGCATTACGTCCATCACTTTATCATAATTTTTCAGCAGGAGTAAAAGTTTTTCATCGTAAACGCCAGATTTATAACACTCTGTTGCACTCCTAAATTCGTATTCAAATCCAAACAAATCAAGAAATTTACACAACAACGAATTCATGTGATGACCATAACTCTCATGAGTGCCAAATGGGTCAGGTATCATGGTTAATGGCTTGTTCAGATTCTCTCTTAGCATTTCCTGATTTGGTACATTATCTGGTATTTTTCGCAAACCATCCATATCGTCGGAAACTGCAATGATTTTGGTTTTTATACTAGGAGCTATTTTTTTTAGAGCGTTTGCAATAACTGTGGTACGAAAAACTTCCCCAAAAGTACCAATATGTGGTAAACCCGAAGGACCATAACCAGTCTCAAATATTATCTCTTTTTTATTAGGGAATTCTTGTAGTATTTTTTCTGCTTCTTGAAATGGCCAGCTTATAATCATTGAATTTAAATTAATTATCTTACCTAAAGTGCTATTCATTTCAATAGATTTTTAATTAATGATGTAGTATTAGTGTTAGAGCTCTTATTAGAAGGTTAAAGATATGTCTACTGGCAGCATACAAACGAATCAATTATTTAAAGGTCTTACAAGACCTGCAATGCTCTTTGGTGTGAGTTATATGTTTGCAATATTAAACGTTCTAATTTGCATGCTAATTTTCATTAATACAAATGATCTTAGAGTAATTCTCCTGATGTTACCAGGTATACATGGACTTGGCTATATAGCTTCTGCAAAGGAACCGTTGTTTGTTGAGTTATTTATGGTAAAGTTGGGAAAATGTTCCAAATGTTTAAATCGGTTTTATCATGGAGCCAATTCTTATGACATTACTTGATGTTATGCAATGTTGAGATTTAGAGCTATTCAATCAAAGAATAAATCTATTCTAAGTAGAGAGGTTCACGCTGCTGAATTTATACCTTATTCTTGCTATTGGAATAGTACAACCTTGATAACAAAGCAGAATTGGTTAGTTAAATTTATAAAATTAAATGGCTTTGCGTTTGAAACGGCCGATGATGAAGACTTGGTGATACAAAATAATATCAGAAATCAGATGCTAAGAAGCATTTCATCTCCAGCATTTAGTTTGTACTTTCATACCATCAGGCGTAAGAAGAATATCTTTTCTGATGAATTTGCAAACCAGAGTTTACCAAATTTTTTTGCTAACCATGTAAATCTAAAATGGAGAGAAAAACACGCAACTAGGCAATCTTTTATTAATGATTTATACATTACGATTATTCGTAGGGCAGATACAAAGGGAGTAGAATTTTTATCACATCTACTGAAAAAATTTGGTCATGTAACTTCAAAACATGCTTGGGAAAGTGATATGCGTGATACCTATGAAGATTTAGAGGAAACGACAAATCGTATAGTAACAAGCCTTAGGAATTATTCGCCTAAAGTCCTTGGAGTAAAAGAAACTCCAAACGGACTGTTTTGTGAAATAATGGAGTTTCTGTCTAGAATTGTAAATTGTGGCTTTGTTACAAATACGCTTTTTCCACTAAAAACTGAAATATCAAGATACTTACCGGTTCATAGGTTATTTTTTGGCCATAAGATGATACAGGTTGTGACTCATAATGAAAGTAAATATGCTGGAATAGTTAGTATCAAAGAATATGGAAATAATACTTCCGCAGGAATGCTTGATTCTTTTTTACAACTTCCTTATGAATTTATTATCACGCAGTCTTTTCAATTTACAAATAGGCAAATGGCAATTGCGAAAATGCAGATACAGCAAAATCGTATGATACAATCTGCAGATAAAGCTATTTCTCAAATAGCAGAAATTTCTCATGCGCTTGATGATGCAATGAGTGGTAAAATTGCGTTTGGTGAACACCATTTAACTATCTTATGTATAGAAAAAAGCCCTAAATCATTGGACAATGCTTTATCATTGGTTGAATCGGAGCTTTCTAATTGTGGTGTTTATCCTGTTCGTGAGAGGGTTAATCTAGAACCAGCATTTTGGGCGCAAATTCCTGGTAATTTTGATTATATAGTAAGAAAAGGTACAATAAGTAGTCTTAATTTGGCCGGTTTTGCATCTCAACATAATTATCCTACTGGTAAAAAATTCAATAACCACTGGGGAGATGCTGTTACAGTTTTTGATACAACATCCGGCACTCCATTTTTCTTCAACTTTCATATAAGGGATGTTGGACATACTATGATAATTGGGCCAACAGGTGCTGGCAAAACTGTTTTAATGAATTTTTTATGTGCTCAAGCAATGAAATTTTCTCCAAGAATATTCTTTTTTGATAAAGATCGCGGTGCAGAAATTTTTTTAAGAGCACTTGGTGGTATCTATACTATAATAGAACCAAGAACTAAGACAAATTTTAATCCTCTGCAACTTGACGATACTCCTGATAATAAAACATTTTTGATGGAATGGATAAAATCTTTAATTTTAGTGTACAACGATAAATTCACTTCAGAAGATATTGCTAGAATTAATGATGCAATTGAGGGAAATTTTAAATTAAAAAAAGAAGACAGATTTTTGAGAAATCTTGTACCATTTTTAGGACTTGCGGGCCCTGATACTCTAGCTGGAGCAATATCTATGTGGCATGATGATGGCTCTCATGCTGCAATATTTGACAATAAAGAAGATTTGCTAGATTTTTCAAAAGCAAGAGTGTTTGGCTTTGAAATGTCTAGCTTGCTAAAAGATCCTGTTGCTCTTGGGCCGGTCTTGATTTATTTGTTTCATAGGATTAGTATATCGCTTGATGGCACTCCATCTATTATTGTTCTTGATGAAGCATGGGCGTTAATAGATAATCCAGTTTTTGCACCTAAGATAAAAGACTGGTTGAAAGTGCTGAGAAAGTTAAATGCTTTTGTAGTTTTTGCTACTCAGAGTGTTGAAGATGCAAGTAAAAGTGCTATTAGTGATACGCTTGTACAGCAGACAGCAACACAAATTTTTTTGCCAAATCTGAAAGCTACTAGTGTCTATCGAGATGTTTTTATGTTAACTGAACGTGAGTACATACTGATCAAACACACAGATCCAAGTACTAGATTCTTTTTAGTAAAGCAAGGAGTTAATGCTGTAGTAGCTAGAATAGATCTGAAAGATTTGGATGATGTGGTCAACGTGTTATCTGGACGTGCAGAAAGTGTCCTATTGTTACATGATATATTGAAAGAAGTCGGAGATGATCCAAAGATGTGGTTGCCTGTGTTTTATCAAAAGGTGAAAAATGTTTAAAACTAAACTGTCATTACTGTTAGTTGCGATATTTTTGTTAAATATAGATTTTTTGCTCTCATATCCAGTGTTTGCAGATACAGTAAGTGGTACTGACAAAACGGAATTTGTTAGCAGATTTAATTCTACTGGCAGCTTTGGTCGTGCTTCTAATCCTGACTGTAAGGCGTTTAAAACAGCTGCAGCAGTTGCTGGGATAGCAATTGCTATTGGTGCAATATTTACTGGTATTGTTTTGATTGTTTCTTCCGCTGGTGTATTTACTGCTATTGTTATTGTTGGAATGATAGCTGCAATTGTTGGAGTCTGGAAAGCAATAGGGGGGCTTGTTGTTTGTGAACATAGTTTTGTTAAACACCCAGTTGCACGTGGTCATGATGGAACATACAAAAATTTTAAAGAAGACACAGGTTATAGTGGCTGCACCAATAAAAATTACCAAACAGAAGATGAATATTTTTCTTGTTTACAAGATAAAGCTCGGGAAAACGTGAACAAAAAAGACTATGACGGGAAAAGAGCAGAAAAAGAAGCCTTAAATTCTAACGTTCAGGAGAGTACAGAAAGTTATTACTGGCCAAAAAACGGTGTGCAATACAGTGAATATATAGAAATATGTCATCGAAATCCTTTAACTTTTGGTAATCTTTTTAACAAGAAAGACTTTGATTCCAGAGAAAAACCTGGATACATAGACTTTGATGTAAGGGAAAAAGATACTGGATATGTAGATGGGTCATGGTCCCCGACGGTCGATGGTGAGCTGAAATGTAAAGTTCTCAAAGCAGGACAGAGCGAACCCATACATGGATCAACATTTAAAGCAGTGAAAAAAATGGGCAGATTATGTGTGGAGTTAGCAAGTGTGAGAATGCTTGGTATCGAAATGACTCCTTGGCCGCAAGGGGTTGATATGGGGTGCACGGAATTGCCACCTGACCCACTTGCTCCTATGTGTGAAAAATCTGTGATGAAATTCAAAAATAAAGATGGTACGGGTGAATATAATGTTGATCTTAGCGACCCTATAAATAAAGATAAAGATTACAAAACTATTATAAGGGAAAAGGAAAAAGAAGGAAAAATTTTTGTAGATTATGACAATAAAAGCTGTTTTAGCTCGTATGTCTCTGAAGCTTGCTACAATCAAGCGGGAAGTAAGTCATTATCTCCTATTCCCATAACTTCTATGATAGTGCAATGTATTAAGGAGTCGTTAGATAATTTAGTGGCAGGTATTGATTCAAGTGGTAACTTACTTACAGACAAAAATGGACATGCTAAGGGTAGTTTTTTGTCTGTAGCACAAAAAAGACTGAAGAACACTGTTACTGCTATCTTAATTTTAGCTTTGATATTGTTCTCTATAAAAGCCATGTCTGGTGGAATGCGTAGTCCACAAGAAATGTATATATTGATCATTAAGTTTGCTTTGGTGATTTACTTCACAACAGGTAGTACCATGTCTCATTATTACGGGGAATTAACAAAACTTTCGAACGGCTTATCAGAAATAGTGCTTAAAGCTTCATCTGAGAGTAAAAATATATGTAATTATGAGGCAGGTAAAGATTATGAATACAATCGTGAAGGGCAGAAGGTATCCTACAGTTATCTTGCACCTTGGGATAGGCTTGATTGCAGAATTTTATTTTATTTAGGTGCACCTTTAGATGGAATTGGTGGCAAAATTGGTACTGGAGGTGTTGCAACTTTAGCGGTTTTGCTTGGCGCTGCTCCTGTCTTGTTAGTTGCAGGTTCGGTGATTGGTATTATTTTCGCTGGTGGACAAATTTTAGTAGCTCTTGTCTGTATATTTATGGCCATTTTGCTGATGATGGTTATTTTGTGGATGTGCTATGTATTTATTTTATCTATAGTTGCTTTAAGTGTAATTGTTATTCTATCACCTTTGTTTATTCCTATGGTTTTATTCCAACACACTAAAGGATATTTTGATGGTTGGCTAAAAGAGTTAATTACCTACAGTTTATACCCAGTTATCCTTTTTGCATTTCTATCTTTTATGTTCATAGCATGTGATAAAATCTATTTTAAAAATTTAAATTTTAAACTGGACGAGTCATATAAAAATGAACAACCAGACAAGTCATATCAAAAGAAACAAGCAGAAATCTCATATAGTAAGAAAAAACAGTGGTTTAAATTGAAAGATGGGGAATGTGATAAAAATGAAACTACTCTCGCATGTATGATGCAAAATTATAGCTTTAAAAAGAGCAGCATACTTGGTCTATTCGACTTTACATACATGGAGTTTGGCAGCTCTCTAATCGGAGAATTATTAAAATTGTGTTTAGTATTATTCCTCTTTTACCACTTTTTAAACGTTCTTCCCGGCATGGCTGCTGAGCTTGCTGGTAATCACAGAGCAGCACTTGGTTCGGGTAGCACTCCTGCACAAATGGTGAATAAAGCTTTATCTGCTGCCAAAGCTGCTGCTGGAGGTGCTGGTCAAGTTGCTGCTGCGGCTGTAAATAAGGCAAGAGGGGCTATTGGAGGAGGTGGAGATGATAATAAGGGATCGGGATCTTCCTCTAGTGAATCTATAAAACCAGTGGAGAGTGAGCGCAGGTGAGTAACAGATGTTTGAACATTTGAGCAACCAAAACTTGGTTAAGCTATGCATAAGTTTTGTGATACTCTTTTTATTATCTGGGTGCGGGTGTATTAAGCCAGAAGATTCATCAGGCTTGCGTGAGAAATTGGATATAGTATCAACAGAGCAGAAATGGGTTGATTCTGGAGTCTATATTTCGGATAAAATAAAAGTAACAGAGATTAATATAGTGCCTAATAAGGTTAATTTTTGTTCGCAATATAAAGATTTTGCAATTGAACCTGGAGTAAGAAACGTTACATTACCGTTTGCGCTTAAAGCTGGCGATGCGATAAGCTTTAGTGTTGTTGGAAGTAAAATGTGTAAAAACAATAATGGCATGGTTACCTATAAAAAAATTGACGAGAGTTGCGGTGAAGGGGAAAAGGAGTATTTTTCACATGTTTTAAATCAAGAGAAGTGTCAAGGTGAAATATGTCCTAATAAATATGAAATAGGCAATGCACAATGGTTAAATGGAAAAGAGTACTGGTCTTCAGAATTAGATCAAAGTGAAAGAGAGGAAATTAGAAATGTCATCGACTCTATAAAACAACAAGGGAAAAATGTAGACTGTAGCAAGCTTTCAGAGAGCAGTGCAAGTAAGATAGATACGTACGTTCTAAATCTTGCGTGCCAAAATATATGTTATTACTTTGGTCAAAATTGTGTTGAAATTGAATCTAATACTATAGATGGCAATAAACGTAATGTAGCTAAAAATCTTGCCAACGAACTAGCTGTTGGAAAAGTAAGTAAGGAAGAAGCTATCAAGAAGGCTGTAGATGGTATAATGGGAGTGTTAGATGATAGCAACATAGCTAAAGGACACAGCGATAGTTCAGATGGTGAAAAGGATAAAGTAAATACAGAAAAAAATACCAAGGGAGCTGTGGATGATATAAGAAAAAAGAAAATGAAGAGGATAAAGACTTACATTCCATCATTAAAGGTGTCGATAGGAGGAAAGGAAAGTTTTGAATATGTAAGGAGTGATGGTATACGAACTAACTTTGATCATAAGATCAAAGAAAACTATGATAAGGGTACAGAGTTAGTATTTACACTTAAAAATGCTAAAGAAAAGAGTGCTGGTAAAGGGGGATATAATATAAGGGTCACAAAGAGCCATAGTCTAGCAAAAAACTTATATATACATGTTTCTGATAAGTTTCCTGAGCACAATCCTGGTGAAACTCAGGGAGATATACCTATAGACATTAGCAAAGTTTATAATACTCAATATATGGAAGGCTTAAAAGAAAAGCTAAAAGACAAGAGTGGCACTATATATTACGGAATAAGAGATCATGGCTGTGATTATAAGAAAAATGAGGGTCAGTTTAGCATTAACCTTACAACTAAAGAGCCACCTGTAAGAACTTTTAGTGCGATATATAATTTTTTTGATGAAAAAGTAAAAACTGCATTTTTCGGTTCTAGCTACAAAGACACTAACGCGATTCACTCTGATACTAGCCCTGTGAAGTCTCTTTATCAAAGTTTTGTAGCATCAAATAGAACAAATACTATCAGATCTACAATAGTGTCGTTATTAGTATTATATATAGTTTTATACACCCTTTATTACTTTTTTGGATTGTCTCATGCTTCTACATATGAATTTTTAATTATATGTGTAAAGATAGGAGTTATTACCCAATTGCTGAACGATAACAGTTGGAGTTTTTTTTATAACAATGCATTTTCTATTTTTGTTAATGCTCCAAAACAGTTAATAGAAATAGCAGATTTCAGAGGTACAACATCAAATGTTTTTGAATTTCTTGATTTACCGCTCAATAGGTTTTTATCAGCACACTCAGTGTTACTAATAGTATCTCTTATATTCTCTGGTCCTTTGGGTATTGTATCGTTTTGCTTGGTGATTTGGGGTTTGATAACAGTGAGCTTATCGATGTTTAACGCCTTATTTTCTTTTATCACATCTATAGCAATAGTTGCATTATTGCTTTCCTTGGCGCCTCTTTTTATTATTTGCCTTCTATTTGGATATACTAGACAGATGTTTCACAATTGGGTCAAAAATTTAGCAAGATTTGCAATTCATCCGGTGGTGCTTTTAATTTTTATATCATTAATAAGCCAGGTTATGGATTATATTGTGTATTCGGTCTTTAATTTTGAGGTCTGCCCTACATGTATACTTAATCTTAACTTAAGGATTTTTAATCCTTGTATTTTTTACGGTTATGCTTCCAAACATGTACCTAATATCACCGCTATGATGGCTTTTGTGATTTTGGGACATGCCATGAAAGCTTTAGTTGAAGCATCTTCAACAATATCTGATTCGTTGTTTGGTGTTTATGTAGCAAGCGAACCAGGAAGGCAATATCAGCAAAGCTTAATGGGAACAGTAGGTTTAGATGAACAAAGTATCCAAAGAAGAGCAGGTCAGCAATCTGGTACACCAAGTCGAAGACCTCAAATACCACAATCAGCTCAAAGATCAGCACCTAAAATACCGACAAACACAGGAAATCAATGATGAGCAGAAAATCATTATTATTGATACTATGTCTTGTAATTACTGGCTGCACAATGGATTGTGTTGAACCTGGGTTGCAGAGCAGAAATACTAGTGTCAGTATAGATGTTCCAGTGCGTGAAGCTGGCGAAGGAGTTAAAATTCATTGGGTTGATTCTGGTCAAGTAATTAGCAAGGATGAGAAAATCAAATTTACTCTTGGTGGGTCAGTAAATTTTTGTCCTCTTAAAGAAGGGAAAAATCCAAAGAGAGTACTTGTGCCTGCTGTATTTTGTGCTAATGATTTAATACCAAATTACAGTAATAAGTTAATTGATAATGCTAGCCTTGATGAACGAGAAATATGTGGGGATATAGGCTTTGGAAATAATGAATTCTATAGCAATAGACGTTATGTAGATACTGGAATTAAAGCAAATCCTGGTGATACATTAAGGTTTAGCTTAGTTCCTAGAAAAATGACAATTAATTGTGATAAATTAGAAGACCTTAAAGGAAAGGTTATTTTTGATGACGATTATTACAAAAATAAGGATAGTAAGGCTAGCGCAGGAGAGGTATGTAAAGGAGGTAAGTTTTTTTATAAAGATGAGCAAGATAGCAAAAAGGAATTTGAACTTGATCGACTAGATAAAAGGAAAGATAAAGATGGGAAAGAAGAGGATCAACAGTATAGATACTTGGTTGGTAATGGCTACACTCCATATGATAATAAGGTACATTTTAATAAGGATTATATTCAAAATTCATGGATAAATGGCGCATTGTTAGATTTACGACGAACTAAAATAGGACTGAATGAATTATGTAATGGGAAAAGGTGTGATTTTAATGAGCTGAACAAATACAGTTCTTATGAACTTAATTGTTACTATCATAATATATGTTACAACGCAAAAGGTATAGGGGAGAATTGCGTCTCTTCTATAAGGCATGAGAAGTATGATAAAAGAAATACATGTGACATGTATTCTCACCTTAAACGTATTGAGGATGAACTAAAAGAGATTAAAAAAAATAAGAGGGATTCTAAGCAGATTGACATTAATTTAATATCAAATTCTAAATTAAACTTCAAAGAGGACAGAGAAGATATTTCTTGGGCTGAGGCTCTTGTTGCAAAAGTTGGCGATCTTAATAATCAGAATACTGCTAAAGGTATTCAATGTTTTCCAGAGAGAAAGGGTGCAAAAGGGGATAATGTGTGTTCGCAAATTGGTGATAATTTTGAACATTTTTCTTTGAAATTAAATCATGATTATAAAATAGATGAAAAAGATATAATACCTGGTAGTAGTGTGATGCTTGCTATAGCAAGTAATGGCAACTACCAACTTCATAGAGGTGGATATCATGTTGCAGTGACTAGATCATGTAACTTCGATAGTGGTGAAAAACTGTATATGTACTTGGGTGATAGCCCGCCAGGAGATCCATCTGTTCGAAAGACTAATAATTTCAAAAAAGTAAAGAAATTAGATAAAATAACAGAGGATAATGTAGACTATTACATAATAGATGGAAGTCATTTGGTAAATGAAGAGTCTAAGAAAATATATTTTGGTATTAATGTAGAAAACGTAGAGAAAGATGATATTACGGATAAAGATAGCAAATATTATGAAGATAACAAATACACAGTAAATTTATTTTTAAAAAGAAAAATAAACGATTTTATTTCATCAACTGTAAACAAGATTTTTGATTTCATAACAGACGGGAGTGAAGACGGAATTAAAATTCCATATGAAGGATATAGAAAGGGGCTTCTACAAGGAATAAGAGCTTTGCTTATTCTATACGTTATATTTACTGTTGTTGGCTATATGCTTGGAACAATACAATTAAGTAAATTCGATTTTATTATAAGAATATTCAAAATAGCATTTATAGCTTTTGCTTTTAGTGATAGAAGTTGGGAATTCTTTGGTACAACTTTGTCTGGGCTTTTTGTTGATGGTAGCATTTATTTAGTTGATAGTTTTTCTGGCTATATAGGAGAAGGAGGTAAAAATTTTGCATTCTTAGATTTAACAGCGGGAGTATTATTTACAGGAGAAACATGGCTGAAATTTTTGTCTTTAATGCTATCAGGACCTTTTGGCTTTATTGCATTTTTGGCAATACTTTATGCTACTTTTGTGTTTTTAAGATGCATTATTAGTGCTACGTTTAAGTATGTAATATCTACTGTTTTAGTGGCATTTTTATTGTCATTGGCACCTTTATTTATCGTATTTATTCTATTTCAACAAACTAAAACATTATTTGATAATTGGATAAAAACGCTGGCTCATGTTTCATTGCAACCAGTCATTTTATTTTCATCCTTGTCTCTTTTAAACCAGTTAATGTATTCAGTTCTATACAACCTCACAAATTTTTCTGCATGCTATCAATGCTTAATTAGTGTAAATTTTTTATCGTATGATCTGTGTCTTATGAAATCAATATTACCTCTTGGGTATAGTCCTGGTACTAGTGTTGATGTTGCGCTCAGTACTGGAGAAAGGGCTGTTGGGCACTTTGCAGCATTACCTATAGATCTAATCCAGGCATTTATATATCTCATCATTGCTAGTTCAATGGAAGCTTTTGTTTCTATATCAGAAACTATGGCGCAGGCGTTGTTCAGCTCTGGTTATGGAGTTGCTCAAAGTGTTAGTCATATTTCTAGGAGCGCATCACAAGCTATGCTGTCAACTGTTGGCCTTGATGATAGAACCCAAAATATGATACATAACATCAAGCAGGGAATGAGTAAAGATCGTAGCAAAATTGAAGCTAAATTGCCTGATACACCAAAGCAAGCAGATGGGAAAGGGAGTGCTGGCAGAGAAATGAGCAAATCTGAAACACTAAGCCAGCCAGATAAGCAAAAGGATTCTGATAAAACAAAAGGACAAGTCAAGGAAGATTGATGAGATATATGGAGTAACTAATTAAAAAGATATTTGAAGTAAGGTTTTAGAAATTTATTCTGTATTGGAAAAAGTTTAGGTATGCAATCACGCTTAGGCAAATGTTGGTTTAGGTTATTAATTTTGGTAATCTGTGTTCTGGTTACAGGTTGTAGTAAGAATGATATGCCTTTTCCAAGATGTATATCTGCTGATTATTTTGGTCCTGAACCCATTGCAATTGGTGCTCATTTTTCAAGAGATCATGATGCTTTTGTTCCAGAAGATGGAGAAATTATTGATCCTAATACTGGCGAAATTAATTATGGTTTTCACTCTAATCAAGTGGTGAAGTGGAAAGATACTGGATTTGAAACCAATGGAGATAGTTTAGTAGTACGAGTAAATGGTGCATGGACATCTTGGAGTAATAATAATAAGAAAGAATCTAAAGGTAGTTATAATTTGCAAAGCTTGGAACAGCTAAAATATGCGACTAAGTTTGAAGGTAAACAAGGCGATAATAGTCTGCCTGACTTTCACTTAGTTTGTAATAATTATAAACCTAGCATACAAAAATTTTCAAGTAAGCCTAAAGCAAGTTGCACTGTAAATTGCAAGTGCATTAATGAAGATGATAGCGCAAATACAGTATCACGTGGTGCTCCATGTTGGTTTACCAACGGTCATGGTGCTTATCTTTTGTTTAAAACGGGGAAAGATGATCCTAACGAAAATCTAAAGTTAATGCGCGATCCTCAATATCCTACTGTACATCTAGGTTACAATTCCGTAGCGGAAGATGGAAGTGGACTTTTTACTTTAGACAGAGATAACACCACATTACAGGACAGGAATTGTAATACGGTGAGGTTAGAAAAAGGATGGAAAATATATGTAAAGATATTAGATAGATATTATCTAGATAATGCAGGTGGCTACTCTTTTGAATTTTTGAGCGGAGTGCAGAAACCAAGTAACTTTGGATTTTTTGATTACGTTTATAACTATCTAAAATGTGTATTATTGATTAACGAAAATTGTAAAAAGCATTTTGATAGCAATGATCCTGCAGCTGCACAAGCGATGTTTCAAAATATAGCTGAAAAAAGTACGAGCTTTCACAATTTTGTTCTTTCCTTGCTTGTTCTATTTATAGTGATTTCATCGCTTCTTTATCTTTTTGGAATGATAAGAGAAACTAAGCATGATATGCTCATCAGAATGATGAAAATCACTCTAGTAATAGTGCTTATATCTCCTGGAAGTTTTAGATTTTTCTATGATCATTTTCTTGTTTTATTTGTTAAAGGTCTTGAACAATTGATAAGCATAATTACTAATTTTGCTCCCAACATGAACACCGGAGGTAATTCAAACGTTGCTCAAGGAAATGAAGCTAAATTGTTTAGCTTCATGGAGGATATGTTTGATAAGTTTTTTGCTTACTCTGTTTGGAAAAAGTTTGCAGCATTTTTACATTATCAAATGTGGGCAAGTCTCCTTATGATACCGGCAATTTTTATAGGGATTGTCTTATATTTCCTGCTGTGTATGTATGCTTACATAATATTCCTTTCTGGTTTTATGGGTATAGCTTTTCTTGTAGCTATAATGCCGCTATTCCTAATCTCTATTTTATTTTCACCACTGAAAAGTCTATTTGAGGGTTGGATAAAATTCTGTATTAGTTTCTGTTTGCAATCAATTATGATATTTACCCTGCTGTCATTACTTGCTGCGATGACAATGAATACCTTTTATAAACAGTTAGGCTTTACTGTGTGCTATAATAAATGGCTTGAAATAAAGTTATGTGCTCCAAAATGGGTATTTGGTGGTTTTTGTATAATTGATAAAGAATACTTTAGCTGGACTCCAGGGCAAATTTTTGTACCTTATGCTATTGGAGAGGCTTCTCCATTGAACGTAGATAAGAATATAGAAGGTATAGAAAAACTAAGCAGAATAGGTGGTACAGTAAAGTTTACTGGTGGCGCTGGATATATCCCTCTTCCACCAGATTACATTAATAAAGGTTTTCGTTATATAGATTACCCTTTCTTGAACCCAGTGCCTGGTACTGAGAAAAATCCAGCAGACCATTATATAGCAGAAAGTGATATAGTAGTTGATGCTAATTGTAGTGAAAAAGATCTAGTGCGTCTAACGAATAGTTTATTACATGCATCAGAAAAGGCTGATATCTTATTGTTAATAGATAATATAGATAGTAAGATAAAAAAGCGTTATTGTCAATCTCAACAGCATGAAGAAGAGTGCAGAAATTATGAGAAAATAATAGGCGATTACAAAAAGGGTATCATTCGACCAAATTCAAAAAGTGAAATAAAGTCTTTAGTGCAAGGTGTAATTACGCAAAGTGTAAGCTGCCAATCAGAGAATTTTTATGATATAAATCAAAACTATCAAGAAAATAGTGATTACCAAAGGGTGCAAGACATACAGAGAGGTTATTTAATCAACGCAGGAGAGATCTTTGTATTGTTCTTGCTTTCGTTTTTGATGTTTTCTTTGAAGGAGTTTGTACAACAGATGGGCTCAAGCATTGCCGGTGGTGGGTTTGGTGTTTACAATATATCTAGTATGTATCAAGCATCACCTGTGACTGGTTTAATGCAGGGATTAAAACAACAGATGCAAGATAAAATTGGTGGAGGGCTAGAGTCTTTAGGTAATTGGGCTACTCATGTGCCGGACAGATTAGCTGGAGGTACAGCTAATTTGCTAGGTAGGATACCAGGAGTTGGGGGTGTGCTGAAATATTCTATTAATGTGCCACGTAAGCTTGTAGGTGCTACTATTGAAGCAACAAAATTTGCAACATCACCTAAAAATGATGTTGATAAGCTTGAGGAAAAAATCTACAGGGCGTTTGGAATTGATAAAGAAGATATTGCACATAGAAGAATTGATAAATATTTAGAATATTATAAAGGATATGTAGGATCACATTTGGGCTATACAATAGAAGATGCTATGAAGTTTACTTGGGAACATGGTCTCGACTCTATAGGAATTAACCCTGCTACAGGAGAAAAGGATGGTTACCAGCATAATCTACTCTATAGAGCAAAAACATATAGACGGGAATTTCTTGAGAAGCTTCATGACTACACTATTGGCCGCAAGAGAGAACCAGAAGAAGATGAATCATCAAAAGAAAATAAGCCTAATCAATCAAATCGAAAATTAGGTACGGAACCAGAAACCCTAAAAAACACTACAGAAGCTATACGTGCCGGAGAAGATAGAGAGCGTCAAGATAATGAAAGGAATGAGAACATAGAGAATGATGAAGAATCGTAATTTCAAAGGGCTAAGTTATTATGGTCTTCAGCAAGACGAAGATGGTAATATCAAGTTAAACGATTACAATGATGTTTTAAATGCGCGCAGAGCGAGGGTAGATTTGTTACTAGATAGCACTAAGCAAGGTGATGTTAGTCTTTCAAAGCTAAATAAAGCTCTGAATGAGAGACTTATAGATGATAAAGGGCTATCGTCAGAATTTGACAAAGAAGACAAAGAAATTGCACAGAAGGAGCTTAAGATGTTATCTATTTTAGACGATCTTGATAATCTTGCAAACATTGAAAGTGAAGATCTATTAGAGGTTAGTTTGTTACTATCAGATCTTAGTTTTATAGAGAGAAATATTGTGTTGAATGCCGATCAGAGTTCTGATCTAATAGGGTTCAAAAGTCTATTTATAGAAAAAAAAGCATCTGGTGAGGAATATAGTGATGAAGAGTGTCACAATTTCCTCGATAGTATAGAGAAAATCAATACTTTAATTAAGTTAGAGTTAGAAAGTAGAATTGAAGGGATGGGTCATGATGAAAAAAACAACCATGATGATTTACAAGACGAGATTGGTCGTGCAATCAGTATAGAAAATAAATCAAAGAAAAGCGATTGATCTTGCGTTCCTCCACAAGCAACCTTCTTTCTATTAGACTGCTGAAGCTATGTTGAAATTAAATGTGTATTATAAATAATTAGTTAACTTCGAACTTGTTTTATATGTTACGTGTTATTGCGGGTAAATATCGTGGAAGAAAAATAACTACAGGCAAGAATTTAGCTGCACGGCCCACTATGAGTAGTGTCCGAGAAGCAATATTTAGTATACTTTCTTCAAGAAAACCTATTTATAACCTAAATGTACTTGATTTATTCTGCGGAAGTGGCTCTTTTTCATTTGAAGCACTTTCTCGAGGTGCTAAACATGCATTCATGGTAGATGCAGATTATTACAATTTGCAACTGCCTAAAAAAACAGCAGAAGATTTTGGAATTACGAACGATATCACGTTAATTTGTTGCAATGCTAACGGATTACCAAGACCTATTTCAAAGTGCGATATAGTTTTTATGGACCCACCTTATAATATCAATCTGGTTAACTCAACTTTAGACGAGTTAGCTCACTCAGGCTGGTTAAATGATAATGCGTTAATAATTCTAGAAATGAGGAAAAATGAAGGTTTTGAGTGCAATAAAAACTTCAATATAGTTGTGGAGCGTACCTACGGTATTGCAAAAATAATTTTTCTTTCTTCACTCACTTGAATTTCTTTTGTAAACATCTATAGCTAAGCTAAGTAAGATTTTTCCGAGGACTGAAAGAAAAAATCAATTCGTTTTGGTGGGAATAGGGTGTGTAACAGCAAATCAATACGAGTTGATATACTAGAAGAAGCAGTATGGAAAGAAGTGAAAATGGTACTCAAAGAACCAGAGGCAATGACAAAGGTTAGACTTTTAAAATATGAAAATAAGCAGGCAAAGGATGAGATTGAAAAGCGTGCAAGTAAAATAGAACAAGGTATAGAAAGATTAGCTTATGTATATGCAAGGGGTCATATAACGAAGGAAAAGTATGACTTAGAAGTTGAGAGCATGGAAAAGGAGTTAAAGGAATCAGAGATCAAAGGGAAGAAGCTATCGATGAAAAGAGGCTACAGAAAGAATTAGATTTTATCACAAACAGTGTAGAAAGTTTTTCCTCTGAGAGAGCTTAATCAAGCAGACTATGAAACTAAACTTGATATAATAAGAAAATTAGTTCAACGCATTGAAATTGATGATGATAACGTGCATGTAGTGTTTCGGTTGAAAGAACTCGCTCGAAAGGGAGTGTTAAATAAACTGTGTCAAACCGAGAAGTAAAGTAATAAATTGATAAAATGGAGGTTTGACACAGTTTATTTAACACTCCCCAACATTCTATCGGGATGCCAGTGTCAGCTACTTGCATGACATCCTCCTTCTATAGGTGTCTTTATCTCGTCTACTTTATTTTGCCACACAGATACAATGGTTTCACATGCACTTGGTAGGCTATCTATTTTGAAAAAGAAGGACCACCAACACCTTCAGCGTTTGCATCACTAAACTTGCTTGCCACTTTATCAATAGCCCAAACGAGTGGTGTAACAACAAGCGCAGCAGCCCAGATGACAGCACTAACAGCATAACTCAAAACTGTGTTAACAAACTGAGCTAATGCATTACTATGGTCCCATGCCTTACCTGACAACATGGATGAATAATCTATCAACGATTTTGTACTGTACTTAAGATCAAAACTATCTACTACTTTCGCTAACCCTTTTGCCGGCCAATATGACAAATACGCCAATGCTAGATATAAAGTTTGTAGAACTACATGAGTTAATGCCCAAACAGCAGTACAAATTATACCTAAACTTCCATTTTTCCTACCACCTAAACAAACTTGACTAGATTTAACACCAGAAACTGCATCCTTCACTGGCCCAATAACACTATTAATATAATGAACGGATTTATAGAAACTATTTTGTGGAACTTCACTGTTATTTTTTGCAGCAGGAACAGTTCCATATTTAGCATACCCATTAAAATTCTTAAATAAACTTGACATATTACCCCTCTAAAATAAAAACATAATTATCTTATCAGTATAGATAATTTTAGAATAAATGCAATCACTACCTAACTAAATTATCTGTTGCGCAAAAGCACATATTACCATACCATCGAAAATAAAGAGGTCAGCATGAGTTTTACTTTACCTGAGTTGCCGTATGATAAAACAGCTTTAGAGCCTTATATATCTGTAAAGACACTAGATTTTCATTATGATAAGCACCATAAGGGATATTTAAATAAACTCAACGAACTGGTTGAAAACACAGATTATCAACATATGGAAATTGAGGAATTAGTGACGAAAGTTCATGGAAATAATAATACAGTTCCTATTTTTAACAATGCAGCACAAGTTTGGAATCACACTTTTTATTGGAATTCAATGAAAAAAAATGGTGGTGGTAAGCCTCAAGATGGTGGTCTTCTAGCAAAAAAAATTCAAGATGATATTGGTGACTTTGACAAATTTTGTGAAGAATTTTCAAATTATGGAGTAAGCCAATTTGGTAGTGGATGGGTGTGGTTAGTGCTTGAAAAAGGAAAACTCAAAATCACTAAAACTCCAAATGCGGATCTACCGCTAATTTATGGCCAAGTGCCACTACTTACTATGGATGTATGGGAGCATGCATACTATTTGGATTGCCAAAATCGCAGAATTGACTACATAAAAGTTTTTCTTGATCATTTGATCAATTGGGATTTTGTAGAAGAGAATTTAAAGAAGAATATATAAGATGAATATACCACAAGTAACAAAACTAGATAATGGTCTGCGCATAATAACTGAGCGAGTGCATGAAGTTGATTCCGTAGCTTTAAATATACGAGTTGGTGTTGGCAGTAGAGCTGAAAGTGCAAGTCAAAATGGAATATCTCATTTCCTAGAGCACATGGCTTTCAAAGGAACAAAGACAAGAACTGCTTTTGAAATTGCAAAAGCTTTTGACGACATAGGTGGAGCCTTCAATGCTTGCACCGGTAGAGAAAGTACAAGTTATTACGCAAAGGTTCTTAAAAAAGATATAAAGACTGGCATTGATATATTAATAGATATATTAATGAATTCTACATTTCCAGAGGATGAATTGGAACGCGAAAAGGGTGTTGTAATACAAGAGATTTTTCAAACTAATGATTCACCGAGCGATATCATTTTTGATAAGTATTTTGAAGCAGCTTATAAAGATCAACCATTTGGTAGGTCAATCTTGGGTACGCAAGATACTGTCAAATCTTTTACTCGAGCTAATCTAGATAACTACATAAATGAGCATTACTTTGGCGAGAACATTATATTTGCTGTTGCAGGAAATGTTGAACATGAGGAAGTTGTTCAATTAATCAAAGACTTTCTCTCAAAGATTCATTCAAGAGAGCTGAAAAAAAGCGAGAATGCAAGTTATACCGGTGGTGAGTATTTAGAACATCGTAAATTAGATCAAGTACATTTATTAATTGGTCTACCTAGTGTTTCTCGTGATGATAATAGATATCACACATTCAAAGTTCTTGATGCCATACTGGGAAGCGGAATGTCATCACGCCTATTTCAGGAAGTAAGAGAAAAGCAGGGTCTTGCTTACTCCATTTACTCATTCAACTCTAGTTATGCTGATACAGGAATGCTCTCCATTTTTGCCGGTACAGATAGCAGTAATCTAGATAAGCTTTTAAAATCCATAACGACAGAGCTAAAGAAATTGTCCACAGACAATCTGAAGGAAGAAGAAGTAAATAGAGTAAAAGAGCGAGTAAAATCTCAAATTTTAATGTCACGCGAAAGTGTTAGCTCGCGTGCTGAAACGTTAGGACACTACTACGGCAACTATAATAAATACATCAGTAAAAACGAATTAATAGAAAAAATTAGTGCTGTTACTATTTACGATATAAAAAAAGCAGCAGAAGAATTGCTATCTCAGCATGAAAAAATTACTTTAGCTGCGATTGGAGAAATTAATTCACTGCCAAGTTACGATAAAGTGGTTTCTATGCTTAGTGTACTTTAGTTATGTTGCTTATGCTCACTAAAAAGTTCAATGAATGGTTGCAAAATCCTTTCTATAAAAAGTTTGCTTTCTGGTTCATCGCGTATACCACTAATCATTTTATTGAAAGTTTTTTCGCTGTTTTGTAAAAATAAATAGCTTTCTACTGATTGCACAATAGACAAGGCAGTTAAAATTCCTCCTATCACTAAACAAGAAGCTATAGCAGGTACGGTACCCACTGCAATTCCAGTTGCGATTAATGATAAACCAGCTAAGAGTGTAAAGGCTGAAACGCAAAACGCTATTTGATGTTTTTCTTTATTTTTAACCATAAATGCCTCACAAAAATTATATTTCTAGTATATCCGTATATATAATGTACTGTCAAGTTTTTAAAGAAGATTAAAAAATGCAACGCACATGTGCAAAATATGAACTAGGTATATAATTCACAATGCAGCGGTATTTCACTAATCCAATTATTTTTTTCCTGATCTAACCTATCATTCAATATTGCTTGTCTTATTGATTCCATCAACTTATTCATGAAGAAAACATTGTGAATGGTAACGAGTGTATAAGCCAGCAACTCTTTAGCTTTCAGTAGATGGTGTATATAGGCTCTTGAATGTTTTCTGCAAGTAAAGCACAAACAGTCATTTTCAATTGGGTTATCATCTAGTTCGAATCGTTGATTTCGCAAATTAATATGCTCTTTGCACTTTGAAGAAATAGAATCTCTATTTTTTACTTTAACAAGCGCGCCACCATGTCTTGCGAGGCGAGTTGGATGCACGCAATCAAATGTATCAACTCCAAGCTCTACTCCACGAAAAATGTCTACAATTCCACCAATACCAAGCAAATGAGTAGGCCTATCTTTTTTTAAATGTTCCATAATAAAGGAAACTACATCATACATCTGCTCTTTACTTTGACCAAGCGATCCACCTATTGCTTGACCAAAAAATGGCAAATCGTTGATAAAATCACAACTTTCTCTACGCAAATCTTGATACACTCCGCCTTGACTAATTCCATAAAGCACCTGTTTGCCATTATTATTTTTTTTAAATTCATTTAAAGAACGTTCAGCCCATCTATGGCTCATGAGCATCGATTTCCTTGTGTACTCCTTGCTGACGTGAAATGGAGTACATTCATCTAAAACTAAGATTAAATCTGCACCTAATTTTTGTTGAATTTGTATCGACTTTTCAGGAGTTAGACAATAAGTTTTACCATTTATGTAAGAACGAAAAATTGCCCCATCCTCGTTAATTTTGATCAGAGTTTTTTGTTTCTGTCTTACTCCCTTTATCTCTTCTGAAACTGATCCGTGTCCTAAACTAAATATCTGGTATCCACCAGAATCAGTGAGCATTGGCCCACTCCATCCCATCATCTTGTGCAAGCCACCAAGCTTTGCCACAGTATCCTCTCCCGGTTGGAGCATTAGGTGATAGGTGTTGGAAAGTATTATCTGAGTACCTGCTTCTCTGATTCTCTCGATATCTGCAGCTTTAATAGCAGCTTTGGTTGCACAAAATATAAATGCTGGTGTTTCTATACTTCCATTTGGAGTTTTGATCGTTCCAACTCTTGCAGAACCTGATTGCTTGGTTATCCTAAACGAGAACTTTTCCATCTATTTACTTGAAAGTTCTGCTATGATATTTTCCACTTTTTCAGGAGTGAGGTTTTCATAAAAATCGTTATTGATCTGTACAACAGGGGCATTAACACATGCACCAAGACATTCAACTTCCTTTAAAGTAAATAGATTATCTTTAGTGGTTTCACCGATATTGATTCCAAGCTTCTTTTTAAAGGTACTTAAAACTTCCTCGCTATTGCATAACCAGCAAGGAGTTGTTCTACAAACTTGTATTAGATATTTACCTACTGGCTTTAAATTATACATGGTATAAAAATTTGCCACTTCATACACGCGAATATGTGGAATATGAAGCATGTCAGCAACGTAGCGCATGGCAGATTCAGGAACCCATCCGCATTGTTCTTGTACTAGATACAGTAAAGGCATAACAGCGCTTCCTTCTCTACCTTTAGGATACATCTCTATAGACTTTTTTGCTTTGCTAAGATTGTCTGGTGTAAAACTAAACTGCTCTTCTTTCTCTTTCATCTAATAAGGTTCATGTAAATCTCAACAAATTATACTTGAAGAGTTAACAATTGCAATTAGACTTCTTGCATAATCTAAGACCTCTGTAAACCAAGCTTAGTATAATCCAATTTGACGTACCTTATTATTTTTTTTACTTTGTAATTGATCTACATGAGAAACTTTTTCACCACTTTGTAATCTTTTTCCCTGTAAAATTCCTGCAGGCCTTTCAAAGTACCCACGTTCAATAGCATTGTAAACTGAGTAACCACCAAATAAGCAATTTTTTCCTATTTCTTCTCCACAATCTTTTAATTCTTTCAACCTCTCTTGATCTCTTACTTCTACCTTTATCCAGTCTTTATTTTGCTTATCAGGATATAACCTAACGTCTAACTCTCCCTTAGTGGTAGGGAAAGTCAACACTATATCACTATCGTCCGCAAGATTGGTGTAATTCCTTATACCATTCTTTGTTATAATTGCTACCTCACTTTTACCAATCTTTATTATATCTCTTTCATAGTCTATGTTGCCCTGAGCTCGCCTTAACTCACTAGCTTTTTCTGTGAGCCTTGCAACATTTATTATACTATCTTCGGAATATTACGAGTATAAAGTAGTGTTATCTATTTTTGCATTCTTTACCATACCATTAATAACTGCTCCTTTTATAACTTCCATAAAATCTAGGGTACTCTCTAGATAATCTAGATAAGCTTCTATCATATTTTCTTTGTGCTCTTTAAATTCAGATTCTAGTGTATCAATTACTTTCATATTATCTTTATTATATAACACTGCCCCTATTGATACCAACTTGCATACTATCTTGCTTGCAACTTCAGGATTCTTTCCTAACTTACCAATCCTTTCCATAACACAATCTGTAAAATTACGCTTCTTATCTTGAGAAAATCGTCTATTAATCCTTCCTCCTGAGAGAATAGCCTCATTTACAACTCCTTCTAGTTCATCCATATTTTGAGCTTTAGAAACTTTATCTAAAAATTCTTTTAGCTTTATCTGTCGATTCGGCGGTAAATTACTCCATAAATCCCTAGAATAATACTCCTTCTCATCATAACTTGACCATTGTAAATTGATTGCATCTGCTTTCAAAAGTAATCTTTTTACTTCAAATTTATTTGCTCTTTCATCAGTACCTGAACGAGCAAAAGAATCAAGATTTTTAGCATTTTGATGCACCTGCAACTCTCCTTCATTACTTCGAAGATTCAAAACCATTCTTAGATCTTGATCATTCCCAAAATCATCTAAGAATTCTTGTAGATCTTCAACAACTGAATCACCTTCTGAGTTATTTACTATATCCAACAACTTTCTTCTCAAGCCCCCTGTCTCTTAGTTAAAACGTAACCTGAACCATCTTCGAACCAGTCTTTTGTTTCCATTATAGAGCGTAACTTATCACTCAACTTCTCTCGCTTATAAGTCACAAAGTACTTTTCAATATGTTCATGATGATTATCACGTGCAACTTGCAGAGGAGTTTTTCCTTGTTTATCACTTTGATCAGAAATAGCTCCTTTCTCTAAGAGTAAAACTACGCCTTCAGAACAACCAACACTAGCAACATGATGCAAAGGCGTTTTTTTTCATTATCTTCTGCATTAAGGTCAGCTCCCTTTTCTAAGAGAGCAGCTATACTATAAGGTCCAGTAGCATAGTGTAATGGTGTCCTTCCTTTATCATTCTTGATATTAGGGTCAGCTCCTGCTTCTAAAAGCAAACTTACGGCACAATCATATTGTTTTCTTGCCCAAGCCATACTTGATATTATGTGCAATATCGTCAAACTAGACTCTCCCCTTTCACAATCAAGAACGGTTTTTAGATCTTGATTATCTTTATTATTTAATAAAAACTTTTGAAGTTGTCGGTAACTATCTCCTGCACTCAAAGATCTCATTGCACTAAAAATAGATAGCAATTCCTCATCTAACTCTTCTTGACTGTCTGTCAACTCAGTTGTAACAAGCCACGCACACATTAAATTATCAAACGAGCCTTTTGTAGCTTCAGCAATATCTACCAAATGACGCCTATCAGGAAACATGAATAAACTTTTAATCAGTTCATATTCATAATCCTGTTGTAGCTCGTTTTCTATTCTACTTTCCTTATTAGAATCTTGCCCAGTAACTTCTGGCATATTTACTCCTCACTTTATAAAACCGAATGTAATTATAACAAATAAAGCTAATGCAAGCTAGCTTTCTACTACTTCTTGTATAGTTATATCACTAACACGTAGCGGGATTATAAACATTAAGAAATTAACTAGATGGAAAAAAGGCAAAAGAATCCCCTAGTAGTGAGTTTTAATAATGGAAATTGGCGTTGTAATAATGTGCTAACAAGCGCGATTTGGCTGAATGTAGAAAAAATAAAAAAAGTCGCTATAATTTTATGTAATTTGCCAATAAATATCTGAGTTTTTTTACTGAATTTTCTTGTTAAATCTGCAGAGATTAAAAACAAGGATAAATACTCTTACTGTCATGATAAGGAAGTTGGGACAATTTGTAAAGGAATTTCTGTTGTCAACAAGCTGCTAAATTTATTATATGGTTTCAAAGGAAACATATTGTCTATGGGAAATCTGCGTTTATTAGCGTATTATCTTAGAGTACTTAAAAATTAATTTCTTAATTTTGGTTAAAATTTTCATTGACATTAACATGCAGGAACAATCATAATAGCATTTTATTAAGATTTTAAATATAATCATGTCTATATTAAGTAGATTATTTGGAGTTAATACAACTATACTGAAAGTTAAAGAAGCGATAGGTTTTAACCCAGCAAATGTAGGGTTGATTGAAGGAAATGGAGTTGCTTATGGACTCAGCTATCAAGATAACGGCAATGGAAGCAGTAGAGTAAAGTTACTTATTAGTCCATTATATCAATCGAAAACATACGAGTGTGATACATGTGTCAACGTAGCAAATGAATTCAAGGGCCAATTATCTCCCACACTAATAGAAAATTCAGCTGAAATAGATAAAGTTGGAGTTATCTTTCCTACAGAAGAAACTAACAAAGAAAGAAAGTGCATCAAAGGCTTAACATTCAACACTTACGAAATTAAGCATTCAACTAATGCTCCCTTAGTTGAATACGTAGGAAAAGTAAAATTATACAAGAACATTGATATAAATAATCATTGCAAATGAAGACAATAGTTACTTTTTACCAAAAGCAGTAAAAGTTGATCATGGTAATATTGTTGTAATTGCTCATAACTTAAAGGATCAAGCTTTAGTTTCTTGGTACTTAGAATTAAAAGTAGATGGAAAGTTCAGAGTTTTACCTGGAGCAAACGGCATCATAGAAAGAAAATTATTCAAATTTGATAATCCAGGGCAATTGGCATTAGATGAAAATACGATGCTTTATGCACAGATGAGCAAAGAGATTATTGGGAAGCCAGAAGCAAGAACAAATATTTTTAAGTTCGATATGGCTAAAGTGGTTAAGGATCTAAAAAGTGGAAAGAAAGATGAATGTTTGCTTAAGAAAAATTGTCAAATAGATAGAGCATCATTTATTATCTCTAGTCCAGAAAAAATAAATTTTCTACAGTATGTGAAACGAACTGAAGGAGATGACCAGATTGCTTTTCTTGCAAAAAAACAATCTTCTAATACGCAAGAATTGCATTTAGCAAGTCTTGTTAAGAGTAGATCAAAATTGAACTTTCCTATTTGTGAATGTGAGGATCCTATAGAACAATTGTATATTAAAGACAATGGCCAAGGAGGTTTTATCGTCACTGCGGTAAGTGGAGAGAGTATTATAACTTTTAATAGAGAGAGCTCTGGAAAATCTTCTGAAGCAACGATAATACCGACAAGCAGTATCAAAGCTCTCAGTGATTTTGTTAATATCATTAACGGCCAATTGATGCCTAGTATTATTTCCAGCAGTACTGTAGCTCCTATAACTGTTACAGAGACGGTTGTGACTTCTAAGAAAACGACGACTGCTGCAATTACTAGCACAACAGAAACCGACACTGTAAAGACTACCAAATTAACAACAGAAGCATCAACTATCATTGTACCAACTTCCACAATGAGTAAATCTTCAACAGAGTCAACAACTCAGGCAAGTACAGTAACAGTGGAGTCAACAACAGTAGCATCAACTACCACTGCACCTACTTCTACAACGAGTAGGCCTTCAACAGAGTCAACAATTCAAACAAGTACAGTAACAGTGGGGCCAACAACAGTAGCAAAAACAACTTCTACTTCACAAACGACCACGGTTGCTAAAACGTCAACTAGTGTGCCTTCGGAAACTGAGACAAGTACTGTAAAATCTACAGCAGCGACTGTTGAGTCAACTTTTACAGCAAGCAGTACTACGATGAGTAAGCCTTTAACAGAATTAACAACTAAGATGAGTACGTCATCAGAACCAACAACAGTAGCTGAAACTATTGCGACTTCACAAGCAACTATGATTACTACAATGCCAACTAATGCGCCAACAACAAACTCAGAGAAAACTATACAAACAGTGTCCACTATATCAAATACTGGAACAAAGGTAACAATTCCTCTGTTCACTACAACTTTACTTCCTAAAACTACTCCTTCACCACAGCCCACTCAGCTTGCTATAGAGTCTAATAGGGCAGGAATGATAGGTGGGTCTTTGGTTGGAGCGATAATAAGTATTGCTGGAATTATAGGATTCATAGCATACAAATATGTTAAGGGTCGTAATGCTGCTCCTGTGTTAGAACTAACTAATTTCAATGATAGAAGGCGATCATCTTCAAGTGGCAATAGCGATGAAGAAATTTTTATCGCTAATAACAGAATGAGACATATATCTATGCGAACTATGGATCAATCTGAAACAGTGCTAAACAGTATATCGGTGGAGAGTAGTAGTCGGTCAAGAAGTAGCTCATCGTCTTCAAGCGGTGGACCAGGATCTTGACTGACTGAGCTAGAGTCTAAAAGTGAAAAAAGCTTATCTTGGGATAGCGATGATGTACCGGAATATCACCTTTAGCTATTTGTCTGAATGTTTTTAGTATGTAGACTGTTAGGAAATTTTCTTTTGCTTTTGTGATTTTAATGTTAAAGTATAATTTCTAGGTGAAATAAGTAGCTGCTGTTGTGTGATAAACACAGCAGAGGAAAGTCCGAGCTCCAAGAAAAGTTAGTGACGGGTAACGCCCGCCGGAGGTAACTCCAGTTATAGGGCTACAGAAAATTACCGCCTAAAATATTATTAGGCAAGGGTGAAAAGGTGTGGTAAGAGCGCACCATAACAATGGCAACATTGGTAGTCAAGTAACCAACACTAGGAGCAAGATTAAATAGAAGTAGATTTTATGTTTTTCTCATATCTACTCGGGTAAATCGCATGAAGTAAATGGTAACATTTACTCCAGATAAATAGCTACATAAACAGAACTCGGCTTATATTTCACCTAGGCAATGCATGAATGTCAGCCATACTATGTAAATGTATCAAACATTTCACATATCCTGTACGCTCAATTTGACTACCTATATTCCTTTTACTTCTTGGCTTATCTCTTTTTTTATTTCCTTTTGAACTTAACAAAGCTTGAATTTTAACCGAGCTTTTCCTTTAACTCGTCATTCTCTATCTCTAAAGCCTTACTTTCTTACCTATAACTTTTTAGCTCCGCTTCCAACTTTTCTATTTTTTGCTGCAAGTCTTTGTAAAGTTCTAAAAGACTAACCATGTTACCTCACTTTTACGATTGGTTTTTATCTTATTTCATCTACCTATTTTGTTGCTTCAATGAATGGGTGAATAAAGCATTTTATGCGTTGTCCTTCACTTGTTCTGCTTGATAGTCACTACTGCTTTCGCTTATATTAACACTAGAGTATTCTTCATCGTCAACATACTCTTTTAGAACATATCCTCTACCCCAAACGGTTTCTATGTGGCTTATTCCATCATTTGCACTTTCAAGTTTTTTACGTAATTTACACATAAAAACATCAACTATTTTGTTGTCTGAAGGTTCGTCCAAGCCATTGTAAAGATGGTTTAAAAACATTTCTTTTGTCAACACTGCTCCTTTACGCAATGCCAGCAATTCTATCATGGAATACTCTTTGTTAGTAAGGTGAACTGTTTTGCCTTTTACCTCAACAATCCTGTGATCAAAATTGATATTCATATTACCAATCTTTATCACTGATTCGGGATGGCCTTTAGTACGTCGGACTATGGCCTTAATTCGAGCTAATAATTCGCTCTTGTGAAATGGCTTGGTTAAGTAATCGTCGGCACCATACCCAAGTCCTTTAGCTTTATGGTTGGCAGCGGAGATACACGAAAGTATTAAAACAGGAACTTTGATTTTTGCACTTCTTAATCTTAACAGTATATCATATCCATCAATATCACCAGGCAGGTGTATATCTAGAATAACTAGATCGTAACAGTCTCCACCCGAGGAAACCATATTATTGTTATAATCTTGTGCAGAAGTAACAACGTCGCAAAAATGTCCATCAGAAGTTAAGGCATTAACTACAGTCCTTGCACTTACTTGATCATCTTCAATTAATAATATACGCATATTTTACACCCCATAAATAATTTATAATTTTAGTAATATATATAACCAAGGAAAGTAACAAATCAAATTTTTATTAATGAATAATAGAAATTACACTTATTAATTAATAGTTAATGTGTCGTTCCAAAATTATACAAATAGATCTAAAATACAATAGATATACTATAATAATACTATTTTTAGTAAATATTGAATAGAAGCTATTTTTATTAAAAGAATACTTAGGTTAATAGATATTTAAACTATTTTATACTTTTATGTTATATTTTTAATTTACTTATTCTACAGTTTTAAATTATAAGTAATCCTTTCAGGAATATTGAGTGGTAATATCAGTTTTAGGTGCTGGCGCATGGGGTACAGCAATTGCGATTTCATTAAGTAGTAAGAAAAATGTAATTTTGTGGACTCGCAATAAGGCCATATTTGAATCAATTAAAGAGAAAAGAGAAAGTGACAAGCTACCTGATTGTCCAATTTCTGATAATGTATCAGTAAAATTAGCTATTGAAGATGCAGTTAATGCTTCAGTAATAATTCTAGCTGTTCCCACTCAGTCTCTAAGGGAGATATGTCATCAATTGAATGATTGTAACCTAAAAAAAAATGTAGCAATAATTTTGGCTTGTAAGGGAATAGAAAAATCTACATTAAAATTACCTAGTGAAGTAGTCAATGAAGTTTTACCTAATAATCCTCTTGCTGTTTTTTCTGGTCCTAGCTTTGCTATAGAAGTTGCAAGAAAATTACCATATTCGATGGTTCTTGCATGTCAAAATGAAGTATTAGGTTTAAAATTAGTATCAGAGCTACAGCAAGAAAATATTAAATTGTACCTTAGTAGCGATGTTATAGGAATACAGGTTTGTGCAGCGTTAAAGAATGTTTTTGCTATAGCATGTGGGGTTGTTCTAGGTAGGTTTGGGTTTAATGCTCATGCAGCATTAATTACGAAAAGTATGAGTGAAATTAAGGCTTTATACTCAGCAAAAGTTGGTGACGGCAATGTAGATATAAATACACTACTTGGACCAGCATGCTTAGGCGATTTGGTTGTGACATGCACATCATTAAATTCAAGAAATCTATCTTTTGGATCTAAAGTAGCTAATAGTAATGGTTCTAGTGCTCAGCAGATTTTATCAGAAGGTAAGTCGGTAATTGAAGGTTTTAACACTGCTAAGTCTGCATTTGATTTAGCAGAAAAGCTAAAGATAAAAATGCCCATATGTGAAGCGATCTATAGATTGCTATATGAAAATACTTCTATAGAAGATACTATTTCTGTTCTTGTAAATTAGTTTTATATTTCGGTATATTGTGAAATTTTTATATAAATTAATATCAACATGGTGGCTATCTGGCACGGTAAAACACATGCCAGGTACTATAGGCAGCTTGGCTGCTTACCCAATTGTTCCTATATTACTCAATGACAGAATTTTAGGTACAGCAATTATTTTTTTTTTATTCTTAGTTGGATTATGGTCTACAGGCAATTATATACAACATTACAAAGCTCCGCATGATCCAAAAGAGGTAGTAATTGATGAAGTAGTTGGTCAATTGCTGACAGTACTTCTAGTTTCAATATTATTAGAACAAGAAATGAATAGCTCTGTATTGTTGGTGTGCTTTTTCTCCTTTAGGTTTTTTGATATAATAAAAGTGTGGCCTATAAATTTGATTGATAAAAATACAAAAGGTCCTTTGGGTATTATGCTAGATGATGTTGTAGCTGCAATTTTAGCCTTTGTTTTTATAGGAGCCTTTTATTGTTTATTGTTGGTTTATGCAGAATAAAAAAATTTGTTATTCAAGCTTAATTATTCAGAACCTAAAGGATTATATACTTTATGCAACGAATTTGTCCAAGTGGGAAATACATGACGAATTTGATAATGTTATATTTACAGTAAATGGTACCAGAGAATCGTTATTTAATTTTGTGTTTTGTGAAGATCAATGTACTGAGCTTTCCATATGCAGAACTCTAGATTATCTCAAAGCACGAAATATAGAAGCAACATGGATAATAAGTCCACGTATAAAAATAGGGGGTATTTTAGAAAAATGCGAAATAAAACACGTTAGCACACCAAAAAAAGTTTTACTCAATATAAAAGATTATTTTTTGCCTGATGATGCTGTTCCAAATTTGAAGTTCAATGTTGTAAATAGTAGTGAGCTCTTAGAGCAATTAGATTTACACACTTCTAAAATTTTTTATCATAGAATTAGTATTGTTAGCACATTTTTTCGCCAATTATCGAATTATGATGATAAGAGCTCAAGGTTAAGATTTTTTCTTGTAATGCTAAATAACGAAATTGTTGGAACATGCGGTCTTTATATTCAAGACAGCATAGCTGGTTTTTATAGCGATGGAGTTTTACCAATTTACAGGGGTCGTGGAATAGGAACTCAAATGGTTCTAGAAAGAATAAAGATAGCTAGGCAATTTGAGTGCAAATACATAGTAGCACATTGCATGAAACCTTCTGTAAACCTTTATAAGAGATTAGGCTTTAGGGTATTGGGCAATCTTCACTTATATACCTCTTCAGTACAATCTCTTTGCTGAGAGGTTACAAATTTTTATATTTGTTTTGGAATACTATGTTTTTTTTGTATGAAATAGTTTTACTACTAATTCTAGTATTCTTCTTTTTCTCATATTCTAAATTAAAAATTAGTAATAAAATTAAGGACTTACAACATCAAAATGTTATCATAAATAATTTAATAGATACTGTGAATGATGGATTTTATATTTGGGACGCAAAAAAACGTATAGAAAAATTTTCTCCCAATTTACTAATTTTGCTTAATACTGTTTTTTATTCATTTAATGAGTTTGTAAATTTTTTTGAGCAATCAGAAAGCTTAATTAAAAGTTTTGCTGAGGCAAAGGAAATAAATAAATCTTTTACTCTAGATTTAAAGTCAAAAGACAGTGAGGTTTATTGCACATGTTATGGTAAAAGCATAATAGATTATTCTAATAATGTGATTGGTGTGTTGTTATGGATAAGGAATATCTCCGATTATAAGATAAAAGCTAATGAACTTGAGTTAGAAAATAGTAAGCTTATGCGAGAATTGGAGAGCTATAAAAAAATTTTTGACTCTTTACCATTTCCAATACTGAAGCACAATAAGAATAAAAAAGTAAGGTTTTATAACTTATTTTATGATAAATATATAGGCAGCTCTAAAAAATTTACTGTTGCGAGTGGCTCCTATAACGTAAAACCAGGAGAGTGTGTAATAACTTACAAGAACGAACCTAAGGTTTTTAATTTTGTTGAAGTTCCAGTGCAAAATTCTAATAGCATAGTAATGTATGGAAAAGATATTAGTGATGAAAAAAAATTACATACTGAGCTAAGCAATTGTTTAGCTGCACAAGAAAGTTTGCTTGAGAAGCTATCGATTGCTGTAGCGATATATAGTAAGAATCAAAAGCTAAAATTTTATAATAATGCTTTTATAAAAACTTTTCAGTTTGATCCAAAATTTTTGGAGTCTTATCCAACTTATCACGAGATTATGCTTCACCTATTTGAATCTAAAAAGCTTTTAGGAAAAAAGGATTTTCAAACTATTAATAATCAAAGACATGAGTTGTTCAAAAGATTACTGGAATCATATGGTGAAACAATACATTTCATGAATGGAAGAACGTTTAGAGTATTAACAATACCCTATGCTTCAGAGGGTCTACTATTTTCTTACGAAGAGTGCCAGAAATAACACTCAAATTCCTTCTCTCTCTACCATAAGCTGTTTTACTTTCGCTATCGCTTTTGATGGGTTAAGCCCTTTCGGGCAGGTTTTTGTACAATTCATTATTGTATGACAACGATACAACTTAAATGGGTCGTTTAAAGAAGCAAGTCTTTCTTCTTTCTTATTATCACGACTGTCAGCAATCCATCTATAAGCTTGCAGTAATATCGCTGGCCCTAAAAATTTATCACCATTCCACCAATAGCTTGGGCAACCAGTCGAACAGCAAGCACATAGTATACAATCAGACAGACCATCCAATTTTTTTCTATCTTCAGGAGATTGAAAGTATTCTTTATTTTGTAAGGCAGATTTATCTGTTTGTAACCAAGGTTTAATCGATTTGTATTGCTCATAAAATTGGCTTAGATCTGGAACTAGATCCTTTACTATATACATATGAGGTAGTGGATATATTTTTACTTCACCTTTTATATCATGTATAGATTTAGTGCATGCAAGAGTGTTGGTACCATCAATATTCATTGCACAAGATCCGCATATTCCTTCTCTACAAGAGCGTCTAAAAGTTAAGGTTGAATCTATTTCATCCTTTATTTTTATTAATACATCAAGTACCATAGGGCCACAATTATCCATATCGATAAAAAATGTGTCTATTCTTGGATTTTTATCATCATCAGCAGACCAACGATAAATTTGAAATCTTCTAATATTTTTTGCTCCAGTAGGAGTAGGATAAATCTTGCCCTTTTTATTAACTTTAGAATTTTTTGGTAAAGAAAACTGAACCATATTGCTTACCTTTTACAGCTAAAACCCCTTTTTTGTAAATAACATATTTTGGTATTATCTACCATACTTTTCCTTTTTAAATTCAAGCAAAGCTAAAATCTTGCTCTCTAAACTTTTCATTATAATTTCTTCATCTTCTTTTTGATGATCATAGCCAAGTAAATGCAGCAATCCATGAACTAACATGTGTGCAGTGTGAGTGAGGATAGATATACAGTACTCATGAGACTCTCTTTCTATTGTATCTACTGCAATTGCTATGTCTCCTAGATCACATTCACTAGATAACTGTTCGCATGGAAATGATAGTACATTAGTTGGCTTATCTATTTCTCTAAACTTAAGATTAAGTTGATGTAGCAAGTTATCATCAGCGAGAGCTATTGATATATTTGGTTTATAATGATCTATTTTTAATTCTTTTAGAGAAGCATTAATAATATTTAATACAAAACTCTGTGGGTCCTTCGTAATACTATGCCACCTCTTATCAAGAATATTTACTTCTAACATGAATAAAGCACCAGAAAGGACATTATCCCATCACTTGACATTGGAACCAAAAAAAGAAGAATTATAGACCATCGTATCATACACACAACTATACGAATATTGTACACTAGAAGTATGTCATCCCAGTCTGGGATCCAGGAATTCTGATTAGACATTAGGTGAGTGAATATAAAAGCTATATTAAAACACAACATTTTTAATGTGGTTGCATTACAGCTGGATTCCAGTGTCAAGCACTGCTTTGTGTTTGATGAAAAATCGGCTACTTCGAAACAAACACTCATACAGCTGTATGTTGTGTGCTGAGGTAATATTGTTTGGCAACAGGTATTACACATCACTCATCCTTATTATTTCATTCCACTCAGTCTCTAAAACTGGAGAAACTGATAAACGTGATTGTTTTAATATAACCATATTTTTCAAAAGTGGGTTTTGTTTTATACTGTTTAACGTCACTTGGTTACTTAAAGGTTTCAAAAATTTTACATTCACTAGTCCAAATTTGGAATTATAAACATGATAATACTCCTTTAATACTTCAACTATTCCAAGTATAACTCTCTCTTTACCTGTATGATAAAAAAATGCAAGATCGCCTAATTTCATAGCTCTCATGTAATTTTGAGCTTGATAATTGCATACACCATTCCACTGCGTCACCTGCTCCTTTCCCATTTTTTCCCACGAGTATTCGCTTGGCTCTGACTTGAGTAGCCAAAATTGCATTATTTTTTTCTTCTTAAATAAGCTGGTATATCATAAACATTGCTACCCCACTTAACTCTTTCGTTTGTTTGCTCAGTTGAAGCATATTCTTTTGTTTCTAATATTGGAATTTGATTATAAGGCCATTTAAAATTTTTTTCCTCTGCTGGGATCTTGTTTTGATTAACAGATGAATTGTCGTTACAGCTATCAATGCCAGTTGCAAGAACAGAAACTCTAACTCTTCCCTCCATCGCCTGATCAAAAGTGGCACCAAATATTATATTTGCATTTTCATCCACTTCTTCACGTACTCTATTTGCTGCAGAATCAACCTCAAATAGAGTCATATCTCCACCACCAGTAATATTAATCAATATTCCTTGTGCACCTTTCATTGATACATTATCAAGTAATGGATTAGATATCGCAGCCTCTGCAGCACTAATTGCCCTATCTTCTCCTTCTGCCTCTCCAGTACCAATCATTGCTTTACCCATCTCACTCATTACTGTTTCTATATCAGCAAAATCAAGATTAATCAGTCCTGGCATGATCATCAAATCAGTTACTCCTCTTATGCCAATATGCAGAACATTATCGGCGAGTTGAAATGCGTCAGCAAATGTAGTTTTCTCGTTAGCAATTCTAAATAAATTTTGATTGGGAATGACAATAAGTGTATCTACGTATTTTTGCAACTCTTCAAGTCCAAGCTCTGCAATGCGCATACGTCGCACACCTTCAAAACCGAACGGCTTAGTTACAACTCCAACAGTCAGTATCTTTTTTTCTTTTGCTCCTTTATCTTTAACTACCGCTCTTGCTTCTCTGGCTGCTTTTGCAATTACCGGTGCAGCACCTGTTCCAGTACCACCACCCATCCCTGCTGTGATAAAGAGCATATGGCTATCTTTTATATGCTCCATAATTTCATCAATTGATTCTTCTGCTGCACCTTTACCAACATCAGGCAAAGCACCAGCACCAAGGCCCTTAGTTAAGTTAATACCAAGCTGAATTTTTTTATCACATAATGACTTCTCTAACGCTTGAGCATCGGTATTTGCTACAACAAAATTTACTCCTTGTAAATTGGATTGAATCATGTTGTTCACAGCATTTCCACCAGCACCACCCACTCCCACAACGGTAATCCTTGGGTGTAATACAGGTAGCTCTGGTAAACTAAGGTCGATTGACATTTAAATTTTACTCAAATATTAGTGAATTCACTTGATAACAAGTTACTGCTTTTTTAACAATATGCAAACATTTTTCATTTTGACATACGCAAACAGTAAACAAGATTTACTTATTCTTAACATTGTTAATCAGTAGGTATAATAATTGCAGGCTTTCAAACAGCACTACTTAGAATGCAAAAAAAAATTGTGAAAAAGGGATAGAAGCCTATCCCTTTTTATTGAAAACTGCTACTAGCTTTTCGCAGTTCCTTTTTGTACCCCAAGTACTTGTTTGATCTCCTCTAATTGGGTTTCTGGTTGTTCACCATTAAGCAATTTACCTGCTTTCTCAATTTGATTTGCCTTACTACTGTTCATATATGCATACACAGGTGCAGTTATTAAAGCTGCTACTGCAGCAAGAACTACCAAACTAGCAACAAGTGGATGAGCAACTGCAAATGCAGACATTGCAGTAATCGCAGGACTAACGAGTGTTGCAGCTTTTGTTCCAACTGTACCAACAAAAGTTGCATAAGCTGGACTTAAGAAATAAGCAGCCGTAAGCGCCACCACTGAAAGTGTAACAAGAGCAATTGCACCTGTTCTCCCTTTATTATTCATAGCATATTGACCAGCTCCACTAGCAGCACCTAGAATTCCCCAGTATGCTTCAGCTTCTTTGTATCCTTGTGTAATAGCATAAGGAAGGCCATTCCCATTCTGATATTTATATTCTGTCCATTTCATAACTCTACTCCTAAAATATTAAAATTTCACTAATGGTAGTATATGGCAAAAAAAAGCTGCCCGTCAAGTAAATTAATTTATTTATACATTCTTATTCTGTAATTCAGCGCTTCTGAGATGTGTGCTCTTTTTATTTCCTCACTTTTCGCAAGATCTGCAATGGTTCTTGCGACTCTTAATACACGTGTATAGCCTCGATTGGAAATGTAATTTTCTTTCAGTACGTATTTTAGCAATTCTAACCCTTCCTGATCTGGTTCAGTGAATTTATTTAATGCTTCACCACTGACTTCTGCATTGCAACGAATATTAAATTTACTATAACGCTCAGTTTGAATTTTTCTCGCTGCTATCACCCTTCCTCTTATAACCTCGGTACTTTCTCCCTCCACAGAGATTTCAGGAGAAAGTATGCTAACGTTTGGCATTTCAATGCATATGTCTATTCTATCAAGCAATGGTCCTGATATTTTGTTTTTGTAATCTGTGCCGCATTTTGGAGCTTTGTTGCACGATCTACTTGCATCACCTAAGTAACCGCACCTGCAGGGATTCATTGCAGCTATAAGTTGAAAATTAGCTGGATAAGTAATGTGAGCATTTGCACGTGCAATAGTAACTTTTCTATCTTCAAGTGGTTGACGTAGAGAATCAAGCACAAGCCTTGGAAATTCAGGTAGCTCATCAAGAAATAACACACCATTGTGAGCCATGGTGATTTCCCCAGGCTTTGCATTTTTCCCTCCTCCTATCATCGCTGACATCGAGCATGAGTGATGAGGTTCACGAAAGGGACGAGTTACTTTAAATGTTTCGTTACCGGCTTTTGTTATGCTAGAGATAATATTAACATCAATCATCTCCTGCTCAGTCAAATCAGGTAATAGCCCTATAAATCGCTTAGCAAGCATTGATTTTCCAGTACCAGGAGGTCCAACAAGGAGCATATTGTGTCCACCTGCTGCTGCAATTTTAGCTGCTCTTTTTGCAACAACTTGACCTTTAATATCCTTTATATCTGGAACTGAATTTTTTTCTTTGGGTGCAGCGCTATAGTTAAAAGTTACCGGCTGAATTAACTGCTCACCCTTAAAATGTCTGATAATATCGGTTAATTTCTCTATAGCCAGAATAGAAACATTCTTTACCCATAAAGCTTCTACTCCATTTCCCCTTGGGCAAATTACTCCTTTATTTGCCTGTTTTGCATTGATTGCTGTTGGAAGTACTCCTGAGATTGGTATGACTCTGCTGTCTAGTACAAGCTCGCCCATAATTATATAAGACTGAACTTTTTCAACTGGTATCACATTCATTACAACAAGTAATCCAACAGCAATAGCTAAATCATAATGACTACCTTCTTTAAGCAAATCCGCAGGGGAAAGATTAACCGTAATCCTTTTTGGAGGTAACAGAAGATTGATTGAATTTAACGCTGCTCTGATGCGCTCTCTGGATTCTGCAACAGTTTTATCCGGCAGTCCAACAATATTGACTGCTAGTACAACATTGCATAATTCTATTATGGCTACTTTGATCAAAATTTGCAAGATTTTTTATGCGAAATACTATGTATAAGTGGTTGTGGTTGATTTCAATTTGATGAATCAACATTCTAATAATATTTTGTTTAGTCTGCCAATCCACTTGATCAAGCTTTGACTCAACGCTTGAGGAAAAGTTTTTCAAGCTATCTGTAACAAGGCTCAATTCTTGTTGTAGTTTTTTTTGATCAATCGTTCTTTCTTTCTCTTCTTCAATTTCTTTCAAATGCTGTTTCATTGTTGTGATTCTTGGTTCAAATTCTTCTTGGCTTATAAACCCTTTGGCATAGCTATCAATAAATTTTTTGATACTTAATCTTAGCTTACTTTCTTGCTTTTCACGTGTTTGATTATGTAAAGGTTTTTTGTTCTCTGATAATCTACGTTGATATTCATTTGCAATCCTATCTGGCTCTTTCAAGATACTCTTGACTTCTTCCCATATAACTCCATCTAATATATCAGTGCGTATTGATTTATTATCGCAGATTTTATTGCCATTGAATTTGCTAGAGTTTGTACCAGAGCAACGATAGTAATAATATGTCGACTTTTTATGAACGTGGTTTGTACCACAATAAGTATATTGACAACGTTGGCATACCATTAAACCTTGTAATAAATATGTTTCTCTTCTTTGCCTTACTCTTGCTCTTTGTCTATTTTTAGCTAATTGTGTTTGCACTGAATCAAATAAATTTTCATTGATTATTTTTGGTACTGGAATATAAGTCAGTTCTCTTTATCACTGTTAAAGCGACCACTTTTAAGTTTACCACAAGTTCCTTTTTTTGACTTTTTTACTTGTGGTTTTGAGCATGTCCTAGTTTTACCATAAGCTGCTTGTCCTATATAAGCAGGATTTTTTAACATGTTCCAAATAGTGCTCCTTTTCCAATACCTTTTTCCTGTTCGTGTTATTACCGGTATCTTATTCAGTTCATGTACAACTTCTCCTATACTTGCTCTTTCTTGGCCAACCCAACTAAATATTTTACGCACTATATTTGCCTCTTCTTCATCAACCTCAAATTGAGCACTTCCTTCACCTACATGTTTTGCTATGTAGCGATAACCGTAAGGCGCCCTACCCATCACACTTATACACCCAGCTTTGGCCGCATGAAGTTTACCTCTACGGTTTCGTTCCATAATCTTTGCACGTTCATACTCTGCTATTGCTCCCTGAATCTGTAGAAATAAATGGGAATCAGGATTGTCATCAAACTTATGATTCAAAAATACTATTTCAGATCCAGCCTTTTTAAACTCTTCGAGTAAGATCATTTGATATGAAAATTTCCGTGATAGCCGATCAGGTGAATGAATGTATATCTTATCAATCTTACCTTCTGCTACTCTATCACGTAAACTCTCTAAGCCAGGACGTTCTAAGTTGATCCACTGTAGCCATTATCGATGAACCTATGCTCATCTAATAACTCATGTCCATCGCTACTAATGCGACGCTCCAATTCTACAATCTGACTCTCTATCGTATTCTCTTGTGCTTGTTGTCTTGATGAAACTCTTGCATACAAGCTTACCGTTGTCATTTTCTTTCACCTCCTTAGTTCTATATTTCAATAATTGTTCATAAGCATCTGCCAAATATGTACCCGCTAACCTATGAGGTTCATAACGGCAATAAATAGTTAAATCCCCTTTTTGCATGTTTTTCTTCCTGTGAATTTTCTAATAGGTTGGGAGAATTCTTATCAACAGCTAAAAGAAAACTTTTACCATTTTAGACTAAACCAATGGATACCTTATTCAAGGTAGCTGTCTAGTTCACACAAATTCTCCCTAATAAATATACAAGATTTGAAAAAATTATGTCCAAAAAATCTTTGCTTAAATTATCATATTATATATGATATAGCTTATTTAAAGTATCATGAATGTTTATCCAAGTAATGAATTCTGGGAGAGTGATTTAGAAGTTCCTGTTAACCTCTTACTAGAACGTTTTCAGGATTCTAATGTACGTCAATCTTGGTTAGATTCCCTTTCTGGTAAACAACTTAGCATCATTTTTCAGCATTGCTTTAAAAATCATTTAAATGGGCAACTTTTTCAGGACGGAAATTATGACGATAGATCCACTCAACAAAAACGTAAGATACTTACCAGTTACTCTGACTCTCTTTTTGACTATTATCTCATTAGCTACTTTGATCGTACAAAACTTGAGGCTACAGTTAGTGAAGTAGCAAGATTTGCTCTGACTGAGAAGTTAATGAGATCGTACCTGGTAAAAAACAATACCAAGTATGATAAAAGATCCTTATTGTTTTTACTATTTCACATAAATTGTGAACTTCTAAAATCTGTCTATCACTTTGATAAAGTACAAAAGAAAGGTTTCGTATCATTTGCTTTACAGAAATCACCAAGACAAATACATACTTCATTTAAGGAATTTATGTCACGAGAAGCCGTAGAGCAGATACTTAAGGATGATGACCAGTTGCAGGGTTTTTTCCATCATCAAGATCGAATATATATGTTTGTACGTCGAGGAAGTGACATGGATTTACTGCTTAATTCAAACAAAGTTGTTCATGGTCATAAACCTGAGTGGATGATTTTAGACTTTTCTCTTGATGGCACTCAGGTTAATCTCTGTGCTAAAAATACTAACAAGGCTGTGGAAATAGCAAATAGCATTGTAAGTGGGTATTTTGACTGCGAATGTACTTTTGTAAGTATACAAGATAAGAACTTTCCATTACAAGTGAACAAATTTCTTCAAGCATGTATAGATGGTTCTGACTCTGACATTTGTATATTTGAGTTAAATTTTAAGTCAGATTATTTTAAAAATAGTAATACATATCTTACTTTGAGTGTAAAGCCATATGATCCTATTGCACCAGAGTTACATATTTTAAAGCCAGCTATTGGCAACATACTACAATCTATTCAATCAGCTAAAGTAATGTTCCAAAACAAAAAGGTAACATTTTCTTTCAAAATAAGTGGGGAAGTTTATTATTCAGAGCATCCACTCAATAAAAAAGAAAGAGAGGACCTGAAGAAACATATGGAACAATCTTATGGTCTTAAAATTCTTTCACGAGCAAATTGCTGATCTTTTAAGTTCAAATAGTTCTTGGGTGAATCCAAGCCAAAATCATATTAAAGCAGCAAGATACTTATTTGATCTTGGATGGATAAAAATGCAAGAAAGGTATTATATTGTTTGTTCTCGTGAGGAAGATCGTCTTGATTGGCCAAATGTAGTTGATCCAAGTTGTAGTAATGAGATTTTTATTGATTCAGACTTTGATGAAGCATGTGATGACGCTATTTGTGAAAACTGTTCTCGTCATATTTTACCTAACACTTATCAAAAACAGAGATTTCATCTCTTATCCATATACTTAAATACAGAAAAGGTCATAGACTGGTTTGAAACAAAGTTGAATGATTCAAGACTTATGTGGGAAAAAGTGGAACAAGGAGTTTATTATATTTGTAATCAAGGTCGTATTGTAAATCTAATAATCCTTGATTTTTGTACTGATGCGATATTTTTAACTATAGATAAACTTAGAGTCCACCCTACAGTTCTCATCACTCTAAAAAAAGATATACCAAATCTATTACTGAATCTATATGTAGTGCCAATGGTGAAACTGTTTTGTCAGCTTAAGACTGTAACTGAGATATTCCGAGAGGCAGCTAAAAGAGGAGTACCAAAGGTAGTAGAAAATACTTCTTTGCAAGTTTTACCAGCTTCATATATTTCGCTTAAACGTGTTGAGCCAATTATACCAACAAAGCTTTTGGAGTTACAGGTAGTTAAAGGTATGGTATATGTTAATAGTATTGAAGTTATAAATAAAAAAGCTGCATCATGTCTTATATTTTTCGAATATTATTTAGGCAATTTTTACATGACTGTGAGAAAGAATTACCACCTAAAAAACATACACTTCTCAATATTAATCAGTTAGAAAAACTCTTGGGACTTAGTTTAGAAGCAGATTTAGAACAACAAATCAGAAAGCCATTAAATAAGATGCAAAGAACAATCAAATCTACACTTGCTGAGAAATTAGGATTAAGTATTGAACGTGATGATGTAATACAAACCCTTGGTTGGCAAAGATCGTCATATGGTTATCGTATTAACCCTTTTACTTTGACTATAAAAAAATAGAATTTCCTGATTTTAAAAATTTTCAGCTCCATGAGTAAATTTTCCAACTCCACGTGCAAATGGTCCTGTTTTTACATCAAGCCATTTATCTTCTTTTGAACCATTAGCCATTCCTTTAACTATTTGCTTTGCTTGTAAAAGCTCTTGCACTATACGCTCTAGTCTATCCCTTCCCATACTATGAAAAACTTCAGGCAATCTATGTCGTTGTTTATGTATTCCTGCATTTCCTGTATGAGTAAATGGATGTCCTGAACTAGCAGCTCGCGCAATTGAGTCAATAAGATATATTTTTAGATCTTTATCGCTAATATTTTGAGCTTTTAATTGTTCAGTAATGTCTTCCAATAGTCCTGTTTCTTCATTTCTTAGGTAAGTGCGTATGGTACGATCAGCAAGGCCATTTGCTTTAACAACTGCTCCATAAAATAGTGCATTTTGTCTTGGGATTTTTCCAATTGACCTAAAAATCATCGGTTTAGTTATATCCTCAACAGGCCAAAAAGCAAAAGAACACCTGACTCCATTTACGAGAGCAGAAGTACCTCGAATAGCATCTCGTGCTTGCTCTACTGTTGATATAGGCTTTTCTCCCTTCAGCTTTCTCATATGATGTGCAGTAATTATTGAAGCTCCAGTGCTACATGCTAAATCAGATAATAAACACATGAGATAATCCCCTACTGCTGGGTCAGCATTTAAATCTGCATGAATGAAAGAAGCAAGGGGATCAAATATAATGAGCTTTAAATCCTTTATCCTGCTCAGCTGCTTCATTACAGACTCAAATTCTGGAGATATTTCTACAACTTTACCGCGAACATTCTTAAGTATGGCAAAAGATCCTCCTATATTTGGCAGTGGTACAATAAATAGCCTATCTTTATATTTTAATCTTTCACATTTGGATCAAGTCGTTCTAAGCGACGATGTATTTCATTTGTATCATCTTCTGCAGAAAATACCACCACAGATCCATGTTCAGTAACAAGTGGACCAAATCCGCATACCTGATCTATGCTACCCGCAACCTTGAGGGCTAGGTCAAGAAGTAGCATACCTTTACCAGTATCACCCATTGCAGCCAAAATAGATGTTACACCCAAAGGAAATAACCCTTCAACAAGAAATCTTTGCTTTGGTACTGGACCTACAAAACGCTCTACACTCCAGCTGAAAATATCGAGCGGTGGTTTAATAATTATTTTTCTTGAGTTTTTTTCTATGAAGTCAAAAATATCTATATTCTCTTGTACAGCATCAGCAGCATCCCAACTCCTTGGCTTATCCGGTGGAATCTTAAGCGTAGCAAGTGATGCAACACCAAGTTCTAAAAGTCTCTTTTTAGCGTTTTTGGTATATTTATTACCTGCTTCATCGTTGTCTGGCCAAATGATAACATGTTTACCTCTAAGCGGAGTCCAATCTGTTCTATCAATAGGCGCATTTGCTCCAAACATTGCTGTTGTTGCAGTTATTCCTTTCTCTATAAGTGCTTCTGCGCATTTTTCTCCTTCAACCAGAACAACTTTATCGGACCTTAAAATACCTGGAATGTTGTATAGTGGCCTTATTTCTGGCTCTTTGAACCTTTGTTTTTTAACATCAAATGGTTTAAATTGTTTTTTCTCTAAAGGAGGATCATAACGATAGACTATTACAATCAATTGGTTATTTTCATCGTAGTAGTTCCAACTACAAGTTAAGTACTGTTCTAAATTTCTCTGTTCTTTGAAGTTGGTTTTTCCAAGCCATTCACTTATTGAGAGCATTACTTCAGGAAACTCTATTCTCGCATTCTTCCCGTGTACCGTTGCCCAAAGATCAATAATGTCACCACCTTCTCCCGTTGCAAAATCTTTCCATAATCCGGCTCTTTCGCCTGTTAACTCTATTACAGTACTTTTGCCCTTGTTACCCTGTACATCACCTACATAAAACTTATCACCACGAAATGTCCCTCTTGGTAAAAGATGAAAAAGACAAGATCTGATGTTTTGCAAAAGCTGAGTTTTTAGCTCTAGCATAGTGTCGGTTTTTGTGGATAAATTAAGCCGTAGCTATAATTTTAGAGTTCTGCCAACGCCCATTTACTCTGCTAATGAATTTTGCTGGTATTGATTTACCGTTTCTTAGCTCATATACTACTTGCAAGATATTTGCACGTTTATTTGGTTGAAACATTACCATACCAGATGTATAAAAACTTCTTAAAGCATTAGCACCAATTAAAGCTTGAAAAGGACTTTTTGCGAGTGTAGCTGTGGATACTTTTCTGGTATGACGTGTAATAATTATTCCAGCCATAGGATTAATTATAGAACGTAATTTTTCTATTCTGCTTTGCAGGCCAGAAAATATATTTTCATAGTCAAGAGAATCCAAAACGATAAGGTCTATCATTTTGATATCAAACTTTTCTTTTATAATATCTTTTATTTTCTCTATACCTTATCATTTAAAATTAATCTCATCTTTGTAGTAATAATCAAGTTTTCTTCTGCTAGATTTGGCAGTCTTTGATTAGTTATGATTTGTTGTATGCGTTCCCTGATATAATTGTACTCCATCTCATTTTGCAGATAGACTATTTTTAGTGGCCTTGCTGACTTCATCTTAAGAAACGACACTCCTGCTGCAAGATGTGCAAGCAAAGAGAGAAGAAAATAACTTTTGCCAACCTTTGGAGTACCACCAATGACTAAAAGACCACCTGGAGTGAGAATTCGTGGAGCTATTATATCTTCTGGTATTGGTGATTGATCATTTAAGTACTGCTTTACAGAAAATATTTTTTCTTCTCTTTTTCCCCTTTTTTTTCTCCACTCTTTGATTTTTTATTGAGCCACTTTCTAGCAGAATATATATCACCCTTAATTAAAATCCAAAGATCAATAATATCACCACCAGTTCCTTCAGTAAAATTACGCCAATCACCAGCTTCCTTACCTACTATTTTAACTGTAATTGTATTTCCATTCAAGTCTCCAATATAAGTTTTTTCTCGGTAAAACTCACCATTTGGAAGTAGGTAAGAAAGGCACTCCTTGATATTATCAATTAATAATGCTTTTATCTTTTCTTGCTTTTTAGACATAAAACTCCCATACATATTTTCCATACGTGTAAAGTTGAGATTAGCTAGCTCACAAACAGTTTCAAAAGATTTTGAATTCAGCCAATTAATTGCTTCTTCTCTTAGCTTTGGGTTTTTTCCTACTGCGTCCTGAATACCTCTAGTAACGACAGCAGACCAAAGCTTTTCCTCGTCGTACTTCAAAATGGTATTCTGTCAATTTCATAATTTTTACGGTATTCCGGAGTAACTATTGAAGCAATTTTGTTCTTTTCTCCATATTCATCAGTTATAACACCTACTTTTACTGTAAACTCTAACCCATTTAATTCTGCAACTGAATTTAGCTTACGAGCAAGGATTGCACCTTCTGAGTTATCATGTGGATGAATGTCACGTGCTGATTCCAAGATACTGCGAAGCATAGAGCGACCCATTTCTCCCCAAGTATCTTCTGCTTTATTACTTTTAATACCAATTATTTGGTAAATCTTGTGCTTTTCATATAGACCTTCAATAACGGTAAATTCTGTATTTAAATAAATGCTACCGGTAGTAGGGCTTTTAGTAAACCAATGCTCATAACCTCCAGGCTTGATTGTCATTTTTACCTTTACTATTGTACCTTTAGGTATTAGTCTACTTTGCGGTTTTACAGTGTTAAAATCAGTTAATAGGTTTTGTAACATATATCACTCTCCATGTTTAAATTTTAAAACTTGCTTTTAATCTTTGTAAGCAGCTTGCCTAAATGCGGTTCTTCAACCATACTCAGGCGTCCACTACGGTCTTTAGCTGGGTATCCCCAAGGGTTTAAAGTGTGGCAAACAAAAGAGCGTTTCTCCGTTCCATCATCTTTCTTGATTCCAACCATACTGATTACTTCGTCAACTATTCCAGGAATTTCACTAGCAGTTTTAGCCCCTTCGCATTGAGGTAGCCAAGTTGGACGATTGCAGTCATCGAGATATTGACCTAAAGTGCCAACTATGATGATGTCTTTGTCTCTGATGTGTTGAAATTGATTGAGCCAAGCCATCATCTCCTGAGCAAGTAATCCATAGGCAGCTCTCATGTCCTGTTTTCCTGATCTCTCAGAAAAAGCTTCAGGTTGCATTTTTGCCCATAAAAGACATAAACGTGAAGCAACGGTTATACTATCTACAAAAATGCATCGGTATTTAGAAAACTCAGAAAAAAGATCTTTGTACTTACGAGATACATGTTCATGGTGTCTTTGGCTATATGCTTGATCAGACTTCAGCGCAGGATTAGATCCCCCTATAAGACAAGCAATATCTCTAGCTTCATTCCAAGTGCGAAGACTAATTGAATCTCCCTGCCAATCTTGAACAGCAAGAAGCCCTGCTTCAAAATCAAGGCAAAGTGTTGGTTCATCTATAGTCTTTAGTAGACTTGTTTTACCAATACCATAAGGACCAAAGATGACCATCTTTACACTTGATATTGTTTGCAATCTTTCATTATTATTCAAAATTTTAAGAATCATTATTTATCCATGCTACGATGTATATATACAAGAAAGGCAAAAATTTTGTTCAATTTTTCTTTTTGCCTTCGTAGTAAATAGAAGAAAGTTTGGCACGTATCTTCTTGATAATATTGTTTAAAGTGGTTCTTGAAACGTTGTTCATTTTGGCAACTTCATGTAAGTTGAAAAATTTAAGTTGCTCACATATATTTTGCCATTCCTTTGGTAAAACCGAGATCATATAGTCTACATCAATGCGTTTTGTTATTTCACTCTCAAGTAGCTCTGTTACATCGATACTAATATAGTTATTGATATCGCGTTTTGCACATCGCTGTTTCTTTAGCAAGTTAATAGCTTTGTTTTTAGTTAATCTTGCTACGAAAGTGTTAAAGCTACTTTTATCTTCATCATATTGATCAAGACATGGCCAAATTTCACAGAAGAGTTCTTGCTCAAGATCTTCGTGAGCTTCATTAATAAAGCTCTTAGCAAGTTTCAGTCTATAAGCTTGATATTTTACATTTTTAATAACTATATGGTAGTTTTGTAATTTCATAACTTTCCTTAAAAACAAATTGATGCTTTTAAGGATGAGAGTTATTAATGCCGTTATGTAGGACAGGAGCAAAAATAAATAATACTGATGCGATTTTTAATCTATTGATATTCTGTTATTTTTTTTTGAGAATAATACCGGTGCAATTTAAAATAATACAGTTCGGGTTTTTGGAACCTATTTTGAATGGATTTCAAAGAATGGGTAGCTCAGACTTCCTAAAATTATATTAAAAATATATAAGAATTTCATATTTTGAAATTCAATATCACCTAAAGAGCTAAAAATGTGGATTTCGCTATTAAAAGAATAGCTTAAATTTTTAAGAGGAAAATAGTTGAAAAGTATGCTCTCTATAACCTTAAGTTCCGTTCCTAATTACTGGCTTCCTAAATCAGGAATTAGGAATCAGGAATCTAGAATTAGCCTGTATGGCGGGTTTTCACCATGCGTTCCTAAAACCGTTCCTAGGAACGGCATATCTGAAGTCCGCCAATATGGAGGGTTCCAGCTTCCTAAAACCCTTATATATAATATATATATATAATACATATATAAAAATATACACATATATAAAAACATATAAAATATAAGATTTAGAATAATAAAAAAAACTCTAAAAGTAGAAAAATCATATTTAGGGTAAGTAAGGTTTTTAAATAAACATCTTCAAGAAAGAGTTAATTATAAAAAATTTTTCAAAAATTGAAGATTTTTTGGACGAAAATTTTCCAAATCTTGTATATATATGTACTCAGCAATTGAAAGGAAATGCTCACCCTAGATCTTGGCAAACAAACTGGTTGGACTATTTTACATGATGGAATAGTACAAAGTGGAAGTAAGAGTTTTCATGTTAGCAGGTTTAGTGGTGGTGGAATGCAGTTTTTAAATTTTCGTAATTGGCTTAATGCACTTAAGTATAAATTTCCAGGTATTGAAGTTGTGTACTTTGAAGAAGTGAGAAGACACTTGGGAACTGATGCTTCACATATCTATGGAGGGTTTTTAGCACATCTTTCTGCTTGGTGTGAAGAACATCATATGCCATACAAAGGTGTATCTGTGAAAACTATCAAACGCTTTATAACAGGCAAAGGCAATGCAAGTAAAGCTGATGTAATTGAAGCAGTACAGGAAAAGGGTTTCTGTCCAACAGATGATAATGAAGCAGATTCTTTAGCTTTAATGTTCTATGTTATGAATTTTAGTAAAGATTTTAATACATTAAAAGTATCATAAAAAGTGGGTCCTTTCGGCCAGGCTGAAGGATTTGGTGGTCCCGACCTCGGGCCTTCTTTAGCGTTAGACATATTTCAAATGTTAACTACTTACGAAATTATAGCTGAGCAGTGCTAAAAAGGAGAAAAAAAGTGAGAATTACGCAAGCAGAATGGGCAAGGGAAAAAGGGTTTTCGAGGCAATATGTCTGTTCTTTAGTAAAAAAAGGAATAGTTGAGCTGGAAGATGGACTTATTGACCGAGAACAAGCAAATGAAGCGGTAGCAGCAATAAGAGATCCAAGTCAACCACTGAGGAGAAAAGAGCGCGGAGAAACACTTTCAACGATATTGCTAAAAACGCGAATAAAAAATGAAACCGAGCGTGGTAAACTTTTGGAAGCTAAAGTGAAAGCTGAAGTAGGCAAATTTGTGTCAATTGAAGAGGTAAAAACTGAAGCATTTAACGTCGCTAGAGTTGTTCGTAATAATTTGCTTAATATTCCAAATAGAGTTTCAGCGCTGCTTGCATCACTGAGTGACACTGAAAAGATTCATATGGCGCTAACTGAAGAGATTACAAACTCACTCGAAGAATTATCTAACACTAAATTTCAAATATAAAAAGATTTTGAATATAAAATGACTGATAACTTAAGTTTAGAGTTAATAAAGTGTCTCATCAATCAACCTGGATTAGATGTTAATGTTAGAGGATTAAATGGAAAGACACCACTACATTGCGCTATAGAGTTTGACGAATTAAGCATGGTAGATCTGCTACTCACAAAAAAGAATATCAATCCTTTTGTAGAAGATAATGATGGTAAAACATCTCTTGATTACGCCAAAGAAGGGAAAAAAGCAGAGATATTACAAGCGCTAATTAATAACAAATACGGGTCAGAACAAGATAGTTTACTTCATTTAGCTGCAATGATAGGTGAAATTAATGCAGTGAGATATTTGATCAGAAAAGGTATTGACGTTAATGTACGAAATGCTTTGCATCATACTCCATTACATCTAGCGGCAGGGATAGGACATGCAGAAGTTGTAAAGATTTTGATAAGAGAAGGAAAAGCTGAAATAGATGTCTTTGATGCACGAAATCAGACACCAATGCACTATGCAGTTAATAATAAAAAGTTGGAGATAGTAAAGTTACTGCTGAAGCTTGGAGCAGATGTGAATAGTGTACGCATGGGACAAAACTCAATGAAATTGTCACCTGTGCATATAGCTGTAAGTAATACTAATTACGATGAAAGAGACTTATGTCTTGATATCCTCAAATCCTTAATAAAGGAGCCTAATGCTCAAGTCAATTTGCAAGACTATGAAAATAAAACACCACTACATTATGCTGAAAGACTGAAAACAATAGAAGTTTTACTAACGCGAGAAGATATAGACCCTCTGGTAAAAGACGATAGCGGCAAGACACCATTTGATTACGCTAAACCTGAGATAAAGAAGGCTTTGATGAGTAATAAATACGGTTCTGAAAAGAATAGTCTACTCCATTTAGCTGCACAAACGGGAGAAATTGAGCTTGTAGATGCAATTTTAAAGGAAGAAATCGATATTGATATTGTAAATAATAAAGGTTTATCACCGATTTACCTTGCTGCGGAAAAAGGGCATTTACATGTAGTAAAGTTATTGCTGAAAAAAGGAGCAAATTATACACCTGTTTTGCACTTAGCAATCAAATCAAATAATTTGGAGTTACTTAAAGTTTTATTTACTGAAAAAAATGGGGCATTGCTCTGCAGAGATACCGTTGTTAATTTTCCAATCCTTCATAATAAATATATAGCACAAAGAGAAATAGCAGATAAAAGGACGAAAAAACATAATAATATTATCTGCATCTATACTACAGTCAGCGCAATAGCAGTAGCAGTATATATAGGGTTGATAACAACAACAATAAGCAGTGCGATCATTTTTGCAACAATAACAGGGATATTTGCGCTTGTTGTAGCAATAATTATAAGTGAGATGAGCAAAAGATATATAGAAAAGGAATTTTAGAAAAAGATGTTTATGGAATTAGAAGGGCAAAGAGGCACAGAAAGTGTCAGATCAGAAATTGATAGTGTTGAAGTAGAAAGTTTACACAACAGTTGTTTGAGTGGAGCATAATGATCTACAGTGCCAGTTTTTGTTCAGGATTAAAGCCAGATCCCCAGCTTAAAGTATCAGAGTGGGCGAATGAGTATCGAGTTCTAGCACCAACTGCAGCATCAGAGCCAGGAAAGTGGAGAACGGAAAGAACTCCTTATTTAAAAGAAATCATGGATTCACTTTCTCCGTCCTCACCAGCAGAAAAAGTAGTATTTATGAAGGGAGCGCAGATTGGAGGAACAGAAGCTGGCAACAATTGGATTGGCTATATCATCGATCAAACACCAGGACCAATGCTAGTAGTACAGCCAACAGTTAAAATGGGAAAGCGTTGGTCAAAAGGAAGATTTGCGCCACTGATTGAAAGTACACCATGTTTAAAAAGTAAAGTAAAAGACCCAAGATCAAGAGATTCAGGCAATACTGTACAAAGTAAGGAATTTCCAGGTGGAATAGTAGTAATAACCGGAGCAAACAGCAGTGTAGGACTTAGATCCATGCCAGTAAAATATCTCTTTCTTGATGAAATAGATGCCTATCCAGGAGATTCAGGAGGAGAAGGTGATCCAGTACTGCTCAGTATTGCTCGAACTAATACATTTGCACGTCGAAAGATTTTTTTAGTATCAACACCAACGATTCATGGAATAAGCAGAATTGAGAAGGAGTTTGAAGCAACAGATAAGAGATATTTTTTTGTACCATGTCCGCATTGTAATTACTATCAAGTTCTAAAATGGTCACAAATAAAATGGGAAAATAACGACTCAAGAACAGCACATTATGTCTGCACTGAATGTAGCGGCAAAATAGAAAATCATCAAAAGACAGAGATGCTAGAACGTGGAGAATGGAGAGCTACAGAGGCAAAAGAAGGTGAGAAAAAAGGATTTCATCTTTCAAGTCTTTATAGTCCAGTTGGCTGGTATAGTTGGCAACAAGCAGTAGAGGACTTTCTCCATGCAAAGGAAAGTGAACAATTACTGAAAGTTTGGATAAATACCACGCTTGGAGAAACCTGGGTAGATAAAGGAGAAGTACCGGACTGGAAGCAATTATTTAACAGGAGAGAATTTTTTCAGATTGGCACAGTACCAAAAGGCGAAGTAGTTCTCACAGCAGGAGTAGATGTTCAAAAAGATCGCTTGGAAGTAGAAGTTGTAGCCTGGGGAAAAGGCAGAGAAAATTGGTCAATAGACTACCGAGTATTTGAAGGAGATACAGGAAGTGGAGAAGTATGGAAAAAGCTTTCAGAGCTGTTAAATCATCATTTTATCGGTGAAAATGGGCTTGAATATATGATAAGTATGATGGCAGTAGATGCTGGATATGCAACGCAAGAAGTATACAATTGGATAAGAGGTCATCAAGGCTGTGGAAGAGTAATGGCAGTCAAAGGTGTAATTACCCCGCCAACAATGTTGCAAAAAACGTAAAATTAGAGAAAAGCATTTCTCGAAAACTTCTATGTCCAAAAACAAGAGTGCCATTTATTTATAGTGCCAACAATCAATTAACCATCAGTTTCAATGAATGATATGAACATATTATTTCAAGGAAAGTTCATGGGAAATAAGAGATTAGCTATACGGATTAGCTGTAGCTATGAAACTAACCGGTTGGCAGAAAAGTATTTGTTAGATGCTTATGAAAAAGCCGTGTCAAAGCAAGTAAGCCAAAAAAATTTAAAACATAAAAATGGGATTCAAGGAGGATCAAATGGTAACAGTGAGTTTATATGCAAGAGTTTCTTCGGGGAAACAAGCACAAGAAAATACAATAGCAAGTCAAGTTGCAGCTTTAGAGAAGCAAATTAGTACGGATGGATACAAATTATTAAGTGAGTATAAATTTATTGATAATGGCTACAGTGGATCTAATCTAGTCCGTCCTGATCTAGAAAAGTTACGTGATAAAGTAACAGAAGGTAAAATTGATAGAATTTACATTCATTCACCTGATCGCTTATCTAGAAAATATGCATATCAAATGGTATTACTTGAAGAATTTGAGAAAGCAGGAGCAGAAACGGTTTTCTTAAATTATGAGATTAACGATAATCCAGAATCTCAATTGCTGTTACAAATGCAAGGTATGATAGCAGAATATGAACGAGCGAAAATTATGGAATGAAGTCGTCGCGGAAAGATTTATGCAGCTAATAAAGGTTGTGTAAGCGTAATGGGAGGAGCTCCTTATGGTTGTCGTTATATAGATAAATATATGGGAGGAGGACAAGCTTTATTTGAAATAAACGAAGAAGAAGCTAATGTTGTTAGGAAAGTATTTTTGTGGATAGGAAGAGAAAGGACAAGTATTGGGGAAGTGTGTCGTCGGCTAAACACTATGTCTATTATAACACGAACAGGAAAAAAGTGCTGGGATAGAAGTGTGATTTGGGGTATGTTAAAAAATCCTGCTTACAAAGGACAAGCGGCTTTTGGTAAAACAAAAGTAGGTATAAAGTTACAACATATCAGACCACAGAAACATTCTTGTGAACAACCGAAAGATAATTACTCTACCTATTCTGTTGAAAAAGCAAATTGGATTTATGTTAAAGTGCCAAATATAGTGGACGAAGATGTATTTGATATAGTTCAAGAACAATTAGCTGAGAATAGAAAAATAGCAAGGACAAGAGAAAGAGGAGCAAAACATTTACTACAAGGTTTAATCGTATGTAAGCGTTGTCGTTATGCATATTACGGAAGTCCTGTAAGAAATAAGCGAGGAGAAAAAATTGATCATTATGCTTATTATCGTTGTATTGGTAGAGATTCTTACCGTTTTGGTGGTAATAAAATTTGTGATAATAAACACATTCGTACAGATGCATTAGAAACAGCCGTGTGGGAAGAGGTTAAGCATTTATTGAAAAATCCAAATAGGGTTTTAGAAGAATACAGGCGTAGACTTTCAGAGCTTAAAAAATCATCATGGGATCAAAAAAGCGATTTACTAGAGAAACAAGAAAATAAATTAAAACGTGGTATTGCTAGACTTATTGATAGTTATGCTCAAGAATATATTAATCAAGAAGAATTTGAACCACGAATTAAAGCAATGAAACAAAGTTTAAAAACAATTGAAGAGGAGAAGAAAAGGATATTCGATCAAAAGAAATTAAAACAGGAATTAACTTTGGTTGTAACCAATTTAGAAGACTTTTCTTCCAATATTACATCAAACCTTGATAACGCAGACTGGCTAACTAAACGTGATATTATTAGAACGTTAGTCAAGAGAATTGAAATTAACCTTGAGGACGTAAATGTGGTATTTCGTGTAAAAGAGCTACCAAACTCTCCTGGAAATAATCGAGAAGAAAAGAAAAATTTGCAACATTGTTGGCGGGGTAAATAAAGCTCTAGTACCACTTAGCAGTCCAAGCAGAGTAGATATAACAGTTGGTGGTCAAAAGCTGAAAAGAGGAATAAAGCTCTGGCCAGTGGGAGTATCGATATTAAAATCAGAGCTTTTTCAGCTACTTAATGTTTTAAAAAACGGGGAAAAAGAAGAAGTGCCAGCAGGGTATTGTCATTTTCCCGAGTATGCACCTGAGTATTTTAAGCAGCTAACAGCAGAGCAATTAGTCAGCAAAGTAGTAAAAGGATACACCAAACAAGAGTGGCAAAAGGTAAGAGAAAGAAATGAAGTACTAGATTGCCGAATTTATGCGAGAGCAGCATCTATTGCGCTTGGAATCGATCGTTGGCCAGAGAGTAAATGGAATAGTTTGAGTGGAAAAATGGAAAGCAAAAAGCCTAAAAAAGTAAGGCAAAGCCAATGGTTGAATGAGAAGTGAAATGTATAACGAAGAATATTTAATTCAAGTCGAAGAAGCGATAAAGAAACTACAAAATGGAGAGAGAGTAGTATCAATTGCATATGGTGACCATATTGTACGGTACGGGGAAGTTCAAATAAAGGATTTATTGGAGCTCAGGCAACGAATAAAAGCGGGGTTAAAAGTTGCGGGCATGAAGCCAAAGAGGAAAATTGTTTTTTCAACGAGTAAGGGGATCATATAATGATGAAAATCGTTGAAAGGAACCGTATGACAAAAATTATAGCAAAAGAATATACAGAATTTTTAGAGCAGCTGAAAGAACAGATTGCTATTAGTCGTTATAAAGCAGCAAGAACAGTAAATAAAGAGCTACTACTACTTTATCATTATATTGGAACACAGATTCTAGAAAAACAAAAGAGCCAAGGTTGGGGTGTGCCGTAGAGACACAAAGAATGATCAGAAATGAGCAAACTAAGTGCTTAAGCTGCACAATAGATGAGGGAAGGTCCCTCAAAGTCGGCTTGCAAGAGCAGGCTTTAAACAACCATAAGCTGCTTTGATAAAGAGTCAAGGTAGTGAGCGTTATGGAAAAGGCATAAATACGTGTCATGTACGAAATAGAGAGGCGAATGAAAATGAACCACTGATGAAGTGTCGAAAGGGCTGAGACGACGTCAAAACCAGGAGCTCCCATCTCTCCTGGGATAGATCTACAAGGAACTTGCTTACTGGGTAGGTGGCGTCCGGCATATAGGTGGCGTGAAAACTATTATAGGCTATTGTGTAGAACTGCGGGAACCTGTCGTTTCGATGACAAGGGAGAAATCCAAGAAGCTAAACTTCAAGGATGAGAGTACCGATGCGAAGAACAGGGGCGGATCAGCTTGTAGTAGTGAAGAAGTTTCTGTAATGGAAAGGGAGCGAAGGAGCTGAGTTATTCAGTTTTAATTATGTATCAACCGAAAGGGAGGAGTTAATGAATAAAACAAAGTCTTTTTATATACCAAAGCAACTTATTTGGAGGGCTTATAAACAAGTATCGAAAAATAAAGGTGCGGCTGGTGTGGATGAGGTATCGATAACAAAGTTTGAAGAGAACCTGAAGGATAATCTGTACAAACTATGGAATCGGATGTCATCAGGAAGTTATTTTCCAGAGCCTGTAAAAGCTGTAGCAATACCGAAAGATACGGGAGGGGGACAAAGAATTTTAGGTGTTCCTTCAGTATTCGACAGGATAGGGCAAACGGCTGCTTCTATGTATCTTGAGCTGCTAGTAGAGCCAAAATTCCATGAAGATTCATATGGTTATAGACCAAATAAATCAGCACTGGATGCGGTAGATACTGCAAGGAAAAGATGCTGGAGGTATGATTGGACGATAGATCTAGATATATCCGGGTTTTTCGACAATTTGGATCACGAGTTGGCATTGCAAGCTATCAAGAAGCATACAAACTGCAAATGGATCATACTGTATGTTGAAAGGTGGATGAAAGCCGCTATTCAGCTAGAAGATGGCAGTAAGGTAGTTAGGGAAAAGGGAGTTCCGCAAGGAGGTTCAGTTAGCCCAATCATTTCGAATATATTCATGCATCACGTATTTGATATATGGATGAAACAGAACTACCCTACAGTACCATTTGAGAGGTATGTAGATGATGCAATAGTGCACTGCAAGACGCAAAAACAGGCAGAATTTATGAGAGTAATGATCGAAGAAAGATTAGCCAAATATAAGCTAAAGTTACATCCTGATAAAACACAAATTGTGTATTGTAAGGATGGCAACAGGAAGAATATGTTTCCTACACAAAGCTTTGATTACCTAGGATATACTTTTAGACCTAGAAAAGCAAAGAGCAAGATAGGGAAATATTTCGTTGCATTTCTTCCAGCAATTAGCAATAAGGTTAAGAAAAAGATTACTACAACCATAAGGTCATGGAAAATACTACGAAAAACACACATAACATTAGAGGAGATATCAAAGAAAGTAAATCCAATAGTCAGAGGCTGGTATCAGTACTATGGCAGGTTTTACCAATCGGAGGTGTATAAACCTCTTAACAATGTAGAGCAACATCTAGAAAAGTGGACAAGAAAGAAATATCCGAAACTTGGAAAAAGACTAGCAAGGCAACTTCTAGGAAAAATAAAAGAAGAGAATCCAAAGACTTTCTACCACTGGACAGTAGGGTTAGGTCAAAAGGCTGAATAATGGAAGCTGTATAAATCGAGAGATTTACGTACAGTTTTGCGAGAGATTGGCTGGGGAAGTTCCGCCGGTCTACTCTCCGATCCAAAGTAATTGAGCAGTTAAGTAGAGACTTAAAGGCTGAGTTTCCAGAAATGAAAGGTTTTAGCACAAGAAATCTAAAATATATGAGGCAGTTTGCAGGGGAATATCAAGATATTGAATTTGTGCAACAACTTGTTGCCCAATTGCCATGGGGACATAATGTATTTCTGATGGACTTAGTTCGGGACAAAGAAGCGAGGCTATTCTACATAAAAGAAGCTATAGAACATGGCTGGTCAAGAAACATCATGGTAATGCAGATTGAACTTGGGTTACATAAACGTCAAGGAAAGGCTATCACTAATTTTAAAGAGAAGTTACCTTCACCTCAATCAGATCTAGCGCATTACACGTTAAAAGATCCATATATTTTTGATTTTTTAAGTATAGGAAAGGATGCTCATGAAAGAGAAGTAGAAAAAGGTCTTGTAGGACATATGGAGAAGTTTTTGTTAGAACTTGGTGAAGGCTTTGCATTTGTAGGTAGACAATTTCATTTAGATGTTGGTGATGAAGACTTCTTTGTCGATCTATTATTCTACCATCTAAAATTACGTTGTTTTATAGTAATTGAATTGAAAGATAATAAGTTTAAACCAGAATACGCCGGTAAAATGAATTTCTACCTTTCAGCAGTAGATGACTTGCTAAAACACGAGACGGGACTCCGCCAACAATATTGCAATAAACCTGAAACTTGAGAAGACTATTTCTCGAAAGCTTCTACAAAAAGAACGGAGAGTTGAATTTATTTATAGAGCTAATGATCAAATAACCATATGTCTCGATGGATAATATATGGTAGAGCTCATGGGCAACAAGAAATTAATAGTGCGGATTAGTTGTAGTTATGAAGTAAATCGATTAGCAGAGTTGTATCTATTAGATGCATATGAAAAATTAGTGTTAAGTAAACCAATAAAAGCGAGCAAAAAGGAAGAAAACTCTGAATATAAGAAAGTAGATTTGAGGACGGTAAAATGGTAACAGTTAGTTTATATGCAAGAGTTTCTTCAGGGAGGCAAGCACAAGAAGATACAATAGCAAGCCAAATTGCTGCTATAGAGAATCAAATTAGTATGGATGGACATAAATTATTAAATGAATATAAATTTATTGATAATGGTTATAGTGGTTCTAACATAATCCGTCCTGGTTTGGAAAAATTACGTGATAAAATAGCAGAAGGTAACATTGATAAGGTTTATATTCATTCTCCTGATCGTTTATCTCGTAAGTATGCATATCAGATGATATTACTTGAAGAGTTTAAGAAGTTAGGAGTGGAAGTCATTTTTTTAAATTATCAAATTAGCGATAATCCAGAATCTCAATTACTATTACAAATGCAAGGTATGATAGCAGAATACGAACGTGCAAAAATCATGGAACGAAGTCGTCGAGGAAAGATTTATGCAGCAAATAAGGGTTGTATAAGTGTAATGAGTGCTGCTCCTTATGGCTATCGTTATATAAACAAAAATACAGAAACAGGACAGGCCTTATTTGAGATTTATGAAGAAGAAGCTGAAGTTGTTCGTAAAGTATTTTCTTGGGTAGGAAGAGAAAGAGCCAGTATAGGAGAAGTATGTCGTAGGCTAAGTGCTATTTCCATTATGACGAGAACTGGAAAAGAGTATTGGGATAGGGCTGTAGTTTTGAGTATGTTAAAAAACACTGCTTATAAAGGACAAGCAGCTTTTGGTAAAACAAGGTTTGGCGTAAAACTAAAACATATAAGACCGAAAAAAACTCCTGCGAGCATCCAAAAGATAATTATTCTACTTATCCTGTTCCAAAAGAGGATTGGATTTATATTAAAGTACCTAGTATAGTAAGCGAAGATTTATTTGAAATCGTTCAAGAACAATTAGCTGAGAATAGAAAAATAGCAAGAACAAGACAAAGAGGAGCAAAACATTTATTGCAAGGTTTAGTAGTATGTAAGCTTTGCAATTATGCATATTATGGTACTAGCACTGCAAGGAATAAGGAGGGGAAAAAAACTAATAATCAGGTATATTATCGTTGTATTGGTACGGATTCATACCGTTTTGGCGGTAATAAAATGTGTAACAACAAATTAATTCGTACAGATACATTGGACATGGCTGTGTGGGAAGAGGTAAAACACCTATTAAAAAATCCAAATAGAATATTAGAGGAGTATAAACGTAGACTTTCAGAACTTAAAAAATCACCACTAGATCAAAAAAGCGCTTTGCTTAAAACACAAGAAGATAAGTTAAAACGAGGTATTGCAAGGTTAATTGATAGTTATGCTCAAGAATATATTGATCAAGAAGAATTTGAGCCAAGAGTTAAAGCAATGAAACAAAACTTAAAAATGGTTGAAGAACAAAAGAAAAAGATATTTGATCAGAAAAAACTCACACAAGAGTTAACTCTAGTAGTAACAAATTTAGAGGGGTTTTCCTCTAGTATTAACTCAAGTCTTAATAATGCAGACTGGCTAACTAAACGTGATATTATTAGAACGTTAGTTAAGCGAATTGAGATTAATTTTGAGGATGTAAACATCGTGTTTAGAGTAAAAGAGCTTCCAGACTCTTTTCATATGGAAAAAAATCAATGCTTGCAATGTTGTTGTAGGGGTAATTATACTTCCTTGCGGAGTGCCAGCAGTTGTGGGATACAGAGTTTTCGATTCTAGGAAACCATCTTTTAACCATCTATGAAGAATTTTCTTTTCCATAGGAATATGCTTCATAAGCCATTCATGGTTAATGTTGTCAAAGCACCCTTTGATATCACCTTCTAGTATCCATTGTGGTCGATTGCGTCTTGCCAGTAATAAGTGACAAGCAGCAATAGCATCCGCGCAGGATCTTTTAGGTCTAAAGCCATAGGAGTGACGATCACTGATCGTTTCAGCTATCGGTTCCAGAGCAAACAGATATAATGCTTGCATCGCTCTATCTTTTATCGTGGGTATACCAAGAGGCCTTCTTTTGCCATTAGATTTACTGATATAAATTCGTTTGAGCGGAGAAGGTTTATATCCTCTTTGTTTTAACAGCTTTATTCCTTGAAATTTAGCATTGCAAGTTGACCATAGTTGACGATCTACACCTGCTGTGGTTTTTCCTTGGTTTTCAGTTACTCTCTTAACAGCCAAAGCTTTTCCGCTAAAAGAGCGTGTGAGAAGATGTTGTAAAGCTTTTACCTTACCCCATCTTCCTTCTTGGACAGCCTTAACAATACGTCTTTGTAGCCTCACAATAACTTTCTGGCATTTCTTCCATGGCAATTGCTTCCATGCTTCAAAGCTTTCGGTAGATGCACTTACAGGTTTACTTGTAATCATCTGCTTTTCTACCTTAAGTGGTTAACAAAGTTTCTTGTCACGAGGGACCAAATGGAAGTCTGCTCGTTTTCACGCGAATTAATGTTACAAATTCTATCCATTTCGTTACAAAATGGCATTCGCTTTCTCCATTCTCCTTTACCTGCACTTCCATCAGCATTCCTTGCGGTTTGCTTGCCATGTAGGCGAAAATACAGGCTTACCCTGTTTCTCCAGTCATACAACAGTGGGTTAGGTGGCTTCTCTATACCGGTGATTTGCGTACATCCAGAAATGAAAAATGTCACATTACCTTTTGGTCAGAGCTTATCAGCATCTTTAGCTCTTTCATCGTATCGGTACTTATAAAGCTTCACTTACGTTCACCATACCACTAGCCTAGCCCTCCAACCACATGATGCTTGCAGTTTATGCCCCTCTCACGATTGAGCATCTTCTTTTTTAAGAGGAGGTTCATTGTCCGCATCGCTTGGCACCAACCGGTTGCCCGATTCGCACTGATGCGTAGACTCAGACGGCAAAACATCTGGTTTAATAAGTTTTAGAATCCTTTCAGTTTCTTTCTGAATGAATTCCTCTCCTTTTAAACAATATGACCGAAGACTTTCAGGTCGCACCATCTCGCAAACGTACTGAACACCTGAAGAATCTCTACAGAGGACATCAACAATACTTTGTTTTTTAGAGGCAATATCAGGGTCTTGAATAGTACTTAAGAACTCTATATCCTGTATTGCGTTTTTGCCAGTAAAGCCCAGAATATCGTTGAGAAAGTGAATGAGGATGTCTTTATTCTTTTTAGTACCAAAGATACGGCGAAATGCGACATCATTCTTCGGGTCGAGAAACTTTGAAAGAGCCATAGCAAGAGTACGTAAAAAGCATTGATAATTATACACAATTGTGAAGAAATATACAACGTTTTTATACTAAAGCCTATTAAAGTTAGCAAAATTTCAAGAGTTGGGAAAAATTATCTTCATAGATAACCCTAGTATGCACCTTAGACGCCCTTTTGTAGATCTTTTTATCAACTCTTCTATAAGATATATTAAAATGCCAAAAATGGATTTATGATTTGGCAGCCTCCAAAGATACCTATTTAAAGTGTGAACTTCTTAGCTTGTCACATTATAGGCATTTAATATACTAGTTCTCAACAAAGGTAACATATGCTAGCAAAATTTCTATCTAAAACTTTTAAAATGGCAGGTTATGAAAAAGAATGACCGTTAGCTATACTAATTCTTTAGATCACGAAGTGGGAGAGAAGGTAAGAAGTTTTAGGTTAGCAAAGGGATATACTCAAAAAGATTTAGCGGGAAAAATCGGTGTAACATATCAAATAGTACTACAGTATGAAAAAGGAATACGTAAAATTTCGATTGAGAAATTGTATGCTATAGCAGAAGTGTTATCGGTTGGCATCATAGATCTTATTCAATTTGCCTTAAAAACGAAGAAGAGGAAATATTCAATCTAGTAAGAAAATATAAAACGATTAATGATCAAGAGTTGCGCAAGGTGTTTTACTTGCTAACAAAATTTACCCGAGTTGGTGAGAAAAGTAGTAAAAAAGCAGAGAAAGTAAAAATTGCAAAGGGCCTGGTTAAAGCAGGGATTTCTGTTGATATTGTTTCACAGGCAATTGGCCTCTCTGCTGATGAATGTGTTGAAGAAAAAACAGGTTATATATACTACAAAATAGGAAAAAAGATAAAGGAGTGTAGGGCAGTACGGGAGTATACTCAAAAGGATTTAGCAGAGAAAATGAGTACAACACGTGACGAAATAAGCAATTATGAACAAGGAAGGGTTGCTGTTCCACTTGATAAATTATATGAGATAGCAAAGGCATTATCGATTAATATTATCGACCTACTTGAGCTAACAGAAGATGCAGATGATAAAGTGGTACCTGATTTAATAAAAGAATACAAAAAGATTGAAAGCCAAGAACTACGTAATGCACTAATGAAATCTCTGTTTAAAAGCATACAAATTTGCGAAGAGAAAGTGAAAAGAGCAGAAAAGATGAAAATTGCAAAGGATTTAGTAAAAGGAGGAATTTCTATCAATATTATTTTAAAAACAGTGGCATCTCTTTAGACGAAATTCAACAAATTTAAAATAAAAAAATCAGTATCTATTAATATCTTTACTTTTGATAAAAAAATAAGTAAAAAAGATTGAAAAATTGATTTGACTTCACTCGAAAGCTATGGCTCTATGCCAATGCTGACAAAAAAAAACAGCAGTAAATATATAAAAACATTTTGTTATTAGTGAAGGGTAATTTTTATGAATAATAAGAAAGATCGTAGAGAAGAAATAGAATTCAGAGCATTAGAAAGCAACGGTAAAGCACTACTTGATCGTGAAGTAATAGAAACGTTTCTAAGTGCAGTGCATGACAGGGAAGAAGCTCGAATTATTGCTAGAAAGCTAATAGATAGTTTTGGAATAGGAGGAGTTTTAGGCCAGGAAATAGATGACTTAAAAACTATAGAAGGGATAACTGACTCTACAGTAGCAGTAATTTTATGCCTAAAGGAAGCTTCAAAGAGAGTACCAAGAGAAGAGTTAAAGAAAGGACCTGTAATGGATAACTTGGAAACCATAGTAAAATATTTAAGGGTGAGTATTGGCTATTCAGAGGAGGAAAAGATGAAAATAATATATTTTGATCAAAAGTGCCGTTTAAAGGGGGGGGAGAAGTGTTTACTGGTACAGTAGATAAGGTACCTTTTTACATAAGAGAAGTAACAAGAAAGGCATTAATAAGAAAAGCGACGTCAATAATAATATCGCATAACCACCCAGAAGGAAGGTTAAAGCCATCTGATGAGGATGAAGCTGTAACTAAAGACTTGGCTAAAGCTTGTCAGACTATAGGGATTAGGTTACTGGATCATATTATCATCACAAGTGTTGGGTATTTTAGCTTTAAAGAGCAAGGACTGTTATAAAGGAGATGTTTGAAGATTTTCATGAGCTGTTTAACTACTTAAATGAAGAAAGTATTTGTAAATGCATTAATTATTGCTTATAATTAATAAAAAAGTATATATTAAGTTAATAATAAAGTAATAAAGTCGGTTGTAGACTTAGTAAAGTATATTTAATAGCGGAGGCTAATATGGTTAATAAAATAATTGTACCTTTTGATGATCAAGAAGGAGGTGTTTACGAATTAAATGTTGATCTTGATAGATTATCAAAGGGTGAAATATCAAATGCGATTATAGGAATTGGTCGTACTAAGGAGCAATCCACCTTTGTAGGCAAAATTAATAAGGCTAAAAAACCTGGAGAAGTGCCCTCCTCTAATAGAGACGTTCAAATCAACTATGGAAAAGGGCTTGATTATATATATGGTACAAAACCTTTAAACGATCAAGCAGAATATTTAAATCCATTTACTTCAGCTTTGAAAAAAATAAAGCCAAGTGCAAGCGAAAGTGAAAAGTTAAGCTGGTTTAAGAGTTCTGTAGTAGAGGCAAAAAGCGTAAATGAATTGCATAAAGCCATAGACCAAGTATTAGCATCTGGAGAAAGGCTAAATGCATGTAATGATGGGGAATGGAGCTTTGCTGAGTATGTAATATTGGGTACACATTTTCATAAATTTGATAAGGCTGATCGTAAAAAGCTAATACGTAAACTAATGCTAAACGGTGCAGAGTTTCATGATACTTTATTGGAGAATAAATTGATAGGTGAAATCTATAATGAGCTACAACCAGAAGTTCAGCCACAGATAGATGAGAGACTAGAAGAACTAGAGAAAGCTGGAGAAAGTGCTGTGCAAGAAGGAGAATTAATAGATGTTGAAATAGATAATACAACATCGTATATAGAATTTTCTGGGGATAGCAAGGTAGAGGTAGCCAAAATACTGAGAGAGTTAGGAAGTAATATTTTAAAAATTGGCAATGATGCAGTTGAGGTTAAAAGTGAGAAGTGAGGTATAAGAAACTATATCGATATGTCAGATGGAAGCTCTATTATATTAGAATTTCCTACAAGCATTGGTAAGCTAGATATTATATTGTACCACGATGTAAAAAAATATGATCAAGTACAAGTCAGAGTAGAAAATAAGGAAATGTGGTCTAAATTACAAGAAAGAGGCGAAGAAATAGGAAAAATTGTCTTTTTGCTGGAGTAAAACTTAAAGAAGCAGTAGAAAAGGGAAGTTTTATGAGATGTGGCATATGGAATAGCAAGCAGCTTATGAAGGAGTTTGATAGCCCAAGTGAAAAATTGTCTTCATGGGTAGATAAAGTACGTAAAAATAGTAAAGAAACTTTTAGGGGGCTTTAATTCATTTATTTTAAGGTTCCAGAGTCTACCATTATATCTGGAGCCTTTGAGCTATAGTAGAAAATATTATATGTATGGTTCTTTGTATGGAAAAAAGTCTAGACTGTGAGGTGGGGCAAAAAGTAAAAAATTGGAGGTTAGAGAGAGGGTATACTCAGAAGGATTTAGCGGAGAAGGTTGGTGTAAAGTACTGGGCAATACTGCAATATGAAAAAGTGAGTCGTAAAATTCCAATTAAGAAATTATATGCTATAGCAGAAGCATTATCAGTAAATGTTAAAGGTCTAGTTTGTGGAGAGACGCTACCAAATGAAAAAAGATATTTTGAAGATGAAGAAATATTAAATTTAGTAAAGGGTTATAAAGATAAAGAATTAAGCGAGGTATTTTATTTATTAACCAAATTTATTCGTTTGAGTGAGGAAAGAAGCAGAAAAGCGGTAAAAATAGAAGTAGCAAGGGGTTTGATGAAAGTAGGAGTTTCTGCTCATGTTATCTCTCGAACAACTAACTTATCTATTGGTGAGTGTGAGGAGAACAAAATTCCCATTCCATACAAAGTAGGGCAAAGGATAAAAGAGTGGAGATTGATACGAGGATATACACAAAAAGATTTAGCGAATAAAGTTGGCATAACAAATCAAGGAATATACGAGTATGAACAAGGGAGAGCTGCTGTCTCACTTAAAATGTTAGATGAAATAGCAAAGGTATTATCAATCAGTATCATAGATCTACTTCCCGAATCAGATGAGGATAGTGAAGCGGAAGAAAAGCTATCAAAGTTGATAGAAGAATACAAAAAGATTGAGAGTCGGGAATTACGCGATATGCTAATCAAGTCTTTATTTGAAGGTATACATGTTTGTAGAGAAAAGGTCAGAGAGGAAAAGAAGATTGAAGTTGCAAGGAATTTAGTGAAAGAAGGAATTTCTGTTGATATTATCTTGCAAACGACAGGCTTATCAAATTATATGATTGAGGAATTTTTGTGATTTCATAAAAACTTAGCCAATAGTGGATTTTTTTGTGATAGAATATATGTTTGCTTCTGTAGGAAAAACAGCTTTTAGAGGATTTATCTATGATAATTCAGAGCATATTGAGCTACGAGCTGGGGAAAAAAATAGAAGGTTGTAGGATAGTACAAGGGTATACTCAGGCAAAATTAGCAAGCAAAATTGGTTTAACATATAAGGAAATACATAACTTTGAACTAGGGTGCAAGGCTATTACAATCAAAGAATCGTATATAATAGCAGGAGCATTATCAGTTAATGTTATAGATCTACTTCCAGTACCAACAGTACTAAGAGAAAACAGTTGGTATGAAGATGAGGATAAAGAAATAGTCTATCTAACAAAAATACATAGAGAAATTAAGGATCAGGAATTACGCAAGAAGCTGTATCCATTAGTAAGGTTTGTATATATTAGCGAGAAAATTAGCCAAGAAGAAGCGAAAATAGAAGTAGCAAAGAATCTAGTGAAAGAAGGAGTTTCAGTTGATATTATTTCCCAAGTGACTCGCTTATTTACTTATGAATATGATGATATAGAGAAAGAAATTTGTACTGATTCTATACTCTACAAAGTGGGGAAAAGGATAAAAGAGCAGAGATTAATACGGGAATACACTCAGGAGGACTTGGCAAATAAAATCGGTTCAACACCCAAAGAAATACACGACTATGAACGAGGATATACAGACATTCCAATTGAAATATTATATAAGATAGCAAAGACATTATCAGTTAACATTAAAGCTCTTGGACTAACAGAATATGAAAATGAGCCAGTTTTTGGGTTTATAGGTAAATGCGAAAAAATTGAGGATCAAGAATTACTGGATACGGTAGCCAGATCTTTATCTGAAGGAATGCAAACTGGTAAAGAAAAGGTTAAAAAAGCAGAGAAAATCAAGATTGCAAAAGATCTAGTTAAGGAAGGTGTTGCTATTGATATTATTGTGCGAGCAAGTGGCCTAACTGCTGATGAGTTGGGTGAGTGTGAAAATTGAATGTGTTTAAGATATAAGTAAAGTTAGTTAATGATTTAACCAGTAGAATTTGCTAACCAACTTTTTTGGCTCAGTTGAATTTTGCTTGGTATAAATTAAGATATGAAATCGCAAAGTTTATCTATTAATTTCTGGTTGTCCTTTATCATTGCATTTGCCTCTTGCTGAAGAGATTTGATATTTTTGAGTGTAATATTGTCCATCTCAGTCGATGCTACTTTCAATTGCGATTGTATTCTTATGTATTTATCATCTATTACTTGTTCTAGTTGATAATCAACGCAATCCAATCCAGAGGCAAACATCACATTCAGTAGTGGCTTGATCCACCCTATTTTGCCAAATTTCCTTGAGTTAGCATACTTTATACTTCTATCTGTTCCACCAGTGCCTATTGATAGCAGTATAATCTCATCATTTGGAAATAACCTCTTACCACTTGCATATGCACAAGCCGCTGGATTATTGGCAAACACTCCACCATCTATCAATACTCTCTCTGTTTGGCTAATTTTTAGACGTTTTGGTGTGAAGTACGTTGGAGCAGCTGTTGTAGCTCTGAGTGCATCTTTCAACTTAATGTTTTTTTCTTTCCAACTTTTGAAGAAAAATTCACAACTATTGTGAATGTCATAACTGGTGAGTAGTAGATTACTCGCAACATCGGCCATAGTACTTTCACCAAAGTATTTGTTGAGAATAAATTCCATATTTCTATATGAGTACTGAGAACCACTCAGCCAAGAAGCAATTGATTTTCTCCAAAATGATGATTGAAAGATATATGCTCCATACTCTTGGTAAAGTTCAACCAAATCATTGGCAGAGTATTGAAGTTTATTGCTTTTACAAAGTCCAGCAACAATAATCCCACCGGTTGAGGTTCCTGCCATTAAATCAAAAATCTGGGAAATTGGCTTTTTTGCCTAGATTCAATTTCTGCTAGAATAATGGCAGGTATTATCCCTCTAATGCCACCTCCATCTACAGATAAAATGTACTTTGTCACTGTAAAATTTATTTGTGTTTGTGAATAGCTTCAAGTTCGTTGACTTCTTCAGTGAGGTTTTTCACTCTCTCTTCAAGTCGATAGACTATTTCGATTAGTCCTTGTTTTTTTTCTATAAATTTATCATGGATGTGTACACGTAAGTCAAGTTTTGCCAACCACCATATGAATCCTACAGTCTGTAGAACTATTGTTATTATTACCGCTATTGGGATTTTTTGCTTTTTCATGCGAAAGTATTAATCTATTATGGATAGTTTGAGGATTTATATAGAGATCATAGAAAACTTACAGCTTTAGTGATTACTTTTTGTTGATTCGTATTGATCCTCTGCTTTAGCAAGTAGCTTTATGATTTTATCGTAATGTTTGTTATTTTTATTGTGTCGCGATTCCACTACAGCCATATTTCCAGGTCTTCTTCCGTCTTGAGCTGTAGCTGTAGGATTTGCTCCTTTGCTTAGTAAAAACTCAACGATTTCCAAATGTCCCTTATCTGCTGCATGGTGCAAAGCTGTCCATCCCATATACCCACCTGTAGCATTTATATTTGCTTTTTCTTTCACTAAAAACTCAACAATTCTTAGACACCCAGAATCAGATGCATGATGTAATGCTGTTAACTTATTAATCTGTACGCTAGTATCTAACAAATTTTCTACTGAGAATTTAACAATCTCTAAGTTACAAATTTCAGATGCAATTTGTAATATTGTTTTATAATTATCTGTAGCTTTTGCTTTCATATAGCAATAAGTAATAATAACACATACTACTGTTACTATAAACCACCAAAAATGTAGCTTATTTCTTGAGTCACTATTCATATTCAATACCTTTTTCAATATTAAACATTTGTTTTACTGATTTTTCTTTAACGTTGATGCTGATAACACAGTGCGATAACCTGAACTATCTAACACATGTTCTGCTCTGTCGATTACCCATTCACCATCTATGTCTTGATGAAATTCTAATAAGCTAAGTTTCGCCTCTGCAAATAGTTCTGGATTACCAGGCATAGTGATATCCAATACTGCATTATTTTGCTTTAGTTGTTTTAACTTAGCATTTGCTGCACTGATTGCTGATTCTACATTAGAGTAAAGCGTTTGTATAGTATAACTTGGACTACCAGTGCCAGCTGTTTCTGACATAGTTTCACCTTTTTCATAGCTATGCCATTTCGCAATTACCGAGGTGTACCTGCTCACTGTAAAGTGCACTTTCCAATTTATTGTGTCTTGAGGTCTAATAGCTGTTGTTCCTAAAGCTTTTCCAGTTGCCGACTTTGCTTTGCCTTTTGGAATAAAGAGTATATATCCGCCAGCTAGTTTTGCCATTGCTCCGTATTCTATTGCTATTTTTGTTAATAAACTTATATCACTTTCTTCTATTTTGTTAATATATGGAATCAACACATTTTCAAACTCTTCTGCAACTCTGTACCCATATCCATGCTTTTCTGCTATTTCCTTAACCAAGTTACCTAGAGTAATTTGATTCCATTCTTTGGATATTTTTTCCTTTAATGATAATTTCAAATTTGTTGCATGAGCTTTTATGAGTAAAGTCTTTGGTGGGTTCTGCACCGTAATCTCATTAACTGTATATATACCCATAGGCATCACTCCGGTTTCCCTGTACCCTAAAGAAATATTCAATTCATTCGGAATATTTAAGTTTTCATCTCTGTAATTAACACACACTTCAACTACATCGTCTATTGTCCCAGATTCATCTGTAAGGCGCAATGATATAACTCTATCTTTAATTGATTCACATTTATCTATTATAAAATCTGGCTGCATTTATTCCCATACTTTTAATTTTGACTTTTGTAGAGGTTTTTCTGTTACAGGCAATTTAATTTTTAGTCCTACCGGTAAAAAACTTCCATGTTCTGCAAGGCCTGGATTTTTAAGCAATACTTCCTCCACTATTCCATCGGTAAATCCATAATGTTTCCAGCAAATCAGATCTAGCATTTCTCCTTCTTTAGTTAAGTAATATATAGTCATCTATAGCTCTTCAAACTCAAACTAAATTCAACTTTTCTTGGTAGTCCATTAGGTAAAAAATACATCTGCTTTTCTTCTAACCTAGTAATTACGAATTGTCCTAAAATATTACCTAGACTATCTACTAAAACATGCGGTTTTTCAGCTTCTTTCATATTCTTTAATTGATTTACTCTGTTGAGAATATTAAGGTAAATAACTCCTTCTATATCTACATTTTCCACTCCTCGACCAATATTTTGTAGTGACGGCATTTTATCGATACATTCAATTACACTCCAACGATTTTCTTTACTATACTTCAAACTTATCGGAGTAAATTTATATGGACCAAGAGATAACACAAATAAAAAATTTTAAAAAACATAGTTGATCAATAAAACGTCTCTACTGTATCAAATAAAGCATCACGTGATTTTTCTCTTATCCTTTTTATTACTTCATCTGCAAGACTACGAACATCTTGATTTGGCCTGCTTTAATGCTGATAGTGTAATTATTAGTGATGTTCTGAGTTTTATTTTGTTCTTTATTTTCAAATTTACTCCTTCCAAAATCTGCAAATATCTTATCATTATCGCTCTCTGTAAACTTTTTCTCCTCAATAAGGCTTTTGATTCTGAAATTATTCTGATTTCTCTTGGAAAATTCTTTAATTATACTGTTACTTAGCAAAGGATTTCCACTGTTGAGAATATTACTCTTTAGGGGACTATGTACTGCTTTTACTTCAGTTTTTCTTTTTTCAAACTCTTTCAGTGGGCTATTCCCTAATACTTTTCCAAATACACTTTCCCCTATCCATGAAAAAGTTTCTTCTATGGGTTTTATTATCGATTTCCAAAAGCTAAAGAAAAAGTCTTTCACCTTTTGCCAGTTAGTGATAACAAGAGCTGCGCCAGTAACAAGTCCAGCAATTAAAAGCCCTATAGGATTACTCATTACAGCAAGCGTTATTGCTCTTAGTCCTGTTACTACTGCAGGAAAAACTGTAGCTGATAAAAATGAAAATACTCCAAGTAGGTTTGCTTTCAGAGCAAAAATCGTACTTCCTAGCAATGTAAATCCGTATCCTAGTCCTACTGCTGCAATTTTTAAACTTATCAAAGCTGCTACAGTACCCATGATCGTCGTGGTTAAAGTTGGATATTTTTCTGCAAAAGAAGCTATATGCTCTGTTATTGTTTTCAAACTTCCAGCTACATAATTCAAGGTAGGTAACATTACTGACCCTAGATTCATGCCAGCTTCAACTATTGCATTTTTAAGTAATTGTAATTTATTAGCTGTAGTGTCTGCACGATTTTTGAATTCTTCTTGCAGAGAGCTTCCGTACTTTTCTGTATTAGCCAGTAACTTTATTGCATCCTCATACTTATTAAAACTTCCAGCTAATAATGCAATATCATCTTGATATTCCTGACCGAAAAGTTTCATCAGGATTGTAGAACGCTCCTGATTATCCATTTTCTTTAGAGTTTGAAAAAAGTGAAGTAGTGCTTCTTCTCCGCTTTCACTGATCCTTTGTACCATTTCTTCCGCGGTTATGCCCATTTCTTCTAGTGCTGCTTTGAATTCTTTTCCTTGACCTTCAGCAGTTTGAAGTTTGCTAAGCAGTGCATTTATAGCAGTTGCAGCTTTTGCTGGTTGTTTACCTAAACTAATAAAAGCATTTACTAAGCTGCTTGTTTGTTCAAACTTTAATCCAAACTGCTTTGCAGTACCACCAACTGTTGCTAGAGCTTCAACCATATCTTTTGCTTTAGCAGCAGTGTTATCTGATAAGTGGTTGATTACATTACCAACATGCTCCATTTCACTAACATCAATTCCATAAACGTTAGAAAGTTTAGCTATGGAATCACCTGCTTGCTCTGCAGACATATCAAATGCTGTAGACATTTTTGCTACTGTTTCTGTAAACTTAAAAAGATCTTCTTTCTTGATACCAAGCTGTCCACCGCTTACCCCTACAACAACATTGCAAGCATTGATTTTTTTCCATATGAAAAGAGTCTGGAAGCTCTTTTACTCTAAACACGATGTTTACATCCTCAAAATTAATCTCAATTCGCTTAACTAACGTTCTAATAATATCACGTTTAGTTAGCCAGTCTGCATTATTAAGACTTGAGTTAATACTAGAGGAAAACCCCTCTAAATTTGTTACTACTAGAGTTAACTCTTGTGTGAGTTTTTTCTGATCAAATATCTTTTTCTTTTGTTCTTCAACCATTTTTAAGTTTTGTTTCATTGCTTTAACTCTTGGCTCAAATTCTTCTTGATCAATATATTCTTGAGCATAACTATCAATTAACCTTGCAATACCTCGTTTTAACTTATCTTCTTGTGTTTCAAGCAAAGCGCTTTTTGATCTAGTGGTGATTTTTTAAGTTCTGAAAGTCTACGTTTATACTCCTCTAATATTCTATTTGGATTTTTTAATAGGTGTTTTACCTCTTCCCACACAGCCATGTCCAATGTATCTGTACGAATTAATTTGTTGTTACACATTTTATTACCGCCAAAACGGTATGAATCCGTACCAATACAACGATAATATACCTGATTATTAGTTTTTTTCCCCTCCTTATTCCTTGCAGTGCTAGTACCATAATATGCATAATTGCAAAGCTTACATACTACTAAACCTTGCAATAAATGTTTTGCTCCTCTTTGTCTTGTTCTTGCTATTTTTCTATTCTCAGCTAATTGTTCTTGAACGATTTTAAATAAATCTTCGCTTACTATACTAGGTACTTTAATATAAATCCAATCCTCTTTTGGAACAGGATAAGTAGAATAATTATCTTTTGGATGCTCGCAGGAGTTTTTTCGGTCTTATATGTTTTAGTTTTACGCCAAACCTTGTTTTACCAAAAGCTGCTTGTCCTTTATAAGCAGTGTTTTTTAACATACTCAAAACTACAGCCCTATCCCAATACTCTTTTCCAGTTCTCGTCATAATGGAAATAGCACTTAGCCTACGACATACTTCTCCTATACTGGCTCTTTCTCTTCCTACCCAAGAAAATACTTTACGAACAACTTCAGCTTCTTCTTCATAAATCTCAAATAAGGCCTGTCCTGTTTCTGTATTTTTGTTTATATAACGATAGCCATAAGGAGCAGCACTCATTACACTTATACAACCCTTATTTGCTGCATAAATCTTTCCTCGACGACTTCGTTCCATGATTTTTGCACGTTCGTATTCTGCTATCATACCTTGCATTTGTAATAGTAATTGAGATTCTGGATTATCGCTAATTTGATAATTTAAAAAAATGACTTCCACTCCTAACTTCTTAAACTCTTCAAGTAATATCATCTGATATGCATACTTACGAGATAAACGATCAGGAGAATGAATATAAACCTTATCAATGTTACCTTCTGCTATTTTATCACGTAATTTTTCCAAACCAGGACGGATTATGTTAGAACCACTATAACCATTATCAATAAATTTATATTCATTTAATAATTTATGTCCATCCATACTAATTTGATTCTCTATAGCAGCAATTTGGCTTGCTATTGTATCTTCTTGTGCTTGCCTCCCTGAAGAAACTCTTGCATATAAACTAACTGTTACCATTTTACCGTCCTCAAATCTACTTTCTTATATTCAGAGTTTTCTTCCTTTTTGCTCGCTTTTATTGGTTTACTTAACACTAATTTTTCATATGCATCTAATAGATACAACTCTGCTAATCGATTTACTTCATAACTACAACTAATCCGCACTATTAATTTCTTGTTGCCCATGAGCTCTACCATATATTATCCATCGAGACATATGGTTATTTGATCATTAGCTCTATAAATAAATTCAACTCTCCGTTCTTTTTGTAGAAGCTTTCGAGAAATAGTCTTCTCAAGTTTCAGGTTTATTGCAATATTGTTGGCGGAGTCCTGTCTCGTGTTTTAGCAAGTCATCTACTGCTGAAAGGTAGAAATTCATTTTACCGGCGTATTCTGGTTTAAACTTATTATCTTTCAATTCAATTACTATAAAACAACGTAATTTTAGATGGTAGAATAATAGATCGACAAAGAAGTCTTCATCACCAACATCTAAATGAAATTGTCTACCTACAAATGCAAAGCCTTCACCAAGTTCTAACAAAAACTTCTCCATATGTCCTACAAGACCTTTTTCTACTTCTCTTTCATGAGCATCCTTTCCTATACTTAAAAAATCAAAAATATATGGATCTTTTAACGTGTAATGCGCTAGATCTGATTGAGGTGAAGGTAACTTCTCTTTAAAATTAGTGATAGCCTTTCCTTGACGTTTATGTAACCCAAGTTCAATCTGCATTACCATGATGTTTCTTGACCAGCCATGTTCTATAGCTTCTTTTATGTAGAATAGCCTCGCTTCTTTGTCCCGAACTAAGTCCATCAGAAATACATTATGTCCCCATGGCAATTGGGCAACAAGTTGTTGCACAAATTCAATATCTTGATATTCCCCTGCAAACTGCCTCATATATTTTAGATTTCTTGTGCTAAAACCTTTCATTTCTGGAAACTCAGCCTTTAAGTCTCTACTTAACTGCTCAATTACTTTGGATCCCCAACCTTGGCTCTTTTGTTTTTCTAGAATCTGTGTTCCAATATAATGATAAAGTAGTAGTAGCTCTTTATTTACTGTTCTTGCTGCTTTATAACGACTAATAGCAATCTGTTCTTTCAGCTGCTCTAAAAATTCTGTATATTCTTTTGCTATAATTTTTGTCATACGGTTCCTTTCAACGATTTTCATCATTATATGATCCCCTTACTCGTTGAAAAAACAATTTTCCTCTTTGGCTTCATGCCCGCAACTTTTAACCCCGCTTTTATTCGTTGCCTGAGCTCCAATAAATCCTTTATTTGAACTTCCCCGTACCGTACAATATGGTCACCATATGCAATTGATACTACTCTCTCTCCATTTTGTAGTTTCTTTATCGCTTCTTCGACTTGAATTAAATATTCTTCGTTATACATTTCACTTCTCATTCAACCATTGGCTTTGCCTTACTTTTTTAGGCTTTTTGCTTTCCATTTTTCCACTCAAACTATTCCATTTACTCTCTGGCCAACGATAGATTCCAAGCGCAATAGATGCTGCTCTCGCATAAATTCGGCAATCTAGTACTTCATTTCTTTCTCTTACCTTTTGCCACTCTTGTTTGGTGTATCCTTTTACTACTTTGCTGACTAATTGCTCTGCTGTTAGCTGCTTAAAATACTCAGGTGCATACTCGGGAAAATGACAATACCCTGCTGGCACTTCTTCTTTTTCCCCGTTTTTTAAAACATTAAGTAGCTGAAAAAGCTCTGATTTTAATATCGATACTCCCACTGGCAGAGCTTTATTCCTCTTTTTAGCTTTTGACCACCAACTGTTATATCTACTCTGCTTGGACTGCTAAGTGGTACTAGAGCTTTATTTACACCTTTGACTGCCATTACTCTTCCACAGCCTTGATGACCTCTTATCCAATTGTATACTTCTTGCGTTGCATATCCAGCATCTACTGCCATCATACTTATCATATATTCAAGCCCATTTTCACCGATAAAATGATGATTTAACAGCTCTGAAAGCTTTTTCCATACTTCTCCACTTCCTCTATCTCCTTCAAATACTCGGTAGTCTATTGACCAATTTTCTCTGCCTTTTCCCCAGGCTACAACTTCTACTTCCAAGCGATCTTTTTGAACATCTACTCCTGCTGTGAGAACTACTTCGCCTTTTGGTACTGTGCCAATCTGAAAAAATTCTCTCCTGTTAAATAATTGCTTCCAGTCCGGTACTTCTCCTTTATCTACCCAGGTTTCTCCAAGCGTGGTATTTATCCAAACTTTCAGTAATTGTTCACTTTCCTTTGCATGGAGAAAGTCCTCTACTGCTTGTTGCCAACTATACCAGCCAACTGGACTATAAAGACTTGAAAGATGAAATCCTTTTTTCTCACCTTCTTTTGCCTCTGTAGCTCTCCATTCTCCACGTTCTAGCATCTCTGTCTTTTGATGATTTTCTATTTTGCCGCTACATTCAGTGCAGACATAATGTGCTGTTCTTGAGTCGTTATTTTCCCATTTTATTTGTGACCATTTTAGAACTTGATAGTAATTACAATGCGGACATGGTACAAAAAAATATCTCTTATCTGTTGCTTCAAACTCCTTCTCAATTCTGCTTATTCCATGAATCGTTGGTGTTGATACTAAAAAAATCTTTCGACGTGCAAATGTATTAGTTCGAGCAATACTGAGCAGTACTGGATCACCTTCTCCTCCTGAATCTCCTGGATAGGCATCTATTTCATCAAGAAAGAGATATTTTACTGGCATGGATCTAAGTCCTACACTGCTGTTTGCTCCGGTTATTACTACTATTCCACCTGGAAATTCCTTACTTTGTACAGTATTGCCTGAATCTCTTGATCTTGGGTCTTTTACTTTACTTTTTAAACATGGTGTACTTTCAATCAGTGGCGCAAATCTTCCTTTTGACCAACGCTTTCCCATTTCAACTGTTGGCTGTACTACTAGCATTGGTCCTGGTGTTTGATCGATGATATAGCCAATCCAATTGTTGCCAGCTTCTGTTCCTCCAATCTGCGCTCCCTTCATAAATACTACTTTTTCTGCTGGTGAGGACGGAGAAAGTGAATCCATGATTTCTTTTAAATAAGGAGTTCTTTCCGTTCTCCACTTTCCTGGCTCTGATGCTGCAGTTGGTGCTAGAACTCGATACTCATTCGCCCACTCTGATACTTTAAGCTGGGGATCTGGCTTTAATCCTGAACAAAAACTGGCACTGTAGATCATTATGCTCCACTCAAACAACTGTTGTGTAAACTTTCTACTTCAACACTATCAATTTCTGATCTGACACTTTCTGTGCCTCTTTGCCCTTCTAATTCCATAAACATCTTTTTCTGAAATTCCTTTTCTATATATCTTTTGCTCATCTCACTTATAATTATTGCTACAACAAGCCAAATATCCCTGTTATTGTTGCAAAAATGATCGCACTGCTTATTGTTGTTGTTATCAACCCTATATATACTGCTACTGCTATTGCGCTGACTGTAGTATAGATGCAGATAATATTATTATGTTTTTTCGTCCTTTTATCTGCTATTTCTCTTTGTGCTATATATTTATTATGAAGGATTGGAAAATTAACAACGGTATCTCTGCAGAGCAATGCCCCATTTTTTCAGTAAATAAAACTTTAAGTAACTCCAAATTATTTGATTTGATTGCTAAGTGCAAAACAGGTGTATAATTTGCTCCTTTTTTCAGCAATAACTTTACTACATGTAAATGCCCTTTTTCCGCAGCAAGGTAAATCGGTGATAAACCTTTATTATTTACAATATCAATATCGATTTCTTCCTTTAAAATTGCATCTACAAGCTCAATTTCTCCCGTTTGTGCAGCTAAATGGAGTAGACTATTCTTTTCAGAACCGTATTTATTACTCATCAAAGCCTTCTTTATCTCAGGTTTAGCGTAATCAAATGGTGTCTTGCCGCTATCGTCTTTTACCAGAGGGTCTATATCTTCTCGCGTTAGTAAAACTTCTATTGTTTTCAGTCTTTCAGCATAATGTAGTGGTGTTTTATTTTCATAGTCTTGCAAATTGACTTGAGCATTAGGCTCCTTTATTAAGGATTTGAGGATATCAAGACATAAGTCTCTTTCATCGTAATTAGTATTACTTACAGCTATATGCACAGGTGACAATTTCATGAGTTTTGTCCCATGCGTGCACTATTCACATCTGCTCCAAGCTTCAGCAGTAACTTTACTATCTCCAACTTTTTATTATTAACTGCATAGTGCATTGGTGTCTGATTTCGTGCATCAAAGACATCTATTTCAGCTTTTCCTTCTCTTATCAAAATCTTTACAACTTCTGCATGTCCTATCCCTGCCGCTAGATGTAATGGAGTATGATGCAAAGCATTTCGTACATTAACGTCAATACCTTTTCTGATCAAATATCTCACTGCATTAATTTCACCTATCATTGCAGCTAAATGAAGTAAACTATCTTGTTCTGACCCGTATTTGTTATTAATTAGCGCTTGTAATATCTCTGCTTTTTTCCCTTCTTTGGCGTAATCAAGAGATGTTTTACCATCATTATCTTCTACAAAAGGATTGATATTCTTTTTTGTGAGTAGCAGATCTACCATGCTTAATTCGTCAAACTCTATAGCGCAATGTAGTGGTGTCTTTCCATTTAATCCTCTAACATTAACATCTAATCCAGGTTGATTGATGAGACACTTTATTAACTCTAAACTTAAGTTATCAGTCATTTTATATTCAAAATCTTTTTATATTTGAAATTTAGTGTTAGATAATTCTTCGAGTGAGTTTGTAATCTCTTCAGTTAGCGCCATATGAATCTTTTCAGTGTCACTCAGTGATGCAAGCAGCGCTGAAACTCTATTTGGAATATTAAGCAAATTATTACGAACAACTCTAGCGACGTTAAATGCTTCAGTTTTTACCTCTTCAATTGACACAAATTTGCCTACTTCAGCTTTCACTTTAGCTTCCAAAAGTTTACCACGCTCGGTTTCATTTTTTATTCGCGTTTTTAGCAATATCGTTGAAAGTGTTTCTCCGCGCTCTTTTCTCCTCAGTGGTTGACTTGGATCTCTTATTGCTGCTACCGCTTCATTTGCTTGTTCTCGGTCAATAAGTCCATCTTCCAGCTCAACTATTCCTTTTTTTACTAAAGAACAGACATATTGCCTCGAAAACCCTTTTTCCCTTGCCCATTCTGCTTGCGTAATTCTCACTTTTTTTCTCCTTTTTAGCACTGCTCAGCTATAATTTCGTAAGTAGTTAACATTTGAAATATGTCTAACGCTAAAGAAGGCCCGAGGTCGGGACCACCAAATCCTTCAGCCTGGCCGAAAGGACCCACTTTTTATGATACTTTTAATGTATTAAAATCTTTACTGAAATTCATAACATAGAACATTAAAGCTAAAGAATCTGCTTCATTATCATCTGTTGGACAGAAACCCTTTTCCTGTACTGCTTCAATTACATCAGCTTTACTTGCATTGCCTTTGCCTGTTATAAAGCGTTTGATAGTTTTCACAGATACACCTTTGTATGGCATATGATGTTCTTCACACCAAGCAGAAAGATGTGCTAAAAACCCTCCATAGATATGTGAAGCATCAGTTCCCAAGTGTCTTCTCACTTCTTCAAAGTACACAACTTCAATACCTGGAAATTTATACTTAAGTGCATTAAGCCAATTACGAAAATTTAAAAACTGCATTCCACCACCACTAAACCTGCTAACATGAAAACTCTTACTTCCACTTTGTACTATTCCATCATGTAAAATAGTCCAACCAGTTTGTTTGCCAAGATCTAGGGTGAGCATTTCCTTTCAATTGCTGAGTACATATATATACAAGATTTGGAAAATTTTCGTCCAAAAAATCTTCAATTTTTGAAAAATTTTTTATAATTAACTCTTTCTTGAAGATGTTTATTTAAAAACCTTACTTACCCTAAATATGATTTTTCTACTTTTAGAGTTTTTTTTATTATTCTAAATCTTATATTTTATATGTTTTTATATATGTGTATATTTTTATATATGTATTATATATATATATTATATATAAGGGTTTTAGGAAGCTGGAACCCTCCATATTGGCGGACTTCAGATATGCCGTTCCTAGGAACGGTTTTAGGAACGCATGGTGAAAACCCACCATACAGGCTAATTCTAGATTCCTGATTCCTAATTCCTGATTTAGGAAGCCAGTAATTAGGAACGGAACTTAAGGTTATAGAGAGCATACTTTTCAACTATTTTCCTCTTAAAAATTTAAGCTATTCTTTTAATAGCGAAATCCACATTTTTAGCTCTTTAGGTGATATTGAATTTTAAAATATGAAATTCTTATATATTTTTAATATAATTTTAGGAAGTCTGAGCTACCCATTCTTTGAAATCCATTCAAAATAGGTTCCAAAAACCTGAACTGTATTATTTTAAATTGCACCGGTATTATTCTCAAAAAAAAATAACAGAATATCAATAGATTAAAAATCGCATCAGTATTATTTATTTTTGCTCCTGTCCTACATAACGGCATTAATAACTCTCATCCTTAAAAGCATCAATTTGTTTTTAAGGAAAGTTATGAAATTACAAAACTACCATATAGTTATTAAAAATGTAAAATATCAAGCTTATAGACTGAAACTTGCTAAGAGCTTTATTAATGAAGCTCACGAAGATCTTGAGCAAGAACTCTTCTGTGAAATTTGGCCATGTCTTGATCAATATGATGAAGATAAAAGTAGCTTTAACACTTTCGTAGCAAGATTAACTGAAAACAAAGCTATTAACTTGCTAAAGAAACAGCGATGTGCAAAACGCGATATCAATAACTATATTAGTATCGATGTAACAGAGCTACTTGAGAGTGAAATAACAAAACGCATTGATGTAGACTATATGATCTCGGTTTTACCAAAGGAATGGCAAAATATATGTGAGCAACTTAAATTTTTCAACTTACATGAAGTTGCCAAAATGAACAACGTTTCAAGAACCACTTTAAACAATATTATCAAGAAGATACGTGCCAAACTTTCTTCTATTTACTACGAAGGCAAAAAGAAAAATTGAACAAAATTTTTGCCTTTCTTGTATATATACATCGTAGCATGGATAAATAATGATTCTTAAAATTTTGAATAATAATGAAAGATTGCAAACAATATCAAGTGTAAAGATGGTCATCTTTGGTCCTTATGGTATTGGTAAAACAAGTCTACTAAAGACTATAGATGAACCAACACTTTGCCTTGATTTTGAAGCAGGGCTTCTTGCTGTTCAAGATTGGCAGGGAGATTCAATTAGTCTTCGCACTTGGAATGAAGCTAGAGATATTGCTTGTCTTATAGGGGGATCTAATCCTGCGCTGAAGTCTGATCAAGCATATAGCCAAAGACACCATGAACATGTATCTCGTAAGTACAAAGATCTTTTTTCTGAGTTTTCTAAATACCGATGCATTTTTGTAGATAGTATAACCGTTGCTTCACGTTTATGTCTTTTATGGGCAAAAATGCAACCTGAAGCTTTTTCTGAGAGATCAGGAAAACAGGACATGAGAGCTGCCTATGGATTACTTGCTCAGGAGATGATGGCTTGGCTCAATCAATTTCAACACATCAGAGACAAAGACATCATCATAGTTGGCACTTTAGGTCAATATCTCGATGACTGCAATCGTCCAACTTGGCTACCTCAATGCGAAGGGGCTAAAACTGCTAGTGAAATTCCTGGAATAGTTGACGAAGTAATCAGTATGGTTGGAATCAAGAAAGATGATGGAACGGAGAAACGCTCTTTTGTTGCCACACTTTAAACCCTTGGGGATACCCAGCTAAAGACCGTAGTGGACGCCTGAGTATGGTTGAAGAACCGCATTTAGGCAAGCTGCTTACAAAGATTAAAAGCAAGTTTTAAAATTTAAACATGGAGAGTGATATATGTTACAAAACCTATTAACTGATTTTAACACTGTAAAACCGCAAAGTAGACTAATACCTAAAGGTACAATAGTAAAGGTAAAAATGACAATCAAGCCTGGAGGTTATGAGCATTGGTTTACTAAAAGCCCTACTACCGGTAGCATTTATTTAAATACAGAATTTACCGTTATTGAAGGTCTATATGAAAAGCACAAGATTTACCAAATAATTGGTATTAAAAGTAATAAAGCAGAAGATACTTGGGGAGAAATGGGTCGCTCTATGCTTCGCAGTATCTTGGAATCAGCACGTGACATTCATCCACATGATAACTCAGAAGGTGCAATCCTTGCTCGTAAGCTAAATTCAGTTGCAGAATTAAATGGGTTAGAGTTTACAGTAAAGGTAGGTGTTATAACTGATGAATATGGAGAAAAGAACAAAATTGCTTCAATAGTTACTCCGGAATACCGTAAAAATTATGAAATTGACAGAACACCATTTTGAAGTACGACGAGGAAAAGCTTTGGTCTGCTGTCGTTACTAGAGGTATTCAGGACGCAGTAGGAAAAAACCCAAAGCTAAGAGAAGAAGCAATTAATTGGCTGAATTCAAAATCTTTTGAAACTGTTTGTGAGCTAGCTAATCTCAACTTTACACGTATGGAAAATATGTATGGGAGTTTTATGTCTAAAAAGCAAGAAAAGATAAAAGCATTATTAATTGATAATATCAAGGAGTGCCTTTCTTACCTACTTCCAAATGGTGAGTTTTACCGAGAAAAAACTTATATTGGAGACTTAAATGGAAATACAATTACAGTTAAAATAGTAGGTAAGGAAGCTGGTGATTGGCGTAATTTTACTGAAGGAACTGGTGGTGATATTATTGATCTTTGGATTTTAATTAAGGGTGATATATATTCTGCTAGAAAGTGGCTCAATAAAAAATCAAAGAGTGGAGAAAAAAAAGGGGGGAAAAAGAGAAGAAAAAATATTTTCTGTAAAGCAGTACTTAAATGATCAATCACCAATACCAGAAGATATAATAGCTCCACGAATTCTCACTCCAGGTGGTCTTTTAGTCATTGGTGGTACTCCAAAGGTTGGCAAAAGTTATTTTCTTCTCTCTTTGCTTGCACATCTTGCAGCAGGAGTGTCGTTTCTTAAGATGAAGTCAGCAAGGCCACTAAAAATAGTCTATCTGCAAAATGAGATGGAGTACAATTATATCAGGGAACGCATACAACAAATCATAACTAATCAAAGACTGCCAAATCTAGCAGAAGAAAACTTGATTATTACTACAAAGATGAGATTAATTTTAAATGATGAAGGTATAGAAAAAATAAAAGATATTATAAAAGAAAAGTTTGATATCAAAATGATAGACCTTATCGTTTTGGATTCTCTTGACTATGAAAATATATTTTCTGGCCTGCAAAGCAGAATAGAAAAATTACGTTCTATAATTAATCCTATGGCTGGAATAATTATTACACGTCATACCAGAAAAGTATCCACAGCTACACTCGCAAAAAGTCCTTTTCAAGCTTTAATTGGTGCTAATGCTTTAAGAAGTTTTTATACATCTGGTATGGTAATGTTTCAACCAAATAAACGTGCAAATATCTTGCAAGTAGTATATGAGCTAAGAAACGGTAAATCAATACCAGCAAAATTCATTAGCAGAGTAAATGGGCGTTGGCAGAACTCTAAAATTATAGCTACGGCTTAATTTATCCACAAAAACCGACACTATGCTAGAGCTAAAAACTCAGCTTTTGCAAAACATCAGATCTTGTCTTTTTCATCTTTTACCAAGAGGGACATTTCGTGGTGATAAGTTTTATGTAGGTGATGTACAGGGTAACAAGGGCAAAAGTACTGTAATAGAGTTAACAGGCGAAAGAGCCGGATTATGGAAAGATTTTGCAACGGGAGAAGGTGGTGACATTATTGATCTTTGGGCAACGGTACACGGGAAGAATGCGAGAATAGAGTTTCCTGAAGTAATGCTCTCAATAAGTGAATGGCTTGGAAAAACCAACTTCAAAGAACAGAGAAATTTAGAACAGTACTTAACTTGTAGTTGGAACTACTACGATGAAAATAACCAATTGATTGTAATAGTCTATCGTTATGATCCTCCTTTAGAGAAAAAACAATTTAAACCATTTGATGTTAAAAAACAAAGGTTCAAAGAGCCAGAAATAAGGCCACTATACAACATTCCAGGTATTTTAAGGTCCGATAAAGTTGTTCTGGTTGAAGGAGAAAAATGCGCAGAAGCACTTATAGAGAAAGGAATAACTGCAACAACAGCAATGTTTGGAGCAAATGCGCCTATTGATAGAACAGATTGGACTCCGCTTAGAGGTAAACATGTTATCATTTGGCCAGACAACGATGAAGCAGGTAATAAATATACCAAAACGCTAAAAAGAGACTTTTAGAACTTGGTGTTGCATCACTTGCTACGCTTAAGATTCCACCGGATAAGCCAAGGAGTTGGGATGCTGCTGATGCTGTACAAGAGAATATAGATATTTTTGACTTCATAGAAAAAAACTCAAGAAAAATAATTATTAAACCACCGCTCGATATTTTCAGCTGGAGTGTAGAGCGTTTTGTAGGTCCAGTACCAAAGCAAAGATTTCTTGTTGAAGGGTTATTTCCTTTTGGTGTAACATCTATTTTGGCTGCAATGGGTGATACTGGTAAAGGTATGCTACTTCTTGACCTAGCCCTCAAGGTTGCGGGTAGCATAGATCAGGTATGCGGATTTGGTCCACTTGTTACTGAACATGGATCTGTGGTGGTATTTTCTGCAGAAGATGATACAAATGAAATACATCGTCGCTTAGAACGACTTGATCCCAAATGTGAAAGATTAAAATATAAAGATAGGCTATTTATTGTACCACTGCCAAATATAGGAGGATCTTTTGCCATACTTAAGAATGTTCGCGGTAAAGTTGTAGAAATATCTCCAGAATTTGAGTCTGTAATGAAGCAGCTGAGCAGGATAAAGGATTTAAAGCTCATTATATTTGATCCCCTTGCTTCTTTCATTCATGCAGATTTAAATGCTGACCCAGCAGTAGGGGATTATCTCATGTGTTTATTATCTGATTTAGCATGTAGCACTGGAGCTTCAATAATTACTGCACATCATATGAGAAAGCTGAGGGGAGAAAAGCCTATATCAACAGTAGAGCAAGCACGAGATGCTATTCGAGGTACTTCTGCTCTCGTAAATGGAGTCAGGTGTTCTTTTGCTTTTTGGCCTGTTGAGGATATAACTAAACCGATGATTTTTAGGTCAATTGGAAAAATCCCAAGACAAAATGCACTATTTTATGGAGCAGTTGTTAAAGCAAATGGCCTTGCTGATCGTACCATACGCACTTACCTAAGAAATGAAGAAACAGGACTATTGGAAGACATTACTGAACAATTAAAAGCTCAAAATATTAGCGATAAAGATCTAAAAATATATCTTATTGACTCAATTGCGCGAGCTGCTAGTTCAGGACATCCATTTACTCATACAGGAAATGCAGGAATACATAAACAACGACATAGATTGCCTGAAGTTTTTCATAGTATGGGAAGGGATAGACTAGAGCGTATAGTGCAAGAGCTTTTACAAGCAAAGCAAATAGTTAAAGGAATGGCTAATGGTTCAAAAGAAGATAAATGGCTTGATGTAAAAACAGGACCATTTGCACGTGGAGTTGGAAAATTTACTCATGGAGCTGAAAATTTTTAAAATCAGGAAATTCTATTTTTTTATAGTCAAAGTAAAAGGGTTAATACGATAACCATATGACGATCTTTGCCAACCAAGGGTTTGTATTACATCATCACGTTCAATACTTAATCCTAATTTCTCAGCAAGTGTAGATTTGATTGTTCTTTGCATCTTATTTAATGGCTTTCTGATTTGTTGTTCTAAATCTGCTTCTAAACTAAGTCCCAAGAGTTTTTCTAACTGATTAATATTGAGAAGTGTATGTTTTTTAGGTGGTAATTCTTTCTCACAGTCATGTAAAAATTGCCTAAATAATATTCGAAAAATATTAAGACATGATGCAGCTTTTTTATTTATAACTTCAATACTATTAACATATACCATACCTTTAACTACCTGTAACTCCAAAAGCTTTGTTGGTATAATTGGCTCAACACGTTTAAGCGAAATATATGAAGCTGGTAAAACTTGCAAAGAAGTATTTTCTACTACCTTTGGTACTCCTCTTTTAGCTGCCTCTCGGAATATCTCAGTTACAGTCTTAAGCTGACAAAACAGTTTCACCATTGGCACTACATATAGATTCAGTAATAGATTTGGTATATCTTTTTTTAGAGTGATGAGAACTGTAGGGTGGACTCTAAGTTTATCTATAGTTAAAAATATCGCATCAGTACAAAAATCAAGGATTATTAGATTTACAATACGACCTTGATTACAAATATAATAAACTCCTTGTTCCACTTTTTCCCACATAAGTCTTGAATCATTCAACTTTGTTTCAAACCAGTCTATGACCTTTTCTGTATTTAAGTATATGGATAAGAGATGAAATCTCTGTTTTTGATAAGTGTTAGGTAAAATATGACGAGAACAGTTTTCACAAATAGCGTCATCACATGCTTCATCAAAGTCTGAATCAATAAAAATCTCATTACTACAACTTGGATCAACTACATTTGGCCAATCAAGACGATCTTCCTCACGAGAACAAATAATATAATACCTTTCTTGCATTTTTATCCATCCAAGATCAAATAAGTATCTTGCTGCTTTAATATGATTTTGGCTTGGATTTACCCAAGAACTATTTGAACTTAAAAGATCAGCAATTTGCTCGTGAAAGAATTTTAAGACCATAAGATTGTTCCATATGTTTCTTCAGGTCCTCTCTTTCTTTTTTATTGAGTGGATGCTCTGAATAATAAACTTCCCCACTTATTTTGAAAGAAAATGTTACCTTTTTGTTTTGGAACATTACTTTAGCTGATTGAATAGATTGTAGTATGTTGCCAATAGCTGGCTTTAAAATATGTAACTCTGGTGCAATAGGATCATATGGCTTTACACTCAAAGTAAGATATGTATTACTATTTTTAAAATAATCTGACTTAAAATTTAACTCAAATATACAAATGTCAGAGTCAGAACCATCTATACATGCTTGAAGAAATTTGTTCACTTGTAATGGAAAGTTCTTATCTTGTATACTTACAAAAGTACATTCGCAGTCAAAATACCCACTTACAATGCTATTTGCTATTTCCACAGCCTTGTTAGTATTTTTAGCACAGAGATTAACCTGAGTGCCATCAAGAGAAAAGTCTAAAATCATCCACTCAGGTTTATGACCATGAACAACTTTGTTTGAATTAAGCAGTAAATCCATGTCACTTCCTCGACGTACAAACATATATATTCGATCTTGATGATGGAAAAAACCCTGCAACTGGTCATCATCCTTAAGTATCTGCTCTACGGCTTCTCGTGACATAAATTCCTTAAATGAAGTATGTATTTGTCTTGGTGATTTCTGTAAAGCAAATGATACGAAACCTTTCTTTTGTACTTTATCAAAGTGATAGACAGATTTTAGAAGTTCACAATTTATGTGAAATAGTAAAAACAATAAGGATCTTTTATCATACTTGGTATTGTTTTTTACCAGGTACGATCTCATTAACTTCTCAGTCAGAGCAAATCTTGCTACTTCACTAACTGTAGCCTCAAGTTTTGTACGATCAAAGTAGCTAATGAGATAATAGTCAAAAAGAGAGTCAGAGTAACTGGTAAGTATCTTACGTTTTTGTTGAGTGGATCTATCGTCATAATTTCCGTCCTGAAAAAGTTGCCCATTTAAATGATTTTTAAAGCAATGCTGAAAAATGATGCTAAGTTGTTTACCAGAAAGGGAATCTAACCAAGATTGACGTACATTAGAATCCTGAAAACGTTCTAGTAAGAGGTTAACAGGAACTTCTAAATCACTCTCCCAGAATTCATTACTTGGATAAACATTCATGATACTTTAAATAAGCTATATCATATATAATATGATAATTTAAGCAAAGATTTTTTGGACATAATTTTTTCAAATCTTGTATATTTATTAGGGAGAATTTGTGTGAACTAGACAGCTACCTTGAATAAGGTATCCATTGGTTTAGTCTAAAATGGTAAAAGTTTTCTTTTAGCTGTTGATAAGAATTCTCCCAACCTATTAGAAAATTCACAGGAAGAAAAACATGCAAAAAGGGGATTTAACTATTTATTGCCGTTATGAACCTCATAGGTTAGCGGGTACATATTTGGCAGATGCTTATGAACAATTATTGAAATATAGAACTAAGGAGGTGAAAGAAAATGACAACGGTAAGCTTGTATGCAAGAGTTTCATCAAGACAACAAGCACAAGAGAATACGATAGAGAGTCAGATTGTAGAATTGGAGCGTCGCATTAGTAGCGATGGACATGAGTTATTAGATGAGCATAGGTTCATCGATAATGGCTACAGTGGATCAAACTTAGAACGTCCTGGCTTAGAGAGTTTACGTGATAGAGTAGCAGAAGGTAAGATTGATAAGATATACATTCATTCACCTGATCGGCTATCACGGAAATTTTCATATCAAATGATCTTACTCGAAGAGTTTAAAAAGGCTGGATCTGAAATAGTATTTTTGAATCATAAGTTTGATGATAATCCTGATTCCCATTTATTTCTACAGATTCAGGGAGCAATAGCAGAGTATGAACGTGCAAAGATTATGGAACGAAACCGTAGAGGTAAACTTCATGCGGCCAAAGCTGGGTGTATAAGTGTGATGGGTAGGGCGCCTTACGGTTATCGCTACATAGCAAAACATGTAGGTGAAGGAAGTGCTCAATTTGAGGTTGATGAAGAAGAGGCAAATATAGTGCGTAAAATATTTAGTTGGGTTGGCCAAGAAAGAGCAAGTATAGGAGAAGTTGTACATGAACTGAATAAGATACCGGTAATAACACGAACAGGAAAAAGGTATTGGAAAAGGAGCACTATTTGGAACATGTTAAAAAATCCTGCTTATATAGGACAAGCAGCTTATGGTAAAACTAGGACATGCTCAAAACCACAAGTAAAAAAGTCAAAAAAAGGAACTTGTGGTAAACTTAAAAGTGGTCGCTTTAACAGTGATAAAGAGAACTGGACTTATATTCCAGTACCAAAAATAATCAATGAAAATTTATTTGATTCAGTGCAAACACAATTAGCTAAAAATAGACACAGAGCAAGAGTAAGGCAAAGAAGAGAAACATATTTATTACAAGGTTTAATGGTATGCCAACGTTGTCAATATACTTATTGTGGTACAAACCACGTTCATAAAAAGTCGACATATTATTACTATCGTTGCTCTGGTACAAACTCTAGCAAATTCAATGGCAATAAAATCTGCGATAATAAATCAATACGCACTGATATATTAGATGGAGTTATATGGGAAGAAGTCAAGAGTATCTTGAAAGAGCCAGATAGGATTGCAAATGAATATCAACGTAGATTATCAGAGAACAAAAAAACTTTACATAATCAAACACGTAAAAAGCAAGAAAGTAAGCTAAGATTAAGTATCAAAAAATTTATTGATAGCTATGCCAAAGGGTTTATAAGCCAAGAAGAATTTGAACCAAGAATCACAACAATGAAACAGCATTTGAAAGAAATTGAAGAAGAGAAAGAAAGAACGATTGATCAAAAAAAACTACAACAAGAATTGAGCCTTGTTACAGATAGCTTGAAAAACTTTTCCTCAAGCGTTGAGTCAAAGCTTGATCAAGTGGATTGGCAGACTAAACAAAATATTATTAGAATGTTGATTCATCAAATTGAAATCAACCACAACCACTTATACATAGTATTTCGCATAAAAAATCTTGCAAATTTTGATCAAAGTAGCCATAATAGAATTATGCAATGTTGTACTAGCAGTCAAAACGAGCAGTTGCTAATAAAATTTACTGTAGTATACAACAGATGCGTGCTAGCCATTTCGGTATCTTAATTGCTACCATATAGCGAGATAACGGTAAACCCAGAGCTATTGTAGACATAAGTTTTAGCTATATGGTATTTGAAGTAATAAACGCAATACAAAATAATTTGTTAGCATGCTTTCCAACAGAAACAGTATATGCTCTTGCTTGTAATGCGCTAGATAATGGATCTATAGAAAAAATATACCGGATAAAGAAGCGTTCTCAAAACAAGCCACTCTCTATATTTGTTAGTGATGTTGATAGTTTGACAAATATAGCAAAGGTAAAAGAAGAATATATCAATTTAATAAACTACTTTTCTCCTGGACCAATGACCTATATTTTACCACTTCAAGATAACAGTATATTACAAAATGAGTTCTTTAAAGATAGTATAGGCATAAGAATTCCTGATCATCCTATTGCGATTTCAATATTAAATGAACTGAAAACTCCAGTAGTTGCAACTAGTATTAACATTTCAGGAGAAAAAAGTATATGCAAAGCAAGAGATATACCTCAGTCTATTAAGCAACACTTATCTGCAGTAATTGAAGATGATGAATTAGTTTCTGGTATAGAATCTACTATTATTGACTTAACTAGAGATAAGATTAAGGTTTTAAGGAAAGGCAAAATTTCATTACAAACAATAAATAACGCATTTTCAAACTAAGATCTATAGGGGAAAGAATGAGAAAAGTGATAGGCCATACCCAAGCAAAAAAAAAGATAATGAACAATTTATCTATTCAATCTTGGCTGATCTGTGGTAAAAAAGGTATAGGGAAAGCAACACTTGCACAATCCTTTTCTAATTGGTTTCTTATCAAAAATTACGATGAAGTAGCATTAGACTTACACATTGTTGAAGGTGATACAATAGGAGTGGAAAAGGTGAGAGAAATGAAAAATTTTCTGCACTTAAGCCCCATTCAATCAGAATATAAGATAGCTATAATAGATAGCTTGGAGGCAATGACTAGCAATGCTAAAAATGCAGTATTAAAGATATTAGAGGAGCCGCCAAAAAATTCTAAAATATTTGTAATTAGCCATAAGCCATATGATGTACAAACCACCATCCGGTGTAGGTGTTTTCAGCTGAATTTACTTCCATTAACTTACGATGAAACAAAGCAGGTTGTTTCATCTCAGTGTAAATTCGACGATAAAATATTTAGTGAGATCATTACTTTGTTTCCTGGAACTCCGGGAGTAATAATAAATGCAATAAACAGTGGTGCTTATGAGTCACATAAGCATTTTTATACATTTTTCCGTAATCTAAATAATTCTGATATAGTTAATAAAATAATTAATAGTGAGATTGAGCTAGAACTAGCATCACATATAATTCAAACCTCTATTTTAGAAAGTATAAAGAAAGAAGTAAATAATGTTGAAATTCTACTAAGTCAATGGAAAGAAATAGATGAACTTTTCGTTGCTGCAAAGCAATTTCGCTTAGATAAAAAGCATGTTTTAGCTAATGTAGTTAACATCATGACACAAAAATATAATACTTTTAACATAAATTTATGATAAAATTCTGCTAATTTAATACTTAAATTATATAATTTGACTGATAATAAATTAACTGTATGGCAATCAATAGAAGTTTTAACAAAAACCATATTGAACATGCAGAAAGAATTGAGTTTAATCAAGAATACATCTTTAGATCAAGACGTCACTTTAGAAAAAGGGAAGGAGCTATCAAGTGGCATCTATGAGGCAAATTTTAAGCTAAACAAGGCAATCAATATAGCTACTTTGCCGAGAATTGGCTATCATATGATTAATGATGAACTTGTTGTACGTAATCATATTACGAAAGAGGAAGTAAAGATCCCTAGAGATTTTCATTACTTTAAAGTTGTTCAATCCAATCACGATGATTGTAAATTAACGTTTTGTAATTTTTTAGGTAATGAGTTTTTTGAATATAAAAAGTATGATCCACAATATTCTGGTCTTTCAGATGAATATAAACTCATGGATTTTGGTAGTATAAAAAAGACTAATAATCTAAAACTTAAGGAGTATGTTGGTCATGCACCTAAATTTTTTGCTGTAGAAGGATCTATTGAGCCTGGATCTGAAAACCATGTAATTGATCTATTTGAGCTAGTCAGAGACGGTAAAGGCAAAAAAGTGGGAACTCTTGCTGATGAATTTGGTTATTTTGATGATCAAAATAAATTACACTACTATAATTATCACAAAAGTGCAGAAAGTAATACTTATGATCCTGAAAGCTTCAGTGTAAAAATGATAAATTTAGATGTGAGCAAAATTGATAAATTTCACCTTATTGCAGAACAAGGTGATATAATAATTCATCCTATTTTGGAAAATTTAGACATATTTTAAAGTTTTTTAGAGTATCCAGTATATTATATAATTGGGTTTGTGTTATGGAAGATAAATTACTTGAATCAGTAAAAAACAAAAGTTACTTCAGGAAAGCAGTTGAATGGTATTGCCACAGATACCTGTTCTGCGTTGTAGAAAGATCTTGGATGGCGTTAATAGCGTTACTTCTCTTAGTATGTTTATTTTTATCACTACTAAACATATACCTATTACTTCCTGTTAAAAAAGATTTAAATTTTGTGAAGTATATGAACCACACAGAAGATGAGTTCTCTGCAATACATAAACTTAGTTTTAGTAAAAAAGAAGATGAGTACATTTCCATAGCAAGGTATTTAATAAGTAAATATATTGAAACATATGAGTCCTCTCGGACTGTTGAGCCAAAGTATCAAGAAAATTTTATAAAAAACAATTCTGTATACAAAATCTACCAAAACTTTCAGGAAAAAGTGAACAATGAAGCTGTTTCATCCACAAGAAAAATTACCAACATAAACGTAACAACATTATCTATTGACCGGTTGACCAAGAACTTAGTTACATTTGCTGGAAATGCTACTGTAGTTTTTACAGCTGAGCAAAATAAGAAGATGAAAGATTATGCTGTGGAGGTCAGCTTCACTTTGTCAAATATAAAAGCAACTCTAGCTGGAATAGTGCCATTTAAATTTATTGTTAATAGCTATAAATATAGATGATTATATTTATAACATTATTTGGTAGCTAAAAAAAATAACTAAAGTGCATATAGCAGTAATAACTGGGGGTAAAACTAGAAGCATTGGTGTCTTTTTAATAAAATAATTTCTAGAAGGTTTTGAGAAAAAGGCGTTGTAAATTATTGGTAAAAAGTATAGAGCATTGAGTATAGTACTAACAATTAACACTAGAGTTACAAACACAGAAAGTGTTACATTACTAGAGTTGAAAACAGCTTGAAAGATGAGAAATTTGCTCCAAAAAGTCGGAGCAGGAGGTACTCCTATCATGGACAATGCACCTATAGTGAATGCTATCATGCTAATTGGCATACTACGTCCTATACCGTGAATTCTATCTATATATTTTTCACCCGTTTTCGTTATTATGATACCTGCAAAAAAAAATAAAGTAATTTTTGCAAATGCATGGCAAACTAATTGAAAGATTGCAATCTTCATGCTGAATTCACTAAAAATTGAAGCGAACAATATAATATACGACAATTGGGAGATGGTAGAGTAAGCAAGCAATTTCTTTAATTCCTTTTGCTTTAATGCAATCAACGATGCAGTAATGATAGTAAATCCAGCAGCGTACGGAAGCCACCCTCCAGCAAACCAATTTTGCTGCACAAAACGTTGCATATTATCGACGCCAAAAGTGTATAATATAACTTTGATGATGATGAAAACTCCGGATTTCACAACAGCAACAGCATGTAATAGTGCACTCACAGGAGTTGGTGCAACCATTGCTTTTGGTAACCAAAAATGCATTGGCATTAATGCAGCTTTTCCTATTCCATAAATCAGCATAGCAAAACACACTGCAATAAAAGTGATGAGTGAAGTATCAAACTTGAATATTCCACCACTTACAAAATCTAAAGTATGGAATTCATTATATAATAGGCCTATTGCAGGAAAAAATAATACTAAAGAAGAGAAAAATAGTAAACCAAAGTAATAGCGTCCTGCAATTACTGATTCATTTGTTGAGTTGTAAGTAATCAGAGGGTATGTACTAATAGTTAGAAGCTCATAAAAGACAAATGTAGTGAGCAAATCTCCAGAAAAAGCAATAAACATTGCACAACTGATTGATGTTGAAAAAAAGCATAGAAAACTTGAGTGATTGCTATCAGCATAGTTATTTCTCATATAACATATTGCATATATACTGGTTAGTACCCACAAAAATGATATTAATAAACTGAATATTGCTCCACTAGACTCTAGCTTTAAACTAATATGCAAATTATTACCAAAATCCATGAGAATAAATTGAGAATGATCACCATACACCAAATATAAAGTGCATAGAGATGTATACGCAAACAGAAGCATAGAAGAAGCAACAGTAACGCTACTGTTCACTCTGGGCCATTTACTAGTAAAAGAAATAGCTAATGCACTTAAAAGTGGGATCAACGCAGTAATTAACAAATAATTCTCAGTAATAAAAAGTGGCAAGGAAAGAGATATTAAAACAAAATCCATTAAGTAATTCATCTTTCTGTTTAGGTAAAGCTAAAATTATATTCAAGTTATAGAGAATTTGCTATTTTTTAGTTGTATATCGGAAGTGTTAAATAAACCATACGCATCAAGTTAAGAAAAAGTGGCGTAAGGAAGAAAGGAAATAAGAAAAAACTATTTTATATATTAAGTAATAAAGTTAGTAATTTATAGATTTTTCTAAAAAAATATCTTATCCTAGGTAGGAATTTCCTAAAAAAATAAATGTAACAAATAAAATGCCAATCTTAAATATTGCTATATTTCACGATAGCTACTTAATTTGGCACGTATGGTTTGTTAAACACTTCCAGAATTACTCAAAACCGCTACAGACTATATCTTTCTGTATAATCTTTAAATGCACCTCTATTGGAGTCAAAATGTAGTTTCACACTACCAATTGGCCCGTTTCTTTGTTTTGCAATGATCAGTTCTGCAATATTTCTAATTTTCTCCATTTTCTCTTGCCACTCTCGATGTTTATTACTTCCTTCATTTGGTTGCTTTCTTAATTCATAATATTCTTCTCTATAAAGGAACATTACTATATCCGCATCCTGCTCTATGCTTCCTGAATCACGTAAATCAGAAAGTTGTGGTTTTTTATCATCCCTTTGCTCAACAGAACGAGAGAGCTGTGATAGTGCAACAATGGGAATATTTAGTTCCTTTGCAATTGCTTTTAAACCCTGCGTCACTTCTGAGATTTCTTGCACTCTATTTTCACTACTCCTTTTTGTTGTTCCTCGAATTAACTGCAGATAATCGATAAAGACCAACTCTACATTATATAGTTGATAGAGAAGACGTATTCTGGTACGAAGAGCACTAATTGATAACGCAGGAGTGTCATCTATGATGAAAGGTAATTCGGATAGATCTGTACTAGCATTAATGAATTCGTGTAATTCAAAATCACTAATTCTCCCAGTCAGTGCCTTATAATAACCAATGCCTGAATCTATAGTAATCAATCTTGCGGTCAATTGCTCTGCTGACATTTCAAGTGAAAAGAATGCTACATAATGTTGTTTATCTGTTCTTTTTTGCAAAATCTTACAAGCATTAAGTGCGATGTTCAGCGCCAATGCTGTCTTTCCCATTGAGGGCCTTGCAGCTATAATTAACAGATCAGATTTCTGCAAACCACCAAGAAGCTGGTTTAGGTCTTGAAGTCCGGTTGTAATACCCAGAGCCTCTGGGTTATTCTTCAGCTTGCTGATCTTCTCAACCACATCTTTAATTGAACTTGCAAGCTTTATATATGTCTTATCACCTTGCTTTTTTACTGCTAAGTTGAACAACTTTGTCATTGCCTGCTCAATTTGTACCTGTGCAGGATTTTCAATGTCGTAGTTGTAACTATCGTCAACTATCTCCTGCCCGAGCTTGATTAAGCATCTCCTTAAATAAGTATCACGGATTATTCTGGTCAAGCTATAGATGTCAAGCGCAATGCTTGCCTTTGCTGCAAGTTTTGCTAGGTACTCAACTCCACCACATTCGGCAAATGCTTTATCATTCTCGAAAAACATCTTGAGGCTCAGTTCATTAGCAACTATACCGTGTTTTCTGGTTTTAGATATCTGGGTAAAAATGCTTTGATGTAGTGGATCATAGAAATTATCTGCTGCAATTATATCTTCGACTGCATCACAAATTCTATTATCACGAACCATTGCACCAATGAGCATTTGCTCTGCTTCTAAATTGTGTGGCAATTTACATATTTCTTCTCTTGAATCAATAAGATTGGCTAATTCATTCATTTTAAGTTTTCAGAGTAATGATTGATTATTGTAGAATATTCAGTCCTTACTTGAAAGAGAAAAAATTTGACTAATCCTGTGTTGTTTATAGCATTAAAGTAGGCCCCTGTGGTGGAATGGTAGACACGGCAGACTCAAAATCTGTTGCTTGCAAAAGCATGCTGGTTCAAGTCCGGCCAGGGGCACTCAAATATTGGAAAATGCTTTATGTTACACAAATTTTTTAATCGTTTATTTTCCATTCTTTCTTCGATAAATGCTATTCAAAGGGTAAAGAAAGATGAAAATGGAATATGTTACGTAACAGGACTTAGACGCTATTTGTCAGTGCTGCTTGATTTAATTATCATCGTTTTGTTCTTGCAGCTTTGCGGCCAAGCCTTAAGCCAACTCTTCATGAACTCAGAGAGCAGTAAAATATTAGGCCAAATTGCTGCGAAATATCAGATGCAAACACCATTATCTGCAGAGGAAACAGCAATGCAGAGTAAACTAATCAAGTTACTAGTTCTAAATCAGATAGTTCAATTTATTATGCTTTTTAGTTATGTAGCATATATGTGGATAAGATTTGGCGCTACACCTGGAAAGTTATTACTTGGACTCAGAGTTGTAAATGCACAAACTTTTGAAAAATTGACTCTAAAACAAGCAATAAAGAGGTTTTTTTCCTTTATATTGTCAACTTCACCACTATTCTTAGGTTTCATATGGGCAAGCTTCGACAAACGTTGCCAAACTTGGCACGATAAGATTGCAGGCACAGTAGTTGTAACAAGTAAAAGTCTTAGATGTATGGTCTCAGAACATAATAGAGTGGATTAAGGGTTCTGTCGCATTTGTAGGGAAGTAGAAAGAAGAATGATATAATTGTCTAAAAAAAAAAGCAAAGATGTTTCGTATCAATCAAAAATTGTTGCCATATTTCAAAGGATTTAGCTTTTTAGAGGATGTTATCTGTATACATGAAATGTCGATTCTCTTTGAGCTATCGAGATTTGGAAGAAATGATGAGTATAAGGGGAGCAAAATGCTACGTTACAAAGGTGGGTTATCACCACTGATAGATGAGGCAGTAAGGAAAAGAAAGAAGCAGGTTGGTAGTAGTTGGAGAGACTTACATTAAATTAAACGGTAAATGGGTTTATTTATATACTGTAGACTTGTGTGTTAGTAGAGACAAGTCTGCAGCACTTGCATTCTTTCGTAAAGCCTTCAGGAGTAACTATCTTCCTGAGAAAATTGTAATTGATAAAAGCGGCAGTAATACTGCTGCTCTTGATGATTTGAATGCAGAAATTTCTGAAGATTACAGTTCTTCAAATAAAATATCTAAATAATATTGTTGATAGATTTATCAAAAAACTAATAAAGCCAATGCTTGGGTTTAAAAGCTTCCATTCCGCAAAGATTACCATCACAGGCATAGAAAATATTCGTATGATTCAAGAAAGACAAATTATTAAAATAATGTTTCTACTTTTGAGAATTTTGCTATGTTAATGGCTTCATAACTCCTATAATCCCACCTTTAATGATCTTCTTTCCTATGGTTTATAGATGCAACAGAACCGACATATCAGTTGATAAACAGACTAATCAGTTATTGTTTATACCTATTTCAGCATGAAAATTATTGTGAGGCTTGATTTTATATATATCACTACACATAATAGACTTTAGTATAAATTAGTAATATGCATCCAATCATATACTTACTTAACTTGTTACTTGATCTTTACAGCTTAGTTCTAATATGCTCAGTTGCTCTCGATTTGTTGATTAAATTGAATGTAGTTAACATGTATAATGAGATTGTAAGCAGCATAATGCAAACTTTAAACAGACTCACTTATCCTCCACTAAAGGTTATCAGAAGGTATATACAACCATTCAATGGATTAGATTTATCCGTGATGATATTGATAATAGCAATTCACTTTGTAAAATATACAATTACTTATTACTTTAAGTAGATGTTAAAAAAACAGCTAAAATCAGCGATATACCTGTTACTCTTAATGTATATATATATATCGGTTTTTAGCTATAATTATCAAGATCCATCCTTAAATACAGCTACAAATCAGGAAGTAACAAATTTGGGCGGAGTGGTAGGTTCATATTTAGCTGATATATTGGTTCAATTTCTTGGACTCGCTAGTATTACAATAGCTACAACCATAATTTACTTTTTGATATCAAAAAGGCTGCTGAAAATTCTCTATTTAATATTAATCAATTTAGGAATATGTGCTACATTAGCGCAACTTTCGCTCGGTATCACTACTAGGTACATGCATGGTGGAATAGTCGGCAATACTCTAATTGTCCACTGCCCGTTTTACATATTCACAGTAGTAGCATCAATAGGTGTTGTAGGGTTGGTTGGTTGGAAGAGAACGGTTTATTCTTTACTTTTCCTATGTAAAAAAATATTTTCCCTTTTTACAAAGGTTCTGTTTTTCAGGTTACGTAAAACTACTGATTATTCAATAGCACCGTTAGTAGTAGAAGAAAAATATAGAACCACTAGACAACAACCAAAAGAAAGACAGAAAAAAGCTACCGAAGAGATTTTTAAACCACCTTCTAGCGAGTTTGAGTTTCCAAGCATTCACTTACTTTCTAAAGTAGAAGAATCCATGCAGAGAAAACAGTTGAATGCATTAGAGAGCAATAAGAATTTATCTCTGCTCGAGCAGGTTCTAAGTGATTTTGGCGTGCAAGGAAAAATTATAAGTGTATGTTATGGACCGGTTGTGACTTTATACAAACTTGAACCACAAGCAGGCACAAAATCTGCAAGAGTGATTGGTCTTGCAGATGATATTGCACGTTCAATGAGTGCACTTTCTGCACGTATTTCAATAATTCGTGGACAAAATGCAATGGGAATAGAATTGCCAAATAAAGAACGAGAAATTGTTATGCTGCGTGATTTACTTGAATCGCCAGAATACCAAAATGCAAACTTAAATCTTCCGATTGCACTAGGCAAGGAAATAAGCGGAAAACCAATTATTGCAGATCTGACTAAAATGCCCCACTTGCTTGTTGCCGGAACTACAGGATCAGGTAAATCAGTTGCGATTAACACGATGATTCTGTCGCTTGTTTATCGATTAAGTCCTGATGAATGCAAGATGATAATGATCGACCCAAAGATGCTTGAGCTTTCAATATATGATGCAATACCGCATCTAATAACGCCAGTGGTAACAGAGCCAAAAAAAGCTGTTATTGCTCTTAAGTGGATCGTGAAAGAGATGGAAAATCGCTATCGTATGATGTCATATTTAAATGTGCGGAATGTAATAAACTATAATCAAAAAATTACAGAAGCGATGAATAGCGGAATAGAATTGGAACGCGTTGTACAGATTGGCTTTAACTCAACAACGGGTAAACCTTTGTTTGAAAAAATACCGATTAAAATGGAGACATTTCCGTATATTGTGGTGATTGTAGATGAAATGGCAGATTTAATGCTTGTTGCTGGCAAAGATATAGAATGCTCTATTCAACGTTTAGCTCAGATGGCTCGTGCTGCAGGAATACACATCATAATGGCAACGCAACGTCCGTCTGTAGATGTGATAACAGGTGTGATAAAAGCAAACTTTCCAACAAGAATTAGTTTTGCTGTTACTTCTAAGATAGATAGCCGTACAATACTTGGTGAACAAGGGGCTGAACAATTGCTCGGTATGGGTGATATGCTTTATATGGCCTCTGGTGGTAAGATTATTCGAGTTCACGGTCCATTTGTAAGTGATGATGAGGTGCAAAATATAGTTGATCATCTAAAAACGCAAGGTGAGCCAAACTACATGGAGGAAATCACTCAAGAAGATGAAAATTCTTTCGCGGAATCAGAAGGTGAAACAGAAGATGAAGAGAACGATCTATACAAGCAAGCAGTGGCCATCATTCAGAGAGATCAAAAGGTTTCAACTAGTTACATTCAAAGGCAACTTAGAATAGGCTATAACAGAGCTGCAAATATTGTTGAAAGAATGGAGAAAGAAGGTATTGTCAGTGCTCCGAGTTACTCAGGAAAGAGAGAGATATTGGTAGAATAACCCTTAACTTAAACCAAGGAAAGTTATTTCTAAGATCAATAGATCTCTTGCATAACTGGAATTCAAAAGTTCCAGCGCATGACCAGATATTTCTTATTGGATCCCAGTTGTATAGTGTTTAATACTAAATTAACTACTAAAAACGTACAATAGTAATATATTAATTAGCTAGGTGGTTAAAAATGGGTATAACCAAATTTGTATTCGGTTTTGATAAATCGGATGTAACAGCATTGCAGGAAAGTCAAAATATTGATGCTAAAAAGTTTCAAGAAGTATTTAGCGCATTAAAAGAATGGCAAGAAGCTCAAAAGATAGATGCTAAACAGTTTGAAGAGGTATTTAGTGCATTAAAAGAGTGGCAAGAAGCTCAAAAGATAGATGTTGAGCAGTTTGAAAAAGTTTTTGGTGCATTAGAAGACAAGATTGGTACTGAGCAGTTTCAAGCTATGCAAGAGCACTTAAGCGGCTTGCAAGAAAAATTTACAGGCTTAGAAGAAAAAGTAGAAACATTTGCAGACATGGTAGGGGGACAAGAACAAGCAATACTAACTTGTGCCATAGTCAGTGCTGTTGCTGCAATAGCTGTAACTAGTTTTGTTGCATTCTGTATCTATCAGGGAGTTAAGCTTGATAAAGAGAAGAAAAACGACTTGTCTCAGGATATGCCAAGCGGAAAGTTTAATAATGTGAATGATACCGAAAAATTGAAGAATAACTTACAGCAAGGAAGAGTGTAATGCTCTTCTTGAAAGGGTGTTACGTAAAATTTGTAACACCTTAAATTTCCTTTAGATTATGTAGGTTTTGGTAGTAAATTTTTTAGAAAGATGTTTGTATTATAAAGTTGGTAGAGATTCTGATTTACTTGAAGTTTGTTAATTGGTATCTTTTAAAGCACAATATTCACTATAGTATGCTTAAGATCTTTTCTAAAGTTTTATTTATATTAATACTTTTGGTTTCTAGTTTCTTTACTGTACATAATGTTGAAGCGAAGTCTAAGGTAAAGTTCAGTAAGAGGTACATACCTCCTGGTAACCCTGGTGGTGCAAACTTTCATGCAGACGAGGATTTTGCTGAGTCATATAAACTGTATGAGAAGCGTAGGGAGCTCCTCAAGAAAAAAAAGTTACAAGATCTAGCTATAAATAAAGAAGATCTAATCAAAAAATTAAAAGAAAAAAAAATTGCTAGCCTTGATAACGAGCCAAACAACGTGGGAGCTTGCATAGTTGAAGATGGGGAGGATGCTATGATCAATCAGCATGGTATTAATCTTGCACGTTTAAAGGGTGCTGTATTTATAGATCAAGAGCCAGTTTCTCAGTATGAAAGTAAGCAGCATAAAAGTGAACAACAAAAAGGGAAAAAAGTTACTTCAACACGAGAAAAAAAAGTTTCCCCTATAAATGTTACTATAAAAGAAAGTCCATCAAGAAGAACGTGCTCTCATGATTCTATTACTGATCTAAATAGAACACCACAGCATAGTTTAAATGGTTCAAGTTCATTTGGCAGTGTAGTTGACACAGTAAAATAGTGTCACGATTAATAATATGCTAGATAGAGACCTGACATTGAGTGATGATGCATATGAGTCATTGCCGGTTTCCAGGCATAAAACTCATACTGTAAAAGTTGGACAAGTGAAGATAGGTGGAAATAATCCTATAGTTGTTCAATCCATGGCACTTGGTGCACATATAGATTCTGACAACATAAAAAGCAGTGCTCAGAAATATGCAAAAGAAGTAATAGAACTAGCGCATGCAGGTTCAGAATTGGTGCGAATTGCTTTGAACTCAGAGGAAGTAGCAAAAGCAATACCTTATATAGTAGAGGAAATAAATAAAGAAGGCTTTGATGGTAAGATATTAGTAGGCTGTGGACAATATGAGCTCTACAGGCTGATTCAGGATTATCCAGACAACATTAAAATTCTGGGTAAAATTAGGATAAATCCAGGTAATATAGGCTTTGGTGATAAACGTGATGAAAAATTCGAAAAAATTATAGAGTATGCAATAACGCATGATCTTCCTGTCAGAATTGGAGTAAATTGGGGTAGTCTTGATAAGTACCTTTCACAAAAATTAATGGATGAAAACTCCTTATCTAGTAATCCAAAAACTTCTGATGTTATATTACGTAAGACGCTTGTAATGTCTGCTCTTGGTAGTGCAAAAAAAGCTAAAAAGATTGGCCTTAATGCAGAGAAAATAATCATTTCATGTAAAGTCAGTAGAGTGCAGGATTTAATTTTAGTTTATACGGCACTTGCAAAATCTTCCAATTATGCGCTGCATTTGGGTTTAACCGAAGCTGGTATGGGTAACAAAGGCGTAGTAAATACCACAGCAGGGCTTACTTATTTATTGCAAAATGGTATTGGAGACACTATCCGGGCTTCTTTAACTCAGCGCCCTGGTGAATCACGCACTAATGAGGTGGTAGTATGTCAGGAAATACTGCAGTCTATAGGTTTGCGCTACTTTAACCCTCAGGTGAGTTCATGTCCTGGTTGTGGACGCACAAGTAGCGATCGTTTTCGTATATTAACTAAGGAAGTAAATGGCTACATAAAAACTCATATGCCGGTATGGAAGAAAAAGAATCCTGGTGTAGAGTATATGAAAGTTGCTGTTATGGGATGCATAGTAAATGGTCCTGGAGAGAGCAAACATGCAAATCTGGGGATCAGCCTGCCTGGGTATGGAGAAAAACCTGTTTCAGCAGTCTACAAAGACGGCAAATATTTCAAAACTTTACAAGGTGATAATATTTTTGAAGAATTTAAGGCAATTATTAGTGATTATGTGGAGAAGAATTACACGTAACAGGTTCATGATTAATGTAAATCTAATGTTAAAAATGAGTTTTATAAGAGGGAGTTAAATTTTTCTAAAACCAGCTAATGGAAAAATTTGCTTTTCTAGATTATCGGGAATTACTTGATTTTATATCATAGATATTATATAATAAACTATATATATAAATTTATTAAAGAAACATTATGGCCATACAAAGAGACGAAGCTTTAAAAATATTAGGTTTTGAATCAAGCGATGCGCCCAGTGAACAAAAAATTAAATCAGCGTACAGAAAATTAGCTTTGAAATATCATCCTGATAAACATTCAGGTGAAAGTGAGATTGTGAAGAAACAAAATGAGGAGAAATTCAAAAAGCTAGGTACTGCATATGAATTTCTCACTGAGAAAAATATAGAAGAGGTTACAAATCTAACTGACAAAAATTTAAATCAAATTAATTCGCCTGAAGATTTGAGGTTTTACTTATATAGAGCTCTATATAATCGGGATATAGCGTTTCTTAAAAAGCTTTTTTCCAAATTCAAAAGCGGTAAAGATGGAAGATTTGGTGATTACATCAATGAAATGCATTCAGGATCTTTATTACCACTAGAAGTTGCTTTCTATAAAGCCGAAAGCTGTGGAGATTTAAGTCTCCTTGATCTGCTTTTAATAAATGGTGCTAATCCTAACATAGAAGTGCTTTGTGGCATAGTACCATTACATTGTGCTTTAGTTCTCAGAAATAGTAAGGTTGTGGAACTGTTGTTAAAGCACGATGCTAATCCTAATGTAAAGGATGAGTCATCCACAACGCCATTAATGGAAGCCTGTGGCAAGGGATATTATGAAACTGTAGAAGTACTTTTACAGTATAATGCTGATTTTGACATACAAGATAAATATGGTAATACTGCATTACATAAAGCATCTTCTAGAGGGCATTATGAAATTGTAGAACTGCTTTTAAAACATGGTGCTTATAAAGAAAGTGAAAGCCTCAATAAGGCATTACATAAAGCGGTGGAATGTCGTGAAAATTGGCATGAGAGAGAGAAGGTTGTAAAACTGCTTCTGCAATATGGTGCAGATCCTAATGCAAATAAAAAATATTACTTACCAAGAGCAATAGAGTGTGATTCATATCTTGCTACTAATAGTGTAACAGCTTTTATTAAGATATTTTGTTTACCATACGGCAGCAATAACAAAGTTAGAAAATTAATGGCCGAGTATGGTGGTGTTGATAGACAGTATATTATGCTTCAAGCAATATTTACTTGTTGTTGCTTAACAGTAGCTTCTGCTACTTTTTTTAGTATAGCTTCTCCTTGGTGTTATATACCAACAGCAATATTTGCACTTGCCGCGTGTTTTTTCATTAAAAATGCTGTACATGCTGCATTTTTTGCAAAAGAACCTTCTCCTGAGTTTACCGAAGCTATAGCTTGTCCAGAGATTAGTAAAAGGCTATAATATCTAAAGTTTTAGTGCTGGGTAAAGATGAGAAAAAAGCATCCAGCAGACCTAAGTCAAAGGGAATGGACAAGAATAGAAAGCTACCCCAGAGTATCATACAGGAAAGTAAGAAAAAAATATACTATAGTTAAAAAAATGTGATGGGGTACCAAGGAGAAAATTTAAAAAATCATATAAAGGAAGAATATGGTATGGATATTGAGATTGTCAAAAGGCCTTCATGTAGGTTCTAAGTAAACAAAGACACACCGCTTTAGCTACTACCAATGAGGGGTTTAAAGTACAGCCAAGAAGGTGTGTTGTAGAAAGGACTTTTGCTTTAGGAATAGAAGACTATCGAAAGAATAAGATTTACTCACTGAAAATTTCATATATCTGGCTATGAGTAGAGTTATGTTAAGGAGAGAAATATGCTTGAGTTTATCAATTCCCGGACAAGTTGGGAGTGTTAAATAAACTGTGTCAAATCGCATTTTTAGTTCAACTCGATTTTTAACCTACCAGGAAAAAAGATATCAAGTTGAGAGATAGTTAAAGCCCAATCATGTATAGGCATAGTCCATTTTTCTCTTACCTTTTTTATAGCACAATATACCTGTTTATACAAGGCATTTGTGCTAGTAAATGAGCCCTTGGTTTTAGTAAATTTTCTGATCTGTCTATGTAGTCCCTCAATAGGATTTGTGGTATAAATTAATTTTCTTACAGGGCCAGAATATTTTAAATAACTAGACAGATTTTCCCAATTATTCTCCCAAAACTAAAGTATATTTTTCTCCTATGATTATTGTCCAGTAGAAATTTCAAATTTTGTAAAATCTTTAAAAACCCAGTTATTTTTAAGAGTGTAGAAAATAGTTATAAGAAATTTTCTAGCAGTAGCAGTTATAGCCTTAGCAGAACCACGCTTCTTTTTTATATGTTCATAAAAGCTTTTCAAGTAAGGACTGTAACGTACAGCAATCCAAGTACATTGAACTAAAGAAGTACGAGCTATTTTTGACCCTCGTTTGGTAATTCTTCCAATTGTACATTGCTGATTAGATTGAGAAACTCTTGGTACAACTCCAAAATATGCAGTAAGTTTCTCAGGTCTACGGAAATCATTAATGTCTCCGATTGTTACAATAAAAACAGCTGCAGAAATTGGACCTATTCCCTTTATGCTGATAAGATTGCTGAACCCAGGAAGTTGTTTAGCGAAAGCTATAATTTCCTTTTTAAGCTTTTTAAGGCTTTCTCGGATAGCTTCTAAATGATAGCTAATCACTTCAATTTCAACTTTTTCTAAAGGATCCCAATTATGCTTTTGAGTAGCACGTTCAAATCCTACTTTAGTTGTAAGTACTTCTTTTTTAATTTTTATTCCATGGTAATTAAAAAGACCATGAACTTTATTGATTAAAGATACCCGTGACTTTACTAACTGATCTCTCATTTGAAGAAGAGAAGCTAACTGCTGGCATTGTTTGTTTTTGCACCTTGCCTCAGGCAACATATCTTTGCTGAGAAAGAAAGCAATAGCTCGTGCATCATGCTTATCTGTTTTGTTCACAGAGCGACGAACAACTTCAAACTGCCCAGGAGCAATTATTACTATGCGTTTAACGTAAGGTGAAACTGTATCATAAAAGAAACAGCTGTTACCTGTTGCCTCTATGGCTACTTCATCTGTTTCTTGAAGATCTTTGGTGAAATTATCCAAGTCTTTTAAGCGAAACGTTTGAATATGCTCAGGTTTCCCTTCTTGTAAGTAACAAACAGTAAAACTATTGGTATGTAAATCGACTCCAATGTGACGCATATTTTTTCCTCTTGTTCCAAACTCCTATACGAGGTCATCACATTTTGTGAGCCTCACGATGATTTTCGGTGGCAGGGGCAGTTAATCTCCCCCACGAAGTCTTCTTTCTACTCCCTAGGCAGAAAGTGCTTCAGAAAAACATCCAACCTGCCACCTATCCACTCTGAGAAGTCATTATCTTCTCTTGCTTCCAACCAAGCAATACTTATTCATACCATCTCCCTATTTTTCCTCCAGTTCAAGTAAATAATTCTCGGCTATTTCTCTACTTGATATGTTTTTTTCAAATCATTCATGAAAACTTTTGCTCGATACATATTTCAGTGAATTTCTTATCTGATGTACTATACATTTCTGCTTTAGGAAATACACTGTTTATTGCTTTAGGAAAGCTTTTTAACACATACAATCAGGATATCTTCTACTCCTTTCTCTTTTAAGTCATTTAACATCCCTAGCCAAAAGTTAGCTCCCTCACTTTCTGCTATATAAAAGCCTAAAACTTCTTTTCTGCCATTTTGCTAATATGTTATACATACATTTGCTTACACAATGCCCGTCCTCCTTGACCTTAAAAAACCATGAACACTATTGGATATACAGATTGCAGCGGACGACTGCGCCATTCGTTGATTACCAGTAACAATTTGTCAGTAATACTTGATATCTCTGCTGCAGATATTTTATATTTCTTCTACATGCGATGCTATATCCCATGCCACTGGCATATGTACTTAAAACCTTTGCTTCAAGTTCGGTTGTTTGCCTTTTTCTGACTACTTGTGGCTCGAAACTTCCTTCTCTATCTCTTGGTGTCAATAGTTCAAATACTTGTCCGTAAAGTCTTTGAATTTCTTCGGTTGTTTTCTTCGCTTTCAGCCGACAAATGGTTTTCTATCTCGCCTTCCCTCTAGCAGTTTTTTTATAAATGGTGTTAATGCTCCATCTCTTCCTGTCAATGGTTTTCCTTCTCGTATAGATGATAAGATATTTGTTTCTAATTCTTTATAGTCTACCAAACCGGTAGTTCTGTTTGCTTGACTCATTGTCAAACCTCCATTTTTTTATCAATTTATTACTTTACTTCTCGGTTTGACACAGTTTATTTAACACTCCCCAAGCTTAATAGACAAATGGTAGGCAAAAAGCTTGTTACACCACCTCCAACGTTTCCATTACCCTTTTCCTTAAGTCATAACTATATGCTACTGGCATCCTTACCTTCACTACTATAAATCCATATCTTACTCTTTTTGGACTATTATGAGAAGGGCTATAGTTCCTTCTTTCTTTATCATTTATTTTGATAGTTCCAATCCTATGTTTATCACTATAACCAACACTGCCTGGCTCTAAATTAAAAAGCATCTTCGCTCCTCTTGTTTTTACATTTTAGTATAATGCAGATAATTTGTATTATCATAATCCTGGACCATATCCCCTTGCATTTACTTTGAGTAGTTGATTTTTATTAACCCCCTCTAGAAAGCTAGATGGATTTTCTATTGTATAATCTGACTGTTTAATAGCCTTATCTAACTCTTCAAATACGCTGCTATTTCTTTTAAAATACCCATATTCTATAGCTGTTAAAACACTTTTCCCCCCTAATAGACAATTTAGCCCTAAACTTGATTTATTCTCTAATTTGTTAAATCTTACTTCATCGACAAGCCTCACCTCTATTTTATTACTATCTTTCTCATTAGGACATAGATGAATACTGATCTCTCCTACTTCAGTGGTAAAAGACATTTCAATGATATCTCCTGAGATGTCTGTATAATTTCTCCTTCCTTCTATGTTTTCAACTCTAATTATACTTTTTCCAACTTGAACTATACCAATATTTGGATTTAAATCTTTAGCTTTTTGATTATTGAATATCTTTGCAACTTCAATAGTACTATTTTGTGGGTAATCTATACAAAAATATCCATTATCTATTTCTAGTTCAAAGTCATGTTTATCAATTTGCTCACTTTTACTTATAATACTTTCAAGTGCTAACTCCTTCAGCTTTGAAAGGTTTGCTTTTCGCTGACCTAAGGTATCTTTATCTGAACAAATTACGTTTACTACATCTCCATGCTCTTCATCGCTAAATCTGTTTAAAGATGCACCTTCTGATATTATCTGAAATATTTTTTTCTTGTGTAAAAACTCATAAATTCGAGTAGTGTCAGCAGATAAATATAGCTTTGGGAATGTGTCAGCTATACGATCTATCAAGGACATATCAGATTTATATGGAAAAGTGAACATTATTCCTTGTTTTAGTGCTTCGTTTATAACTTTATCAAGTTCTTTTTCGCACTCCTCATAATCTTCTTCGCTACCAGAGTAACCTAAAATGTCCAGATAATCATGGATCTTATTTATTTTTTGCCAAATACTTTCATACTTTTCTTCTTCTCTTGTATTCGGTTTTACTTTCGCTAAAGAAAAAGAATCTTTTTGACGAATTAAAACAAAAGTATCTTTTTCTTTATGAATTATGGCTTCATCATAGAATAGTTGACTGTAACGCCTACCAAAACTTTCATCATAATCAGGGCAAGGGCTAACATTGTTGTCATCGTCACTTTCACTATCCGTTTCGTTCCATACTTCAATTGGGAAATCATTATTTTCAAGGTTTTCATCTTCACTTGTTCGGCAATTTTCTGTTTTTCCATATAGCCAGGTTGATTTCTGGTCATCGCTACTTTCATCGTCAGCTTCATTCCATACTCCAATCTCGAAATCATTATTTTTAAGGTTTTCATCTTCACTTGTTCGACAATTTTCTGTTTTCCCATATAGCCAGGTTGATTTCTGGTCATCGCTACTTTCATCGTCAGCTTCATTCCATACTCCAATCTCGAAATCATTATTTTCAAGGTTTTTATCTTCACTTGTTCGATAATTTTCTGCTTCTCTATCTGGTAAGGTTGATTCTTGGTCATTATTATCAATAATATGTTTAATTTTCACTTCAGGTACAAACTGAAGCTTTGCTATTTCTTCTATTACGTTTTCTTTGTTTATTTCATCTGCAAGAGACACTTCATTACTAATATAGAAATTTTTCTGTTTTAAACTTTCGTTTTCCTTCTGCAGTCTATTGAATTCTGCAAATAGTTCTTTATACTCTGATAAATAAATACAAAATTGATCTCTTACATCATTAAGCTCCTTCTCTTTTTCTAATATCTGATTTTCATAATCACCTTTCAAATCCTCTATACTGTTTATCAGCACTATACTTTCTTTTCTTACTCTATTTAACTCATCTTCAGTCAAAACCAGTTTTTGCTGTAACTCTTCATTTATTTTGTCTGTTAACTGAATTTCATTCTTTGCCTCTTTTAATTGATTATTTAAGTTCTTAATTATATCACTTTTGTTCTGAGTTTCTAATAATAATATTTCTATTTTCTTTTTTAGCTGTTCGATGTCTTGATCATTTTCAGTTAAATTTCTCGTCCTTCTTTGTAATTCAACTTCAAGCCTTTTAATTTTCCCTTCTAGGGTTTGCATTTCTCTGGTAAGTTCACTTACTTCTTCGTAATACTCTTCTACTCTTTTCTTATAGTGTTTTTGTAACTCTACATTTTTTTAAAGATCAAAATTTTCTTGTTGTAGATTTTCTATTTTACTTTTTAAACTATCTATTGCTTGATTTTCTTCATTGCTAATCTCAAATTCCTCTTCAGGAAAATCTTCAAATTCACAAGATGAATTGCCTTCAAGGTCGTTACTACCAAATAAATTATATTGTACTACCTGCTTTAAACTAAACATACCTATACCCCCTACTAAAATAAACAAGTAATATATTGTATGCGCTATATATCATAAATACAATCAATTTGAATATAATCTATTTACTAATTCGTATTGTGAATTTTTATAGAGTAGGTTTAGGTGTAAAATATTATAATACCATTAAAGCAGGTGAATAAAGCACTGTCTTTTTGAGAGGATAAATTTAATGAAAAGACCATACTAATTAGTGTTATAAGGAATTGAATTATTGACTCTTCTGAAATTGCAAAAAAGATCGTATATTTTTGAGAACAAGCAGCGTAAAAATAAGGTTATAAAAATAGAAGATTTAAATTATTTCAATAAGCTTAGGCAAAACAGTTCGTATGTAGATATGGATGAAATGGGCTAATATGGCTAGTTTTAGCGTATAATAAAATCACCATATAAAAAAGTTCGTATGGATTACGTGGTAGACCAATTGATTCCAAGAAAAACACTTCTCACCACCATTAGTTTTGAACACTGGAAATGGTCATATTGTTTAGGTTCTTAATAATACTTAATATTAAATTAACAGTAATCCATTTGAGAATAGCAAAAGACCTGCTGCAAAAGGTAATTGAAAAAGTGATGCGAGAGAGGTAGAAGAAGAATAAGCAGATCGAGTAAGGTAAAAAATGAGCTTTAGTTACTATAAAATGAAGAAGCACCCAAGAAACTTTCGTAATATAACAGGTTTAACTATAGAGGAGTTTGAAAAGGTGGTGGAAAAAGTGAGGTCTGAGTGGAAAAAACTTAAAAAACAGAAAAAGTGCCATGGTAGAAGATCACAACTACCAACTCTGGAAGATAAGTTATTTTGCGTAATTTTGTACTATCGCACTTACATAACACATAGATTTTTAGGGTGCCTGTTCAATATGCACAACGCAAATGTATGTAGGTTACTGAAGAAAATAGAGCCATTACTTGCCAAGAAAGTTACTATAACAAAAGATAGAAGTATGACATCAGAAAAAATACTAAAGATTCTGGCTGATGTTACAGAACAGCAAATACAGAGGCCAGAAGATAGTAAAAAACGGAAGAAGTCATATTCAGGAAAAAAAAAAGAACCAACACTATGAAAACTGAGATTGTTATCGAAGAAGATGGAAGAATTTTATCAGTCTCAAAGTCATATCGTGGTAGAATTAGTGATTTTCGCATAAGGAAACAAGGAAAATATCTACCACTCGATAGCATAAAATATGCCGATTCTGGATATCAAGGTTGGCAAAAATTGCAAAGTAATGTCATATAAAAAGTACCGTAAAAAGCCATTAACTTCAGAGCAGAAAGAGCATAATAGACGATTAGCATCATTTAGAATGAGAGTAGAAAATAAGATCCGTGAGGTAAAGATATTTAAGATTATGTCCCATGTTTACCGCAATTTTCAGAAAAAATATAACCTGAGGTTCAATATTATTGCTGGTATTGTGAATCTTAAGCACTCCTTTTAGTTAACCTTGATTTTAGTCACCCTCCTTCCCTTTTTTTATCGCTTGATTCGCAGCAGGTCTTATGCTATAGATACTCAAATTTATATAATTTAGTAACAGCTTTATAGTGTAAAGAAAGGTTAATATCATTGGGGGGTTATGCAAATATCTGAGCTTACTACAGAAACTTCAACAACTATAACAGAGGTTTCTATTGAGAACCCAAACAGCGAATTATTTGATGCTGTAAAAAAGGTAACCTTGATAGAGTTAAGGAGCTTATAGAAAGAGGAGCCAGCATTAACACTAAAGGTAGTGATGGCAATACTCCTTTACACTTAGCTGCTAAAGTTGGTAATTTGAGTGTAGTAACCTATCTTGTGGGTGAAGAAAGAGCTGATATTTATGCAAAAAATCAATACGGACAAACACCTATATCTCTTGCTGCTAAAAATAATCACTTAGAGCATGTCTTCAAACCAAAAAATTAGCTAATTTGTGAAGTATAATAGTGATCATATTAAAGAAGATATTAGTTTTTGAAGTGAGGGGAGAATGCTCATAATCCTTGTTCATACGTCTAAAATTGGAAAGCCAGGCAAATGTCCGTTCTACGATCCAACGTTTAGGAATAATCTGAAATCCTGTATCAACCAATTTCTTGGCAATTGTTAGCAAACATCCAGTTTCCAATAAACATCGATTTTGTAATTTACCTGTGTACCCTTGATCGGCAAAAAACTTTCGTAAGGTTGGGGCTTTGCATTTAGCCTGAGCAAAAAGATCTAGAGCACTATCGCGATCTTGAATACTTGCACTGTGTACTTCAGCAGCAATTACAAGACCCACAGTATCTACAATGATATAGCGTTTTCTGCCCTTTATTTTCTTTCCAGCATCGTATCCCTCTCGATCCCCTTTTTGAGTCGTTTTTACTGACTGGCTGTCTATTATTCCCACTGATGGAGTTTCATTCTTACCGATTATCTCTCTTACTTTTTTAACTAGAAAATCATGAATTTCTTGCCATATTCCACTTTTTTTTAAGCGCGAATCACAACTATACACGGTTTTCCATGGTGGAAAATCTTTAGGCAGTTGTCTTCATTGACATCCTGTTCTCATCATATAGCGGATTGCGTTAACAATTGTTCTAATACTATGTTTTCTTGCTCTGCCGGTCTTTTAAGGTTCAAAATATGGCTCTATTATCTTCCATTCTTTGTCACTTATGTCGCTTGGTACATCTTAAAATATATCTTATACCATACTTCTTAACTTCTTTCTACTCAGTTTCAAGACGGGCTCTAACAACCCCAACTTTGATTTTAGTATTTTTTCTTGTGTTGTACTCATATCTGACACTCCTTTAAAATTTGTTTATATTTTTATCTTACTTTATTACCCTGTCAGATTAAGTCTAAACTATTACATCTGCAATCTCTCCTATTTGACCTACCAACAATGAGTATTGGTATTAGCAATGGGATAAAAAACAAATAGCAAACACTGAAATTAAATAAGTACATAAGCAAAGTGCTCTAGTTCGTTTGTGTATCCCTATAACTATCAAGGGCTCTCTCTGCTTTTACATTATTTTGAATATTAGAGCTAGGTTTATCTCCTTTTTCTTTCTCATATAATGACCACCCACATAGTCCAATTACTGCAGGTACAATAAGTGCTGCTAAAAATATATATGTTTGTGTCACAAATGCTAATGCTATAATCAAAGCTGAAAGAGATGCTGATAAAGTGAAATACACAGTTGACCTGTGACGTTGAATGTTTTGTGTCTTATTTTGTACTCTGTCAGATTTTACATTTTCTCCCCTGTAACAATTTTTATCTAGCACCTTTTCATTAAATGCTCCACTAAACATTAACACAGTTTCTCCTAACGTTCTTCTAGTAAGATTTTCCTCCACTGCAATATTACCTCGTGCGGATAATGCACCATTACCAACGTATCCAACTCCCTCACCCATTATAGATTCTGCAAACTTTCCTTCTTTTGATACCCTACTTGGCGCGCTAAGATCACCATAATTAATAGCAATGCTTTTGATGCCACTGTCGCTTATCAGCTTATTTAAATCTTGAGTATTTCCAGTATTGACAAATATCCCACAAAATCCTGAGTATTTTCCACTATCTTGCTCTATTTCCTTAGCAGCTTCTATTGCTGCATTGACAAAAGCTATTTTTGCTTCTTTTTGCTCATCATTACTCAAACCACTCAAAAAAGCATTAGGTACCACAATGCTTAATCCTTCTTTATATTTGGCAGCCATTAAGGCATTCAGTTTTACTACGTTTTTAAACTTATCTTGTAGCTCAGATTTTCTGCTACCTATTAACTCTCGACTTCTAGCAAAATACTTGTAGTCTAAGGTATTTCCTTTTAACTTAGGAAAAGTAGTATAATGAACAACGCTTTCTATAGGATCATTCAGCAGCTTTCCTGAATGATCTAAATGTTGTGTTACTTCAGCCCTTATAACTATATAAGAAGATTTTTTTCTGTAGCTCTCTCCTATAATCTTCAAAACTTTTATATTTAGATGGTATTGTTACTCTTTTACCAGCCTTAAGAAGCTGAATATCATGCACTTCTTTTGCGCCAATACGATCCTTATCATATATTAAATCTATTTTTTGTTGTTTATTTTTAATCTCTTTTGCATATACTGTTTTAGTTGTGTTATCTATTACTATATCCGCATCCACTCCTTGTGTAAGCTGCACAATAGGGGCTAATTTATTATCAGTTATCATGCACTTCCCAGTGTACGGATTAGAACAACAGCCTTTTTTAGACCCTAGCCCAAACATTTCCATTAGTGGCCTTCGAATTTCATAATGCAATGAATAAGGAGTTGTGCAAAATGGAATTTCTTTTGTTTCTTCCTGAATTAGTCTAAGATTCATAACCTCCTCACTTTACACATTGTAGTATCATTAATGATAGCATTTTATAAATCAGGAGTCAAGCATTCCAAACAAATATAAGCTACATATACAAAGCACAAAGATTTTTGAAAATAGCTCTAAATAGAACTCTTGTATTGTGAATCAGATAGCTAAAATGCTGCTAGATAATGGAGAAAATGCTAACTTAAAAATCAGGATTGTGTACCATTACACCTTGCAGCTCAAAAAGGTTACAGAGAAATTGTCGAAATTCTGTTAAACAATAATGCAGATCCTGAATGGCTTTGTTGCATAGCTGTCAATAAGATGTAGAGATGGAAGGAATTTACAAGGCAAATTCGAAAAGAGGCATACCGATATCAGTAAATTTATTAAGTAATACCAATTCCCATTCCCACTATACAAAGAACGGATAGACAATAATGGAAAAAAAGCCATACTAAAGTAAGTGAAGTAGCGAGGTTTAAATGGCATTAAGATCAAAATTATTGGATGAAAAAGTGAGCAAAAGAAATGCTGAAGAAAGTAAGGAACAATGCATATGTTTCAAAAAAACTAAATGCTGTAATTGAGGCAAAAAAGCATAGTATAACGGCTGTAGCAAAAATATATTGCATTTCAAGAAGCGCACTAACTTCGTGGATAAAATTCTTAAAATTTGGCAGAGAAGAAAAACTGTTTGCTCCTCCACAACGCCGTAAAAGAACTAAATTAAATCAGGCTCAACTACAGCAAGTTGAAGCATGGATAGAAGAAAATCCTAATATTACCATTAAAGAAATGAGAATAAGAATCCAGGAAAAGTTCGGATTAAATATCAGCAAATCTACAGTACACCGCCATATACAAAAGATGAAATTTTCATATATTACACCAAGACCAGTACACAACGTACAAGATAAAAGTAAACAAGAGGAATTCAAAAAAAAATCTCAATGAAGTTATTGGCAAGTATCCAGAAAAAGAGCTATTTTTCTTTGATGAATCAAGGTTTGGCACACATTCGAAAGTTGGGCTCTGTAATATCTTTCTTCATAGGTAATCTCCTAAATTGAAAGAATTACTTGGAGTTTACCCACTTTCCAGCCTTTTTTCACTTCTTTCTAACCCATAGTTGGGGTTAATAGAATTTTTTTTGTGCCGTTAAACTTTACACAATTTTTTAGCTGTGTTTTATCTTGAACCGATAGAAAATCATAGTATATTGAGTATTTTAATCGGGTTAGGTAATGAATTACACTCTAATGCCATCACTTAAGCATAAAGCTCTTGTGGAAATAGCTATTACGTTATGGAATCAAGATGATGCCTGGGATTTAGCGTCAAAGTTTTACTTCTCATCACCAATCCTAAATGTCAGTGAAAGAAAAAGAGAATGGCAAAAGGTAGAGGATGAAGTGATAAAAAAGGTACTAAAACTTCCGCTGCCAGAATTGTTAAAAAAGGAACTATCAAGTTTTGTTGAAGCAATAGGTTGGCAGATACTCATATGGAAACAATATCATAAAAATCTTTTAGGTGGCAAAGATGCTAGAGCAAGCTTAAGCAAGCTTTGTTGGACACCACAAGGCACTATTGATAAAGAGAAAACAGCAAAGATATTAGTGCAAGATGAAAATTTAGATATTGCTAAGCGCTATAGATTAGCATGCACTTATTGTTTAGAAGATAACATTCTCACCCTATGGAAACAAATCAGTGGTAGGAAACTCTATGGAAAAGATCTTAGGAAAATAAGAATAAATGAATCACCTCTAGTATCGTTCTGGTCCCATCATATAGAAGAAGAAACAGCTCAGTTAGGCGATATAATAAGAAGATATTGTCAAGATGATAGTGTTACTCATTATGAGTATGCATTTCGACGTTCAGCAGTTAGTGGCAATGAAGCAGCAACCAGATATTTCCTACAAAAGTTAACTCCTGAAGAAAAAGATAAGGTCTTAGTAAGAACTGCAGAATATGTGGCAAAAAGACGTTGTGACTGTGTTAGTGAGTTTACAGATTTTTCCAGGGAGAATTATATTGATGTTTTGTGCTTTTTACTTTCAGAAATGGATAGAGAACAACAAATGGAAGTGTTCAAGAGCTGCTCTTATGAAGTGCTAAAGTGCTTTTTGGATTGGCCATGGCAGAGTTTTTTTATGGAAACAGCGCAGCATATGTGGGCTTTCCTTTCTGAAGAAGGTTATGATTGTTTATTGAGAGTAATCGTTAATAAGATGATAGATGGTAATAAAGATTACAATTATCAAAAGCTCTTTGGAATATTTTGGCAGCAAGGTCCTAGTACTCACACAAAACATGTAATAGATAAATGCGGATCAGGTGGGTTATTATTACTAGACTTATTTAAGGTTGAAGATGTGGAAAATATCAAACTGATCTTTCAAGATGCAACTCCCAAAGAGAAAGAAAGGCTTATTTTTTGTAGTAGGGGGCAAGATATTTGCCAAGATTTGATTTATGGTGATAGGGGGGGATTTATTGAGTTCTTCATTCGAGAATGTATATCATCAAAAAATGAAATGGTAAAATTTAGGGAGGAATTTAAAGAACGTATAACATGGTGTTGTTCAAGAGAGGAATTTACAAAGAGGAAAGATAAATGGGATAAGTTTTTTCAATTACTGGATAATCTTATTCAAGAAAATGACAAAAAGAGAGGAATAGAAGGAGAAGAAAGTAGTCCAGCAAAGAAACTTCGTAGTATAGAACTTGAGGAAGTGACACACAGTATGAAGAAATAGATAAGAAAATGCCAAGAGCAACAGCTGAAGCGAAACATATTGAACACAAGCTTGAGTTAATAGAATTATTACTCACTGAACCAATTAATCCAGGTAACAGTAAGGGTAACCCTGTTCTCTCAGTAAATTTCGATGCACCTAAGGGATTTGCTGAAAAGTTTAGTTTATTTCTTCGTGAAACTCCAAATATTGGTTCAACATCTAGTCCTGAGTTTTTTATTCATAGCATATTAGGATCGATTTTAACCCTTCCTAATAGTGGTCTAGTAGAAAAGCTTGGCATCAATAAGGTGTATATTAAACGTACTAATTTGAAAGTAGAGGGATTGAAAAATGAGATTAGCATTGTAAAACTATGCTTTTTTCTTGAAAAAAGTGGAAGAAAACAAGTGGTTCTTAGAGCTTTTACAAATGATCAAATTACAGGTTATGGGGATTTAAAACGGAAATATTGTTATAATGATGATGAACTTAAAGAGATAGCAAAAACACTAGAGATCTCTGACATAGATAACACAGATATAAATGAGTATTCGTTTCATATGCGTACTGAAGAAGATTTAGGCAACCTGTCATTCGAACTATATAGAGAACAAAGAGATAGAGTAAAAGAAAAATTTAAGGATTTGGTGTCTTCTCCATCTCAAACTAGTGAATTTGAGGAGATCAATATAGGTCGGTCTACAAGTCTTGAAGGTGCATTTAAACAGCTTTCTGATAAGAGTATAGATCAAGTAATAGTTGGTATTAGAGAAATTTTTCTTGAACTGGCCGAAATATACAAAAGTAATCAGGGAAAGTTTTCACTGGGCAACTCAGAAGCAGCATATCATGGGTTTGTTTATGGAGCTTTAGCATTAAATTTTAAATATCGTTATGGTCTTAATTGTTATGTTGAACGTGCTGCAGGTAACGGACGTGCAGATTTAATACTTATGTCACGTACAAAAGATGCAAATGGTAGGATAAATCCTAAACCTGTTCCAGTAGTTGTTGAGTTTAAAGGAGAAGGTCATACTGCTGATGAAGCTATAACACAGATCAAGAACAAAGGTTATTTGTATAACCTCAGCATTAGAACTAAAGCAGAAGAGGCGGTTATAGTGGGAATTAGTTATGCTGAAGTAAAGACAGAACAAGCTAAGATTTTTCAATCCCAAGGTTTTGTGCATCAATTATTAGAAGGTGCTAAAGATTTTGATGGCAATGAAGCAAAGGAAAATTTAAAGGCAGAACTAAAGAACTTATATCACTTGATACCAAGTAAGGATAAAAACTATTTAAGCAAACTAGTGTTCGGACAGATTTTAGCTATGGATAGTATAGATAAAAATATTTTCACTTATCAGAATGAAGATAGAAGTATAGGAAGAGAGGCTACTACATTTCTACTATTCAATCAAGGGGAAGATAGAGCAGTAATATTAAATATTATAGAACGTAGTGGTGAATTAAGAGAACTTAGAAGGCAAAAGAGATTTGACAGTAATAAAATTCCTCCAATTGATGAACTGGATATTGATTCTGCAGTTAAAATCGACCTGATAATAAACACAGGAGTAAAGAATAACCTAGGTGGGTTTGAAGTAGGAGAAAGAAAAGATAAGTCTTATTTTCAGGATATAAATATAAAAGAAGTCTCTCATAACTCTAAAAATAGATACAAGGGTAAATTTGAAAGAATAGGGAATGTTGACGTAAATAGCTTAATTGAACAATTACGTGGAATTGATGTTGTAGACTTGCTTAAGGAAAGTAAAGATGAAGAGATGATGGGAAATAAGTTAAAAGAGTCACTATCTCCTTTAGTAGAAGCTTTATTGCCTTTTAAGGAATTAATAAAAAGAGAAGTGGACTTTCAAGCAATAATGCAAGGGTTATTGATAAATGGAAAAACGCAAGATGGTAAAGAGATTAAAGTGTATGTGGAATCTAATATATCTTCATTAGGGAAAATGGACCTGGCGCTATCTTTTACATATTTGCAAGGAGATGAATCTACTATTGAGGAAGATGAACCAATTATCATAGAATTAAAATGTGCTAATAGTAGTGTAAAGAAAAAATTAGGACATGCAGAAAAACAGATGAGTGACAAATATAAAATTCTTAGATCTTTTACTGATAAGAGAACAGCCAAGTTTTTAGCCATGGTTTTTAATCAATCTAGTAGGTCCGATAAAGATTTAATTACAGCAAGCATAAAAAGTATTGAAGTCTATCATACCACATCTCAAGGTGAGATTAGCTCTCCCGAAAGAGGTGGTGCAAGAAAAAGGCTAAGGCTTAAAACTGGGCCTCAAATGGAATGTTTAGAAGCTAAAAGAAGAAAAATAAGAAATATAGGCATGTACTGCATAGACTCACGTGATGAAGAAAATATTACAGAGGAAGAAAAAGAGCAACGTATTAAAGAGTTGTTTAATGCTAACAAGGTAGCGGAAAGAGTAAAGAATATTGAGTTTTATGATCAGCTTTTCAAAGTTTCTGAACGAATCTCTAGAGGTGAAGCTACAGACCAAAATGTTGAAGAAGCATTTATTGCAAAGGTTAAAAATGTAGATCTAAATTCAATAGACCCAGAGATCAAGGATATTGTAAAGGAGATGAAAGAAAATAAAGAAGAAATCAAAAATATTCTCAGAGGATATGGGGTAGCAGAAAAAATAGGGAAAGTAGCAGAAAGTGCAGGTTTTGCCTTTACAGTATTTTTAGTTGGTAAACATATAGCAAATGGAGATGTAGAAGGCCTAGGTTATGATGCATTAAATCTCTGGGTAATGCCGAAGATTGGTGAGAAAATCTCTGGAAAAATATTAGGATTAGGAGAAAAACTTGATTCTCAAATGCTAAAGGGGTTTGCCCCAGTTATGGGACCTGCTATAGGTAACTTTGCAGCATTTTTAGGGTTAGCAGAGTCGATAAAAGCTCGGGAAAGTGCAACGAATCCTGTAGATATAAAGATTGCTGACCTAAACATCGCAACTAACTCCATTTTTATAGCTGCAGATGTACCTGCGATTGTTACTGAGACAATGTCAGCCGTAGGAATAGAAGCTGGAGTAATGGGAGAATTTGCTGGTCCAGTTGGTACTGCTATTTCAGTTGCTGTTATTATTATATCGCAATTTGTAGAAGCAGAGCTTGAGGTAGAGAAATTGGAAGAGCACATAAATCTTACAGATCAGGAGAAGCATGATTTGTATTGGGATTTCTTTCTTGCTAAAAAAGTACCAGATTATATAGAAAATGATATAGAGGCAGAAAGTATATATAAACAATATGTATTAAAGCTTATAAGCCAATATAAAGGTAATTATGATAAAATAGTTATGTCGCTGCCTTATATATTGGTTACAAAGGAAAAGCGTGTTTATGGGGAAATACAACCCTTCAGAGTTTATTGTCGTACTAACACAAAAATAGTTGATACTAAGTTTGATTTTGGATTCAATACGAATGTTACATATCCATTTCATATCAGTAATATTAATTCTAGAGTGATTCCTACGAACATTGAAAGTTATAGTGTCGTTTGCGGACCACACGATAGCGATATTAAAGTACAAATTGATAATCCTCCCTGTACTGACTGTGTTGTAAATGGAATTGGCTCAGGATGTGATAACTTATATGATCATAGTAATGTATTACTAAATAGAACATTTGAAAAGTGGTTTTTACAAGAATACCCTAGCGACTGTTATAATGCGGTTATATACAGAAATAAGAATTTCCGTGGGTATGAAAGCGTATACTATATAACAGCTCAAAATGCTAATATTAATGTTGTTTTTCAAGAAAAGGATATTTTAAATGGTGATCGAGGTAGAAGAGGTAAGGTAGAAAATAGGTACTATTTTGAAAAGTCATTAGATAGTTGCAAGGTGTATAACTCAGGTAGAAATTTCTTTTACATAGCAGGGAAGTTCTCTTGTGATTTAGGAGTAGATAGACAAAAGAATATAGTTATAACACAAGGTAATCTTACTACAGATTCAATAAACATACATTCTATTATCGGCAGTAATAGAACTAATTATATAAAGTTCTCTAATGCAGATTATGTAGATGGTAAGGGTGGAAATGATATAATAACAGCAAAAAACTTTGCTACAATAAAAGGTTATTTTGGTGATTCTATTCACGGAAGTGGCTTAGTATTATTGCCGATAAATTTTAGTGATATAGATAAAATAACTCATGTTAACGACAGAACAAATATTTATAATAAAAGTGGAGATTCTATAAGTGTAGATAAACAGACATTAATAAAAACAGCAGATGGTTTGTTTGTAACTCCAACGAAAGTAGAGAGTAATACTGGAACAGTAGCAAGTCTACAAATAACAAAAAGCGTTGGTAGTGATGTTATATTAGATGATGAGTTAGATAAGTTGCAAACAATAGATAATCGGAACTTTAATATTACAAAGCAATTATCAAGTACTAATTATCGTAGTACTATAGGTAGTTTTAGTAATCATATTTTTTATCCTGATAAAGAGCACCATAATTTTTACTGGGAAGCTCCAAGTAATATAAACCATCTTTATCTTTTCGATGAAAAAAGTGCTAATATTACGATTGCTCAAGCAAATGGTATATTAGACTTTAGTCAATTAAATAGCACATTAAATGATATACAATTTGCAGAGAATAATGAAGGAGAAATAAAGATTAACAAAAGTAGACTAAATGTAACCCTGCTACCAGATTATAAAGATGTTACGGTAACATTTGATAGGGAAAAATATTATAAACTTCAGAATGGTGAACTAGAGCGTGATTATTGTTCTCATAGCTTAAAAATAGATGGAAGATTTAGCGTTAATGGTACTGATCTGTTAAATCATTATAATTGTTTCACATTTGATTCAGATAAGGTGCTTTTTTTAAAACTCAATAATGATTTGCTATTGTTATCAGATAAAGGAGCATATATCACAGATTACTATTCTTTTGTTCATAGAAACTGGGATTTATCTATAGAACTAAACAATAGAATTATAGAACCAGAAGAATTTGGAGAAAGAGCTGATGATTTTAGTTCTTTCAGGTATTATAAACCAGATGAACAAGGGTTACAGATTTATCATAATCAGCCTATTAATAAGAATGATATTGGTTTAGTTGATTTGAAAGGTAAGTCTATATTAGATTTCGATATGAAAGTTATGAATGATACCTTATTGCTATCACATAAAAATAACACTCTTGTAAAAGTAGAGAACTGGAATACTTATCAACCAGCAAGAGAAATGATGTTTGCTTTTAATGATACAATAGTTTCTAACTCAAAATGTATAGCTTCTACTTGCAATCCACAAGATGTTATAATGGACTTTAATAAAGAAAAACAGAAACAGTATTCTCAGCTAATAAAAACCTCAGGGCCTGAAGAAGCAAAGTCACTTATAAGAAAAGCTATCCAGGAGAATAAGTCGAACTTGCTTGAAGCTCTTCTTGATGGTATGAGAAACAGGGATGATAGATATACTCTTATCAATGCTAAAAACGATTTCGGCGAGACATTTCTGCACCTTGCTATCTCTCAGTGTTTTGTTGATAACGGCGTTAATAACCTAAAAGATACTAAGTTAAAGATTGTAGAGCTGCTGCTTAACAGTGGTATTGATGTTAATGCTCAGGATACCCAGGGCAAGACGTCTTTGCACCGCGTTGTCCTTCTAATGGGTTATTTAGTTCAAAATAATCATGATTTTAGTTTGTTACAACTTCTGATTTTTAAAAATGCTGATGTTAATATTCGTGACAATAATAGTAAGAAGCCTTTAGATATTGCAAGAGATAAAGGTTTCACAAACATAATTTCCTTTTTAGAGAAGGCAGAAAGAAGAAATGAATACGTTGCACCAAAGCATATACGTCATCATAAAAGACATGCTTATCATAGAGGGAACCGTCATCGTTATTCACCTATTGAAAAGACAACAAAAGCTAGAATAGAAGGAAAAGCTATAGTAGGTAAAATTGAGTCTATGATAGATGAAAAAAGTCCTACAGTAGGATATGATGATGTAGAGGTTATGGTAGTAGGTGGCATAGAGATTGCTGCAATAAATAGAAAAAAAATCAAAGTGAATAAGGCAGAAGAGGTGCGCTATAAGAAAGCTACAAGCAGAGCAAGTGCACTATCTTCATGGATAAACAGTTTGTTCGGTTCAGTAAAAACCTCAATAGGTCGGTTATTAGATTCTAAACCTACATTGTCTGACGGAGTATCAAGTACTACAAGTCCAATCTCACAAGTTGATTCACCAGTAGATATAAACGGCACAATCATGTTACTTGATGTGCTTATTAGAAAAGTTACAGGTCAAAAATACATTTCTACAGCAGATCAGCACGTATCATTACTGGAAGCGCAGGGCTATGCATTAAATATTACAGAGGAATTTGAGAAAGTAGTAGAACAAGCTGCATTAAAAAGTGGCATATCAATGCATCGGTTAAATATTGATTTTGTTGAAATACAGAAAGAAGTTACAGGAAAAATCATGAGTGGTAAATTTGATGAGATTTCGGGGATTTTTAACTCATATGTAGAGAAAGCATGTTCTGGTAAAGAAGCTGGTAAATTAAGTCCGAAGAAATTTGAAAAGTTTATAGCTCAATTTAATAAGGGTCTGCTAAATCAATCAATAGAGCAGATATTACACAACAGAGATGGTAGATTAGAAGTTGATGATGCAAAGCAAATGAGTTTAGAGCCTCAAAGTTATTTAAGTAATGCTTCAGTTCACAGCCATTCAAAAGTATCAACTTGTCTTTCTGAGATAGGAGTAACTAAGCTTGGAGTTAATCTCAATAGGTAGGTTATAATATAAGAGGTGGAGCTATAATATGCCAAGTAGTGGAAAATTTAAAGTGAGGGTAGCCAAAATAATTAGGGAAACAACCAGTAGCAAGTTTGATAGTCTTAATCCTAAAATGGATGAAGTAGACATTAAATGCTAAGTGGTTAATGTGTTTTCCATATTGAACTTACAGTACGTAGCTTTGATATAGAAGTTTGGGTAATGTTATGATAGTAATTTATATAATTCTGTGTGCAATCTTCATAGCTGTTTTAGACAGTTCACTAGATTCTTAATTAGGGGACATGTCTAACTTAGAAAAGGTTTTTATAAATGTTAAAGTGAATAATTATGTTTTTTCCCTGAGTTGTAAAATTTCAGAATGAGAGAGACCGGTAATTTGAGCTATAACATCTATAGGAACACCGGCCTTGAGTGAGTTTTCGGCCACAGCTATTTTAGCCTGTTGTTCACCCTTCTCTTCACCAATTTTGATGCCGCGTTCTTCACCAATGAGAATGCCTTCTTGTCTACCTTTGTGAGTAGCATCATCGAGTTTTTGAGCAAGGATAGCCTTTTCTTTCTGCACGCTCAATATTCTTTCTTCATATGCGATCAAATCCTTTTCATTCCAGCGAAACCTGTCTAATTCATCATATGCTAGCTTTATTATCGGAGCTTCTGCTGCTATCTTTTTTAGATCTTCTTCAGTTGTTTCTTCTGCGTATTTAAAAAAGAAACACCATCTCTCTGTAGTATTCTCTAATTGCTCTACCTTATTTTTTGAAAACTTAGGCAACTCAATAAAGACAAATTGTAGATCTTTTAAGTAATGACCATTGGTTTTGATATCCCGTATATTATGAGTAGAAATATAGTCAACTTCTCCAGGCAGAAGGTTACAATTGGAAATAGCAATAAAAAAGACTTTCTGAAGATCAATGTAATTACCAGATTTATCTAATTGTCTTGAGTAAGCCTTAGCAGCATAAAGTTGAGCACGTTTTTCAAAGCCTTTATCACGAGCGAGCTGCATTTCGATGACAAATCTATTACCAATAGAGTCTTTGCAAAGAACATCAACAATGCTTTGTTTGTCAGAAGCAATTTCAGGATCCATGATAGTACTGAGGAATTCAATCTCCATTATTTGATCAGAAGTAGAAAAACCTAAGATATCGTTGAGGAAGTGAATGAGGATATTTTTATTCTTTTCAGAGCTAAAGATTTTCTTGAAACTAAGATCGTTTTTTGGATCAAGAAATTTAGATAAAGTCATAGGAAATCCACTTAAAAAGCATTAGTAATTATACACAATTGTGAAGAAATATTCAACGTTTTTGTGCTAAAGTCTATTAAGGTTAGCTAAATTTCAAGAGTCGGCAAAAAACTACCTTCATAAATGACCCTAGAATGCTACCACGCACCTTAATGTTATATTTTATCATCTTTTACAACTCCCTCTATAAACCCCAGCAAATGAATTCATGAGCTATTAAGAGCTTTAAAAACAATTATTTTGGGTATGAGAGACTAACCTCCTAATAAAAATACGAGCCTAAAAGCTCAATTACGATTTACCTAACATCGTGAGGACAGGTTCATTAGCCTCCCACACCTTTACATGATAAAGATCTTGAAACTTAATGTCAACATTTCGGTGGCAAATTTACGTTGAATCTATATTCTGTAAGTATGGGCGAAAAAAAAAAGGTTATAATATATACAGATGGATGGAAATCCAGGTCCTGGTGGATGGGCAGCTGTGATGATGTATGAAAAAAAAGTGTCTTTATCAAAAAACGTATCTCTGGAGGTGAAGAAAACACAACGAACAACAAAAAGGCTGTGATTAACGGGCTAAAGATGTTGAAAGTTTCTTGCAAAGTTGTTTTACACACTGATAGTCAGTATATTAAACGAGGTATAACAGAGTGGATCAATAAGTGGAGAACAAATGGTTGGAAGACAGCCAATAGAAAATCAGTAAAAAACGTTGAGTTATGGAAGGAATTGGATGAAATTGTCTTGCAGCATGATATTAACTGGAAGTGGGTTAAGGCTCACAGTGGTAATACCTATAATGAAGAGGCAGATAGACTTGCTAGAAAGGAATCTAAAAAGCTAAAATATAGAGATTGTGAGATCAAGAAATCACAAAAAAATAGAGGGAGCTCTAAGTTTCATAGATTGGAGGGAGTGTTATGGCAATAATTCTTTTAGACACAAAAACTATAAACCGTATAGCAGCAGGAGAGGTAATAGAAAGGCCAGCGAGTGTAGTAAAGGAATTAGTAGAAAATGCAATAGATGCTGGAAGTTCAGAGATAGAGATCAAAATAGAAAGTGGTGGACGTAACCTTATAACTGTGACAGATGATGGAAATGGAATAGAAAAGAACGATCTGGAACTAGCACTTATGAGGCATGCCACTTCAAAATTAAGTGATAGTGAGTTAATAGAGATCAGACATCTTGGCTTTAGAGGAGAGGCTCTGCCTTCAATTGCAGCAGTAAGCAGAATGAAATTATCATCTAAGGCGAGTGGAGCAAAGGAAGCATGGTCTACAAGATATGAGGGAGGAGAAAAAATAAGAGAGATTATCCCTTGTTCTTTGTTGCAAGGTACATATATTGAAATTCGTGACTTATTTTTTGCCACACCAAATAGATTAAAATTTCTAAAAACCGAGAGGGCAGAAACACAAAGCATTGTTGACATTGTAAATAACTTAGCAATGATTAACTATAGTATTGGGTTTACTCTCACTTCCGGTAATAAAAAGCTCTTAAAATATGTTAAGCAAACTTCATTATTTAACAGATTATGTGAAACAGAAGAAGAATTTCAGAGCAATTCGCTGGAAGTTAAAGAGGAAGAAGACGGCATCAAACTTACGGGACACATCTGTAAACCAACTATTAGTCGTGGTAATTCAACTCAGATCTATACGTTTGTTAATGGCAGGCCAATAAAAGACAATCTACTTATTGGTGCAATTCGATATGCGTATCAGGACTTTATTCCAAGTGGGAGGTATCCTTTTGCAGTGCTGCACTTAGAGATACCATACGATCAAGTAGATGTAAATGTGCATCCAAATAAATCAGAGGTAAGGTTTCAGAACAAGAGGCTAGTATATGAAATAGTGAGAAGAGGAATAATAAAAGCATTATCGACTAGAGTAGGCACGTTTGCAGCAAGTGATGTTGAGTCTCAAAGTATTGAGGAGTTTGATAGCCAAGAGCCGGTTAATAGTAAAGAGAAAAAAAATCAAAAAGAGTTTTATGAAAAGAGGCCGAGTCTTTTAGAAAATCGTTTAATGAAAGAATTCAATGCACCAGATGAAAGAAGGCAAAGCTTACCAGAAACGTTTAAATATGGAGAATCTCCACCCCAAAAGGGAACGATGGTTCTAGAAAAGAAGCAAATTGATTTGATAGAGGATCACCCTCTAGGATATGCACGCTGTCAGGTCTACAATACTTACATTATTGCTGAGGCTGGAGATAGGCTGATTATAGTAGATCAACATGCAGCCTATGAGAGATTGATATACGAGTGCTTAACAAGCATAAAAAGACAAAAACTTCTCATTCCTGAAATAGTTAAAATTAAAAACCAAGCTGGAATGGAGATGGTTAAAACTTATAAAGATAAGCTTTTTGAAATGGGTTTTGGTATTGAAATAGAATCAGAAGATAAAGTAAGGGTAAAAGAAATACCTGCAATCTTGGGAACAATAGATATAAAAGAGATGCTAGTTGATATAGTAGATAAGTTAATGGAAATAGAAGATACGCTACCAATAGAGGATAAGGTGAACAAAATATCATCCATAATCGCTTGCCACGGAGCAGGAAGAAAAATGAAATTGGAAGAGATGAATGAGATACTAAGACAAATTGAGAAAACTCCATATTCTGATCACGGAAGACCAACGTATATAGAAATGAAACTAAGTGATATAGAAAAATTGTTTGAAAGGAGATGAGTTCAGTTTGTCAAAAAGGTTCCCAATTAAGTATACGTAACAGCTCTTCTGGTTATGGAGTATAAAATGTGAAAAAAGAGAATAAATGCTCTAATTTTTTAGATTACAAAGTAATAGGACAGGAAGTAAGAAATCGTAGATTAGCAAAGGGATATACTCAAAAAGATTTAGCAAAAAAAAAATCGGTGTAACGTATCAAATAGTACTACAATATGAAAAAGGAACACGTAAAATTTCGATTGAAAAGTTGTATGCTATAGCAGAGATATTGTCGATTGGTATTGTAGACCTAATTCCTGTATCAAATGAAAAAATCTGTTTTGAAGATGAGGGAGAGGAAATATTAAATCTAGTAAGAAAATATAAAACGATTAATGATCAGGAATTACGTAGAATGTTTTGTTTACTAACCAAATTTGTTCAAGTTAGTGAGAAAAATAGTAAAAAAACGGAGAGAATAAAAATTGCAAAAGGTCTGGTTAAAGCAGGAGTTTCTGTTGATACTGTTTCAAAAACAATTGGTCTATCTGCTGATGAATGTGTTGAAGAAAAAACGGGTTCTATCTACTACCAAATAGGAAAAAAGATAAAAGAATGGAGACTAGTGCGGGAATATACTCAGAAGGATTTAGCAGAAAAAATGAGTACAACACGTGATGAAATAAGCAACTATGAGCAAGGACGTGTGGCCATTCCACTGGAAAAATTATATGCAATAGCAGAAACATTATCAATTAGCATTACAGATCTGCTCATAGAAGAAGATGAGATAGTAGAAAATGAACTACCTGATTTAATAAAAGAATACAAAAAGATTGAAAGTCAAGAACTACGTAATGCATTAATAAGATCTCTATTTGAAGGCATACGGATTTGCGAAGAAAAAGTGAAAAGAGCAGAAAAGATCAAAATTGCAAAAGACTTAGTAAAAAAAGGAATTTCTATCAATATTATTTTAAAAACAGTAGGCATCTCTTTAGACGAAATTCAACAAATTTAAAATAAAAAAATCAGTATCTATCAATATCTTTACCTCTTGATGAAAAAATAAGTAAAAAGGATTGAGAAATTGATTTGACTTCACTCGAAAGCTATGGCCTTATGCCAATGCTGATAAAAAACAGCAGTAAATATTTAAAAAAAGTTTGTTGTTAGTGAAAGGTAAATTATATGAGTAAAAGTAAAGAGGAAATAGAGTTCAGAATATTAGAAAGCAAAGGCAAAGCACTACTTGATCGTGAAATAATGGAAACATTTTTAAGTGCAGTACATGAAAGGCCGCAAGCTCAAGAAATTGCTAAAAATCTGGTGAATACTTATGCAGGAGTAGGAAGGATTTTAGGTAGAGAAATGGATGACCTGAAAGTCATAGAAGGAGTAACTGATTCTGCAGTAGCAATGATTATGTGTGTTAAGGAAACACTAGAAAGGGTACTGAGAGAAAAGCTCAAAAGTGAGCCAATAATGGACTTACAAGGGCTAGTAGAGTACTTAAACGTAAGTATAGGCCACTCAGAAAGGGAATGTGTAAAAATACTGTACTTGAATAAAAGGCGCCAATTAATCGGAGAAGAATCCTATATTGGCGAAATGGAAAAAGCACCAGTATACATAAAGGAGATTATAAAAAAAGCATTAATAAAGAATGCAACATTAGTAATAATGTCACATAACCATCCTGGAGGAAGCTTAGAGCCTTCAGAAGAAGATCAAGCAGTAACAAAGAGCTTAGCAGCAGCGTGTAGTACTGTAAGCGTTAGATTATTTGATCACATTATCATCACAAGTGGTGGCTATTTTAGCTTTAGAGAAAACGGATTGTTATAGCAGAAAGTATTTGCAAATCTACTCACTATAATTTATAATGAGTAATAGAATATACAAACTAAGGTTTGTATACTTAAAAAGTATTTTTAATAGTGGGGATAATATGGTTAATAAAACAATTGTACCTTTTAATGATAAAAAGGGAGGTACTTACGAATTAAATATTGATCTTGATAAATTATCAAAAGGTGAGATGTTGAATACTATTATAGGAATTGGTCGTGTTAACCAGCAGTCCACTTTTGTAAGCAAAATTAATAAGGCTAAAAAACCTGGAGAAGTGCCTTCCCTAATAGAGACGTTCAAATCAACTACGGAAAGGGACTTGATTACATATATGGCACAAAACCTATAAGTGATCAAGAAGATAAAAATCCATTTACCTCTGCCTTGCAAAAAATAAAGCCAAGTAGAGGTGAAAGTGAAAAGTTAAGCTGGTTTAAAAGTGCTGTGGTAAGAGCAAAAAGTCCAAATGAACTGCACAAGGTTGTAGACGAAGCACTAGCTGCTGGAGCAAGGCTAAATGCATGTAATGATGGAGAGTGGAGCATTGCAGAGTATGTAGTATTGGGTACACATTTTCATAAATTTGATAAGACTGATCGAAAAAAGATAATGCGTAAATTAATGCTAAGTGGTGCAGATTTTCATGATACTTTATTGCAGAATAAACTAATAGGTGAAATCTATAATGAGCTACAGCCAGAAGTTCAGCCACAGATAGATAAGAGACTAGAAGAACTAGAGAAGGCTGGCGAAAGTGCTGTGCAAGAAGGAGAATTAATAGATATCGAGATAGACAATGCAACATTATATATAGAATTTTCTGAGGACAGTAAAGTAGAGGTTGCCAAAATACTGAGAGAGTTAGGAAGTAATATTTTAAAAATTGGCAATGATGCAGTTGAGGTTAAAAGTGAGAAGGGAGGTATAAGAAACTATACCGATATTTCAGATGGCAGCTCTGTCATGTTAGAATTTCCTACAAGCATTGGTAAGCTAAATATTGTATTGTACCAGGACGTAAAAAACTGCAGTCAGGTACAAGTAAAAGTAGCGGATAAGGAAATGTGGGCTGAATTACAAAAAAGAGGAGAAGAAATTGGAAAAAATTGCCTTTTTGGGGGAGTGAAACTTAAGGAAGTGGTAGAAAGAGGTAATTTCACTAGATGTGGCATATGGAGTGAAAAGCAGAAGGAAGTAAGTGAAAAATTGTTTTCATGGGCAGACAAAGTACGTGAAAATAGTAAAGAAACTTGTAGGGCACTTTAATTTAAAGGTTCCAGAGTCTGGCTATTATATCTGGAGCCTTTGAGCTATAGTAGAAAATATTATATATGGTTCTTTGCGTGGAAAGAAGTCTAGACTATGAAGTAGGGCAAAAAGTAAAAAGTTGGAGGTTAGAGAGAGGGTATACTCAGAAGGATTTAGCTAAGAAAATTGGTGTAAAGTATTGGGTAATACTGCAATATGAGAAAGGGAATCGTAGAGTTCCAATTGAAAGGTTATATGCTATAGCTGAGGCACTATCAATCAGTATTACGGATCTCATTCCTGTATCAAATGAAAAAATCTGTTTTGAAGATAAGGGAGAGGAAATATTAGATCTAGTAAGAGAATATAAAAAGATTAATGATCAAGAGTTACGTAAGATATTTTGTTTACTAACCAAGTTTGTTCAAATTAGTGAGAAAAGTAGTAAAAAAGCAGAGAAAATAAAAATTGCAAAGGGTCTGGTTAAAGCAGGAGTTTCTGTTGATATTGTTTCACAAGCAATTGGTCTCTCTGCTGATGAATGTGTTGAAGAAAAAATAGGTTCTATCTACTACAAAATAGGGAAAAAGATAAAGGAATGGAGACTGGTAAGAGAGTGCACTCAAAAGGATTTAGCAGAGAAAATGACTACAACACGTGATGAAATAAGTAACTATGAGCAAGGAAGGGTTGCTGTTCCACTTGATAAATTATATGAAATGGCAGAGGCGTTATCGATTAATATCGTGGATCTACTTGAACCAGCAGAAGATGCAGATGAAAGAGTAGGAAATGAATTACCGAATTTAATTGAAGAATACAAAAAGATTGAAAATCAAGAACTACGTAATGCACTAATAAAATCTATGTTTGAGGGAATACGTATTTGTGAGGAGAAAGTGAGAGAGATAGAAAGGATTAAAGTTGCAAAGGATCTAGTAAAAGGTGGAATTTCTATTGATATTATTTTGCAAGGGTAGGTTTACCTGTTGATGTAGTTTTAGATGGATAGCTCGTAAAAAAATTACAGCAATAAAGTTTTTTTCTTAAATGGAGGATAAATGTTTGTTTCTGCAAGCAATGTTAGTTACGGAATAGGGCAAAGAATAGAAAATTGTAGGTTAATGCGAGGGCATACTCAAATAGGATTAGCAAGTCAAATAGGTTTAACATACCAAGAAGTAAACAGCTATGAAGATGGGTATATTCCTATTCCAATTGAAGTACTATATATAATAGCAAGAGTATTATCAGTTGACGTTGTAGATTTATTACCTGAACCAGTAATAGTAAGGGAAGACAGCTATGAAGACGAGGAAATACTCTATCTAACGAAAATATACGAGAATCAAAAGTTAGGCAAAATAGTACCTTCATTAATCAGGTTTGTTCATATTAGCGAGAAAATCAATCAAGAGGAGGCAAGATTAGAAGTAGCAAAAAATCTAGTTAAAGAAGGAGTTTTAGTTGACATAATTTCCCAAGCAACCGGCTTATCTATTTATGAGTATGATAATACAGAGAGAGAAATCTGCACTGATTCTATATATTACAGAGTAGGGCAAAGAATAAAAGAATGGAGATTGATAAGAAGGTATACTCAAAAAGATTTGGCGGATAAAGTTGGTGTAACACTCAAGGAAATACACGAATATGAAAAAGGATATACTGAAATATCATTTGATAAATTATATGAAATAGCAGGGGAATTATCAGTGAATATTAAAGTTCTGCTGCCTAAAACAAGAGAAAGCAAAAAGCTATTGAGTTTAATGGATGAGTACGGAGAACAAGAATCATTAGTCAAATCTCTATCTGAAGATATGAAAAGTGGCAAGGAAAAAGTTAAAAAAACAGAAAGGATCAAGGTTGCAAAAAATCTAGCAAAGGAAGGTGTTGCTATTGATATTATTGTGCGAGCAAGTGGCCTAACTGCCGATGAGTGTGAAAATTGAATTGTGTTTAAGATATAAGTAAAAATGGTTAATATATTATCTATTCTAAACCCTTATTTAGCTCTGCAGAATTTTTTTGGCATTTCTACGTATCAAGATAAAACATCACAGAATTTATCGACTACTTTTTGATTTTCCTCTATCATTGCATTTGCTTCTTGCTGAAGAGATTTGATATTTTTTGATGTAATATTATCCATGTCAGGTGATGCTATTTTTAGTTGCGATTGTATACGTATATATTTATCAGCTATAACTTGATCAAGTTGGTAATTTACTGCATCTAAACTTGAGGCAAACATTACGTTCAACAGAGGTTTTATCCAACCTATCTTTCCAAATCTCCTTGAATTAGCTATGCTTCTATCTCTTCTTCCAGTACCTATTGATAACAGTAGAATATCATCATTTGGAAATAACCTCTTACCACTTGCATATGCACAAGCCGCTGGATTATTGGCAAACACCCCACCATCCACTAATACTCTTTTTATCTGGTTAATTTTGAGATGTTTTGGCATGAAATAAGTAGGTGCAGCCGTTGCAGCTCTGAGTGCATCTTTCAGCTTAATATTACCTTCTTTCCAGCTTTTAAAGAAAAATGGACGATTATTGTGAATATCATAACTTGTTATCAGTACCTTACTTAATGTGTTTTTTAGAATATCCTCTCCAAAATATTTATCCAGTACAGATTCAATATTTTTATGTGGGTATTGTGCGCAGTTAAACCAAGATAATATTGATCTCCTAAAAAATGAAGACTTAAAAATATATGCTCCGTACTCTTGGTAAAGCTCAACTAAATCATTGGCTGAATATTGGGGATTTCCTCGTTCATCTTTTCTACATAATCCCGCTACAACAATTCCACCGGTTGAAGTACCTGCTATAAGATCAAAGATTTCAGCTATAGTTCTTCTTGTTCTTTTTTCTATTTCTGCTAGTATAATGGCTGGTATGATGCCCCTTATGCCTCCACCGTCAACTGAAAGAATATATTTGGCCATGTTTAGATATTTATTGATTTTTTTGACTTGTTTGCTTTTATCAGGTTGTGTTTCTTGTCCAAGTACTACTGTATGTTTCACTCCTAGAGAAAATTGCACCAACCTAATAATTGATTCCGTGGGTCATGCTAAAAAATCCGTGTTGGTTCAGGCATACCAATTTACCTCAAAGCCTATTGCTGAATCCTTGGTTCAAGCTAAAAAGCGTGGAGTTGATATTAAGGTTATTCTAGATGAATCACAAACTATAGTATTTCCTAAAGTAAATGATAAAGGTATAATAAAGTATTTGAGTTATAATGGCATATAGTGTGGATTTAAGGGAAAAGGCAGTATTGATGATAGAAAAAGGGAAGACAAAGGTTGAGATAGCAGAGCTCATGGAGATAGGAATAGCAACTCTGTACCGCTGGTTAAAAAAGAAAGCTGCTGGTGAAAGCTTAAAGCCATCTAAAAACGGTAGCTTTATTCGAAAAATAGACCCAAAAATACTCGAAGAATATGTTACAAAGAATCCAGATCATACTCTGGCAGAGATGAAACAAAATCTTGGATTTGGAATAAATTCAATTTGGTATAGACTAAAACAGCTAAAAATTACTTTAAAAAAAAGTCACACTATATCAAGAGCGCAATCAAGAAGATAGGCAGCAATTCATTGATAAAATCTCAAAAATAGACCATTCCAGCATCTTATATATAGATGAAGCAGGAGTTGATAATAAGTTATACCGAGAATATGGACGTGCTCCAAGAGGAAAGAAAATTTATGCAGATATTCCAGCGAGAGAGAATCAGTATAGTAGCCGGGTGGATTGGAATGAGATTTATTGCACCAATGACTTTCAAAGGTGGGTGTGACAAAGAGGTATTCAATATATGGTTGGAGAAACCTAAATTGCCACTTGGCACAACCATAGTTATGGATAATGCTACATTTCATAAGACCACTAAAACAAAATCATTAATAGAGTCTTTTTGCTGTCATGTGCTGTATCTTCCAACATATTCACCAGATTTGAATCCCATAGAACACTGTTGGCATACCATCAAAAGCCGCCTCAGACCTCTAATGTATAAATGTACAGACTTACAACTTTTGGTTGGTAATACCATAATGGAAATTTATCATTCATTTTAGAAAATACTATAGTTCAAAACATAGTGTAATTAACGAATTATTTGAGCACAAAATCTCGATATGGATTGACTTTAAACCCGCTATTGCTCATAGCAAGGTAATTATTATTGATGAGCAAAAAATCATAACCGGATCATTTAACTTTTTAGATGCCGCTCAGCAAAGAAATGCTAAAAACCTACTGATCATAACAGGAGATTCTCCACTAGTTGAACAATACGTCAAAAATTGGAAAAATCGCCAATCGCAGTCTAAGCATTATACACCAGACTTTAAGTTATCTTTGAATTCATCTAATTCCTCAGAAAGATTTTTTACCCTTTCCTCAAGTACTAACACTTTTTCCATTAAACCATATTCAATGAGTTTATCGTGAAATTGTACCCTTGAGTCTAGCTTGGATAACCACCATATGATTGCTACGGTTTGGATTAATAACGTGATAATTACTGTAACTGGAACTTTTTGCTTTTTTATGTGAAAGTATTAATCTGTTATGGATAGTTTTGGAAGTTTATATAGAGATCATAGAAAACTTATAGCTTTAATGATTACTTTTTGTTGATTCGTATCGGTCCTCTGCTTCTGCAAGTAGCTTTATTATTTCTCTGTAAGGTTTATCTTTGTTGTGCCTTGATGCCATTACAGCTATTCTTCTAGGGCTTTTTCCATTGCTATCCTTTATGTTAGGATTCGCTCCTTTTTCTAATAGAAACTCAACGATTTCTAAATAGCCTTGATCTGCAGCAGAATGTAGCGCTGTCCATTTAAATTTATTAGTAGCATTAATATCAATACCATCTTCTACTAAAAACCTTACGATTTCTAAACATCCTTCTCCTGCAACATAACGTAATGATTTTTCACCAATACTTATATTATCTTTTATCAAGGATTTTACAGTTTCCAAGTCACAGTTCTTAGCTGCGATTTCTAATGTGGCGCTGTAACTCTCATCTCCTTTTTTAAACAAGGAAAAATATATAACCACAATACACACCGTTAGCACTATAAGAAAAATTAATCCATCAAATTCTCCTTGACGTATAATTGAATTTTTATGAAAAAGCCTTCTTACATTTCTGCTCATGTAGTACTGCAATAATTATACCCATCTAGAATTAAATAATCATTTGCTTAAGTTTCATTTAAATAGCTTTGCTCACTTTTGCCTCTACTATAGTTTGATATCCTCTATTATTCAGAATATGTTCTGCCTTGCTAATTATCCATTCACCTTCAATTTCCTGACAAAATCCTGAAAGGCTGATCTTAGCTTCTGCAAATAATTCTGGATTACCAGGAACAGTTACATTTAAGTTTGATGTACTACGTTTTAGTTGTCTTAACTTAGCTGCTGCTGCACTAATTGCTGATTCTACGGTAGAGTAAAGCGTTTGCAGGGTATAACTTGGACCCTCATTTCCCACTTTCTCTTCTATAGTTTCTCCCTTTTCATAACTGTGCCATTTTGCAATAACAGATCCATATTTGTTACGCACATTAAAATTTACCTCCCAATTTATAACATCTTTAGGTGTAAGTACTGTTGTGCCTAACATCTTTCCAGTTGCTGATCTTGCTTCTCCCTTTGGAATAAAAATTATATATCCTCCTGCTGGTTTTACTAGTGCATCATATTTTTTCCCTAACCCTTCCAAAAAACTCATGTCGCTTTCATCTGCTTGAATGATATGTGGTATAAATATATTTTCAAATCTTTCAGCGACTTTACCTTCATACCCATGCTTTTGTGCTATTTCTTTAATTAAATCTCCTAAGGTAATGTCCTTCCATTCCTTTGATTTTCTTTCCTTTAATGATCCTCTTAAACTTGCAGCATCACATTTTATTCTTAAAGTTTGCGGTGGACTTTGTATTGTAATTTGATTTGCCTTATATACTCCCATAGGCAATAAACCTGTTTCTTTGTATCCGAGAAAAATTTGTAAATTACCCTTAAGTTCTAAAGCGCTAGAGTTATAACTAATATATATCTCAGCTTCGTCACTTGTAGTACCGGATCCATCAGTAACACGTAATAATATTAAACTCTTTTTTAAAACCTCTGTTACTGGGTTATTTTTTGCTACTATATCAAAGTCTGGCGTCATTCATCTAAAATATTTATGACAGATTCTTTCGATATTTTCTGAATTTTAGGAAGCTTAATTCTTAATCCAGCGGGCAAAAAGCTTGCGTATTCTGCAAGGCCTGGATTTTTAAGCAATACTTCCTCCACTGCTCCACTACTGTATCCATAATGTTTCCAGCAAATGTAATCCAACATTTCGTTTTCTTTCGTGTAATAATAAATCACTTACTGTAACTTTTTAACTTCAAAATAAACTCAACTTTTCTCGGTTTTCCATCAGGAAAAAATAATATCTGCTTTTCTTCTACATTAGTAATGACAAAATTTCCAAATACACTTCCTGAATTATCAACTAGAACGTGTGGTTATTGAGTGTTACGTATATTTTTTAGCTGTTCTAAGCCATTACTCTGATAACGTGAATAAATCACTCCTGTTAAATCAATACATTCAATTCCTGAACCAATGTTTTGTAGCGACGTTTTTTGAATACATTCAATTGTATACCACCTTTCTTCTTTACTGTATCTTAGGCTTGTTGGTTCAAGCTTACATTTTCCAAACAACATTAATGCAACTCTTCAACTATATCAAAAAGTGCTCCACGTGCTTGTTCTCTAAATCTTTCTATTACTGCATCAGCAACGCTGCGCACATCTTCAGACTTAATATTGATATTAAACGTTTGATAGAATGCTTGGTTATATACTTTCGATTCCCTATTTTCACATCTACTTTTCTTGAATGCTTTCTCAACTTCTTCTTGCTCCATAGCTCTTTTTTCTTCTATAACACTTTTAACTTTAAAACTTTCAAAATTGCTTTTGCTATTTTCTGAAAATTGTTTAATAGCACTATTATTTGTCAATGGGTTTCCATTACTGAAAATACTATTTTTAGAAAGCTTATTAACAGAATTTCTATTATTTTCAAATTTTCTAATCGGGCTATTCTCAGCAAATATGCTACTAACTGTATTTCCCATCCATGAAAAGGTTTCTCCTATAGGTTTAATGAGTGATTTCCAAAAGCTAGAGAAAAAGTCTTTCACTTTTTGCCAGTTAGTGATAACAAGAGCTGCACCAGTGACAAGACTTGCTACTAAAAGTCCAATCGGGTTACTCATTACAGCAAACGTTATTGCTCTTAGTCCTCTTACTACTGCAGGAAAAACTGTAGCTGATAAAAATGAAAATACTCCAAGTAGGTTTGCTTTCAGACCAAAAATCGTACTTCCTAGCAATGTAAATCCGTATCCTAGTCCTACTGCTGCAATTTTTAAACTTATCAAAGCTGCTAAAGTACTCATGATTGCCGTAGTTAAAGTTGGATGTTTTTCTGCAAAAGAAGCTATACGCTCTGTTATTGTTTTCAAACTTCCAGCTACATAATTTAAAGTAGGTAACATTACTGACCCTAGATTCATTCCAGCTTCAAATACTGCATTTTTAAGTAATTGTAATTTATTAGCTGTAGTATTTGCCCGATTGTTAAATTCGTCCTGCATTGAAGCGTTATATTTTTCTTTATCAGCTAAATGTTCAATAGCTTTCTTGTAAATGTCTAAGCTTCCTACTAAAAGAGCAATGTCATCTTGAAACCCAGCACCAAATAGATTCATAAGAATACCGGCACGCTCTTGATCATCTATTTCTTTTAAAGTTTTAAGAAATTGTAATATTGCCTCTTGAGGATTTTTTTTAATGGTTTGTTCAAGCTCTTCTATACTTGTTCCCATCTCATCTAATGCATCATGAAATTCAGGACTTTGCTCTCTTGCAGTCTGTAGTTTACTAAGAAAGTTATTTATAGCAGTTGCTGCTTTTTCAGGTTGTTTACCTAAGCTTATGAACGCACTTGCTAAGCTACTTGCTTGATCAATTTCTAAACCAAACTGTTTAGCATTACCACCAATTCTATTCAGTGTAAGAACCATTTCCTTAGCTTTGGCAGCAGTATTATCTGAAAGATGGTTTATTATGTTACCTACATTTTCCATACCACCAACTTTAATTCCATAGACATTGGATATTTTCGCAATAGCATTACCAGCTTCTTCTGAAGACATGTCAAACGCTGTGGTCATTTTAGCAACTACTGTTGTAAACTTCATAAGATCATCTTTGTCAATACCAAGTTGACCACCACTTACCCCTACAACAACATTGCAAGCATTGATTTTTTTCCATATGAAAAGAGTCTGGAAGCTCTTTTACTCTAAACACGATGTTTACATCCTCAAAATTAATCTCAATTCGCTTAACTAACGTTCTAATAATATCACGTTTAGTTAGCCAGTCTGCATTATTAAGACTTGAGTTAATACTAGAGGAAAACCCCTCTAAATTTGTTACTACTAGAGTTAACTCTTGTGTGAGTTTTTTCTGATCAAATATCTTTTTCTTTTGTTCTTCAACCATTTTTAAGTTTTGTTTCATTGCTTTAACTCTTGGCTCAAATTCTTCTTGATCAATATATTCTTGAGCATAACTATCAATTAACCTTGCAATACCTCGTTTTAACTTATCTTCTTGTGTTTCAAGCAAAGCGCTTTTTTGATCTAGTGGTGATTTTTTAAGTTCTGAAAGTCTACGTTTATACTCCTCTAATATTCTATTTGGATTTTTTAATAGGTGTTTTACCTCTTCCCACACAGCCATGTCCAATGTATCTGTACGAATTAATTTGTTGTTACACATTTTATTACCGCCAAAACGGTATGAATCCGTACCAATACAACGATAATATACCTGATTATTAGTTTTTTTCCCCTCCTTATTCCTTGCAGTGCTAGTACCATAATATGCATAATTGCAAAGCTTACATACTACTAAACCTTGCAATAAATGTTTTGCTCCTCTTTGTCTTGTTCTTGCTATTTTTCTATTCTCAGCTAATTGTTCTTGAACGATTTCAAATAAATCTTCGCTTACTATACTAGGTACTTTAATATAAATCCAATCCTCTTTTGGAACAGGATAAGTAGAATAATTATCTTTTGGATGCTCGCAGGAGTTTTTTTTCGGTCTTATATGTTTTAGTTTTACGCCAAACCTTGTTTTACCAAAAGCTGCTTGTCCTTTATAAGCAGTGTTTTTTAACATACTCAAAACTACAGCCCTATCCCAATACTCTTTTCCAGTTCTCGTCATAATGGAAATAGCACTTAGCCTACGACATACTTCTCCTATACTGGCTCTTTCTCTTCCTACCCAAGAAAATACTTTACGAACAACTTCAGCTTCTTCTTCATAAATCTCAAATAAGGCCTGTCCTGTTTCTGTATTTTTGTTTATATAACGATAGCCATAAGGAGCAGCACTCATTACACTTATACAACCCTTATTTGCTGCATAAATCTTTCCTCGACGACTTCGTTCCATGATTTTTGCACGTTCGTATTCTGCTATCATACCTTGCATTTGTAATAGTAATTGAGATTCTGGATTATCGCTAATTTGATAATTTAAAAAAATGACTTCCACTCCTAACTTCTTAAACTCTTCAAGTAATATCATCTGATATGCATACTTACGAGATAAACGATCAGGAGAATGAATATAAACCTTATCAATGTTACCTTCTGCTATTTTATCACGTAATTTTTCCAAACCAGGACGGATTATGTTAGAACCACTATAACCATTATCAATAAATTTATATTCATTTAATAATTTATGTCCATCCATACTAATTTGATTCTCTATAGCAGCAATTTGGCTTGCTATTGTATCTTCTTGTGCTTGCCTCCCTGAAGAAACTCTTGCATATAAACTAACTGTTACCATTTTACCGTCCTCAAATCTACTTTCTTATATTCAGAGTTTTCTTCCTTTTTGCTCGCTTTTATTGGTTTACTTAACACTAATTTTTCATATGCATCTAATAGATACAACTCTGCTAATCGATTTACTTCATAACTACAACTAATCCGCACTATTAATTTCTTGTTGCCCATGAGCTCTACCATATATTATCCATCGAGACATATGGTTATTTGATCATTAGCTCTATAAATAAATTCAACTCTCCGTTCTTTTTGTAGAAGCTTTCGAGAAATAGTCTTCTCAAGTTTCAGGTTTATTGCAATATTGTTGGCGGAGTCCTTACCCCGCCAACAATGTTGCAAAAAACGTAAAATTAGAGAAAAGCATTTCTCGAAAACTTCTATGTCCAAAAACAAGAGTGCCATTTATTTATAGTGCCAACAATCAATTAACCATCAGTTTCAATGAATGATATGAACATATTATTTCAAGGAAAGTTTATGGAAAATAAGAGATTAGCTATACGGATTAGCTGTAGCTATGAAACTAACCGGTTGGCAGAAAAGTATTTGTTAGATGCTTATGAAAAAGCCGTGTCAAAGCAAGTAAGCCAAAAAAATTTAAAACATAAAAATGGGATTCAAGGAGGATCAAATGGTAACAGTGAGTTTATATGCAAGAGTTTCTTCGGGGAAACAAGCACAAGAAAATACAATAGCAAGTCAAGTTGCAGCTTTAGAGAAGCAAATTAGTACGGATGGATACAAATTATTAAGTGAGTATAAATTTATTGATAATGGCTACAGTGGATCTAATCTAGTCCGTCCTGATCTAGAAAAGTTACGTGATAAAGTAACAGAAGGTAAAATTGATAGAATTTACATTCATTCACCTGATCGCTTATCTAGAAAATATGCATATCAAATGGTATTACTTGAAGAATTTGAGAAAGCAGGAGCAGAAACGGTTTTCTTAAATTATGAGATTAACGATAATCCAGAATCTCAATTGCTGTTACAAATGCAAGGTATGATAGCAGAATATGAACGAGCGAAAATTATGGAACGAAGTCGTCGCGGAAAGATTTATGCAGCTAATAAAGGTTGTGTAAGCGTAATGGGAGGAGCTCCTTATGGTTATCGTTATATAGATAAATATATGGGAGGAGGACAAGCTTTATTTGAAATAAACGAAGAAGAAGCTATGTTGTTAGGAAAGTATTTTTGTGGATAGGAAGAGAAAGGACAAGTATTGGGGAAGTGTGTCGTCGGCTAAACACTATGTCTATTATAACACGAACAGGAAAAAAGTGCTGGGATAGAAGTGTGATTTGGGGTATGTTAAAAAATCCTGCTTACAAAGGACAAGCGGCTTTTGGTAAAACAAAAGTAGGTATAAAGTTACAACATATCAGACCACAGAAACATTCTTGTGAACAACCGAAAGATAATTACTCTACCTATTCTGTTGAAAAAGCAAATTGGATTTATGTTAAAGTGCCAAATATAGTGGACGAAGATGTATTTGATATAGTTCAAGAACAATTAGCTGAGAATAGAAAAATAGCAAGGACAAGAGAAAGAGGAGCAAAACATTTACTACAAGGTTTAATCGTATGTAAGCGTTGTCGTTATGCATATTACGGAAGTCCTGTAAGAAATAAGCGAGGAGAAAAAATTGATCATTATGCTTATTATCGTTGTATTGGTAGAGATTCTTACCGTTTTGGTGGTAATAAAATTTGTGATAATAAACACATTCGTACAGATGCATTAGAAACAGCCGTGTGGGAAGAGGTTAAGCATTTATTGAAAAATCCAAATAGGGTTTTAGAAGAATACAGGCGTAGACTTTCAGAGCTTAAAAAATCATCATGGGATCAAAAAAGCGATTTACTAGAGAAACAAGAAAATAAATTAAAACGTGGTATTGCTAGACTTATTGATAGTTATGCTCAAGAATATATTAATCAAGAAGAATTTGAACCACGAATTAAAGCAATGAAACAAAGTTTAAAAACAATTGAAGAGGAGAAGAAAAGGATATTCGATCAAAAGAAATTAAAACAGGAATTAACTTTGGTTGTAACCAATTTAGAAGACTTTTCTTCCAATATTACATCAAACCTTGATAACGCAGACTGGCTAACTAAACGTGATATTATTAGAACGTTAGTCAAGAGAATTGAAATTAACCTTGAGGACGTAAATGTGGTATTTCGTGTAAAAGAGCTACCAAACTCTCCTGGAAATAATCGAGAAGAAAAGAAAAATTTGCAACATTGTTGGCGGGGTAAATACACCATTACATGTTGCTGTAAGCAAAAATCATCAAGACATTGTTGAACTTCTTTTGAATGTGTCTGGTATAGATGTAAACATTCAAAATAATCAAGGTAATACTCCTTTACATATTGCTATTTCTAAAGGTAATGAAGAATTAGTACGATTACTCCTAAGTAAAGGAGCAAAGATTAATATTAAAAATAAGGATGATAAAACTCCACTAGATAATGCTAAGCAATCAAATAAGGAAAAGATTATTAAGACTTTAGAAGAACATTTAAGAAAATCTTCTAGTCAAGTAGAAAGACTTTCTGCACAGGAGAAGGAAGTGCATGAAAAGCTCAGAAAGTTTGTTGAAGATTTTGTTTTTATTTATGAACGCTCTTTATCAGAATACTATGAAAGACTAGAAAATCAAAAAGGAAAAACAGGTAAGTGGGCTGATTTTGCTAATACGATAATGGGAACAGGACAAGGTGGAACAGAAGGAGTGGAGATAACAAAAATAAAGGCATCTTCTCTTGTTGTGATTAACGTTCTTCGATTAGCAATATCCAGCATTGGTAGTAGTTATAATAGAGACGAGCTTAAAAAGCTGATAGATCAATTATATATATTTAAAAAAGATCCGATCAAAGTTAGGGAAGAGTTAGTAAAATCTGGTGTTGAGATTTTTCAAAGTTTTGAGAGCCAATTTGTACAAGTTAAAGTAGATGGAAGTTGGCAGAGAGCAATGACAAAATTAGCAGAAGATGCTGTTAGTAGAGTGGTTGATTACTATAGAAAAAATACCGAAAAAGAGTTTTCTACTTACTCAATTACTGAAGGTATCGTTTTTGGAAAGTCAAAAAAAATATAAACAAACCTCCACTGTTATTCCTCACATTAAGCCAGGACACACTTTAGAAAGTAAAAATTCAAATTCATGGAATACTGCAGAACTATTTGATAAAGCGGGATTAGTAATAATAAAGAGTGATGGTAGTGCTGATAAATACTACAAGAGAATAGATGAAAAGAGTGATACTAGCAAATATGGTTATCGTCTTCTTTTTAAATGGGAGTTGGAAAATAAAATAAAAAAATTCGTGAGAGAATACAGTGAAGAAAAGCCTCCTAGAGAAGAGTATAGGTATGTTTTAAAGTTAGATGGGAAAACAAATGAAGAATGGGAAGGTGAATTATTGAATGAGATTAATAAGCAAGATCCGAAGTTAATTGAAGAGAGGTTACTAAGCAATTTTAAAGAAGAAATGAAACAGGAAGCTGAAAAAAACTTCAATGAATTAGAGAATTTCATAGATAAAAACTTTAATGAGCTATCAAGTTACATAGAAAGTAATCAAAATGAGATTGAGAAAGTCTTTAGTGAATTAATGAGTCGACATCAGGAAGCTAGTCAAAAGGTAGTACACTCTATTGCAGAGGGAAGAAAAGAAAGTAGAGAAAGTTTCGAGAAAGTAGATAAAAAGCTTGATGAAATACATAGTATAATCGTAGCAAGAGAGCAATTAAGAGAGCCAATTTGGTTTGATGTGAAAAAGCCAGTAAGTTTGTTTACTGGAAGAAGGGAAGAGTTAATTGACCTACATAACAAGATACAACGTAGTCGAGAAAAGATAACAGTAATATCACAAATAACCTCAATTAGCGGTTTAGGGGGAATAGGTAAAACTGAGTTAGCTAGACAATATGTTCAAGAATATAGTAAAAATTATTATGACAACGTTATATGGATCAACGGTGAAAGCGAGGTAGCTCTTATTGAATCATTTACTCGATTAGCGAAGGATAAGCTAAAAATTGATACAAAAGATGCAAATGGAAAAGAAAAGGATATAGGATCTATCGTAGAAGAAGTTTACAATTTTTTTAGTAATAGCAAAAGCTTATTTATTTTTGATGATGCTGAGGAAAGTAATTATTTGAATAAATTTTTACCACTACATGATTCATTACCGGGTGGTAATGGACCTTATATTTTAATTACTTCTCGTAATCTAGAGTGGGACAAAGGGATAGAAATTATTAACCTGAACGAATTAAAGCCAGAAGAAGCGATAGAATTTGTAAAAAAGGGCTTGAGTATAGAAGATGAATCTCAAAATGAAAAGATAGAAGCTTTAGTGGAAAAGTTAAAACACTTTCCTTTAGCTATACAGCAAGCGATAGCATATATTGAAGATCAAAGAGTTACAGGAGAATTTGATATAGATGATTATCTGAACGAATATGAAAAGAAGACAAAAGACTTGCTTAATTATGAAGCATTTAAAGGAATTGATAATGACTATGCAAAAACAACTTTTACAACTTGGAAGATGACAATTGATAAAATAGCAAGCAATGAAAAGTATGGAAATTTAGCTTTAAGGATTCTTGATGTTATCTCTTATCTTGCACCTGAGAAGATTAGGAGAGAAGTATTTTTAGGTTTGACAGGGAGTAGTGAGGAGGAATTAAGGTCAGCTGTTCGTTTACTTGTAAAATATTCTATGGTGAATGGTGAACAAAGGCAAAGTGTGTTAAGTACTCATAAATTAGTTCAAGAAGTGACAAGAATAGCATTAGCAGAGGAGGGTAAAAGCAAGGAGGTTATGGACGAGACTTTCAAGTTACTAGAATCAAATTTTCCTTATGGTGGTGATAAATTAGAAGACTATCTTAGGAAACGAGAATTATTACCACACTTAGAGGCATTTTTATCACATATAGATAATTGGTTAAAAAAGAACCCTCAAGATAAAGAAAAAATAGAAGAAGATTACCTTGAGAATTTATTAATATGGATAAGTGATGGGTATTTTAGCTTTGGTAATCCCAAAAGACAAAAGGAGTTGCTAGAAAGGGCTTTACCTATTTTAGAGAAGCATTACGGAGTAGAGCACTTTGAAGTTGCTAAAACATTAATAAACTTGAGCATCCCTTATGAGGCTTTAGGTGATTATGAAGAAGCAAAAGATTTACTAGAAAGGGCTTTACCTATTTTAGATTATATGGGAGATCATGTTGAAGTAGCTAAAACATTAGTAAACCTGAGCATCCCTTATGGAGCTTTAGGTGATTATCAAAAAGCAAAAGAGCTGCTAGAAAATGCTTTATTTATTTTAGAAAAATATTATGGAGAAGATCATTTTGAAGTAGCTATGGCTCTAGTAAATCTTAGTACCACTTATGGAGCTTTAGGTGATTATGAAGAAGCAAAAGAGTTACTAGAAAGGGCTTTACCTATTTTCGAAAGACATTATGGAGAAGATCATTTTTACGTAGCTCTGGTTCTAGCAAATCTTGGTGTTGTTTACGAGATTTTGGGTGATGCTCAAAGAACAAAAGATTTGCTAGAAAGGGCTTTACCTATTTTAGAGAAGCATTATGGAGAAGATCATTTTGAAGTAGCTATAGCTCTAACGAATCTTAGTAACTCTTACGAAACTTTAGGTGATTATGAAGAAGCAAAAGACTTACTAGAAAGGGCTTTGCCTATTTTAGAGAAGCACTATGGAACAGGGCATTTTCAAGTAGGGATAATGCTAGAAAGTTTAGGTATGTCTTGTCTGGTTTTAGGTGATTATGAAGAAGCAAAAGAGTTACTAGAAAGGGCTTTACCTATTTTAGAGAGACATTACGGAGAAGATCATTTTGAAGTAGCTGAAACATTAGTAAATCTGGGTATCAATTATGGAGCTTTAAATGATTATCAGCAACAGAGTGAGTTGCTAGAAAGGGCTTTGCCTATTTTAGAGAAGCATTATGGAGAAGATCATTTTGAAGTAGCTATAGCCTTAGAAAATTTAGCTTTTGCTGAGAAAGCTTTAGGTAATCATCAAAGAGCAACGGAGTTACTAGAAAGGGCTGATAAAATATATCGAAAAGGTAAAGTTGAAGAATGTTTGCCGAGTACAAGTTTAGGAAGAAGAAAAAGAGAAGTAAAGATCGGGGAATGTGAGCTTTCTTGGGAAGATGTAGATAAATTTAACACAGAAAAAGATGAGAAAAGAGATTTTAGTAAAATTAAGATAGATAGTGAAAAGTTCGTTAATTATATTAAAGATCTACCAGAGGAAAAGCATTCTCAGCTAATTGAGCTAGCAGGTAAAGTTCAAGTTAAGGGTAGATTTAGCAATTTGGTTGATAAGCTTACCAGTAATCAGAAAGTCATGAATCATTTAAGTAGAGTAAAGAAAATCTCTAGCATAACCATGCATGGAATGATGGTTAAAAATGTTTTAGCTGACTTTTTTAATGGAGATTATCAGGGTGTAGCAATTAATGTTGGTTTTATAGCCGGTGGTCAAGGGTTTGCTAAAGTTGCTGAAGCTGCATCTCGTAAAGGATTAAATTTACTCTCAGAAGGAAAGTCATTACTTGGTAGGTCTTTAAGGGTTGCATCACCTTTTCTTGCTCGAGGTACTTCTGCGTTTGTTATTTATGATCTAGTAAATCAGATAAAAGCATTTAAAAATAGTACTGAAGAAGCACTAGTTGGCGTAATAGGAGATAGTATTTATCTTGGAGTGGATAGCGCAGAGATTGGTATAGAAGTTGCTGAAGTTTTTGAAGTACTAGAAGGAGTATCAAGTGTTACTGGACCTATTGGAGCAGGAATCGGCGCTGTAGTATTTGTTGGAACTGATGTTTACATGGCAGTAAAGAGAGTTGAAAATATTGATCAACTGATTCATTTAAATGGAGGAGAAAAATTTATTGAAGGTTTGCGTGCATTTATAGGTATGCAACCTGAACAATATATAGAAGAGTTAATGAGGAAAAACAACTTTATAACCAATTAGTTAAGCAAGGATTTGAGTATTTAAGGGAGAATCGTGCTATTCAAAGCTATGTTTTTCCTACTGGTAAATCAGTTGTAGATTTTTGTCGTGAAATGTCATACCCAACATCAATTGGAATGATATTAGGCTATCATACTGAAGAATGCACAACTAAGTTTGAGATAGATTTGAACAGTACAGTACTACTTGATAGAAAAAGAAATGATATAAAATGGAGCAGAACAAGACCGAATGATCCAAGCGGTGGAAGATTATTTTGTTTACCAAGGGGAGATGGTGAGCCTGCTTCGAGTTATGGGTCATATTTATGTAAAAATGCAATTGGTTTATCTGATAACAAAACAGAAGGGTATACTCTAATTAATTTAGGAGAAGGTGAAGATTATGCAAAAGGATTTAAGAATAGCCCGAACATATTTGTAGTGAATGATGGTTCTAAAGAATACTATGGGGGAAATAAGAATGATATATTTGTTTTACAGGGAGATCTTATAGAAGGATCCTTGTACGGAAAGGGTGGAATTGATACCTTAGATCTCACTGGATTGACTCAAGAAGATGTAAGTGTGGCGGTTAATTTAAATGCAAACATTGGTCTTATCGTACATAAGCTCCGTGGTCATTCTGGCTTCAAAATTAATTCAGTGGAAAGAGTGCTTGGTAGAAAAGCTAAGGCAGATCATATATTTAGTGCATGTAAAACTAAATTTTTGGATGGTAATAGTGGTAGCGAAGAACAACTTGATTATTTGCAAATAGAAAGTAATAACTGTGCCTATAATATACAAGTAATAGTTAGGCCTTATACTGAAGTAAATAGTCTGGCACTAAAAGGTAACTTTAGCTATATTGTACCATTTCAAAAAGGTAGTGCATCTGTTAAATTACTTACTAATTTAGAAAGTAATCATAGGTTTATATTCGACTACTTGCTTGCTGATATTCAGAGTGTTGATGTTAAAGATCAAAATAGCATAAAGTTCAATTTTTTCCAAAAGTTGCAAATGGAAACTTTAGTATAGCTATCTCATATAACATAATGAACAATATAATCTATCAATTAAAAGACAGCGCTGAAATAAAAGTGGGTAAGGAAAGAAATTTGTATTCAATACAGAGTACTAATACAACTATTGATGAAATTATAAAAAGTTATCCAGCTATAGCGAATAAACTCAATATGACTATCGCTGTGCAATCAGGTGGTGAATCTATACTTGTTGGCCATGGGAAATTTGAGGCGCTTCACAATCACCCGATTCATAACAGTCACTTAATTGGAAATGGTGGTGAGAATATATACGTAATTACTATAGCTTCAGGTAAGAAAAGATATGAACATAGTATTTCTTCTATACCAGAAGTAAACATCTATAATTTTGATGAAGGAAGTTCCATAGATACATTAGATTTACGTAACGTGGTAAAAATAATACAAGATGATTTGAAAATACATATTAATCTGCCAAGAATTTTTCAAGATGGAAATGATTTGCTAGTTAAGTTAGAAACAGAAATGGGACAAAGTTTTTTATTAGAAGTGCTAACAATAAGATTAAAAGACGGTTTGGATTGGTATGAAAATCTTCATATTATCTCAGATAGTGCGCCTATGAAAATAAGTTCTGAATTAGAATTAAAACCACAACCTTTGATATTTGAAAAGGATAAGGAGATTATTGTAGTAACGAATCAAGATGTGGAGAAAGGTACTGAGCTTATCACGCCTAGAAAAGGAGGAAACTATACTTTTGTTCGTAACAATTTCCGTGATTTAATAATAACTAATGCTTTTGACTCGACTATTACTAAAGATAATCTCTGCAGTATTACACTTAGTAAATTCTATAAAATACCTAAGATGAAAGCGTTATCAATAAAATTTGCTGATAAAGAGATAGTGTTAAAAGATCATGAGAAGGAAATAAATGCTGCAAGAGATATAAATATTGTAAAAAGAGAACATAGGAATCAAGTTTATAGTGATGTTTTCACAGAAGTTATGATGTTATCTGACCAACCTCATAGACATAGGCAGCACATTAGAAATCGTAGAAGTGAGTACGCAATTAGTAGTGGTACAAGACCATCTTCATGGATAAATGGTTTATTTGGTTGGATAAAAAGCTCTATAGGTGGGTTTAGAGCTGCTTTGCCTGAAACCTCAGCAAATTATTCTAATACAGCTGGTACTAGCCAATTTAGCAGTGAAGTTTGTGTCAGCAACAATATTGGCTTAGGATTCTTCTTATTACAAAGTTTCTTAGATAAAAAATATCCTCTTCCTAAGTTTTGTTCTGTTACTCCTGAAGAAGCTCTGGCTAACACACTGAATATCGTAGAAGAATTTGAAAAGATATTTGAAAAAACAGCTAAACAATCTGATGTACTAGTAAAAGATGTTAACTTTTTTAAAGTATATTTAGATATAGCAGGCCACGTAAGGAACGAGAGTTACTCCCAAATACCAAATATTTTATATTCAGCTGCAAAAGAAGCTTGTCTGAAAGATGAAAAGTTTTTGAGTATTTTAAAAGGCAATATTGAAAAGATGTGTGATGAGCAACAAATGGTTAACAGTAATAATCAGGAACAAGGTATAGCTAATGTAGATCCTTCATCTTTACTTAATAGGGTTGTTATAGAATTCGCGAATAATAAGGGCTTGAAAGGAGTTGATTGTGCAGGGGAGTGTTAAATAAACTGTGTCAAACCGAGAAGTAAAGTAATAAATTGATAAAAAAATGGAGGTTTGACAATGAGTCAAGCAAACAGAACTACCGGTTTGGTAGACTATAAAGAATTAGAAACAAATATCTTATCATCTATACGAGAAGGAAGACCATTGACAGGAAGAGATGGAGCATTAACACCATTTATAAAAAAACTGCTAGAGGGAAGGCGTATTGTGCTATAAAGAAGGCAGGAGAGAAATGGACTATGCCTATACATGATTGGGCTTTAACTATCTCTCAACTTGATATCTTTTTTCCTGGTAGGTTAAAAATCGAGTTGAACTAAAAATACGATTTGACACAGTTTATTTAATACTCCCTTTGAGTTTAGATCAAAGATTGTAAGGTTAAATCTTCCATCCAAATAACCACGCACTCTACCTGCTTATCTGGGTAGACTTCTTGCACTAAGGTTTTATAGATCAACATTTGCTTTTTTATTTCATTTGATGAGGAAATAGAAACGTTATGGTGTGATTTATAGTCAATTATGATTGCTTTGTCTTCTGTTATACACACTCTGTCTAGCCGCACTAATACTGGTTTTCCGTCAATTGTTCCACTAAGTGGAATTTCTGATTTGCCCTCCAAGTCGAACAGGTAATCATATTTTTCATTAAAGGTTAATATTTTGCTGTAAATTTCATCCTTATCTTCACTAGTGTTTATGCTATCAAGATATTTCCTAACCCAATTTTTTCTCCTGTCTTTCTCTATCTTGGGCATATATTGCAATATACTGTGAATTATTAAGCCTCTTGCATAGCTGTCTGTCGTCCCAATGCTCCTTTTTGTCATTCCAGCATTCTCATCTGTCATCCCAGTGCTTGACACTGGCTTTTTTTCTCCAGGTTCCAGCGTCACGTGCTGCAATGACATTGATAGGTTTGATGGAGGTAAAATCACTGGAACATCAAAATAATCACGTTTTTTATAAATAGAAGGGTAGTTTGCATTCATGCATAGCACTTCAACTTTTTCTTTAAATATCGGCTGTAAGTATAGTTTTTTCCTCTCATATAATGCTCCATATTGAATAACTAGATCATACCAAGAGCCCTTTTGCACTGGCTCTTTGCCTAAAATGTATAACTCATCTTCAGCACGCGTAAGTGCCACGTACAGCAAACGCAAATATTCGTTATAATCCTCTAGTTTTCTCTCTCTTTTTACTTGATTACAATAAGCATTACTATTTTTGCCACACCAAAATGGTGCTTCCGTTGCATCAAACAAAATATTTTCGCTGTTTCTTGGTACTGTATTTGTGTCAACTAAAAACACTATTGGAGCTTGTAGACCTTTTGATTTATGAATTGTCATTATTCGTACAGCATTGAGTTCTGATTGCATATCGTTTTTAATCTCAGGATTATTTTCTTTGATCCACTGAACAAATGCTTGAAGAGATGGGTGCTCAAATTGCAATACGAGGTTCATAAATTCGTCTAGAATCTCGAAGCACTCAAGACCTAGCCTTGCAGCAAATTTCTTTTTACCTTTGCGTAATATATGCGTGAATAATGTAAGAGGGGATTTTGTCTGAGATAAGTTAATCAGATAGTTTAATTCGCTATAAATAACCTCATGATAATCATGAATTTTTTCCCACAATGACTGCTCTTTACGATTATATGCAATATTGAATAAATCGTCCTCAGTAAAGTTAAATAGCGGTGATTTCAAAACATTTGCAAGAGCAAGATCATTTGCCTGGAGGAGCAAAAATTCAGCTAAAGCTATTAAGTCCTGCACAGCTATGTAATCCATAATTCTAAAATAATCTCGGCCTATAACTGGTACATTTACTTTTTTTAGTTCACTTATTATGTAGTCAACTAGCGCATTTCGTTGCCGTACCAAAATCATAATGTCCCTTGGTTCTATATGGCGATCTTTGGTGACTAAAATCCGCCCTTCGTTTAACCAATTGTGAATTCTTTGGGCTATTGCCTGAGCAAGTAATCGATCCTTTACTACATAATCTTTCCTCTGTGTTAAATGAATTTGTAAGGCTTGCTGCTCTTCCTCTTTATACCTTGGCAGTAACGGCCAGATTTCAATGTACCCTTGATCGTTTTCTCTATATGGAATATGTTTTATCTTGTTATCATTGAAAGATATTTCTTCACGAAAATTGTTAAATATTCTGTCTACAAGCATCAAAACTTCTGGAGTTGAGCGAAATGACTTTTCAAGTTGACATGATACCCAATCTCTGCCACCGGTTTTCGTGTGAAAATATTGCTGCATGTAATTAAATAGATGGGGATTTGCTCCTTGAAATCTGTAAATTGATTGTTTTACATCTCCAACAACGAATAAAGTTCTCTTTTCGTCACCACCGGTAAAAAATTCATTGCAGAGATTTGTTATAATTTTCCATTGACTAATACTATTGTCTTGTGCCTCGTCAACAAGAATGTGGTCTATTTTTTGGTCTAGATTAAACAATATCCAATCTTTATTGACTGGATTGCTAAGGAGATTTGTTGCTAAATTGATGATATCATCATAATCAAGCAGTGCATTCTTTGATTTTTCATTATTATATAGATCAACATATACTTTAAATATACTAAGTAAACTACTGGTTCTTCCGAATATTTGATAAGAATTTATGTCCTTTACATGGGTAAACAATGCATTTTGAATGCTTTCTATCATTTGCTCTACGTCTTCAAATTTTTCCAAAGCACCCTTTGTTATAATGGATGATATGCTCTTTTTTTCGTACGATTCTGATTTGAGAAATACTTTAGCTAAGTTCTCTATCTTGTTATCATCCCAGTGCTTGACACTGGGATCTAGAAAAAAAGAAATATGGATCCCAGTGTCAAGCACTGGGATGATAACATTTGGTACGGACGATTTTGTGCTATTACACCAATCATAAAGTATCGCACTGTAACTCTGATCTCTTTTGCTTCCCTTACTTAATATTTTAGCTAATCTTTTTATCTGCTCAATCGTTTCATTCTGTAAATTGTCAATCTTGTCTGGGACGCTTAGTTTATCTTTTATATATCCTAAATTATTTTCTAGAGCTGATCTCTTTATACATAAGGTATAGAGCAAATCACGCAGCTTATTTTCATCAATTTCAGCTGCAACGATATTGATATCGTCCTGCACAGTTTCGTTATGAAGCGTTTTTTCAAATACGATGGAATGCAATTCTTTACATTCGCTCAACGTACAATTTGGAGCGATACCAGCTTCTGTAGGAAAGCTGGAGATTAATTTGTAACAAAAGGCGTGTATAGTTTGAATATTAAGACCAAGATTTTCCAGTTCAGAAAAAAGCCTTCTTGCTCTTGTTAAATAATCTTTATTTTCTCTGGTCACACACTGGGCTAATTGTTCTAAATCTGTGACCAATATACCCTCTGGACATATTGCCCACTTACTAAGTGTACTGTAAATGCGATCCTCCATTTCATTTGCTGCAGCATTGGTAAATGTTAAGCAGAGAATATTTCTCTTATTCTCTAATAGAAGTCTTAATACTCTGTCTATTAAGATCTTTGTTTTACCTGTACCAGCTGATGCACTTACCCATACAGAGAAGTTAGGATTTATGGCATTTGATCTCATTAGGAGTGTATAAAGTTTGACTGAAGTGGCATTTCAAGTATAGTAAATAAGATAGTGTTAGTGAAGATATACAGATGGAAAGTTTTTGTGTAAAGGCTCCTGCAAAGATCAATCTTTTTTTACATATTATAAATAGAGAAGAAAGAGGGTATCATTTAATTGAAAGTTTGGTTGTCTTTGCTAAACTTTCTAATTTTTTAGAGATAAAAGTAGGAGAAAAAAACTTTAGATATGATAACTCTACAGTTCAATTTGTAAACTCTGAGTTTAAAATAAATTATCGATATAATACTATAACGAAAGCATTGAGTCTACTGCTTAGGTACGCTCCTATACGAACTAAAGTCACTGTAAAGGTTATAAAAAATGTACCAATTGCTGCAGGATTTGGTAGTGGTTCCTCAGATGCTGGAGCTGTGATACGCACGCTAGGAGAGCTGTGGGATATTGATAGGCAAATTTTAAGTGATATAGCTTTAAGCGTTGGTGCTGATGTGCCTGCAAGTGTAGATAGTAAGCCAGTTTTTGTTAGAGGTGTTGGTGAGGAATTATGTCCCATTAAACAATGCTCTTTACCCATAAGTCTGGTACTTGTGAAACCAAAAAAAAAGTTTTTGAATACATCAGAAGTATTTTCCAAGTATAAAGAGGATTTCTCTAATCCAATTAAGTGGAGTGATAACACTGAGGAGAATTTGTTAGAGCTTCTTAAAGAGACAAAAAATGACCTTCAAGAAGCAGCAATAGGTTTTGTACCTGAAATTCAGAATGTAATATCAACACTAGAGTCACAAGAAGGCTCTATACTTTCTCGTATGTCAGGTAGTGGTGTAGCGTGTTTTGGAATGTTTGATAGTGAAGAAAGTGCAAAAGCTGCAGCGGCAAATATCAAAAAGGAATATCCAGAATGGTGGGTGTGCGACACGGAATTAATAGTTTGATTTATGCCCTTAATTTCCAAGAAGAAAAATCTTATAGATGGTTACAGGGAAGAAAGATTTTGGGTAAATAATCAAGAATATCATGGCTCAATTATAATTTTTCCTAAAAAGGTGATTGAATTGAAAGAAAGTGATATAAATAACAAGAAGTATTTTAAATCTTTTTTAACAGAGGAAATAGAGATTTTGATAATAGGTACTGGTAAGATACGCGATTGTTCAATGAAGTCTTATCTTATGGAGCAAAAGAATTTAAATTTTGAATTTATGACGACGGGTTCTGCATGCAGAACCCATAACGTTTTAATATCTGAAGATAGATTTGTTGTCAGTTATCTGATAGCATGTTAGAGATATTTACACAGAGTTTTTTTATAAATAGTCTAATTGCGGTAATTATGATTAGCCTAGTCACAGGAGCTCTAGGGTCATTTATGATATGGCAAAGGTTATCGTATTTGGGTGATAGTTTGTCCCATTCTTCATTGCTTGGTATTGCACTTGCTTTGATCTTTAATATCAGCCCATCGGTAAGTATAATGCTCATTGCAATTATGTTTGCTATACTACTTTCTCTTAATTTTAATAAATTATACTCTGCTGATACGATATTGAACATAGTTACCAATGTAGTTTTATCATCGAGTTTAATACTTATGTCTTTTCTTCCATCAGGTAATAATAGTATTATTAGCTCACTTTTTGGTGACATATTAATGATTGACCAAAGTAATATAATATCAATTTTTCTAACCTCCGTAATAGTTACTTTGATATTAATATTTAGATGGCGCTATTGGCTGATGATTTCGATTAATCAAGATTTGGCAACAGTTGAGAAAGTACATGTTAATTTTGTTAGGCTAGAATTTTTGATTATACTCGCTATCTTTATTGCAATTTCTGCTCAATTAATAGGAATATTACTCATTGCTGCATTTTTGTTAATACCTGCTGCATCAGCAAGACTCATTTCAAAAACTCCAATGCAAATGATTATTGTTGCAACAGTTTTTTCTGTGATTTCTGGAGTATCAGGTTTGATATTATCTGCAAGTTTTGACTTATTAACTGGACCTGCAATTATACTTATCGCAGCTGTGTATTTAATCATTGCTTATTTTATAAGATTGGTGTTAAGTAGATCGACTTAATTTTGGTCTCGGAAGTTCATAATTCATTAACAAATGAGTGTAACTATCTGAGCGTAAAGTAGTTTTTGCTACGTTGTTTTTATGTGCTAATTGTTAATTTGTGGAGTGAAAGATATGGCCGAAGGATTTTTTTCTAGATATATAGGACAGCCTATAAAAAATTTTTATAATTATGTTACGGGAAAGAAAGAAGTGTCTGATGATATGCAGAATACAGCAAATCAAGAAAGCTCAGAATTGTTGGAAACTGATGTGCAATCAAATGATGTACCACCAAATAGTGATCATATAATATAGATGGCATGAGAATCACGCCATCTAAAGTTAAAAAATTCCTTGAGAAACCCGATACTTTAAGTGGTGTATTAATTCATGGGAGTGACAATAGTAAGGTCGATATTTTTGTACAGAAAATAATTGCCAACTTGAATGAGTATTCAGTTCAGGTAATGGATTTTGCAGTAGTGAATAAGTCGCCTGGCTTGTTATTTTCCGAGTTGGCAAACATTTCGATGTTTACTAAAAAAAGGTTAGTTAAGCTGATAAATGTCAGTGGAAGTATATCTAAAGAGTTAAGAAACATATTGGATCATAATATAGGCGATCATTATATAGTAATGATCGCAAATGATCTTCCATATAGTTATACAACTAAAAGTTATATGGAAAGCTCAAAAATTTTCGGTGTCATTACCTGCTATAAGGACAGCGGTAGTAATCTTTGTGATATTATATCAAGTTACTTGAAACAAAATGATATAGAGTGCACAAGTGAGATAATCTACCACTTGCAGTCTTATTTTAATCATAGCAAACTGCCTATATATTCAGAGCTTGAAAAATTAGTTTTATATCTAGGAAAAAGAAAAGATCTTAAACTTGCTGATATAGATCTATGCTTTTCAACCTCCGGCAATGATTATGTTACACTTGATAATCTGTGCTCTGCAATAGTGAGTAAAGACATGGGACAATTCATCAAAATTTCCGATGTATTGATATTACAAGAGAATTTTTCACCGATAGCATTAATCCGTATTATATCAAATTATTTTCTACGGCTAGAAAGCGTTTTGCTGTTAATACAAAATGGAATGAATGAACAAGCTGCAATTGACCAGCTGAGTCCTCCATTGTTCTTCAAACAATTGCAGAGTTTTAAATCTCATTTGAAAAGTTTGCAACTTTCAGAACTTAAGAAGATCTTAGAAAATTTGATGAGCTTGGAAGTGACTTGTAAAAGAACTGACTTGGACCATAAAATGATCTTTCAGCATGAGATTAACTATTGGTGTTATTCAAATACATTCGGTGCATTTAAACCTTTTGTATGATTTTCTTCTAACCTTGCAACAATGCTCTCTCTACCGATAAAAATTAATAATTTAGCGAGTTCTGGACCTGTTTCTGTTCCTGTTAAAGCGAGGCGCAACTGCATAAATAGATCTTTTGCCTTTATATCAACTGTCTGTCGAATATTTTTAACCCATTCTGATAACGTATTTTCATTACAATCACCTTGAGGTAATGTGCTTAGCGCTATTTTTATAAATTCTTTATTAATAACCACAGGCTCTATATTGGATTTACATACTTGCCACCATTTGGCCACCTCAGAAAACCTGTTTATGTTGTTTCTTATAAAATACCAAAACTCTGAACCAATTTGACTTAAACGATCTTGCACCATTTCAAATGGCATTTGTTGCAGCACTTTGCTATTTAGCTTATACATTTCACTCAAGCTGAATTGTAAAGATGCTGAGCTAAATTTTTTGATATCAAATGAGTCAATTAAAGGCTGCATATCAACATGAGCTTCTATTGGATCAGATGTGCCAAGTTTTGCTAAATAGCTAGTTAGCGCCATTGGCTCAATCTCATCTTCTCTTATGGACTTAATATCCAACCCACCTTTCCGTTTCGATATTTTGCTATCATCAAAGTGTAGTAGGGGAAGGTGGGCAAAGATAGGAATTTTCGCTTTTAATGCTTGAATCATTTGAATCTGAACTGCGGTATTAGTTACATGATCTTCCCCGCGTACAACATGGGTTACATTAAAGTCAATGTCATCAATAACAGAAGGTAGCATGTACGTATAAATTCCATCTTCTCTTTTTATTACAGGATCGCTGATATGAATTGTTGCAATATTTATTTCGCCTTTAACTTCATCATTCCATTTTACAGTTTTATTTCTATCCAATTTAAATCTGAAATGTGGTTTTCGCCCTTCTTGCTCATAACGAATTTTCTCTTGCTCAGTTAAAAGCAACGCACCTTTATTGTAAATAGGGGGAAGACCTTGTTTTAATTGCAATTTTCGTTTAGTGTCTAATTCTTCTCTTGTTTCATAACATGCATAAATATGACCTTCTTTCATTAACTGTAAGAACACCTCGTTATAGCGCTCAAAACGCTCTGATTGCTTAAAACTTGAATTCCAATTTATGCCAATCCATTTTAGGTCTTCTATGATATTATCTACATATTTGATATCTGAACGCTCAAGATCAGTATCATCAAAACGTAGTAAAAATTTTCCATTTTGATTACGTGTGTACATCCAACAAATGAGTGCAGTTCTTATGTTTCCTACATGAAGGTAGCCAGTTGGGCTTGGAGCGAATCTTGTTAGCATTTAAATGATTACTTTAGTTTATTTTAATTTTATATAAATGTACTGCTAAAGCAAGATTCTTCTTTGTCTTGGTGTTAGTTGCTACAAAGTACAGCGAACATGAAACCTTTTTGTTAGAGTTCCATGATCTGCCTAGAATACACGGCTTTAGTTATTTACTCTAAATATATTATACGTATACTTGTTATTAAATTAAATTTGAAATGATAAGAAATGAGTGAATTTAAATCAATCCGCAATATTGCAATAATTGCACACGTTGACCACGGAAAAACTACTTTACTTGATAACATGTTAAAACAAAGTGGCACGTTTCGTGAGAATCAAGAAGTTCAAGAACGAGTGATGGATAGTGGTGATCAAGAACGTGAACGTGGGATTACAATACTTGCAAAATGTACGTCAATAATGTGGGGTGATGAGAAAATCAATATCATTGATACACCAGGACATGCGGATTTTGGTGGAGAAGTGGAAAGGGTGCTCTGCATGGCAGATGGTGTATTACTACTGGTTGATGCTGCAGAAGGTCCAATGCCACAGACTAAGTTTGTGTTGTCAAAAGCACTAAAGGCAAATTTAAAACCGATTGTGATAATCAATAAGGTTGATCGACCAGACAGCAGAATTGATGAAGTACTAAATGAAATATATGAGTTATTTTTTAACCTTGATGCAACCAACGAGCAACTAGATTTTCCAGTACTCTATGCTTCAGGTAGAAATGGTTGGTGTGCTAAGGAGCTATCTGATGAGAGAAAAGATTTAAGCCCATTATTTTCAACGGTGATAGATTACATAAAACCTTCCGTTTATGATCAAAATGCATCTTTTGCTATGCTAGTTACTTTACTTGAATCTGATAAATTTCTTGGCAGAATATTGACAGGAAAGATTTACCAAGGAATCGCGCAAGTTAACTCAGATCTTAAGGTAATTGATCTTGATGGTCAAGTGGTTGAGCGAGGGAGATTAACTAAGTTACTCTCATTTTCTGGCTTAAAACGCGTTCCAGTAGAGCAAGCTGTAGCTGGTGATATCATTGCCATTGCAGGACTTGAGAAAGCTTCAGTTTCAGACACTATAGCAGCACCAGAAGTTACAACTGCGATCAGCTCAACTCCAGTTGACCCGCCAACAATGGCGATTACTATAAGCGTGAATGACTCACTTTTTGCTGGGCAAGAGGGAACAAAACTTACCTCAACTGTTATAAAAGATCGTTTATATGCAGAAGCAGAAACAAACGTTGCAATTACTGTAACTTTGGCTCCAAGTGGTGAAGCATTTGAAGTAGGTGGACGTGGTGAGTTGCAGCTTGGGGTACTGATTGAAAATATGAGAAGGGAAGGTTTTGAACTTTCAGTTTCACGGCCTCGAGTGCTGTTTAAAGAAGAAGATGGCAAAAAACTTGAACCTATAGAGGAAGTAGTAATTGATGTAGATGATGAGTATAGTGGAATCATCATGGAAAAACTTAGCTTTCGAAAAGGTGAAGTAACTGACATGAGACCTTCTGGTAGTGGCAGAACTAGGTTGACATTTTTAGTGCCATCAAGGGGATTAATTGGCTATCAAGGAGAATTTTTAACTGATTCTCGCGGCACTGGTATAATCAACCGTTTATTTCACAGTTATGCTCCACATAAAGGTTCAATTTCCGGAAGGCGTAATGGGGTTTTAATTTCAACAGACAAAGGCGAAGCAGTAGCGTATGCAATTTTCAATCTGCAAGATAGGGGAATTATGTTTATTAAGCCACAGGATAAAGTATATTGTGGCATGATCGTCGGTCAGCATAGTCGTGACAATGATTTAGAAATAAATGTACTTAAAGGTAAGCAATTAACAAACGTAAGAGCTTCAGGTAGCGATGAAGCTATAAAGCTTACTCCACCAAAAATAATGACACTGGAGGACATGATAGCGTATATAGATGATGATGAATTGGTAGAAGTAACTCCAAAGTCTATACGTCTGCGCAAGAGATTCCTCGATCCAAATGAACGTAAACGTGCAGGAAGGGCGAAGAATAAAGAGTAATCAACGTTCCTGATAAAAATCTGAATCCCAGTGTAACTACTTGCATGATAGGAGAAGAAGTACTGTCACGACATTATTGATACTGGGCTTTTTTGCCACTCTGTTGAACGGACACTGATTAAGTTCTTCTATTTTCTTGTAGTCTATGAGAAATAGATACATTATCTAATGCAGTTCTAACATTAGTACCGTTCTGATGAATAACTACAGATAGCTCAAAAGCATTTAAAGTATATTCAACATATGGAGACAGTACAGTACTTACTGCAATAAAGACTTCTTGTAGTATACCACTATTTCGAGCTTGTATCAAAATAGAATTGATACATTCGTTATTACCTTTATATATAGCAAGGGCAAGTGGTTTGATGACATACGTCAGGCTTGGAAATTGCATAATATCTTTTGAAGTAAGGATATTGTGTAGTATACCACTATTTTGAGCTCTTATTAAAATAGAATTGATACATTCGTTATTGCCTTTATATATAGCAAAGTTAAGTGGTGTGATGATATACGTCAGACCTGGAAACTGTACAATATCTTTAGAAGCAAGGATATTGTGCAGTATACCACTATATTGAGCCTGCATTAAAATAGAATTGATACATTCGTTATTACTTCTATGTATAGCAAACGCAAGTGGTGTCAAAGTGTAAGTATAACCTCTTATTGTATAGTTCATAGTACTTGAAGTCTTAAGAATTTCTTGCAGTATACCTTTGTTGTTAGAGTGTGTTAAAATAAGATCAACAGATTCATTATTATCTTTATATATAGCAAGGTTCAGCAGTGTTAGAGTGCGTCCCCCACCTCTTGGAAATCGTGTAGTATATCCAACTGTAAGAACTTTTAGTAAATCATTCTCTGAGGCTGCTTCTAAAATATTATTAATGCTCTTTCTATTCCATATGGCCCTTTTTAACTAAAAATACAAATCTTTTTGTTTTCGTGTTAAATTTTGATGATTTAGCATATTTTTGTAACCTCGCTTTAAAGTCAATGTAGTTTAATTATTAAAATTAATGTGTCAATATACGCTAGAATAATATTAAAGGGTTTTTTAGAGAGCGTATATAGACAATGAAAGTACACTTGATCCGAATGAACGTAAGCGTGCAGGAAGGGCGAAGAATAAGGAGTAATCAACGTTCCTGATAAAAATCTGGATGAGCTACTCGGATAACACCATCATAAAGGGAACCAGTGTCAGTTACTTGAGCAGATACTGGGATGACAAGAGAAGGCTACAAAGGTGTCATGCAAGTAGCTCATCCAGCTTTTTTATAATCATCGAAAACATTGTATTTTAACATTACTTTTATACTTATAAGTTTCTAGGCACTGGATTTGTTGTAGACTTACTCTATCACTTCACCCTCTTATTTTACCACTCTCCTGCCTATATATTTTTATATGAGGATTTTTGCAAAAGTTTCGCATTTTTTGTAACATGATTTTCAGTATGTGTAACCTAAATGCAAATTGATCACGAAACTAGTGTAATTATTGAGGCCATAGAGAAATTTGGTGGTGAGGCAAGACTTGTTGGTGGATGTGTTAGAGATTCAATTTTGCAGCGTGAAATTCACGACATTGATCTTGCTACTAATCTGCTGCCTAATCAAGCAGTTAAAGCGTTAAAACTCCGTAATATAAAAACTATTCCAACTGGCTTAAAACATGGAACTATTACTGCGATTTTAAATAAAAGATCCTTTGAGATTACAACGCTAAGGCATGATGTAAAGTGTGACGGTAGACATGCGAAGGTAGAATTTACTAATGATTGGCAAGCTGATGCTTCAAGGCGCGACTTTACGTTTAATGCTCTTTATGCAGACAAATATGGCCATATATACGACTACTTTGGTGGCATTCAGGACTTAAAAGCACGAAAGTTAAACTTTATAGGTAACGCTGAAGATAGGATTAAGGAAGACTATCTACGTATTTTAAGAGCGTTTCGTTTTTACGCTAAAATATGCATAGGAGATTTAAGTGATGAAATATTGGATGTGTGCAAAAAGCATTCACACATGATTCAAAACCTCTCTGGAGAGAGGATAAGAGAAGAAATATTTAAACTCTTGGAATGCAATGATCCTGCTCCGACACTTAAGAGCATGCAAAAATCTGATGTTTTACAAAAAATTATTCCAAAAGAAGTAAAATGCGAAATTTTATCTTCACCACTTCTTATCAACACTAAACCTCCTACAAAACCCTCAGCGTATGTCCATACGCCTTTCCTAGATCCCACAATCGATGCACTAACAAAATTAGCGTTGCTTATTAGGACTGCTGAAGATAGAGTTAGTCTTGGGGAAGAAGTGAGCAAGTTTTTACGTCTTTCAAATAAGCAAAAGAAAAAAATATTATTTTTATTATCAAACAATATCAAAACAGAGCTTTCAGAAAAAGAGCAAAAGAAATACATATCTTTATTTGGTAAGGAATTATATTGTGACTTAATGAAGATTTGTGGTATTGAGTCTGGAATAAATGTTGATGAGTATATTTCATTTGCTAAGATGTTTAACATTCCAAAATTTCCTTTATCTGGTGATGATTTAATAACTATAGGTCATCAACCAGGGAAAAGTTTAGGTAGAAACTTGGAATTGCTACGACAACATTGGGAAGACAGCTCCTACACTTTAACAAAGGAGGAGCTAATACTTTATGCTAAGAGCCTACTCTAGTTATCTAGCTAATCTCTTCATGTTTGATATAGTAGTGTGACTCATGGAAGAATTAGGTGTGTATTCTTTTTTAGCTTTTTCTGTTAATTGATACTCGTTTACTCCTCCTTGAGTCTGATTACACATTCCCTGATCTGGGGATAAAAATTTATCTCTTATACTTGATGCTAGTTGTAACAACTCGATATTACTTGAAAAAAATTCCATTCTACCTTTTATTAACTCCTCCGAAACAATTTCTTGGAGATTGCTATTATCTTTGCTATGAAAGTTGTTCAAGACAGAATCTGTAATTGCATTAGCAGCTTCCTCATCCCAACTTAAATTTTTCATGCATTTTTTAATAGAAAGTAACAGCTTGTCTTTTAACACACCATCACGTAACTCCTTATCTATATTTCCAATATTACAATATTTTTTGACAACTCCTTTAACTTCAGCTTCTATGATCTCACTTGCTAATTTTTTCAAATTATTTTTTAATAATTCAAGTAACTTATTGCTTTCAAATTTACCATCACTTTGATTTGATAGAGATTTTATAGTTTCACCAAGCACGTTATGGCAAAAGTGTTTTCCTTCAAGTTCAGGAAAACCTTTTTTCAACTCTCTATTTTTATGAGATAAAAATTCCTTGAGCTTCTTATTACTGAAAAGATCATAAGAACCATTTGAAAAGCTTGACTTCATAGAATGAAAAAGTGTTTTTTTTGTAGTAGATGCTATACTAATTGCATCTACCTCTTTAGTTTTTTTATCCATATCTTCTAACTTTGTATCAACATTTCTCTTCTCTTTTTTCAATTCCAGTAACTCTTGATTATTTAACTTTAGTTGTTTCTGTAACTGTTCTTGCGCAACTGACAAATTTTCCTTTAAGCTATCTATTTTAACTAACAGACCTCTTTTTTCTTCCTGTAGTTTTGTAATATCAGCTTTCGCTTGATATTCTGCTTGCTTACGTTCCTCTTGTAACTGCTCAATCTGCTTCTCTTTCTTTGCAGAAGTTTGCTTTAAGCTATCATCTATTCCAGCTGATTCCCACTCTTTACCTTTTTCTAATGTCTGTACTTGTTCTTGTAACTTTTTATTCTCTTCTTGTTAAGATTTTAATTTTCCCTCCAAATCTGCCTTTTGTTTCTTTATTTCAACGTTACTTTCTTCTAATTTTTGTGATTTTTCCTGCAATTTGTCAACTTCACTTTCTAAGACTTTTTTCTCCTCTTTAGCAGCATTTAGTTTACTACTTGAATCCTTTAATTCATCTTTTAGATTAGTCTTTTCTTGCACTAATTGTTGCTGAGTACTTTTCAATTTTTTTCTAAGATCCTCTAATTCAGCATCTTTTTCCTTAGCTTGTTCTAATTCTGCTTGTTTCTCCTCAAGTTGATTTTTTAATTCCTTTATTTTAGTATCATATTTGTTTTTCCACTCAATAGCTTTACTTTCTAAATCTGTGTTTTGCGCTCTTAGGCTTTCATTATCTTTCCTCACAGTTTCATTTATGTCTTTATTTTTATCAGTAAGTGAAGTAATTAAAGCGCCTTGTTTGTCTATTTTTTCCTCTCGATCAAGTATGATTTGCTGTTGTGCGTTATTTTTATTCTCCATTTCCTTTTTCTCTTGTTCTAATACTTCATTGAATTTCGTAAAACTAACTATTTTCCCATCTTTTTCTTCTATATCTGCTGAGAGCGTTTCTATTTTATTTGCAAATTCTTTGCTGCACTCAATTAATTCTTTCTGCAAATGTAATATATCCTCAGACTTTTCCTTGAACTGTGCTAAAAATTCTTCTCCTCTTTTTTGTGCAATTTCTACCAATTCACTATAGTTCTTTTTAAGTCCTGCAAGTTTAGACTTTAACTCTTCATTTTCTAATTTTAAGTTTCCAATCTGCTGTGCTTGTGCTGCAAAAAATTTAGCAAATATTTCTTTTTCCTCTCCTAATAATTTTACTTGTTCTGTAAGTTCGTTCATTTCTTTCAATTTTTCTTGTAATTTCTCATTTTCATCCTTCAATTCCTTTTCTCTTTCAGATTCTAAAAGATCATCAGTTTGAACCCCATTATCTGCAATAACTTTATTGTAATATAGGATACTCTCTGCCCATTTATTCCACCTCTCTGGCAATATTCGTCCGATTGTTTTTAGATATAGCCAAGCAAGCACAGTGGATAAGCTATATTTTTTTTCCTTTTGTTTAATACTAGGTTCGTCATTAATCTTATTTTTAGTATTTACCATAAAATTACCTAATTTTTAAAGTATTGAAGTTATATATATAATAATATAATTATTAAATAAATAATAATATAAATGTTAAATTGTGTGAAAATTTTTATAGATTTTAAGTAGAAATACACATGTTCGTAAGCACAGAATTTGCTTTTTCTATTGCTCTTGCTAACATTTCTTGTTCATTGTAATGATTCTTCACATTGATTACCTGAGCTGACAAATTTGCAGGGAAAGTGACTAAACTAACTTCCCATAGCTCCACTTGTTTTAACACTCGAGCTCCGCTTTCATGATCAACATCATACTCTATCGGTATATAGCCAATCGAAAGACCGTTAATAGTTCCAGTTTTTAGCATTAAATATGCTTCCTCTGCTTTTTGAATACCAAAAAGCAAATGTGCAGTTATATATAGGCCAACATCATTTTCGCAAATATCTGTAATATTACCTATAGGCTCACTTGGGTTGTGCTGCCAAAGAAGTTTTATCTGACTTTTATTTAAGTTGTTCTTAAATGCTCCGGGTAATATCAGATCATTTTGCTTATCAACTATATTAAAAACGCTCGCATAGCCAGAAAATACTCCGTTTTCTTCTATGCTTTTTATTGATAATGGTGAATAGAGAAATTTCTTATTCATAAGTCCTCCTTGTAAATTATGGTATTGGGTTTGCCAGCGCTCTGAGCCAGCTTAAAATGTTGTATAGATTGTTTTCCTATATCTCAGGATGAGTATAAGGCACTACAATATAATTCTATTGTATGCAGTGCTTTGAAAATGGGGAAGTACTTTTTTAGTTATAAAATTTGTCATTTTATATACATAAGGGTAGGGTTTGTTGCACATTGGGTTGTTCAACAGCAGCGTTTTCCAGATTTGTAGAAACAGCTTCATTTGTAGGATTAATTATTTTTCCTAGAAGGAAGCCAAATCCCAAAGAAACAGCGGCTATAAAACCATTCATTAATGACTCTGTCCATGTTTCTCCCTCGTATTCTTGATAGATTTTAGAATATATCATTGTGCCTAAGAATGCTCCAATCATTGATCCAACCAGTTTACTTGTTTCAGCTACTCTCTGTCTTCTCAACTCAACTTCTCTTAGACCTTTATTATTGGCTTCATTCAGGTTTAAATTTCTTTCCAACTCTTCTGATGTTTTCTCCTCAGCATCTTGGGATTTTGTTGATGAACTTTTCTGTAAGTTTTCTAATTCTTGTGTGTCCATCAACACCTCACTATTAAAGCTTAAGTACAAATCATACAGCACTATAATTGTTTAGTCAAGGTAAATACTAGTATATTAAGTAAATATTTACTATATTAATATGATTGCTTAAATTAATCACTAAAAGAAAATAAATTAAGCTTTTCTGGACTGCAAAACCCAGCTATATGATTTGCAGTGAGTTGTAATTTCAGTAAAAACTGTACGAACATTTTAGATAATTTTCATAGTAGAAAGTGCTATCCCAGTTTTACAATACTGGGATGACGGTAAAAGTAGCTATATGCTCTGTCCTCTGTCCTTGAATATTTTGTTGTTCAGTGGTAGCATTTTCAGGAGTGTTAAATAAACTGTGTCAAATCGCATTTTTAGTTCAACTCGATTTTTAACCTACCAGGAAAAAAGATATCAAGTTGAGAGATAGTTAAAGCCCAATCATGTATAGGCATAGTCCATTTCTCTCCTGCCTTCTTTATAGCACAATACGCCTTCCCTCTAGCAGTTTTTTATAAATGGTGTTAATGCTCCATCTCTTCCTGTCAATGGTCTTCCTTCTCGTATAGATGATAAGATATTTGTTTCTAATTCTTTATAGTCTACCAAACTGGTAGTTGTGTTTGCTTGACTCATTGTCAAACCTCCATTTTTTTATCAATTTATTACTTTACTTCTCGGTTTGACACAGTTTATTTAACACTCCTAACTCATGTTCGTATAGTAGCTACTTGCATTTGTTGTAAACTCACTTTTACTCTATAGTTATCTTTTTACTACCTTATCTATTTTCTGAACTGATTTTCGTATTAAAAAACATCCAATAAGAAGAATTATAAAAGGAATAAACCATAAAATGTAGGTACTAGATTTTACAGGTGGTACAATGATAATTGAATCTCCATAAGAATTTTTTAATTCTGAAACTATTTGCTCGTTAGTATATCCATCACTGATCTTCTTGCGAATTGTCTTACGCATACCATATGCAACTTGAGACTCAGATTCGGATAATAATTCACCAGAGCATACAGGACACTTTATTACTGCAAATAAGCTACTTGCTCGCTCTTCCATACTTTCGTCTCTTAGTTTATCATCCAAAGTAAAAGCATTTATGCTTAAATGGAATATCAATGTAAAAAGTAAGCTAATTACTATTCTCATTCTTGGTGAATTGAGTGATAAAATCAGTAGTGGATAATTTTCCAATAAAGCCTGAACCTACATTATTGTCGTACTTTATTGAAAATTGAATGTCGTTATCAGTGATTTTTTCTGATAAGGAAGATATTGATTTTTCCAATTTATCTGCAGTCTTTGAATCATTAGTCACAAACGAAATTAATTCTTTATAATTTGATATGGCTACATTGATTTTATCTTCAAATGAAGATGTAACTAAATTGTAATTACTTACTCCACCATTCGCAGCAATAGAAAAGTTATTACTCTCAATCAAAAATTTTTCTATGTTGAAATTAATCTTAGAAGCTGAAATATGGTTTACAAATTCATAATCTAATTTAGCGTCGACACTAAGGTAATTTTCAGGACTTGCAGTATGTTTATAACGGTAAGTATAAAAATCAAATTCTAGTTTAGTATTTTCATTCAGTTCTTTATCAAAGTGAAATTGAATGTAATTACTTTTATCATTCACTTCAGTTATAACACTTTGCTGATTTTCTAAAACATCACATTTTAATCCATAATCTTCGTAACGAAATGTATCTATATAGTCTATTACAGTGTTATTTCTGTTGAATTTTAATGAAGATAGTAAATCATTTAGTTTAACAACAAAGTGGCTACTCACGTGTGTGTGACACTTTATATTCTTTTTCTCATCACTACGGACAGCAATGTTTACTTTATTGCTTGGTATATAGATATATACTGACTTATCAAATAATCTGTTTTTTATCACTAAAGCTTCAGATGAAACAGTTAATTGCTCATTAGAAAATTTTGGATTCGTTACACGAAAAACTAGGTTAAAAGGAAATCCCTTAAAATCATGTGAAATATCAACTTTTTCGTCATTAATGTAATCAGTTAAAAGACTTTTTACCTTAAATGCAGAAAAATACCAAAAACCACTATACGCTAGAGGAATAAACAAAGGTAAGGAGATGAGAATATAGATAAAAATTTTACGCATTATCCTCTTATTTATCTAATGATATATTTCTTGTACCTCTGGGCACGGTTACGCACAAACCGTCAATATCTTTTGTGATTTTTATTTGGCATCCAAGCCTCGATGTCTCTGTTAAACCGAAAGCTAGATCCAGCATGTCATTTTCCTCATCAGATATAGGATTATGTGTTTCTACAACATCATAAAATTTTGGATCAACAATCACATGGCATGTAGAGCAAGCAAGAGAACCTTCACATGCACCTTCAAGCAGATCTGGATCACTTCTATGGGCTAAATTAAGAAGAGTTTCTCCCTCTGCAGCTTCATAACTTTTCTTACTTCCATCAGGTAAAATAAAAGTAACGGATGGCATACTATTAAAATCTCTACTAATTTCTCTATATTCTACAAATAATAACTAATATTTGCAAACTCTTTGTAATTCCATTGCCTATCTCTTGTCATCTATATTCCTATCAAGAAAGTAAGATAGATACCACCAGCATCTCACAGAGTTGCAAGTATAGAATTTTCTTAGTTTTAGATTTTACCAAATATATTACTGAATTAACATTATTGAACTTGATCTGCCATTTCTTCTGATCTTAAGTTATAATTTTACTAATGCCATTTGATTAATTGCAACTTCAGCATTGCTATCTTTCAATAAATTTGCAGGACTATTACAATGGTATATGATTGCAGCAACAACAAGACAACAAACTCCAATTCCTATCCCTAACGCTAACATTCCTGAGTAAACTGCAATAGCTACTTCTAAAGCAACTCCTACTACTGCTAACGTAGAAGCAACTATGATAGAAGTATTACGACACTTAATACGAAGCTCATTTAGTTTATCTAATGCAGTAGTACCATCTTTATATTTTAGCTCTCTTAGTACATCTTTATTTTCACATTTGTTAAGCAACTTCCAAGCATAACTTAACCTTGACGCTTGACCATAAAACCCCTTCTCAACATATTCAACCAAGAGATCAAACGGAGTTTCACCTTGGTCATTTTTAACATAAAATCTCGCACCTGCACTCACAAGTGATTCAACTTTGCAAAGCATTGACTTATCGGAGTGTAAGTTTCTTAAAGCATGATGTAGAGCTGTATCCCCACTTTCATCTTGATAGTCAATTTTATTTTTATGTAAAAAGCAATCAAAAATCTTTTTATTGCAATTGCTTGTAACGATATTTTCTAAAGTAATACTTGAAATTTTTATGTTATTTTCGACTAGAAGATTTAGAGCTTCTTTATGGTTACATTCAACAATAATATCTACTAGTTTATTTAATGCAGGTGTACCTTCTAGCTTCTTTAGCTCATCAGTTTTACAACAACTAAGCACCACCGAAAGATTATTTAATCTTTCTATTTTTCTCTTAAGAAAAGGGTATGTAGCATAATTGACCAAGAGATCAAATGGAGTTTCATCTTTGCTATTTTTAACATCAAGCCTTGCACCTTTACTAAGAAGTGACTTGACAAAACCTTGGTATTTTGATTTATCCAAATCCAACCATTTTAATGTATGATGTAAAGATGTATTTCCTTTTTTATCTTTATAGTTGATATTTAATTTATCTAAGCACTCATTAAAAAAATAATCCAAAAACTTTTCAGATTGGTATTCATAAGCATATCTTAAGATTTCATTTAGTGATATTTCTATCCTTCCTTCAAAGAGCTCGAAAAATTCCACACGATCGTACGTAATAGCAATTTGCACTAGAAATGTAATGTCACCAGCAGCAATTGTAACTTTCTTTATTATATCAGAACACTTTTCATACTCATTTGACGAGATATTGCACAACAATTCCATAATAGTGTTTACATATTCGAGTTCGGTTAATTTTTCAGTCTCTTTAGCTTTGCCCATCTTGCCTATTTGTTTAAAACGCTTGATTACCCTTTCTGATTCCTCTTTGATTAATTTTTGACTTTTCAACAAATACATATTACATATTTCATAAAAAATTTTCATTCTTTTATTTTCTTGTTTAAGTTTACTTATCAGTTCCATCAGTTTTGCCCGCAACAACTCCAGTTCATCACTACAATCCCCATCCTCATACTTTCCTCTATCGTACTGGCTTCTTGTTGTTGGGTTAGATAACACTTCGTGTGCTACTGATATTTCCTTGAACTTTGTCAATTTCTCTTCAAGTTGAGTCCGTTGATCTTCTTCCGACTGTGATAGTAGCTTTCCGTCCTTCTTCTTTCCTTCTAGCCTATCTAGCTCTTTCACTTCCTCAAGCAATTTATCTGGATGAAGCTTCAATGCTAATTTGCGATATGCTTTTTTTATCTCATCGTGAGTAGCATCTCTTTTTACTCCTAATATTTCATAATAATCAGGCATTTGTTTCTCCACTATTTTGATACATTTTTTATAACATTAGTAATACTATGTCTTTAAAAGAATTGGTACTATATAAGTATTTTAGCAAATATTATAATATTTGTCAATTTATCAACAAATTGAGTGAAAATTTAAAGAGTTGTTTATGGTAATTGAGGAGCTACAACCGTACGACGTCTGCCGTTAATAACTATTTCACCTATCGCAACTGCTGCAAAAACAAAACAATAATATACTTTTGTCAGTACAGCAATAGGTGAAAGAGAGGCAATGCTGCTTGCTAGCAATATTTGAGAACCATAAGGTAAGATACTTTTTGTGATCGCGGTAAATATTTCTAATAAATACGCACTACGGTGTGGTGCAATGTTATATCTTTGTGCAAGTCTTTTCGCAATATTACTAGTTAATAAAATAGCAACAATATTGCTGGAAACTAAAATAGTAAACAAAGATGATATTCCTGCAATCATAAGTTCAGCTTGACTTCTTGTGAGATTCACCTCATCGGTGAATTTATCTATCTTTTTCTGACTGTATTCGTACATTAAGTGGCTTAATCCACTACTGAAAAGAATAAATATCATTACCTCATTCATCTTATTAAAACCCCTACATATATCATGAGAATAATCAATAATAGAATAATCAAAAAAAGCTATTCCTAATATTCCAGCAACAACCATATTAACAGCTAATGTTACCAGTGTGTTTATTTCAAATAAACCCATAATTATTAAAGATATATAAGGGATAATTTTGACTATGGATAAATAATTCAGACTTGAGAGAGAAACAACTTCTGTGCTATTTGAAATCATTACTAGATAAGTAAGTATTATAAGACCTGTAACAGATCCTGTCTTTAGGGTTAGTTTTAGTTTATCCTTTACTGAAGCTCCTTGTGAAGAAGTAGCAGCAATAGTAGTGTCAGATATCATTGAAAGGTTGCTGCCAAACATAGACCCACCTATCACAGCTCCAACGCCCACCGCACAATCAAAAGCTCCATTTTGTGCTAGATTCACAGCTATTGGTGTTATAAGTGCAATAACTCCGATTGATGTGCCTATTGCACTTGCAATAAACACAGAAATTAAAAACATTCCAGGAAGTAATAATTGTGCTGGAAGAAAGCAAATAGTTAAGCTAGCAATAACATTTATACTACCAAGCGATTGAGTAACAGTAGAAAATGCCCCAGCAAGGAGAAAAATCAAACACACGGTAAGAGTAGTTTTATTCCCCATACCTTTTATAAGAGTATCAACGCTATGCTGAATTTTGTTTTTATTGAATAGAATAGCAAAAAATAATGCTGGTAATAAGCAAACTAACGGTGAAATTTGATGAAGAGGATTGTCAAGTCCTATAAAGGAAAAATAAGTACCACTACCAAGATATAAGGTTAAAAAAATAATGAGAGGGAGAAATGCAAACACTTGTCGTAATTAAATAAATTGAAAATATACTAGAATAAGCTATTTTAAGCAACTACTAATACAGTGTTTTTCTAATAATTTTGAACATCTTAAGCCATCTACTTTTGAATAAATTCCATTTGCATTTCTTGTATACTATCCTCTATTTGCTTTATTTGTTCTATTAACCTTTCCTCTAAGTCAAAATTACCGCCCAGCCTTGCTTTAATTTTTTCTTCTTGTAATACATTTAATTCTTTCCGTAATACTATGTTATTCCAGACAGTTTCTGCCGATCTCTTCTCACTTAATTGACTATTTAGTACGCTAGTTTTTTCAAATATAAACTTTATAACACTAGACTCCTGTAGCAGAATTTCTTTATTAAAGTTGCTCTCACTAGTTACCATATTAATTACGCACTGTTGTAATTTTTTCATCTCATTAGTAAATTCGAAATGAGAAAATTGCTCAAAAAATATAGGACGGTTCAAGATTTTAGGAAATTCTACGGCTATACGCAAAATTATGGCCTGATTTTGCTCTGCTTCAATTAGCTCTGGAGATTTATTGTAAAGATACTCACCTTTTGTTGCTTTGATATTAAAAATCAGCTTTTTAAAGTTTCTTCTTAATTCACTGACCTTATTGTAAAAATAATCTCTATAATACCTTCTAATACTGCTGTTACCGATAGCATTGACATATTTCATGAACTTGTGCTCAAGAATTGAATATTTTTCCGGAGCAAATTTTTCATAATTTTGCAAATTGCTACCAATTATGTGATGCCATAAATATTCAGAGTGCAGTTCTGTTGAGTGGTTAAAAGCAGAGAGTACGTCTTCTGTCTTATATTCTAGCTCATTGCATATATCGTATGGGTCCTGATTGTTTGGCAAAGTCACGAACTTCAATGTGTATCCAGGCTCCAGTATCGGTAGAACAAGTTCTGCAATTCGAATAGCAGCATGACGTCCGGCACTATCGCCATCCATACAGATGGAAATTTCTTTAGCAAATTTCCATAGATTTTTTATCTGCTCTGCAGAAATTGCGGTACCAAGCGGAGCAACTGTATTGCTAATTCCCGCTTGATGTAGTGCTATTACATCCATATATCCTTCAACAACAAATAGATGCTGTTTTTTGCGTATTTCACTCAAAGCAAAGTTTAATCCATATAAATTTTCTCTTTTCTTAAAGAGCTGATTCTCTGGGCTGTTTAAATACTTCGGCTGTTGCTCAGAGTTCAGCGCACGTCCGCCAAAACCAATAACTTTGCCCGTGATGTTGTGTATAGGAAATATCAGCCGATCATAGAAATAATCACGAGAATTCTTATTTATTAACCCAACATCGATCAAAATCTCGTCTTTAATACCAGAGGAGTTCAAATATTCCTTCAAGCCAGAACTTGGTGCATAACCTATCTTAAATTTATCTATGATTTTGAGTGAGATCTTGCGCTGCCTTAAATAAGCCATAACACCTCGATTTTTCTGCGCGAACCAACTTGCAGCTAAATTCAGTGCTGAAAACAGTTTGTCATTTTCTTTAGCAAAGCTGAGGTTTTTGGGTAACTCAACACCTGCAACAGATGCCAATTTTTCCAACGCTTCCTTAAAACTTAAGCCTTCAGTTTGTGAAATAAATTCAAACACATCACCATGAGCTGAGCAACCGAAACAATAATATACACCCTTAATATTGCTGACCGAAAAAGATGGAGTTTTTTCGTTATGAAATGGGCAGAGTCCAACAAAACTATCTCCTCTTTTTATTAACCTAACTTTTTTTCCTACTATGTCGGACAACAATAATTTTGACTTTATAATATCTATATGATCCATTTTACCGAATTAGTAGTGGTAGGATAAAAATTATATAGAATTTATGCATATCTGACTCGAAATTTATTCAGAAAGATCAGGAGAGCTTGACAAAAAGCTCAAAATAAATTACCCATATAAATACCCTTAAGTTGCAATTTCTTATATGTCAGATGTGGTATCAGTTGCTTCAGACCACGCAGGTTATGAACTAAAATCAGAAATAAAGGCTTACTTGGAAACTTTAGATTATACAGTGATAGACCGTGGCTGCACTGCTGAACAAAAGAGTGTAGACTACCCTGACTATGCTGCTGAAGTTGTAGAAGATATAACAAACAAAAAAGCAAATTATGGAATATTAATTTGCGGTACAGGTTTGGGCATGAGTACTGTGGCAAATCGTTTTGAAGGAATCTACGCTGCTTTATGTAATAGTGTTGAGATCGCAAAATTAGCTCGCGAGCATGGCAACGCGAATATACTTTGTCTTGGTGCAGGGTTTACTGCGAGTGGATTAGCAAAAGACATAGTCAAACAATTCCTCGAAACAGAATTTTCAAAAGAAAGTAGACATAAAGAACGCCTTGATAAACTTAGCAATATTAGCAAGAAAAAAACCACAAAAACTTATAACGAAGATGAAATATCAAAATTCGCTAAAATAGCAGGTGAATGGTGGAATGAGAATGGCAAATTCAAGCCATTGCACATGATGAATCCTGTGAGAGTATCATACATCGTTGAGAAAATAAAAGAATTAAAAAAATGCGATTTAAAAGAACTATCATTGCTCGATGTTGGTTGTGGTGGTGGCATTTTGTCAGAGTCAATGGCGCGTATTGGTATTAGCGTTGCAGGAATAGATGTATGTGAGGAAAACATAAAAGTGGCACAGTCGCATGCGAAGAAAGTAGGGTTAAATATAGAATACACACACACTAGCATTGAAGAGCTAAGCAATGACAAGAAGTATGACGTGGTTTTGTTGATGGAAGTGGTTGAACATGTCGATAATTTAGAGTTTTTCATGAAAAAAGCAATAGAGCTGTTGAAGCCAGAAGGGCTAATTTTTATATCGACGATAAATAGAACTATTAAATCCTTCTGTCTTGCAATAGTCGGCGCAGAGTACATATTAAACTGGCTGCCAAAAGGCACACATAATTGGAATAAATTTCTCAAGCCATCAGAAATTGCAAATCATCTAAGGGAAAACAACGTAATACTGCAAAACATGGCTGGTATGGAATATAATGTAATAAAGCGTGAATGGAACTTGACCAAAGGTGTGGATGTTAATTATATACTTTGTGGAAACGTTGTAACTTAAAATCTCATTCAAGTACTAGAAGGTAATGCAAATATTTTAGGCAGTTTTACTTTACTTAGCAGCTAATTTATCATATGTATTTCCATAGGATATCGCTATATTAGAATATGTTACAATTACTAACCTTACTTGCTGTTATCACTTCGGTTGTATTTTTTGGTCATCTAGTTCCAATGGAAGTGAAAACCTTCTTGTATTCAATAAGCCTTAGTATAAAAGAGATCTTACTATTTATAATGCCTTTTATTGTTTTTGCATTAATCTTTAGTAGTGTTAACAATCTTAAGCAGTCGGCTATAAAGTTTATATTGTTACTTATTATAACGATTTTCTTGTCGAATCTAGCTTCAAGTTTAATAGCTTATTCTGTTGGGCATTTCATCACACAAAACACTTATTCAATACAAGATATAACATATGAAGAAACAATTGTTCCTTTATGGTCATTTAGGATACCTGCATTGCTTTCTAATTTTTATGCCCTTGCTTGTGGATTTGTGTTAAGCATATTAGTGTTCACAATATTACCAAAAAAAAGCAAAGAGCTCTCGAACAAAATGTTAGATTTAACTCTCTTTCTTTTGAAGACATTTTTGACGCCAATTATTCCAATGTTTGTACTTGGTCTTGCTTTAAAAATGGAACATGATCAGGTTTTACCCATAATATTTAAGGATTACTCAATAATTTTTATTATTATATCATCTGCAACCTACCTTTATGTTTTTCTCTTATATGGAGCAGCAAATTCGTTCAAGATCACAAGCTGGATAGCTAGTATAGGTAATATGATACCAGCATTTATTACTGCAATGAGCACAATGTCTAGTAATGCAGCTATGCCGCTTACTCTTGAAGGAAGCAAAAAAAATGTAAAGCAGCATGATATAGCATCGTCTGTTGTGCCAATAACTGCTAGCTTTCATTTAGTAGGTGATTGCTTTTTTATTATAATACTATCAATGATAATGACTTTTGGTGGTGCATTGTCTGCAACAGACTATGTGACTTTCCTTCTCTACTTTCTGTTATTTAAATTTGCTATTGTTGCAGTTCCAGCGGGAGGAATTATGGTAATGTTGCCTGTTCTTGAGAAGTATCTTAAATTCTCTCCAGAGATGCTTTCATTAATTACAGCATTGTATATAGTATTTGACCCAATAATAACTTCAGCAAATGTTATGGGTAACGGTGCGTTCACTATGATGTTTACAAAGCTCTATGATAAGCTTAAGTGATGTCCATTCTAGCAATTAATACTGTAGGTGCTGGTAGTTCAATAGCAGTAATTGATTACGATGGTAATTGTTTTGTAGAACGCAATTCTGCAAACAATAGTCATGCAGAATCATTTTTTCAAATACTGAATACTTTGTTTGATAAGCATAATTACAGCTACGATAAAATAGACCATTTAGCAGTGATAGTTGGACCAGGAAGTTTTACTGGAATCAGAGTTGGTATATCAACTGCACAAGGTATAAATCTTGCTACAAATAAGCCGTTATATGGGGTTAGTGAGCTGGAAGCTCAAGCATATGCAATATCGCTACTTTGTGCAAATAGCAAAAAAAATATTAAAGCTATAATCGAAGATGATCAAAAGTTTTATACACAGTTATTTGATTTCAATTTGTTACCGCTATCAAATCCTGCTGTAGTAAGTGAACTCCAGCCTGAAACGGACTGCATTACATATATGGATTGCAGTTTACCAGAGTTAAATGCTAGCCATGCAGGGCTATTAGTCCGTTATAGACTAAAAAATAAACAAAAATTAAATGGTGTTGAAGCTCTATATTTAAATGAGCCTCAGTATATGAAATCGTTGCCTATTGCGTAAACACTATTAATTTGGCCAAGTTTGTACATCTGACTTACTATTTCTTCTGCTACTTCTTTTATACTCATATTTGAATTTTCTATCTCTATAGCATTTGGTGGCACAAATAAATTTTCCGCTCTAAATTTAATACTATTTATATTGGTAACCTTCCTATTTTTTCTTTGCTTTTTTAATATAGTACGCTCTTGTAATATCAATGGATTGCACCTAAGTACTATGGGAAGGATTTTTGTGCTCATTTTTTTACTAAGTTCTACTATTGAGTTATATATTGTTATGTTGTCATTATTATTTTTCATTAAGTCATCAAGAAATATATAATTTTTTGAATAAATTGGATAGGCTTCTACTGCCTGAAGCATAACCTGCACAATGTTATATATTCTATTTTGAACTTCTTTGGAAGTTTGATTATATTCAAATCCACTTACAATTAGTGCATTTATCATACTAGATAATACTATTGCTGTAGAAAGTTTACCACTTCCTGGAAGACCAGTGATATATATGAAAAATTTTGTTAGCTGTTTTTTTATGTCAATATTTACCATATTACTCTTAATATTAAAACCTACACTTATAATAACATAAAAACAAGGCTTTAAAACATATGAAATATTACATAAAAAGCCGTTTTTATAGTTAAAATATTATGTAATCTAGAAATGTAAACTCTAATCACCTAAGGCAAGTAAAAGTGCTTATTATTTTAAAGTAGGTTCACTTTTTAGTTTATAATAAACTTTTTTTTCACGTATAAATCCTTAGAAAATTTTAGTCAAGAGCTATGTTATTAACAAATAGTGAGTTGAAAAGAGACCTAGTTAACGCCTATCAGATTTTATCTTATCTTAAATTAGATGATCATACGTATACTCATCTCTCTGTACGTTCTGAAGATAAAAAGTCATTTTATGTTTATCCGTTTGGTATACGTTTTTATGAAGTAGATGAAAGTTCATTGATGAAAGTATCGTTTGATGGGAATATAATTGAAGGCAAAGAATATCAATATAATAAAACTGGCTATGTAATCCATGGCTTCATTTATCAAGCAAGGAAAGATATTCAAGCAATTTTTCATCTACATACACCTTCTATTGTAGCAGTTTCTTCTCTCAAGGATGGATTACTCCCAATAAGTCAGTGGGCGCTGCACTTTTATAATAAGGTATCTTACCATGATTATAATTCCCTGGCACTTGATGATACAGAAGGAAAAAGATTAATAGCTGATTTGAAAGAAAATTTTGTGATGTTAATGCGCAATCATGGATCTATAACATGTGGTCAGACTATACAAGAAGCAATGTTTTATACGTATCACTTAGAACAAGCTTGTAAAACTCAATGCCTGACGCTAGCAATGAATAGGGCGTTGTCAATTCAAGTGAAGAAATTTGCTCAAAAGCCGTAAAGGATCTTCTGTCTTTCGAAAGCAATCTTGGTGAGAGAGATTGGCACGCATGGGTTAGGTTGATTAAAGGTAAGTTATAAAAGTTTCTGACTCTTCGATAGATATTAGATTTCTTGCATAACCAGCCAGTCTGAAATCCAATAATGGTTTCACACTCTGTAACTCTTCAATTCATGCAAGAAGTCTAATGTCTCCATCTCTACTTAAGTTAACACCCTTAACTAAGCAGATACAAGTAAATAACTAGTAAGTTTTTTCAATCCTGCTCCACAGCAAATTTTAATGCTATGTGAGTAGTTATAGTGCTGTTAACAATTAAAATGACAAAAACTAAGATGGTGATTAGTAGTGTATAAATATTCAAGGATAAATTTTCAAATTGAGTTAGCAATTTGAAATATACGAAAGTTGGCATTATTATTGGCAAAACAAGAATTTGCGACACTCCTGATGCTAAGTTATTTCGACCAATCATCAATGCATTTCCAGTAGCTGAAATATTAATGATTATCAGCGTATTAAATAATAAAGACACTCCAACTGCTATTGAATGTTCAATATTATTGCCTAGAATTGCAAAGCTGAACATGAAAGAAATCACTGAAATCGGTAACCCAAATAACAACCAGTGAGCGAAGATTTTATAAGCAACTATCAGCCTAGAAGAGAGTGGCTGTACAAAGATTTGCTCTAATATTCCATCATGATAATCAGATGTAAATAAATTATTTGTAGAGATCTGCAAAACAAATGTAGCACATATCCATGTTAATGTTAATATGACTTCTTGTTTACTGTTGTTTTCAAGTGTATATGAAGATAAACTTAACATTATAATAAAAATACATACTATATAAGTAAGATTGTTATCATTTATTACTATTTTTTTTACCGAACTAATCATACCAGGATTTTAAATGTTTATTATAAATTATAGTGTTTACTTTGAGGGTAGTATAATTTTTTTTGTTTATAAGTTATATAAGTTTTAATATATTTTATTGATAATGCTATGGAAAAATTAATAAAAATAAAGTTACCGGAAGATTACGTTCCTTCAGAAAATGAAGAATATATGAACGTAAAACAACTGGAATACTTTAGCTTAAAGTTAAAATCAATACTCTCTGAACTGGAGAAACAAGATCTAGAAGATAGTAGTATTTATTCTGATAGTGAAAATGGAGAATTAATTAAGCGCCGAAAAGATAGAAAAGAAAAAATTAAGGAGGCGTTGGAAAAAATAAAATTAGGCATTTATGGTTACTGCGATGGAACGGGAGAAGAAATAGGAGTCGAAAGACTTAAAGCTAATCCGCTTGCTATGTATTGTATTGAAGAACAAGAGAGAATAGAAAAAGAAAAGAACGTGTATAACATTAATGATAGAACTTGTCGGGAGTGTTAAATAAACTGTGTCAAACCGAGAAGTAAAGTAATAAATTGATAAAAAAATGGAGGTTTGACAATGAGTCAAGCAAACACAACTACCGGTTTGGTAGACTATAAAGAAGTAGGTTAAAAATCGAGTTGAACTAAAAATGCGATTTGACACAGTTTATTTAACACTCCCAGAACGTAATAAATTATTACGTAATTGGTCTCTAGGTGGAGCCGGTCTTGGAGGAGCTTGTGCTTTTTTCTTTTGACTTTGTCGATTTTTCTGTCAGATAATTCACGCTTGTCAGATTAAGTCTAAACTATTACACTTTATTGTATAACTTGCTTTTTTCAAATAGAGGACTATATGAGTAATATAAGTTTTTTGAGAGACATTGACTCCATTAGAATGAAATTGAATTCGGAATGTCTTGAGCGAGCGAAAATGCTTCACGCAAACCAAGATGAAGAATTATTAGAGCTTATGTGTATGGAGCAAGCTGAATTGATGTCAGCAAAGCTTGGATGCATTGAATATAATAATACAGAATTAGAGAAATTTGAGTGCCTTACAGAGCAGGAAAATAGGTTACAAGAACTTATGGCTAGTCAAGAAGAGGTGCTTATGAGCTCTGATCAAGTTGGTGTAGTGTAGTATGATTTGAGTGATTCCATAAACGTAGTTTCAATAAAAAATGATAATTCAAGTTGAAAACAAATTCAGAATTGAAAGAAAAACTAGCCTTGTATTGGCTGAAAAAGAGGTTAGTTTTTCTTGTGTTATGGAAAAAACTAAAAAGAGAAATACCGATGTTATGGGGTGAACAACTGGAGAGGTTTTACGGGTTTAAGCAAGCTGTCTGCCAATAAAAAATAAGATAATTTCTTTAAAAGAATATATAAATTATTAAACTTTCTGCAATTCTTTAATCTCACTTATGGAAAGATTAGTAAATTTAACACTCCCACTAAATTGGATAAATTGACTGCAAAAAAAATAACATTTTCAGGAAGGTAGCCTTTCATAGGTAACAAAGCCAACCTTCCTGATATTTCTCCTTACCTTGAGTTATAATCATTCCACTGTTATTTGATTCACTACAATTTCAACATTGCTATCTTTAAGTAAATTTGAAGGACTATTACAACAGTATATGACTGCAGCAGCAATTAGACAACAAACTCCAACTGCTATTCCTACCGCTAACATTCCCGAGTAAAATGCAATAGCTATTCCTGAAACAATTCCAGCTATTGCTAATGTGAAAGCACATACAGTAGGCAGTTTATTTTTTTCTTTACTTCGTGGAGCATCATTTGTTGGTGGAGAAACTTGTTCATCCGAAAAACAAGCCTGACTAACTGCTGGAAGTTGCTCAATATTTGGATTACAAAGATTTCCTTCTAGTAGTTTATTTTTTATGCAGTATTTAACTGTCTGTACTGACAGTTTAGGACAGCTTCTCTCTTCACAATCTATTAAGTATTTTAACCTATCAGAATTAAACCTGCCCATAATACTGCCTAAACGCATTGGATACTTTTTGAATATCTTATCCTGTTTCCTCTTATCAAAGAAGGAGCATATACCGGAAAATGTTATTGCTCGAAAATTACATTTATAATATGGCTTGTAGCCAGTGAATCAGTGGCTTCTGATTATGCAGAAAAATTTCTTTTTTTACTTTATTAGCTTTGTTAATTAAAATGTCAGCATATTCTGGATATTTCCCTTTTAAACCCTTTTCATTATCAAATTCATTACGTACATTTTCATTTTTTTCCCATATGTCAACCATTTTATTAACGTCACTTTCCCTAAAAAGTCATATAGTGGCTCATTTCTTTCTTTAATCTTTTGAACTTCTTTTTCACATTTTTGAGAATGCTGGCAATAATTTTTTCTCTCCTCTGAAGAGTTTATAAATTCATTTTTTTTTGTAGGTTTTGATCACTTATATATAACTCAATAGCTTCTAACTTTGTTATATGATTTACTATTAGCCTACTCAGATCTGTGTTTTTAGCATTATCAGCAGTAGTAAGAGGCGTTTCCCCAGTTCGATTTACCGCATTAATATCTGCTCCTGCTTTTATTAGAGCTTGCACTACCTCTGTAGCGTTACGTTTTCTAGCTAAATTATAAGCATTTATTGAATTAATACTTAAGCCTGTTTTTATTAGATCTAGCATTGGCTTTGTATAGACATATTTAGCAGCTAAATGCAAAGGAGTCTCTCCATCATTTATTGTATTAACATCTTCTCCGTTTCTCATTAATATCTTTACTAACTCTAGCATTCCTATTCGAGCAGCAAAATGTAAAAGAGGTTTTCCTGGTATTCGATCTTGTGAGTTGATTGAGAGAGGGTATCTATCAGGATTTTCTAATATATATTCAATAACTTTTCCTCTAAGATCAAATAAAGCTGAATCCATAACCATCTTTTCTACGTCTTTTTCACCTGCAATTTGGTTATCAGAATATACTTTTGATAATAAGAATCTATAAAAGATCTGATATTCATTCCTGAATAATTTATCAAACTCAATTCTATGATCACGAAGTTCAGCTATAGCTTCAACTATTTTACAATCAATACTTCTGCTATGTATAATAAGCTTTTCAAGATTTTGTAGATGTGGAGATTTAGCTAAAGTTTCTATAGTCCGAGTGCAGTACCAAGAATCTTGAAGACTAAGCTCTTTAATATGCTTGTTGCTTTGCAAAAATTCTATGAGTTGATTTACCAATTCTTGTTGCTTCTTGCTCATTATTTCTTGGACGACTTCTTCCCTTTCTTTCTCTTATATATGCTTTTTATCATTTATTTTTTTAGTTGAAATCTTCTCATTTTGACCTAGATTTATTAGTGATAGCATAAAAGATGAAACTGAAAGTTTTTCACCTTCAACATATTGACTAAAATTAACTCTCATTGCATATTTGTTAATATTCTGACATTATTATAACAAGTATTACAATATTTATCAACTTATTAAAAATAACATAAAAACTTTTAAAAAATACTGGGTTTTGTAGTGTTACAAGAAATTTGTTTATTTACTCTTTCCAAAAACCACAAAAAAGTACCTACCTTTGTGAGAGCAGCTGAAATAAAAGCAGGGTTGTAAAAATAAAAACGCAAAGTTGTTACAACAAAGTTAGGCAAACTAGTTCGTATATAAATTTAGTGAAAGTAAGCCAATATAGATGATTTTAGCGTATAATAAAATCACTATATTAAAAAGTTCGTATGGTACACTTGGTAGACCAATCTACCCCAAAACGAACGATTCTCACCGCCTGTGGCTTTGGTTGCTGAAAATGGTTAATTCAATTGATATATTAAGTAATATATTTTGCTAAATTAATATTATCTTGCTTGCAAGAAGGATTAACGAACTTATAACAAAAACAAAATTTAAAATAAACAAGAGTTCATGTATGGAGCTCGTTATCAAAAATTATTCCAAATCTAAAAAATCTTCTAAAATAATGGTTGACAAATTTTAAGGGTGTGGTAGCTTCGACTATCTATGATACACAAATTAAGAAATGAGTAGTAAATGGCGCAAGGAGTGCGGGCGTTTGTGCTTGTTCGCCATATAGGGGCTAGAGGAATAATGTTTTATGGGTATTGATAAAATACCTACATATAAGTTTCGAGTGAATAAAGATAAAGCAGCAGAACCGTTGCCACAACGTCATCCTAGATTTGCAGTACGATCGAGGAGCTGATTTGTAGGAAAGATTTTGCTTGGATCAATATAGATATAAAACTTTCAAGAGATATTGTGATTCACTTGCAACATACACCGAAAGTTTTATATCTATATTTATAAGTAAAGCTATGTTAAGTAGAAATATGTCTGATTTACCTGTTTGTAAACAAACTACAAGAGTTTGTGAAACAGTGGGTGATGGTAACTGTTTTTTTCATGCAGTGTTTGGTGACTATACACCTGATGGGTATCGGGCTGAAAGAGCGCAAGATATGAGAATGGAATGGCATAGATTTCTTAATCAATTTACGTGTTTAAACGATGAAAGCATGCCTGCTGATTTAAAGAGTCAGTTGTACTCAGTTCTAACTACCTTTTTAGGTGAACCAGAAAAGTTAGGTAGTAACTCTCATAAAATAAAGGATTTCGCTAAAGAAGTAAATGATAAGGTTGATAAAACTTCTAATGACATTCGAGAATTAAGAGAAGCAATTGCAGCAAAGTTTCGTGAGGATGACGAATTTGCAAAGATAATATATTCAGTAATAACTGATGTGTATAATACCAGATCTTTAGGAAATAAGAAAGTTTCTCTTACTATCTCAGATTTACGTAAAGAAGAAAACAAGAATAAACTACTTGCTCCTATCGAGGAAGACACTTTCCCCTATTTATCATGTTACATTCCTGGTCTTCATATTAGAGACTATGACGTTAGATACAATCCTAAATTCATAAGCGACACGTTTATTGAAAGTGAATCCTTATATCAAGCCTATCTAGAAGAAATACAAAGTCAAAGTTATTTTATTTTCATTGAAGAAGTTCCTATTTTAGCTTCCCTATCTAATACTAGAATTATCGTCAATATTGAAGGTAATTCTGAGCAAAATGTACATGATTTTAAACCAGACTCAAGAATGATAAATACTAAGTATGTAAGGGTAGATAAATTATGGGGTAGTAAAGAGCAAGAAACAATATTTTTATCAGCAGGGCATTTCTCTAGACTCGTGCTAGGTCCAGAACAAATAGCAGGTGATTTAGCAGGTCCAAGCTGTGCAAAATAAGGATCTTCTACTGATATAAGTAGTTCTAAAAATGAAACACAAAAGCAGTCATCAATATTAAAAGTGCCTCCTGTTACAAAGAATCAAAAAAAGGCGGGACCTGCTTCAGGTATATGTCTTCTGAGTAAAGATTTTCAAGAGAACTTGACAGGTAATAATTGTCGATCTTTTCTTGAAAATTACGTTATCTCGGATCTTGGAAAGCATATCTATAAATGGACTGAAAGTAATGATATAATTTTTGGAGTTGAAGGTTGTGAAATCTTACGAGCGCAATTAAACAAGTTCAAGAAGAATAGAGATAAGAAATTAATATACATTCTTAATCAAAATTCTAACCACTGGGTAACATTGGTTGCTATCCGTGATAATAGGAAGGAAGATATTTTTTTTCTATTCAGATTCTCTTGGAGAAGGTATCGAAACGTGTCTTGTAAGTGCTACTGGTAGATGTAATGTCGGTCGTAATATGAAGAATAAAGCTTCTTCTGTTAAACGGACTTGCTTAGATGAGTTTTTAGAAAGCAATGGATACTCGAAGAATAATATTTACGATGTATCTTGCAAACAGCAGCATGACAGTCATAATTGTGGAGTATTTGCTGTGGAAAATGCGAAAGAGATTTTAAATGTAATAGGGAGTGGAAACTATGATCACGTTAAGGTAAGGGAGAGCTTAAAAAGCTTTAAAAAAGATCCTGTCTCTTTAAGAAAGGGTTTTGCTGAAGGTCTTAAAGAAATTTTAAATTCTGAGTCTACGGTAGCTAAGAAATCAGAGAGAAGTGTTAATAAGCCAAAAAAAGCTTGCAAATTAAAAAGTGGTGTTATTACTAAAAATGCTTCCGGTAATGATGATTCTTTTTTTTGCTTTTTAAGAACAAAAGAAGAGAAAGCGATGTTTGACTTCTTGTCTAAAAATCAATATATAAGCGGTATACAGTCTATTATTCGTGGATCGGGATGTAAGTCTGAAGAAGCATTCAAGGCAGCATATAATACTTTCTTTTATTCGAACGGAAAAAAAAACAGATGAGCTACAACATGTATTAGGTATTGGGTTCACTATGGATCATGTATTCTCCATTATGACTAATTCGGGAGTGAGGGTGGGGAAGTTATTCAATGAATTTCATAATGCTGTGTGCACTAAAGAAGGAGAAAAAACACCAGAACTAGAGCATATCTTGAGTACTGGACTGACTCTGTGTGATGTAAAAAATATTATGAGAGGAGTAAGAGGAAAGGCTGCAGAAATGTTTAGGAAGTTTTATGATGTATTTTTTTTTGAAGGAAAGCCCAAAGCGATACTAATCCGTCTGTCAGCAAGTGTTATGAGTATGCAAGACTTGGTCACTATTCTGGGTATGAGAGGGATCGTGCATGTGGAAGTATTGGAGAAGTTGATAAATAAGTTTTTTGATAGCGAGGGGAAAGCAAAACAGGAACTAGAGCATATGTTAAATGCTAGGTGCACTATGCATGATATATCTTACATTTTAAGTGGGTCAGGAAGGCATACTCTAAAAGTATTCAATGACTTGCATAATATTTGGTTTGATAAGGAAGGAAGAAAAAAAAAGGAGCTGTCTTGCATGTTAAACTTTGGGTTTGATTGGAAGAGTATCTCTCGTGCTTTGGGTAAATCAGGAGACAAGTCTCCAGAAATGTTTAATCAACTTCATAGTATATTTTTTTCGAAAGATGGATCGGAAAAGTTAAGGCTCATGTTAGATAATGGATTGACTGTCTCTCATATCCTATCCATTGTAAATAAATCAAAATTAAATTTTTCAAAAGCATTCGACTCGTTCTATAAAGTATTGTTTGATGAAAAAAAAGAAAGAACAAAAGAATTCAACGATTACTTAGAATGCGGTTTTACTTTAACTAGAATATTCAACGTTATATCTATTTCATCAGCAAAGATTGCAGATGTATTTAAGGATTTCCATGATGCTTTGTTTTTTATCGTAAATCAAGAAAGCAGGATATCCTATATATCGCGCAGATGTCTGAATAGTGAGAAGGTGTCCTCCTTAATGATTGGAGCGGGATCAAAGGCTCCAGGAGCATTCGAGAAATTGTATGATGCCTTATTTGATAATAGAGGACAGCCATCATCAAAACTACAGGATATACTAAGAGCTGGATTATCTTTGACTGTTGTGTTCAGCATCCTAGGTGGATCGGGAGCAAAGGTTGAAGAAGCATTCAAGAATTTGCATGGTATTTTATTTAAGTCGGATGGAGAGAAAACAAATGAGCTAAATCATATAATAGGTAGCGGGATATATTTGCCTGGTATAGCCAGCGTTTTGCATGGATCAGGATCAAAGGCTCCAAAAGCATTCAAGAATTTGCATGATGTTTTATTTAAGTCGGATGGAGGGAAAACAGATGAGCTAAGTCATATAATAGATAGCGGGATACATTTTTCTAGTATAACCAGTATCCCAAGTGGATCAGGAGCAAAGGCTGCAGAGGCATTCAAGAATTTGCATGATGTTTTATTTGAGTCGGATGGACAACAAACAGATGAGCTAAGTCGTATGTTAAATTGCGGGGTGAGATTTTTTGCATATCCAACGTTTTGAGTGGAGCGGGATTAAAGGCTGCAGAAGCATTCAAGAATTTGCATAATGCTTTATTTGATAAGGAAGGAAAGGCCACAAATATTCTATCAAGTATTACAAATAGCGGTCTCAAGTTATCTTTCGTGTTTAGCTTGATAAATAAAGCAAAGGCAGCGGCTGCAGATGAATTAAAGAATTTACATAAGATCTTTTTTGATAATAAAAGCAAAAAAATACAGAATATGTTAAGTAAAAGTGTAGATTTTGCCAGTGTGTCCAGTATTTTGGGTGGATCAGGATCAAAGGCTTCAGAAACATTCAATAATTTGTATGATATTTTGTTTAAGTCGGACGGAGAGAAAACAAATAAGCTAAATCATATAATAGATAGCGATATAGATTTTGCCAATTTATCCAGTATTTTAAGTGGATCAGGAGTAAAGGCTCCAAAAGCATTCAACGATTTGTATGGTGTTTTGTTTGATTTGGACGACAATCAACAATGCAGGCTGGATTATATATTACGAAACGGGATTAGGTTTTCTAGCATATCTAGTATTTTATGCGGATCAGGAGCAAAGGCTGCAGAAGCATTCAAGAATTTGTATGATGTTTTGTTTGATGGTTCGGGAAGAAAAAAAAACAGAGTTAGAGCATATACTAAACGAAGGTATAGATTTTGCCAGTGTGTCCAGTATTTTAAGTGGATCAGGAGCAAAGGCTGCAGAAGCATTCAAGAATTTGCATAATGTTTTATTTGATTCGAACAGAAATCAAAAAAGTAGGCTAAAGTGTATATTAAGTAGCGAGATAAATTTTTCTAGCATATCCCATATTTTGAGTAAGGTAGGAGCAAATGCTCCAGAGGCATTCAAGAATTTGTATGATGTTTTGTTTGATGGTTCGGGAAGAAAAAAAACAGAGTTAGAGCATATACTAAACGAAGGTATAGATTTTGCCAGTGTGTCCAGTATTTTAAGTGGATCAGGAGCAAAGGCTGCAGGGGCATTCAAGAATTTGCACGGTGTTTTGTTTAAGTCAGATGGGAGGAAAACAGATGAGCTAATTGATATGACAGATAGGGGTATAGATTTTGCCAGCCTTTCCAATATTCTATCTTCGGCGGGAGCTGGGATTGGAGAAGTATTCTATGAGCTCTACTATGCATTTGATTTGAAGGGAAAAGAAACAGGTAAGCTAAGTCGTATATTAGATATCGGTATAGATTTTGTGAGCATTTCGACTATTATGGCTAGGTTAGGACCACGTGCTCCAGAAGTATTTAATAGGTTGTATGATGCTTTGTTTTCTTTGGATAAAAGTCAACGATGCAAGATAGAGTATATGCAAAAAAGAAAAGTGAACTTTTCTAGCATATCTTCTATTTTAAAAAGGACAGGAGTAGAGGCTCCAAAAGCATTCAATGGGTTGTATGATGCTTTGTTTGATTTGGACCACAATCAACGGTGCAAGCTAGATTATATATTACAAAGCAGGGTTAGTTTTTCTAGCATATCTTCTATTTTAAAAAATGCAGGAGAAGGGGCTCCAAAAGCATTCAATGGGTTGTATGATGCTTTGTTTGATTTTAATGGAAGAGAAACAGATAAGCTAACGAATGTATTAAGTAGCGGGATAGCTTTTTCTAGCATATCTGGTATTTTATGCGGATCAGGAATAAAGGCTCCAGAAGCATTCAAGAATTTGTATAGTGTTTTGTTTGATTCGAGCGGAAATCAAAAAAGTAGGCTAGAGTGTATATTAAATAGCAGGGTAGATTTTTCTAGCATATCCCATATTTTGACCGAGACAGGAGCAAATGCTCCAGAGGCATTCAAGAATTTGTATGATGTTTTGTTTGATAGCTCGGGAAGAGAAAGACCAGAGTTAGAGCGTATATTAAACATAGGTATAAATTTTTCCAGCCTTTCCCATATTATAGGGGTGGGAGCAAATGCTCCAGAGGCATTCAAGAATTTGTATGATGTTTTGTTTGATAGTTCGGGAAGAGAAAGACCAGAGTTAGAGCGTATATTAAACATTGGTGTAGATTTTACCAATGTGTCCAGTATTTTAAGTGGATCAGGAACAAAGGCTGCAGAAGCATTCAAGAAATTATGTAATGTTTTGTTTGATTTGGACGACAATCAACTATGCAAGCTGGATTATATATTACAAAGCGGGATAGCTTTTTCTAGCATATCTAGTATTTTAAGTGGATCAGGAACAAAGGCTGCAGAAGCATTTAAAGATTTTTATGATGCTTTATTTGATGAGGAGGGAGGGAAAACAGATGAGCTAAGTCATATAATAGATAGCGATATAGATTTTGCCAGTTTGTCCAGTATTTTAAGTGGAGCGGGATTAAAGGCTGCAGAAGCATTCAAGAATTTGTATGGTGTTTTGTTTAAGTCAGATGGAGGGAAAACAGATGAGCTAAGTCATATAATAGATAGCGGTATAGGCTTTGCCAATGTGTTCAGTATTTTAAGAAGATCGGGAACAAAGGCTGCAGAAGCATTTAAGAATTTGTATGGTGTTTTGTTTAAGTCAGATGGAGGGAAAACAGATGAGCTAAGTCATATAATAGATAGCGGTATAGATTTTGCCAGTTTGTCCAGTATTTTAAGTGGATCAGGAGGAAAGGCTGCAGAGGCATTCAAGAAATTATATGATGTTTTGTTTGATTCGAGCGGAAATCAAAAGTGTATATTTGATCAAGAGTTAAATGTAACTCATTTTTTCAATATTTTAGCCTGTTCTGGAGAAAAGGCTCCAGAAATTCTCAAGGATTTTTATGATGCTTTTTCTGATAATAAAGTGGACCTAGAAGCGGATTTACAATGTATGTTAAGCAACCAAATGGCTCCGGACAATATATCCGATATTTTATATGGATCAGGATTGAATGCTAAAAGTTGTTTTAAGGACTTGCGGTATGCTCTTTTTGATAGTAATGGAGCTGTGGTGCAAGATCTGGACGATATGTTAAAAATGAAATAACTATATGTGATCTATCCAATATATTAAGTAAAACAGGAATAAAGGCTCCAGAAGTATTCAAGAGATTTTATCATGTTTTGTTTGATGATAAAAGAAAGCCGAAACGAGAGCTAAAGGATATGTTGTTTCACAAGATAAGTCTTGGGGATATATTCAACATTTTGGGTGGAGAAGGAGAAGTTTCTCCAGAAGCATTCAGGAAATTGCACGGTGTTTTGTTTAAGTCAGATGGGAGGAAAACAGATGAGCTAAGTCATATAATAGATAGCGGTATAGATTTTGCCAGTGTATCCAGTATTTTAAGTGGATCAGGAGCAAAGGCTGCAGAAGCATTTAAAGATTTTTATGATGCTTTATTTGATAAGGAGGGAGGTAAAAAACCAAATCTAGAACGTATATTGAATGAAAAAATAAGTTTTGTTGAAATATCTCGTGTCTTGTATGGAACAGGAGCGAAAGCTAAAGAGCGTTTTAATCAGTTATGTGGTTTTTGGTTTGATTTTGAGGGAGAAGAAGTGAGCGATGTTTATATAGCTTCTATCTTTAATCTTAAGGTGCTCAAAAACAATTCAGTATTTGGTCTTCCTGAAAATATTGCTCAAATCTGTGTCTGCTTATCAACATGGTCATCAGAGATGCTAATGGGTAAGAATGTCCAATCCCTCAGTGATAAGCTTATAAAAAATGTAAAAAAAATCTCCGCGCAGTTTAAGTTTCAGGATATTGCTCCTATCTATAATGCGATAACAAAATTATATGAAAGTAAACAACGATCAGCTAGTTTTTCTCATGCTAATTTTGATAACAGTATTTACAATGATTGTGTTTCTGATCTTGCAGCTCGTGCTATTGCCATCGCTCCTGTAAAACATAATATACGATACATTATGAATACAGTCTTTAGCTTATCTAGATTGACCCATGCAGGTTTAGTGATAGATGAAGACCTATTATGTGAGTTAATTCGTTCTTTGACAAAAGGCCTTGGTGATTGTCGATTAGATAGTAGCTATTCCGATGAAAATTACTTATGTATTCGTGTTCTTGTTAATTCTTTATGTACACTTGTTTATCTCATTTATCAAAACGGAGAAAGAGATGCTATTATTAATAAGGAGCTTGCTCAAGGTATGCTAAGAATGGTTTCTAATTTAAATAGTCTTCAGAAGGATGTTAAATCTTCTACTGAGATATTGTCTATATTAGGTAGAGTATCTAAACTGACGAAAGACAAAGTAGAGATAAAATTCTTCCAAAGGACTATTGGTAGGGTATTATACAGACTACACTTTATTGGTGAGCATCGAAATGATGATTTAGAAAAAAAAGCTCTTTCCGTCGTTCATGAGTTGTCAGATGAATTAAAAAATTTACTACATTCAGATTGGTACCTGGACTATCTTTTAGGCAAAACAAGAGTGGAAGGTCATTTGAAGCGCACGAAAGGAGAATCTCCAATCACTAGTGATAATATACTTATTGATGAGGACCAACCAGAAAAGTATACGTTAAAACAAATTAAGGAACAAGGCAAAATTAAGTACAAGGCAGGTATTGAAGATCAAATTAAGTATAATTACCGTGCATTGGGCTTAAATTCTGACTTTAATGTAGAGAAAAATGATTCTAGTATTATACTTGCAAAAATTGCCTGCTTAGAAGAAGAAACGGTTTATGGGTTGTTTTTGAATACCCAAGAAAGAATATCTCCTAAAGCTTTCTTGGGAACGGGTAATAGGGAAATGAACGAGTGTACTCTGGAACGTTATTCACAAATATCTACAAATTCAGAGAAAGAAAGAAACTGGGTAAGTTACTTAAATCATGCATCGATAGGCACCAGTAATGTTGTTGCCACTTTAAATAGGATTCAAAGACATGCCTGTTTCATCTTGAGTACAAGTAGAGAAATTTTGCCTGGTCATCAACTGCTTTTTAATTATAAGCAAGATTGTTCTCGTAAATTAGATTCTACTCCTATCTACCTGCATTCACTGATAATTACAAGTCACCTTCACAACGTTATAATAGCACAAAAGATTTTTATTATGATTATGTTTTCTCTTTAGAGAAAGAGATTGCTAGAGGTTTAGGGTACCGCGGGCAAAAGTATTTTGTGGTAACTAAATTATTCAAAGAAATATACGATAATAGTCTTTCGCAGGCAGGTTGTGCGCCAGACACTATAGCTGCATTGTCAGAAGGATCGAATATGCCGATCTATGCGGTAACTTTGAAAAATAAGAAATGGAATTTTGATAAATATAGCGAACAACAATAGATAGTTCCTTTAATGCTTGCATGTTATTTGGGACAGGAGGATATCATAAAAGTGTTATTGGAAAGAGATTACGTTGATGTTACTCGTCGTTCATTACATGATGGATATAATGCATTGACTTTTACAGTCATCAGTAGAAGAACTGATTCAGAAACAAAAAAAAGGATCCTTGGTCGTTTGATTGAGAAGATAAGTACAATAGATAAGATGCATGACAATGCAAAGCAGGTAGTGATGTTTGTATCTGAGGTGCTATGTTCTACCGATTCCCTTGGTTACAACCTATTTGATCACCTGATGAGTGCGGGTGAGTATTTGTTGTATCAAGAATTTTACAAAAAACTTTCTCCGCAATCGCAGAGGAAAGTTGCAAGAAAGTTTATAATTGAAAGAGGAATATTCAATGTTGTATTTAGCTTGGGTGATTTAGAATATATTAAAATAGTAAACTTATTGCTAAAAAAAGTTTCAGTCAAAATGATAAAAGAATGTTGGAGAGTAGACCGGCGGAACTTCCCCACCAGTCTCTCGCAGAACTGTGCATGAACCTCTCAGCTCACACAGCTCCCATTATTTAGCCTTTTGATCCTTGTCCTAGTTCCCAGTGGTAGAAAATATTTGGAGACCTTTTTCTCACCTTTCCTAGAAATTGGCTCGCTAGTCTTCCATGAGCTCGAAGTTTCTTATATTTTTTCCTAGCCCACTTTATTAGGTATCTCTCTATATTTCTGAGAGTTGGATGCATCTCTGATTTATAAAACCTGCCATAATACTGAAACCAGCCTCTGACTATGGGATTTACTTTCTTTGATATCTCCTCCATGGTTGTAGATGTTTGCCTGTGTATTTTCCATGATTTTATAGCTTGGTGGATCTTTTTCTTGGCTTTGTTGCTAATTGCAGGCATAAATAAGACTCTATAACCCTTAACTTTGTTCTTTGCTAACCTAGGTCTAAAAGTGTAGCCTAGAAAATCAAAGCTTTGTTTGGGAAATTCGCCCTTCCTGTAGTGGTCCTTACAGTACACTATTTGTGTCTTCTCAGGATGTAGTTTTAGCTTATACTCAGCCAATCTTTTTCCGATCATTACCTTGATAAATTCCGCCTGCTTCTGAGTTTTGCAGTGTACTATCGCGTCGTCTACATACCTCTCAAATGGCATGGTTGGATAGTTTTGTCTCATCCACATATCAAATACATGATGCATAAATATGTTCGAAATTATAGGGCTTATTATACCACCTTGCGGGGTACCTGCAGTTGTGGGATACAGAGTTTTTGATTCTAGGAAGCCAGCTTTTAACCAACTATGCAGAATTTTTTTCTCCATAGGAATATGCTTCATAAGCCATTCATGATTAATGTTGTCAAAGCATCCTTTGATATCACCTTCAAGTATCCATTGTAGTTGATTACGACTTGCCAGTAACAAATGACAAGCTACTGTAGCATCTGCACAGGATCTTTTAGGTCTAAAGCCATAGGAGTGACGATCACTGATCGTTTCAGCTATCGGTTCCAGAGCAAACAGATATAATGCTTGCATGGCTCTATCTTTTATCGTTGGTATTCCAAGAGGTCTTCTTTTGCCATTAGATTTACTGATATAAATCCGTTTTAGCGGAGAAGGTTTATATCCTCTTTGCTTTAACTGCTTTATTCCTTGAAATTTAGCATTGCAAGTTGACCATAGTTGACGATCTACACCCGCTGTGTTTTTTCCTTGGTTTTCAGTTACTCTCTTAACAGCCAAAGCTTTTCCGCTAAAAGAGCGTGTGAGAAGATGTTGTAAAGTTTTTACATTACATGCATTTAGCCTTCCTCCAGATGCTAATACTTGGTCTATGGCTTTATGCAATTCATTTACGCTTTTTGCCTCTACTACAGAACTCTTAAACCAGCTTAACTTTTCACTTTCGCTTGCATTTGGCTTTATTTTTTTTAAAGCTGAAGTAAATGGATTTAAATATTCTGCTTGATCGTTTAAAGGTTTTGTACCATATATATAATCAAGCCCTTTTCCATAGTTGATTTGAACGTCTCTATTAGAGGAGGGCACTTCTCCAGGTTTTTTAGCCTTATTAATTTTGCTTACAAAAGTAGGCTGCTGGCTAGTACGACCAATTCCTACAATAGCATTTAACATCTCACCTTTTGATAATTTATCAAGATCAACGTTTAACTCGTAAACACCTCCCCCTTTATCACTAAAAGGTACAATTATTTTATTATTCATATTAGCCTCCGCTATTTTTCTAAGTGTACAGTTATTATACACCTCATTACTCATTGTAAATTATAGTGAGCAGATTTGCAAATACTTTCTGCTATAACAATCCGTTTTCTCGAAAGCTAAAATAGCCTGCACTTGTGATAACAATGTGATCAAACAATCTAACGCTTACAGTACTACACGCTGCTGCCAAGCTCTTTGTTACTGCTTGATCTTCTTCTGAAGGTTCTAAGCGTCCCCCAGGATGGTTGTGTGACATTATTACTAATGTTGCATTCTTTATTAATGCTTTTCTTATAATTTCCTTTATGTACACCGGTGCTTTTTCCATTTCACCAATATAGAGTTCTTCTCCGATTAGTTGGCGCCTTTTATTCAAGTACAGTATTTTTACACATTCCCTCTCTGCATGACCTATACTTACGTTCAAGTATTCTACTAGCCCTTGTAAGTCCATGATTGGTTCTCCCTTGAGCTTTTCTCTCAGTACCCTTTCTAGTGTTTCCTTAACGCACATAATCATTGCTACTGCAGAATCAGTTACTCCTTCTATGACTTTCAGGTCATCCATTTCTCGACCTAAAATCCTTCCTACTCCTGCATAAGTATTCACCAGATTTTTAGCAATTTCTTGAGCTTGTGGCCTTTCATGTACTGCACTTAAAAATGTTTCCATTATTTCACGATCAAGTAGTGCTTTGCCTTTGCTTTCTAATATTCTGAATTCGATTTCTTCTTTACTTTTATTCATATAATTTACCCTTCACTAACAACAAACTTTTTTTAAATATTTACTGCTGTTTTTTATCAGCATTGGCATAGAGCCATAGCTTTCGAGTGAAGTCAAATCAATTTTTCAATCTTTTTTACTTATTTTTTTATCAAAAAGTAAAGATATTAACAGATGCTTATTTATCTAATTGAAAATTAATTCTTCATGTAAAAAAAATTGTTATTAATCAATTATTTTAGAAATAACATCAGTAGAAAAACCTAACTGAAGTAAATTATTTGTAACTTTCATTTCCTCTATTTTATCAATCTTCTCTTTGTAAATTTGCTTTCTTTGCAATAAAAATTCTACCCATATATTCAGTTCATCTCGTGATTCTTGATTATCAATTCTTCTATATTCTCTTGCCAAACTTAATAATTCACTTTCTCCTTCGCAATCATTTTCTTTGTACTCCTTTATCAGATCTTCAGCATTCACTGATAATTCTCTTGCTATCTCCCACAACCTTTCACTTAAAAGAGTAACGCTACCTTGTTCATAGTGATGTATCTGTGAGGAACCTATATTAAGCTTTTTTGCTAATTCTTCTTGTGTATATCCTCTTATTATTCTCCACTTTTTTATCTCTTGTCCTCCGTTTGGCTCGTATCTCTCTTTATCAGCATATTCTTCAGTTGATAAGCCCGTTGCTCGATAGATAATGTCAGTAACAAACCCAGCTTTAACTAGATTCTTTGCAATTCTTATTCTTGCTGCTTTTATATTACTTTCTTCTTCAGCTCGGACAGACTTGCTTAATACATAAATTGCTTTGTGTCCTCCTGTTTTTTCTATGAAATTATACAGTTCCTGGCTTCTAGCTTCATCAAAACAACAGCTCTCTCTTAGTACTTTTCGTCTTGGAAAGAGATTTCCAACAGGAATTGATAATGCCCCTGCTAATATTTTTAACTTTTCAATTGGAATGCCACATGTTCCTTGTTCATATCTTAGCAGTGTATGATAGTTTATGTTTGCTTTGCCTGCTAAGTTTTTTAGGGTATATTTTCTTTTTAACCTCCAGCTCCTTACTTTTTGTGCTATTTGGTACCTTATGGAAACAGTGGTATACTTTGCCATACAGAAATAAATATTATACAGGTTGACATAAATCAAAATTGTTGAACATTTCTTCAAAATTGTGTATAATTATTAATGCTTTTTATCTTACTTTCTCATGGCTTTATCTAAATTTCTTGATGCACGCAACGATTATGCCTTCAAAAGAATATTTGGCACTGAGAAAAACAAAGATATTCTCATTCATTTCTTGAACGATATTTTAGGCTTCACTGGCTTAGCTGCTATTCACGATGTTGAATTCTTAGCTACCATTTTGGACCCTGAAATTGCCGCTAAAAAGCAGAGTATTGTCGATGTTCTTTGTAAAGACTCTCAAGGTTCAAGATATATTATAGAAATGCAGTTCACTAAGACCAAGGGCTTCGAAAAACGTGCTCAATATTATGCTGCCAAAGCATACTCAAGTCAAGCTGATCAAGGTGATAATTATCATAATCTCAAGGAAATTATCTTTATTGCTGTTGCTGATTGTATCATCTTTCCAGATAAGGCTGAGTACAAATCTAATCATGTCATTTTAGATCAAAATAGCTTTGAACATGACTTAAAGGATTTTTACTTCGTATTCATAGAACTACCAAAATTTACAAAGACAAAAGAAGACCAACTAGAAAATATAGTAGAAAAATGGTGTTACTTTTTTCGATATGCAGCAGAAACAAACGAAGAGGACCTAGATAAAATAGTTGGTAGTGACGTAATAATAAAACGAGCTTATGAAGAGATGAATAAGTTTAATTGGTCAGAAGAAGAGTTACTAGCATATGAACAAATGAAGAAACGCATAATGGATGAGATTGCTGCTTTTGCTCAAAAATTTGATGAGGGTCTTAAAGTAGGTCACGAAAAAGGCAGACAAGAAGGCATCCAAATCGGCCATCAAAAAGGTAAAATTGAAGGTAAAATTGAAGGTAAAATTGAAGTTGCAAAAAATTCACTCAAGGCCGGTGTCCCTATAGATGTTATAGCTCAAATTACCGGTCTCTCTCATTCTGAAATTTTACAACTCAGGGAAAAAACATAAATACTACAACTTATTCACTTCAACATTTATGAAAATCTTTCCTCAGTTAAACATATCCTATAATTAAGAGTCTAATGAACTGTCTAAAACAGCTATAAAGATTGCACATAGAATTATATAAATTACTATCATAACGTTACCCAAACTTCTATATCAAAGCTACGTGCTGTAAGTTTAATACGGATAGTATATTAACCATTTATTCCCCAACTCTAGTCTTGTATTCCTACTTCATTCATGTTAGTATTAGAACCATCAAACTTGCTACTGGTATACCTAATTATTTTGTAGCTAATTTTGCCACCTTCACTTTAAATTTTCCACTACTTGGCATATTACCTCTTATATTATAACCTACCTATTGAGATTACCTCCAAGTTTGGTTACTCCTACATCAGAAAGACAAGTTGATACTTTTGAATGGCTTTGAATAGAAGCATTACTTAAATAACTTTGAGGCTCTAAACTCATTTGCTTTGCACCATCAACTTCTAATCTACCATCTCCGTTGTGTAATGTCCTTTGTATTGATCGATTTAGTACAACATTTAGCCTGCTATTAAACTCTACCATAAACTTGTCAAGCTTCTTCGAACTTAACTTACCAGGACATCCTGCTTCTCTACCAGGACATGCTTTCTCTAAATACGAACTTAAAACTCCTGAGATCTCATCAAATTTACCACTCATGATTTTCCCTGTAACTTCTTTCTGTATTTCCACAAAATCAATATTCAATCGATGCATTGATACACCACTTTTTAATCTAGCTTGCTCTACTACTTTCTCAAATTCCTTTGTAATAATATTGAGTGTATATCCCTGTGCCTCTAGTGGGGATATAGACTGACCTACTGTAGAAATATACTTTTGACCTGTAACTTTTCTAATTAATAAATCAAGTAACATTATTGTACCATTTACATCAATTGGTGCACTAATTTGTGAGATTGAACTTTGAGTGAATGTTTTCTCAGGTAAAGCAGCTCTAGAACCTAATAACCCACCTATAGAGCTCTTTACCCAACCAAATAAATCATTTATCCATGAAGATGGTCTTGCACCACTACTTGCTACTATTTCGGGTTGATTACTCGAATCTATACTACGAAGCTTGCGTGATAAGTGATGAGAATTGTGATCTCCATGATGATGAAGACGTTTACGTCGTACAGTTTTTTCTCTTTCTTTACTGAGCTCTTCCTCTAAATAATTTACAACATTATCATATCCTTTATCTCTAGCAATATCTAGAGGTGTTCTACCGTCAGCAGTTGAGGCATTAAAATCAGCACCTCTTTCAACAAGACGCTCAACGACGTCTAATGAACCCAACTGCACAGCCCAATGAAGAGGTGTCCAAGCTTCATTATCTTTGACCTTAATATCAGCACTGTTATCTAAAAGAAGTTCAACTATATTAAAATTATTGTTTTGAATGGCCCAGAATAAAGGAGTCCAACCCTGACTATCTTGAGCATTAACATTAGCACCTCGTATGATACTGTCTCTAACTTTTTCAAGATCTCCTTTTTCTGCAGCCATTAATAGTTCTTTATCTAATTGTGTTTGTTTGAAAAACTCTACTATATCCGCATAATTTTCTTGAATAGCTAATTCCAAAGGTGTTTTTTCATCTTTATCTTTAGCATTGGTATTGGCCCCTTTTTCTATAAGGTACTTTACCACATCTAGTCTGTGATGCTTAGCAGCTAAATGCAAAGGTGTTTGTCCATCCATATCTGTAGCATTTATATTGGCTCCTCGATCAAGGAGAAGTTCTAATATGTCCAGCCTGCCTGCTTTAACAGCAATATGCAAGGGTTTTTCATTATATGTATTTTCAACCTCAATATCAGTACCTTTATCAAGAAGAAATTGAACCATATCCAAATTTCCTTCCTGAACAGCAAAATGTAAAGGTGTTCCTTGATATGTTATTTCATTATTAAATTTAGCACCGTTACTAATAAGAAGTTTTACCACATCCCATTTACCTGACTGAGCAGCATGAAGTATTGGCGTGTAACCAAAGTCATCTTGAACTTCAATATTAGCACCTCTATCAACAAGAAATTGAATCATATCTAAATTATTCCCTGATACAGCAAAGCATAAAAGTGTTTGACCTTCCTTATCTTGAGCATCAATATCAGCACCATAATTAAGAAGAAGTTCTACCACACTCCATTTACCTGAATGAGTAGCAAGAAATATTGGTGTGTAACCAAACTCATCTTGAACTTCGATATTAGCGCTCTCATCAAGAAGAAGCTTCACCTTATCCCATTCACCCGCTTCGGAAGCAAGATGCAAAGATGTCCTATCAAGTTTACCTCGAGCATTTATTTCTCCACTGTTTGTAACTCCAAAAGACGCAGAATTTTCCTGTAAATTGAGAATAGAGCTAACATAATTTAATTTATCAGCACTTTCTGATTTGTATATTTTATCTATTTCATCAATTAATAACACCTCTTTATCAGCAAACCTTATGGATAAAGTTTTCATTTTAGGTTCTTTATAGAAATCTCTAAAATATATAATATACAACTCATTTGCTTCTATGTCAGCATCAAAGGCATTGGTAATCATCAAGTCATATTTATCATGAAGATAAGTATATTGTCCTGCTCTTTTAGATATAATTAGTTTATTACTTTCTTCTACATCTTGAGGTCTTACTAAAGTAATTTTTTCATCAGAAATAAAGAGTGAAGGCTTCAAATCTAAACTATCACCTATTTCCATAGGTGCATTATCAAAAATAATTTGTAATTTTTTATACCACTTATTTATAAGTGCATCTTTTAGCCTAACTGTTATTATATCTTGCCTTAAGCCAGTAGCTGATATAGACAACTTAATTAACAAATCACTTGCATCTTTAATAACCATTGATATTGGTTCAATACCCAAATCCTTATCTATTTGTTGTACCAACTTATACAAATCTAACGTACTCCTCAAACTCCTTTTTCTGTTGATATTGTCATTAATTACTACTTCTCGGATAGGTAAGTTTTCTATATCGAGTGTTTCATGGTATGAAGTAATTACACGTATACTGCTTTCTTCTACAACAATATTTCTCCTTTCACTTTCTTCTCTATTAAGTTCATTGTGTATATTTTTCAAAAACGCTGGACAAAAATCAGAGCTTCTTTTCCTCCTTTTACTTAAACATCTACCTAAATCTAACTTATTTTCTGATTGGCTGAGGAAAGTAGATTCTTCAACACTCTTAACCATGGAAGATATTTTACTCTGCTGATTATTTTCCTCAGTCAATATTAATTTAGAGCACTTACCTACTATATTTTGATCATATCCATTTAATAAAAGATTGTTTTGTAAATTCTTTGATAACGCTGAAACCTGAGTGCTCTTCGATTTATCTCTAAATTCAGTGAGTTGTTCTAAACTACAGAAATTTTCAGTAAAGCTAATTTGATTTTGGACTGACGAAAAACCTAAACATTGATACGTTGAATTTTTATTTGCAAAACCATCAATTGATATTAAACATTTAAAGTCAGTTTCTACTTTAGGAGTATATTTACTTCTATTGTGGTAATTTTCTGAAGCTTTATCAATTAAAGCTTGTATTTTTCTTACCTCAGATAAACTAAACCTATCTAATCTACGGATTACTATTGGTTCTAAACCTAGATCAAATTCCAACGTAGAAATTCTATGAAATTCATTATTATCCCAATCTTTTATATTGATCGTGTGATTAGACATCTTATCGCGAAATATCAGATCTGCACCATTGCTGAAAATTTCAATTTGACCAGGAGTAATATTCTTTAATATCATTACTCCTATACGTTCCTCATCTTGTTCTATAGAAGTAGAGATATTTTCTTCCAACTTTTGGTTGTGATGAATAATACTAGTAGAGTCACTGAAATCTTCAGTGTATTCTTTGAAAATTCTTTCATAATCATTTCTAAGTTTATCCTTATACTCCATTACATTATCAATGTTTCCTAATAACCCAGAAGATGGAAAAAGATCATTGTTATTCCAGAGAGAATAAGAAATATTTTCCCATTTACTTCGATCAGTATAGAATCCTTCTATTCTAATGATAAAAGGATTTTCACTTTCTCTTATTAATAAGAGATCATCCTTATCTTTATATTTCTCAATATCTTCAAGACGGGAATCTATCACTACATGATCATCTTCAAAATCTTTAGGCAATAAAAACATATTCTGAGTTTGTGTAGCTTGTAAAAAAGGAACTAATTTCCCTTTTTTTGAAGAAGAACATGACATTGATTGTACATAAGGAATAAATGCTTCTCCTTTGTGATTCATAATTATAAGATGCCTATAATTAGGATCTCGAAGGTAGCTTTTCACTCGAATGTTACTATTATTGTATTTTAAATGCAGATCACATTTGTAGATTGAAAAATCTTTTTCAACTACTCGCATAAATAGTATATCCAGTTTTTTATCATTTGAATTATTATCAATTTTGACTGCTTTACTACTTATATCATTGCTAACAAAATACACATCTCTTCCTTCTCCTCCCTTAGCAAACATAGTACCTTGATCAAAGTTAATTATATCATCTCCTGAAGAACCAAAAACCATGTGTGAAACTACACTATTATTTTGACTTTGTGTTTTACCTCTAACAACGCTCAAGACTTTATAACCCTTATGATTATTTAGAATTTTCTTGTAATGATTTTCTACAGCTCTAAAACCCTTTAGAGAATGTTCTGAATGTAGCTCAAATGATTTGATTTCTATAGTTGGTGAGTCCGATTTTTCAATTTTAGGAACAATATTACTACCATTTTTGTCTATTAGTGCAAAGTGAGGTTTATTACTGCTTTGTTCAACATAATTTTTTATATCGAGGGTAAATTGATTATTTTGACCAAAATTTATTTTCAAAGATAAAGTATTACTATTTTTAGAGTAAGTTATTTGATCACAATCACTTAATAAATCAAATTCAGGAAAACTTACAGTTCCTGTTCCATCTACGTCAATTTCTGAATATAACCCCCTACCCTTATAGTCTGCAGTTTTTACGTAAAAAGTATAATTGCTTTTTCTACCTTTGACTCTAGTATACGGCGAAATAATTACTTTTTTGCAACTTTCAACTACATCTTCCTTATTTCTATTAAAACCACCGCCACTATCTATTATAACATCACTGCTATCACTTTCTGTAAAATGCTCAGAATAACCCACGCATAAGATCTCATCTACCTTGTTCTGTCTTCCAACATAATGGTAATTAAAGAGGTTGTTACTAACATAATCATCAATTAATAAACAATTATTTATTTTTACCTTTAATTGTCCATAGGCACTAGGCTTAAAACGATAGTCAATCACACCTGTAACTTTATTTTCTGCTAATTGACTTAGATCAAGTATATTAATAGAGTTACTTCCACCAATCATTTTGCCTGAAAAGCTAGGGTTATTTACAAGAACAAACCTGTTCACTACATTATTACCACCAGTTATTTCTGCTGTACCTGAGCCAATTAGAAAATTATTGTGCCACTCATTACTTCCAACAATTGTACCTCTGTTTACATTTTGTAGATCATAAACAATTGTCTTGTCTTTCTGCGCCACGTTTACTCTACCACCTTGGTTAATAACCATTGCATTTTCACAGTAGTATACAGCCGACTTAACTGAGCTTTTAATACCTTTCTCATAATCTTGATTAGTAATCTGTGGTAAACAAAGCATGTTAGCACCTTTGATATAATCAGGTACAACACGTGAAAGATTTTTTGTATTGGCATTTTTCCTATTCATCATAATCGTTGCATAATCTGGACGAAGAGTATTACCACTTACTTTTCCAAGACCAACACCATAAGCAATAACACTATTAGGAGCATTATTTAAAGCCTTCCAAACTTGTTTAGCTAAACTATTAACTATGTCTTTCCTAGCTGCAAGATGCTGCACATCAGCTGCCATAGGTTAAAAAAGAAGTGTACGCCAAAAAATACTCCAATTCTCTCCATGGGTTGTATCATACTTTTTCTTGTACTCTACGATATTGCTAACACCACTATAAATTCCGCAACCTACCATGAGCCCAAACCCAACTGCAATACCAACTACCGGCATACTTGCTGCTGTAAGAGCAACACCAGAAACAAATGACACACCAGAAAAAGATATAGATGCTATATTATCTCTTATTTCTTTCTCTCCACATGGATTATCACTATTCTCTCTTTTTTTACAATCTACAAGATTACTTGCTGACATGCCTATATCAACAATATCAAAGACACCAGTTAAAGCTCCTGCTGTACCTTTCGCTATTGTACTTCCAAATTTTACTCCTGCAACTCGAATAGCAAATTTTGTCTGTTCACCTAAAGCACCTGGTATAACTTTTCCTACAACCTTTTTAGCTGATGTTACAACTCTTGGAGTAATTTTAACCATTACATTCTCAATTGGTTGAGATGCAAAAGGACCATCCTACTCCGCCTAGATTTAATCCACAATCCGTTGCTGTTCCATCCTTACAAGACACAATGGCACCATGGATCCCTCTTATTAATTGTATCCCACCAGCAGCATTCATTAACCTGCTTTTTAGCTTTAGATTTTTTGTTAAACTACTCTCTTGATGTACAATATCACCGTGCAAATCCTTGATACGTTCATTCTGGACATAGCGCTCATATCCTTGATCTTCAATTACCTTATCAACTAAATATTTATAGTCACCTTCAATATTTTTGTTCCTAACAAACTCCACTAGTTGAGCATTTTTTGCTTCATCTTGACTATTTTTAACATAAGTTAGAAATTTTTCGCTATCAACTATAATTTTGTCCACATTATTTCCATCTACTTTCCCTTTACTAAACTCTTCCACATCACCCTTTGAAAATAAACAAGGATTGATACTTCTTCTACTTCTACCTCCTCCTACGCAACTATTTAGGTCGAATTTTGGTTGTTGTGTCCCAGCAAGTACAGCCTCTAAGTTAGCTATACGTTGTGGATCTATACTTAATGTGTTTGAAATACCTTCTCTCATACGTATAAAATGATTTTCTCTTCTTTGAATTCGCAAATGGTTACGTATTTCATCAGGAATATTACTTAATCTATTTCCTTGCAACACAGTATTAATATCTCTAGCGTTTTCTAACGCCCATAAGCCGCAATTATAACCATCTCTTTGTTGAATAACAGAAACATCATTAACGGTAATTTGAGCCTGTTGTAAAACTTGACGAATATTATCTGGAACATTATTACCCAACGAGTCTACATAGTATCCATTATACTGCCCATTTTGATGGGAGATGACCAACGTAACCCAGTGATTATTATCTAAATTAACAATTAAAGTTAATGGCCTTCTTTCACCTCTTGTTGTTACTCTATCTTGAAACTGTTGCAATTGATTAACTATATGTTCTGGTGATCCCACTATTTCAAACAATGTGTCAATTCCATAACCATATTTTATTCTTGCAATATCAGCTATATCATGTTGCTGCAGCCAATAATGATAATCTCGTTCTGCTGTTGCAGATTCTAATGTACGTAAATTCTCCTCTTGTATACCAGTATTTTTAAGTCTCTGAGTTATCTCTTGTATTCTTTCTAAATGTTTTCTCTTAGCTATGTCAATAGAACTATGAACTACTAGAGCAGGAACAAACTTATCACTTGTTAATATTAAAGAATTTTTATCTTTAGCTTTCACATTAACAACTACTCCCATGAAAAGCATTTTGTCGCTATCTGTGATTGCTTTCAGTGCTGCCCCTTTAGCATATCTAATATTTTGTTCTTTTGTTAATTTATCAACTTCCTGTTTTAGCTGATCTTGATTTAAGTTTTTACCTATAAGCTTAAATTCCAGTGCTATAGGAGTGTATTCTTTAGCACCCTGAGGTGAAGGACCAATACCTTGAATTACCATATCGACACGACCACCTGCTCCTACTTGAAATTCAGGTATAATTACAGTCTTCGCAGAAGTCTCCTGTAGCTTTAAATCACTGTAACTACTAAATAAACCATTAAGAATGGCTTGTAATCTTGCTTCATTAGTAATCAAATCTTTAATAGGGTAAACCGCATCTGCCACTTCACTAAGCAACACTTTATAAGCTTGCAATGAAACCTCACCGTCAGAAGCATGTTGAGAAGTAATTGCTTGATCAAATTTTACCTTTAATTCATCAGAATTAGGTATCTTAAGAAAACTACCTGTAAATTGCTGATCGGCACCACTTGGATTATATTTACTTATCTGTTCTATTTCAAAAAGTTCTTCAAAAGATAATCCTGTTTCATATTTTTTGAGACTCATTTTAATTTCTATGACATTTTTTACTTCTCCTATTCCAGGTATGTTCAGCACTGGAATTTTTTTTATCAGCATAGAATTCCTTTGTATTGGACTCTCGTATATGAAAAATGAATGCTGTGTTTTCTTGCCCTTCATTACCTTGAACAAACATTAATGTCATAACCGGGCTTTTGGACAAAGTGTACTCCGTTCCTCCAGACCAATCCAGAGGGTACTCACCATATGAGTATATATATTTTTTAATGTTACTTTGATCTTGACCAATCTTGTTGATTAAAATTGATTGACCTAACATATCTCTACTGAAATAGTAATGATCTTTTGTTTCTTTATTTGCTGGAAAAGTATGGTATTCGCTTGACAATAAATCTTTTACCTCTCTCTTAAAAACTTCCTCATAGGCTAACTGATTATCCCACTTGCCAATTAGTTCGATAAATTCCTCCATCAAAGGAGCTGGGACTCCGCCAACAATATTGCAATAAACCTAAAACTTGAGAAGACTATTTCTCGAAAGCTTCTACAAAAAGAACGGAGAGTTGAATTTATTTATAGAGCTAATGATCAAATAACCATATGTCTCGATGGATAATATATGGTAGAGCTCATGGGCAACAAGAAATTAATAGTGCGGATTAGTTGTAGTTATGAAGTAAATCGATTAGCAGAGTTGTATCTATTAGATGCATATGAAAAATTAGTGTTAAGTAAACCAATAAAAGCGAGCAAAAAGGAAGAAAACTCTGAATATAAGAAAGTAGATTTGAGGACGGTAAAATGGTAACAGTTAGTTTATATGCAAGAGTTTCTTCAGGGAGGCAAGCACAAGAAGATACAATAGCAAGCCAAATTGCTGCTATAGAGAATCAAATTAGTATGGATGGACATAAATTATTAAATGAATATAAATTTATTGATAATGGTTATAGTGGTTCTAACATAATCCGTCCTGGTTTGGAAAAATTACGTGATAAAATAGCAGAAGGTAACATTGATAAGGTTTATATTCATTCTCCTGATCGTTTATCTCGTAAGTATGCATATCAGATGATATTACTTGAAGAGTTTAAGAAGTTAGGAGTGGAGGTTATTTTTTTAAATTATCAAATTAGCGATAATCCAGAATCTCAATTACTATTACAAATGCAAGGTATGATAGCAGAATACGAACGTGCAAAAATCATGGAACGAAGTCGTCGAGGAAAGATTTATGCAGCAAATAAGGGTTGTATAAGTGTAATGAGTGCTGCTCCTTATGGCTATCGTTATATAAACAAAAATACAGAAACAGGACAGGCCTTATTTGAGATTTATGAAGAAGAAGCTGAAGTTGTTCGTAAAGTATTTTCTTGGGTAGGAAGAGAAAGAGCCAGTATAGGAGAAGTATGTCGTAGGCTAAGTGCTATTTCCATTATGACGAGAACTGGAAAAGAGTATTGGGATAGGGCTGTAGTTTTGAGTATGTTAAAAAACACTGCTTATAAAGGACAAGCAGCTTTTGGTAAAACAAGGTTTGGCGTAAAACTAAAACATATAAGACCGAAAAAAAACTCCTGCGAGCATCCAAAAGATAATTATTCTACTTATCCTGTTCCAAAAGAGGATTGGATTTATATTAAAGTACCTAGTATAGTAAGCGAAGATTTATTTAAAATCGTCAAGAACAATTAGCTGAGAATAGAAAAATAGCAAGAACAAGACAAAGAGGAGCAAAACATTTATTGCAAGGTTTAGTAGTATGTAAGCTTTGCAATTATGCATATTATGGTACTAGCACTGCAAGGAATAAGGAGGGGAAAAAACTAATAATCAGGTATATTATCGTTGTATTGGTACGGATTCATACCGTTTTGGCGGTAATAAAATGTGTAACAACAAATTAATTCGTACAGATACATTGGACATGGCTGTGTGGGAAGAGGTAAAACACCTATTAAAAAATCCAAATAGAATATTAGAGGAGTATAAACGTAGACTTTCAGAACTTAAAAAATCACCACTAGATCAAAAAAGCGCTTTGCTTGAAACACAAGAAGATAAGTTAAAACGAGGTATTGCAAGGTTAATTGATAGTTATGCTCAAGAATATATTGATCAAGAAGAATTTGAGCCAAGAGTTAAAGCAATGAAACAAAACTTAAAAATGGTTGAAGAACAAAAGAAAAAGATATTTGATCAGAAAAAACTCACACAAGAGTTAACTCTAGTAGTAACAAATTTAGAGGGGTTTTCCTCTAGTATTAACTCAAGTCTTAATAATGCAGACTGGCTAACTAAACGTGATATTATTAGAACGTTAGTTAAGCGAATTGAGATTAATTTTGAGGATGTAAACATCGTGTTTAGAGTAAAAGAGCTTCCAGACTCTTTTCATATGGAAAAAAATCAATGCTTGCAATGTTGTTGTAGGGGTAGGAGTATCATTTCTTGGTATGAAGCCTGCAAGGCCACTTAAGATATTCTATCTACAGGATGAAATGGAATATGATTACATAAGAGAGCGCTTACAGAAGCTAAGAATCAGCAAGAAAATTCTTGATGAAGGAACAGAAAACTTAGTTATTACTAAAAAAGTACAGTTAACTTTGAATGTGGAAAAAATAAAAGAAATTATGTCGGAAAATCTTGATGTAAAAACAGTTGATCTTATAGTGATAGACTCTCTTTTTGATTATAGGAGTATGATCTCTTTTCTGCAAAATAGTATTGATGAACTACGCTCTATCACTAATCCTATGGCTGGAGTAATAGTTACACATTACACCAAAAAAGTGTCAACAACCACGTTAAAAAAGAATCCATTTCAAGCATTGAGTGGTGCTAATGTTTTAAGAAGTTTATATACATCTGGAGTAATGATATTTAGGCCAGAAAGGAATACTCTGCAATTGATGTACGAACTTAAAAATGGCAAACCAATACCAACAAAATTCATAAATATGGTTAACGGACGCTGGATAGCTACAGCTTAACCAAATTTCTAAACTTTAAATATATTGGAGATTTTATGGATATCTATTGCAATTTTAATACTGCAGCTTCACGAAAAAATGCATCGTTAGTAGAAAAAGAACAGCTTAAAGCTCAGCTTTTGTTAAATATCAGATCATGCCTTTCATATCTATTACCAAGAGGAACTTTTCGTGGTGATAAGTTTTATGTAGGCAATGTACAAGGCGATAAAGGAAAAAGTCTAGTAGTAGAATTAAGTGGTAGTGAAGCTGGACTATGGCACGATTTTGCAACAAAAGAAGGTGGAGATATAATTGATCTTTGGGCAGAAGTGCATAGAAAAAGTACTAGAACAGAGTTTACTGAAGTAATCGACTCTATAGCTGAATGGCTTGGTCATTTTAAAAAGATCAAAACTGACAAAACTGCAGGTAATCCAACTGCATATTGGGATTATTACGATGAAAACGGCCAAGCTATTGTTAGAGTATATCGTTATGATGATGATAGTGGAAAGAGATATCTTCCTTTTGATATCAAAAAATCCACCTTTAGTGTACCAGAGATAAGGCCGCTATATAATATTCCAGGTATTTTAAAGTCCGATAAAATTATTCTTGTAGAAGGGGAAAAGTGTGCAAATGCTCTCATAGAGCAAGGTATTACTGCCACAACTGCAATGTCTGGAGCAAATGCACCTATTGAAAAAATAGATTGGACTCCACTTAAAGGTAAACACATTATTATATGGCCAGATAATGATGAAGCAGGTAAGAAATACGCTGAAAAATCTGCTATGAAACTTACTTGTCTTGGAGTTGAAGAACTTTGCATTTTGGAAATACCTAAAGATAAACCAAAGGGTTGGGACGCTGCTGATTGCGTGAAAGAAGGTATAAATGTTGAAAAATTCTTATCTTTAATTCTTCAAGTTCCATATGTGAAAAAACTATCAACTACCGAGGAATTCTCGAAAGTTCAAAAAGCAGGACGTTGCATTTCACTTTCAGCAATTCCAGTAATAAAGTATTTAAACGATAAATCACCAATGCCGAAAGACATAATAGTTCCAAGAATTTTAACTCCAGGAGGACTATTGGTGTTTGCAGGTGCACCTAAGGTTGGAAAAAGTGATTTTCTTATTTCTTGGTTATTACACATGGCAGGAGGAATTCCATTTTTGAACATGATGCCCACAAGACCTTTGAAAATCTTTTACTTACAAACTGAAATTGGCTATCACTATATGCGTGAACGTCTTCAGCAAATTAAACTAAATGAAGAACTTCTTGAAATTGCTGGATATAACTTAGTTATTACACCACAAGTGGAGTTACTTCTAAATGATGATAGTATAGAGATTATTGTAGATAAAATAGAAAGTTCATTTGGCTCGAATGCAGTTGATATAATAGCAATAGATCCACTACGCAATATTTTTGATGCCGGCGAGAATAGTAGTGAAAATGACAACAATGCTATGTTATTCTTTCTACAAGAAAGGGTTGGTAAATTGAGAAAGCTGGCTAATCAAGATGCAGGAGTTATTTTAGTACACCACACAAAGAAGATGCAAAAGAAATCATTGGAAGAAGACCCATTTCAAAGTTTTAGCGGTGCAAGCAGTTTAAGGGGATTTTATACTACAGGAATAATTATGCACAGACCAGATGAACAACAAAGTAAACGTCAACTAATCTTTGAGTTACGTAATGGCCACGCTATTGCATCAAAATACATTGATAAGATTAACAATAACTGGTACGTAGTTGATTATGAATCGCAAAGACTTGTGAACAAAGATTATGGCCAAAGGTTAGATGCAGAACGTTCGCGTAGGTATGATACTATTCTACAATTAATTTATGATGAAGCACGGAAGGGACGTCTATATACAATAAATTCGTTCTGTCAGGCATTTGAGAATAAAGCAGGTCTTGGTAGTCAACATTCGATCCGTGAACGTATTGATACTTTAGCTACAAAAGGCTATATAAAATTTAACAGAGAAGGTAAAAATGGAGCAAGAACTAGATATGGAGTACTTTGTGTTGCAGGCATGGAAAAGAAAAGTAAGGTATTTGATCACCAACTGAATAAAGAAGTGACAATTTATGAAAAGGTCTTACCAACCGACTATAAATCAACGGAGAATGGTAGCATTTTACCAGTTAAAAATCCGAATACTTGGGTTCATCATAGCATCTGCGATTAATAAAATTAAAATAGAAAATATGAGTTATTTCAGTCTTCGGATTTGCTCAGTTTGTCTTCAGAATTTGCTTAGTCTATGCAGACTGAATTTAGTAAGGATGAAAGAAATGCGAGATTTTCAACAACTTAGAGGGATTGTTGAATTTTATAGCTGCAGACTGAGCAATAGGGAAAAAGTTCAGGAATATAGAGGGTTTTGTTCAACTCTCAGTTTTTAGAATAACTCCTATTATTATATAATAATATAGTAGTATGACTTTAAAACATACTACTCTGTTCGTTTCTCTTTTACTTACAATAATAAGCTATGGAAAGCTCTCTTTCAAAGTTATCTGATAAAAGAAACGAAAGAAAACGCTCAGAAAAAACAAATGGCCCGTAATTGCGTTTTAAAGTCATCCTACAACTTCAGGGTACAATTATACCACCTTGACCTAAAGAACGCTTATAACAGCCCTTAAAAGCCGATTAACACCATGTCTTAACTTATAAGAAAGACCATATGTTGATTTTATCACGTTTTACTTTAGTTGTAAAGAAATTTTTTTAATGTATGACAGATTTGTATAGTCGATATTTTACGTAACTTATGGCGTTTAATTGGTTATTTAGTATCTCTAAAACTTAACGAGTTGCTTTTATAACTAAAGTAAAAGGGTTAATACGGTAACCATAATCTCTACGCGATGATCCAGGCCAACCAACTGTTTGAATCACATCATTACGTTCGATGTTTAGTCCTAATTTTTTAGCTAAGGTGGTTTTTATTGTTCTTTGGATTGTGTTTAGTGGTTTTCTGATGTGATGTTCTGGATCTGCTTCTGGATCAAGATTTAGGCGCTTTTCTATTTCAGTTATGTTAAGCAACATGTGTTTTTCAGGAGGTAATTCTTTTTTACAATCATTCAAAAATTGTTCAAATAATATGCGAAAAACCTTCATACATGCTACAGCTTTCTTATTTAGAATCTCTATATTGTTTACGTAAAGTGAGCCCTCTATCAATTGCAACTTTAGTAATTCTTTCTCTTTAGAAGGTTCAATTAGATTAAGTGCAGTATGTAAGATTTGCATTGAAGTATTTGGTATGAACTCTAGTACTCCTCTTTGTGCTGCTTCTTGGAATACTTCAATTAAAGTCTTATGCTGAAAGAAAAGGTCAACCATTTTTACTATGGGCAAATCAAGAGGTATGTTTGATGGATTTTTTCTCAGTATTATTAATACAGTTGGATTAGCTTTAAGCTTATCTATCGTTAAGAATGTTGGATTGGTGCAAAAATCAAGAACAATGAGATTTACAAATTGACCTTGTCCACCAACATGATAAACTCCACTTTTTGCCACATAAAATTTGTATCACTTAGCTGACCTTCAAACCAATTCATAAATTTCTCTGGGTTAAAATATACAGATAAGCGGTGAAATCTTTGCTTCTTGTAGGTATTAGGCAAAATATCACGGTTGCAATTTTCACAAATTATATTATCGCATGCTTCGTTAAAGTCCTCATCAATGAAAATCTCATTGTTACAGTATGGATCAACTATATTTGGCCAATCTAATTTATCTTGTCTACGAGAGCAGATAATGTAAGACCTCTCTTGCATCTGAATTAATTCAAGATCTGACAAATACCTTGCTGCTTTGATGTAATTTTGATTTGGATTAACCCAAGAGCTGCCAGAATTAAGAAGATCAGAGATTTGCTCTTGGCAAGATTGTAAGACCATAAAATTGTTTTATGTATGCTTTAAAATCCTCTCTTTCCCTTTTATTCAGAGGATGTTCAGAGTAGTAAATTGCTATGTACTCATCACTTCTCTTGAAAAATAAGCCTATCTTTTTGCCTTAAAATATTACTTTAATCGACTCTATAAGTGGCACTATGTTTCCTACAAATGGCTTTAAAACATGCAATTCCGGTGCAATAGGATCATATGGAGCGACAGTCAAAGTGATATTAGTATAGCTGTAATTGAAACGATTTGACTGAAACTTTAACTCAAAAACACGAATATTTGAATCAGATTCATTAATACAAGTTTCTATAAATTTATGCACCTGTTCCGCGAAGTTTTTATCCTGCACATCTACAAAAATACATTCGCAGCCAAAGTAACAACTTGCAATGCTATTTGCTATTTCTATAGCTTGATCAATATTTCTAGCACCAAGATCTACCTGAGTGCCATTTAGTAGAAAATCCAAAATCATCCACTCTGCCTTATGGCCATGAATAACTTTGTTTGAATTTAACAACAAATCTATATCGCTAGCTTTGCGTATTAACACATATAAACGATTCTGATGATAGAAGAAACCTTGTAGTTGATTCTCGAAACTGTCATTTCTCTTAATGTTATCTTCTTTCAGTATTTGTTGTATGATTTCCTCTGAGATAAAGTCCTTAAATGGAGTACTTGGTCGTCTTGGTATTTTTTGTAAGGCAAAAGACATGAAACTCTTTCTTTGTATTTTTTCAAAGTGATAGACAGACTTTAAAAGATTGTAATCTGCATGAAACAGTAGAAACAGCAAAGACTTTTTATCATATTTATTATTATTTTTTACAAGGTAGGATTTCATGAGTTCCGTAGTTAATGCAGATCTTGCAATTTCACTGACAGTAACTTCTAGTTTTGCACGGTCAAAACAGGTAATCAAGTAGTAAGTAACGAGAGAATCGGAATAATTAGCAATCACTTTACGTTTGTATTGTACAGATGTATTATCGTAACTTTCATCATCAAAGAGTTGAGCATTTAATTTATCTTTAAAGGAGTTTTGAAAAATAATATTTAATTGCTTACCAGAAAGTGAATCTATCCTAGACTGACGTATTTTTGTATTGTGAAAACGATCAAGCAAATGGTTAACAGGGACTTCTAAATCATCTTCCCAAAATTTACGATTTGGATAAATGTTCATAAGAAACTAACCACACCATAATAACATAATAGACTATTTAAATAGTTAAGATAGAAATCTGAAAGTCTTGACCAATAATTATGCAAGGGCTGTTTACTGATTTTTAACCAAGTTTTTTCTAAAAAGTTTGCTTAAGAAGAAGATTTTTTGGACAAAAATTTTTCAAATCCTGAATATATATTATATAGCACTCTAGCAAAACAAATTCTGAATATAAATGTCAACCCTAACACTGGACCTTGGCAAACAAACAGGCTGGGCAATTCTAACCAATGGAGTAATTGAAAGTGGAAGCAAAAGTTTTCATGGTAGCCGTTTTAGCGGAGGTGGCATGTGCTTCTTGAATTTTCGTAATTGGCTTAATTCTTTGAAGGACATTTCTGCAGTGTATTTTTAGGAAGTAAGAAGACACTTAGGAACTGATGCTGCTCATTGCTACGGTGGTTTTCTTGCCGTTCTATCTGCTTGGTGTGAAGAGAACAATATTCCCTACCAAGGTGTTAATGTTAAAACTATAAAACGCTTTATAGCAGGCAAAGGTAATGCAAGTAAGAGTGAAGTTATTGAAGCGATACGTGAAAAAAGTTTTTCACCTAGAGATGATAATGAGGCCGATGCTTTGGCATTAATGTTCTACATTAGTAAAGATATTAATAAGACGAAAAATCCATAAAAAGTGGGTCCTTTCGGCCACACTGGCGGGTTTGGTGGTGCTGACCTCAGGCCTTCTTTAGCGTCAGAGATATTTTGAATATTAACTTTTTAATTATTAAGATATGAATTTAGCAATCCACTACTATCCTACTCGAAACCTAGTTGAATATGAGCGTAATCCTCGTAAAAATGATGACGTAGTAAATAGAATGTGTGCTTCAATCAGGGAATTCGGCTTTCGTATACCAATAGTTGCAAAAAGCGATGGTACTGTGGTTGATGGTCATTTAAGACTTAAAGCAGCAAGAAAACTTGGTATGGAGAGTATTCCAGTGGTCTTAAGTGATAATTTAAATGAACCACAAACCAAAGCTTTTCGGTTACTGGCAAATCAATCAGCTAATTGGGCAAAGTGGGATGATGATCTTTTGAAGGTGGAAATTCAAGAGTTAGAAGATTTACAATTTGATCTTAAAATGACTGGATTTGAGCTAGAAAAAGTTCAACATTTCCTTGATGACTTAGATGGTGAAAAAGAAGATTTTTCTGACTTGGTTGGTGATGAAAAAAGGGTAGAAATAACAAAACCAGGGGATTTATGGATTTTAGGTGATCATAGAATCTATTGTGGTGATAGCTCTGTAGTTGAATCATATAAAGCGCTGTTAGATGATAAAATGGCAGACATTACTGTTTGTGATCCTCCATATAACGTTGATTATGGTGGTAGCCAAGATAAAAAAATATTAAACGATAATCAAGGTGAAAAGTACGAACTTTTTCTCTACGATATCTGTTCCCACATTTTAGCATATACGAAAGGTGCAATTTACATCTGCATATCATCATCAGAGTTTTCAACGTTGCAAAAAGTATTTGAGGAGGCAGGAGGAAAATGGTCAACATTTATCATTTGGGCAAAGAATCATTTTACGCTAGGCAGATCAGATTATCAAAGACAATACGAAGCAATGCTCTATGGATGGAAAAGCGGCAATAAACGTGAGTGGCATGGAGGTAGAAATCAAAGTGACCTGTGGTTTTATGATAAGCCAACACATAACTCACTGCACCCAACGATGAAGCCAGTAGAGCTAATGGAGAGAGCGATAGTAAACAGCAGCAGATCAGGAGACATAGTACTAGATCCATTTAGCGGCTCTGGCAGCACACTGATTGCATGTGAAAGAACAGGAAGAATTTGTAGGACAATAGAGCTAGATTCAAAATTTGTAGATGTAACGATAAAACGTTGGCAAATATATACCGGAAGAGATGCCCTTTTAGCCAGTACTGGTAAAACTTTTGCAGAAATTCAAGAAGAAAATTCTTAAAAGGGAGCAAAAAGAGTGGAAAAAATCACGCAGACGGAATGGGCAAGAGAGATAGGAGTATCAAAGCAATATGTCTGTTATTTAGTAAAAAAAGGAATAGTTGAGCTGGAGGATGGACTCATTGACCGAGAACAAGCAAACAGGGCTATAGAAACAATAAGAGATCCAAGTCAACCACTGAGAAGAAAAAACTATTCAGAAAGCGGAGAAAAACTTTCCACGATGTTGCTTAAAACGCGAATAAAAAATGAAATGGAGCGAGGTAAACTTCTTGAGGCGAAAGCTAAGGCTGAGATAGGAGAACTTATAGCAGTAGAGGAAGTAAGAAATGAAGCATTTAACGTAGCAAGAGTTGTCCGTAATAATTTGCTTAATATTCCAAATAGAGTTTCAGCACTGCTTGCATCACTGAGTGACACTAAAAAGATTCATAAGACGCTCACTGAAGAGATTACAAACTCATTACAAGAATTATCTAATACTAAATTTTAAATATAAAATGGCTAATAACTTAAGTTTAGAGTTAATAAAGTGTCTCATCAATCAACCTGGATTAGATGTTAATGTTAGAGGATTAAATGGAAAGACACCACTACATTGTGCTATAGAATTTGATGAATTAAGCATGGTAGATCTGTACTCACAAAAAAGAATATCAATCCTTTTGTTGAGGACAATGAAGGCAAAACCTCCTTAGATTATGCCAAAGAAGGTAAAAAAGCAGAAATATTACAAGCGCTAATTAATAACAAATACGGATCAGAACAAGATAACTTACTTCATTTAGCTGCAATGATAGGTGAAGTTAATGCAGTTAGATATTTGATAGGAAAAGGTGTTGACGTTAATGTACGAAATGCTCTGCATCATACTCCATTACATCTAGCAGCAGGCATAGGACATGAAAATGTTGTCAAAATTTTAGTGGAAGAAGGAAGCGCTGAAATAGATGTCTTTGATGTACGAAATCAAACACCAATGCATTACGCAGTTAATAATAAAAAACTGGAAATAGTAAAGTTATTACTCGAGCTCGGAGTAGATGTAAATAGCACGCGCATAGGACAAAACTCAATGAAATTGTCACCTATGCATATAGCTGTAAGTAATACTAATTACGATGAAAGAGATTTATGTCTTGATATCCTCAGATGCTTAATAAAGGAGCCTAATGCTCAAGTAAATTTGCAAGACTACGAAAATAAAACGCCACTACATTACGCTGAAAGACTTAAAACAATAGAGGTTTTACTAACTCGAGAGGATATAGATCCTTTAATCAGGGATGATAATGGTAAGACACCATTTGATTACGCTAAACCTGAGATAAAGAAGGCTTTGATGAGTAATAAATACGGTTCTGAAAAGAATAGTCTACTTCATTTAGCTGCACAAATGGGAGAAATTGAGCTTGTAGAGTCTATCTTAAAAGAAGAAATCGATATTGATATTGTAAATAATAAAGGTCTATCACCGATTTACCTTGCTGCAGAAAAAGGACATTTACATGTAGTAAAATTACTACTGAAAAAAGGAGCAAACTATACACCTGTTTTGCACTTAGCAATCAAATCAAATAATTTGGAGTTACTTAAAGTTTTATTTACTGAAAAAATGGGTCATTGCTCTGCAGAGATACCGTTGTTAATTTTCCAACCCTTCATAATAAATATATAGCACAGAGAGAAATAGCAGATAAAAGGATGAAAAAACATAATAATATTATCTGCATCTGTATTACAGTTAGCGCAGTAGTAATGGCAGCATATATAGGTTTAACAGCAGCAACAATAAGCAGTGCAATCATTTTTGCAACAATAACAGGGATATTTGCTCTTGTTATAGCAATAATGATAAGTGAGATGAGCAAAAGATATATAGAAAACGAATTTCAGAAAAAGATGCTTATGGAGATGGAGGAGTGTAGTTCTATTGTTAATGATGTCGAGATAGAACCAATTATGAGTAGATGCAGACAATGATATACGCTAGAGCTTTTTCTGAAGGTTTAAGACCAGATCCCCAGCTTAAAGTATCAGAGTGGGCGAATGAGTATCGAGTTCTAGCGCCAACTGCAGCATCAGAACCAGGTAAATGGAGAACGGAAAGAACTCCTTATTTAAAAGAAATCATGGATTCACTATCTCCATCTTCTCCAGCGGAGAAAATAGTATTCATGAAAGGAGCGCAGATTGGGGGAACAGAAGCTGATAATAACTGGATTGGCTATATCATCGATCAGACACCAGGGCCAATGCTAGTAGTACAGCCAACAGTTAAAATGGGAAAGCGTTGGTCAAAAGGAAGATTTGCGCCACTGATTGAAAGTACACCATGTTCAAAAAGTAAAGTAAAAGACCCAAGATCAAGAGATTCAGGGAATACTGTACAAAGTAAGGAATTTTCAGGTGGAATAGTAGTAATAACCGGAGCAAACAGCAGTGTAGGACTGAGATCTATGCCAGTAAAATATCTCTTTCTTGATGAAATAGATGCCTATCCAGGAGATTCGGGAGGTGAAGGAGATCCAGTTTTACTCAGCATAGCCCGTACTAATACATTTGCACGGCGAAAGATTTTTTTAGTATCAACGCCAACGATTCATGGAATAAGCAGAATTGAGAAGGAATTTGAAGCTACAGACAAGAGATATTTTTTTGTACCATGTCCGCATTGTAATTATTACCAAATTTTAAAGTGGTCACAAATAAAATGGGAAGATAAAAATCCAAATACAGCACACTATATGTGTATAGAATGTGGTAAAAAGATAGAAAATCATCAAAAGACAGAGATGCTAGACCGTGGAGAATGGAGAGCTACAGGGGCAAAAGAAGGGGAGAAAAAAGGATTTTATCTTTCAAGTCTTTATAGTCCAGTAGGCTGGTATAGTTGGCAACAAGCAGTAGAGGACTTTCTCCATGCAAAGGAAAGCGAACAATTACTGAAGGTTTGGATAAATACTACGCTTGGAGAAACCTGGGTAGATAAAGGAGAAGTACCAGATTGGAAGCAATTATTTAACAGGAGAGAATTTTTTCCCGTAGGCACAGTACCAAAAGGTGAAGTGGTTCTCACAGCAGGAGTAGATGTCCAAAAAGATCGGTTAGAAGTAGAAGTTGTAGCATGGGGAAAAAGCCGTGAAAGTTGGTCAATAGACTACCGAGTATTTGAAGGAGATACAGGAGGAGAAGTATGGGGAAAGCTTTCGGAGCTCCTCAATCATCATTTTATTGGTGAAAATGGTCTTGAATATATGATAAGTATGATGGCAGTTGATGCAGGGTATGCAACGCAGGAAGTGTATAATTGGGTAAGGAGTCATCAAGGCTCTGGAAGAGTAATGGCAGTAAAAGGTGTAAATAAAGCACTAGTGCCACTTAGCAGCCCAAGTAGAGTAGATATAACAGTTGGTGGTCAAAAGCTAAAGAGAGGAATAAAGCTATGGCCAGTAGGAGTATCGATATTAAAGTCAGAGCTTTTTTAATTACTTAATGTTTTAAAAGAAGGTGAAGAAGCTCCAGCAGGATATTGTCATTTTCCCGAATATGCACCTGAATATTTTAAGCAGCTAACGGCAGAGCAATTAGTCAGCAAAGTGGTAAAAGGATACACCAAACAAGAGTGGCAAAAGGTAAGAGAAAGAAATGAAGTGCTAGATTGCCGAATTTATGCGAGAGCAGCATCTATTGCGCTTGGAATCGATCGTTGGCCAGAGAGTAAATGGAATAGTTTGAGTGGAAAAATGGAAAGCAAAAAGCCTAAAAAAGTAAGGCAAAGCCAATGGTTGAATGAGAAGTGAAATGTATAACGAAGAATATTTAATTCAAGTCGAAGAAGCGATAAAGAAACTATAAAATGGAGAGAGAGTAGTATCAATTGCATATGGTGACCATATTGTACGGTACGGGGAAGTTCAAATAAAGGATTTATTGGAGCTCAGGCAACGAATAAAAGCGGGGTTAAAAGTTGCGGGCATGAAGCCAAAGAGGAAAATTGTTTTTTCAACGAGTAAGGGGATCATATAATGATGAAAATCGTTGAAAGGAACCGTATGACAAAAATTATAGCAAAAGAATATACAGAATTTTTAGAGCAGCTGAAAGAACAGATTGCTATTAGTCGTTATAAAGCAGCAAGAACAGTAAATAAAGAGCTACTACTACTTTATCATTATATTGGAACACAGATTCTAGAAAAACAAAAGAGCCAAGGTTGGGGATCCAAAGTAATTGAGCAGTTAAGTAGAGACTTAAAGGCTGAGTTTCCAGAAATGAAAGGTTTTAGCACAAGAAATCTAAAATATATGAGGCAGTTTGCAGGGGAATATCAAGATATTGAATTTGTGCAACAACTTGTTGCCCAATTGCCATGGGGACATAATGTATTTCTGATGGACTTAGTTCGGGACAAAGAAGCGGGCTATTCTACATAAAAGAAGCTATAGAACATGGCTGGTCAAGAAACATCATGGTAATGCAGATTGAACTTGGGTTACATAAACGTCAAGGAAAGGCTATCACTAATTTTAAAGAGAAGTTACCTTCACCTCAATCAGATCTAGCGCATTACACGTTAAAAGATCCATATATTTTTGATTTTTTAAGTATAGGAAAGGATGCTCATGAAAGAGAAGTAGAAAAAGGTCTTGTAGGACATATGGAGAAGTTTTTGTTAGAACTTGGTGAAGGCTTTGCATTTGTAGGTAGACAATTTCATTTAGATGTTGGTGATGAAGACTTCTTTGTCGATCTATTATTCTACCATCTAAAATTACGTTGTTTTATAGTAATTGAATTGAAAAATAATAAGTTTAAACCAGAATACGCCGGTAAAATGAATTTCTACCTTTCAGCAGTAGATGACTTGCTAAAACACGAGACAGATCAACCATCTGTAGGGTTGATTTTATGTAAATCTAAAAATGATGTACTAGCAAAATACACTCTAAAAGATATGACAAAACCAATAGGACTAGCAGAATATCGAATAACTGAAAGTCTACCAGAGAATATAAAGACAGCTTTACCAACGATAGAGGAATTAGAAGCTGAGTTATCTAAAGTTTCAGATAAAGAGAAGTAATGCTACTCAAATCATTCAAACAACTATTTAGTAAGCCAAAAATCAAAAGCTCAGCGTGGGATGCAGCAGGATCAGGAAGAAGATTTTTTCACTTTCAACCAGAGTTAGGAAGTATAAACAATTTGCTGTCTCAAAGCCTTGAAACTTTACGTAGTAGATCACGTGATATGGTGAGAAAAAATCCATATGCAGCAAATATTATTGATACAATAGTAAGTAACTCTATTGGAACAGGAATAAAGCCGCAATCAAAAGCAAAGAATGCAGAATTTCGAAAGAAGGTGCAAGAATTATGGCTAAAATGGACAGATGAAGCAGACAGTAACGGAGTAAGTGATTTTTATGGATTACAAGCTCTAGTGTGCAGAAGTATGATAGAGGGAGGAGAATGTTTTGTACGTTTAAGAACGAGAAAGCTGGAAGATAGATTTTCTGTACCATTACAACTACAAGTACTTGAGTCTGAACATTTAGATAATAAAACAAATCAAACTTTAGGAAATGGTAATGTAATAAGAAACGGGATTGAGTTTAACAGGCTTGGGCAAAGAGAAGCATACTACCTATTTAAAGAACACCCTGGTGAAAGTATGTTTGGAGAATCAGTGAGAGTGCCAGCAAATGATGTTTTACATATTTATAGACCATTAAGACCTGGGCAAATCAGAGGGGAGCCTTGGCTTTCTAATATACTGCTGAAGCTTTATGAGCTTGATCAATATGATGATGCAGAGCTGGTGAGAAAGAAAACTGCAGCAATGTTTGCTGGATTTATTACGAGACTCGATCCAGAAGCAAATATCATGGGAGAAAGTGAAAGTAATGAGCAAGGAGTGGCACTATCAGGTTTAGAGCCAGGAACAATGCAGCTTTTAGACCCAGGAGAAGACATAAAATTTTCAGAACCGTCAGATGTTGGAGGAAGTTATGAAGCGTTTATAAGACAGCAACTCAGGGCAATAGCGATTGGTACAGGGATAACATATGAGCAACTAACAGGAGATTTAACCGGTGTTAATTATTCATCAATTAGAGCAGGATTAATAGAGTTTCGTAGGAGATGTACAATGTTACAGCATAACATAATGGTATTTCAGTTTTGCCGTCCTGTATGGGATAGGTGGTTAGAGTTAGCACTACTTTCTGGAGAGCTAGACATAGGTGAAGAATGGACAAAGGGAAAAGAAGGAGCAAAAAAAGAAGTAAAATGGATACCACAGGGATTTGATTGGGTCGATCCGCTAAAAGATCAGCAAGCACAGCAAATGGCAGTAAGAAATGGATTCAAGAGTCGAGCGGAAGTAGTATCAGAAATGGGTTATGATGTAGAAGAAATTGACCAAGAAATAGCAGAAGATCAAAGACGTGCAAGTGAACTGGGCTTAAGTTTTGATTCTGACGTTACGGCCAATCAAGAGGTGATATGAAACAACAATGGCTAAACAGATGTGTAATGGTAGAACCAAGGAGTTTTGAGTTACTGTCACTACAAACAGGAAAGCAGCCTATCTTTAAAAATATAAAACATGCAGTAAGAAATAGTGAAAGAGGAATAATACCGATACATGGCATTTTAACTAAAAAACCTGGTGCATTTGATGAAATGCTCGGAATGACATCATATGAGCAAATAGAAGAACAAATTACACAAGCATTAGCAGATAGTAGCATAGAGACAATTATACTGGAAATAGATAGCCCCGGAGGAGAGGTAAACGGTATATTTGACCTAGCTGACTTTATTTATGAATCAAGAGGAAAAAAGAGGATAATAGCGATAGCAAATGATGATGCATATTCTGCTGCGTACGCTATAGCTTCTAGCGCTGAAAAGGTATTTGTGAGTAGAACTTCAGGAGTAGGAAGCATAGGAGTAATAGCAAGTCATATAGATCAAAGTGGGTTTGATGAAAAACAGGGAATAAAATATACGACAGTATTTGCAGGAAGTAGAAAAAATGATTTAAATCCACATGAGCCAATAACTTCTGAGAGTTTAGAAAACCTAAAAAGCGAAGTGAATCGTTTATATGGAATGCTGTTGAGCTAATAGCACGCAATAGAAACCTTTCTGTAGAAGCAATCAAATCAACAGAAGCAGGGCTATATTTTGGCGAGAAAGCAGTAGAGATAGGTCTTGCAGATGGAATTACAATTCTTTCATCTATTAATCAAAACAGGAGTATTATTATGAATGAACAAACTACAAATGACCTAAAAACTAATAATTTAACTAAGTATCGTACTGAAGTTGTTGAATTAATACGTTTGTGTAACTTATCACGAATGCCAGAGAAAATAGGAGAATTTATTGAGCAGGGTGTAAGTGTTGAGCAAGCAAGGGAGGTTTTAATGGAATTACTTGCAGAAAGAACAAAGAAGACAGAGATAATAAGTACAATACCACAGAATTCAGGAGAAGAGTTGATGATGCAGGTAGCGAAAAGTCGTAGGCATTTAAAATATATAACAAAAGGAGAAAAGCAAAATGAGTAGTATAACAGAACAAAATAATCTAGGTGACTTATTAAAGTATGAGGCATCAAGTCTATATTCAAGAGACCAAATAACGGTAGCAAAGGGTCAAAATCTGAAGCTAGGGACAGTTGTTGGTCGTGATAAAGACAACATGATTAGGATAATAAATCCAACTGCCACAGATGGCACACAAACAGCAATAGGTGCAATAGTAAGTGATGTAAATGCGACAGAAAATGCCAAAGCAGTAATTATTACTCGTAGTGCAATGCTAGCTGATTATGCAGTTGTATGGCCAGCAAATATCACTGAAGAGCAGAAAACTGCAGCAATAAAGCAACTTGAAGGACGAGGGATCATTATCCGCAAGGGAGTTTAACTAAAATTAATAAGGAGAAAAAGAATGCAAAATCCATTTACAAATACAGCATTTAGCATGACGGCACTAACAAATGCGATGAATATATTGCCGATAAATTATGGACGTGTTGGAAATTTAAATTTATTTCCAAGTAGATCAGTAAGATTTAGACATATTACGATAGAAGAACACAACGGAGTGTTAAGTTTACTACCAACGCAGTTACCCGGAGCACCAGCAACAGTAGGAAAAAGAGGAAAAAGAAAAGTAAGAACATTTACGATTCCACATATTCCTCATGATGATGTAGTGTTACCAGAAGAAGTACAGGGAATAAGAGCATTTGGATCAGAGAGTGAACTGAAAGCGCTGGCAGACGTAGTAACTGACCATTTACAGCTAATGAGAAACAAACACGCAATAACATTAGAGCATTTACGAATGGGAGCGCTGAAAGGAATAATTTTAGATGCTGACGGGTCAGAATTATTAAATCTGTACAACGAATTTGAAATCACGCCAAAAGTAGTAAATTTTGCACTAGGAACAGCAACAACAGATGTAAAGCGTAAGTGTATGGAAGTACTCCGGCATATAGAAGATAATCTAAGTGGTGAATATATGACAGGAGTACATGCTTTGGTAAGCCCTGAATTTTTTGATGCATTAACTTCGCATAGTAAAGTAAAAGAAGCATATGAAAGATGGCAAGAAGGAGCAGCGCTTCGGAATGATATGAGATCAGGATTTACGTTTTGTGGAATAACATTTGAGGAATACAGAGGACAAGCAACTGATCCTGAAGGAACCGTGAGAAGATTTATTGAGAAAGATACAGGTCACTGTTTTCCACTAGGAACAGCAAGCACATTTACAACATATTTTGCACCAGCAGATTTTAATGAGACGGTAAACACACTAGGACAGCCACTATATGCAAAGCAAGAACCAAGAAGATTTGATAGAGGAACAGATTTACATACGCAGTCAAATCCATTGCCAATGTGCCATAGACCTGGCGTATTAGTAAAAGTCGCTATAGCATAACATACTGGTAGAGTAACTACAAGGTGGTGAGGCACAGAACGACTCTACCGATATGGCTTTCTTAGCATGTAAAGGTTAGTATATCAAAAAGAAATATGCAAGAGAATATTAAGCGATTATTAGAAGATTGTTTTGCCCATTTAGGAGAAGTGGCTTTGTATAAATCAAAGGATAAGTCATACATGGTACAAGTATTAAAGCAACAGCCAGATAAATTATACGAGATTGGTGAAGGACAATTTGTGGAAGAAACTTTAGCGTTAGAAGTAAGTGCGTTTGATGTGTTAAAGCCAATAGTGGGAGATGTTTTTGTTATAGGTGATCGAAGATATAAAGTACACTCACCGCCACTTAGAGACAAGTCTGGAATAACGTGGAAAATAAAAGCGTCTGGGGTGTAAAATGTCTGTTCATATAGAAGTTGAGGTAATAGAAAGTGTAAATGCTAAAAGAAGAAAAGTAGAATTAGCAACGGTAAAGGCATTAAACAAAACGGCACTATGGTTAAAAGCGCAAGCAGCTAAGGAAATCAGTGAGGAAAAGAAGATAAAATTAAGTTTGATAAGAAAGAGATTAAGAATTTTTAAGGCGAAAACTAGCAGATTAGACGTGTTAATTAGAGCAAATCTCTATGACATTAGAGCATCGACAATTGGTAAAATACAAAAAACAAGAAGGGGATCGAAAGTAGGAAAGCATGAGTTTATAGGAGGATTTGCAGCAGTTATGCAAAAAGGAAATAGCGGTATTTTTAAACGTGAAGGAAGAGCAGCATTGCCAATAAAGGAAGTTAAATTGTCACTGAAACCAGAGGCTTCAAGGATAATATTGTTAATTATGAGGTTGAGAAAGTCTTTACAAAATTTTTTGAACGTCAATTGAGCTATAAAGGATGAATTTGAAAGATTTACATGATAAAATTTGTACCACGCTGAAGAAAGAAATTTCTGCGATACAAACATGCGAAGTATATCCAGTAATAAGGAAAGAATTAGTAGCACCGGCAGTATTTGTGGAACTTAGTGGCTTTGAAAAAGGACATGATCCAGGAACAGAAGAATTAGCGCTGAAAGCAAGATTTGAGGCACGAATTGTGATTGATAGCACAATAGAAAATGCAGCTATTATTGTCAGATCTTTAGCTAGCGAAGTTGCAAAAGTAGTAAATAAAAATACTTGGAATGTGGAAAATGTTTCGCTAGGAGAATTTATATCAGGAGGAGGAGATGATTTTAGGCCAGAGCTTGATGCATATTTAGTGTGGTTAGTAGAGTGGACTCATGAAGTGCATACGGGTAAATCAGTATGGTCAACTGGCATAATGCCACATGTTATTGATATAGGTGAAGTGCATGTTAGACCATAGTTTTGCAATTTCAGAGTTAAATAGAAAAGTAGCGAATATCATTCGTATAGGAGTTGTAAAAGAAATAGATTATGAAAAAGCAAAAGTAAGAGTAAAAATAGGTGAACTTTTAACAGATTTTCTTCCATGGATAACTTCTAGAGCAGGAGAGGAAAGAAGCTGGCTACCACCAAGCATAAATGAACAGGTAGTAATATTGTCACCATTGGGAGAGTTATCATTAGGAGTAGTACTAGCTGGAATATATCAACAGAAGTATGCTGCACCAGAGAATAAAAAGGAAATAAATAGTGTAAAATTTCAGGATGGGACAAAGTTTACATATGATAAAGGGAAGCATCATTTAGAGATTGAAGTAGTGGACAAAATAACACTGAAGGCTGGGGAATCGAGTATAGAAATGACAAAAGATAGTATTAAATTAAAAGCAAGAAGAGTAGATTTAAATTGATATATATGAGTAAAGCAGTTGTTTGCATAGGAGATCATTGTACAGGTATGCCGATTCATGTCTGTGTGAGCGGGAGTGAAGATGTATTTGTTAATGGTAGACCTGCTTGTAGTAAGGGTGATATCTTGAGTATTGGGGAAATACTAACGCAAGGATCAAACAACGTATTTGTAAATGGTATTGGTGTAGCGAGAACAGGTGATGTGGCATCCTGTAGTTTTCAAATAGTAAGTAAAAATCAAAGTGTGTTTTCAAAATAAAAAAATTAAAATAGTCGAAAAATGAAAGGAATGGACGCTAAAACAGGTAAAGAATTAGAGGGAATAGAACATCTGAAACAATCGATAATTGATATATTGACCACTCCTATTAACAGTAGAATAATGAGAAGAGATTATGGCTCAAGACTATTTGAATTAGTAGATAAGCCAATAAATAGGGATTTAACTTTGGAAATTTACGCATCAACTGCAGAAGCACTGGGGAAATTTGAGAAGAGATTTAAGTTAGAAAAAGTAAAAGTTGAAGGAGTAAAAGAAGGAAAAGTGACGTTTGATCTAGAAGGATTGTATCTGCCAATGGGAAGAAAGATTCGCTTCGATGGGGTTGTAGTATAAAGATGCAGCAGCCAAATATTATTGAATCACTGAGCTTTGAGGAAATCTTTTCGAGAATGAAGGAAGAGTTAGTAAAGCGAGATGCAAGTTTTACAGGATTGGTGGAAAGTGATCCAGCAATGAAGGTATTAGAAGTAGCAGCATGGCGAGAACTTTTGCTTAGAGAAAGAATAAATGAAGCAGTAAAGAGTAACTTACTTAAATTTGCGACAGGAGAAGATCTTGATAATTTGGCTGAGTTTTATGGAGTAGAGAGAGAAAAAGAAGAAGAGGATGAAAGATTTAGAAAGAGGGTAAAAGCAAAAATAGCAGGTTGGTTAACAGGAGGAAGTAAGGAATATTATAAATATCATGCACTGTCAGCAGATAGTAGAGTAAAAGATGCACTAGTGGAATCAACTATACCAGGGAAAGTACAAATCTCAATCTTATCAACACAATTATCCATAACTGGCATAGCGTTAGAAGAGCTACTAGAAATTGTAAAAAAGCAGGTTACTAGAGATGATATAAGGGTTTTAACCGATACAGTAACAGTAATTGGCTGCAATATTATGGAAATAGATATCCACAGTAGAATGAGCATAAGTCCTTTAATATCAGAGGAAGAAATCAAGAAGCAGTTTATTAAGAAGTTTGAATTAGCAAAAAGATTAGGGTGGAGTGTAACAAGATCATGGATAATAGCGAATCTATTTGTAGATGGTGTAGAAAATGTGGAATTAATCGAGCCAAGAGAGGATGTTGTGGTTCTGGGAAATGAATCTGCAAATTTGAAAAATTTAAAGATTGAGTTGAATTAATGTTATTACCCCCAAACGCAACAAAGCAAGAGCAAGCACTGGTTGATGCAACAGATTATAAGGTTGATCCGAGCTGTATCAGAGGATTTAAGTTTAGTCTTAAAGATGAAATACTGCCGTGGATAATAGAAGAATATGGTTTAGAAGAAATACTGCGCTGGGTAAAAGATAGAAGAAAAGCCGTAATAGAAGGAGTAAAATTTCAAAGACTGAGAGGAACTCCAGCATCACTAAAAGTAGCACTAAAATGGGCAAATATAGAAGATATTACAATCATCGAAGAACCACCTGGTAAACACTTCTTTGAATTACAAATAGGAATAAAAGATGTTCCAAATGACTTTTTTGTAGATGCAGTAGTAGAACTTGCAAAACTATCGTTACCAGCAAGATCGCGGCTAATGAGGATTTTCAATGATCACTATAACGTTGATAGGTTTATTTTAGATGAAAGTTTATTTGGAAGTTTGTTATCAGACTACTCTGGTATAAAAGTTGAAAAAAATGGGCCAGTGTTATCGTTTGGAAGAATAAATTTTTTCAGTTCTAGAGGTCCGTTAGTAGAGATTGTAGACAACTATTTAAGAGAGCATTATGAACAAACATTTAGTAATGACATATATCGATTAGATGTAGCAGTACTTGGAGAAACAGAGCCTCACACAAAGGATTACAAAGGCATTTATGAAAGAAGTCATCAGTGGTATAACGTAAAAGCACTATATCCATTACCACAAAGTTTATTACCAGAAATTAAGTTTGCGAAAGCACAGATTGTACTGTCAGATAGCTGGAAATTAGGAGAAATAAATAGCTGTTTTCGTGCGTCCAGCAAAGGCTGGTATGTTCAGTAGGAGATAGACCTACCGGGATAAAAGTCGGAGTCCCGTAGCTTGGGTAGCAACATGTAGGGAAACCAAAGTGTTGAAGCCTACCGACAACGTTATCGTAGGATAATGGCGAATTACCAGGCCGTAGCGAAAGCGAACACATAGGTGGCCTCGAAGCTAAATACTGAAGGCTGAGCCCACGGAAACAGGGTGAAGGCAAAATAGATAGCTGAAATCCGAATGATACAGCATATCTACTTCAGCGGGGTGGTAGTGGCAGCATGGTAATGAGGACATACCAAGCAACTGGAGAAACCCTCCTCATCCCAAGGAGAAATACCTTGGAGCGGTAGGTTCTATAACTGGAAAACAGGAAATGAACTGAAGATGAAAGGGTGGCGGATGGGTGTGTAGTAGTGAAGAAATGAGGTAACGCTCATGGAGCAAAGGCACCCTACTAGTAGGAATCTTTAACAAAAGGGAGGTAAAGGTAAAATGATAAAAATGCCAATAAAACTACAAGACCTGAGAAGAAAGATATATACCAAAGCGAAAGCAGAACCGGAATGGCGATTCTGGGGAATCTATGTTCACGTCTGCAAGATGGAGACACTAGAAGAAGCATATAAGCTAACAAAGAAGAGTAATGGGGCACCAGGAATAGACGGGGTGACATTTGAATCGATAGAGGCAGAAGGCTTAGAAAAGTATCTTCAACAAATAAGACACGAACTAATAACCAAGACCTATAGCCAAAATAGGAACCGGAGGAAGGAAATACCAAAAGCTGGGGGAAAACACAGAGCATTGAACATACCCTGCATCCGGGACAGAATAGTGCAAACAGCACTAAAGCTAATAATTGAACCAATATTTGAATCTGACTTTCAGGACGGATCATATGGATATAGACCTAAGAGAAAGGCGCATGAAGCAATAAACAGGGTAGCGAAAGCAGCAATCAAAGGCAATACAAAAGTTATTGATGTAGATCTGAAATCCTACTTTGACAATGTGCGACATCACATTCTTATGGAAAAGATTTCTAAAAGAGTAAATGATAAAGAAATCATGCACCTGATCAAGCTAGTACTCAAAGTAGGAGGGAAACGAGGAATAGCGCAAGGATCAACACTTTCACCACTATTAAGCAATATATACCTCAATGAGGTAGATAAAATGCTAGAGAAGGCAAAAGAGGTGAATAAAGAAGGAAAATATCGACATATAGAATACGAAGATGGGCAGATGATCTAGTGATACTGATAGATGGACACCAGAAATGGGAATGGCTCGAGAAATCAGTATACAAAAGGTTACAAGAAGAATTAGCAAATCTAAAAGTAGAAGTAAATAAAGAAAAGACAAAAGTAATCAACCTAAAAGAAGGAGAGACTTTCAGCTTTCTAGGATTTGATTTTCGAGAGAAGATCACAAAACAAAGAAAGTGGAGGGTGCAAACAACACCGCAGATGAAAACACGAACAAACCTACTTCAGAAGTTGAAGGAAGTATTTCGGTGTTACAAATCGCAACCAATATGGAAAGTGATTCAAATCATCAATCCAATATTGAGAGGGTGGACAAACTACTTTAGGATAGGAAACTCAAGTCGAAGCTTCAACTACGTAAAACAATGGGTAGAGAAGAAAGTAAGACGCAACTTAATGAAAGCCAGAAAAGCAAAGGGATTTGGCTGGGAGAGGTGGAGTAGCGAATGGATATACGAAACACTAGGTCTATATAAAGACTATAGATTAAGATATTATGTTCCGAAAGCAGCCCCAGTACAATATGTTATAAACTTTGGTAAAGAATCTACTAGGAAAGCGTAGTGCGGGAAAACTGCATGCTGCGTTTGACGAGGCGGGAGCTGGAAACGTAAATATGGGAATTTTGGATTGAGGCCCAACATGAAAATAATGGATCAGCCACCAAACCCTAAAGAGGCGCGCCAGTTCTCGACCCTACCTCTTTGTTATCAAGAAGAGATAGGAGGCATACTTTTCCTTGGTAATGATAAACTTTCTGATCAGCTATGGAACTTGGAATACACACCAATTTTGGAAAGATTTAATATCAGCTATGAATATGAAGCAAAGAATCTTACTGATCAAAAGGTTGCGAAAGCTAATTTAACGGAATATCACGTTAGTTGCAAAAATGATAGAAGTTCAGGAAAAGAAGATTCAATACACGAATTAGAAAATTACATTTTAGTGTTTTACCCAGGAGTACTGAAGTGGCATGAACATCGACATTTGCACAGAAGTTGGAAAAATAGTCAAGTAATATCTCTGATAAGTTAAGTACTTATATTTAGATCCTCATATATTATATTAATAATAGGTTAAAATGTATGAAATAAAAAGAAAAGGACTTGCTTTCTCATGCCAAAAAGGACATGACTTGAATAGCGGCAGGTAAATATAAGAAATTTGTCTGGCGCTAGAAAAGCTAATTTTGTGAGGTAAGTATGAAGTTTAGCAAGAGTAAGTTTTTTAAAGAAGTATCAAGTAAAAACATTAATAAAAGAAATGAAGAAGGAGAGACGATCTTGCATCAAGCAGTAGAAATCTCTGATTACAAAACAGTGAGATTATTAATAAAAAAAGGATCAGAGGTAAATGCAAGAGATAAAAAGGGTTATACACCACTACACTGTGCAGTATTTGCGAAAAGCTTAGAAAATGTAAAAGTGCTGCTAAGAGAAGGAGCGGAAGTAAATGCCACTCAATATGTCACTGGATGTACGCCACTACACTCTGCGTGCAAAATAGGAGGAGCAGGAGTTGAAATAATAAAAGAGCTAGTAAAAGCAGGAGCTGAGGTTAATCAACTGAATAAATATGGTGCAACACCAATGTATTACATTTGGGAAAGTGAAAAGTATTCTCTGTGTGATAGTAAAGAAAGTGAAAAGGCGAGCAAATTTCTGAGAGAAAAAGGTGGAATAACAAAAAGCAGAGAACTGACGTGCTATGGAATAGAGAGGCTAGTGGGAGAAATAGCAGACATGTTGAATGGGAGCTATATGCCGGAGCTAAAAATAATAGAGATAGGAGAAATAAGGAAGAAAGATAAATCACTAATAAAGGAAGAATGTAAAAATTTAGCAAGCAAAATAATGAGCCAAGTAAGTGAAATGATAGATGAGGTGGTGAAAAGGAGGGCTTAAAGAAGGGGTTTAAATTCAGAGAAAAGGTGAGGTAGGTCATGAGTAAAAAAGGAAAAGAGGAGTCACTATTAGAGAACTCATTTAAAAATATTTATGCAAGAGACAGAATAGCTCTGCATTACGCGGTAGACGCAAAAACAGTGAAGTTATTAGTTGAAAAAGGAGCGAATGTGAATGTAGCAGATGCGGAAGGATATACAGCACTGCATCTAGCGGTAACCGAGAAACGCCTAGAAATCGTGAGGGAATTGATAAAATCAGGAGCAGACGTAAATGCTGAGGAATATGGAAATAAATGCATACCTCTACACCTTGCGTGCATGGTAGGTGAAAAAGAAATAGTGGAGGAGCTAGTGAAAGCTGGAGGAGAAATAGAGCAAGCGGATAAATTTGGAATGACAGCGATGGATTATGCAAAAAATAGCAAAAAGATAACCGAGGTATTAAAGAAAGAAACAGACAGAATTGAAAAGTTATTTATGAAAGGCTAAAAATATGGAGGAAGAAATAGAAAAGAAAGTAATGAATTTAGAGAAAAAACCTTTGGGTGAACTGAGAAAAATATGGAAGAAGGTATATGGGGAAGAGGCGCCTAGATACTCAAAGAAATATCTGATACCGAGATTAGCTTATAGAATGCAGGAAAAAGCATATGGAGAAATGTCAAGAAAAGGAGCAAAAAGACTAGAGTATCTGGCAGATCGCCTAGAGAAGGGAAAAAGAATAAGTAGTGACAAACTTCCAGTAGCAGGAACAGAGCTAATATTAGAGAGAGGAGAAGAGATGCATGCAGTAATGGTAACAGATAAGGGTTTAATCTACAGAGAAGAATTTTTTACGTCATTGCCAGCAGTAGCCGGAAAAATAATGGGAATGAGTTACAACGGCCCTTTATTATTTGGAATGCGTAAAAAAAATGGAAGTTGAAAATGCTAAAAGAAGTAAGATGTGCAATATATACGAGAAAGTCAAATGAGGATGGACTAGAACAAAAGTTTAACAGTCTTGATGCGCAACGAGTAGCATGTGAAAAGTATATAAAGAGCAAAGAAGGCTGGGTAGCATTGGCAAAAAAGTACGATGATGGAGGATATTCAGGAAAAAATTTAGAAAGACCAGCGATAAAGGAATTATTTGAAGATGTCAGAGGAGGAGAGATAGACTGTGTAGTAGTATATACACTAGATAGATTATCAAGAGAAACAAAAGACAGCATAGAAGTAACGTCATTTTTTAGAAGGCACCGAGTAAATTTTGTAGCAGTAACACAGATATTTGACAATAATACGCCAATGGGAAAATTCGTACAGACAGTATTATCAGGAGCAGCACAACTAGAAAGAGAGATGATAGTAGAGAGAGTAAAAAATAAAATAGCAACATCAAAAGAACAAGGTTTATGGATGGGAGGAACTTTACCGCTTGGGTATGATGTAAAAGATAAGGAATTAATAATAAATGAAAAAGAAGCAAAAACAGTGCAGCATATATTTGAAAGATATTTGGAGCTGAAGTCAATGGCAGAGTTGGCAAGAGAGTTAAACAGGGAAGGATACCGAACAAAAGCAAAAACGGATATCTTTAAAAAAGCAACGGTGAGAAGAATAATAACAAATCCAATATATGTGGGAAAGATAAGACATTATGACAAACAGTATGAGGGAAAGCATGAAGCAATAATAGAAGAGGAAAAGTGGAAAAAAGCACAAGAATTGATAAGTAATCAACCGTATCGAGGAGTAAAATATGAGGAAGCGCTACTAAAGGGAATAATTAAATGTAAGAGCTGTGATGTAAATATGACGCTGACATACTCAAAAAAAGAGAATAAGAGATATCGATATTACGTATGCAACAATCATTTAAGGGGAAAGGGTTGTGAATCAGGAAGCCGAAATGTAATAGCAGGAGAAGTAGAAAAAGAAGTAATGAAGAAAGCAGAGCAGCTATATGAAAATGGGAAAGAAAAGACCGAAGAAAAATGGAAAAATCTAAGTTTTGGAAAACAGAAAGAAGTAGTGAAAAGGTTAATAAAAACAGTATTAGTGAAAGAAGATGGAATAGAGGTGTGTTCAGACGATAAGGTGGAATTTATACCAATAAAAAAGAAAGGAAACAAATGTACAGTAGTAGAGCCAGAAGCAAAAACAAACAATGCGCTACTGAAAGCAGTGGTAAGAGCCCATTCCTGGAAACGTCAACTGGAGGCAGGAAAATATGGAAGTGTGAAAGAGCTGAGTGCCAAAATTAATATAGGTACAAGACGTATACAGCAAATTTTGAGGCTGAATTATTTAGCACCAAAGATTAAAGAAGACATAGTAAATGGGAGGCAGCCAAGGAGTTTGAAGTTAGCTGACTTGAGGGAAATACCGATGCTGTGGAGTGAGCAAAGGGAGAAATTTTATGGATTAGCGGCGTAATTATACCATTTATAAAAACAACAAAAGGAGAGAAACTATGAAAACACCAAAACTATTGAAAGGTATTGCTGAGAAATAAGAAAGGTAGCCAAATTGCTGCTACTGCAGTTGATATAGAGGAATCAAAGAACAAACTAATACTGAAAAAGTTACAGAAATCGACACTCAGTTGTGTAAAAATATCAACAAAAATAATGACGATCTTAATATGATTCAATCTACATGTGAAACGAGCAAAAAAAGCCCAGAACTTCTCAATAGAAACGCAAATGACAGCACCTCTTTAGCTGTATGTTTTGATAGCGATGCAACAGACAAAAAAACAATCCATAAAAGACAAGCAATCTTAGCTGGTTTTGTTGGTACAGCGTTATTAGTGAGTAGTGTTGCGTTGTATAGCTCTTTTTAAAAATAACCCGAACAGATCATAATACTCTATTGGCCTATATATAGACATAAACACATATCTTATCTCATTCGGAGTATTACAAGAAAGGGTATACTGCAAAGTTAAAAAGAATAAGAAAAATTTGATAGAAGTAGCATCTAGACTATATATCACAATCAGGATATTGTGGAGGAGCTTCTCCTTGCTTTTTAGTGATTTTTGGATATCTTTTTCCAATTTCCGCTTCAATGACACCACAACATTCTACTAAGAACTCCCAATTATCACCATAATCAAAAAGAAATAGCATTTTTTTGTTAAGTTGAAAATTTTATATATGTAAGATTTTTTTACACTTTTTTCATTATCATTAACTGGATCACCAAAATCATAAAATAACGTATACGCCTCTGAGCTTTCGTGAATATCTTTTATGTTATCATAAAAACCAAACGCATGATCAAACTCAAAGTCAAAAGCATCAACAATCTCTTTTGCAAAAGTATAGAGACTAGTTCTACCTTTCAATGCCATTTCACGATAGATTTTTTTATTTAGGGAGAGCTTAAATAGGTATACTTTTTCTTTATTATCCACCTAATTTACCTTTGACTTACATTAAATTAACCAATACCAAAAAATAATGCAAGTCAAATATAACCTTGCTCACATATCTTACCCTGTTCGGATTATTACAAGAAATGTATGCTTTAGAAAAAAGCTTAACTGAACTCTCTTACAGCACATACTTACTTTTAATGACCAATAATATGGTTGGTGCTAGAAATAGGCGTTCTTAGGCCTTCAAGATAACTGTTTACTTTCAGCGAGTCATCCAAATCATGCTCTATTTTTTGTGTTTTTATCTCGAATTTAAATCCTAATTTTTCGCAGAATTTTTGAAAATATTCTTTAATAACATCAAACAAGTTTCTACCTTCCTCTTTATAATTTTTTAGTTCATTAGGAATAGTAAGTAATAATTTGCCATCTTTATAGGTTACACCATCTTTACCATCTTGAGACTCAAGTACAAATTCAAGTGAAGTCGATAGATCGCATATTTTTTCTCCTGGATTATCAAATTTGGCTACAGGTATTTCCATATCAGACTTTACTCTTATATTATTATGGCCAGTGTAATCAATATTTATTACTTTATCAGGGTCTCGAAGTGTTAATTGATAATTACTCAGTGCAGAGTGATACTCAACAAATATACCTGCTAAGTATCCTGCTTGATTACAATTAGTAACTAGTTCTTCTAAGATAAGGTCAGTTGGAACTTCTGCTTCAGCATATTTAAACATTTCCTTAAAAACTTCTTTTACAAATGGGCGGTAGTTCTTATTGTCATCTCCTACTTTTAGTAATAAATCCATGTGCTCTCTTCCAGCATTGTAAAATCTCTCGAAATCTTTCCTATATGAGTTGGTTTTCTGATAATCAGGAATTTTAAGATTTTTACAATGACTTTCCCATAATTCACTTAACGCATTATATGCAAGCTCTTTTTCAAGATCTTTTAGAACTGAATTAACAAAATCCCTACCATGATCTGTGTCTATTTCTCTTTGTTTTTTTCTTGCGGTTTCAGTACTATATATATCACCACTGTTAAAAAGATTGCTTTTGCGACATTTAGCTCCTTCCATTAATGCAGAGGTTAAAACTGTATCTATAATTTTTCCATTAATAACAAAATTCATTCTTGAAACATCCAAATACATTGTTTCACCAGAGTTTGCTGATTTATTGCTCTTACCAGCCTTTAATTTACTAAAACCAAATTCTTTAATTTTAGCCTTTAATGTAACTATTGGATTTGCTTTTGTCATACTCCCCCTTTACTAAAGCCTTCAAAATTGATTGTACCATAGGAATTGTTAATAGATTATTGAAGATATATGAGTCTAACAATGGCTTTGTACTACCTGTATAATAAATACGCTAAGGCTAAAATTTAGCTGTAGAAGTAATAATGCAACTTTATCGCATTTCATTTTACTATAACTTGACTATAGAAAAAATCTTATTTTGATTACTACGAGTAGTTCTATAAACCAAATTAATTGTAAAAAAGAGCGAGTGATTTGTGTAGAGGGGAGTGTTAAATAAACTGTGTCAAACCGAAAAAAAAGTAATAAGTTGATATAAAAAAATGGAGGTTTGACAATGAGTCAGAAAGTAGTAAACAGAACTACCGGTTTGGTAGATTATAAAGAATTAGAAACAAATATCCTGTCGTCTATACGAGAAGGAAGACCGTTGACAGGAAGAGATGGAGCATTAACACCGTTTATAAAAAAGTTGCTGGAGGTAAGCCTGGAAGGTGAAATATAAAACCACTTATCGGCTGAAAGCGAAGAGAATAATCGAAGAAATGGGAGGAATGCAAAGACTTTACGTACAAGCGCAGGGTCATTTGAGCTTTTGACGCCAAGAGATAGGGAAGGAAGTTTCGAACCACAAATAGTCAAAAAAAGGCAAACAAACTTACATCCAGAGCTTGAAACGAAGATTTTGAGCACATTTGCCAGTGGTATGGGCTATAGAGATATAGTGTCACATGTTGAGGAAATTTATGATCACAAAATATCGGCGGCAGAGATATCAAGTATTACTGACAAATTGCTACCAGTAATCAACGAATGGCGTAGTCGCCCGCTGCAGTCTGTATATCCGATAGTTTTCATGGATGGCATGTTTTTTAAAGTCAAAGAGGACGGGCATTGCGTAAGTAAATGCATGTATAACATATTAGGCATAGATCAAAATGGCAAAAAAGAAGTATTAGGTTTTTATTTGGCTGAAAGTGAAGGAGCTAACTTCTGGTTGGGAGTGCTAAATGACCTCAAAGAAAGAGGAGTAGAAGATATCCTTATTGCCTGCGTTGATGGGCTAAAAAGCTTTTCTGCAGCTATAAACAGTGTCTTTCCTAATGCGGAAGTGCAGATGTGTATAGTGCATCAGATACGCAACTCACTGAAGTATGTGGCCGGTAAAGATGCGAAGAGTTTTTTGAGCGATTTAAAGAAGGTATATCAAGCTTCAAGCAAGGAAATTGCCGAGAATTATCTGTTAGAATTGGATGAAAAATGGGGCACAAAGTACCCTATGGTTATAAAATCTTGGCAGAATAATTGGGAAAACTTGTCTGGTTATTTTAAGTATTCTGGTCCAGTTAGGAGGATAATCTACACCACCAATCCCATAGAGGGGCTACATAGGCAAATTAGGAAATTCACTAAGACCAAAGGCTCATTTACCAGCATAAATGCCTTGTATAAGCAGGTATATTGTGCTATAAAGAAGGCAGAGGAAAAGTGCTGTACATGATTGGGCATTAACTATCTCTCAACTTGATGTTTTCTTTCCTGGCAGATTGAAAATTGAGTTGAACTAAAAATGCGGTTTGACACAGTTTATTTAACACTCCCTACAATTTCCTTAATCTATAAATTATAGTAGTTTGTATTTAAATAATAATCTTCAACTTTTATGGCAAACTAGCAATTTTCCCCCTAGAATTAGAAGCCCTTCTTAGCTCTTCACGTCCTACCCATGAATCTTTGTTCTTGTTAGACTCGCTTATTACTTCAGGACGCATTAATCCACCAGATCTAGCAAAAACACCTCGATCTATAGCTTCAATAACCGGTAAACCTCCCAATAAGCAATTTTGCCCTATTTCTTCATGACTTGCTATTTCTTCAAATAGATCTTCATCGCTCACTTCTACTCTTATCAACTTTTTATTGTTCTCATCAGGATATAATCTAACTTCTAATTCTCCTAAACTAGTATAAAAAGTTAATGCTATACTGCTACCTTCTGTAAGATCTGTGTAATTCCTTATGCCTTTTTGCGTTATAATCTCTACCTCGCTTTTACCGATCTTTATTATATCTCTTCCGTATTCTATTTCTCCTTGAGTTAGTCCTAAATCCCTTGCCCCATCTGTAATCTTCGCAACATCTATTTTGCTGTTCTCAGAATATTCTAAGTAAAAAGTAGAGTTATCTATTTTTGCATTTTTTACTTTACCATTAGTTGCACTTTTAACAATTTCCATAAACTCTAAAGTATTATTGACATATTCTTCATGAGCTTTTTTTATATTAGTTTTGTGATCTTTAAATTCTGATTCCAGTGTATCGATTACATCTATACTACTTAAGTTATGCAACATCGCTCCTTTTGATACCAATTTACATACTATACCACTAGCAACTTCTATATCATTTTCAACTTTAGAACTCTTTTTTAATGCACTAATTTTTTTCATTACACAATCTGTAAAATTATATGTATCTTGGTACATCATTTTACCTGGATGAATAAGAAAATTAAATCTTACTCCAGACTCTATAGCTTTGTTTACAACTTGTCCTAGTTTCTTCATATCTTGAGCTGCACCTACTTCACCTAAAAACATTTTCAACTTCTGCTGCTGGTTTAATATTAAATTATCCCATAAAGTTCCAGATTCAGGCGAATGTTCTTTTCTATCTAATCTTTCATAGTCAATCGCTTCCGCTTCTAACAGCAGTCTTTTTGCTTCTTCATAAGGAGCTTCACAATCACGAAAATGTCTTGAATAAAAAACGATTCTGAGATTTAGAAGAATTTCTGATTTTCCTTGATAATCACGAAGGTTCAAAATCCTTTTAAGATCTTGAGTACTCTTGTATTTACTCAAAAACCTTTTTAGTTCAGTAAAGTCTGTGAAAAAGTCTTCTGCATCAACAATACGACCAAGCTCTGTGCACAATCTTTTTTGATTGTCAGTTAAAAAGTGCATTTCAACATGGTAGTTATGATTATCAGTTGCAACTTGTAGCGGAGTTTTTTCCTGTTTATCCTTTTTACTCGAGTCAGCTCCATGCTCTAGGAAAATATTTACACTTTTCTCATCACCAATACCAGCAGCACAATGCAAAGGCGTTCTCTTCTCACTATCCTGCACATTAGGATCAGCCCCTGCTTTTATGAGAGACCCTATATTATTACACGAAGCATAATGTAATGGTGTTTTTCCTCTATCGTCCTTTTTATTAGGGTCAGCTCCAGCCTCTAAGAGTAAATTCACATATTTTTCTGCTAACTTACCATCCATACTTGATATTACATGCAATATTGTTAACCCAGATTCTCCTCTTGGAAGATTAAGGATGTATTCTAGATCGTCATCATCTTTATTCTCTCGTAAAAAATTACGTAAAATATTTTCATCACGATCACTCAAATATGAAAGATCTTTAAGAATACTTAACAATTTTTTATTCAACTCCTTTTGCTCTTGTGTTAAACCAGATACGTCAGCAAACCACGTACATAATAAATTATCAAATGTATCTCTTCTAACATTATCAATTAATGGACAACCATTACGAAACAGCAATGAATATTTAAGCAATTCATATTCATCATCCACTTGCTCCCCTGTTGTTGTTTTCTCTGCTTTTTTCGGAAGATGATTATTTTTGATTAATTCAGTTAAACGCTTGAGAGTTCTATAACTTTTATTTTCCAATAAAGGATTTGCCCCTTTTTTCATTAAAGCCTTAACTGTTTCTGCATGACCATTTTGAACAGCAAGGTATAATGGAGTCACCTTATCAGATTCACTCAACACGTTAACATTTGCCACGTTTTCTATGAGTACATTTACTATCTCTGTATGACCCATTTGAGCAGCAAAGTGTAATGGAGTATATCTATGTCCATTTATATCCACTACTTCAACAATTGCCCCTTTTTCTATGAGGGCCTTTACTACCTCTGTGTGGCCATTTTTAGCAGCAAAATGTAATGAAGTATATCCCATAATGTCCACTGCATTAACATTTACCCCTTTTTCTATGAGAGCCTTTACCATCTCTGTACGACCTATTTTAGCAGCAAAGCGTAACAGAGCACACTTATCAACTGCATTAACATCTGCCCCTTTTTCTATAAGGGCCTTTATTACTTCTGTGTGGCCATTTTTAACTGCAAGGTATAATGGAGTATAGTTATCTTCTCCCACTGTATTAACATCTGCCCCTTTTTCTATGAGGGTCTTTACTATCTCTGTATGGCCTTCTACAGCAGCGTGATGTAATGGAGTCCACTTATCTTCTCCTGCTGCATTAACAATTGCCCCTTTTTCTATGAGAGCTTTTACTATTTCTGTACGGCCATCTGCAGCAGCACAATGTAATGGAGCCCATCCGTATTGATTTGCTTTATTAACGTCAGCCTCTTTTTTTATTAGAAGCTCTGTTACCTTTGCAAGGCCATTTGCGGCAGCTATATGCAACAACGTAAGTTGACTATCTGATAATGTATAATTTACGCCACATTGATTATCCTGCCACTCTTGATATGTGTCTGGATTTTCTTTTTCTAACTTCTCTCCTATTTTTTTTATTATATTGCTCTCATTTAAATCATTGTCAGCATTTATTGAAGTTAATATGCCTAACCACTGCTCATATTCCATAATCCATACCTAAAATTATTTATTTTATAACTAGAAAAACGGTCAATCCATAATGAAATGACTAAAGACATTATGTATAACACATAAAAAACTAATGCAAGCATAATTTTTCTAACTTTATTATTTTTTACTACCATAAACTTCACTGACATTGATGTGCACACCTCTGAGCCTACTATGCTTCTGTTTGTTAATTAGTTATGCTTGCTAGATTAACGACATTGCGATTTACTAATTACTTCAATATCATTATCATCAGAATGCAAAGAGTTCAGTGACTGGCTACGCGATATTGGCGGTACTTTACTTAAATTGCTACTTGGACATGGCTGATCATTATTGCTACCGCCAGGACTTGACAGACTTGACGACCTACTACGGGATACACTTGAGTCATTGGTAACTTGAGCAGGTGAATTACAACGACTACCATAACCCTCATCTAAGTGTAATAAAGGATTAGTTGGCACTTGATTATTGCTTTGCATGTTATTATACTGCTTACTCGACATACTTTTACGAGACTTCGCGAAATTTCTACATTCAGTTATAAACTTAGTCAGTAAAAGTTCTTTACTTTCAATTGCAAGTTGTATCAAACCATTCATATCTGCTATTGACAAACCTACAAAATTACGACATTCGTTCTTAGGTGATCTAAGATGTGCGGGTTTTAATGTACCATTCAGACCCTGTATCAGTTTTCTACATGTGCTTTCTTCTTCTAGTGTAGGAAAATTAATGCATGACAAACGACCGTGCCTAGTAGGCGCAGAATCTAAAACACCTGGACGATTAGTTGCACCAAGCACTGTCATACCTTCCATAGTGTTAAGTCCATCTAATTTCTCTAATAAATAATTTAAAGATCTTGAATATTTTTCATCATCAAAATCATTAGGGCGCTTTGCGCCAATACTGTCAATTTCATCTATAAAAACTATACAAGGAGCGTTCTTCTCTGCTTTCTCAAAAACCTGAAGCATATTTGATGTATTAGTCAAATTAGAGGCAGAAACGCTTATAAATACAGATGTAAATCTAGTTTCATATGCAATCACCTTAGCAGCCGTCGTCTTACCAGTTCCTGGTTGACCGCACAAGATGTATCCTTGTCTTTTTTTTAGAGCATTTGGTTCACAAATCCTTCTCAACTTTTGTTTTATATCGTTTGAAAGTATAACATCATCAAGTGTTATTATCTCTTCTCTTTCCTGACCTTTTTCATAGAAGCCCATCTGCAGCTCTTCTTCACATTTTATTGCAACACCATCGAGCTCTTTCCTTAGCTCTTTATCAAATGTTGTTTTGAAACTACTAAGTTCATTCCTTAGCTCTTCCATTTTATCACATTGAATACTAAGCTTCTTATCTAGCTCTTCCATGTTTAGCCCTTTGATTTGATGCGTATTTGTAGCTAATTTAATTTTTTCATTAAATTCTGCTTCTTTGACATCTAATTTTTTATTCTGACTGATTATTTTGTATGAAAGTGCAATTACTGCTGTAGAAAGCGCAAATAAAATCAAAATAACGGAAGGGATATACCTATGGCTGCAATTGAAGATAAGAATGCAACATAGAGAGCTATAGCAAAAACCCCAGACGTAAGTAACGTAAGAGTAGTAAGGGTACCAGCTATAAAAGAAGGTGTATTAGTTCTATTAAACACACTTTTTATTGTACCACCTCACAAACCAAACAAAAAAGTACTATATAATTTCCTGAATCAGATAAGCCTGATGATGGATTTATGTATAAAATCCTTTTAGCTTATCTTGAGCTTGTAAACATATGAAACGATACCTAATGCAATGTTTTGAAGTTTATATAGTAAAGTTAGGCATTTGTATACTACCTCCTAATATAACAAAAACCCAATTTTAATTGGAATGTGGGGTTTTCATAAGTTAACCACTTTTTAAAAAAAATATTTTCAATAAAAATGTAAGCCAATTAGCACCACAAAAAATCTAATTATTGACTTTTTCCGAAAAGCACAAAAAAGTACCTACCTTTGCGAGAATAATTTAAATAAAAGCGGCGTTGTAAAAATAAAAGCATGAAATTGTTACAACAAAGTTGGGCAAAACAGTTCGTATGTAAATGTAGTGAAAATAGGCTAATATAGCTAGTTTTGTGGTATAGTAAAATTATTATAAATAAAAATTCGTATGTATCACATGGTAGACCAACCCATCCCAAGAAAAACACTTCTCACCACCCTGAGTTTTAAGCGCTGGAAATGGTTGTGTTGTCTAGGTTTTTAATAAGATATATTACTAAATTAATATTGATTTACTTGCAGAAGAATTAAGGTAAGCTTGTGACAAAAATAGAATTTAAAAGAAAATAAAAGTCCATGTATTGAGCCTGTTATAAAAAATTATTCCAAATCTCTAAAAAATTTCCAGAGTGATAGTTGACAGTTTTTAAAAATGAAATACTATCGAATAGAATTATTAATTTCTATTACGTGAGAGGAGTTAAATTTGGGTTAGAAGAAAATTTGTCTAATAGGCCTTCATTTAGATGTGACTATAAGTGTTTAGTTAATAATGAGTGCATCAAGGGTTTATATAGTTGTTTTATTATATCAAAAATAGTAAGAGGTGTTATTAAGAGTTATGTTTAGTATTTTAAGAGAAGATGTCAATTCAAGTAAAAGAGTTAAATTTGCGGAAACCATTAGTACAAAATGCAATAGACATCTTTTCTTAGAATTCTTCGATACAGAAAAAGGAAAAGCTATCTTTAATTCCTTTGTTAAGAATAACTGTACAAGTAGTATGTCTTGTATTCTTAATCCATTGAGAGGTAATGCTGTGAAAGTGCTTGAGGAGTTCCATGATAGGTTGTTTAATCTTCAGGGAGAACCAACACCAGAACTATGGAATATATTAAATCTGGGGATCACTCTAGCTAATCTAGCTCACATTCTGAGTCAAGCAGGAGCAAGCGCTCCAAGAGCATTCGAGGAACTTTACAACACTTTATTTGATAATCAAGGAAGAAATACACCAAAGCTAGAGCTCATGTTACATGCTGGGATAACTTCCAATAATATAAAAGATATTCTTGCTCAGACAAAAATGCGTGCTGCAGAAGTATTCAACGCATTTTATGATGTTTTATTTGATGCTGAAGGAAACCCAACACCAGAGCTACAGCATATATTGGATAGCAGGATAAATTTATCTTCTCTGTCTGGTATTATTAATGGGTCAAAAGTAAACGCCCCAAAAGTATTCAAGGCATTTCATGATGTTTTGTTTGATGTTGAAGGAAACCCAACACCAGAGCTACAGCATATGTTAGGTAACAAGGTAAATTTTTCTACAGTATTCAGTATGATACCTGCTCGAACAGGAGAAGAAGCCCCAAAAGTATTCAAGGCATTGCATGATGTTTTGTTTGATGTTGAAGGAAACCCAACACCAGAGCTGCAGCATATATTAAACAGCGGAATTTCTCTGGCTAGTCTGTCTTCCATAATAAGAAAATCAGGAACAAAGGTTCCAGAGACATTCAAGGCATTTCATGATGTTTTATTTGATGCTGAAGGAAACCCAACACCAGAGCTACAGCATATATTGAATAGCAAGATAAGTTCTAGCGCACTGTTAAATGTTTTAGCCAAGGCGGGAGCAAATGCTCCAAAGGTATTTAAGAAATTGCATGATGTTTTATTTAATGCTGAAGGCATATCAACACCAGAGCTACAGCATATACTAGATAGTGAGCTAACTCTGGATAATTTTTTTAGTATTTTAGCTGATGCAGGAAAAAAAGCTGTTGGTTTATTGTATGATGAAGCAGAAGATTTATTCAATATATCTAGAAAGAAGATCAGATGTAATCAGGCTGTGGAGGAATCCTTAGAACAACAATATACTTTTCTAGTTCTAAATAAAGACTATAAAGAAAAATTTAAGGGTATTTGCAATGAATATAGAAACCTCAAAGAAGAGTTAAAGAGTAAACAGCTTAGACTTGATGATGAACAAGAAAAATATGTATTCGATAAGGAAGAAAAAAAGCATGTTATGGGTAAGTTGGCAAAATTAAATGATGAAATTGATAGATTAAGCAAAAACTTTGTTCAGCGTGAGCATAAAGAGAATGAACCTGCAAGAAAATTCGATGATGAGGCTATTAATGAATTAAGATTCCATGTAATTGCAGAAACAAAGCAAGCAAGAAAAGCTACAGAGCAAGAAAGAAAAGCATTGATAGAGGAAAAAAATGCAGTTGAAGAAATAGTGATGCAATTACAAATGTCAGATTCAGTGCAAACACCAAGCTCTGCATTCAGTAGTGTAAGTCATGAATCAGTTGCAGGGCCTTCTTGGCGAATATGAGAACAAAGAAGTTTATAAAATTCTTGGAGCGCGAAAGATTAAAAAGCGTTCTGTATGAAAGATTAAAATGTCAAGAGCCAGAAAGCCATGGGGAAATAAATCAGTTATTTGATGAGTTTGGCAAGCTAAAGATAGTGTGTTGGATGCCATCGGTGGCTGAAAGTGCAAGAGGCAAAAAGTTCTCTCATGGGCAAGTGGTTGCAGTGCTGCTTTTAACAGGAGTAGTTGCTTGTTCTTTGTATGAGAGATATAGAGTATTAGGATTGCTTAGCCTATCCTTTCTCTCAGGATATGTTTTGCATTCATTTTTGCACTTTGCAAGACGTATTGATCGTTATACTGAAATTTATCATGAGGTTAAAGTTATGCTTTCACAAACATCAGCAAGTAATTATCAAAATGGATACATGCAATCAATTAACAGCGTAACTAATGAACAAGTTGCAGGACCTTCTTGGCAGATATAAGGGTTTCGAAGTTTTTATAATGGAAGATTTGAAAGTGGATAGCTTTTATATAGTTTTTTTATCGTAGAAGATACCAAAGAATTATTTTTATAAAAACACAAGTTCATTAGCACTACAAAAGTTTTAATTATTTACTTTTCCCAAAACCGCAAAAAAGTACCTACCTTTGTGAGAACAATTAAAACAAAAGCGGCGTTGTAAAAATAAAAGCATGAAATTGTTACAACAAAGTTGGGCAAAACAGTTCGTACGTAGATTTAGTAAAAGTGAGCCAATATAGCTGATTTTAGCGTATAATAAAATCACCATATAAAAAAGTTCGTATGGATTACGTGGTAGACCAACCCATCCCAGAAAAACACTTCTCACCACCCTGAGTTTTAAGCGCTGGAAATGGTTGTGTTGTCTAGGTTTTTAATAAGATATATTACTAAATTAATATTGATTTACTTGCAGAAGAATTAAGGTAAGCTTGTGACAAAAATAGAATTTAAAAGAAAATAAAAGTCCATGTATTGAGCCTGTTATAAAAAATTATTCCAAATCTCTAAAAAATTTCCAGAGTGATAGTTGACAGTTTTTAAAAATGAAATACTATCGAATAGAATTATTAATTTCTATTACGTGAGAGGAGTTAAATTTGGGTTAGAAGAAAATTTGTCTAATAGGCCTTCCATTTAGATGTGACTATAAGTGTTTAGTTAATAATGAGTGCATCAAGGGTTTATATAGTTGTTTTATTATATCAAAAATAGTAAGAGGTGTTATTAAGAGTTATGTTTAGTATTTCAAGAGAAGATGTCAATTCAAGTAAAAGAGTTAAATTTGCGGAAACCATTAGTACAAAATGCAATAGACATCTTTTCTTAGAATTCTTCGATACAGAAAAAGGAAAAGCTATCTTTAATTCCTTTGTTAAGAATAACTGTACAAGTAGTATGTCTTGTATTCTTAATCCATTGAGAGGTAATGCTGTGAAAGTGCTTGAGGAGTTCCATGATAGGTTGTTTAATCTTCAGGGAGAACCAACACCAGAACTATGGAATATATTAAATCTGGGGATCACTCTAGCTAATCTAGCTCACATTCTGAGTCAAGCAGGAGCAAGCGCTCCAAGAGCATTCGAGGAACTTTACAACACTTTATTTGATAATCAAGGAAGAAATACACCAAAGCTAGAGCTCATGTTACATGCTGGGATAACTTCCAATAATATAAAAGATATTCTTGCTCAGACAAAAATGCGTGCTGCAGAAGTATTCAACGCATTTTATGATGTTTTATTTGATGCTGAAGGAAACCCAACACCAGAGCTACAGCATATATTCGATAGCAGGATAAATTTATCTTCTCTGTCTGGTATTATTAATGGGTCAAAAGTAAACGCCCCAAAAGTATTCAAGGCATTTCATGATGTTTTGTTTGATGTTGAAGGAAACCCAACACCAGAGCTACAGCATATGTTAGGTAACAAGGTAAATTTTTCTACAGTATTCAGTATGATACCTGCTCGAACAGGAGAAGAAGCCCCAAAAGTATTCAAGGCATTGCATGATGTTTTGTTTGATGTTGAAGGAAACCCAACACCAGAGCTGCAGCATATATTAAACAGCGGAATTTCTCTGGCTAGTCTGTCTTCCATAATAAGAAAATCAGGAACAAAGGTTCCAGAGACATTCAAGGCATTTCATGATGTTTTATTTGATGCTGAAGGAAACCCAACACCAGAGCTACAGCATATATTGAATAGCAAGATAAGTTCTAGCGCACTGTTAAATGTTTTAGCCAAGGCGGGAGCAAATGCTCCAAAGGTATTTAAGAAATTGCATGATGTTTTATTTAATGCTGAAGGCATATCAACACCAGAGCTACAGCATATACTAGATAGTGAGCTAACTCTGGATAATTTTTTCAGTATTTTAGCTGATGCAGGAAAAAAAGCTGTTGGTTTATTGTATGATGAAGCAGAAGATTTATTCAATATATCTAGAAAGAAGATCAGATGTAATCAGGCTGTGGAGGAATCCTTAGAACAACAATATACTTTTCTAGTTCTAAATAAAGACTATAAAGAAAAATTTAAGGGTATTTGCAATGAATATAGAAACCTCAAAGAAGAGTTAAAGAGTAAACAGCTTAGACTTGATGATGAACAAGAAAAATATGTATTCGATAAGGAAAAAAAAAAGCATGTTATGGGTAAGTTGGCAAAATTAAATGATGAAATTGATAGATTAAGCAAAAACTTTGTTCAGCGTGAGCATAAAGAGAATGAACCTGCAAGAAAATTCGATGATGAGGCTATTAATGAATTAAGATTCCATGTAATTGCAGAAACAAAGCAAGCAAGAAAAGCTACAGAGCAAGAAAGAAAAGCATTGATAGAGGAAAAAAATGCAGTTGAAGAAATAGTGATGCAATTACAAATGTCAGATTCAGTGCAAACACCAAGCTCTGCATTCAGTAGTGTAAGTCATGAATCAGTTGCAGGGCCTTCTTGGCGAATATGAGAACAAAGAAGTTTATAAAATTCTTGGAGCGCGAAAGATTAAAAAGCGTTCTGTATGAAAGATTAAAATGTCAAGAGCCAGAAAGCCATGGGGAAATAAATCAGTTATTTGATGAGTTTGGCAAGCTAAAGATAGTGTGTTGGATGCCATCGGTGGCTGAAAGTGCAAGAGGCAAAAAGTTCTCTCATGGGCAAGTGGTTGCAGTGCTGCTTTTAACAGGAGCAGTTGCTTGTTCTTTGTATGAGAGATATAGAGTATTAGGATTGCTTAGCCTATCCTTTCTCTCAGGATATGTTTTGCATTCATTTTTGCACTTTGCAAGACGTATTGATCGTTATACTGAAATTTATCATGAGGTTAAAGTTATGCTTTCACAAACATCAGCAAGTAATTATAAAATGGATACATGCAATCAATTAACAGCGTAACTAATGAACAAGTTGCAGGACCTTCTTGGCAGATATAAGGGTTTCGAAGTTTTTATAATGGAAGATTTGAAAGTGGATAGCTTTTATATAGTTTTTTTATCGTAGAAGATACCAAAGAATTATTTTTATAAAAACACAAGTTCATTAGCACTACAAAAGTTTTAATTATTTACTTTTCCCAAAACCGCAAAAAAGTACCTACCTTTGTGAGAACAATTAAAACAAAAGCGGCGTTGTAAAAATAAAAGCATGAAATTGTTACAACAAAGTTGGACAAAACAGTTCGTACGTAGATTTAGTAAAAGTGAGCCAATATAGCTGATTTCAGCGTATAATAAAATCACCATATAAAAAAGTTCGTATGGATTACGTGGTAGACCAACCCATCTCAAGAAAAACACTTCTCACCACCCTGAGTTTTAAGCGCTGGAAATGGTTGTGTTGTCTAGGTTTTTAATAAGATATATTACTAAATTAATATTGATTTACTTGCAGAAGAATTAAGGTAAGCTTGTGACAAAAATAGAATTTAAAAGAAAATAAAAGTCCATGTATTGAGCCTGTTATAAAAAATTATTCCAAATCTCTAAAAAATTTCCAGAGTGATAGTTGACAGTTTTTAAAAATGAAATACTATCGAATAGAATTATTAATTTCTATTACGTGAGAGGAGTTAAATTTGGGTTAGAAGAAAATTTGTCTAATAGGCCTTCCATTTAGATGTGACTATAAGTGTTTAGTTAATAATGAGTGCATCAAGGGTTTATATAGTTGTTTTATTATATCAAAAATAGTAAGAGGTGTTATTAAGAGTTATGTTTAGTATTTCAAGAGAAGATGTCAATTCAAGTAAAAGAGTTAAATTTGCGGAAACCATTAGTACAAAATGCAATACACATCTTTTCTTAGAATTCTTCGATACAGAAAAAGGAAAAGCTATCTTTAATTCCTTTGTTAAGAATAACTGTACAAGTAGTATGTCTTGTATTCTTAAGCCATTGAGAGGTAATGCTGTGAAAGTGCTTGAGGAGTTCCATGATAGGTTGTTTAATCTTCAGGGAGAACCAACACCAGAACTATGGAATATATTAAATCTGGGGATCACTCTAGCTAATCTAGCTCACATTCTGAGTCAAGCAGGAGCAAGCGCTCCAAGAGCATTCGAGGAACTTTACAACACTTTATTTGATAATCAAGGAAGAAAGACACCAAAGCTAGAGCTCATGTTACATGCTGGGATAACTTCCAATGATATAAAAAATATTCTTGCTCAGACAAAAATGCGTGCTGCAGAAGTATTCAACGCATTTTATGATGTTTTGTTTTATGATAACGGAGATTACACACCATTGCTAAAAAATATACTAAATGGCAATATAAATGTAGGGAATATTGCCCATATTGTGTATAAAAAAGGGCCGTTGGCTGTGCAATCACTTCAAGGATTTATTGGTGTCCTATATGATGCTGAAGGAAATCCAACACCAAAGCTGCAGCACATGTTAAATAGCGGGTTAAATATCAATAATATAACTAAGGTGATGGGTGGAACAGGAGTAGAGGCTGTACGGACATTCCATAAATTTCATGATGTTTTGTTTGATACTGAAGGAAATCCAACACCAAAACTGCAGCATATGTTAGATGGCGAATTAAATGTCTCTAATGTAGCTCGAATACTAAATAAAGCAGGAACAAATATTGTAAGGCTATTTGATAGATTACATGATATGTTGTTTGATGCTGAAGGAAATCCAAAACCAAAGCTGCAGCATTTTATAGATAGAGGGCTAACTATAAGTAATGTATTAACTATTATAAATGGATCAGTATTAAGAATTGAAGAAATATTCGATAATGTCCATAATGTTTTGTTTACTGCAGAAGGAAGTGAAACAGCAGAGCTAGATCATTTTTTAAAATCAGGTTTCAATCTAGTTAGTTTATTCAATATTCTTAAAGCATCAAGAAAAAATTTTTTATTGACATTTAGAGAATTTCATGATGCTTTATTTTATGCTGAAGGAAATCCAAAACCAGAGCTGCAGCATTTTATAGATGAAGGGTTAGCTATTTCCTTTGTGTGCTCTATGATTGGAGTAGCAGAAAGTAAGCCTGTAGACGCATTCAAGAAATTGCATGATGTTTTGTTTTATGCTGAAGGAAATCTAAAACCAGAGCTGCAGCATTTTATAGATCATGGTTTAACTTTAAGTAATATTTCCAGCATGCTAGGTGGAGCAAGGGATATTGCACGCCCATTCAAGGAATTGCATGATACTTTCTTTGATGCCGAAGGAAATCCAAAACCAGAGCTGCGGCACATGTTAGATAACGGGTTAAATATGTCTGGTGTATCCAGCATTATATCTGGGTCAAAAGGAAAGAGTGCATTGGTATTCAAGAAATTGCATGATGCTTTGTTTGATGCTGAAGGAAACCCAACACCAGAGCTACAGCATTTTATAGATCAAGGTATAGGTTTTAATTGCTTGTCTGGCATGCTAACTGGAGCGGGAGTAAACGCTGCAGAAGCATTTAGGAATTTGCATAGTGTTTTGTTTAATGATAAGGGAGAAGAGTCACTAGAGCTACAGCATTTTATAGATAGCGGGATAACTTTTTCCAATGTGTCCTCCGTGATTGGGGGAGTGGGAGTAAAGGTTAAAGAAGTATTCAAGAAGTTTCATGATGCTTTATTTGATAATAGAGGTAAACCAAAGCCAGAGCTACAGCACATATTAGATCACAAGTTAAGGCTACCTAGCATATTTAGTATACTTTCCCAATCAAGAGCAAATGCTCCAGAAGCATTTAAGAAACTGCATGATGTTTTATTTGATGCTGAAGGAAATCCAACACCAGAGCTACAGCATTTTATAGATCAAGGTTTAACTATAAGTAATATTTCCGGCATGCTAAATTCATCAGGAAAAAAAGCTGCAGAAGTATTCAAGAGATTTCATGATGTTTTATTTGATGCTGAAGGAAAACCAACACCAGAGCTACAGCATATATTAGATAGCAGGATAAATTTATCTTCTGTGTCTTCTATTATTGGTAAAGCAGAAGGAAAGGCTCCAGAAGTATTCAAGAAGTTTCATGATGTTTTGTTTGATGCTGAAGGAAAACCAACACCAGAGCTGCAGCATATATTAGATAGCGGGATAAGTTTATCTTCTGTGTCTTCTATTATTAGTAAAACAGGAGGAAAGGCTCCAGAAGTATTCAAGAAGTTTCATGATGTTTTGTTTGATGCTGAAGGAAAACCAACACCAGAGCTGCAGCATATACTGAAGCAAAACTTGAGTATGAGTAGTATATCCGTAGTGTTAAAGGGATCAGGAGTACATGGTCCAGAAAGGTTCAAGAAATTTCATGATGTTTTATTTGATGCTGAAGGAAACCCAACACCAGAGCTACAGCATATATTAGATAATGAGATGGATTTTTCCTCTTTCTGCAGTGGAATATCTGAGGCAAGGACTCCAGAAGCATTTAAGGCATTTCATGATGTTTTATTTGATGCTGAAGGAAACCCAACACCAGAGCTACAGCGTATATTAGATAGCGGAATAAGTTTATCTTCTCTGTCTGGTATTATTAATGGGTCGGGAATAAGGGCTCCAGAAGCATTCAAGAAATTTCATGATGTTTTGTTTGATGATCAAGGAAAGCGAACACCAGAGCTACAGAATATACTAAGTAGCAAGTTGATTATTAGTAATCTCCTCAGCATATTAGCTGGATCGGGAATAAGGGCTCCAGAAGTATTCAAGAAGTTTCATGATATTTTGTTTGATGCTGAAGGAAACCCAACACCAAAGCTACTTAGTGTATTATCTGGTAAGGTGAGTTTCTCCTACATATCCAGTGCGCTATCTCACTCAGGAGCGGATGCTGTGAAGAAATTTAATAAATTTTATAATGCTTTGTTTGATATTAGAGGAAACCCAACACCAGAGCTACAGCATATGTTAGATTACAAAATAGATTTATCTTCTATATCCAACATCACAAATGGATCGAAAGAAAGGTCTTCAGAGATATTCAAGGCATTTCATGATGTTTTATTTGATGCTGAAGGAAACCCAACACCAGAGCTACAGCATATATTAAATAGTAAGATGAATTTTGGCAACATATCCTGCGTTCTTGCTCAGACGGGAGGAAAGGCTCCAGAAGTATTCAAGGCATTTCATGATGTTTTATTTGATGCTGAAGGAAACCCAACACCAGAGCTACAGCATATATTGGATAGCAGGATAAATTTATCTTCTCTGTCTGGTATTATTAATGGGTCAAAAGAAAACGCCCCAAAAGTATTCAAGGCATTTCATGATGTTTTGTTTGATGTTGAAGGAAACCCAACACCAGAGCTACAGCATATGTTAGGTGACAAGGTAAATTTTTCTACAGTATTCAGTATGATACCTGCTCGAACAGGAGAAGAAGCCCCAAAAGTATTCAAGGCATTGCATGATGTTTTGTTTGATGTTGAAGGAAACCCAACACCAGAGCTGCAGCATATATTAAATAGCGGAATTTCTCTGGCTAGTCTGTCTTCCATAATAAGAAAATCAGGAACAAAGGTTCCAGAGACATTCAAGGCATTTCATGATGTTTTATTTGATGCTGAAGGAAACCCAACACCAGAGCTGCAGCATATTTTTGATACGAAGATAACTTTTTCCTTCCTATCCGCCGTATTAATCTCTTCGGGAACAAGGGTTGTAGAGACATTTAAGGCATTTCATGATGTTTTATTTGATGCTGAAGGAAACCCAACACCAGAACTACAGCATATATTAGGTAGCAGGATAAATTTATCTTCTCTGTCTGCTATTATTGGTAAAGCAGGAACAAAGGCTCCAGAGGCATTTAAGAAATTGCATGATGTTTTATTTGATGCTGAAGGAAACCCAACACCAGAACTACAGCATATATTTGATAGCGGGATAAGAATGACCAGCATACTCTGTGTTCTAAATCAATCAGGAATAAATTATGCAAGAGCATTCAAGAAATTTCATGATGTTTTATTTGATGCTGAAGGAAACCCAACACCAGAGCTACAGCATATATTAAATAGTAAGATAGATTTTAGCAGCATATCCAGAGTGCTATCGGGGTCAGGAGTAAGGATTGCAGAAACATTCAAGGCATTTCATGATGTTTTATTTGATGCTGAAGGAAACCCAACACCAGAGCTACAGCATATATTGAATAGCAAGATAAGTTCTAGCGCACTGTTAAATGTTTTAGCCAAGGCGGGAGCAAATGCTCCAAAGGTATTTAAGCAATTGCATGATGTTTTATTTAATGCTGAAGGCATATCAACACCAGAGCTACAGCATATACTAGATAGTGAGCTAACTCTGGATAATTTTTTCAGTATTTTAGCTGATTCAGGAACAAATGCCGCAGAGGAGTTTAAGGGATTGCATGATGATTTCTTTGATTGTTATGGTGAACTAACAACACATTTGCAACATATGTTAATTCAGCAAATGGATCCAGATAATATATCTGCTGTCTTACATGGAGTGGGATCCGATGTTAAAAAATGTCTTCAGGCCTTACATGACACTTTGTTTGATAGTTCGGGGGGTCCGTCACTCAGTCTGCAGGCTATGTTGAATAATGAAATAACTATAAATGATATATCAGATATACTAAGCGGAGAAGGAGAACGGGTTCCAGAAGTATTTAAGGAGCTTGATAATATTTTACTTGATGCTGGAGGAAACCCAACACCAGAGCTACAGCATATATTAAATAGTAAGATAGATTTTAGCAGCATATCCAGAGCGCTATCGGGGTCAGGAGTAAGGATTGGAGAAGCATTCAAGAAATTTCATGATGTTTTATTTGATGCTGAAGGAAACCCAACACCAGAGCTACAGCATATATTAAATAGTAAGATAGATTTTAGCAGCATATCCAGAGCGCTATCGGGGTCAGGAGTAAGGATTGGAGAAGCATTCAAGAAATTTCATGATGTTTTGTTCGATAATAGAGGTAAACCAAAGCCAGAGCTACAGCATATATTAGATAAAAAAATAAGTTGTGCTGAAGTGTGCAGTGTTTTATCTAAAACGGGAGTGGAAGCTGCAGAATGTTTTAAGGAATTATGTGGTTTTTGGTTTAGTCCTCAGGGAGAAAAAGTGAGCGATGATTATATAGCTTCTATCTTTAATCTTGAGATGATGGGAAACAATTCATTATTTAATTTTGGTAAAAATATTGCTTACATCTATAAAGTCTTATCAAGATGGCCGGTAGAGGTATTAAACAGTAGAAATGTCCAATACCTTGCTGGTAAGCTTATAGAAAATGGAAAAAAATTCTCCAAGGATTTTGAGTTTCGGGAGATTGTTTCTATCCTTAGCGGGCTAATAAGGTTATGTAAAATTAACCAGGAATTAGCTACTTCTTCTCATGTCACTTTTCATGCTAATGTTTACAGGATTTTTGTTTCTGATCTTCTAGATCAGGCTATTAAACTCGCTCCTGAAGAACATAATATAGAGCATATTATAAATATGACCTATATATTGTCTGCATTAGTTAATAACAATTTAGTAACAATAAAAAGTCAGCTATCTATATTAATTGATTCTTTAGTTGGATGCCTTAGTAATTGTGAGTTAGATAATATTTACTCTGATAAAAATTGGTTGCACATTTCCTCTATTGTAACTTGTTTGGATATACTTGTCAATCTTGTTGATCGAGAAAAAGAAACTTTTGTTGATAAGAGATTTACTAACAATATAGTAAACTTACTTTCTAATATTGATAGTCTTCAAAGCAATATTTCTGATTCTAGTAAGATATTGTTGGTATTAAGTAGAATATCAAGATCGACGAGAGAGAAAGTAGAAATAAATTTCTTAGTAAGGGCTATTGGTAAGGTACTAGATAAGCTGCAGTATATTCATCAATGTTCAGATCAGGATTTAGCATTAGAAATATACTCTAACATTGGTCAGTTATCAGATCGATTAAAGAATTTATTACATTCAAACTGGTTCTTAGACCATCTTTTGAGTAACATACCCTTAAGTAAAAAAGAGAAATTCTTAAAAAGTATAGGAAAAGATGGTCCTGTGGAAGTCTCGAAAGGCCATCATCTAATCACCGATAATATACTTATTGATGAAGATCGATCAGAGAAATATACTTTAACGCAATTTAAGGAAAAACTTAAGAAAGAAGGAAAAGTCAAGTACGAGGAGGGTATAGAGAATTATGTTCGGTATGATCACGGTGCGCTTGACTTCGATTATGAATTTAATATAGAGAAAAATCATTCTAAGATTATGATTGCAAAAATTGCCTACTTAGTAGAAAGAACGGTTTACGGGGTATTTTTAGCAACTAATGAAAGTATAGCACCTAAAACTTTCCTAGGGACCTACGTAGGAACAGGGATGGAAGATGACAAGGAAATGAACCAGCATGTTCTGGAGCGCGATTCAACAGTATCAATTGTTTCAGAAAAAGGACGTAACTGGGCAAGTTACATGAATCTTGTATCAATAGGCAACTCCAATGTTAGTTGTATTTCAAAGAGGATAGCTAGGCATGCCCATCTTACCTTGAGTACAAATAGAGAAATTTTGCCTGGTCATCAACTGCTTTGTGATCATGTGCAAGATTTTTCTTTTAAATTAGGTTACACTCCCATTTATCCGCATTATACAGATAATCACGAGTCACCTGCGCAACGTTATAATAGAGAAAAAGATTTTTATTATGGTTGTGTTATTGATCTTGACAAGGAGATTACTAGAGATTTAGGATATCATGGTTCAAAGCATTTTGTGGTAACTAAATTATTTAAACAAATATATGATAAACATAATTTTCAACAAGAATATGCGTCAGGCAGTACAGTACTATCGTTAGAAGGATTATATGTTCCAATCTATGCAGTAACTTTCAGGGATAAGAAATGGTGCTTTGATAGATATGATAGGCAACAACAGATAACTTCCTTAATGTTCTCATGTTATTTAGGGCAGGAAGATACCATAAAACTGTTATTAGAAAAAAAAGATGATGTTACCCGTCAGTCATTGCATACTGGGAATAATGCATTGTTTTTTACAGTTTTAAGTAATAAAACTAATTCAGGAACAAAAAAAAGAATCCTTAGCCTCCTGATTAATCATCTGGAAAGAGCAGAGCAAGTAAATGGCAATAAGAAGAAGGTCATATCTTTCAGATCTAGAGTACTGTGTACTACTAACTCTTCTGGTTATAATCTATTTGATTACCTTATTAATAGAGGTGAGTATTCATTATATCAAGAATTGTATCGAAAACTCAATCCCGAATATCAGAGAAAAGTTGCAAGGAAGTTTATGATTGATAGAGGAGTATTCAGTATGGTATTGACCTTAGGTGAAGAGGAATATATTAAAATAATAAACCTATTGCTGAAGAATATTTCCATAAAATTTATAAAAGAACATTTTGAGAGTTTTGAAAGAAAAGAAATTAATTATAAGAAAGTACTTGAAAGGTTGTTAGTTAATAACAGAGATGAAAAATTGAACAACTTGAGAAAGCTTACAAATCTTAACAAATATATAAAGAAGAATATTGAGATATTATTAGGACAAGGATATCAAGGAATACTATCTTATCCAAGCTCAGAAGAGCAGGATATAAGAACGGATCCAGAAGATACACCTCCAGAAGATACACCTCCAGAAGATACACCTCAAGAAGATACACCTCAAGAAAGGCAGGATATAAGACTGGATACAGAACATATTTTAGAAGGGCAAGTTGTAGATCTACTAAAGAATATGGAGAAAGTCCAGGATGAAGCTATTAAGTACTGGAAAGATAAAAAAGGTCAAAGAGAGTCTCAAGTTATTGCTTATCTAAGAACAGCCCAGTTAAGTGAGATAAGTTTAAGCTATACGTTAAAAAAAAGTTCTTATCATAGAATAAATCTGCTAAACAAACAAATAGTATTACAGATTCTTTTATGGTCTGTATTGAAAAATAAGGATACGAGTGAATTGCAGGAAGTGTTGTCTCAAGCCTCAGGATTAGGTTTGGATCAAGTAATCCTTTCTAGTTTTGAGTGCTATTCGATTCGGTTGGCTATCGATTATGCTGATCATGAGGCCATAAGTTTGATATTAGATAAAGTGGATAGCCCTTCTCGTCGACAGATGATGGAAAGTGGTATCTTATACTCCTTAGTTTTAGATGAGAGTAGTAATAATTTTGCCACTCTAGACTTTCTACTAGAGAAAGCAAATAACTACTACCGAGATGATCAACATTTTCTGATTCAAGCTATTAAAGCTACTATTTACTCGCATGAGAAACCTTACGAAGGAAGAAGATGGAATGGCAGATCGGCTTTTAATTTTTTAATTGAAAAGACCACTAGTGATTTGAGGAAAGTTATATTTCAATCTATCCCTGATTCTTATCAAAGCGTTTTACAATGCCTATATAATCCGAATATAAGACCGGGTCCAGAACATACTCCAGAAGAGCTGAATATAAGACCGGGTCCAGAACATACTCCAGAAGAGCTGAATATAAGACCGGGTCCAGAACATACTCCAGAAGAGCTGAATATAAGACCGGGTCCAGAACATACTCCAGAAGAGCTGAATATAAGACCGGGTCCAGAACATACTCCAGAAGATACACCTCCAGAAGATACACCTCAAGAAAGGCAGGATATAAGACTGGATACAGAACATATTTTAGAAGGGCAAGTTGTAGATCTACTAAAGAATATGGAGAAAGTCCAGGATGAAGCTATTAAGTACTGGAAAGATAAAAAAGGTCAAAAAGAGTCTAAAGTTATTACTTATCTAAGAACAACCCAGTTAAGTGAGATAAGTTTAAGCTATACGTTTAAAAAAAGTTCTTATCATAGAATAAATCTGCTAAACAAACAAATAGTATTACAGATTCTTTTATGGTCTGTATTGAAAAATAAGGATACGAGTGAATTGCAGGAAGTGTTGTCTCAAGCCTCAGGATTAGGTTTGGATCAAGTAATCCTTTCTAGTTTTGAGTGCTATTCGATTCGGTTGGCTATCGATTATGCTGATCATGAGGCCATAAGTTTGATATTAGATAAAGTGGATAGCCCTTCTCGTCGACAGATGATGGAAAGTGGTATCTTATACTCCTTAGTTTTAGATGAGAGTAGTAATAATTTTGCCACTCTAGACTTTCTACTAGAGAAAGCAAATAACTACTACCGAGATGATCAACATTTTCTGATTCAAGCTATTAAAGCTACTATTTACTCGCATGAGAAACCTTACGAAGGAAGAAGATGGAATGGCAGATCGGCTTTTAATTTTTTAATTGAAAAGACCACTAGTGATTTGAGGAAAGTTATATTTCAATCTATCCCTGATTCTTATCAAAGCGTTTTACAATGCCTATATAATCCGAATATAAGACCGGGTCCAGAACATACTCCAGAAGAGCTGAATATAAGACCGGGTCCAGAACATACTCCAGAAGATACACCTCCAGAAGATACACCTCAAGAAGATACACCTCAAGAAAGGCAGGATATAAGACTGGATACAGAACATATTTTAGAAGGGCAAGTTGTAGATCTACTAAAGAATATGGAGAAAGTCCAGGATGAAGCTATTAAGTACTGGAAAGATAAAAAAGGTCAAAGAGAGTCTCAAGTTATTGCTTATCTAAGAACAGCCCGGTTAAGTGAGATAAGTTTAAGCTATACGTTAAAAAAAAGTTCTTATCATAGAATAAATCTGCTAAACAAACAAATAGTATTACAGATTCTTTTATGGTCTGTATTGAAAAATAAGGATACGAGTGAATTGCAGGAAGTGTTGTCTCAAGCCTCAGGATTAGGTTTGGATCAAGTAATCCTTTCTAGTTTTGAGTGCTATTCGATTCGGTTGGCTATCGATTATGCTGATCATGAGGCCATAAGTTTGATATTAGATAAAGTGGATAGCCCTTCTCGTCGACAGATGATGGAAAGTGGTATCTTATACTCCTTAGTTTTAGATGAGAGTAGTAATAATTTTGCCACTCTAGACTTTCTACTAGAGAAAGCAAATAACTACTACCGAGATGATCAACATTTTCTGATTCAAGCTATTAAAGCTACTATTTACTCGCATGAGAAACCTTACGAAGGAAGAAGATGGAATGGCAGATCGGCTTTTAATTTTTTAATTGAAAAGACCACTAGTGATTTGAGGAAAGTTATATTTCAATCTATCCCTGATTCTTATCAAAGCGTTTTACAATGCCTATATAATCCGAATATAAGACCGGGTCCAGAACATACTCCAGAAGAGCTGAATATAAGACCGGGTCCAGAACATACTCCAGAAGAGCTGAATATAAGACCGGGTCCAGAACATACTCCAGAAGAGCTGAATATAAGACCGGGTCCAGAACATACTCCAGAAGAGCTGAATATAAGACCGGGTCCAGAACATACTCCAGAAGATACACCTCCAGAAGATACACCTCAAGAAAGGCAGGATATAAGACTGGATACAGAACATATTTTAGAAGGGCAAGTTGTAGATCTACTAAAGAATATGGAGAAAGTCCAGGATGAAGCTATTAAGTACTGGAAAGATAAAAAAGGTCAAAAAGAGTCTAAAGTTATTACTTATCTAAGAACAACCCAGTTAAGTGAGATAAGTTTAAGCTATACGTTAAAAAAAAGTTCTTATCATAGAATAAATCTGCTAAACAAACAAATAGTATTACAGATTCTTTTATGGTCTGTATTGAAAAATAAGGATACGAGTGAATTGCAGGAAGTGTTGTCTCAAGCCTCAGGATTAGGTTTGGATCAAGTAATCCTTTCTAGTTTTGAGTGCTATTCGATTCGGTTGGCTATCGATTATGCTGATCATGAGGCCATAAGTTTGATATTAGATAAAGTGGATAGCCCTTCTCGTCGACAGATGATGGAAAGTGGTATCTTATACTCCTTAGTTTTAGATGAGAGTAGTAATAATTTTGCTACTCTAGACTTTCTACTAGAGAAAGCAAATAACTACTACCGAGATGATCAACATTTTCTGATTCAAGCTATTAAAGCTACTATTTACTCGCATGAGAAACCTTACGAAGGAAGAAGATGGAATGGCAGATCGGCTTTTAATTTTTTAATTGAAAAGACCACTAGTGATTTGAGGAAAGTTATATTTCAATCTATCCCTGATTCTTATCAAAGCGTTTTACAATGCCTATATAATCCGAATATAAGACCGGGTCCAGAACATACTCCAGAAGAGCTGAATATAAGACCGGGTCCAGAACATACTCCAGAAGAGCTGAATATAAGACCGGGTCCAGAACATACTCCAGAAGAGCTGAATATAAGACCGGGTCCAGAACATACTCCAGAAGAGCAGGATGTAGATAGAGGATTACTGGCTAAACATTTTCCTGATGAACAAAAAGATGAACAAAATTTAAAAAAGTTATTACATGTAATGAGACCTTCTGATCCATCAAGCCTTTTACATCAGCCATTAGCTCAGAGGAGAAGAGGAAGAGAGAGTAATATTTTGGAAAGGTGATTTTTATGAACTGCTAAACCTCTAAATAAGTTTTAAGAGGTACCAACTTTGTTCACTTTTTTATACGTTATTTCTCAATGCTTAACTGTTTTTAATCCACAAGTCAAGTTATACCTGCTTAGCAGAGTGGTAAAACAGGTAGACAAGATAAACTAAAAATAATCATAGGATAACCGTTAGGTAAGTAATCACAGTTGTGGGTAATCCTCCATGTAATAAAACTTAGAACCTGTTCATAATCTTTTCAGAAGCAAAGAAGCGAAAGCTAGAACGACCATTTATCGTCTAACGTTGAGTTTTTGTTCACAATTTTCTATAGCCTTCTACATTTTTCTAACCAAGCAAAAGATCTTCTAGTACCAGTTATAAATTAGCATAGCCCTTCTAATTAATAATAGAAACATGATAAACAGGGATTTAGGGTAACGAGAAGATAAAAGTGTCAGCAGCACACAGCTATGACTTAAGGAAAAAAGCCATTCAAGCGTTGAGTGAAGGAGAGAGTAAAACAGCAGTAGCAAAAAGGTTCAAAATTGGTAGAGTATAGCCCTTTTTACAATAGTCCGAACAGACTATAATACGCTACTGGTCTGTATTTGGAGTATTATAAGAAGGGCTATAACATTGTACAAATGGGAGAAAAGGAGGAAAGAAACAGGAGATTTTCAATCGAAGAAATTGGAGAATAGGTGCTATAATCATAAAATTCACGACCGGGATGCGTTTGCAGAATTTGTGAAAAATATAATGCACCCATAAACTAGACCAAAAAAAATGGTTGATCCGAGTAGGAAGGTAAAGGGGTAAAAGTATGGCAACAAAAAAATATGAACCAGAGTTAAAAGCAAAGATAGCTTTGGAAGCAATAAAAAATCAAAAAAGCACAGCTGAGATATGTAGTGAATATAAAATACCATCAACAAATCTATATGATTGGCGTGATAGAGTATTGGCAAGGTTAAAAGACCTATTTGTTGAAGAAAGTGAAAGTGCGAGAAAACAAAGAATCTTAGCGCAAGAAATAGAAAGTTTACATAAAGTAATAGGAGAATTGACAGTGGAAAATAGCTATTTGAAAAAAAAATTACTGAAATAAGCAAAAAAGATAGAGTGAGGTTTATAGAAAAAGATTCTGATCTGTCAATTAGGAAACAGGCTGATTTATTGGGGATTTGCAGATCCAGCCTATATTATAGGCCTATAATTAATAACGAAAGTGAAGTAGCAAATTTGATTCAAGAAGTATATTTGGCTTCTGATTGCCGTTATGGATATCGTAAAATTACTGCTGAAATCATAGCGAGTGGAGTAGTAGTCAATCACAAAAAAATCTTAAGAATTATGAAAAAAATGAAGATTAGTGGGCTGTATTGTAGAAAAAGATGTAATACAAGTATTAAAGAAAAAAAGCATAAAATATATCCTTATTTACTCAAAGATTTGATTATTTGTAGAATTAATCAGGTATGGGCTACTGATATAACATATATTATGGTAAAAGGTAAGTTTATCTATTTTGTGGCAATAATGGACTTGTATAGTCGCTATATTATTGCTCATTCATTATCACCATATCTCGATGCTGGATTTTGCCTTTATACTCTCAAAGAATCTCTAAAACAAGGTAAACCTGAGATTTTTAATAGTGATCAGGGGGTGCAGTTTACTAGCTACAACTTTATTATGGAATTAGAGCGTGCTAATATTAAAATCAGTATGGACCATAAAGGACGTTGCTTCGACAATATATTTGTTGGGCGGTTATGGAGAACTTTAAAGCAAGAAGCTATATATTATTATAGACCAAATAGTATCAGAGATTTAAATCTTATAATAAATGATTTTGTTGCTTGGTATAACTATAGAAGGCGACATCAGACTCTACATTATAAAGTTCCTGCTGATCTTTATTATCATAAACAGTAAATGAATATATTGATAAATACTTTAAATTTGTGTCGACGTATTTATCAATATATTCATTTTAAAAATCGGATCACTTTAAAAAAATGGTCTAGACAAATGGGTGCATTATAAAAGTACGGTGGTAAAACACAATCAGAGGTAGCCAAATTCTGGGGCAATATAAGTCGTCAAACGATTCATAGAGCTCTGAAAAATTGGATTGACACGCAAAAAAAGAAGACTTATGGATACGAAAAAAGGAGCGAAGAAAAACGAGCTGAATTTTTGAAAATTATATCGGCAGAATCTCCTAAAGATCTGTTATATATTGATGAATCTGGTATAGACAAAATAGAGAACTATTCGTACGGATTAAAAGTGTGTGATTCATAGAGGTTATTGCAACTAATTTGTCAGATCAAGTCTGAACTTGAAATACTTGTTAAGAGGTTTTGTATTTTTGAAGTGGGGGATGTTCAAAAAAGTGTGTCAAACCGAATTTTTAATTCAACTCAATCTTTAACCTACTAGGGAAAAAAATATCGAGTTGAGATATAGATAATGCCCAATCATGTACAGGCATCGTCCATTTCTCCTCCACCTTTCTCATAGCACAATATACCAGCTTGTACAAGGCATTTATGCTGCTGAATGCGCCTTTGGTCTTGGTAAATTTCCTAATTTGCCTGTGTAGCCCCTCGATGGGATTAGTGGTATAAATTAGCCTTCTAACAGGACCTGAATACTTGAAGTAACCAGATAAACTTTCCCAATTGTTCTGCCAAGATTTCACAACTAATGGATACTTTTCGCCCCATTTTTCCTCCAGCTCAAGCAAATAATTTTCTGCAATTTCTTTACTTGTAGCGCGGTATATTTTTTCAAATCATTCATGAAAACTTTTACATCTTTGCTTGATACGTATTTCAGAGAGTTCCGTATTTGATGCACTACACATAGCTGTACTTCCACATTAGGAAATACGCTATTTATAGCTGCAGGAAAGCTTTTTAGGCCATCGACACAAGCTATCAAAATGTCTTCTATTCCTCTCTCTTTCAAGTCATTTAATACGCCTAACCAGAAGCTAGCTCCCTCGCTTTCTGCTAAGTAAAAACCCAGTACTTCTTTTCTGCCATTTTGGTCTATTCCTAATATGTTATACATGCACTTACTTACACAGCGACCGTCTTTTTTGACCTTAAAAAACCATAAATACTATTGGATACACTGATTGCAGTGGACGGCTACGTCATTCATTGATTATAGGTAGTAATTTATCTGTAATTCCAGATATCTCTGCTGCAGATATTTTATGGTCATAAATTTCTTCCACATATGATGCTATATCTCTGTATCCCACACCACTTGCAAACATGTTCAAGACCTTTGTTTCAAGTTCTGGATGTAGGCTTGTTTGCCTTTTTTTCACTATCTGTGGTTCAAAACTTCCCTCTCTGTCTCTTGGTGTCAATAGTTCAAATGAACCTGCACTTGTTTTCAAAGTTTTTCCATTCCTTCCGTTTCTACGATTGTTTTCTTCGCTTTCAGTAGATAAATGATGTTCTATTTCACCCTCCAAGCTTGCTTCAAGTAGCCTTTTTACAAATGGCGTTAATGCACCATCTTTTCCCATTAATGGTCTACCTTCTCGTATAGATGACAAGATATTTGTTTCTAATTCTTTATAATCTACCAAACCAGTAGTTCTATCTGCTATTCTTTGACTCATGTCAAACCTCCATTTTTATCTCAATTATATTTTACTTCTCGGTTTGACACACTTTTTTGAACATCCCCTTGAAGTGACTTTAACTCTTGGTCATGTTTGTAATTTTGCATGACAAACGTTTCTTTTGATGAAATATAATTTTTTTGTATTTCACTTAGACAAGGAATTGTTTTTTCCAGTTCTTTATATTTTTCCCAAGGAGTCTTTCCCTGAAGAGAGCTATGAGGACGTTGTTTATTATAATATTCTTCCCAATCCCTAAGCTTGACTTGCAGTTCATGATCCTTAATGTTAACGCTACTATAAAATTCATCTAAATCTGTACGCTGCGCTCTTTCTACTTTACCATTTAAATGTGGTGAAAACGGCTTGATTGGACGGAATTTTATTTTCCATTCTTTTAGACACTCTTGCACTTCGTAAGCAAAAAATTCTTGTCCTCTATCGGTTTGAATCCTTTGACAATGAAATGGAGCCCTTTCCCTTAATTGTTTTAAGAAATCCAGAGTATTTTTTGAAGTACGCCTTGAGTATAATGCGATAACTTTATAACACGTACAATCATCTATAGCAGTATATTGATAAAGCCCCGAGGATATTTTGCAAACATCCATTTGTACACGCTCCCCTGGCACTTTGCAGTTATAACGCTTAATCTGCTTGCGATAGTGGCGTTTAATACGTAAAAGACTTACATCGTGTTTCTTCAAAACTTTGTGTATAGTAGCCAATGCAAAAGAGATATCATGTAAACGCTTCAATTCAGCTTGAATACGTCTTGCTCCTAATTTTTTAGCTTTTCTCAGATGAAGAATGAGCTGCTCATTTGACTCGTTGATTTTTTGTAAGGGTAAAGTTTTAGGCCTGCTACTAAGGTTTGACAATCCCTGTGCACCTAGCTTTTCATAACGTTTGTACCATTTTCGTAAGGTAAAGCGTGAAATGTTATATTGTTGACACACTTTGCCTGCATGACCTAATTTTTTGTATAATTCTATCCAATTCAAACGCAACTTAACTTTGGTATCCATTTACTGATTGCCTCTTGTTGATGAATTTATTCATATTATTGTAATAAGGTATTTAAACTATCACAAGTCAAAGTTTTTATTTTATCTTACATTTTTGCTGTAATAACCTCTATGAATCACACAACATGCTCCAGTTGATATTTTACTACATAAGGCTTGATTTCCGGAAGATCAGCTTTTAGTGAATGTACGGTTTCTTGTATATTGCGATCTCCCCTCCGCATTCGCAAGTAGATGACAACTTTACTTTTATCACCTCATCTGCATTCATTTTGGCACGAAAACTTCCTTTATGACCAACCTGACCACCGACGTTTCTGTCGCTCTTTGGCTTGTCCTTTTTTATTTTGTACAACTCTCTAGAGCTCGGTAGAGATGAATTTTTCGAGTTTACTTTCCTTTAATTCAGAGTTCTTTATCTTTAAAGCCTTTAAATTTTCATTCTCTCTTTCCAGCCTTTCTATTTTTTGCTCTAAATTCTTGCAAAGTTCTAAAAGGTTTACCACAGTACCTCATTTTGCTCTATGGTTATCTTTTTAGATTACCTTATCTACCTTATTCTGCCACTCTCCTGAGAGGATATTTTAAACAGTTTATTAGACTCTTAATTAGGGGGTATATCTAGCTTAGAAAAGATTTTCATAAATGTTGAAGTGAATAAGTAGGGATATTATGTTTTTTTCTTAAGTTGCAAAATTTCAGAATGAGAGAGACCAGTAATTTGAGCTATAACATCTATAGAGACACCAGCCTTGAGTGAGTTTTTTGCGACTTCAATTTCCCTTTCTTTTCTGCCTTTTTCATGACCGATTAGGATGCCTTCTAGTCTACCTTCTAGTCTACCTTCATGTTTAGCATCATCGAGTTTTTGAGCAAGGACAGCCTGTTCATCACGAATACGTTTTATTTCCTGTTCATAAGCAATAAATTCTTTTTCTGACCAGTTGAACCTATTTAGCTCTTCATATGCTCTTTTAATTATTAGATCACTTCCTATTATTCTCTCTAGCTCTTCTTCACTAGTTTTATCTGCATATCTAAAGAAGTGGATCCATTTCTCAACAATACTTGAAAGCTGATCTTCTTTGGTTTTTGGAAATTTAGGCAACTCAATAAATATAAAGTAAAAATCTTTTAAATCATGTTCATTAGTATTTTCATCACGAATAGTGTGCTTTGATTTGTACTCAGACTTATCAGGAAACAGTATACAATCTGCTATAGCAATAAAGATAATTTCCTTAAGGTCATGGTATTGATCACTCTTACTAGCTTGTCTTGAGTAAGTCTTAGCAGCATAGTATTGTGCACGTTTTTCAAAGCCCTTAGTTTTAGCGACCTGGTCAGGTAAGGAAGCAGTATTACTACTACCCCCTCCCTTAGAAACGCAGCATGCAGGTTTCCCCACACTACGCTTGAGCCCCTTATCTAAGTTCTTCTTTTCTAGAACCGGCTTGTCCTTCATGATTCCTCAGGAAACATCATTCTTAATGGTGACACCAACAGTAGAGAACCTTCTCTTGAGAAAGAGCTTGCTAACATTCTTGTTCGTTTCACTCTCTCATCAAAATACTTTTTCCATTTTAAGTCAAGGGGATTTGCATCCGCTCTGATTTTAACATGTCGTCTGATAGGTATATCAATCAGCTTAAGCAGTCTTAAATACCGTATCTCTTTTGGTTTGTTCTTGCATAGGGGTGCAGCAAAGACCCATTGTCGTTGACCCATTACTTTGAAGTAACGATTCTTTATCCAACGTAATCCTTTACGAGGATGTCTTTTCTTTGCCCATTTCCATAAACTATGCCAAATTTCATTGTCGATCTTTCTAAACGCTTTTTTAGCACACACATGGTGATAGTAATTTCCCCATCCTCTCAGTAGAGAGTTGAGTGACTTAATTACTATAGCCTGAGTGTTCGCTATATTTGCTTTTATCAATGTACGTGCTTTATTAAGAAGTCTTTTAATACTTTCTTTCGAAGGTTTAATAATTAACTTCTTATTATATCTACGTACATTACAACCAAGAAAGTCAAACCCTGTTGTGATAGATGTAATCTTTGTCTTCTCTTCTGACAGAATTAAACCTCGCTCATGAAGAAAAGATGATACTAAAGGCTTAACTTCCTTTTCCAGTACTTCATGTGTGAAACCTGAAATAATAAAGTCGTCTGCGTACCTGATTACATTCACTCCACTTCTGATTTTTCCTCTTCTTTTGCTACCTAATTTACCAAAGCGACTTTCTAATAACTGTTCAAGACCATCTAAGGTAAAGTTAGCTAGTATTGGAGAAATAAGCCCGATGATCTCAAACATATTTATGCATCATGTATTTGATGAATGGATGAGAGAGAAGTACCCGACAATACCATTTGAGAGGTATGTAGATGATGCGATAGTACACTGTAAAACTCTCAGGCAGGCAGAATTTATGAAAGTAATGATCGAAGAAAGATTGGCTGAGTTTAAACTGAGGTTGCATTCTAAAAGACACAGGTAGTATATTGTAAGAATAGCAACAGTAAGAATGCATTTCCTAAACAAAGTTTTGATTTTCTAGGGTACACTTTTAGACCTAGAGAAGCAAAGAGTAAAATAGGGAAATATTTCGTTGGATTTCTACCTGCGATTAGCAATGAGGCCAAGAAAAAGATCACTCAAACCATAAGGTCGTGGAAAATACACCAATTTACAGGAAAAAAGTTAGAGAAAATATCAAAGGAAGTAAATCCAATAGTCAGAGGCTGGTGTCAGTATTATGGCAGGTTTTACCAAACGGAGATGTATAAACTGCTTAATAATGTAGAGAGGCACCTAGAAAAGTGGGTAAAAAGGAAATATCAGATTGGAAAAAGACTAGCGAGGGAACTTCTAGGAAAAATGAGAAAAGAAAATCCGAATACTTTCTACCACTGGAGTCTAGTATGGGAATCAAAGGACTGAATAATGGGAGCTGTGTGAATCGAGAGGTTCATGCACAGTTCTGTGAGGGGCTGGTGGGAAGTTCCACCGGTCTACTTGTCCCCTCAAATGTACCAACTAATAATCTCTATCTCAAATTTACTTTCGATTTCACAAACGCAGCAAATCAAGTTATACGGGAATTAGGGGTTATGGTTGGTACTAAAGTAAAAGAAGAATTACCTATAGGACAGAGATATTTTGAACCACAAGATATAGAAGACCCAGGGATCTTATTAGTTTTAGAGCATACAGTACCGCTCATTAGGACTTCAGCAACCCGGGAAACTTTTTCGTTTGTAGTGACATTTTAGAAAAAGAGAAAAAAGATGACCTTAAATAGCTATTATAACCGCTTTAATCCTGACAAAGAATACGAAAAAAGCTTGTTTCTTGCAGGAAGAGGTCTACAGTCTGCAGAATTAAACGAGACTCAGGAGTATGCTCTCTCTAAGCTTAAAGGCATAGGCGATGCAATATTTCGTGATGGCGATGTTATAACAGGAAGCAATTGTATTATAGATGGGGAAACTGGTAAAGTTACACTTGAGTCAGGAAAAATCTATCTTCGTGGAGCAGTTAGAAAAGTAGAAGCAAAAGAGTTTGTTATTCCACTGAGTACCACAGTGCGTATCGGTGTTTATTATCTAGAATCTACGATTACAGAACTTGAGGACGAAAATCTTCGTGATCCTGCTGTTGGTACACGTAATTATCAAGAAGTAGGAGCTGCAAGACTTAAAGTTTCCACCATTTGGGGTTATCAAGCAGAAGGTGTTTCTTCCACTTTTTCTGTAAATGGCGAATTTTATCCAATTTATAACATTGAAAATGGAGTATTGATAGAACATTCACCGCCACCACAAGCAAATATAGTAACTACTGCTCTTGCTCGTTATGACAAAGAAGCCAATGGTTCCTACGTCGTAAATGGTCTTGAAGTAATGTTCCTGCAAAAGGAAGAGGGAGAAGGAGGAAAAAAAATATTTGTGATTAATGAGGGCAAAGCTCATGTTGATGGCTATGAGATTGAACTTCCTCACAGTATTCGTGTTTCTTTTGATGAAGATCCGGATATAAAATCAGTTGAATCAGAACCACATACTTTTCAGCCAAATAGCCAAAGAGTAATGGAACTTAAAGTTAATGATTTTCCAATAAGTGAAATTAAAAAAGTAGATATAACCGTTCAAAAAACCATTACCATTACTCATGGTTCATATTAGGAGCTGTTGATCCAATACTTGACTCTGCAGTACTTGAGATTATTCAAGTTAAACAAGGCAATGTTATTTATGAAAATAGTATAGATTACAAATTAAACGCAGGAAATGTTGATTGGTCATTACCAGGTAAAGAACCAGCTCCTGGAAGTAGTTATCAAATAACTTACCGCTGTCGTACTCATGTAAGTCCTGAAGATATAAGTGAACAGGGATGCAAAGTAAAAGGAGCAGTTGATAACAGCTTGGTTTTGATTGATTACACCTGGAAAATGCCCCGCTATGATTTAATTACTATCGATAGCAAAGGGGTGGTAAGAAGAATAAAAGGAATTTCCCACTCTTGGAGACCATCGATGCCTAAAGCACCTAGCGGACAACTTTTGCTCTGCTACATTCATCAGACATGGAAAAACGGAGAAAAAGAAGGGGTAAAAATAGTGAATAATGCTATTCATGCTGTACCGATGAATGAGCTTGAAGCAATGAAAAAAGGAATAAATGATCTTTATGCGCTGGTTGCACAGGAACGTTTACGCAGTGATGCAAATTCAAGAGAACCTACAACGAAAAAAGGAGTATTTGTTGATTCGTTTTTTGATGATGATATGCGTGATCAAGGAATTTCGCAGTCTGCAGCAATAGTAAACAAAGAATTAATTTTACCTATAGATGTGGAAATTATTGATGTTGAAAGAGGTAAAGAACCTTATCTTTTACCTTATAAACTTGAACCGGTACTGGAGCAGCTTTTACAGACTAAAGGAGAAAAGATCAATCCATATCAAGCTTTTGATCCAGTTCCGGCACAAATTACTCTAAATAAAAACATTGACCACTGGACAGAGGTTACCACGAATTGGAAAAGTCCAGTAACCAGAGTATTTAATGTTAAAGAAACAACAGAGCTGCTGTCAAGTACCTCATACGAAACTGAATTTATGAGAGAAGCAGTACAGAATTTTGAAATTGAAGGTTTTGAGCCAGATGAAAAGCTTAAGGAAATAAAATTTGATGGCATTTCTATTATACCTATGGCATAGAGAAAAAAAAAAAGTGGAAAAAAGAGCTAACAACCAGGGAAAATTAAAGGGAAAGGTGAAAGTACCAGTAAACATTCCAGCAGGTACTAAATTAGTACAGTTTTATGGGGATAAAGGAAGCTATGGAGAGGCAACTTATACTGGTAAAAAAACTATTACTATAGAAGAAAGAAGAAGAGTGATCGCAGCAAGAAGAGTTGATCCTTTAGCGCAAACATTTACTTTAAATGAAAGTAGGCACATAGGAGGCGTGGAACTATGGTTTGTAAATAAAGGCAAAAAACGTGTTGTTGTGCAGATTAGAGAAACAGCAGTGGGAATGCCCTCGCAGACCGTCATTGCTGAAAGTTATATTGAGCCAAGAGATATAAAGGTGGATGGCACAGCAACACGTATTACTTGGTCACCAGTGTTTTGCCATGCAGGAGAGGAGTATGCAATAGTTTTACTTACCGATGATTCAGAGACAACAGTCAAAATAGCAGAACTTGGCAAATATGATGCAGTAAATAGCCGTTGGGTAACGAGTCAGCCATATCAAGTAGGAGTATTACTCTCATCTAGCAACGCAAGTACTTGGACTCCACATCAGAACTTAGATTTAACGCTTCGGCTTTTGGCTGCAAAATTTAGCGAAGTTTCTCACATTATTGATCTTGGCAAGGTTACTGCAAATAACGTATCAGATTTAATTGTTTTGACGAACGTCGAAAAAGTAGCATTTGATACCAATGTAGAATTTATTTTAACAGATGAAGAAGGAAAAGAAAATTTTTTGTCTGATAATTTGCCGCTCGCACTGCGTGAAAGAATAAATGGGGAATTAACGGTAAAAGCAAGCCTAAAAGGAGGGCGAGAAAAAAGTCCAGTTCTTTATCCTGGGTTACAGTTAGTTCTGGGTAATCTTTCAGAGTTCGAGATTATGTTACAAGAAGCATTACAGCAGGAGCTAACACTAAGATTACCATAACATATGATGCGCTGATACCTGGCACTGCAGATGTTAAAGCATATGTACAAAAAAACGTGGATTGGCAATTAGTAAATTTAACATCAGGAAAACCAATTGGAGAAAATTTGGTAGAGAGAACTCATGTGCTATCAAATTTTAATGGTAATGATACAAGGATAAAATTGGTTTTAAGTGGAACGGTTGTCTATCGTCCAAAAGTCAAAAATCTACGAATCATTATCACTTAGCAGAATGTCAGATGATAAAACAAGTAGAGGATACTCTTTGCCTCATCCAGAAAACATTGCTGTGCAAGATGTTGTTCGTATCCGTACCACAATTAAGAAAATAGATGAAGATATTACCGAAAGAGAAGATGAGCATAATCAACTTAAGAGTAATTTTGAGCGGTTTAATTTTGAGACTTTTTTAAATTTTTGGAAATGAAAGAAGCAATATACCAAAGGATAAAGGATTTAGCAGCAAACAGCACACCTGATCAACTGGCATATCTTGCAAAATCGCTGGAATTGATAGCAGATAAAAAAGCTATTGCTGACATTGTGCAGATGACTGAGGTAAAAGAGATAATTGATGCACTACAAAAGAGGCTTAAGGATTTAGCAGCAAACAGTACACCAGATCAATTAGCATATCTTGCTAAAGCATTGGAATCAATAGTCGACAAAAGTGCAGTTTCTGAAATTGTACAGATGACTGATGGTAAGCTAAAAGAACTTCTTGATAGTGCAAAAAAACACTTAAGTGACATAAACAGCAACAAAACAAACTCAATATCGTCCATAACTGCAGTAAAAACAGAGTCTGTTAATGAAATCAACAAGCTTAGGGATAATTCCTTAAACACTTTAAAAGCATCATCAGATTCGCATATATCACTACTTGATACGAGAAAGAATGCCAATATTGCAGCAATAAATAGCATTAGTAACAGTCATAAAGATGGTCTTAAAGGTTTAGTGAATAACTTCCGTACTGTTAATGATGTGCCAAGTGGCTCATCAATTATTAGGGAAATAGAAACTCGAATTGAAAACATCCTGAATGAGGTAAAAACTCGGGATGAACAGTTAAAAGTGTCTCTTATAAATGAAATAAGAAAGCGCAACATGGTTGAACCAGGGTCATTACCTTTCTTATTTGGTGTACTTGGCAGAAAAAATAATTATTTTGGCCACGGAACTTTTACGACAGAGCTTGGAAAGTGGAGTAGTGATATAACAAAAACTGACTATATGTTACAACTACTAGCAGGTAGCCATACGTACAATACAGATTACGTTAGTTTTTATCGGCCAAGACAACTAAGTTTTATAGAGGGAAGTAAAGGAACATTTATTTACGGAGAGTTATGCACAAAAAGTTTTTGGGTAGTTATGATGAGATATACTATTACCCATATGCTGCACTTGGAGTAGTATTTGTAAAAAATACAACCAATGTGAACATAAATAAGACAATGGAATTTGTTGGATAATCTTATTCTAGCACGGAGTATGGGGGAGCAGGATTATTTGTGGGAACTCCTGATAACACTAATTCTAATAAATCAAGTATTTTAAAAATAGTATGGAAAAATGTTTACCAATACACGAGTTCTGATAGCAAGTTAGCCGGATCTGGTAATGTGGAGATTCCAGCAGGAAAAACAGTTGCAATATTACTTTACACATCATCTTATCTGTATTCCAGAACACAAGTTAGTCAAGGTATGCTTGCATCAAATTATGTACACAACTATGGTCAATTTATTCAGTGGGGGATTTATAACATACGTAGCAATTTTCTCACCACAGGGCTTGAGGTAGATGTGGAAAGGACGCTCAGGGGTTGGCAATGTCCAGGGTTAGAACGAACTGATCAAATATGGCAATGAGGAGGAATTTGTGACTATTTATATACGTTTTGAAAACCACAAGCAGATTGAAACAACAACACTTGAAAACAAGCCAACTGGAAATGATTGGTATGAAGCACCAAAGAATTTTGACTGGCAAAAAAGTTATTGTTTAACGGAAGGAGAGAAAATTGTTGAAAGGAATAAGGAAGATATTGAGCTGGAGTTATTGGAAAATGCGAAACTTTCTGCACTTGATAGTGTGCGTTTTTATTTTAATAACTATACTAACGAATACGCTGGAAATTCTCACCAAAAAGCTAAATCGTATCAAATACAAGAAAAAGCCGCAAAAAGCATTCTAGCAGCACCAGAGTCTATAAGTAAAAAGGATACAGAAATTATAGAACCATTAGCAAAAGTCCGTGGTATTACAGTTATTGAAATGGCAAGAATAATTGAGGAAAAAGTGAAAAAAGCAGTAAAAGCAATAATTAAATGTGAAGAGTTGGAAGACATTACCAAGAAGAAAATTGCAGAAGCCAAAAGTAAAAATGAGCTACAGACTTTGCTAGATGATTTTAGGAAAAAAATACAAAGAAATGGCTGAAGAATTTTTACATGGCGTAAATGTTATTGAGGTAACCTCAGGAGCAAAGACAGTACGTACAGCTAAATCATCAGTGATAGGTGTAATTGGTACTGCACCTGAAGCAGATGAGCAAAAATTTCCGCTAAATAAACCAGTGTTAGTTGCAGGAAGCTTAAAGGAAGCAGCAAAGCTTGGAAGGAGTGGAACTCTTTTCTCAGCAGTAAACGGAATATTTTCCCAAATTGGTGCAACAGTAGTAGTTATTAGAGTTGAAGAAAGTGAAAACATCAATCCAAAATTAAAAGAAGAAGAAACGCTGAAGAATATAATTGGCGGTATTGATAAAGAGACTGGAAAGTATCAAGGGATAGAGGCATTTCTCAGCAGTGAAAGTATAGTTCATGTTGCTCCAAGAATATTAATTGCACCTCAGTTTACTCATCAGTTACCTGAAATAGATGGAGTAAATCCAGTAGTGAGTGCTTTAATTTCCATAGCAGAAAAATTAAGAGCAATTATTGTTGCAGATGGACCAAATACTAATGATGAAGAAGCAATAAAGTGGAGAAAAAGTGTAGGCAGCTCAAGAGTTTACGTGGTTGACCCATGGATTAAGTTATTTATTGAAGGAAAAGAAGAAATCTTGCCATCGAGTCCATTTGTAGCTGGTTTAATAGCTAAGATAGACAGCGAGCAAGGCTTCTGGCACTCACCTTCAAATAAAGAAATAAACGGTATTGTTGGAACAAGCAGGCCTATTGATTTTACGCTCGGTAATACAAATTGTAGAGCAAACCACTTGAATGAAAATGAAGTAACAACGATAATTCATAAAAATGGCTATAGGCTTTGGGGAAATAGAACATGTTCAAATGACTCAAAATGGGCTTTTTTATCAGTGAGAAGAACTGCGGATTTAATTAACGATAGTTTACTTAGGGCTCATTTATGGCAGTTGATCGCAATATCACTAAAACTTATATAGATGATGTGATTGAGGGGGTGAATTCCTATCTGGCAAGTTTAAAAGCACAAGGGGCGATTATTAGCGGAAAATGTTACGCAACTCCAGAGCTCAATACACCAACAAATATTGCAAGCGGGAAAGTATATTTTGATTTCGAATTTACACCACCATATCCGGCTGAGCAAATAATATTCAGGTCTCATCTTGTAAATAATAGTGTAATAAGTTAGGAGAAAGTAAAGTGTTACCGAAAATACTGAGAAATTTTAACGTATTTGTTGATGGTCGTGGTTATGCAGGGAAAATTGATGAAATAACCTTGCCGAAGCTTACCATAAAAACTGAAGAATACAGAGCTGGTGGTATGGATATTCCAATAAATATCGATATGGGTATGGAAAAGCTTGAAGCAGATTTCACTCTTTCTGAATATGATACAGAGCTCTTTCGGCTATTTGGGTTGATAAATGGAAACTCGGTTTCTTTAACGCTTCGTGGAGGAATGCAAGGAAGTGGAAGTAATGATATTGAAGGAGTAATTATCAACCTCAGGGGAATATTCAAAGAATTTGACTTTGGTAGCTGGAAACCTGCTAAAAAAGCAACGCTAAAGTGTACTGTAGCTGCTCATTATTATAAACTTACGATAGGTGGCAATGAGCTGATAGAGATCGATGCTGAAAATATGATTAGAAAGATAAATGGTGTTGATCAGATGGCCTTGCTACAAACGATTCTAGGGATTTAATGTAATAGACGGATGCCTTTTTACTTCTTTATTGAAAAATTACTGATAATACTGTATAATTATTGATGTTTTTTAGGCATTTGTGCTATGGCTTTATCTAAATTTCTCGACCCTAAGAATGATGTAGCATTCCGCCGTATCTTTGGTACAGAAAAGAATAAAGATATCCTCATTCACTTTCTAAATGATATTTTGAGCTTTACTGGCAAAAATGCAATACAGGATATAGAGTTTTTAAGTACTATTCAAGATCCTGATATTGCATCTAAAAAGCAAAGTATTGTTGATGTGCTATGTAGAGATTCCACAGGAGTGCAATGGATAATTGAGATGCAGGTCGCTAAAACCAAAGGCTTTGAAAAACGTGCCCAATACTACGCAGCTAAAGCTTACTCAAGACAAGCTGACAAGGGCGATCAATACCATGACCTTAAGGAAATTATCTTTATTGCTATAGCAGATTGTATACTATTTCCGGATAAGTCTGAGTATAAATCAAAACACACCATTCGAGATGAAGATACTAATGAACATGATCTAAAAGATTTTTACTTTGTATTTATTGAACTGCCTAAATTTTCCAAAACTAAAGAAGATCAGCTTTCAAATATAGTTGAGAAGTGGGTGTATTTTTTTAAGTACGCTGATGAAACAAGTGAAGAAGAATTGGAAAGGATAACAGGAAGTGACGTAATAATCAAAAAAGCGTATGAAGAGCTAAACAGGTTTAACTGGTCAGAAAAAGAGTTTATAGCCTATGAACAGGAGACTAAGCGTATTCGTGATGAACAGGCTGTCCTTGCTCAAAAACTTGATGATGCCAAAAAAGAAGGAAAGATTGAAGTTGCAAAAGCGATGTTGACTAATGATGTTGATATTAACACTATTGTCAAGTGTACAGGTCTTTCTGTCGATGAGGTTCAAGAATTAATTCAAGTTGAAGGGAAATAACCCCTATTATCATCTTTATATTGAGAAATTTAGTATGAAGAATCGTTAATCAAACACAAAAACTATAGTAACAAAAATTAGTTATGTAAAAGCCGATATAGACTTTTATTTAATTAACTTTTTCAGGAGAAGTATGCAAGCTATAACACTTAATAACCCAATAACAGTTGATGGAATTTCTGTCTCAGAATTATCGATACGTGAACCTAAAGTAAGAGATTTACTTGCTATAGAACGCATAGAAGGCGAAGCTTTAAAAGAAGTAGCTTTAATTGCTAATCTAGCATCCGTACCAAAAGAAGTAGTTGAAGATTTATGTATTAAAGATTATGTAGAAATACAGAAGGTGCTAAAAGGTTTTTTGTCGCCGCTGGAACAGAGGAGTTAAGATTCAATATTTTAAAACTTAGCTCAACAACAGGAAGTGGAATTGAGCAAATTATTAATATGAGTACAAAAGAGTTTCTAAAGTGGTTAGAAGTAAGTGAAGGAGTAACAAAAAAATGTCAATGCTTTCAATAAAAATAGGTGCAACGTTAGATGGCAGTTTTAATAATGCAATGACAGGTAGTGCAGCAAAGCTTTCTAAGTTGGGTGATAGTATAAAGCAGCTTGATTCATCAATGAAATCGGTTTCCAAATTTAAGCAATTAAATCATGATGCCCTTCAAGCCATGAAGAATTGGAAGGAAGCGGAGAAGAAAGCGAAAGAATCAGCTACAGCAATTGCTAAAGAGAAGAAGGAAAAAAAAGAGCCAAGCAAAGCACTGAGAAATGAATTCGAAAAATTGAAAGCATCGGCATCAAAGGCAAAAGAGGCTTATATTAAAAAGAGAGATGCACTTCACACATTAAATGAAGAAATTAGGAAAAGTGGAAAGGATGTTAAATCTTTAGTGAGAGATCAAACTAAACTTGGTTCATCTATTGAAGTACTAAAAGGAAAATACAGTAAATTAGGATCTGTAATACAAAAACAGCAAAATGCTTTAGCAAGAAAAGCGCATTATAGATCACAAGTAATGGAGACTATAGGACTAGGTCTTTCGCTTGCAGCGCCAATTAAAGTTGCGATTAACTTTGAAAGTGCTATGGCTGATGTTAAGAAGGTTGTAAAGTTTCAGAATGATGAGGAATTTAATAAGTTTAGTGAGAATATAAAGAAGTTATCCCGTAAAATACCTCTATCAGCTACAGAATTAGCACAAATAGCTGCAAGTGGTGGACAACTTGGAATTCAAAAAGATAAGTTAATTGGATTTACAACAACAGTAGCTAAAATGGCCACAGCATTTGATATGTCTGCAGAAGAAGCAGGTGATTCTATAGCTAAGCTTGCCAATGTTTATGGAATTGAGGTAGCAGGCATGGAAAGAGTAGGTAATATTATAAATCACCTTTCAGATAATAGTGCTGCTAAAGCAAAGGATATGGTCCAAGCACTTGCTATAGTTGGTGGTACTGCAAAACAGTTTGGTTTTGATATTAAACAGACAAGTAGTTTAGTAAATGCCTTTATTAGCCTGGGCAAACAACCTGCAAAAGCAGCAACTGCAATAAACGCTCTACTTAGTAAACTTCAGACTGCTGAAGGACAGGGGAAAAAGTTTAAAGCAGCATTGGAAGATGTGGGAATAACTGCAGAAGAGATGACACAAAGGATTAGCAGAAATGGCCAAGACGCACTACTTTACTTTTTTGAAACTCTAGAGAAGGTAGATAAACAGGAACGTTCGCAAATCCTTCTTGATCTGTTTGGTCAAGAGTATCAAGATGATATTGCATTACTAGTTGGAAGCTTAAAGAATTATAAAGATGCCATAAATCATTTAGCTGATGAGGAAGAATTTAAACAGTCCATGCAAGAAGAGTTTAACAATCGTGCAGCAACTACAGCAAATAACTTACGATTACTGAGGAATGCGATAGCAGAGGTGGGAATGAATCTGGGCTCAGTAATGCTACCTCCTTTAAAGTGGATAAGTAATATTCTAAGAGAGATAACTAACCCCATAGCTTGGTTTTCAGAAAAGTTTCCAGTTATTACTACAGGAATAATGAGTATAATTTCAGCTCTTATTATTGGTAAGATTGCAGTGGTAGGTTTTGGTTATGTATTTGCATTGGCTGGAGGTGGAATATTAACTTTTAAGGCTATTTTGCACGGAACACTTTTACCAGTATTAACTTCATTATCAGCACGAGTAATTCCAGCAGTAATCATGGGGCTGAAAGCTTTAACGCTAACCAATCCTATAGGAGCTGCTGTTGCTGGACTATCAGTTGGTGCAGCGCTTGTAATCGCTAATTGGCAGAAGGTAAAGGACTTTTTCTCAAGTATCTGGAAATCAATTACAAAACCTATAGAAAATTGGATTGGTGTAGGAAAATTGTTTAATGATAATCCAATAAAAGCATTTGAGAAACCAGTAGAAGCAAAAATAGGCAATACAACTAAGATAATCAGTGAAAATAGAAGTATTTTTAGTAAAGGAAATCCTTTATTAAATAATAATACTTTTAGTGGAATTTCGAATAGTAGAACGAATATTGAAAGTACTAGAGTGATTACAGAAAAAAGTTCTGTAGCAGATAATTCAGAGAAAGTTTTAAAAGACTGTGAAAAGTGTGAACAAAAAATTTTTAATCAAACTTTTACATTTAATATAAGTATAAAAGCAGAACCTAACCAAGATGTACGTAGTCTTGCTGATGAGTAATAAAAAGAATAAGAGAAAAATCGCGTGACGTTCTGTTTGATTCAATAGAACCAATTTACTAATGCTATCACTTGGTCAGCATAAGCTTTCTCCAACAAGTTTAAGGTATAGTAAAGAAAACCGTTGGAGTACAATTGAGTGTATTGGTAAAATACCTTCATTACAAAATATTGGCCAAGGTACAGAAAATATAGACTTAGAAGGAATAATTTATTTCCATAATCTCAATGATTTAAATCAATTAAAAAGTATGAAAGAAGCTGAGGAAAATCAGGAACCAAGTATCTTAGTAGACAATTTAGGAAATGTTTTGGGAAGATTTGTTATTGTGCGGTTAGAAGAAAAGCAAACGTCGTATTTTCCATGTGGATTACCAAAAAAGATAGAATTTAGCTTAAGTTTAAGGCGTTATATATGATAGTACATTATATAGCACGAGAAAATGAAATGTTAGATTACATATGTTTTAAACACTATGGATATAGCTCTGGAGCAGTAGAAATAGTATTGGAGGAAAACCCTGGACTTGCGGAGTATGGAAGTTTTTTGCCTGCAGGATTAAAGATCAGGTTACCTACAATACAGAGCAATTAAAAAAATCGAAGTTAAAAGTATGGGAATAAATGAAACCTGAATTTAGCATTGAAGGAATAAAAGATCATGTAATATCGGTGCATCTTACTGATGAATCTGGTACTATAGATGATGTTGCAGAGGTGTGCGTTGATTATGGCAATGAAAACGTGGAAGTTCCAAGTGAATTGAACATAGCGCTGGGTTATAAGGAAACGGGAATCTTTCCAATGGGTATATATACAGTCAACGAAGTTACGATACAAGGCCCACCTAAGACTCTACTAATAAAAGCTCATGCAACAAATTTAAGAATATCTTTAAAAGCAAAAGTATCAAAAGAATGGCATCAAATTACCATAGAAAACTTAGTGAAAGAAATAGCTCAAAAACATGGATATGGACATAAAGTCGATGAGAAATTTAAAGACGTACTTATATCTCACATCAATCAAACTGAGGAGAGTGATATAAGCCTTCTAACGAAAATAGCAATAGAGCGTGAAGCAATGGTAAAATTAGCTGGTGGGTATATATTATTTATTTCAAAAAACATGGCAAAATCAGCCACAGGAAAAGCTTTAGGAACAACGACTATTAGACCTCAAGACACAATTAATTGGAAAGTGCATTTTACCGTACGTGATAAATACAATTCAGTAGTAGCAAAATGGCACAGCTATGAAAAGGGTGAAACTATTAAAGAAATAGTTGGTAGCGGCGAACCAAGTTATATTATGCTAGAAATTTACCCAAATGCAGAGTCAGCGCTAAGCGCAGCAAATGCCAAATTGAAACAATTGAAGCGTAACAATGAAACTTTAGATATAACTATGTCTGGTAATCCAGAGTTATTTGCAGAAGCAAAGCTTAATCTTATAGATTTTAATCAAGCAGTAGATGGTGAATGGATAGTTAATAGAGCAGAGCATACTCTAAATAGCTCAGGTTACCTTACTATGTTATCAGCATCTTTAAGTAAGTAATGTTAAGGAAAAATAAGTACATAGTCTATTCAATGTAAAGAAACTACTGAATATGAGTCAACTAAAATGTAATGAAAAGGATAAAATACATTTTGTATGGTTTATATCATTAATAGTATGTGTTGTTGTTACATATTGCTACCAAAAATCCAAAGCTAACGAGAATTACAGAAAGATACTACAAGTAGCTACTGTAAGTTGTAGTTTAGAAACAACGAGATTTTTAGTAAAAGATATAATACCAAACTTAAGCGAAACTGCATTACATTATGCAGCAAGAGAAGGATGCTTAGATACTATTAGATTTTTAATAGTAGAAGAGAAAGTAAATATAAATGCAATCGATAAGAATGCTTTTAAAAGGACAGCTTTACATCATGCTGCAGGTGAAGGGCATTTAGGAATTGTAAGGTTCTTATTAGAAAAAGGCGCGAATCCTAACATAAAAGATAATGACGGAAAAGGAGCTAGAAAAATAGCTGTAATGGCATCGCGACACGATAAAAACAAACCTTATAAAGAAATAATAAAGTTACTGGCTAGAGCAGAGGAACAGTACAAATCAGAGAAGTAGTTACTATAAAGTAGTTATCCATAATAAATCCACATTTAAGTAATTATGAAAAATCAAAAAATCCCAATCGCAGTAATTGTAACGATGTTAATACAGACGGTAGCGGCGATTTGGTGGCTTGCCAAACTGGATTTACGAGTGCATATACATGAAAAACTCATAAAACAAAATAATGGATTAACTGTTACGGTATATCGTCTGGAAGAGCGGGTAAAAAATCTTTCTGAGGAATTGGATGAATTCAAAGCTAACTCAAAGTAACTATTCTAGCATATAAGGCTTAGAATGTGATTGGCGATCTTCCCAATTTTCGATGTATTGCTCAACTAGTGGAGAATCTCCAGTTATGATCAATAGATTCTCAGCATTCTTTTTCTGGGCAGCATCAGAGAAATTGAACGAACCCGTAATGATTTTTTGATTATCAATGATCATAATTTTGCTATGTGAAATTGCAGGTTTATAGTCTATATATATTGGTATTCTTTGATGAAACAGCTCATTGATAACGCTATACTTTGAGCTCACTTGCGATTCGTCGAGAATAACCTTAATATCAACACCACGTTTTTTTGCTCTAATTAAAGATTGTGCAATAGGCTTTGAGGTAAATTGGTATGCCTGAACCAACACGGATTTTTTAGCATGATCCATAGAATCAATTATTAGATTGGTACAATTTTCTCTAGGAGTGAAACATACAGTAGTACTTGGACAAGAAACACACCCTGATAAAAGTGAGCAAGTTAATAAAACTAATAAATATCTACTCATGACTAAATACATCCTTTCAATTGACGGTGGTGGTATAAGGGGCATAATACCAGCAGTAATTCTAGCAGAAATAGAAAAGAGAGCAAGGAAACCTATTTATCAAATTTTTGATCTTATGGCTGGTACTTCAACAGGCGGAATTGTTGTAGCTGGGTTATGCAAAAAAGATGAACGGGGAAATCTCCAATATTCAGCAAATGATTTAGTTGAGCTTTACCAAGAATACGGGTCATATATTTTTAAATCTTCATTCTTCAGGCGATCAATATTATCTTGGTTTAACTGTGCACAATACCCACATAAAAATATTGAATTTGTACTGGATAAATATTTTGGTGATGATACTCTACAAAATACTTTAAGTAAGGTACTGATAACAAGTTATGATATTCATAACAACTATCCTTTCTTTTTTAAGAGTTGGAGAGAAGATAGAGATTTTGTCAAATTAAAAGATGCACTCAGAGCTACAACGGCTGCACCTACTTATTTCATACCAAAATATCTAAAAATTGACCAGATAGACAGAGTATTAGTGGATGGAGGGGTTTTTGCAAATAATCCAGCAGCTTGTGCATATGCAAGTGGTAAGAGGTTATTTCCAAATGATGAGATTATACTGCTATCAATAGGTACTGGTGGAACAAATAGAAGTATAAAGTATGCTAACTCAAGGAGATTTGGCAAAATAGGGTGGATCAAGCCACTACTGAATGTGATGTTTGCTTCTGGATTGGATTGCGTTGATTATCAACTAGAACAAGTAATAGATGATAAATACATAAGAATACAATCGCAATTGAAAGTAGCATCGACTGAGATGGACAATATTACACTCAAAAACATCAAATTTCTTCAGCAAGAGGCAAATGCAATGATAGAAGGTAATCAAAAAGTAATCGATAAATTCTGTGATGTTTTATCTTGATACGTAGAAATGCCAAAAAAATTCTGCAGAGCTAAATAAGGGTTTAGAATAGATAATATATTGTACTAGACACAACTTAATCTGACAGCAACGAATTAACTGACAGAAGAATTGAGGTAGTTAAAACTAATATCAGTCTCTTGTTTAACGTTACTAATATTTTTCTAAAAAGCAATGTGTTTGCTATCAAGAAAAGTCTGCATAGGCGTTTTACCATAGCAATATTTACCTGAGTGAGGCCTGGTCTCATTGTAAGAGCGTAACCAATGATCAACATCTATCTGCAAATCTTCTAAAGAACTGTAGATTTTCTTTCTAAAGATAATATTGTAACACTCATCTTGCATAGTTTTATGAAACCTTTCGCATATGCCATTAGTTTGTGGTGAATTGGCTTTAGTTCTTGAATGATCAATATTTTCAATTCCCAAATAAAGCTGATAAGCGTGATTTTCTGGTTTACCACAATATTCTGTACCTCTATCAGTCAAAATGCGCAATAATGGCACGTTTTGTACATCGAAAAATGGTATTACTCTATCATTCAGCAAGTCGGCAGCGGTAATAGCAGTTTTATCTGTATAAAGCTTAGCAAAAGCCACTCTCGAATATGTATCAATAAAAGTCTGCTGGTAAATGCGCCCAACGCCCTTGATATTGCCTACGTAATAAGTATCTTGAGACCCTAAATAACCTGAGTGTTCTGTTTCAATTTTACCGTGAGCTTCTCTTTGCTCTTTAACTTTTTCCAATGCTGCAAGTTGCTCTTCAGTTAAAATTATGCCGTCTTGTGCAACCTTTGCTTCAAGGGCTTTAAGTCTTTTTTTGAACGTTTCAATGTCATTTCTTAGCCATACAGATCTTACGCCACCTTCGGAAATTATTACACCCCTTTTTCTCAGCTCATTTGCAGCTCTTTGTTGTCCATATGCTGGAAATTCTGTAGCTATGCCAATTATTGCCCTTTCTATATCTTCGGAAACTCTGTTTGCTAATAGGGGTTTTTTCTTACTTATTTCATGTAATGCTCCTTCTCCCCCACTTTCATATAACTCCTTAAATCGATAAAATGTATCACGCGAATAACCCATCACCTTACACGCTTGTGATACGTTACCTAATTGCTTTGCTAGTTCTAATAACCCTAACTTTGGTTTTAGTATTTTTGTTTGTATCGTACTCATATCTAACACTCCTTTCTTTTATTATTTTATAACTTACTTTTTTAAAGTGTCAGATCAAGTCTTGTTTAATACAAATATATTAACTACTTTTACTTATATCTCAAACACAATTCAATTTTCACACTCACCCAACTCACCAACAGTTAGGCCACTTGCTCGCAAAATAATATCAATAGAAACATCTGCCTTTGATAGATTCTTTGCAACCCTGATTTTTTCTGCTTTTTTAACTTTTTCCTTGCCACTTTTCATATCTTCAGATAGAGATTTGACTAATGCATCTAACGATTCTTGATTCTCATCTTCTCTGTACTCATCCATTAAACTCAATAGCTTTTTGCTATTCTCATCTTCACATTCTGTTATTTTAGGCAACAGAGCTTTTATTAAACTCAATAGTTTATTCTCTTCTTTACTTTCTCTCGTTTTAGGTAGCAAAACTTTAATATTCACTGATAATTCTCTTGCTATTTCATATAATTTATCAAATGATATGGCAGTATATCCTTTTTCATATTCGTGTATTTCCTTGAGCGTTAAATCAACTTTATCCGCCAAATCTTTTTGAGTATATCTCCTTATCAATCTCCATTCTCTTATTCTTTGCCCTACTCTGTAATATATAGAATCAGTGCAGACTTCTTTTCTTGTATCATTATACTCGTAAATAGATAAGCCGGTTGCTTGGGAAATTATGTCAACTGACACTCCTTCTTTAACTAGATTTTTTGCTACCTCTAATCTTGCCTCCTCTTGATTGATTTTCTCGCTAATATGAACAAACCTGACTAATGAAGGTACTATTTTGCCTAACTTTTGATTCTCGTATATTTTTGTTAGATAGAGTATTTCCTCGTCTTCATAGCTGTCTTCCCTTACTATTACTGGTTCAGGTAATAAATCTACAACATCAACTGATAATACTCTTGCTATTACATATAGTACTTCAATTGGAATAGAACTATACCCATTTTCATAGCTGTTTACCTCTTGGTATGTTAAACCTATTTTACTTGCTAATTCTATTTGAGTATGCCCTCGCATTAACCTGCTATTTTCCATTTTTTGCCCTATTTTGTAACTTATAGGACTAACATCTCTTACAGAAACAAACATATATACCTTATTTAGAAATAAATTTTCATCCAATTTGATCAGCAGATAAATCAACTACTTGCAAAATAATATCAAGAGGAATTCCCCCTTTTACTAAATCCCTTCCAACTTTAATCCTTTCTACCTCTCTCACTTTCTCCTCACAAAGCCGTATTCCTTCAAACAGAAATTTTATTAATGCATTACGTAGTTCTTGGCTCTCAATTTCTTTGTATTCTTTAATCAAATCAGGTAGCTCATTTTTCACTTTACTCCCTTCCTCTATTAGTAGATCCGTAATATTAATCGATAATGCTTCTGCCATTTCATATAATTTATCAAGTGGAACAGCAGTCCTTCCTTGTTCATAGTTGCTTATTTCGTGACGTGTTGTATTCATTTTCTCTGCTAAATCTTTTTGAGTATATTCCCTCACCAGCCTCCATTCTTTTATCTTTTTTCCTATTTGGCAGTATATAGAACCTGTTTTTTCTTCAACACATTCATCAGCAGACAGACCAATTGTTTTTGCAACAATATCAACAGAAACTCCTGCTTCAACCAAACCCTTTGCAATTTTTACTTTCTCTGCTTTCCTACTACTTTTTTCACTAACTTGGACAAATTGGGTTAATAAACAAAACATTCTAAGTAACTCCTGATCATTAATCTTTTTATATTCTCTTACTAGATTTAATATTTCCTCTCCCCCATCTTCAAGACAGCTTTTTGATACAGGAATAAGATCAGTAATACTGATTGATAGTACCTCAGCTATAGCATACAACCTTTCAATTGAAATTCTACGGTTCCCTTTTTTATATTGCAGTATTACCCAGTACTTTACACCAAGTTTCTCTGCTAAATCTTTCTGAGTGTACCCTCGCTCTAACCTCCAATTTTTTACTTTTTGCCCTACTTCATAGTCTAAACTTCTTTCCACAAAAAGAACCTTGCATATAATATTTTCTACTATATCTCAATTTTGTTAAGGCTCCAGATATAATGGTAGATTCTGAAACCTTAAAGTTAACCCATAAAATGAAGAAAGAAGGTTGGTTAAAGCCCTCTAAAGGTTTCTTTACTACCTCCACATACCCTATTTACCCACGAAGACAATACTTCATCATTGCTAACCTCTTTTATAGCATACTTTTCACTCCATATGCCACATCTAGTGAAATTACCTTTCTCTACTGCTTCTTTAACTTTCATTCTACCAAAAAGGCAGTTTTTTCCAATTTCTTCGCCTCTTTTTTGTAACTCAGCCCACATTTCCTTATTTGCTACTCTAACCTGCACCTGATCTGCCTCTTGGTACAATATAATATTTAGCTTACCAACGCTTGTAGGAAATTCTAACATGACAGAGCTACCATCTGAAATATCAGTATAGTTTCTTATACCTCCCTTCTCACTTTTAACTTCAACTGCATTATTGCCAATTTTAAAAATATTACTTCCTAACTCTCTGTTTGCTTTCAGTACTTTGGCAACTTCTACCTTGCTGTCCTCAGAGAATTCCACAAAAAACGTCCTATTATCTATTTCTAGATCTATTAAAGCTCCTTCCTGAACAGCACTTTCACCAGCTTTTCCTAGTTCTTCTAGTTGCTTATCTATCTGTGGCTGAATTTTTGGTTGTAGCTCATTATAGATTTCACCTATCAGTTTATTCTGCAATAAAGTATCATGAAACTCTGCACCGCTTAGCATTAATTTACGTATTAGCTTTTTTCGATCACTTTTTTCTAATCTGTGAAAATGTGTACCTAATACTACATATTCTGCAAAACTCCATTCCCCATCATTACATGCATTTAGCCTTGCTCCAGCAGCTAGTGCTTCGTCTACAGCCTTGTGCAGTTCGTTTACGTTCTTTGCCTCTACTACAGCACTCTTAAACCAGCTCAACTTTTCTGCACTTGGCTTTATTTTTTGCAAAGCTGAAGTAAATGGATTTAAATCTTCTGCTTGATCATTTAAAGGTTTTGTGCCATATATATAGTCAAGTCCTTTCCCATAGTTGATTTGGTTTTCGCAAACTTCTCTACCAGGGAAAGGTACTACTTCTTTATCTACAAGCTTTTTAGCCTTGTTAATTTTGCTTACAAAAGTAGACTGCTGGTTAGCACGACCAATTCCTATAATAGCATTTAGCATCTCACCTTTTGATAATTTATCAAGATTAACGTTTAACTCGTAGATGCCTCCTTCCTTATCACCAAAAGGTACGATTATTTTATTGCTCATACAATTACCTCCACTATTAAAAATACTTTTCAAATGTACAATTGTTATACACTCTGCTACTCATTATAAATTATAGCGAGTGGATTTGCAAATACTTTCTCTTAATCAGTTTAGATGCTAAATTCTTTCTTTTTGCTATAACAATCCACTTTCTCTAAAGCTAAAATACCCTGCACTTGTGATGATAATGTGATCAAATAACCTAACGCTTACAGTACTACATGCTGCTGCTAAACTCTTCGTTACTGCTTGATCTTCTTCTGATGGTTCTAAACTCCCACCTGGGTGGTTGTGTGACATTATTATTAATGCTGCATTTTTTATTAATGCTTTTCTTGTAATTTCCTTTATGTATACTGGTGCTTTTTCCATTTCACCAATATAGGATTCTTCTCCGATTAATTGGCGCCTTTTATTCAAGTACAGTATTTTTACACATTCCCTTTCTGAGTGGACTATACTTACGTTCAAATATTCTACTAGCCCTTGCAAGTCCATTATTGGCTCACTCTTAAGCTTTTCTCTCAATACCCTTTCTAGTGTTTCCTTAACGCACATAATCATTGCTACTGCAGAATCAGTTACTCCTTCTATAACTTTCAGGTCATCCATTTCTCGACCTAAAATCCTTCCTACTCCTGCATAGGTATTCACCAGATTTTTAGCAATTTCCTGAGCCTGCGGCCTTTCATGTACTGCACTTAGAAATGTTTCCATTATTTCACGATCAAGTAGTGCTTTGCCTTTGCTTTCTAATATTCTGAATTCGATTTCTTCTTTACTTTTATTCATATAATTTACCCTTCACTAACAACAAACTTTTTTTTAATATTTACTGCTGTTTTTTTATCAGCATTGGCATAGGGCCATAGCTTTCACGTGAAGTCAAATCAATTTTTAAATCTTTTTTACTTATTTTTTCATCAAAAAGTAAAAGTGTTAATAGATACTGATTTTTTTATTTTAAATTTGTTGAATTTCGTCTAAAGAGATGCCCACTGTTTTTAAAATAATATTGATAGAAATTCCTTCCTTAACTAAATTCTTTGCAATTTTCATCTTTTCTACTCTCTTCACTTTCTCTTTGCAAACTTGTATGCTTTCAAACAGAGATTTTATTAGTACATGACGTAATTCTTGGCTTTTAATCTTTTTGTATTCTTCTATTAACCTTGATAGTTCCACTTCACTATTCTCATTTTCTCTTGTTTCTGGAAGCAGACCTGTAATATTAATTAATAGTACCTTTGCTATTTCATCTAACATTTTAAGTGAAACAGCAGCTCGTCCTTGTTCATATTCATATATTCTTTGATTTATTATGCCTACTTTACTTGCTAAATCTTCTTGAGTGTATCCTCTTCTCAACCTCCATTCTTTTATTCTTTGACCTACTTTATACGGAATAGAAATTTTTTTCTCATCATTATCATATTCATCAATAGATAAACTGGTCGTTTGAGAGATAACATGAGCAGAAACTCCTTCCTTAACTAAACCCTTTGCCACCTCTACTTTTACTGCCTTTCCACTTTCTTCCTCACTAATACGGATGAATTTAGTTAATAAATAAAACGTTTCACGTAATTCTTGGTCCTTAATCTCTTTATGTCTTCTTACTAGATTTAATATCTCTTCTTCCTCATACCTTTCCTCATTTGATACTTCTTGTCCGCAAGCTAGATCTCTAGCAGTTGTTGATAATGCTTCTGCTAATTCATATAACTTCTTAATTGAAATTCTGCGTGTTCCTTTTTCATATTGCAGTATTACCTGATATGTTGTATCGATTTTTTTTGCTAAATCTTTTTGAGTATATCCCTTTGCTAACCTACGATTTCTTACTTCCTGTCCTATTACTTTGTAATCTAAAAAATTAGAGCATTTATTCTCTTTTTTCACATTTTATACTCCATAACCAGAAGAGCTGTTACGTATACTTAATTGGGAACCTTTTTGACAAACTGAACTCATCTCCTTTCAAACAATTTTTCTATATCACTTAGTTTCATTTCTATATACGTTGGTCTTCCGTGATTGCATTGCCCAGCATAAGGTGTTTCCTCCATTTGTCTCATCAACTCATTCATCTCCTCCAACTTCATTTCCCTTCCAGCTCTAATTGACCCATGGCACGCAATGGTAGCTAGTATCTTGTTCACTTTTTCTTCTATAGGTAGCGTATCTCCTATCTCCATTAATCTATCAACTATATTCATCACCATCTCTTTCACATTTATTGTTCCTAAAATTGCAGGTATTTCTTTCACCCTTACTTTATCTTCTGATTCTATTTCAATACCAAAACCCATTTCGAAAAGCTTATCTTTATACATTTCAACCATCTCCATTCCTGCTTGGTTTTTAATCTCGACTATTTCAGGAAGAAGAAGCTTTTGCCTTTTTATGCTTGATTTTTGTTTTAAGCACTCATAGATCAACCTCTCATGAGCTGCGTGCTGGTCTACTATAATTAATTTGCCTTTAGCCTCAGCAATAATGTAAGTATTGTAGACCTGACAGCGTGCATATCCTAGAGGATGATCCGCTATTAAATCAATTTGCTTCCTTTCTAAAACCATCGTTCCCTTTTTGGGTGGAGATTCTCCATATTTAAACGTTTCTGGTAAGCTTTGCCTTCTTTCATCTGGTGCATTGAATTCTTTCATTAGACGATTTTCTAAAAGATTTGGCCTCCTTTCGTAAAATTCTTTTTGACCCTTTACTTCTCTGCTTTTTCCATTATTAACACGCTCATTATTCCTTTGACTTTCACTAACATCAAGAGGCGAACCACCCAGTTCTTCTCCAATACCTTGACACCTAGATCCATCAATATCACTCACTGAAGAGGTACCTATTCTCATTGACAACGCTTTTATTAGCCCTCTTCTCACTATTTCATATATTAACCTCTTATTTTGAAATCTTACTTCCGATTTATTTGGATGCACATTTACATCTACTTGGTCATATGGTACTTCTAAATGCAACACTGCAAAAGGATACCTATTGTTTGGAATAAAATCGTGATACGCATATCTAATTGCACCAACAAGTAGATTGTCTTTTATTGGCCTTCCATTAACAAACGTATAAATCTGAGTTGAGTTGCCACGATTGACATTAGGTTTACAGATGTGTCCCTTAAGTTTGATGCCTTCTTCTTCCTCTTTAACTTCCAGTGAATTGCTTTGAAATTCTTCTTCTATTTCACATAATCTGTTGAACAGCGAAGTTTGCTTAACATATTTTAAGAGCTTTTTATTACCAGAAGTGAGAGTAAACCCAATACTATAATTAATCATCGCTAAGTTATTCACAATATCAACAATACTTTGTGTTTCTGCCCTTTCGGTTTTTAGAAACTTTAGTCTATTTGGTGTAGCAAAAAATAAGTCACGAACTTCAATATATGTACCTTGCAACAAAGAACAAGGGGTAATCTCTCTTATTTTTTCTCCTCCCTCATACCTTATAGACCATGATTCCTTTGCTCCACTTGCCTTAGACGATAATTTCATTCTGCTTACTGCTGCAATTGAAGGTAAAGCTTCTCCCCTAAACCCAAGGTGCTTGATTTCTATTAACTCACTATCGCTTAATTTTGAAGTGGCATGCCTCATAAATGCTAGTTCTAAGTCGTCCTTTTCTATTCCATTTCCATCATCTGTCACAGTTATAAGGTTACGCCCACCACTTTCTATTTTGACTTCTATCTCTAAACTTCCAGCATCTATTGCATTTTCCACTAATTCCTTTACTACACTTGCTGGCCTCTCTATTACCTCTCCTGCTGCTATACGGTTTATAGTTTTTGTATCTAAAAGAATTATTGCCATACTTCCAATTCTCATTCTGATTAGTTTAATGTCAATGAAAATCAAGTTCTAAGCTACTGAATTACCTATTAGCAAGATCAAAAAACTTAAAAAGGAAAATATTTTTTAAATTTGTATCTCAAAAATCTGGGCTTGGGTATGAACGACCTCTAATTTCATCTCTGTTGTTAATTTGAGATATGTTTCCTGTTTCAACTCTTTCTAGATAGGTGTTAGGCTTATTGGGTGGAAAAAATACTCTTGTTATAGGTATCGTAGGTATACTATTATCATCAATACTATATTGACTGCGGCTTCGATCAGGAAGTCTTTTATTTTCCGCTGGATTTATAAGTATATGTCCAGTAACTCCTTCAGGGGCTTGTTTATTATGGCGGAAACATCATATCCAACATGAGGACCATGTGGTCCCTGTAAATCTGATTCAATTATAGGGTTATCAACGTCAATTCTTAATGTATATTTCATGTTTTCTTTAATATCTCGAACCCATATTTCAACTGTAGCTTCCATCTCTACTGGATATAGTGCTATGTCTATTTTACCGAATTTTCCAGTACATAGTATTGTATCATATCTTGTTGCCTTAAAATTTGTGGGATCAACAGATATACGTTTTTTACCAATATTAGAAAGTGCTTGGTTAATTTTATCAAGAGCTTCATTGTAAGCTTTAGCACGTTGTAGATGAGATTCCTTATTTGTTAGCACCCTATCTTCCCGTAAGTCTACGTCTTTATTTTTATCAAATTTCCATTCCCCTCTGGAATCAGAATGTTGATATGGCGATTGATTTTCTGCTTGTTCATTTAGTGTGCTAGTAGGTACAGAAATGTAACGCTTACCACCAAACGCACCAAGAGATATAGGAAGCCGGTGCCAGCCTTGCTGAATGTGATACCGTATTCCTTTATCATGTTTAATACAATCAGCTACCTTATCTCTGAATCCTTCTGGTGATATTATATTTTTTAATTCAGGTATAGCTTCTGATAAAGCCTCATATAAGCAATTATTTTTTGATTCACTACTTCTATTGTTTTCTGATGTGATGCTTCCACAAAACTCAAAATGATTATCTTTGAGCTCAAGTGGAATAATTATCCTTTCTGATCCTTCAGACATAGAGGAAAATTCTTGTCTTATACCACCATCTCCTTCGACAATAATGGTTAGTCCTGAAATTACAACTCTCTGCTCTTTTAGTATCTTATATACTACTTGAGTACACGCACTAACACATATCATATCCATTGGAATGTTTTCTCGGACTATATCTGCGAGCAAGTCAGGATTTCTAGTTTTAATCATCAACTTTCGCAAATCTTTATGATATTTTTCCGTAATATGGTTTTCTGTTTTAGATGTATTGTCACATTGTTGTTCACTCTGTAGCTTTTCCTTGTGCTCCTGTTTCAATTCTTCAAAGCGCTCAAAATACCCACTTTCTTTGTAAGACTGATATGCTTCTTGCACTTTTTTTTCCAATACATCTAACCAGATGATTAGCGCCTTCTTTAAGGACAGGGCTCACAATATGCCGTGCTATAATTTGCCCAGCCTTTTCGCGAAGCAATGATTTCCACTGATCAATTACTCCTTTTTTAAAACTCTCATAATCTTTCTCCACTTCTTGTTTTTGATTGCGTTCTAAGTCTTTTTCCAGCTTATTTAGTCTACCTTTTATTTCCCGATCTAAGTTACCTAAAAGATTATTAGTAATCACTATTATATTGGCAATCTGAACAGAACGTTCTGACCAAACCATTATCTTACTAATAGCATGAATAGGTAATACAAGCTTATTACTTGTTTTGCTTCTTTTTTTAACAGCTTCTGCAATTCCTTGAGTTACACTACTAGCTATCTTGTTGGCAATAGGTAAAAACTCTTCCACATAACTTTGCCTAGTAAAGACACTCTTAGTTAAGTCACCTATAACTTTTTCTGCTCTTTCTCTTCCTAATACTTTATAGACTTTTTCTAAACTTATAGAGATATTATGTTCTTCTACTTCGCGTTCAATATCTGACAAAATATCAGAGGCTATGCCTTCACATAGTGCTTGAAGGTAATTTTCAACGAGTGTATAAACTCCTGCATTAGCTAAGCCAAGCGCTAACCCTTCTATAGTTTTTAATGTAATACGCTTTGCAACTTCTTTTCCTACTACTTTCCAACCTGCAGTTTGAATCAGTTGAGTTCCGGACATTTCTGCTACTTTCTTACCAAATTCAAAATTAGGTCCAGCTAGTTTATGACCAAAACGTGATACCTTAGCACCTCTTGAAAGATAAGCTCCTATACCAACAGTAACAGCTGTCATCATTAAACTTTCAAGCTTATGTTGTCTATAATCTTCCCAACTAAAATGGCCTGATTTTAAAGCACCTGCTGCAAAGAAGAGATCATTTACACCCTCGCTAACAAATGCAGCACCAACATGGGTCATAATACCCACTGAATATAACTCTATAGCAGTACCTACAGCTATTTGGCTTACTTCCATAACAGTTACTGCTACAGTGTTGATAAGCATTTCTTGTGTCCATTTCTTCTCTTCTAATTGTAAAAGTTGATCTAATCCATTGAGAAAAAAGACATGCACTTCCTCTATATTTGCAAATTCACCTTGACCACAAAACTCAGTTAGAGATTTTAGTTTACTATCAGGAACCTTTAAAGCTTTCAATGAACTTCTGATCTTTTCAAGGTGCTAACAATATTTTTAATTGTATCTTTTTTCGCTAGTTGTAATTGATTGTCTAAAACTTTTTCCACTATTTTATCAATACTTTGCAACTTGGTCAGTACGTTTTTATGGCTTCCTTCGGGAAAAAAGTTTAAAGGTTTTTGTCTTTTGTCAGGGCTATTAATATAATAAAGATCTTGTACTAAAGATTTGCCAGCATTTTTAATGTTTTCCTTGCTAATACCCTCATCTTGTATAGACTGCATTGGATCGTACTGGGTAATCCATCCTTTCTCAACCAAGAAGCCAAAAAGCTTTTCTATACACTCTTCTTGAATGAGTGTACTTTTAGAAAGTATACATTTAAAATTATCTTTAGTCATTTTTTGACTATATATACTCTTCAACTTTTCCTCTAAGTCTTCATCTTTAGTTGCTACCATAGTAGGTCTGATAATTTTCTGTTCTAATAATTCCAAGACTAAACTTTGATGTGATTTTGTTATTAATTGCAGACGAACAGGAAAGTTTTTTTCTTCTAGCTGCACTGCAATTTTTTGAAGGGCTATTCTATAGGTAAAACATGTAGATAATAGTCCTTTTAGGACATTCTCATAAACTGGACAGAAAGAAAGCTGAACTTGTTTGATTTCATCAAATTTGATCTTTAGTCCATAAGCACTATTTTCTGAGCCATCCTTTTTTTCAATGACCTTTTGTTTAGCTAGTTCTGCTAAAATTTTTTCAGCTTCACTTTTAGTGATATTTACTTTAGTAAAGTCTTCCAGAGTAATGGAATCGTAACAAGGAAAAGTCATAGATTCAATTTTACTTTGGTCTATATGCGCTTTTCTGTTAAATGAAAGTACTCCTCTCTCTTTCAATATTTTATATTTGTCTTTGCCTACAATCTTTATAAAATCATCTTTTTTAAAAATATTACCTTTATTTTTCTGTTGTGTAACCCATTCTACATTTAAAAGAATCTGTTCATTATTGAGCTCTAGAGTTTGCTTTTCTAACTCTTTTTGGTTTATTTTTTCAGTCAGATGATCCAATAATGAAGGATCTGTTTCTTTCAATTTTTCATTATTAACTACAACACACTTAACTTCTTCATTTAAGATTTTTTGTTTAATCAATGACTTCCAAAATGCTTCTCTGCTAGGCAATTGTACTTCTTTTTTTAATTCTTTTTGAAATTCTTTCTCATTAATTTCCTTCCCTTCATATTTGGAAAGAAAAATTTTTAATGTTTCAACTGATACTCCATAGCCAGCACTGATCACTTTTAGCTCTTCTTCAGAAATGCTCTTTTTTACTCTCGGCTTTTTTAGCATGCCCTTTTCAAGAAGATCCTTATATAGACTTTCAGCCAGCTCTTCCTTAATATCATTATTAGCAAAAGATTGTGGAGTAATAGTGTGTCCAAAAATATCATCTATAGACCGTGAAAACATATAATAAAGGTTAGCCAAGCTCTTTTGCTGTTCTTCATAAGCGTCGATTTGAATGATACTTTCGTTATTATTCTTCTTAATCTTACCAATAATACCTGCTGCATTGATAGCAAATTTACTATGCTCATCTAAAAGCCTTGCAGCTTCTCGCAATTCTTGCTTAAATTCTTTCAAAACTTTCTCATCTTCTTCTTTTAAAGGCTTTTGTTCTAAATCAACCTTCTTTACTAATGCAAATGCCTTGTAATAACGTGCTGCTTCAGAAAAATATGGCTCTTTTTTAATCACCTCATCAACCAGCTCAAGGGCATTTTTATGAGCATTTTTATGTTCCTCATTTTGAGAGAGATACTTTCCAAGTTTAATCATTTGAATTGGATTTTCTTTAACCCAGGCTAACCAGTTTGTGCTATCATATTCAATAATTAGAGTTGGAGGTCCTTCATACGAAGGTAACCACTTTTCGCTATACCCAGTGTCTAAATTCTTTAATCGTGAGATAAATTTGTCCAGTAGGTTGTAAAGATTTCTTTTATCCTGTTCACCTGTCAAATTTCTTACATATTTAGTGTGTTCATCTAACCAGAAAGCCCATTTGTCCAAGCAACTCTGCAATAAAATTTCTTTAACTTCAGTAGGTACTTTTTTATCATAAGGTCTTTCTTCAATTGTTCGTACTGCTCTTTGAATGCTTTAAAACAGCTTTCTTCCATAGTAATCTGAGTATCATAGTAAGCTTTAATGTCAGATATACGATGTAATTCTTCCACATCACGCTCTTTCTTTAAATCAAGTATTTTTGAGTTACTATATTCTTGTCCTTTTGAATCCATGATGATTAACTGACCAGAACCCTGGTCTCCACTTCTTGCTGCTCGCCAAATGCTTGCTGTTCAACTCGAATATTGCTAGGTAGGTAAGTTAAACAAACATGTAATCCTTCTGCTTTCCTCAATTCTTCTGTAATTTTTATGTCAGTTCCACGGCCAGCTAAGTTCGTTGCAATAATAATCTGTCCTTGCCCCAGCTCTTTGTTACCTTGAACAATTTTAAACCCTTTATCAAACTCTTCGTAATCTCTTGTATATGTATGAACATGTTTTGCATCCTTTCCTCCAAAAGCTTTGTATAAAGTCTCTACATCATTTACTGTTTCACAGATGATTAAAACAGATCGTTTTTTTTCCTCAGTTAGCCTTTTTGTTTCATTACATATGCGCTTTATCCATTCATCTTTGCCAGTACAAAGAATAGGTTTTTCCTCACGAAATTGCTTAGACTTGGCTGTAGGGATAGTTACAAAGTCTACCTCATGTATCTCCTGCAATAAATCTCTTTCTCTCTGTGACCCTAAGGTGCCTGTTAATCCATATAAGTTACTGTACAATTTAAAGAAAGAAACATTAGAGATAAAAACAGCTTTTAAGCTTTGTAAAGATAATTTACATCCATGTTTGAGTTGTAAAAATTGGTGTAATGCTTCATCCCATTGAGAATTAGCTTGATCTGTTCCTGTATCTCTATCAAGAATTGTAATATTAGGATTGCGATCTGGACTACTTCCGGTTTTATCTACATCCACTACATAATCCTCTCCTGCTTTCATGAAGAACGCGGTTATAGCATTATTAATCCAAGATTCTAAGTGCTGTTCAATAAACGGTCTGAGATTATTGGGAACATGTATAAATTTTTCTCTTTCAATGCACTCTTTTAAAAGGTAAAGAAAACGATCTTTGTAACAATTAAATTCAGGTGAAAGTACTTTATTAAGTTCATTGTCATTAATGTTTCCTTTTAACAATTTGCCCTGATCATCTAATATCTCAGTTTTGATTAAACGTTCCCACATAATATTTTTTTGCTGCTCGCTTAATTCAGACCCAATCTTTCCAATATCTTCTTTTTTCACCAATCCATATAAGTCACTTATCACTGCTTCTTTAATTGCTTTAGCATCAAAAGCATAGCAAAGTTCTTTATTATCTCTAGCTGGTCTATTAATCCACTGCCAAATGTAAACAGATTCCAGCTTATCTAGTCCTGCCAGATCATGAGATAAGTACAACATATTGTTACCTTTATCGAGCAACATACTATCTACTTCATCAACAATTACATTGTTAAAATTACGATCTCCTAAAATATTTTTCCCGTAAAATTTATCTAATAAATAATCGCGCTGGAAATTAGATAAATCACCATATACCACTTGATTACCTGAATATGCTTCCTTTCTTTTTTCAATATCTTCACTACAGTTATGTGATACATTAATACCAAATAAACTATAGATATCTCTATTATCCTCAGCATCACGTTTTGCCAATACAGAAGAACTAGTTATAACATCTACTTTCTCTCCACAAAGTGCTTTCATAATTGATGCTGCTACTACAATTAATGATTTTCCCTCTCCAGTAGACACTTGTGCTAGGGTGCTGCGATCATTTGTCAATAACGCCAATACAGTTAATTTTTGAGTATCACGAAGCTTAAATACTCTTTTTAGTTCTAATTCTTTTTTTAACTCTATTGCTCTATATATTACAGCAAGCATTTCCTCTTTTACATCTTGCTTTCCTTTACCCATATTGCTCTGAAATTCTTTTACCCAATTTTTAATATCATCTTCCGTAAAACTACCTATAGGTTTTTCAGCAGTTATATACTTATCAATACTTTCAATATAATTCTTAATTTTTGGCAATTGGTTTTAAATTTCTTTCGAAGTATTAGCATTACTTTTAATTAGTTCAACTAACTGAGTTATCTTCCGTTCTTCTTTATTAGCAGTAAACTTCTCCTGCATTTTCTGTGCCCAATCATCAATTCTACAGCTGTTAAGGGTATTTAACTCTTCTGTACTTAAGTTCCATTTTTCATTATGAAAATTAGATAAAATGTTAGTAAGCTTATCAGATGACAATTCTTGTTTTTTCTTTTCTAGAGCCTCTATAAATTTCTCCGATAAAAGAGCGCCAAAAATATTCTCTATAGATAAAAGATAGTAAGAAGCTGTTGGTAAGTCATCCTTTTGCCAATCTACTAATTTTGACAGCTTGCATGTCCAGTATTTTTCTTTCAGTGCATAAGGCCACTCAGATAACTCTAGTCCTTCTAAACTAACTGTTTCATTTGGAATATTACTTAATAAATGCAGAATATCTTCAATGCATTGAGTAGAAATAGGATTGCTTGATTTATGTTGATCCAACTTTACTTTAAATAACAGTAAAACGTCCTTACTTTCTATTTTCGATAAGTACTTTCTCCATTCAGGTTTCTCTATTAATGTTTTTTTGAAATAATCTTCAGTTGTAATAACATCAATTCATCTATCCAACTCTTTTGAGGATAAGCTGCAACTATCCAACAAAAGATATTCAATTCTTTTTTATCTTCAATAACAGAAGTTAGAATTGAGTTCACTAAACAATATAATTCTTGAGAGGATACATGTCTTCCTTCGCTAGAAAAGCTTTTCAACATGTTATGCAAAATTCCTTGCTGCCCAATATATTGAGATGTAATTTTGTTCAATCGCTCTTTTAACTGTTGTTTTTCCCCTTCAGGAAAGTATTCTATAATTTTTTCTATATCTTCCTCTTCATTAAAATATTGTTCATCTTCTGAAGGACTGTTATTAGATAAAAAAGCTTTATTCTTTAAGTAATTATCAAATTCTTGTTTTTGTTTAAATGGTTCAATTTCTATAAGAATCCTTGTGTAAAAATTATCTTTTTTCTTACGCTCTTGCTCTAACTTTAAGTAGTTTCCATCTATATTTAATTGTATAAATTCATTATCTCTACATAATATGTGAATAATTTGCTTAGATGAAGGATTGTGATCACCTTGCAGAAACAATTTATTATCTTGATTTTTAGCTTATAATCTAATATTAACATCGAAAATGTAGGCTAATAATTCCCTATAGCTTTCTGATAATAAGCCTTTTTCTTGAATATAATCATCGTATTTCTGAAGAACAGCTTGATCTTTGCAACACTCTTTCCAATCATATTCTTGTCTAAGTTGATTATTAAAACGATTATAAAGAGCCTTCAAAAAATCGTCTTTTTGTATTTTTTCTTCTAGCTTACTTCTTAGAGATTTATCTTTAATACTTTCAATCCATAAACCAAATACTCCTGCATGTCTTGGCTGGGATAGCTCTCTTTTAAACGCTTCAAAGAATATATTCAAACTGCGTTCTTGTTTTTCTAGAAATTCTTTATATTCATTATAATATTTTTTAACATCTGTATGTTCCTCTTCTAATTTTCCTATTTCTAAGACAAATGCTCTCATTGAGTATTTTAAAGCTTCATTCTTTGTATTCTGTAATTCTTCTTTACCAAACTTGGAAATTTTTTCACTCTGCTCTTTACTATTTTCATAAAAATACTGATTTAGCGTTCCTAAAACATCATGAGAGATATTGCTATCATTTTCTTTTGCTTCAACAAGGTACCTTGCTGCACTTTCAGGTGTTAATTCTACATTATCTGTCACTTTTTGATAATGTGGTAATTGCTTTGCAATTTCTTGCAATGTAGCAAGTCGATATTTATCAATCAAAAGATTTTCTATATCCCGTAACTTACTATTTTTCGTATTATCCAGTAAACCTTGTACCGTAGTAGGTCGATTTTTTAGAGCTTCAAAATTTGAAAACAACTGATCAAGTTGAGAAAGACTCAGTTCTATATCTTTTAATTTAGACCAGTTATCTAGGTTATTTTTTAGCTCACTAATCAAATCTTCAACATCAACGATCTCTCTGTTGGACCTAGGTGTTGTAGTAGAGATATCATTATAATGCTTACTTTTATTCTGGTAAGGAGAATGACGCTTAATTCCTAATTCTGTAGTTTGCTTTTCCTGCTATTCTTGATTTTCATTGATCGCTTGTAAGGCTTGTTGTTTAGTATTTTCTAAATCAGATCGTAAGTTCTGCAGTATATTTTTTTTCCATAGAACTAAGATGATGAGAATAATTAGCTAAAATGCTGCTTTGTGAAATGTTTTTTTTCCTTACAGCTTGTGCGTGATGTTGTCGCTCACTATTCTGTCTAGTATTCTTCCTTTCCTCATATTTTTTTTGTTTTTTGTGCTCAATATTAGTAGCTACAATTTTAGCATATTTTTTATTATATGGACACCATACTCGATCACTTGAATTATTATCATAATATTCTAGTGTACACTTACTGCTTTGATCTGTACCGAAAAATTTAGGCCATTTTTCTGTGAAGAATTGTGAAACCCAATAATCCATATAACCCATATCCCAAACATTTTTCCCATGGATACCATGTAGACCTCCCTGTCCTTTTTCTCCTTCTTTTCCTTGGTTGGTATTTTTCATAATACCACACTCCTGGCTGCTATTTTCTAGATTTCTTACTATTATCTCTCCAGCATATCCCCCTTGACCACCTAACCCATATTCTCCACCATGCCATCCAGGTTGTCCTAATGACCCTTTATAGAGAAAAAAAGCCTGACGACGTGTCAGCCCGCCTCCACGCTCAAAAGAAAAAGTGACCTCATTTCCTTGACTTGTAACTGTTTTTATAAAAATATTCTCCTCAAAACTCTTGAGTGATGGAGTCGTATCACCAGCTAATGCAATCTGACATGCTGTTTCATTATAAGAGCGTATATCTTCAATATCTTTAATAATTTTTTCAATTGTTGCATTATTAGCCCCTGTATACCACACAGTTTCTACTGTTGATGAATCATTTTTAATGTTCTCAACAATCTTTTTTATTGTATATTCTCTCTGTATACTCCCTGAACTAAAATCAGCAACAGGAGGAAACTTTTTATCAAATTCTGCCTTCGTAATACCTACTCCATCCTTACCATCTCTTCCATTTCCACCATCTTGTCCTTTACTACCCTTACCACCATTTGAAATAATGGTAAAATTTTCCGGATTTTCTATTTTCTCTACTAGAATCAAGACATTGCCACCACTTTCCCCAGGATAACCATCTGTCCCTTGTTTACCATGACCATCTTTTCCAGTACCTGCATTATCAGAATAGGTATGATTGTTATCTTTCCCAGATACATTCCAGGTTACTTTATCATGTACTTTTATTGTTTTGGTTAAAACAACTACATTCTTTCCGTACCAAACTTTATTTTTAAAATCTGCATCAATATGTATAACATCAGCGCCAACAAAGCGTACTTCCTCTATATTTGAATTCTCTGAAAGTGTATTTTCTAATTGCCATAAAATTTCACTGACAACAATGTTCTTACCTGTTACTTCAACAACTAATCGACCATCTATTCTTCTTTCTTGTACTTCTACTGGTTTTATATAACCACCTATAACTTCCTTAAACTTGTCTATTAAAAAAAGATCTTCTTTCTCCTTTAAGCCTTCTGTCACTTTTTTCAAAACTATAAGATTTTCACCATAAGTATCTACTTCAAGCTTCATAATATTATTGATCAACTTATCAAACGATAAATCACCACGACAAAAGTCTTCTAATTCTAGTTCAACAATAATTGATTGAAGATTTTTAGAGGAACTTAAAAAGTCAACAAAAGTTTCTAGAAAAACTAATTCTTTTTCAGCAGAATCACTATAGGCAACTATTTGTTCCAAGCACTCTTTTTTAAACCGACTTATGAAAACTTTTTCATCTTCTTTCCTAACCAATTTATAGTGCTCCATTAAAAGGGTGTAATACTCAAGTTGGTTTAAAGGATTAGGAATCTGGCTAAAACCCTGTATGTCATCTAGTGAATTAAAAATTTCTTGAATAACAGTACGGCTTTTACTTTCAGTCAGTTCTTTTAGTAAATTTGTTGTTTCTTGTAGCCAAAGCCTTGCGCAATATTTTATATATTTTCTCTCAATATAAGCATTGTCAATAGTGCTAAGCGACCTATGAAGCCTTTCTTCTATATAATCTTTAACTTGCACTAAATTACTTTTATACTCTTTAACTTCTTTGCTAATAATATCTTTTATCTCCTGTTTCTTATCACTATGTTCCTTCGTTGCATTTACAGTTTTTTTGAGATTGTCACTAGTTCTCTTATATCGTATACTCAGTGCAGGTTGGCCAGCCAATTGATACACTTGACCTAAATAGTCAGACTGCTCTGCAGTAATGAAAGTATTTTTATACTCAGGTACAGTAATTGCATCTTCTAGCATATTAATGACTCTTAACAGCTGAATATTTTGAATCTGCTGTCTATTCTCAGCAGAGCATTGTTGCAAAGGAACCTGATTTATACTACCTAAAACAATACATAATTTTGTGTACTTTTTGAATTTATTAAAAGTGCTATATTTTGTCAGCAGATCTTCTTGCTGCTCATGTATTTTCTTTACTTCTGTCAAAAACTTTTCAGCATCATTCTTTAATTCTTTTGTTCCGTCTGAATAGCCTTCTCCGGAAACTTCAGCAAGCTTCTCTAAACATTTTTCTAGATATTGTTTTACGCTTTCTAAATCAACCTTATGCTTATTAAACAGCTCATCATTACAGTAGCATGCAAGGTTATAATAGTGATAGGCTAAGCGTTCACAATACTGTGAATACGACCAAGAATTAGTATTTTCTCTTATGTCTTTTCTTAGCTCCCTATAACGTTTATTTAATTCTTCCGCTGTACTTGCTAGCCAAGACTCACTACCCGTCCAAACTCCCCAAGAATTTAAACATTCAATAGCTTGCTCAATATTCAAAAAAGAGCTTACATTTCTTCCACTGTCACTAATCTGTTGATTTTGAACATTAAACATATATAATTCCTACCTATTTTGTTGTCTATTTACTGCTGGTTCCACAGATGGCTGATCTATATTAGTGCTACATTCTTTTTGAAAAAAAAGATTCAAGAAAATCGATCGTTATCTTATGGTTGCTTTCTGATTTTTTAATTCTCTCTTCATTATTTGAGCCTTTTTCTTCTATCTTCAATTTTCTGGTTGTATTTAAGCTTTGATAATCTACAGGAGCTTCTTTTTCCTTCATAAATCCAGCATTTATCAAATGTTCTTTGCAGAGTATCAATTCATAACTACCCTTATTATCTTTACGTGCAGTTCTACCTTTAATCTGTGTTTCTTCTTTTATATCAAGTGAAAAGAATGTCTGTATAACATGCACCCCGCCGCTATTTTCTACAGCAACACTAGACTTAAAATCAACACCACGACCCATACCTCTTGTTGCTAGCGTTATTGTTTTTGCAATACCTGCTTCATCAATATACTTCTCTTTGGCATGCTCTTCAGTATTTTCTGTTAATGTATGCAATCGATCAAATTTACCGGAGAATTTTTCTTTGAATTTGTTTATTTCTATATCTGTATTAAAAAATATTAACACTGATTGTCCTGAACCAACCTTAGAGTTTGCATGATTAAAAATTTTACTGAGCCATTCTTCTTCTGAATTCTGAGATGTAAAATTTTCACTTGAATTAAATTTTAAATGAGAATCACCAAAAAAAGATGGCATGATGGAATTTTCTCTGATGTTATAAGATTCTCTTACCACTTTTTTCTCATGATCATTAAGCGTAGCTAAGGTACCACTCACTCCTAAGATAAGAGGATATTTCTCAGGCAATTTTGCATAAGATACTACGCCACAATCTATATTCAAATACCCATAATTTTTACAATCAAAGTCTTTTTTCTTCAATCTAAAATAATTAAATATGTTATAGTAACCACAGTAAGTGTGAGTAGAATAAATCCCATCGGATTTTCTATAACTTATGATTCCTTTATCGTTAATTTTATAGTTGTTAATGTACCAATCTTGATCACTTCCTTTTGTAACACGTATTGCAGCATCAATCATTTCCTCTAGATGTTCTTGATAGAGAGACCGATTAGTATATTCTTTTTTAATAACCACATTATCTTTTTCTTTCAAAAGATAGTATTTTCCAGGTTTAAATAAAAATTTATTAAATTCTTTAAAATCTTAATTTCTTTCTCCTATCTTTTTCTTAATGAATTCTTCTACCGCTTTCAAAATAGTACTTTTTTCATAATTTTTGCTGGCCATTCCCCATATTTCTTCTTGAATACTAGCTAGTCCTGGAATACCTATAGTGTTACATGCACCATAAGTATTCCCATAGAATTATCAGAAAAGAAAACATCCACTTCATCTATTAAAAGAGTAGTATTACTAATATCCTCTTGCTTTATCTGTTCAGATTGCTCCGCACTGTGATTTAAAATAAGACCTTCAACTAATTCTCTTAAATCTTGTTTCTTGCCATTTACCTCAGGCTTTATCACTTCATTTGCCATCTTCTCAAATGTACCATAAGTTATCTTGTCACCAATACCAAACTCCTTAAAAAAGCCGTTAAAATCTTGTTGATCTCGAGCTGCTAAGTATTCACTATAACAAACAGTTCTGACCTTATGACCTGTCAATACTAATAGTGAAGAGAGTAAACCTAGTACAAGCGATTTCCCTTGCCCTGTTAAGACTTGCGCAAGATGCTTATCAACACCTTTAGAGTCTTTATCAACACTTAACAATCGCAAAATGCATAATATTTGAATACAATGTGGCTTTAAGCTTTTTCCTGTACTTGCAATATCCTTTGATTCTTGTATAGACCACACAGCAGCTAATCCAGCAAGAAGATCAGGTAAAGTTTCTCTCTTGAATTTTGTGTTCCATTCATCAATTTTAATTTGTTTTGATTGCTCCCGTACCTTTTCAGTAATAAATTTAATTTTATCTTGGTAATTTTTGTCAGAAGTCTCTTGTATATAGGAGTTAAATTCTTTTAAGTATCTGTTATAGCAATCTCTTAGTGTTTCTACTGTGCTATTATTGTTTTCTTTTCTATATAGCTCTAAAGCTTTGTCTATATCAATCTCATCTTGTTTTCTTAAATACCAAAAAGATTCCCCTATGATACCAATTCGTTTTTTAAAATCCTCATAAGACATGCTATTCCCTACTACAGAAATAAACGGCTTTGTACTTTCTTCTTTGAATATATCGAAAGACACGTAGTTAGGTTGCTCCTTTAGATAAAGAAAAGATTTCTTAATTGCTGACAGTAACTCACTTGCTGCACTAAAATTATCGTCATCAGACCATTTTTTTTGCTCAAGTAAATTACTTACACTATTTAATAGATCTTGAGTGATTTCAATTAAGTAGTGATTAGGGATATTATCCTTATATTTTTTGATGAAATTTTCAGGATCTAAAACCTTATATGAATTTTTATCTTTATTGGCTACTTCTACTTCAGTTAAGTCATTATTAGTTCCTTTAATAAACCAACTGAATTCTATACTATTTAAATCCTCTAAAAATTCATTAAACGATCTAAAGTACTTAATGAACCCTTGTGATTTTGCTTTTTTATCAAGTGCAGTACTTGCAATATCAAGTAGTGTGTTACGTATTGCTTCCATGTTTTGCTTGAACTCCCCATAAGGAAACTTATCAGGAATTTTTTCTAAAATAAATTTTCTATTCTTCCAATACTCGTTATATACATCTACCAAGTCTCTAAAATCACTAGATTGTTCATCTAAAAACGCCTTCTTAATAGATTTTATTTGTTTTGTTAAAATATCTCGATCAATTTCTGAAACTTCTTTTGAGAGATAAGGACTTGTTTGTGCTATAAACCTTATAACATTATGTGTTGCTATTCGAAATGACTCATCATGATCACTTTCTGTGTTTTTAATAAAATCAGTATAGCCTTGTATGAGAGGTTCAAATAACTTTAATTCTTCTTTGGAAAGTGGATTGGCAATAGCATTGTTAAGAATATAAATCCATACTAAGCGCTCTTCAGGTATAGCTGACAACTCGTCACTGCTAACAAACAAGCTCTTGATAAATTGCCATAATGTTTTATCATTCTCAAATTTCCTTTCGTTAGAATAATAACCTGGCTCAAAATGTTTCATTAGTGTAAAGATAAAGCGATATTGCTGCTCAAGAGAGTGGTTTAAAGAGGAAGTTGATGGCCAATTTATAGTTTTTATCAAGCACCATTTTCCTTGTTCATTTTTTTTAAGCAAATCATTAACAGGAATGTCTATTTTACTACTAATCTCTAAAATTAACTCCTGAAAGCTCTTACAAAGATAAAAATAAATAGGATGAGTTAAAGGCGCAAAATCCTTCAACGAATTGTACTTCATTATTTCATTTACCTTTCTAAAAAAAGAATCCTGCAAATTATCTAAAAATTCTGAGAAAAGTTGCTCATCCATTGCATTAGCAAGGTCAGAAAATAAATTTATGTCTTTGTTACTTACATGAAGTGCTTGTTGTTCAAGCAGTGCATCTATATTAGAAATCATTAAATAGGCTAGTGAGGAACTGTAGGAAGAACATTTATCACGTAAAGACTTTCTATGACACTCTATTAACTCGTTACGAATTCTTTGTAATTCTCCTAATAAATTCTTTATGCTGGGCTGAGCAGAATCATCGAGTCTAGGAAAATTCTTGTTTCTCTCACGCAAAGCTTTTTCTATATTTAACAAGCCTTGAATAACATCTTTAAGTTCAGTTGAGATGTAGTTATTGTTAGCTATATCAGTTAATATTGAAGTATCTAAATCTTTTAGTTTCTTATATTTTTCTAGTGTGATGGAAAGCTGTAAAAGATCCTCTGCATACTCAAGATTATCTGCAGTCTTATCACTTCTACCATGCAAAAGTTGTTTAAACTGCCCATAAGCAGTATTTCTTTTATCTAACAATTCATCTTTTAAAATCTCGGTTATTACAAGCTTTTCAGAAAGTTTTCTCTTAACATCTATGAAAGATTTAGTAAAATCTAACCTTTCTTGATTGTGAACTCTTATCCTCGCAACAAAATTATCTTGGTTAGAAGTAAATAAGCTTCCTGAACCATGTATTTTGATATCTATACTACCGTAAGAAAGTTTACCTGAGCATACTAATTTACCATCTTCTAACTTTTCCTTTATGTATTGTTTTTTATCTTGGTTAAATATTTTTCTTATTCCTTCTTTGCTTTGATCAAGATTGCTTTGATGAATATTATCAACTTCTTTATGCTGACTACCTTTCCAGGTATGCTGCTTAAAATGTGATACAGTAGGAATAGACTCCAGGTCAGAATCACTTTCACAAGATATAGAAGATCTCTCAACCTTATCACTAGCATCACAGTACTCCTCATCAGAGGAATGAGTTGAAGAAGGTAGCAAATTCTGACTTACCTGCTGACTATTAGAATTTCCTACGTGCATAATACTCCCTATAAAGAATTATCAACATTCTTAATTTAAGATATTTTATTCTTTGAAAAGAGGCAAGAAAAAATTTTATATGTCGATAAATAAGGTTCTTAAAACACGGTGTTTTTTTTTAAAAATTTGTTGATTGAGTTATGGTGGTTGAAATAGCAAACCAATTAAGTTGCCTCGTCCAGCGCTCTCTTTTAGTTAATTACTGTTTTTTCCTTATAAAAATTTAGCTTACCTTTTACATCTAAATAGCTAACAAAATTCGGCCTTTTATAGATGAGTAACCCTCTGGGAATTATCTTCTTGAATTCTATGATATTATTTTTTGTAACATTGTTATACATATCATAAGGATAACGCTATACTATTTATCTTCGTCTGTGGAGATTAAACGACAAAAGCATAACGCAGTTGTCGTCTTATTTTTAATTTTTTGCACTATGTGCATCTTATTTCTTTACAAAACTTCCAGTTTTTTAACCATATAAGCTGAAACGGGCTGTTTAAGACAGGCCAATTTTCAGGAGTCACAACTAGCTAATAGGGGGGTTCTTTTGTCTTTTTTCTACTTGGTAAATTTCTTGATGTTTGTAGCTAAAGTAATTTAAGAGAGGTGTCATCCCAGTGTCGGAGCACTGGGATGACAAGAAAAGGAGTACTGGAATGACACATTCCACCATGTCATTCCAGCGGATGACCAGATTTTTTTATTTGATCCCAGACTGGCTGGTTATGCAAGTTCCAATTTTAATAATATTTACATATAAGCCATACGCTTGGGTTGCAAAGTTCTAAAAAGCAGCCAAAATAAAAATAAGTAGACATTTACAAATTAAACTAAGTGTACAATCAACAAACAAGAGTATTGATTGCAACAATACTCTGTAGAATCGCAATATGGTATGACCATATGCTCTTTATTGATCTGGTTAATATAATTAGTAGAGAATTTTGTTATGCAAAAGATATCTACTACAGCATATTGCAATTGTTTGGAATTGCAGGAATGGGTGCAATGGTAAGACCACTTGGTGCATCTGTATTTGGTCACATTGGTGATAGGTATGGAAGGAGAATGGCGTTAACGATTGCTATCTTGCTAATATCGATTCCTTCTAGTCTCGTTGCGTTTATTCCAAGTTATAGTAAAATAGGAATAACCTCTACTATGTTGCTTCTTACAATCCATCTGATACAAGGGGTTGCACTTGGCGCTGAGCAAGGAGGTAGCTCTGTTTATCTCATAGAGCATTTACCTAATAAGAAAAAACTAGGAATGTTTTTTGGAATAATAAGTTTTGGTCGCTCCATTGGCATATTGCTCTCTGTGGTTGCAGTGATCATTTGTAAAAAAAACACTGATTTTAACGCTTGGGGTTGGAGGCTGCCGTTTATTTTTTCAGCCATTTTAGGATTAATAAGCGCATATAGTATATATACACTAGGAGAAACTCCAGCGTATGAAAAAAATCGAGAACAAAGAAATTTACCTAATTTACCAATAATAGAGCTTACAAAACGCTATAAAAGAGCCCTGATACTTGCCATTTTAATATCTGTACCTGTTAATGTTGCTGTTGGATTTACCATATTTCTTAGAACAATTGCAAAAGAAATAGTGTCTGTTGAAACTTATGTAACAACGTATGTCAACGAAGTTGTACTCATTATAACCAGCATATTAATGCCGATATCTTCAATAGTGCTTGGAATTTTAGCTGATAAAACAGGAAGAGAACGCACTGCAATCTTATTTATAGTGATAACAATGGTATTATGTTGTCCTATGTTGTCTATTGCATATTACTATAAAAGCTATCTTATAATCATGTTGAGTGTTATGGCTCTTTCTATAATCGAGAGGGGTATTAATCCTATAGGGATAGTTACTGCTGAACTTTTTCCTACTAATGTTAGATTTAGTGGTGTTAGCTTATCACGCAACATCTCTTTTGCCTTGCATGGAGGATTTACTCCTATGATATGCACTTGGTTTACTATAATGTTTCCTAAAATAGACTTTGCTGCTGGGCTTTATGTAATTTTTTGCTTATTAGTCAGCTTAGTAGCAATATTGAAAATAAAACCACAAGATAAAAAGTGTGATTGGTAATTTTCTCTATTTAAATTTATTTCACTTATTTAGCTAATTTTTATTACAATTATAATTTTGGCTTTTATGAAAACTGCATACGTATGTCAATTCTGCGGTCATAGCACTGGAAGGTGGGTAGGAAGGTGTATTGCATGTGACAGTTGGGATACGGTTGTCGAAGAAATAGTACTAAAAACAGAAACGAGAAGTACATCTGCACCAATTTCAATAAAAGCGTTATCAGATAGTGAAATTATTACCCCCGATCGTTTTTTAACAGGAATAGAAGAGTTAGATAGAGTTTTTGGTGGAGGTATCGTTCAAGGTGCTAGCATTTTAATTGGTGGTGAACCTGGAATTGGAAAATCTACTCTTTTGCTTAGGATTGCAGCTAATGTTGTACAACTTTCCTCTTTTGAATGTCTTTATGTATCTGGCGAGGAATCTTTAGAACAAGTGAGCCTCAGAGCAAAGCGTCTTAAGATAAATGAACCTAAAATTAAGCTTTTATCTACAGTATCTTTAACTGATGTAGTAGCAACAATAAGGAAAAATAAAAGTATTAAGTTCTTGATAATTGATTCTATACAAACTATGTATGATAGCAAAGTCACATCAGCACCAGGAACTGTAACTCAAGTCCGTACCTGCGCTCATGAATTGACTGTTCTTGCAAAGCAATATGGTGTTTCTCTCTTAATAGTTGGCCATATAACGAAAGATGGACAAATAGCGGGACCTAAAACCCTGGAGCATATGGTAGATACAGTACTATATTTTGAGGGTGAAAATAGTAATCAATATCGCATTTTACGTACTATTAAAAATAGATTTGGCCCTGCAAATGAAATTGGTGTTTTTGAGATGTCTAAAGCAGGACTCATGCCTGTTGATAATCCATCATCATTATTCTTGACCGTACATGATAGAGAAGTAGTTGGCAGCGCCGTATTTGCAGGAGTTGAAGGCTCAAGACCAATCTTAATGGAAGTGCAAGCATTAATAGCAAGGACTAATATGGCAACTCCAAGAAGAGCAGTAGTTGGTTGGGATATTAATAGATTAGCTATGATAATCGCGGTTCTAAGTGCTCGTTGTAAAATGTTTTTGCATGATAAAGAAGTATACCTAAACATTGCGGGAGGACTCAAAATACAGGAACCATCAGCTGACCTTGCTGTTGCTGCTTCCCTTATTTCAAGTTTAGTAAATTTACCGCTGCCAATTTCTTCAATAATCTGCGGTGAGGTTGCACTTTCAGGAGAAATTAGAAATGTTTCGCATGCTGATCTCAGATTAAGGGAAGCACAAAAGTTAGGATTTAAAAAAGCGATTATGCCTAAAAATGGCAATTATTCTTCTCATGATATTGAGATAATTAAGCTTGGTCATATAAAAGAGTTAAAAGAGGTCTTCAATCACAATTAAATATTATCTGCATGAACATTTTGCTTGTGAGAAGGATGTCATCCCAGCTTCCATAATGTCATCTGAGTAGGTGACACTGGCTTCTTTTTTTACTGTTTTTACTGTAATTAAAAATTCATTGGATCTTGATTATATATTTCCTCTGCTATAAGCGATAATTTTTCGCTCTCATCAAAGAGACTTTTTGCGCTAGCTGCTAATTTCTCACTAATTTGTGAATGAGGTTTAAAAACTTCAGAACTGTGCCTCTGAATGCATTCGTCGACGCATCGATAGTATTGATCTGTATAGCCGTCTCTGTAGTTATAGCATTTCATTTCACATCGAGATTTTGCATATTCTGTTGGTGCTTGTTGTTTCATAATATACTCCTTAATTAAAAGCCAATACTTATATTAGAATATAAGTATGAATATTACATTAATATAATTACTTTTTAGGCATAAGTGACAAGCTGAAGTGGTTTTTGGTTGCCCACAAAACATATTAGATCCTTATTTCATATTCTTTAAAATATTTTTTTCTTATACTTTCTTTATAAAAACCATGGGCGCCCATTGATTTTTATTGGCTAAAGTAAAGGTCAAGTATCTGGAATTCTGGACATAAAATCCTCCTGTATAAAAAAGAGTTAGAAAAAAAATGCAGTGCACATACGACAGATATACACTGAAGAATACATTTTTTAATAAGTTTGATTAAAAAGTCTGCAGACTAAAGATAGATTTTGAGCTCTTTAAATATCTCTATTTGTAATTATAATGAGATTGAAAATATGCGGAAGTAATTTTTATACGTTAACGGCTCACCCAACCCACTTGCAATCTGGATCCCAGACTGGGATGACAAGAAAAGGCTACTCAAATAGGAAGTACTGGAATTATACCATCTAAAAACGGCTTCTCATGATAATTAAGCTTGGTCATATGAGAAAATTAAAGAGATCTTCAATCATATTTAAACAGCGCTTCAGCAAACTCTTTGCCAGTAAATTCCCTCAGGTCTTCTATACTTTCACCAATTCCTATAGCGTGTAATTTCACCTTATAAGCTTCTGCAAGCCCAATCACTACTCCACCTTTGGCAGTACCATCTAGCTTTGTTACAATTAACCCGGTAACACCAACCATTTTACTAAACGCCTCTAATTGGCTATAAGCATTTTGGCCAGTAGTTGCATCAAGAACTAAAATAACATCATGAGGAGCAGTATCATCCAATTTCTTTATCGTTCTATGTATTTTTGACAGCTCTTGCATGAGATTTACATTGTTTTGTAGCCTTCCTGCTGTATCAATTAAAACAACATCAACGCTATCTTTGATCGCTTGATTTACAGCTCTATATGCCACACTTGCAGAATCGCTACCGTGCTCTCCAGTAACAATAGAGCAATCAGAACGTTCTGCCCAAATATTTAATTGCTCACTCGCAGCAGCTCTGAATGTGTCGCACGCAACAAGCATAACGGATTTTCCTTTTTCCTTATATTTATAGGCAAGTTTACCTATAGTTGTAGTTTTTCCATTACCATTCACTCCGCATACCATTATTATGTGTGGTTTTTTATTCAAAATGAGCGGCTGCACAACAGGGTTTAATATTGCTTCTATTTCGCTCATTAACTGCTGTGTGATAACGTTGTGCTCAACTTCTGATTCAAATTTGATACTTGCGAGCTTATCAATAAGCAATCTAGAAGTTTTATGACCTATGTCCATGCTGATCAGCAGCTCTTCCAGATCATCTAAAAGCGACTGATCTAATTTTTTTTTGCCAGAAAAAATATTTTTTACTCCATTACTAAAACGGGAGGAGGTTTTTAATAGTCCTTGATAAAGATTACTGAATAAACTCAAGAAATACTCCTTCTAAAATTACCATATAAAGAATGACATGCACTATATGTATTTGTAAAGTAAATACACTAGTAACCTATATATTTTGTGAGTAAAATGTACCGCTTGCTAGTGTATTTTACTTTAGTTTTTAACCTAAATATGTTATAATGTAAGTAATGGTTTACGGGTAGTTCTATGAGTTATAATGAGAAAATTTTAGATCATTACGAAAATCCAAGGAATGTTGGCTCTTTGGACAAAAATGATCCAAATGTTGGTACTGGTTTAGTTGGTGCACCATCATGCGGAGATGTAATGAAACTGCAAATAAAGGTCAACGATAAAGGTGTTATTGAAGACGCAAAATTTAAAACTTTTGGTTGTGGTTCTGCCATTGCTTCAAGCTCTTTGTTAACAGAAATGATCAAAGGGAAAACTATTGAGAATGTAACAAAGATAAAGAACACTCAAATAGTGGAAGAATTGTCTTTGCCGCCAGTAAAGATACACTGTTCAGTACTTGCTGAGGATGCTATAAAAGCTGCTATTCATGATTATCAAAATAAACAAAAACATTGAGGAACATGAGTGAATTTCAAGGAGTAAATTCTGTTAAAAAACCTATCACTCTAACTGCAAATGCAGTAGAGAGGGTAAGGTTTTTATTGGACAAAAAGAAGCATGCTAACCTTGAAGAAGCAATAGGAATAAGAGTTCTAATTAAGCAAAAAGGATGCTCTGGTTTAAAATATGATATTGAATATGCATATGATGTTCGTCCTTTGGAGTCGGTAATTGAAGAAAGCTGCAGTGATGATCAAAAAGTCAAGGTGCTGATCGATCCAAAATCTATCATGTTTATCCTTGGCTCTGAAATGGATTATGTAGAGGAAAAATTCTCATCAGGTTTTATTTTCAAAAATCCTAATGAGAAAGGAAAATGTGGTTGTGGAGAGAGTTTTCATGTCTAGCAACCATTTCACATTATTTGGAATTGAACCGGCTTTTAACATCAGCTTTGATGAGCTGGAGAAAAAATATATTGAGCTAAGCAAAACTGATATAAATGAAAGAGAGTCCAAAAATATGGAAAGTATCAACAAAGCTTATCAGGTACTGAAGTCACCGCTAAAGCGTGCCGAACATTTGTTGGATCTTTTTGACGTACAAAGCAAAAAAGAGCATCTTGATCCTGAAATATTAAATGAATCAATGGAAATAAGAGAATACTTTCTAGACTGCGATGATTTACAATTTGCAAGTAGGATGATTGATGAAAAGGTAAAAGATTGTACTAAAAACCTAATTAATGCTTTTGCTACAAAAAATTTTGATGAAGCTGCTACGCAAGTTTTTAGATTGAGATATTTATATAAGTCATTTGAGGAGATGAAGGAAAATGCGGCCAGTTCAAATTTCTGAACCAAGTTCAAATGAGGTAGTTTTTGGTATAGATCTTGGAACTACTAACTCTTTAATTGCCATGGTAAATAAAGCTGGCAATGTAGAAATATTTAAAGATGAGCAAGGTCGTGAACTATTACCTTCTGTCATTTCATATGAAAAGGATGTACTAAAAGTAGGCTACGATGTTGGCGAAAACGCTATCTGCTCTATAAAACGCTTAATGGGTAAAAGTGTTAAAGACTTGCATAAAGAAGGTATCAATTGTGAAATAGATAACGAAAGTGAAAAAGTTATTAGGGTAAAATGCTCAGAAGAAAAGTATCTCACTCCTATTGAGATCTCTGCTGAGATACTCAAAACTCTATGCAAGAGGGTAAAAAAATTCACAGGGATGAAAGTTAACAAAGCAGTGATTACTGTACCAGCTTATTTTGATGATTCAGCACGTAACGCAACCAAATATGCAGCAAAATTAGCTGGCATAGATGTTCTTCGCCTCATTAATGAACCAACCGCTGCAGCACTTTCTTACTCCATTGAAAAGAACAATAACAGTGGCATATATGCAGTTTATGACCTCGGTGGTGGAACATTTGACATTTCAATATTAAAATTACATCAAGGAGTGTTTCAAGTTCTTGCAGTTGGTGGTGATACTAAACTTGGTGGTGATGATTTTGATCATCTGCTTAGTTTAATCGTGCTTGAAAAGTATAGAGAACAGGTAGGTTTAAATAAAAAATGCTCTAGTGTCATCCCAGTCTGGGATCCAGAAAGTTTGATTGCAAGTGAACACACCAGAAAGTTATATAATAAGAACTGGATTCCAGTGTCAAGCACTGGAATGACACCATCTGATACAACTACCTACAAATTACAACATTCATACACTAAAACTGGTATCTGCAATATACGTGCTATAAAAGAGTACCTAAGTGAAGATACCTCTGGCACTTTTGAATTCAGCATCAATGGTGAATTATTTAAGTGCAAAATTACCAAAGAAGAATTCGAGCAAGCAATCAGTCCTTTGGTTAATAAGACTATAAATATAGTTACTCGTACTATAAGCAACATAGATCTTAAAATCGATGATATAAAAGGGGTAATTTTAGTTGGTGGCGCAACTAGAGTGCCATTAGTGCAAAATTCACTAATCAAACTCTTTGGCAATAAAGTGCTGAATGATGTGGATCCGGACAAAGCAGTTGCCAATGGGGCAGCTTTGCAGGCTCATTATTTAACTTCAAACTCAAAAGATAGGAATATTCTCCTTGATGTGCTGCCTTTATCACTTGGCATAGAAACTATGGGGGGAATAGTTGAAAAAATTATACCAAGAAATACACCACTACCAGTTTCAGAAATAAAAGAGTTTACAACTTACGCTAACGGGCAAACAGCAATGAAAATTCACGTTTGTCAAGGAGAACGTGAAATGATAAAAGATAATAAATCTCTAGCACTATTTGAACTCAAAGGTATACCACAATTGCCTGCAGGTTCTGCAAAAGTTAAAATAGGATTTACAGTTAGCATTGATGGAATATTGACTGTCACTGCAAGAGAAAAAACTACTGGAGTCGAACAGACAGTTGAAATAAATTCAAGCTCTGGCTTAAGTGAAGAAGATATTCAAGATATGGTCAATCAGTCAGTAAGTAACTTTGATGAAGACATGAAGGCTCGTTCCCTTGCAGAGGCTAAAATTAACGGTAACAAGCTCATACATCTAGTTGAAAATGTTTCCACTGAGCAAAAGTTAAAAATTTTACTACAGAACGTAAAAGACGCTTTACAGGAAAATGACTTAGACAACATTAATAATGCTATCTCTGAGTTAGAAACTCTGCTTTAGAATTATGCGAATCAGCAGACAGATAGAGTTCATACAACTTTGTGAAGTACCCTGTCAAATCTCAGAGCAATAGGTAACCTAAAATCAAACGGCAACCAATCAACTTTGCCTAATTTAAACGATAAACCAACCATGCTTACGCGTCCAACTATATTTTTAGTTGGTATTAACCCAATTTCAGAAAACCTGCTATCAAAAGAATTATTTCTATTGTCTCCCATAACAAAAAATTGATCATCAGGCACATAATAAACTGGAGTATTGTATGATAACTTATTAGAAAGATTATCTATTAGAATTTCATGCTCCTTGCCGCTCGGGAGTGTTTCGATGTATCTTGCTATATTACGCTTTGACTCATAATCAAAAAAATTTTCAATTTGTCTTCGCTTTACTTTCTGATCATTTAAATATAACTCCCCCTCTATCATTTGCACTTTATCGCCCGGTATTCCTATTACCCGCTTAACAAATCTAATGCTGTCATTTCTTGTAGGCTTGAAAACTATTATATCACCACGCTCCGGAGGGGTATAAAAGATTCTACCGCTAAAGATGTTTGGAGAAAATGGAAAAGAGTGTTTACTATAACCATATGAATATTTACTAGTAAAAATATAATCTCCCTCAAGTAGAGTGCTTTTCATTGAACCAGAAGGAATATGAAATGGCTCAAATAAAAGACTGCGTATTGATAGAGCAATTAGTAGCAAAAAAAACAGTGAAGATAAAAACTTTCTCGTTCTTGCTATCCGGTTCTCTCTCAATTCTTTCAATTTTATTTTCTTTATAAATTTAAGCTTATCATAACACATAAAAGTGGTAATGTGAAATTTTACTCATGGGTGTTATTGCTCTTTTTCGAAAGTCGAAATAAGCTCTCAAGTAATTGACAGTGATTGATAACCAATAGACATCATTTGCTATGCAATATTGTATAAATCACAATGCTAGTTTTACTGAAAATTATACTATTTTAGATATAATTATAATATTTAAACTTAAGGTATAGGGATGAACCCTACAATTAGAAAGGTTTTTTGTATTCTACTTATAGCATTATTTATTTCTTTTTCTCATGTTGGAAGTGCTGCTAACTCTAATGACGATACAACTGCTCAAGTAATATGTAATATTATTGGCTACGTTTGGGGAATAGGTGGACCGCTTATGACCGTAGTGATAATAGGAGCAGCTTTACTTGCAATATTTGGTAGAATGCCGTGGCCTGCTCTTTTCGCCCTCGGTGTATTTTGCGCTGTGTTTTTTGGCGCTAAAACTATTGTCATAAAAGTAATGGGTGGTATAAACTCTACAAATGCCTCTTTTATGGAAGAATGTGGAACGGGAGATAAAAAAAAGAGTCAATAGGACTATTTTTTTCTAAAGCAGACTTGGTGCACAGCTTCAACTATATCTTCCACTTGTGGTAATGCTTTCTTTTCTAGGTTTGCAGCATAAGGTAAGGGGACATCCTTGCCGGTTACCCGTACAACCGGAGCGTCAAGGTAGTCAAATCCTTGTTCCATAACCATGGCTGAGAGTTCTGCTCCTATTCCTGCAAATGGCCAACCCTCTTCTATGCTTACTAATCTATTGGTCTTCTTAATAGAGTTAATAACTGTTTCAGTGTCAAGTGGTCTTAAGGTTCTGAGGTCGATAACTTCAGCTTCTATTCCTTCACTAGAGAGTAAATCTGCTGCATTTAACGCATCCATTAGTTTCAATGAAAAAGCAGTGATAGTTACATCCTTTCCTTCCCGTATAACAGCAGCTTTGCCTATCTCAAGTAGATAATCTTTATTTGATAGCTCAGAGTCAGGAACTTCATGCTCATGTCCATAAGTGATCTCGTTTTCTAGAAATATTACCGGATTAGGGTCACGAATTGCAGCTTTAAGCAGACCTCTGCAATCGGAGGCAAAGTAAGGTGCTATTACTTTCAACCCTGGAACATGCGAATACCAAGATGCAAAGCACTGAGAATGTTGTGCAGCAACTCTTGCTGCAGCTCCATTTGGTCCACGAAATACTATAGGGCATCCAAGTTGTCCACCCGACATATAATTTGTTTTTGTTGCGGAATTCACAATTTGGTCGATAGCCTGCATAGAAAAATTAAAAGTCATAAACTCCACTATTGGCCTAAGTCCAGCAAATGCTGCTCCAACAGCAAGACCAGCAAATCCATGTTCGGTAATAGGTGTATCAACTACCCTATTTTCTCCGAACTCTTTCAGTAATCCTTTTGTTACTTTATAAGCACCATCATACTCTGCAACCTCTTCACCCATGATAAATACATCAGGGTCATTTTGCATTTCTTCTCTGATTGCCGTGCATAACGCTTCTCTTACACTTAAGCTTGCCATTTGTAAATCTGTAAATTTCAACTGAAATAACTATATCAAAATTACCAGGAAGCGCACAAGTTAAGTTTTACAAGCATCATGTTGCATTGAGCATTGAATACTTACTTCTTTAATTCAGTAGGTTGCGGTGATAGTGCGTATGTAACTCCACCGACTATCAATGAAGACATCACAGAAATTGCAATCATTGATAGAATTGGTAATTGGAAAGCTACACTAAAGATAACACCTACTGTCAACATGGTTACAAGGTTTACAGAAGCAACTTTTAAGAAACACAGTTGTCCTTTTTCTGTTTTTTCTAGTAATACTTTATTTGCTTTGGTTTTGCTTAATTCACTATTAAGTGTTGTATTTTTACTTTTTAGATCTTGTATTTGTTGTTTTAGTGATTGATTCTCTTCACTGAGTTTATCAAGTACTTCTAACCTATTCTCATGTCCACCCATGCAATTCTTTACCCGTTTTAATTCCTCATCTGCCTCTTGTAATTTCTGGATTTGGCTATCTCGCAACTGAATTTGAGATGGCAAACTTTCTAAAGTTTGATTATCAACTGCCTCGTCGTGATTTATTTCGGAGCAGGAAGAGGTATTAAATGTAGTTTCAAGTTCTAGACCGCTGTCATCACTACTAACACTTTCGTCAATAGGAGTCTGTTTACCACTACATGTAGCACTTTTTCTTTGCGGTGACTCAAATTTTTCTACCATATTCTTAACACTAACACGTAAGTCTTGCTCACTTACTAAACTGTCACTACTTTCGCACGTAACAGGAGCCTGTGCACCACTACGTATGGTATCATATTGTTTCACAGAATTTATAACATCTGCTGGTGCAGCAGTTTTTTTCTCATGCTTTGTACAAAAATTTTGTTCTGCTTCCTTTAACATTTTTACTATAGCTTCTTTATTTTCTATATTACCAACCACCTCCCTTGGAGTCTTATTTTTGCTTTTTAATGAAGGATTAACTCGATCATCACTTAGTAGTTGTTTTACCATGCTTTCATGTCCACAAGAAGCAGCAATATGCAAAGCAGTTAGCCCATCATTTTTAGAACCATCTTTTACTCGAGCGCTAACACTTGCTTTCTTTTTCATTAGAAATTCCGCTATCAAAAGATTGTTGCATGCTGCAGCAAGATGTAACAACGTCCAATCTTCTGCAGCTTCTTCTGAAAATTTTATACTAAATTGATGTTCTTTACTAAAATTTTTACTAAACTTGTTGTACTCTCCTGCATCTTTTCCTTTTAACTCATTCTTTATTCTTTCAAGTAAATTATCTTCATCCAAACCTCCACTTTTACTTACCTCATTTATTATTTTAAAAAACTTCTCCTTCTCTATTGCCACAACCTTTCCCTCTCAATTTATTTTTATCACTGCATAATCTCACAAAAAAGTTAAATTTATCAAAATTCTATATTTTATATAAAATAAAATTTCCTGTTTCCAAAAATTGGTAAGCATGTTTTTGATGAGATTGTAGAAAACATACTTTTATGACACCATTTGTTGTACGAACTAACTTGGCGAAAACAGATGTTCATATAGTTGTGTGGCAAAATGTTTTGCACTAGTTATGCTACTTCGTTTTCCATAACAGTTGAAAAATTAGTAGCAAGTTGTTGTGAGTTTATGTATTTTGAGGCTGTAATGGTCAAAGGTACATGAAGTATGATCAGAGTTAAAGGTGCAAGAGAGCATAATTTGCAGGGTATTGATGTCAATATACCAAAAAATAAGTTAGTTGTTATAACTGGACTAAGTGGTTCTGGTAAGTCTAGCCTTGCATTCGATACGATTTATGCAGAAGGCCAACGCCGATACGTCGAAAGTCTATCGGCTTATGCACGTCAATTTCTTAATATTCAAGATAAACCAGATGTTGAGTCAATCACAGGCCTCTCTCCTGCAATATCAATTAATCAAAAGTCGATCTCAAAAAATCCAAGATCAACTGTTGGAACCGTTACTGAAATTTACGATTATGTACGTTTGATATATGCACGAGTGGGAATACCTTATTCGCCTGTAACTGGGTTGCCAATAACGAAACAGGCTGTATCTCAAATTGTAGATACTATTATAGCATTACCTTTAGAAACTAAAATATATATACTTGCTCCTATTGTGCGTGGCAGAAAAGGAGAGCACTTCAAAGAGATATTGGAAATTAAAAAGCAGGGTTACGTGAGACTAAAAATAGATGGTGAAACATACAATATAGATGACTTGCCTAAACTCGACAAAAACAAGAAACATGATATTTTTGTTATTGCAGATAGAATCTCCATGTCAGATGATATAGGAAATCGACTACCAGGCAGTATAGAATCAGCATTGAGGCTGGGCCATGGCTTAATGTATGCAGAAATAGTGAACTTACCTGATAACCACAATTCCGAGTATAAAAATGGTCAAACTTTAACTTTCTCAGAGAATTTTGCATGTCCTGAGTCTGGCTTTACTCTTGAAGAAATAGAGCCAAGATTGTTTTCTTTTAACAGCCCCTACGGTGCATGCAGTTCATGCAGTGGGCTCGGTAAAAAACTAAGTGTTGATGCAAAGCTAATAGTGCCAGACGAAACGCTCTCGATATCTGAAGGTGCTTTAAAGCCAATTGGATCAATGTTCCGTCAAGTGCATACAAACTATGGATTGCTAAAAAATGCAATTCTATCACTGGCTGAAAATTGCAAATTTAGCCTTGATGTTCCGTGGAAGAATATAGACCAAAAAGTGAAGGATTTAATACTTTTTGGCTCTAGAGAAATGAAATTTCAAGGTTTGGTCAGTATCCTAGAACGCCAGATGGATTACGATGCATCACTTATTGATAGGTATTGTTCTGTTACTGACTGCAAAGAATGTGCTGGCTATAGATTGAGAAAAGAAGCACTTACAGTGAAAATTGACGAAAAACATATAGGTGAAATATCAAGGCTCAGCATCGATGAATCCCTTAAGTGGTTTGGAAATTTATCAGACAAACTTACAGAACAACAAAGGCAAATTTCAAATAAAATATTAAACGAAATAATCAAAAGGCTGACATTTTTAAAGAATGTAGGGCTAAATTACCTTACACTTGACCGTGAATCTAGCACTCTCTCTGGTGGTGAAAGCCAGAGGATCAGGCTTGCTTCGCAAATTGGCTCTGGTTTAACAGGAGTGCTATACGTGCTTGATGAGCCCTCAATTGGCCTTCATCAATGTGATAATGATCGATTAATTACCACACTTAAAAATCTGAGAGACATGGGTAATACTGTGATTGTTGTTGAACATGATGAAGACACAATAATGGCTGCTGATTATGTGATTGATATTGGTCCTGGAGCTGGCGTGAATGGAGGAAAAATCGTTGCAGAAGGAACACCAGATCAGGTACAAAAAAATTCAGAAAGCATAACAGGACAGTATTTAAGTGGAAAGAAGGAAATTTCAATTTCAAAAAGAAGAAAGCAAACAACTCAGTTCATAAAGGTAGTTAATGCTTGTGAGAACAACTTAAAAAATATAAATGTTGAATTTCCTATAGGGAATTTTATTTGTGTTACTGGAATATCAGGAGGAGGGAAATCAAGTTTAGTGATAGAAACATTATATAAATACTCAGCACACAAGATAAATCATTCATCTGCAAGGCATGGTCAATGCGACAAAATAGAAGGCCTTGAGTATATAGATAAAATTATAGAAGTTGATCAATCGCCAATTGGTAGGACCCCAGCATCAAATCCAGCAACATATGTTGGTATGTTTACTCACATCAGAAATTGGTTTGCAGGTCTCCCAGAGTCGAAGGCACGAGGTTACAATATAGGCCGATTTTCATTTAATACCAAGGGAGGAAGATGTGAAGCTTGTAAAGGTGATGGGCATTTAAAGATCGAGATGCATTTCCTACCGGACGTTTATGTGAAATGTGAGCAATGTAGAGGACAGAGGTATAACCGAGAAACATTGGAAGTTACTTACAAGGGAAAATCAATTTCTGATGTGCTTGATATGACAATAGATCAAGCATGTGACTTTTTTGAAAATCTTCCAATGATAAAGGAAAAGTTGATTTCTTTACAGGAAGTAGGGCTTGGCTATATAACTCTTGGACAGTCGTCAACAACGTTGTCCGGGGGTGAAGCACAACGAATAAAGCTGTCTAAGGAACTATCAAAGCGATTTACCGGGAAAACATTGTATATTCTCGATGAGCCAACAACTGGGTTACATTTTGAAGATGTAAATAATTTACTGAAAATACTCCATAGGCTAGTTGATTTAGGAAATACTGTTATAGTTATTGAGCACAATTTACATGTTATAAAAACTGCTGATTACATAATAGATATTGGTCCAGAGGGTGGAGTAAAAGGTGGCGAAGTGGTTGCTGTAGGAACTCCAGAAAAAGTTGCACAGACTCCAAAAAGCGTTACAGGCAAGTATCTTAAAACATATTTATTGGATCAAGTATCGACTATTTCTTAATAATTAGGTTACGAGGAGCATTTTAAAAGGTATACCTAACATATTTAATTCATGAATCTTCTCTTATTAAAAAAAGCTACAGATCTCATATTTCCAAACGTATGCGTAAGTTGTGAACGTATAATTGATAAAAGTTATGATTTATGTAGTGAATGCAATAAAAAAATCAATTTTTTAACTAAGCATTACTGTAATGTTTGTGGTGTAGTAATTCCAGATAACATTGATACATGTGGTAAATGCATCAGTAACCCTTCACCATTTAAAGTATTAAGATCAGTTTTTGCTTATGATGAACATAGCAAAAATATGATTATAAATTTTAAATTTTTTGATAATTTAAATTATGTGAAAGTCTATGCAAAGTGGATGTACACAACTAACAAAGACATATTTCAAAATGCAGAGGTCATAGTTCCCATACCGCTACATAAAATACGCTTATTTAAACGTAAATATAATCAAGCAGCATTGCTCGCGAAGGAATTAAGTAAGTTATCTAATTTATCTTATACACCATTTGCAATAAAGCGTATTCGTCACACCAAACCTCAAGCTGGTCTTTCACTTAAACAGCGTGAAAAAAAATTGAAAAATACTTTTAAAGTAAGTAACAGCGAAATTATCAAAAACAAAATCGTGATATTGGTTGATGATGTAGTAACAACTGGCGCAACCGCAAGGTCTTGCTCTCAGGAAATTTTAAACTCTGGTGCAAGAGAAGTGAGAGTGCTATCGCTTGCAAGAACTGTATGAAAATCAGCTTTAAGGTATAATTTTCATTTTTGAAAACTGTTTAGTGTCTTAGTACTAACTTCTGTATCATTCCTCTTAAAAAAAAGTCTAGTTATAGTGTATACGGAGTCTATAATTATAGCTCTTTTTCTAATAGTTCGAATAGCTGAATATTCTTTCTGGCTAAATTTTTTATAACAAACCAATGGTTTGATTAAAATCAGGAGAATATGGAGGCAGATATATAACTTCAGCACCGACACTTTTAACAAAGTCACTTATTTTCTATGAAAAGTTGCATTATCCAAAATCACCCAGCAAAAAGCTTGAACTAGCTATTAAAAACGTCTGTATCGCAATAGCCTTCAAAAATCATAGGCGCCATAATTTTTCCCTTATTCAAAGCTGCAATCATATTTTTGAATACTCACTGCATTCAGAAAAAAATAGGTACATGCTAGTGTAATAGCACTGGATGTAATAATTGGAACAAGTAAAAAAGCCTCTATTAGTTTTCTTATAGAGCTGGCTGGTTTAATGCTGTTATTATTCAATGATGCAAAATAATTTTCACTAAGGTTGGCCATCCATTTTGCGCCAGATAAGACCCCCTCACTATTTTTTTAGATAAGTTGACTTGTATTTGCTTTCCCATGTTTATAATTATGCTAATAATAAATATGATAAGATCAGTATATTTTTTTTACTTCCGTGTTTTTTCTATTGTTGTTTATAATGACTATAGTTACATCACATATTTCTTTCAATTAAATAGATCAGTTATTTATTGCAAATCACTGACTTTTTTAATGGATTCTTTTTCTAAATAATTTCCAAAAATGTGTTTACTTTTGTTTGTAATTGTGTAGTAACTGCAACGTAAAGTTATAGGAGGTAAAGATGGATTTTGAAAATCTGAAAAAGATATTAAGTGCAATTGATAAAGATACAAGTGTAAATAAAGATAACGTAATTAATAAAATAAAAGAGGTATTGCGAAGGGAAGATACAATAGCGTATCAAGAGTGGGAAAATAAAAATTTTAGTATAAATCATACATTCATCCAAAGTGATCCTGATGCCGAATTTACATTATTAATTGCAGCTGCAGCAGCTGGCTGTAAGGATTTAGTGAATGTTTTATTAGATAGGCATGCGGATGTTCATGTAGAAGGTGAAAATAGAGAGACTGCTTTGCATCATGCCGTTTATAGTCGATGTGTAGGTGTAGTAAATGCTCTACTAAAAAAAGGTGCTGATGTTAATGTAAAAGACAGAAGTGGTAGTACTCCTTTGCATCATGCTACTTTAAGTAACCATGTAGAGGTAGTAGATGCTCTGTTAGCTGAAGGCGCAAGTGTTCATGTAAAAGATAGAAATGGTAGTACTCCTTTGCATTATGCTGCTAAAAATGGCTATTTAGAGATAGTAGATGCTCTACTAGACAAGAGGTGCAGATGTTTATGAAAAAGATAGTTTGAAGAAAACTCCTTTGTATTATGCCATTATAAATCACCAAGAAGATACGGTAGAGAGTATAAAAGGGTTTTTAAAAAATAAAGTAGTTCAAGGTAGTGTAGTTGTTGGTGGCTTAGTTGCCATGTTAGGGAATTTTGTAACATCGACGCTTTTTATAACCGAGACAATGGAAATTACATTAATATCTGTTACGGCAGCAATAGCTGTATCTGCATCAACATCATTAACATCTGGTTATGCTAAATATCTAATGTCAAAATTCGATAACGAAATAAAAGAAATAAAAGAGCGACAAAACGTAATGGAAGGGAGGCAAAGCTTAACAGAAGGGTGGCAAAATGTGAATCTACAAAGCATACTTATACATAATGCTCTTTCGTAACTTTTTACTTCCGCACTTCTTTAGTGTTGCTTATAATAACTATAGATTTAGATCTTAATTAGAGGCTTTAATTACCTACTTTAAGTTATTGAATTTCTTATCATAGCATTTATCATTCCAGTACCCTGGAATGAAAGAAAAAGAACACTGAATTAAAAATACAACATACCATCTTATATCTTAATACTGCATAATACCTCGATCATAGATTGATTAAGGATGCCTTAAGTTAGTCTTGCTTTACTATGAAAAGCTTGTACTCTTTAAATGTATTATTTATAAATTAACTGTTTATAAGCAAAAATATGTCTAATAGAGCTAATATAACTTTTTTTATAGCTGGTGCTATTGCTTCCCTTACATTAATTACATCTGGAGTTTTTGCTGTAGCTCCTTACGTTGCATTTTTATCTTCAGTTGCAGCTTTAAATATAGCTCCCCCTGTTATTTTTATTTTATTTGCGCTTTCTGCAGTAGTAATTGTGTTTTCATATAAAATGATTTAAAAAAAATAAAAAATCTCAAGAAAACTCGAAAGCTGAAGTCGAAGAGCCGAATAAAGGGTTAAGGAAAGAAGAAAATAAGCTAACTCCAATTAAAGAAGAATTAGAAGATGGAAAGGATAAAGAAAATAAATACGGGTTTAGTGGTCTAGAAGAAAAAGTTCATAGAATTTTAGAGAATTTTGTAACGAAAGATTAAGTGAATGGGTTAAAAAAAGAGGTTAGTGATCTTTCTGCAAGGTTAATTAATAGTCCTGCAACAAAAAATGAAGTAGAAGTAAAGTTGAATATAGCATTTTATGCAAAAGGTGAAGAAAGAGGATGGAATACAACATTTAGTGATATTATATTACCAAGTGACATAAAAGAAAATTTGAGAGAGATTTGTAAATCAAAAAGCGGAGGATATCTCTTAAATGGTAAAGGAGGGACTGGTAAGAGTAGTATTTGTGAAGCGATTGCGAATGAAATTAAATCTCAATTTGCTGTTATACGTATTTCCGCATCTTCCTTATGTAGTATATCGAATATAGATCAAGTTTTTGAGAGGGCAAGAAAAAACACTCCTTGTATAATTATTATGGAAGAGATTGACGGCATTGGTCTAGATCGCAAGAGTGGTAAGAACAAGAATGTAGAATCTTTAACTCATTTACTCGATAAATTGAATAAAACCTTTCTTGAAGAAAATATAGTAATTGCCACAACTAATTGTGCGAATGATTTAGATGAAACACTAGTTAGGCATGAGCGCTTGAGAAAAATTGAGATTCCTGGGCTAGAGAAAGAAAGTATACGTAGGGGGATACTAAAAGAATATCTAAAAGAATTAAGCCAGAGAGATATTGAAACTATTGTAAATAATACTAATGGTTTTTCACCAGCAAATCTGATTGGTTTAGCCAAGTATATAGAAAAGGAGAGGGAAAAAATGAAAAGTAAAGGCAAAAGTACTCCTTTTTCCACTTTATGTAAAAATTTCAAGAAGGAACATAACATAAAAGATGAGCCAGATAAGAAACATCGTAACAGTAAAACTAAAAACGAGGGGTCTTCTGGAAGCTCATTCTCATCTAGAAGCTTATCTAGAAGTTCATCAGTAAGCTCTTCATTGAGTGATGTATCTTCTCGAGGAAGTAAGCGGCAAATCGAGGAATAAAGAGAATTACTACACAGTCTGGGATGACGCCATGCAAGTCGAATCATGTCATTCCAGTGCTTGACAATAGTTTTTATCCAGAAGGGTCATTGAACTTCTAAAAGGGTGTCATTCCAGTGCGTGACGCTGGAATCCAGAAATAAAGAACAATGGATCCCAGTATCAAGCACTGGGATGACAGGAAAAGGGCTACTCGGATGACATCCTTTTTTTCCTGGATACCAGTCGCATGACACTACTATATAGTAGGTCCCAATTTTATCCCAGTCTGGGATCTTCTTTCAAAAATTCAAAACAATCTATTAAAAAGGAGAATATTATGTCTACAATAATTTTATCATCAATTTTAAGTAAAGCGGGCAGTATTTTTGGGCCAATTGGCCAGATTGTTGGCTCAGAACTCGGTGCTCTGCTTGGTTCACAGCTTGATAATGCAATATTTGGTCTTGATGCCGAGCAAAAGATAACGCATGGGGCGAGGCTGAAAAATCTGCAAGTTCAAACCTCAACTTATGGCAAAGCAATTCCAATTATCTATGGCACTGCTCGCATTGCTGGAAACATTATTTGGTCACAGCCAATAAAAGAGGAGGCGATAACCACTCAAAATAAAACAGGAAGAGGTATAAATATTACATATAACTACTATGCAACACTCGCAATTGCAATTTGCAAGGGGAAAGTAGAAAAATTAAATAGAATCTGGGCGGATATAAAATCGCTTAGTTTTGATGAAATAGATTATACTTTTTACCACGGCAGAGAAGACCAAAACCCTGATCCGTTTATGTTATCAATCGAAGGTGAGAAGAATGTACCAGCTTATAGAGGAATATCTTACATAGTCATCAAAAATTTCCCTTTGGCAGACTATAGTAATCGTGTTCCGGTGTTTACATTTGAAGTGCAAACTGCATTAAAATCAAGTGGATTTTCAGTGGCAGAAAATATTAAGAATATCAATATCATACCAGGTTCAGGGGAGTTTGTGTATGATACGAAAATACAGAAGAAAATTGCACGAGAAAAAATAAGCAGTAGTCAATATATTCCCTATGGACCGGTACAAAGAGTAAATCACAATAATCACACAAAAAAGAGCGATGCTATGCTTTCTTTGGACCAATTGAAGGAAAGTTTACCAAATGTTGAATGGGCATCGGTAGTGGTTAATTGGTTTGCAAGCAGTTTGAATATCAAAGATTGTAAAATATATCCTGCAGTTGAATTTCAAGACGATTCTGCTATAGTGCCTGATGATTGGCAAGTGGGAAATATAACCAGGGATAATGCCCAGCTCATTTCAAAAGATAATCATGGAAATCCAAGATATGGTGGTACAGTTAGCGATGCAGCACTAATAAGATATATAGAAGAGCTGCATAGCAGAGGTTATAAGGTGATGCTCTATCCAATGCTCTTGCTTGACACAAAAAACAAAGAGTGGCGAGGAAAATTGAGCGGTACTCCTTAGGATATAAGTGATTTTTTTGAGAATCAGTATAGCAAATTCATAGAGCATTACACGAGCATTGCCAAACAAACTAAAGTGGAAGGGTTTATAATCGGGTCTGAATTTGCGCAGCTCACCAGAGTGAAAGATGTAGAGGGTCACTATCCTGCAGTAGCAGAGCTAGTTAAAGTTGCAAAGCAAGTAAAATTTCAGCTTGGAAAAGAAGTAAACGTAACTTACGCTGCCGATTGGAGTGAGTATCATTCATATGATGGTTGGTATAATATGGATGAACTATGGTCTTCACAGTTCATCGATGTTATTGGCATAGATGCTTACTTTCCACTCACCGATGGCCCAGAACCTCCTTTTGGCTATTCCGCGAAAGATGTAACGGGTGGTTGGAGCAGTGGGGTAGGGTATGATTATTTTTACGATTACTCAAAAAGTGATCCTGAGAAAATAAAGTATAATGACAGCGAATATGCGTGGAAAAATATCGAGAAATGGTGGAGTGAAGTTCATGTAAATCCAGGTGGTAGTAAAACAAAATGGCAACCAAAAATGAAGAAAATATGGTTTACCGAATATGGATTTCCCAGTATGAACGGCTGCACTAATGAGCCCAATGTGTTTGTTGATAAAGGTAGTATAGAGAGTAAATATCCACGATACTCAAACGGAGAGGTGAGCTTTCTTTCGCAGAAAACTGCAATCGAAGGAACATTAAAAAAGTGGCAAAGCTCAGAAATGGTGGAGAAAATGTTTCTCTGGGCGTGGGATGCAAGGCCATTTCCTTATTTCCCAACTTGTGTGATATGTGGACTGACTGCCATAATTGGCAAACAGGGCACTGGATTCAGGGAAAAATTTCACAACTTAATGTTTCCGATGTTTTGTCTGATCTGTTGCAAAAGGTAGGTCTCAAAGGCGATCAGTTTGATACAAGTGATGTTAAAGGATTACTATCTGGGTATGTAATAAATGATCAGCAACCCGTACGCTCAATTATTAAAATGCTGCGAAGGTGCTATTTTTTTGATGTGGTTGAACAGAACTCAAAACTGAAATTTATTCAAAAGGGCAGGGGAGTGAAAACTGAAATACCAATTGGCGAGATGGTTACCAATAACGTTGCAAAACTTGTTAATATTAGTCAGCTAGATTTAAATAGTAAAGTCAATGTTGTTTATTTTAACCGCAATTTTGGCTATCCAATTGATGTAAAATATGCTGAACTGCCAAAGCAGGGCAATGCTGCAACAGTTCCAATACCGCTCATTATGGAGGAAGGGGAGGCGCAAAATATAGCTGAAGTTTTACTTTATTCTTCGTGGCAAGAGAGAAATGTATACAACTTTAAGCTCCCGATAAAATATGCATGGCTTTTACCAAGTGATGTCATAGCAATTTCAGATGGCGAGAAAAGACATACGATGAGAATTATAAAAACAAAGTTTGAAAGCATGTCCATTCAAGTAATGGGAGTTGGTTATGATCCCTCTATATACAAGCTCTCCTTTCCTTCAACAAGATCACTTATGCTTAAAGAATACCCTCCTTCTCGCGTCAGTAAATCTATCGTGGAAATGATAGATTTACCGTATATTAAAGGTAATATCGCAAGTTTTACTTTAATTAGTGAAGAGGAAGGTTGGAAAGGAGCAACGCTTTTTATTTCGTATGATGATAAAAATTATAAGCCCATCGCGAGCGCAAATATACAATCTACTTACGGATATGTAATCGAATTTACCGATGAGGGAATTACAGTAGTACTGCGTTTTGGTAAGATAGACGTCATGAGTCCAACTGTGTTAGCGCTGGTTGGAAAAGAGGTAATAAAATTCGAAAGAGCAAAGCTCATAGGTAAGAATAAATATCAGCTTATCGACCTAATTAGAGGCCAAGAAGGTACTAAGAAATATGAACACACCACAGGTGAGAAATTCATTCTACTTGATGATTCAATAATTTCTTTTGAAGTGCAAAAAGGGAGAAAGTTTTATCTTAAGGCAGTCACTTACGGTGATTCATTGGAAAATACGAAAGCGAAACTATTGATCAAGAACTTCAGCTAACCAACAGTTATATTGATTTACACTTTATTAAAAAATCCACTATACTATTAATATAGCGATATAGTAAGGTAAAATTATGACTAATAGTATAAATAAATTATCAAATGAAGCACCAATAATACTAACTTGGGTACCAAGAGTACATGGTGCATCTTTACCGGACGGTAAGAATAGCAAACTTAATTACTTAGAAATAATTACAAATCATAAATCAAAAAACAAAGAGGAGAGGGACATATATCTGGTTATAAATGGTCCTGGATTTGAAGAAAATCAAATAGATTATTTAAAACATGCACTAGAGGACACTAAAGGAGTACATGTTATAGACTTGCATCAATATGACTGGAGTGAAATAGACACAGGATGGAAAATAGATGGTAAAGACATTAGCATAAAGGATTTCTTTAAGAATATGTATAATATGTCAGAGGAGCAAAGAACATATTTTGCTGTTGAAATAGATACTTTTAGATTAGTTGCTCTGGCACTCTTAAAGCAGTTTACAGGACACGAAGGTGGGATATATATAGATTTTGATTCTTTAAAAGCCATTGACTCTCATATAGGGAAGGATATAACAATTCCTGAGGGAATTTTATTAGGAAATGTTATAGCGTATTTTCTTGATCAAGAAGGAAATACGAACTACACAAGTGCAGTAGATATAAAGAACTCAAATCATTATGACGAATATAAAAATCTAATGATTTTTACAAATAATGATTGCATTGCGATAAATAATTCAAGTGTAGCAGTTAATATTTTGTCTGATTATAAAGATAAAATATTAAGCCAAAAAGAGGCTTGTAATGAGGTTAAAAAGCGCTTATCTACAGCTTTAGAACAAGAAGAAGAACTTGCTAAAGGAGTTTCCTTATTCACAAAAGATGAAGAACTCAAAAATGAGATAATTAAACAAACAAAGGAAAAGATTAAAAAATGCGTTTCAAACTTTGAAAGCAACGGAATACAAGAGCTATATAATATCGAGAACTTTCAGTGTATTAACAACGCGCTTGGTGAATTTAGCTTAAATTTTGCTCAAATGAGTACAGCACGAGTTCTTATTGTTCAATTATGTGATGGTGAAAAAGTGAGCAAATGTCCATCATTTTCTTTTAATTGTAACAATGGTAATTATGTTCCCGTACTAGAAAGTGATTTATCCTGGATGAAAGGAAAAGATCTATACCATGAACGAGTAGATAACAAGCTGGAAGAAGCAGAAGTAGACCAGATAGCAATGAAAAATCTATCGCTTGCATAACAGTTGTTAAAGATAGAAAGTCCTTTAAAGCAAAGGTTCTAAATAATTGACAGTCAATAAAATATAACACTAGTATTAATCTATGTGATAGAGGGAATAATATGTCAAAAAAAATAGTTAATGCACTGAAAGCTAAAGTAAAAGGGCTTAAATATCAAAATTTGAAAGCTAGGGAAATTGACTATCATCTTACATATATTGATCTTATCAGAGTGAATAACGTGATCATTAATGGTACAGTAGTAACCAATGAGGTTATTTGTCAGCTGCTAGTAAGTATGAGAGGAGAAAGCACAATTTTTCATGAAATGTTTCAGTACGCTGGCGCAACAGTTCCAAATGATTTGATTATTAAGGAGTTGGCAGCTCACTATAATCAGTCAGGATATGTTAAATTTCTTTATGAAAGTTATTCTTCAATAGGGGATTGGGAAAAAATTGGACTCAAATTATTGGCGAATTTTAATGGCAAAAGAACCTTTCGTATGGATTGCTATGACCCTAATCGTTTAAAATTTAGCTTTAGTATGGAAAGAATTCCTGTAATTGATACTGAAATTCAGTATTCTGATCATTTTCATGAGGTGTGCAATTTATCCGGCTCAGTAGAATTTAAACTGAAATATAAAGATGGAAATGTGACATATGAAGATGGTAAAGTGTTGCTTACAATTCCTAAAGCATTAGAAGACTACAGAGCTGGTAATGACAATCTGCTCGATAAGCTTACTGATATTATTAACAAGGTTGTTGAATATTTAAAAAAGCTCTGTGAGAAATTGGGCTTTAAGTTTGATACAAAAATAGAGTACAATTCTGAGCGTAATATAAACATAGAGCACAACCTTGGCAAGCCACTGCTGGTGATGGATGAACCAGATATATATGCTGTCAATGGCTTAAGGCACAGAGAACACTGAAGCTTTTCCTAAAATATTTTAGCTAGAAGCAAGGACTTTTAGTTGAGTTTTTTTGCTAAAATCTCATTATAACATAAATGTGTTAAGGTAAAATAATGATCGGTAATGTAAAAAAATTATCAAATGAAGCGCCAATAATACTAACTTGGGTACCAAGAGTATATGGTGCATCTTTACCTGATGGTAAAAACAGTGACTTTAATTACTTAGAAATAATTACAAATCATAAATCAAAAAACAAAGAGGAGAGGGACATATATCTGGTTATAAATGGTCCTGGATTTGAAGAAAATCAAATAGATTATTTAAAACATGCACTAGAGGACACTAAAGGAGTGCATGTTATAGACTTGCATCAATATGACTGGAGTGAAATAGACACAGGATGGAAGATAGATGGAGAGGATATCAGTATAAAGGAATTCTTTGAGAATATGTATAATATGGAAGAAAAGCAAAGAATGTATTTTGCTGTTGAAATAGATACTTTTAGATTAGTTGCTCTGGCACTCTTAAAGCAGTTTACAGGACACGAAGGTGGGATATATATAGATTTTGATTCTTTAAAAGCCATTGACTCTCATATAGGGAAGGATATAACAATTCCTGAGGGAATTTTATTAGGGCAAGTTACTGCACATGTTAATCAAGAGACCGGCAAAATTATTAAAACGGATTTAAATAATGATCTGATTGCAGTAAGTTGTCCACATATAGCGATTAATATTTTATCTCAATATAAAAGCGCAATACTGAGTCAAGAAAAAATGTGCTATGAGTTAGCAGAGCGTTTATCTAATTTTGTGAAAAAAGAAAAACTACGGTTTTTTGCTATTTATAAAGGGTTGGGAGAGAAACAGCTGTTAGATGATGAAGCGAAGAAAAAAGGGAAGAGTGTTATAGAGGAATTAGATAAGATAGAGCACAAAATAGTTGATCTAAGAAATGGTAAGATAAGAGAACTATATGATCCGCTAGTCTGTCATTATTCTAGGTATCGTGAAATAGGTTTAAATTTAGGTCAATTTTATACCGTGGAAGTAGTCCGTAATGAATTGATCGGTCAAGACGAAAGCAAACTAGGGCTATTTTTTTTCGAAAAGAACAATGGCAATTACGTTTGTACAATAAATGGTGACCTATCCTGGATGAAGGGAAAAGATCTATACCATGAACGAGTAGATAACAAGCTAGAAGAAGCAGAAGTAGACCAGGCAGCAATGGAAAAGCTATCATTGAAATAAATTGTTGGAACTTTCTATCATCAAACAGTGCGAAGTAGGGGATGTGTTCTTCGAAATGCAGCTAAGAAAAAGATTTTGCCTTAAAATAGTTGCTGCGGTGGCAACATCTGCGTTAGCGATTGGTGGGATTACATATATAATTTTGAAGCCTAATTCCGAACGAAAAATAAGTGCAAATCTTTGAAGCATAACCTTTACTTATTGTGGAAAATATGGAATAAAAATTAGTGTTAAAATTAATACATATAATATGAAATTATGATATGGCAAAAAAAAATAGTTAATGCATTAAAATCTGAAGTGGAAAAGCTCAAGTATGCTGATTTAAAATCTGTGCCAATAAAATCAGATTGTTGGAACTCTGGTTACAACACATATATTGACCTTAGTAGATCGCACAACCTTACTATTAACGAAAAGGAAGTAACCAATGAGCTTGTCAAGGAGCTATATTCAAAACATAAAGATCTCATTTTAGAAGATGAGAATGGAAGAAAGAACTATAGTCCATTTCTTAAGCAAATTTTCATAAAAATATTTGAATATGCTGGTGCAGAAGTTCCGAGTGACTCTATCATGGAAGAATTGATAACTAACTATCATCAAGAAGGGTATAATCATTTTCTGTTTCTTCATATATTAAAGGCTCTTTCTCCATTTGGCTTGCTTGTGTTAGATTCTAGCATAACAATAACTTATAGTATGGATTGCCGTGACTCCAATTGTCTAAAATTTAATTTTAGCATGGATTGTATAAAGGTGTGCAGCAGTGATCTTGTTAATGATATTAAAACACCAAATTTTCACAGTTCAATAAAATTTAAGTTAAAATCTAAGGGTAGAAGTATAACATATGAGGATGGTAAAGTGCTTATTACTATTCCGAAAGAGCTGAAAAATCATAAAGCAAGTGGTAGAAATTTTTTTGATATTGCTACTGAACGTTTTCAAGAATTTTGTGAGAATTTAGGATGTAATTTTGAGACAAAAGTGGAACATAGTCTAGGTGAACCACTTAAAGTGTTAAAAGATGTAAACACATACCATGATAAGAACTTAAACTTGAACCAACAGTTAAGTAATTCAAGATAAGATATTGAGATTCGCATTTTTAAAGCTAGAAAACACATTCATTGAGAGAATAATTTCGCTACTGAAAGCAAAAGGCGTTTTTATAATCTTCTATCTACTACTCCCTCATGAACAGACACGTTAATCTCATCTAACTGCTCACTAACTTCTTCATTACTTGGCAAGTGTCCTCTAAGAGATAAGTTACGTACTGCATGCTGACATCGATCCAAAGGAGTTTGTAATCGCTCAACATATACTTTTGCTAGCAACTCAGCGTCAATTAGCGCTCCATGTAACTCCCTACTCTCTAGTGATATACCAAAACGCTCACACAATGCACTTAAAGAAGCCGGTGGTCCAAATTTCTTTCTTGCAAGCGGTAATGTATCTAACACTCTGTCTGAAGAGATTAATTTGGCATTCAGTTTACCAAGTTCCATGTTCAAAAATTTAATGTTAAATCCAGCATTGTGAATTACCAAAGTATCGCTAGATATAAAATTAAGAAATTCAGATGCAATCTCTGAAAATAATGGCTTATCCTTTAGAAATTCTTCGCTGATACCGTGAACTTTAAATGCACCTTTGTCTATGCTCCTTTCTGGGTTGATGTATCGATGAAATACTTTGCCTGTTGGAATATGATTAATTAGTTCTACACACCCTATTTCGATAATTCGATGGCTATTGACATCAAGACCTGTAGTTTTAGTGTCAAGTACTATTTCACGCAGCCCATCTTGTTTGAAAAGTTCTATACTTAACCTACTACTAGGATCTGACTGACTATTGGTAGCTTGTATCGTTTTTTTTCTTTTAGCTACTAATTTTTTTGTAGCACCTTCACCATCTTTTACTCTAGAGTGTCCAGGCGCTTCGGTTATTGAGCTTTTTTTTATACTATCAAGGATAACTTCTTTATCATTTAAGAATTTTTTACCGTTACCTTCTACATAAAGTGAGGTGAGATTTTTGAGTGCTATATCTCCTCCATAGTGGTGGCGCCACACTCCAACAATGTTGTTGTTTTCTACATTTAATAAAGTAAGATTTGGGAGACGTTTGCTGCTAATCAAAAATGCAAAACCTCTGTCTCCAATATTGTTATTACTTATTTCAAGTAAAGTAAGGTTTTTTAGATTGCATTGACCTATATATCCTGCACCTTCAAAACCGAGTTTATTGTTCCTTAGAGTGAGCGAAGTAAGATGTGTAAGTTTACTTAACTCTTTTACATCTTTACTATCAATCTCTACATTTATTAAATTAAGCATCGTTAATGCCTTTTTTACTCTGTAGAAAGTTTGCTAGCTCTCTTATATCAATTTTAGCACTTACATCTGATATTGTTAAAGCTTTATCATGTACATATCCACTAAAACCCACCTTACCCTCTGTTAATATACTATGTAAATATTTTAGCTGGCATCTCAGTGGCTGTCAATTGCTTATATAAGATCTTAAACAGCTGGTTTAGGTGCTGTAAAATTCGTACTTTTTGTGATCAGCTAAGTAAAAAGTCAAGCCTAGGGCAACTCACTAAGCTTTTCTGATTTATTGTTATACAGTTCTTGAGTTTTTTTCTTCCTTTACAAAAGAATCTGTTACTAAATCCTTTAAAGTTTCACCAGGCTTTTCTAGCAATTCAGGTTTAAGTAAATACTCAAGTTCATATATTGCTGCTGTAATTGCTATAGCAGCTAAAGCTGCAATTAAAAATGGTGAACTTATTTCTTCTGTTATGAGTGTTAAAGTTATTAAACCTCCTAGAAGCCCAATTACTGGTGGAACAATAATTGCTGCACCTCTTTCCCATAATTGTGTTTTCTGTACTCGCCCCCGTATTAACAGAAAATATGGTGAAGGCGCCGGGTACTGCCCTCGGGTCCAATTCTTTTTTTTGCTCTGTTTCTTTTTCTTGCGTCGTTTACACTCTCCTTTTTTTTTCCTTCAAGTGGAATTTCTTTAACTTGGACTTGCTGAAAAAATGTTACCTTTCTTTTTGGCTTTATTTTGTCAGAAAAAGAACATTTTGATAACTCAGTGTAGTCAACTTTTTCGTTAGAATCGCCCATAACTTTTTCGCTTCATCAATACCTATATTAAATTATACTCTAAATAAGGTCGAAATATTAATTACTATATTAAACTGTACTCTGAAAATATTAAGATATTAACTACAAGCCTTGAGCCTGTTAAAATCTTCTTCAGCGTGGTACGATGACCGAGTCAATGGGCTTGATGCAACTACCAAAAAGCCTTTGGAATAAGCAATATATTTATAATGCTCAAACTCTTCTGGGGTAACATATCTATCAACCTTTACATGCTTTGGAGTTGGTTGCAAATATTGACCAATTGTAATGAAGTCAACTTCGGCGCTACGTAAATCATCCATAACCTGAAAGATTTCTTCTTTTTTTTCTCCAAGACCAACCATAAGCCCTGACTTCGTGAAAAGTTTAGGATTAATCTGTTTCACCATCTTTAGCAAATATAGTGAATGAAAATAACGAGCTCTTGGTCTTATTTTTGCATACAGCCTTGGTACTGTTTCGATGTTGTGGTTATAAACATCAGGTGATGCAATAGCTATTGCTTCAAACGCTCCTTTCTTATTTAAAAAATCAGGAGTGAGGATCTCTATTGTTGTTTCCGAAGTTATCTTTCTAATTTCTTCTATACACCTTATAAACTGATTTGCACCACCATCTGGTAAATCGTCACGGTCAACAGAGGTAATGACAACGTGCTTTAAATTTAACTTTTTTATTGCTTTTGCTAAATTTCCTGGTTCATGAGGATCGAGCTTATCAGGAATGCCAGTTGCAACGTTGCAAAACGCACAAGCACGAGTACAAACAGAACCGAGAATCATCACAGTAGCATGACGTTTATTCCAACATTCACCAATATTTGGACACGCAGCTTCTTCGCATACTGTATGTAAGTTATGTAGCTTAACAGTATTTAAGGTTTTATTGAATACTTTACCAGCTGGAGCTTTTGCTCTGAGCCATGTAGGCTTACTATGCATTTGAAACAGCTAGCTCTACCTCTTGTTTTGCTAAAACTTTCTTTAATCTTCTTTTTATCTTTTGCGCTTCTTTACTTAGTTTAATTGTTTTTGTATTGAGCAAGAAAGCATCAAGATCACCTTTGTAATCTATAGTTCTTAAAGTTCTTGTTGCTATACGAAAGCTAAACTTTTTGTCTAATATATTACTCGTTAATGTAACCTTATGTAAATTTAAGAGAAAGGTACGCTTTGTTTTACGATTTGAGTGCGATACCTTATTACCAAAAGACTTTTTTCTATTTGTTAATTCACAAATTCTACTCACTTCAATATACCAATTTATCCTATGTAACTAGGTTAACCTGATATAGTTAAATAGTCAACTCCCTTGCTTGATTTTTATACCGTATACTGCTTTATAGCCAAAAAACACTGTAATTTTTTCTATTACAAGAGAAACCATATGCTGCATTTCTAATGCTTTACTGCCATTTGTTACTAACAGATGCAGAACACCAGAATTTACGTTTTGTGCGTATGAGATCTTTTGTGGTTTTGTACATTCTGCTAATTCCTCTCCAACTATACTTTTCCAGTTTAAAATAAGACGTATTTCATTTTTGCTGATCTTATTTTTCATGCATTTTAATGCATAGTTTTCTATTATAGATTTTAATTTCTTTGGCCCGCTATATTTAAACATCTTTCCAGTGCTTAAAATTAAATTATATTACAACTTTCTTATACAAAAAACTAACTTATTGTTTTCATGATCCTCGGCCTCACACATAAAAAGCAGTATTTGTATATCTAGCATTTGCCAGAATTTTGTGTTTCCTACCTTGTAATCATTTTTAATTTTAATTTGTTAAATTATTATGAAGCTAATTAAAATTCGGGTAAAGTATAGTATTTCCAAGAAAATTATCTTTTTACTGTATGCAGTAATTTTCTTATAGCTATCTGTTTTTTAAGATCTTTCTGCAATCCAAGCTGCTTGAATGGCCTCTAATATTTTTTCATTACAATACTTTTCATCATCATCAAACTCTTCTAAATCCAAGACTTTTCTTTTAAGTTCAGTGAATCTAATACTAATTATATCTTCATTTGGAAATTTCTCTTCTAGAGCTTCTGCAATATCTTCTATATCAAGCCATTTCATACTTTTTTAATAAATTAAACTGGTGCCCATGGGGAGACTTGAACTCCCAAGGTTGCAAAACCCACGGATTTTAAGTCCGCTGCGTCTACCGATTCCGCCACACGGGCCTTATGTTGTTTATCTAGAGTAAAATTCTACTACTAAATTGACTTCCATGTCTGCTGAATAGGGGACTTCGGAATATTGAGGCGCTCTCAAATACTTCACTGAAAGTGCTTTGCTATCTGCCTCTAAATAATCTGGAGCCTTACGTTCTTGTTTTTGTTCAGCCTCTATTAATATAGGAATTTTTGCTGCTCTTTCCCTTATTTTTACTATATCACCAGGCTTCACTCTATAACTTGATATGTTAACCACCTTATCATTAACTGTAACATGTTTATGAGATATAAGCTGTTTTGCCGAGTAAATTGTTGGCACAAAACCAGAGTGATATAAAACAGAACTTAACCTTGATTCCAAGGCACCAATAAAATTATCAGCCGTATAACCTTTTCTTTTGTAAGCATCTAAAAATGTACGTCTAAGCTGCTTACTTGAAATTGCATAGTAGAACTTAAATTTCTTATGTGCAGCAAACTGCTTACCAAAATCAGATAACTTCTTAAATCCAAGAATACCATGCTGACCTGGAGGGTATTTTCTTTTATTGACTGAATCTTTTGCTCTACCCCATAAGTTTACACCAAGCCTGCGACTGATTCTATACTTTCTATTGATAACAGTTGTCATACAAAAATTCTCACAATCTAACTATAAATTATTAATGATTTTAACATTAAGTGTCAACTTGTTTTTACCACTATGATATAGTATACTTCACTTTTAAGTTTTCCTATTAATACATGAATCATCTACTACTAAAATCCATGGCAAATGCTGTCCGCTTTTTATCAATTGATGCAGTACAAAAAGCAAATTCTGGACATCCAGGTATGCCACTTGGCATGGCAGATGTTGCCACTGTATTATTTGCTAAATATCTAAACCATAACCCTGATGATTCTCAATGGATCAGTAGAGATCGTTTCGTCCTATCAAATGGTCACGGTTCAATGTTGCAATACTCTATATTATATCTGACAGGCTACATTAGTATAGATGAACTAAAAAACTTCAGGCAACTTACATCAAAAACTCCAGGTCACCCAGAATTTGGCTTAACTTCTGGTATAGAAGCAACAACAGGCCCGCTTGGTCAGGGATTTGCCACTGCTGTTGGCATGGCACTTGCTGAATCGATTCTTGAAAAGCAGTTTGAAATCAGTCACTACACTTATGTAATGCTAGGAGATGGTTGTCTTATGGAAGGTATAAGCCATGAAGCAGCGTCCCTTGCTGGGCATCTTAAATTAAATAAGCTGATAGCACTTTTTGACGACAATGACATCTCTATAGACGGCTCTACTAGCCTCTCTTGCTCTGATGATGTAGAAAAGCGTTTTTCAGCGTATGGATGGAATGTTGACAAAATCGATGGGCATGACTTTGATGCTATATCCCTTGCAATAGAGCAGGCGCAAAAGTCTGATAAACCTACACTAATCTGTTGCAAAACTATTATCGGAAAATTTTCAAGCCGTGCTGGCACATCTTCTGCTCATAGTGGTGCCTTTACAGAGGAAGATGTAAAACAGATGAGAGAAAAATTAAATTGGGACTATGAACCATTTCATGTACCAGAAGATGTGAGAAACGCTTGGATAGAAACAGTTAAGAGGGCAAAGCAAAACTATACATCCTTGATCAATAAAGAACTACAAAGAAGACTTGAGAAACGTTTGCCGAATAATATCGAGAGTGATTTGGCTGATCTGAAGAAACAAATATGTAAGCTAATGCCAAACGAAGCTACTCGATCTTCTTTCGGCAGAGTAATGGAACTATTAACTAAGTCTATGCCAGAACTAATTGGTGGCTCTGCTGATCTTACCGGTTCAAATTGTACTAAATATAAGCATATGCAGACAATAGATAGTAATAATTATAGTAGCTCTTATGTCCACTATGGAGTGAGAGAGCACGCTATGGCAGCTTGTATGAATGGTATGGCTCTTCATGGTGGAATTATTCCTTATGGTGGAACTTTTTTAGTATTTTCCGATTACTGCCGCCCTGCTATACGTCTTTCAGCTTTGATGAAACAGCAGGTTATATATGTAATGACTCATGACTCAATTGGAGTAGGAGAAGATGGTCCAACTCATCAGCCAATAGAGCATTTAGCCTCTTTGCGAGTTATACCAAATCTATATGTTTTTAGGCCAGCTGATGCAATTGAAACTTTAGAGTGCATTAGCATTGCACTTAAAAAAAAAGAGTCACCTGCACTATTTGCGCTTTCAAGGCAGAATATTAATTACATGCACTCTTATACTGACCAATTGGCCAACCTATCAAAATTTGGTGCATATATACTATGCGAATATTCAGGGAAGCTAGAAGTGACGATATTTGCTACCGGATCTGAAGTTGAAATTGCAGTTGAGGCAAGAGAAAAATTACAGGAAAAAGGTGTAGGTACAAGGGTCATTTCTATGCCGTGTTGGAGGCTTTTTGACGAGCAAAGTGATGAATATAAAGGGGCAATATTAAATAATGACAGCATTAAAGTTGCAATTGAGGCTGGAAGTGAAATGGGTTGGCATAAATATGTAGGCTCAAACGGTATATTTATTGGCATGAAAAATTTTGGAGAATCAGCACCTTATGAAGCTCTTTATAAGCATTTTAATATTAGCGCTGATTATGTAGTAAAATGTGTTTGTGAATAACACTTTTTGTCATTACGCTGCGCATAAAATTACTTAATGAACTCAGCCAGTACCGTTATTATGATAAGAAAGCTAGTGAAATGTTTCGAGTAACTTTTTCTTTTCTATGAGCTACTTGACGGCAAGAATAAAGTTTTAATCATTCCATGGTTTCTGTATAATTTTCAAAACTTAATTGGTATATATGAAGGTAATAATAGGTAGCGCTAGTAAACGATTAGGAGATTCAATAGCAAGTGGGCTAAATGCTCAGCTATTCCCCAATCAGGTGTCAAGATTTGCCGATGGTGAGGTAAATGTAGAAGTAGCAAATGATCTACGTAATCAAGAAGTATATATAGTACAATCTCTTTCTTCCCCTGTAAATGATAACCTTATGGAGCTTCTGCTTACAATTGATGCAGCAAAGAGATCTGGAGCCAAGAGAATAACAGCTATTATTCCTTATTACGGATACAGTAGGCAGGATAGGGTTATTAAAAACAATAATATGCAATCTGCTTTAAGTGCTAAATTAACTGCAAATCTTATTCAAACAGCTGGTGCAAACAGTGTTGCTGCTATTGATTTGCATTCAAGTCAAATTGAAGGTTTTTTTGATATACCAGTTACTAATCTAAGCTGTTTTGAAGTATTTGTTAACTCTATATACAAGGAAAACTTGGCAATAGTTGCGCCTGATGTTGGAGCAATTGGCAGAGCTCGTGCTTTTGCAAAGATTTTAGAGGAAAAACACAAGTTGGATAATGATATTGTTGTAGTAGATAAATATAGAGAAAAAGCAGGTACATCTGAGGTAATGAATGTAATCGGAGAAGTTGCAAACAAAAATTGCGTCATTGTTGATGATATAGTTGACTCTGGCGGAACATTATGTAATGCAGCTCTTGCTTTAAAAAACCGAGGAGCAAAGTCTGTAGTTTCGTGCATTACACATGGAATACTTTCAGGAAATGCAGTTGAGAAAATCTCTTCCTCTTCTTTGGATAAAATAGTAATTACGGACACCGTATTTCACAAATTTGAAAAAAATGATAAGATAGAGGTTGTTTCAATTGCAAATATTTTAATTTGCTTTATGCAAGGAGGTAAAAGTGCCAGCTAGATCAACAGAAGATGTTATCACTTCGTTAATAGAATTTGCAAATAAGAGAAAAATAGCAATTACTAAAGAAGAAATGCTTAAAACTGCACAGCTTGTGAGGATTAAGTTATCCGATGATGAGATTCAATACTACTCAAAAGAACTGACAATGCTGGATTGGATACATGATACTTTGTTGAAAGTTAATACTGAAGGTGTTTCTCCTATGCGTTATGGAACTATAGATAAGGATGTCCATGTACGCGATGATATTATAAATTCTCAAAACATTAAAGAAGAAATATTATCCAATACAAAATCGGAGCATGGGTATTTCGTAGTACCGAAGGTTATAAACGATTAAGATAAAGCAAGATTTATACCGATTTTATAGATCTACTTTCAAAAATAAGACCAATCTGGTAAAGAAGCATTCGTTGGAGTAAAAACCATTTTTTGATTTTTCTTTACTAAATCTACTAAATATAATTTAGAGTTGCTTGGTGATTCTGCGTTAGTAAAGATAATTTCTCTGCCATTTGGTAGCCATGCCGGAGATTCAATTTTATGTCCCTCTGAAAGCAAGCGCTCTTCTTTGCCATCTGGCTTCATAACTCCTATGTAAAATTTTCCTGACTGAATTTTTGTAAAAGCTATCAGATCTCCTTTTGGCGACCAAACAGGTGTAGCATATCTTCCATTTCCAAAACTAATTCTCTTGGGTTTTTTGCTTTTTTTAGTGAAATCTATGATATATAGTTGCTGACTTCCACTTATATCAGAACTAAAAACCATGTACTTTTGATCTGGAGACAAAGAGGGAGAAGTACTTATAGCTGAACCTTTAGTAATTTTTTTTGTTCGTTTACTGCTTAAGTCTAGAGATAATATATTTGTTTCACCACTCAATGAGTGGGAAATAAAAAGAGATTTACCATCAGGAGAAAATCTTGGTGCAGAAATAACTCCTTCAAATGCGCTGATTATTGATTCAGTGTTATCTTTTAAATTTTTTAATATTATATAACTTTTACCATTTGTGTATGAGATATAAACAATACCCTTTCCATTTGGTGAAAATCTTGGTGTTGACACAAATTTCTCACCATTTGTTAAGTACTTTATATTACTTCCATCTTGATTCATCACAGCAATTTTACGGACGGATTTGTAATTGCTATCTTTTTCTTCAGCGATATATGTAATTTTTGTATTGAAATGCCCTTTCTCACCAATCAATCTATCATGTATCACATCTGAAACAAGATGACTAATTTTCCTCCAGTCTTTTGCTAGAAAAACAACCGACTGAGTAAGTAATTCTCTGTTTGTAAAGCTGTCAGATAAACGAAAAGATAGCTCTAAATTTCTGTTTGATACTTCACTTAAACTTACTGTGACTACAGTATCGCTTTTCCAAGACTCAACTTTCGTGTTACGTTTCACATTAAATAAGCCACAATTAGATAGATTTGTTTCAATTACTTTTGTGATGCTTTCACTTAGCTCACTTTCCACTTCTGTCTTGCATGCACATTTAGATACAACAAGATCAATATTACCAATATTGCTTTTTTTTATATCAACATATAAAACAGCTTTTGTGGAATAAGGAATAAATAACGAAATAAATAACACCAGTTGAACGAATAGCTTCATTAGATTTCTTGCATTACCTCCTGTCATCTCAGCAAATAGCTTACTTTTGAAGTTAAACTGCATGACAGTAGAGTAAATCAATTTCTGCAGTACTTGACACTGGAATCCAGAAATTTGACTGCAAGTAAGTGCACTGAGGTGGCAAGCATAAAAGTAGCTGTTTTATTCTAAAATAAACGTCTTTGACAAGATTGCATGAAAAACTGGATTCCAGTGTCAGAGCACTGGGATGACACTCTACTGGTGGAGATTGCTCTAAAACTACAATGTTTGCCTGGGCGTTGAGATGCCACCCTTCTGGTAGATTCAAATCACAATGTTTGTATAGTTGTGTGATCTGACACTGATTTTTTTTTACGGATTCCAGTATTTCATGCTGAAATAACATCAAAGAATACATTGTTAACTTCTTACTCAAATAATGGTTAATAAAAAGAGGTATATTTCTATACCTGTTCTATTTGGACTTCAATTATAGGTCTTTTTAGTAAATATTCCTTTAAGATACTAAATATTGAACTTTCAATCTTATTTCTTATTTTTTTTATCGGTTGTGGACTAAATGCTGACTCAACCTTCTCTATGATCTTTTGCATAATGGCTGCATCTTCTTGCGCTTCGAAAACACCAGGTGCAAATACTTTTGGCTTAGCGAGCAATTTGTTTTTCTTATTCACAATTGCTGTTACTACAATAACCCCAGCATCTCTCATTCTCTCACGCATCTTTATAACGCTGCATTCTGGATGGCGTAGCAACGTACCATCAATACCAAAGTAGTCAACATCAATTGAACTAACTTTTTCTCCATTCTCCAAATTAACAATATCACCTGGTGCAATCATTATTGCTTTTTTCACACCGCACTCTTTAGCGAACTTTACATGTGCATCCGTATGAATATACTCACCATGAACTGGAATAGCTATCTTAGGTTTTATCAAAGAATACATTTCCCTTAGCTCTGCTTTTACTGGATGTCCGGAAGCATGAACATTCTCTGTTTTTTCAGTAATAACTTCCACTCCCATCTCAATAAAGGCATTGAGCATGTTATGTGCACGAGTTTCATTGCCAGGAATGATTTTTGATGAAAAAATCATGGTATCACCTTGCTGCATTTTAAATGCTTGATGACTCTTAGCGGCAAGTCTTGCGGTAGCTGCCAGTGGCTCACCTTGACAACCTGTGCAAAGTAGCACCAGCTTTTCCCTTGGAAAATTTACTGCCTCCTTTGCTTCTAGAAACTCAGGAGAATCAGTTAAATAACCACTATCCTGCGCAACTTTCACTATTCTCCATAAAGATCTGCCAAGTAAAACCACTTTTCTATTTAGTGCTTTTGCAGCTTGGCTTATTGTTTCAATTCGCGCCACATTCGAGGCAAATAGCGAGACAGCAACCAATTTTTTAGACCGCTTTATTATATTGTAAATATTATCATAAATTTCACTTTCTGACTCAGGGTGATGCTTGCTTAATATATTGGTTGAATCGCAAATTGCTGCAAGCAGATCACCTTTATCGCCAATTTCTTTTAGACGCTCCATATTAGAAGTTAATCCAACAACAGGTTTTGGATCAAATTTCCAGTCCCCAGTATGAAGTGCACTACCTGCTTCAGTGCTAATTAATATTGAATTTGCTTCAGGAATTGAATGAGTTACATTTATAAACTCAACGGTAAAAGGACCCAAATTTATGCTGCCATTTATGTCCACCTCTTTCAAAGGCACTATACCTTCCAATCGAAATTCTTTCAATTTTTCTTTGAGAAAGTTAACCGTAAACTTTGTTGTATATATGGGACATTCTAACTCTTCCCACAGATGAGGCACTGCACCACAGTGATCCTCATGTGCATGTGTAATGATTATTCCAAGCAAATCTTTTTTTCTTTGAGCAATAAAATCTACATCAGCGATGAGCAGCTCAACACCTGGCATAGTTTCATCTGCAAAACCGATACCAAGGTCGATCATAATCCACTTGCCTTGATAATGATATAGGCTAACGTTCATCCCAATTCTTCCTACTCCTCCAAGAGGAAGAAATAAAAACTCATTTTTGTTTATGTTCATTAATTTTAAATTATTAAAATGCGAGGATAGCAAAACTTCGACCTTAAATAAAGGAATTTATCACTTTTGCATAACTTAAAAAAATCTTTTCACTAAAAGAGAAGGCTTTCAAATTGGTAAAAAGAATTAAGTGTAGACAGCTACCTCTTTATATCATTTAGCAAATTTCTCATTTTTTTTTACTTTTTCAAAGAATCCTTCAGATTTCTGCTCTACACTTTCATGTTCCTCTTCCTCAAGCGCTTTTAATAGCTCAATCTGCTTTTGGGTTAAATTCTTTGGATTTAAAGTCTCAACTATTACCTGTACGTATAAATCACCACGAGCATGTGAGTTCATATATGGCATACCCTTTTCCCTACAACGTAGTTTGGTACCAGTTTGAGTGCCTTCAGGGACCTTTACTTTTATTTTAGCTCCATCAATTGATTGAATATCGATTTCACCACCAAGTACTGCTAGTGTCATTCTTATAGGCACTTTACAGTGTAAATCTGCTCTATTGCGAGTGAAGATCTGATGAGTAGCTATTTTCACACATACGTATAAATCTCCGCTTTTTCCACCTCTTGCTCCAGCTTCTCCTTTACCACTGACCCTTACCTTAGCTCCTTCTTCTATGCCTTTTGGAATTGAAACGGAGATATTTACTTCATCTCTTTTACGCCCACTTCCACCGCATTTCTTACATTTATTTTGTATTATTTCTCCTTCCCCATAGCATGTAGTACACGTTCTTTCAATGGTAAAAAAGCCCTGTTGAGTTCTAATTCTACCGCTTCCCTGGCATGTGTTGCACTGAACTGGTTTGATTGCTCCTTCGCTACCTGTGCCTTGGCATGTATTACATTTTATATTTGTCACATAATGTATAGGTGCTTGTATTCCTTTAAATGCATCTTCTAAGGTAATTTTAAGATCGTAGCGCAGATCTGCTCCAGATACTCCTGTTGTACTTCTTTTTGTTCTTGACCTACTTGTACTACCGCCGAATCCTCCACCAAAAAAATCGTTAAATATATCGCTAAAATCCCCTCCAGCTTGGCTGAAATCAAATCCACCGGAAGCACCATCGTGACCATAACGATCATAACCTGCTCTTTTTTCAGAGTCAGATAGAACTTCATATGCAGCTGTTACTTCTTTAAATTTTTCCCCTGCTTCCTTATTACCAGGATTTCTGTCAGGATGATATTTTAATGCTAGTTTTTTATATGCTTTTTTTATCTCGTCAGTACTAGCATTTCTGCTCACTTCTAGCAGATCATAATAGTCTTTTTTGTTCATATATAATAGCTCAGTATTTTACCTTTAAAGATAGGTATTACACATATGAATTTCAAGTATGACCTCTATTTCCTATAAAATATGGTGCACCCTGAGCGACTTGAACGCCCGACCTTTTGATCCGTAGTCAAATGCTCTAATCCAACTGAGCTAAGGGTGCTTGCACAAAGTTGACTTTAACAGATTTTATAGCTTATTTCAATTGGTTTAGCTAAAAATAAAACTCTTATCATGTATGAAACCTGTAAGAAATTGTACTAGCTCTCTTAAAGGATAACTTAAGTTAACAGTTTCCAATTACTTTGATTTTAGAACCGCTATCCGAATAAAAGCTTTTCACATTATACTGCCAAGCTGCTAACAAATAGCGGAATGACGGTTATAGTTAAATCTAAACTATTTTGGCTATATCAGAAGACGGGTTATGCAGAAACCTTAAAATACTTCTTGCTTGCCAAGGAGAATAAATACATTCCTACAAACAAGCAGATACTCAATATCGATGCATAGGAAAACTTGAAAATTAAATCTTTAATATATCTTGATAAGCATTTACCTGCAGAAATTTTGTATAGTAGTCCAACACAAACAATCGTACTATCAATGACTGATGCTATAATTAAAGTGATGAAATTTGCCATATAAAAATTCAATTTCGACTTTAATTCTTCAAAAACAACTATGCTTGAGAGAAGAGAGATTAAAATTGCAGTATATAGAACCAGTATCATAAAACTAAAATTTTGCAATTTAAAAAGACAGCATATCACTGTACACACTATTAAGCTGTAAGTAGCTTTGCTTCTACCATAAAACTCAACCATTGAGTTTACAACTAAAGTAGCTCCCACAAATAAGGCAGCACATATCATTAATTTATTTGAAGTGTTAAGTAAAGAAAGACTGATAAGCAAGAGTATTGATAAAATGGACATAATCACCTACCCAAATTTAATAATATGCATTTATTTTAATCAGACATTACACATAATGAAAAATTTGTCTAGCGTAATCAAAAGTTATTTAAACTAGTACCTAAGTCTTTCAAATCTATTCTTATAATATCCTTTATATTGAGAGCTTTCTCCTCTGTCACTTTTCCAATACATGAAAAAACTATACCTTTAAACAATTCTTCAAACTTCCGCTGATTTTGCGGGGCAATGGTTACTAATATTCTACTTTGCGATTCAGAAAACATTATTATCTTGTTTATTATGTCTGTATTTTGTGTTTTTCCTATTGGCACTAGTGAAAGATCGATTTCAGCACCAAGGTCTCCTGCAATTAGCGATTTTGCCAGAGCAATAATTAATCCGCCTAAGTTTGGTGTAATTGCAGAGGCAATTATGCCATCTTTTATTGCCTGGTTGTAATGTTCATACAACTTCCTAGCGCTCTTTGCATTAACTTTTGGCACGTTGTTATTATCTATTCCACTATATAACTGATATTCAGATTTACCAAGCTCATCGTGGGTTGTACCAAGCACATATATCAAGTCCCCTGGCATTTTCACATCAAGCGATACCGCATTTTCAATATTGTCTATAACTCCAATTGCTGAAATGAGTAGTGAAGGTGGTGCAGATATCATCACTTTCTCGCCATTTTCATCATATCCCTTGAAGTCATTAAACATACTGTCTTTTCCGGATATGAATGGTGTTTTAAATGCAGTTGCAAAGTCGTAACAAGCCTCTGCAGCTCTCTTTAGTTGCCACAGCCTTTCTGGATTATAAGCATCATACCAGCAAAAATTGTCGAGCAACGCTAGATGATTTATATTTCCTCCTGCGGCTACATAGTTGCGTATTGCAGTGTCAATCGCACATGCTGCCATGTGATAAGTGTCAATTTCTCCATAACTTGAGCCAAATCCCTGCGATTTTACAACACCTTTGTTTGAAGAAAGGACTGGCCTCGAGACAATAGCTTCACTGCACACTCTTCCCTTGCCTTGCAGTGGTTTCAGTATTGACGATCCTTGAACCTCATGGTCATATTGCACCACTATAAACTCTTTGCTGCGTATGTTTGGTCTGCTTAGCATTTCTTTTAGTGCAAAGGTGTCATTCCAGTGCTTGACACTGGAATCTATCTCAAGCTCAACTCTGCCATCGCACGTATTTTGACATAAAGTTTTAGATTTATTTGCAGACAAAGCCTGCTGGGTTCCAGTGTCAAGCACTGGGATAACAGGAGAGAATTCTGGAATGACAGCGTATGGGTTAGATTTTCCAGACCATGGCTTTGTTTGTAAATGCACTTTGGGATTACCGTCATGCAGAAATTCAGTTTCGATGTCCATTATTACTGCCCCTGGGGGACATTTAACAACGGCTTTGCCACTTTTGTTGAATTCTCCAATTACACAGACCTCCACATCATGTGTTTTCATGATTTGCTTAAACGCAGGAAGATTTTCTTCTGGCACTGCTAAGGTCATTCTCTCTTGTGATTCTGATATCCATATTTCCCACGGAGCCATACCATCGTTTTTAAGGAGAACCTTGCTCAAATCAACTTCAAATCCGTCTTTTCCCATTTCACCAATGGACGATGATAGACCGCCTGCTCCATTATCCGTTATTGCATTATAAAGACCAAGATCTCTTGCTTTTACGACGGCGTTGGATAATTTTTTTTGTGTTATAGGATCACCAATTTGCACAATTGTTGAAGGGCTGTTTCCCGACAATGCCTCTGAAGAAAAAGTTGCACCGTGAATTCCGTCCCTTCCAACTCTTCCACCAATAATTACGATTTTATCACCGTTTTTGGGTTCTTTTATGTGTGAAGGTGCATTATTTATATTCCGTGGAATAATTCCGATGCTTCCAACAAAAACTAATGGCTTTCCACAGAATCTATCGTCAAAGTATACCGATCCAAGTTGCGTTGGAATACCGGAGCAATTACCAGCAACATTAACACCGTGAATCACTTCTTTCATTATATATTTTGGTGGTAAGATTTTATCAGTACGCTCTTTATCTCTATAAAGTTTGCCTTTTGATTCTTTGGCAAAGCAAAAGTAATAAGTATTCATGATAGGTTCTGCACCTTTGCCAAAACCGACTATATCTCGATTAACTCCAAGCACTCCAGTCATTGCTCCACCGAACGGATCGAGAGCTGAAGGACTATTGTGAGTTTCAACTTTATCTACAATCAAGTAATCGTCATCAAAAATTATTCCTCCTGCGTTGTCGGAGAAAACTGACACGCATATGTTAGAATTTATCTCACGCGTTGCACGCTTAATATAATGAGCATATAGACCATCTTTTATTTCATCAATAGGGGAGCAAAAAATATTGTGTTTACAATGTTCAGACCAAGTCTGTGCCAGAGACTCAAGTTCAATATCATATGGATTTCTACCGAGTTTTTTAAAGTAATCCTTTATAGCTTTCATTGCTGCCAGCGAGAGCCCTAAAGTGCCATTACCATCGATTCCATCTCTGCTGATTTTTTCAAGCTCTTGGTCACTTACATTGAGTTTGACAGATTTTGCTCCATTATTACCTGGTGTCATCCCAGTGCTTGACACTGGAATCCATTCTTTTTTTTTTTGGTCACGCGCTGTAATGACACCAGGTGGGGTATTTGGTTTACTGTAATACTTCCAATGGCAATTGCCGTTTTCTTTATAGACAAGTGTGCAATATTCAGTAATAGGATTGAATTCCTGTTTTATGTCATCTTCGGTTGGAAAACCTCCTTGACTTAGAATCAATTTTGAACTTCTTGCCTTGATAGAAACACTTTCATCAATGTGGCCTTTGCTCATTAGATATTCTCTAACAATTTGTTTTGCCGTGTTTCCTACGTTATCGGTCATGCCAGGTAAAAAGCTTATCTCCAAGCCCCACTTTGCTTGTGATTCTATGAAGTTATATTGAACTTTTTTAAGGTTTTCATTGTAGGAATAATAACGGCAGTCTTGTATGACTTTATTATAAAATAGCCCACAAATTTCTTCATGTAATTTTGATGGTAATTCTTTGCTTATGTAAATCAAGTAAACATTAACTACCCTTCTGCGGCCAACTTGTTCACATTTATTAAAAACTTCTATTCTGATGTTTGCCATGTAATATTGTGAAAGACTTTAATATATCATAGCATAAGAAACTGCGAGCACATTTATATTTTAAATAATTTCTATACAATAAAAGTGTTGTATTAATTGTTACTGTTAGTGGGAAGAGTTTTTACCGTTAATGTGAATGAGTCCTTTTTCAATGTATTGGTTCAGCACATATTTTCTGAATATGAAAGAGAAAAAATTCCCGAGATAAAGATCATACTTCCCTGCAAGAGGGATGTGATAGCATTGCTGAGTGCATTCAAGAATTACAGAACTATAATTTTGCCAGAGATAGTTTTACTAGAAAACATTGATGAAGAAGATTTAATATTAAATCTTGATAGAGTTAAAGTTATTAACCCGACAAAGAGAACGCTGCTACTCATTCAATTTATATTGGAGTGGAATAAAAAACACAATGATAGTTTTCCAATCGATCTAGTTTACAGTTTGCCGTCATTACTTCAATATACCCAAATAGCGGATTGTTATCAGCTTGATGAGCATTCGAAGAAAATGGAGAATTTCATAAACTTACTTATCAAAACTTGGAGTAACACTTTAAAAAAGTTAGGAGTAGTAGATATACTAAAGCATAAGAGTGACTACATAAACAATATGATAGCCTCCCTGAATAAAGATCAGCATATGATCTTTATTGGAATTGGAAAGGAGGAGATTTATAAGTTGTTGATTAAAGCTGTATACGACCTGCCATTTGGAAAGATAATTTTACCTAATCTGAATTTGAAAATTAAAGAGAAAGATTGGCAATCACTTGATAAAAAACATTATCAATATTGCCTAAAAGATCTGCTCGATTATTTAAGTATAGGCAGAGAGGATGTAAGTTTTCTGTCAGAAGCGTGTTCTGATGTCATTCCAGTGTCCAGACACTCGGATCCAGAAAACTTAACTTTAAATGAGTGCACCAGGTGGCTGTACAATAGAAACTGGATTCCAGTATCAAGCACTGGAATGACATCATCTACTACTCAAATTACCTGCAAATTACAATGTTCGTACACTAAAAATCAGAGGGCTGGGATGACAGGCAGTCCTGAACTAGATTATGTCTTTGATACAACTGCCGATCTAAGTAAAGTTAGTAATGGATATATTGGCAATATTGAAGTCATCACTTGTGATTCCAGAGAGGAAGAAGCACAGGTGACGTCACTAATTATGGAGAATGAAGGTTATGAAAACGTTTCTTTGTTTGTCTTTGATAAATTACTTGCAGCTCGTATGGTGTGCCCCATATCGAAAAACTATTCTTATGTGACGCTTCTGCTTTATAGTATTGAGATTTTGAACTCAAAATGGAACGGTGTGGCATTGCTTTCTCTTCTTAAACATAGGCTAGTGACTTTTGGTTACGCTCAAGAAGAGTACACTCGTATTTTATCTGAGTTTGAGATAGAAGTATTGCGTAGCTTTGATATAAATGGTCTTAAGGATATTATCAACGCTATTAGTACTTGTAAAAAGCTAAGATATAAAGAAGATATATTAATTATTATCAGTAGATTAGAAACTATATTTAATCTTTTACTTAATCTTATAAATTATCCTATTTCTGATATAGCAGCAGCTCATTTACAGTGTGTTAATGTGCTTTCTAATGTGAATTTTCTAGAGCTAAATGGTGAAATAGGTAATTTTACTCGTGATTTCTTAAATGCATGTGACGGTATAGCAATTGAGTGTTCCTTAGAGTTATATAGTCAAATCCTGATATTATTTTTAAAAAGGAAGTTTTTTTCTCCAGAAAATAACTTTGATAAATTTAGCTTATATCAAAATAAAGTTGTAATACTTGCTGGATTTAATGATATACCAAATTTTCAGAATCCGTTTTTGAGTGCACTGAATAGAGAAAAATTTAACCTTCCTTCTGTGCAAGAAGAGCAAGGGTACTTTTTGTATACTTTGCGCAATTTATTTGGTGCCGGCAAGGTTTATATTACGAGGCTAGTGAGTGATAGAAAATCAATTCTATTGCGCCGTTTAGAAGTTCTGTTACAAGAACCAAAATATCCTTATCGCAATTGGCTAAGAATATTAAATACACCTGAGTGCATTGTTCCATGTACTCAGCCTATGCCAAAACCTCAAGCCAAAGTCAGAGAAGAAAAAATGCAAGTGATGTCTTGCAGTGCGGTAGAAAAACTGATTCGTAACCCTTATTCATTTTATGTTGAATACATACTGAACCTTAGACAGTTGAAAGACTTAAATTTTAAGCCATCGATATTGGAGTTTGGCACTATGGTACACAATATTCTTGCAAGATATTTACGCAACGAAAAGTCGCTGATGAGTATTGCACGAGAAATATTCTCGTCTAATCGATTCCACTTTTCAAATATGTGGTGGGTAAGGTTGCAGAGGATAATTCAATCTTTTGTTGAGTTTGATAGGACTGGAAACAATCAAGTTGAGTTGGAGAAGAGCTTTTCCTATCCGATATTTCATATTCCAGCGCGTGACACACAACTGCGCGGATGCTGTACAACTTCCACTAAGAATAAGGGTGTCATCCCAGTGCTTGACTACTTGGATCCAGAAAATTTGATTGCAAATGAACACACCAGACAATTGTGTAATAAGAGCTGGTCAGATACTCGAATGACAGAGGAAATTTTATTGACAGCAAGATGTGATAGAGTTGAGTATCTACCAGGTGGGCAAGTAGCAATTATAGACTATAAACTTGGTTCACCACCTTCCAATGAGGAAGTTATGTCAGGATTTTTCCCGCAATTAATTTTACAAGCTTTAGCAGTGGAATACACAACAAAAAAAGAAGTCTCGGAGCTTGCTTGTTGGAAACTTGATTATGATAAAATAAAGGTTATTGCTTTGAAAGATTATAGACAAAAAATGCATGAATTTCAGAATATTCTACCAGATTTCTTATCTAATTATTTAAGAGATACTACTCCCTTCATTGCCTCTCCTTATTTTGATAAATTCCTGAGATTTAACATCTACAAACAACTAGAAAGGATAGGGGAGTGGTTATAAATTATATCTCCTCTCATCCAGATCAAAATAGCTGGTTGTACAGCTGGTTTACTAAGTGCAGTAGGAGAATTACTAGATTGTGATATAGACTCATCTTTGCTAGACTCAAATAACCATAAAAAAACACTAAAAAGTGATTCAATCAATTTTAGCCATTAAAACTTGAATAGTGGCTAAAATAGCTTTAAATTGTATATTTTTGGGGAGGAGTATATGCCATCACAAAAACAGCTAAATGCGCAGCTAATTGATGCTGCTAAAAAAGGACAGCTAGATTTTGTTCAGCAAGCTATACAGGGTGGAGCAATTATTAATACAATAGATGATGATTATGGGAGAACTGCTTTAATATGGGCTGCTGACAATGGTCAACTAGAGATATTACAATACTTGATAGAAGAGGGAGCAAATGTTAATGCAGAATCTCTGGGAAACATAACTGCTCTAATTCATGCTGCTGCCCATGGTCATCTTGAGGTAGTACAACTTCTAATAGCAAATGGAGCTGATTTAAATGTGAAACGTAAAGGTCAATTCTCTGCCCTAACATATGCTATTGTAAATGGCCATACGGAGGTAGCAAAGCTTCTAACTAGATATCATTTAATAGCTAATCTTGATATGTCAATACCTCGCTTGCCTCTTCCTACTTGTATACCAGAGTTATCATCTCATTGGTATGACTGTAAGGATGAGCTCAATAAAATGAAGGAAGAAGATAGTGAATTATATAATTTTCTTGTAAGTAAGAGAATTAATGAACAGGTAAGAATTTGGACAGAGAGTGAGACAATACAAAATATTTCACAAGATAGATTAAATATAGAATACTCAATCTATGCTAAAGATTTAACAGGTAAAATAGAATTAGTGATATTTTTTCTTAACAACAGGGAAATAATCAATTCTTTATTGCGGTATTATAAGGTAAGAATTCAAACAATTGATCAGGTAAAAAGCCTACTTGATCGTTTCACAAGAGAACATGTAGAGCTTGAAGTAGAAATTGTTCCAGCACAATTAAACTTTAATACTAAAGAGTTACAACCCTCTAAACTAAAAATATTATCATTTGCACAAATGATTAACAATCATGCAGGATTATTTTTAGCTGCCAAAAATGGTCAATTAGAAACAGTAAGATACCTGATAGAAAAACAGAAAGAAGATATTAATTCAGCAGATCACTATGGAAGAACTGCTCTAATGTGGGCTGCTGGAAGTGGCTGTTTAGAGGTAGTAAAGTACCTGATAGAAACAGCAAAAGCAAATGTTAATGTGAAAGATGGCTATGAAAACACTCCTCTGAATTATGCTACTAGAAACGGGCATTTAGATGTAAAAGAATATCTAAAAAGTCATATACAAAAAGAGCTACGGAAGAAATACGTCTGCATTGGTGTTAGTGGTATAGTAGGTTATGTTGCTGGTATGACAATATCATGTTCTGCGGGAGCAGTGATTACAGTTTGTGCAGCATCAGCGACCGTTAGTCTAGCGTTAGGTGCAATGTTGGGTTATATGATTGTAGAAGTAAAAAAAGAGAAAGCAAACAAAGGTATAGCTTCTGCGCTTAAAGATGTTTTCACTATTCAATCTCTAAGTAGAATAGCCTTATAGAGAGTGAAAGTAGGTTTATTGCTTAAGGTTGCATGATTGCCTTAATAACAATAAAAAAGTAATAGAAGCAAAAGATATGGCTTGAAAATTTTCTACGGTCTGGACTAAAAATGTCTCAACTTGACACTAAAATACAATTTGATTTAACTAATCATATATGTAGGTAATGTCAAACACTAGAATGAGGAAATATGGATAAAAAAGTTAGAATAGAATCAGATAGCTTAGGAAAAGTAGAAGTACCAAGTGAACATTACTGGGGAGCGCAGACTCAGCGTTCTTTGGAAAATTTCAAAATTGGTACAGAGAAAATGCCAGAGCCGCTGATTAAAGCGCTAGCAATAGTAAAACTTGCAGCAGCACGTGTTAACATGAAACAGAGTAGCATAGATAATAGAGTAGGGGATGCAATCTGCACAGCGGCACAGGAGGTAATAGACGGTAAATTTAATAATCAATTTCCGCTTGTTGTTTGGCAAACCGGGTCTGGGACGCAGACCAATATGAATGTGAATGAAGTGATCAGCAATCGTGCAATAGAAATTTTGGGCGGTGATTTAGGTAGTAAGTCTCCAGTGCATCCAAATGATCATGTAAACTGTGGTCAGTCATCAAATGACACTTTTCCAACAGCAATGCATATAGCAGTAGCAGGGCAAATAAACCGCTTGCTTATTCCCAATCTTGAAGAATTATATAAAGCGCTAAATAATAAGGTTCATGAATTTAAGGATATAATAAAAGTAGGGCGTACTCATCTGCAAGATGCAACTCCTCTAACACTTGGGCAGGAATTTTCTGGCTATGCAGTTCAGATTAAAAAGGGAATAGAGAGAGTAAAGTCAACTCTGATCAATGTATATGAACTTGCACAAGGTGGCACCGCGGTTGGCACGGGAATCAATACTAAAAAGGGTTTTGCTGAGGATTTTGCTGAAGAAGTGGCAAAAATCACTAACTTTCCATTTATTTCAGCAAAAAATAAGTTTGAAGCACTAGCAGCAAATGATGCTTTAGTTGAGCTCAGTGGAGCACTCAATACAGTAGCAGTAAGCTTGATGAAAATTGCAAATGATATAAGGCTACTTGGTTCTGGTCCAAGATGCGGAATTGGAGAAATAATGTTACCAGAAAATGAGCCTGGCTCTTCAATCATGCCGGGTAAGGTGAATCCAACTCAATGCGAAGCAGTGACTATGGTATGTGCTCAAGTTATGGGAAATCATGTTGCCGTGACAATTGGTGGCTCAAATGGTCACTTTGAATTGAACGTGTTTAAGCCGGTGATAATTTACAATGTTTTGCAGTCTATAAGACTTTTAGCTGATGCAAGTTTAAATTTTTCAGAGAAATGCGTAGTTGATATTAAAGCAAACGAAGAAAGAATAAAGGATTTACTAAATCAGTCGTTAATGCTAGTTACTATATTAAATACGCATATAGGATATGACAATGCAGCAAAAATAGCGAAGCTTGCTTATAAAGAAAATATCACTCTAAAAGAAGCAGCAGCAAAACTTCAACTGATCACTGAGGAGGAGTTTGAAAGTATAGTGAAACCAGAGGAGATGGTAGGTTAAACTACCACCTTTTTAAGGGTTCTGTCGCATTTGTAGGGAAGTAGAAAGAAGAATGATATAATTGTCTAAAAAAAAAACAAAGATGTTTCGTATCAATCAAAAATTGTTGCCATATTTCAAAGGATTTAGCTTTTTAGAGGATGTTATCTGTATACATGAAATGTCGATTCTCTTTGAGCTATCGAGATTTGGAAGAAATGATGAGTATAAGGGGAGCAAAATGCTACGTTACAAAGGTGGGTTATCACCACTGATAGATGAGGCAGTAAGGAAAAGAAAGAAGCAGGTTGGTAGTAGTTGGAGAGACTTACATTAAATTAAATGGTAAATGGGTTTATTTATATACTGTACTCTTGTGTGTTAGTAGAGACAAGTCTGCAGCACTTGCATTCTTTCGTAAAGCCTTCAGGAGTAACTATCTTCCTGAGAAAATTGTAATTGATAAAAGCGGCAGTAATACTGCTGCTCTTGATGATTTGAATGCAGAAATTTCTGAAGATTACAGTTCTTCAAATAAAATATCTAAATAATATTGTTGATAGATTTATCAAAAAACTAATAAAGCCAATGCTTGGGTTTAAAAGCTTCCATTCCGCAAAGATTACCATCACAGGCATAGAAAATATTCGTATGATTCAAAAAAGACAAATTATTAAATAATGTTTCTACTTTTGAGAATTTTGCTATGTTAATGGCTTCATAACTCCTATAATCCCACCTTTAATGATCTTCTTTCCTATGGTTTATAGATGCGACAGAACCGTTTTTATAGGATTGGGGCTAAAGAAAACTTGCATGTAAATGTATCAAGGTATAAAATTATAAATATTAAGAATGAATAGGTTAGTTATGAATCTTGTAACAAAATCCGCTATCGATTTTACTGCTTCGGCTGTTCTTGCTAGTGGAAAAATAGTTGATGATTTCTGTTTAAGTAAACATATAAAGGATAAGTATGCTGTCCTTTTTTTCTATCCACTTGATTTTACTTTTGTCTGTCCAACTGAGTTGATATCATTTAGCAACAAAATAGAAGATTTTTCAAAACGTAATGTTGAAGTGATAGGAATAAGTATAGATTCAAAATTTTCACACTATAAATGGCGAAACACTCCAGTTAATGATGGTGGTATTGGAGAGGTTAGCTACAATTTAGTGTCTGATATCAAAAAGTCTATATCAAGAGACTATGGGGTCTTATATGATGACTCAATTGCACTAAGAGCAACTTTTGTTATTGATGATAAGTTTGTTGTACGTCATCAATCGATAAATGATTTTCCTTTAGGGCGTAATATTGATGAGTTTATTAGAATTATTGATGCAATAAAACATAATGAAGAGCATGGTGAAGTATGTCCAGCAGGGTGGAAAAAAGGTAAGCCAGCAATGCAGGCAAGCGATGAAGGAGTGGCTGATTATCTAAACTCACACAGTGCAGAATTATAAATTGAGTACAAAAGTTCTTATTATTGGATCTGGAGCAGCGGGTTATGCTGCTGCTATATATGCAGCACGTGCAAATTTAGAGCCAATTGTAGTAACAGGAATGCAACCTGGTGGTCAGCTTACACTTACTACGGATGTTGAAAACTATCCAGGTTTTGTTTCTATACAAGGTCCAGAACTCATGGAACAAAAGAGGTTGCATGCAGAGAAGGTGGGGGCAAGGGTAATAAATGACGAAATAAAAAGCGTTGAACAACTTGAGGATTCTAATGAGTATAGATTTAGATCTTGTGGTAATGCTAGTGACTACTATTCGAATGCAATTATAATCGCAGCTGGTGCGCAAGCGAAGTGGCTTGGCCTGGAGAGTGAAAAGAAATTTCAAGGTTACGGAGTTTCGGCATGCGCAACTTGTGATGGTGCATTTTTTAGAAATAAAGTTGTAGCTGTGGTTGGTGGTGGAAATACTGCTGTTGAAGAAGCAATATTTTTAACTCGATTTGCTAAGGAAGTTATACTGATACACAGGCGTGATAAGTTAAGAGCAGAGAAAGTAATGCAAGACAGGCTCTTTAAAAATGATAAGATAAAGGTAATATGGAATCATACCGTAGAGCAGATTCTTGGAGAAGAAAATCCTAAAAAAATTACTGGCATTACAATTAAATCGACAGACATCAATAAAACCCAGGAATTGAAAGTAGATGGAGTGTTCATTGCAATTGGGCATGCACCAAATACAGGTATTTTTAAGGGCTTTGTTGAAATGGATCAGCAAGGTTATATAATTACGAAACCTGGAACAACTCTAACCAGTAGGGCAGGGGTGTTTGCTGCTGGTGATGTTCAAGATAAGGTATATCGCCAGGCAGTAGTTGCAGCAGGTACAGGGTGCATGGCTGCACTTGATGCAGAAAAGTTTTTGGAATCATAATTAGTTCTAAAATTTTTAACTAAATTGCTTGCAATTTTCTTTGTTTTTTTTTTATAATTATGTTAGTAAATTATAGTTTAGGGAGAATTTAGTATGCTTTCGGGAGGTAATGTAGATTTTAGAAGAAGGGTTGTTAATGATGCAGGATTACGAGCTCAAAATCAAACAACTTCAGGACAATCAACAAAAAAATTATTTAAAGCTATTCAATTTTAAGGCACTGATGATGAAAGAGTAACACCTGAAGAAGCTTTGAATCATTTTCAACAAGCATTGCAAGAAGGTGCGGATGTTAATGCGTTTAATGAAGAAGGCATGACACCTTTGATATCTATAATTTATGATTTATCTGCAGGCTCTGAAACAGAAGAAGAAAAAGAATATCAGAGTATGATTAGGTTACTTCTACTTCACCGAAGCATAGATGTTAATATTCAAAAAAAAGGTGATGGCAATACAGCTTTGCATCTAGCAATGTCCTTTCAACAAAGGAAAGTGTTACAACTCTTACTAAGTCATCCGAGAATAATGATGTATCTACTAAATAAAAGACTTCAAGATCCTGAGGAATGTGCTAAAAAAATCGTGCTGAGCATTTGATCATAGAAATACAAAAAGCACAAACAGGAAAAGAATTATTGAATGCTCTTTCTCATGGAAATTTCCATGAAGCAAAAAGACTATTAAATGAAGAATTCAACCCTAATTGCTGGAAAAGAAATTTCAATGGAGAAATAGAAACGCTGCTTAGCCTGATTATCAAATCATGTTTACAAGGAATAACACAAGATAACGCGGAAGTATTGACTAAACTTTTAGAACATAAAGACCTAGATTTTAATCAAATAAAACCGATACCAGCTATAGAGCAAAATCTATGGGTGAAGCAAATAATTGAGCAAGTTATGAAAGAGCGATTAACTGATGCTATTAATAGAAAAGATTTGGATGATATAAAAAAAATTAGTAGAAGATAATTGCTTTATGAATGATCAAATTGTTATTGAGTTGCTTAAAAGTTTTAATCCTGTCAGAGAATATCTAAATGGAAAATTCCCTGCAACTGTGGAACAGTCTTCAGCAAATGTACATAATGTTGCCCCGGAAATAAACGATGATTTGATTGCTCAAGAATTGCAGCAGCTCGAAAACCTTAGAAATGAGCTTGAAAGAACAAAGGCTCAACTTACAGAAAAAGAGCAAGAGCTGAATAGGGTCGTAAGTGAAAGAACAAGAGACACTGACAAAATTTCACAGTTAGAAAGGGATTTAAGGCAAGAGAAATTAGAACTTCAAGCTCAAAATCAAGACTCAAAGAACAAAAACAGAAAACTTTCAGAAGCAAGCATTTATAATAGAAGGCAAAGTAACTATGCCTCTGCCTCTTTTGTGTTATCTGGAGCATTTGCTGTTGGTACAAGTCTAACAATGGTTCATTTAGCAATGTGTGTTTCGCTTGCTGTAGCTGCATTAACTTTTCTTGCAGTAGGATGTTACTGTTCTTATAACGCAAATACCGCACTTAATAACGTTGAAATCGAAAATGGTAGTTATAGAATAGCTGCTTGAGTATTAATTTAAATATTCTTTATTGCTAGTTTTATATCATCACTTTAATTTGGTTGTGTTTTACTAAAAAAACTTTAGATTATATTTTATAATTGATACTCAAATATGATTTTGAATTTATTGCAGACAGGGCAAAAGGAAGGCTATAAAATTGCGTATACCAATGCTCGTATTATTGACCCGGAAACTAAACTTGATATAAAAGGTTCATTATTGACTGAAGGGGATAAAATTGTTGATTTTGGCGAATCATTATTTTCAACAAGTGGAGTTGATGAAACAATAGATTGTGAAGGGCTTGTTCTAATGCCAGGTCTTATTGACATTCACGTGCATTTTCGTGAACCAGGTCAAGAGCATAAAGAAACTATACATACAGGCAGCAAATCTGCAGCTGCAGGGGGCGTTACAACTGTAGTTTGCCAGCCAAACACTGTTCCAGCGATTGATAGTGTTGTCTTGGCTAAGTATTTGAAATATAGAGCATTTGAAACTTCGCATGTGAATGTTCAATTTTACGCTAAAATCACCACTTCGGAAGAAAAATTAACTGAAATGGCACTCTTAAAGGAAGAAGGTGCAGTTGGGTTCACCGATGATGGTATGCCAGTTATGAATCCAATGATTATGAGACAGGCACTGCTTTATTCAAGTATGCTTGGTGTTCCTATTGCTCAACACGCAGAGGATTTGAATCTATCTGCTGGTGGCGCAATTAACGAGGGTAAGATTTCTGAAGAATTGGGAGTAAAGGGAATCTTGAGTGCGTCAGAGTCGGTCATGGTAACTCGTGATATACTGCTAATGAAGGACATAGAAAATGTACACTATCATATTTTACATGTCTCTTCAAAAGATTCACTTGATGCTATTAAACGTGCAAAAGATTTGGGATTAAATGTTACATGTGAAGTAACTCCTCATCACTTTACTTTAACTGAAGATATAGTAAAGCAACATGGGGCAATCGCAAAAATGAATCCGCCACTACGTACTGAGGAAGATCGTTTAGCTATGATTGAAGGTTTAAAAACAGGTGTGATTGATTGCATTGCAACCGATCATGCTCCGCATGATCTTAGTTCTAAAGATCTTCCACTTAAAAATGCTGCATTTGGTATTGTTGGCCTTGAAACAATGCTGCCCCTTTCACTTGAACTATATCATAGTGGACAAATGGGTCTACTTGATGTGCTTGCAAAATTGACATATAAGCCTGCAGATATCATACATATGCCACGTGGCCGCATACAGAAAAAACTTGTAGCGGACTTAATTTTAGTTGATTTGGATCATGAATGGGAAATTAAAGTTGACAACTTTGCTAGTAAATCAAAGAATTCGCCTTTCGGTGGACGCAAAGTGAAAGGGCACGTAGTACGTACCGTTGTGTCTGGCAAAACTGTATATTTACAGAAGAGTTAGTTATTATACAATTGTGCTCTCAACTTCAATCAATTGTAAAGATTTAATATAAGTGGTAAAATATAGCCACTGAATAAAAAATATATGCTAATTAGTACGACATCGGAACTGGAAAATGCATGTAAAGAATTGATGGAAAAAGATCCAAAATTTATAGCAATTGACACGGAGTTCATTAGAAATAATTTAACCTACTACCCAAAATTATCGTTAATTCAAATTTCTTACGGAGAGAAGAGTTTTATTGTAGATGCATTAGTGCCAGAAATTGATTTATCATTCATTAAGAAAATGATGCTAAATCAGGGAATAATCAAAGTGTTTCATAGCTGCCGGCAGGATATAGAATCCTTACTCACTGTGTTTAAATGTGTTCCCACTCCTATTTTTGATACCCAAGTTGCTGCTATGTTTTGCCATTATTATCATGACTTTATTGGTTATTCAAAAGTAGTAGAGCAATATCAAGGAATAGCACTGGATAAAATTAAAGCTAAAAATTCAGACTGGTTAAGGCGTCCATTGTCTGAGGATCAACTAGACTATGCAATAAACGACGTGGTATATCTATATGATCTATACCAAATATTGTGCAATAAACTTGAAGAAAGTAATAGGATGAGTTGGTTTCAAGAAGAGATGGAATTATTGGTTGATATAAATAAGTATTTGCATAGTCCAAAAGATGCATGGAGGAGGATTAAATTTAACTATGAAGCAAATCCGAGGCTAATGTTAGTTGTTAAAGCAGTGAGTGAGTGGCAAGAGACTTTAGCACAACGCTATAACATCAATCGTAATAAAGTAATTAATAATGCTGTAATAATTGGTCTTATTGAAAAAAATGTGGAGCGTATTGACGAGGTTTTAGATGATCTTGAGAGGAACACAAAAAATATAAAAGAGGAAGATTTATTAGAATTTATGAATATTTTCAATGAGAATGAGAAGGAGTTTGTGCAGCAAAATTATACTCTGTCAGATAATTATGATAAATCTGTATTTGATATACTCTCGATTATTTTAGAGAGCAAATGTAAGGAAAATAACATATCAAGAAAGTTAGTTTCATCAAAAGATGAGTTAGCTGGTTCAATATCTGGGCAGATAGATAAACTATTCAAGGGGTGGAGATATGATTTTTTCGGTAAGTCAGTTGAATCATTTTTGAACGCAGGCTCAAGGTTTGAGATTTTAATGGTAAAATCTGCTGATAGTACAGCTAAAATTCGGAGTAATCTCGTGAAAAATAACCGTATCACGTGCTGAGGTCTAACGAGTTTATTATGTCTTTCACTTGAGAAAAAACATTTGCGCTGCTATCGATTATGAAGTTACTCATTTGCCTTTTTTCTTCAATAGGTAGCTGAATACTGAACATTAGATTCAGCTTTTCTTTATCCATATTACGCTCACTAATCCTTTGAGCTTGCACAACGCTATCTGCATGGATAAAAACAATAAAATCGCAATACAAATGGAATCTCGTTTCCAGCAGGAGTGGAATGTCTAGAACTAGAAGTTTTCTGTTGTTTTCTTTCTCATGATCAATAAAAAATTCTAATTCATTTCGCACAGCGGAATGTACTAAAGACTGGAATTGCTTCCAATTTTCATCATGTGCTAAAAAATATTTAGACAATACTGTTCTATCAATTTTTCCATTTACTACTACCCCAGGAAATTTTTCTTCTGCATAACTTATTATGTTTTTGTCCACTTTATAAAGCTGGTGCACGACAGAGTCGGCATCAAACAAAGCGGCACCAAATTCTTTAAAGCAATTGGCTACAAAGCTCTTTCCAACTGCAATCCCACCTGTTAAACCTATGATCATATAGCAAATTTCTTATAAAACTATATTTATAGCATCTCCTATGCCTATTTAAAACTGAATGCATAGGTATAAAAAGAAAAGCTATTATTTTTTTAGTAATTAAGTAAAATAGAGTGAAAGATTAAGAGGAAATTTTGAAAGATAAGATAAAAAAGATAGTGATTTCAGGGAAAGAAGTGTGGCCAATCATTGAGGGCGGTAAAGGTATTGCAATCAGTGATGGAGGATCAAGTGGGGCATTTGCTGCAGCGGATGCTGTTGGTACGTTTTCTGGTGCAAATGCTAAACTTATCGATGACAATGGCGAGCTGGTACCACTAATTTATAAAGGTAAAACAAGAAATGAAAAGCACGAAGAGTTAATCAAGTATAGTATTGAGGCTGGAGTTAGTCAAGCAAAAATAGCGAATGAAATATCAAAGGGCCGTGGAAGAATACATATGAACGTGCTTTGGGAAATGGGAGCAGCAGAACAAGTCCTTCATGGCATATTAGAAAAAGCAAAAGGCTTAGTTCATGGCATCACTTGCGGTGCTGGTATGCCTTACAGGCTTGGAGAAATTGCAGCTAAATATCAAGTTTATTACTACCCTATTATCTCATCGGCGCGCGCTTTTAAAGCGTTGTGGAAACGTGCTTACCAAAAAATATCTTCTTTTTTACTTGGTGGAGTAGTATATGAGGATCCGTGGCTTGCTGGTGGTCACAATGGGCTCAGTAATAGTGAAGACCCAGAATTACCGCAGGCTCCATTTGAAAGAGTTGCAGAGCTTAGATCTTTCATGAACGAGGTTGGTCTTGCTGAAACGCCAATTGTTATGGCAGGGGGAGTGTGGCATTTGAAGGATTGGGAACATTGGTTTGACAATTTACAAATCGGACCAATAGCTTTTCAGCTTGGTACTCGTTCACTTTTAACAAAAGAAAGTCAGATTTCTACAGAGTGGAAAAAGAAGTTACTTACTTTAGAAGAAGGTGATGTATTTTTAAACAAATTTAGTCCAACAGGGTTTTACTCATCTGCAGTAAGAAATAACTTCATACATGAGCTACAGGAGAGGAATTCACGTCAAATAAAATTTTCGGAAAGTGCAAGCGGAGAGTTTAATAATGAATTTGCAATGGGTAGCAGAGGTAGAAAGATTTACCTCACTGTAAAAGACAAAGAGCTAGCAAATGCATGGATTAAAGCAGGGTATACAGAGGTAATGAAAACTCCAGATACAACTGTTATTTTTGTGACACCAGGCAAATTTGCGGAAATAAGACAAGATCAAATTAATTGCATGGGATGTTTAAGCCATTGTCTGTTTAGCAATTGGAAAGATCATGGTGACCATTCAACAGGGCGAAAGCCAGACCCACGGAGTTTCTGTATACAAAAGACACTGCAAAACATTGTACATGACGGCAATGTTGAAAATGAACTCATGTTTTCTGGACACAATGTGTACAGATTTAAGCAAGACCCATTTTATGAAAATGGCTACGTACCGACAGTAAAAGAATTGGTGGAAAGGATATTAACTGGGTATTAGGGTATGGTTGAATTGACAAGTAAACTTTACTTTGTTATAATAAATATTTATTAATTTAACCTTAATTTAGGGGGAACTTTTATGCGTGATAGTGTTTTAAAAAGGTATGCACTTGCCTATATAAAAGAAAATGGCAGTGACAATGGTGTTCAAGAATTTTTATGTTCTTGTGGTATGCAAAATATTGAGAACTGGAGTGATAAAATTTTTGAAGATGCGTATAAGGGATTTAAGCGCAGTAATCCAACTAATGATCAGCACAGTACAGAATATGATAGAAGCAATAGGCAACAAACTACAGGCCCTCAAGTCACGCACGTACATGATAATAGAGGTTTAGATTTTTGGGATTATTTACTACTTAGCAACCTGTTTGGTGGTCGTACTACAGTTATAAATAACCCTGGTTTTGATACTGTTGGCTACCAAAGCAGAGAAGATAAGAAAAAAGACTCAGAAGACAGCAGGAAATTATTAGCTTTAGGGATAGTAGCTGTAGTTGCGTGTGTTGCTTTCCATGCTTTAATGTGTGTTTGGTACAACAGCAGCGAAAAAACGGCTAGAAAGTCAGAAAAAATAGATTATCTAGATAGTCAACTTAAAATGTTCAGAAATATAGAATTTGCAGTTGGTGCAATTTCTTTAGCAGCTTTGATAGGTTGCGCTATTAACCCAGTCTTACCAGTTTGGGGTTTAGTCATTCTTGGCATTAATTCTCTTGTGTGTCTTGCTGGTGGTCTGGCTTTTTATATGAAACATAAGAAAGAGTCAGAAAATATTAAGAAGGCTGAAGAAGCGGTAGATAGCTATCCTGGACAAGGGCGTAGTTGTGGAGGTTATGATTCATCACCACCTCCTTACCCTAATACTGTTCCAAGTGCTCCTTCTTATGATGAAACCAGACCTGGTGGGTTGTTTTCTCATTCTAATGCGGAAAAACATTCTGGAAATCATGGATGTAATGTATGAACATTGATTTTAGAAGGTAAATTGTACAGCAAATAGTGTCATTCCAGTGCTTGACACTGGAATCCAGCTTTTTTGTAATTTTATTGAACATGTTGTATAGTCGTTTGTTTACAATTAATTTTTCTGGATCCCAGTGTCTGGGCACTGGGATGACATTTTTGTGTTTGAGGCAAAATCTGCTATAATATTTAACACACTGCTTTCACAGACGAATGTTTGTACAGTTGTGAAGTTATGGACAACAATATCATAGCAACTCAAACGTAAGTTACTCACATTATACCGCTGCAAAACGCAGCGGTATAATGGCTTTTCAGATTGCTTGTACGATAGGATATATATTGATTTTTATTACTAGTGCAGATACGATAAAGCTTTAAGCACTACAAGATGGAGCAATTTGAGAGCTTTTACATCACTACGCCAATATATTACGTAAACGACAAGCCACATATCGGCCACGCATATACTTCCCTTATCTGTGATGTTACAGCTAGATTTATGAAATTAGCTGGAAAGAACGTCAAATTTACCACTGGTACAGATGAACATGGACAGAAAATTGAAAAAGCGGCTAAGGTAAAGGGAATAGAGCCAAAAGAATTTACAGATGAAATAAGTGTTACGTTCAGAAAATTGGCTGAGCTAATGAACTTTGATTATGATGATTTTATTCGCACCACAGAAGAACGTCATGAAAAAGCAGTTATAGCTCTATGGAATAGGCTTGAAGAGAGAGGGCAAATATATCTGGATTCTTACTCAGGTTGGTATTCAGTTCGTGATGAAGCGTTTTATCAGGAATCAGAGTTGATAGATGGCAGAGCACCAACAGGTGCTGAAGTTCAGTGGATAAAAGAAGAGAGCTACTTTTTTCGTTTGTCAAGTTGGCAAAATAAATTACTAGAGTTATACGAAAATCAGCCGAATTTCATCTTTCCTGAGAGCAGAAAAAACGAGGTGGTATCGTTTGTAAAATCAGGACTTACTGACCTTTCGATTTCTCGTACTATAGTATTTTCTAAAATGAATGATAAATTTCCATTATGGTATTACCAACCAAAAGTTGTAAGTCTGTACATTTATACATTAGAGGTCTGAGGCGGCTTTTGATGGTATGCCAACAGTGTTCTATGGGATTCAAATCTGGTGAATATGTTGGAAGATACAGCACATGACAGCCAAAAGACTCTATTAATGATTTTGTTTTAGTGGTCTTATGAAATGTAGCATTATCCATAACTATGGTTGTGCCAAGTGGCAATTTAGGTTTCTCCAACCATATATTGAATACCTCTTTGTCACACCCACCTTTGAAAGTCATTGGTGCAATAAATCTCATTCCAATCCACCCGGCTACTATACTGATTCTCTCTCGCTGGAATATCTGCATAAATTTTCTTTCCTCTTGGAGCACGTCCATATTCTCGGTATAATTTATTATCAACTCCTGCTTCATCTATATATAAGATGCTGGAATGGTCTATTTTTGAGATTTTATCAATAAACTGCTTCTTGATTGCGCTCTTGATATAGTGTGACTTTTTTTAAAAGTAATTTTTAGCTGTTTTAGTCTATACCAAATTGAATTTATTCCAAATCCAAGATTTTGTTTCATCTCTGCCAGAGTATGATCTGGATTCTTTGTAACATATTCTTCGAGTATTTTGGGGTCTATTTTTCGAATGAAGCTGCCGTTTTTAGATGGCTTGAGGCTTTCACCAGCAGCTTTCTTTTTTAACCAGCGGTACAAAGTTGCTATTCCTATCTCCAGAAGCTCTGCCACCTCAACCTTCGTCTTCCCTTTTCCTATCATCGATATTGCCTTTTCTCTTAAATCCACACTATACGCCATTATAACCCAAATACCTTATTATACCTTTATCATTTACTTTGGGAAATACTATAGTTTCAAGAGATGCTAATATTGATAAGGCAATAGACAGTATTTGTAGAGTATGTCTACAAAATCAAGGGCAAGATTGTGCAGCTCCGAATTCAATACTAGTACATTCAAAAATTTCGAACTTGGTTGTTAATAAATGTATTCAAAGATTGGATTTGATTAAGAATTGTATTGGTGATTATGCTAATTATAATAATATTATTGGACCCAATACTGACTGCTCTCACGCTCTAAAAATTGCACGAGTGTTATATGAAAACAGAAATTTCCTGCAGTATGGTGGAGAGATTAATCCAGCAACAGGCTTAATTAAGCCTACAGTACTTGTTAAACCCTTATTAGAAGGCGGTAATTTTTCTGAACTTTTTGTGCCAGTTATTATTTTACAGCCTTACGAGACAGATGAGGATTTAAAAATGTTGAACATCCTAATTATAAGTCACATGCTATGTATGTAACCTTGTTTGGTACAAGCAAATATGTTTCAACATTAATTGAAAAAGGTTTGCATACCAGGGATAACATATTGCGTGATACGGATCTTCATGTAGAAGAGAGAGGATTTAAGCCATATGGAGGGTTAGGCATAGAGGCAAGTTGTATACAGTTTTATAATAAAATTATACCAGGTGCAACTTTGCCACAGCGTGATATATATACTTACTTAATTGGCCCAAGCATAAAACGGACAAAAGGAATAAGTATTTCCCATTAATAACTGTGATCTTACTTAGAAAAAGTGGTGAAAAAGTTAGGGATGTTTTTATTTAGTGCAGATGCGTTTTCTACTGAAAATGATGATATTAATCAGAAGGATTTTATTCCATTTGGGATAAAAACTATTACAAATTTTCCTGTTATTTCCAAATAAATTGCTTTTAATTTAGTAAAATATATTGCTAATAACTTAAGCAATTAATCATTTTCAGCAACCAAAACCAGCTAGTGAGAGAAGAGTTTGTTTTGGGATGGCATGGTCTACCATGTGTACCGTGCGAACTTTTATTTATAATAATTTTACTATACGCTAAAATCAGCTATATTAGCTTACTTTTGCTAAATTTACATATGAACTAATTTACCTAGCTTTGTTACAGAAATTTTGCTCCCCTTATACTCATCATTTCTTCTAAATCTCGATAGCTCAAAGAGAATCGACATTTCATGTATACAGATAACATCCGCTGAAAAGCTAAATCCTTTGAAATATGGCAACAATTTTTGATTGATACGAAACATCTTTGCTTTTTTTTAGACAATTATATCATTCTTCTTTCTACTTCCCTACAAATGCGACAGAACCGAAAAACTTCCTCTTATGGCTGTAAAAATGTTATGATAAGAGCTAATTTTCATGAGTAGGAAAATACCAAAATATTACTATCTTCCATCTTTTCTCTTTTCAATTCGTGCAACCATTTCTTTTACACTTACATTCGTGGAAGGTAAATTTTTGCTGGCAAGATGGTTGATCGAAGATTTTTTATTCCCTACTGGAAATGAACAAGATTGTTTTCTCTTCACACTGATATCCGTTTGTATTACTGAAGTAGTTTTGTTTTAGCAGGCAACACGTTCTTTACTTGATTTCGCTCAAATCTTTCTTTTAATGCCTTTACTTTACTACTCTCGCGAGTCACTTCTTTTTTCATAGCAACTACTAGTACTTTTGGTCCATCAGCTTTTTTTGCTGATTCTTTACCATCTTGATTTTTAGATTTTAGTGGTAGTATAGGGTTACTCTCAGCTGATTTTTCCACTACTATTTTTTGCTCTGTGCTTACTTTTTCGCCTAAATCTTTAGGCTTTGGTGGTACTGCAGGTTTATCTTTTTTCGGTTCTTGTCTAATTTTTTGATTGGCAGTAAACATTTTCTCTGGTACTGGTGGTACTCTTGGTGGTTTTGGTGGTACAAGAGATTGAAGTTGTTGTTTCTTCCTATGTTCTCTTTTTGCTTCTATATGTTCTTTAGAGATTGTTGCATAAATCGGCTCCTCTTTAATTGATTGTAGATTACGCAAATCTTTTGTTAAAGATTTACTTTTTTCCTCTTGATAATTTGATATTTCTTCATACTGAGGATCTTCGTTTAATGAACCTCCATAACCTGAATCTTCTCGCTCATATAAGAGATTTTTCTTTTGCTGTCTATTTTCTAAATTTACTCCATATGACCTATATTTATCTTGACTTCTTTCTATTCGCTCTAAATCTAAAATTTTTTGAATAACATCTGTATATTCGATTACTGTTCTAGCAGTTGAAGGAGGCAATTTATCTTTTATAAAATTACTTATATTCCTAATCGAAACATCTCTTCCTAATATTCTATTGAATATCCTAAGAATTAATGGCTTTTTATTTGCCTTCTTTACACAATTACTCAAGTCATCACGTATAACAAGTTTAGCTACATCTTCTGCCTTATCTGTAAAACCCTCTAAAGCATGAGATAAATCTGTTACTGTTTTACCATATTGTTTCTCTGGATTTCCTAGCTTTATAGCTTTGATCAGAGAATCAAGATTTTTTTTATAATCCTCACTTTTAAATGGATCATGCATACTAATTGTAATATTTTATTGAAATATAGATCTAAAATATTAAGATCTAGTGAATATTACTTTTTTAGTTCACATATAGCTATAGTTATACGGCGATAATGCGTAGCAGAATAACGATTTTGTCATTCTAGTGTCCGCTGTTACCCCTTATCTAGGTGTGTAAAGGTGAAATCTAGTTTCGCTATATAACACAGTCTCATACAAGTAGCTTCTCGATTGAGAGTTGTCTTCTGCATTGAGCTCAACATTATTTACTACTTTTTCAGTAATAATTTCGGCAAACTCAGGAGAAAGTTCTTTTGCAGAAAATGCAGCATGTACATCATTTTTAACAAAGAAACACGTAGCAAGTGTAAATACTGCTGTTGGTACAAAGCACCAAGGAAAAGCTATACTAAAAAAAGTTGTAGAAGCTACTAAAGTAAATATTGCTTGAAGCATAATATACTGTTTATCAATGCCAACATATTCAGCCATCAATTTTCTAATTTTGTTATTGCTGTCGTATGGTAAAAAAATATCTTAATAAAAGCTGTTACACTATTACTAGCAAGATATCAATCACGCTCTATTGGATCTACATTTTGATTTAAAATCGCCTATTTTCTTGCACCTTTTTGCCATTCATAGAATGTTAACTTTAAACCTCTTGGCTACAAATGCTCTACTTCCCCCTACATCCTAATGCTTTTTTCCTTAAATCATAACTATATGCTACTGGCATTCACATCTCCTCGCTACTTTACCTATTCCACCATGTTCACACTATTAGGAAAAGAGCTATAATTTTCAATACTAACAAAACTACTTCCCAATCTTTTACACAGCAACCTATCGAACTTAATTCTGTGAATATATGATCAACAAAAAAAACTTTGAGAAAAGGAAGAATAGACTTCTTCCTTTCACTTAACTACGCTGTTATATTTACCCCTGTATCAACAACTCCTTGTCCTACATTAACTCTATCTAGATTCTCACTAAGCTTTGAAATTACATATGTAATACCACCAGCAACAAGTCCTGTTACTAGAGCAGCAGCTATAGCTATACCAATTAAAGCCAATATCGGTAATGCAACACCAGCAGCAAAACATCCACCACCAGTTGCCAATGCAGCTATAGCACCATAAACACAGCCAATTATTATTGGTTTATTAGTAGTTTTTACTTTGTCTTTTTGTTTACTACTCTCTATTTCAGATGTACTACTTTCATCAGTTATATTTCCTTCAGTTTGAGGTACGCTGCTTTCATCTACTAAAGACTGTTCTTTACTTTCGTAATCAGGCTGGTTCTTTCTAATTAATGTTATCATATCAGCATTTCGCTGTGAATCTAATGATACTTTGAAAGTCTCCTCGTTAAAAATCTTAGAAAATATTTCACACTTGTCTTTATTTTCGTGATTAGGCACGATCCTTTCAAGGGTTAATTTCCAATCCTCTTGCTCTTGCTTTTCACATATCTCCTCAACTCTATCGTACATTTCAATTGTGTTAGGATCATCTTTACTTTCACAACTAGATATGCTCTTTGCAAGTATTTTTAGCCAACCATCAATTTTAGCTTTTTGCTCTTCATCTTGCTCTTGATTTTTTAGTATTTCTAAAATATTCTTGGTTTTGTTAAGATGATCTTTTTTTATACTAGCGAAAACTTTTTCTAACATATCATTATCTTGAGCTACATCTATAATAGCTTTAATACTTTTCTGACTAACTTCCTGATTAATAAGATTTATAGCACAGCCAAGCGGTGTTAGAGTATGTTCTTGATCATCTGAAAGCCTGATCTTTATATTCGCAGTAGTAAGAACTTTTTCTAATATACTATTTCTTTTAGCTACATTTAGGATAGCTTGAATGCCTCTCTGTTTATTAAGAATAATAGCATGGACAAGTGGTGTTGAAGTATATTCTTGACCATTTAAGAGCTTGATCTTTATATCCGCAGTAGTAAGAACTTCTTCTAATATATCTTTCTCTTTAGCTACACTTAGAATATTTGTAATATATCTCTGACTATTTAACGAGTTCTTAAGATTTATAGCGTAGGCAAGCGGTGTTAGAGTATGTTCTTCACCATCTTCAAACTCTATACATTTCACAGTAGTAAGAATTTTTAGCAAATCCTCTTTTGAAAATCCTGTAAGAAGATCAATAATCTTCTCATGTTCTTCCATCGCAGCCTGTAACTTACCATATAATTCTTGTTGTGTTCCGTTTAACTCTTCATATTTTGGCATATAAAATTCTCCTATTCAAAATAATAATATACTTTAATTATTATATATTTAAGCAAACAAGTCAATAAATTAATAAAATGCTGTGGTGCCAAAAACACTCAAACAAGAAAAAGCGCTCCGGTGCTCATTCTTTGTTTATAAATAATATTCTTGATTCAATCCTTTGCTTTCTTTTCAATGTATCTACATATCAGAATAGACAGCTCATATAATACCAACATTGGAATTGCAAGCCCTACTTGGCTTAGTACATCAGGTGGAGTTAAGATTGCAGCAATAATGAAAATTACCACTATCGCAATTCTGCGTTTATTTGACAAACTTTGTGCAGTGATTAGCCCTACTCTCACCATTAAGGTTAGTATGACTGGAATTTGAAATGCAGTACCAAACGCAAACATGAATTGAAGAACAAGGTCTAAATATTCACTAACTGATGGCATAAACTCTATTGGTATACCGAAAGATTTACCGCTATGTTCAAAAGCAATAAAAAATTTCCAGGCTAAGGGAAATATGTAGTAGTAAACTACAGCGGCTCCCGTTACAAACAAAACCGGTGTTGCAATTAAGTATGGCAATAACACTGCCCTTTCTCTTTTATATAAGCCAGGTGCTAGAAACATATAGAATTGCCATGCAAACACAGGAAAAGAAAACAACAGTGCACTCATTATTGCAACCCTGAGATATACAAAAAACGCTTCTGTTAAGTCTGTATAGATTAGAGAAAAATCATTGCTATCTTTTGTAACTTCTATTAAAGGTGCAAGTAAAAAGCGGTATATATTTTCTTTAAAGTAGTAACAAAACCCGAAGGTAACACAAAAAAATAGAAAGCAAAAAATAACCCTTTTTCTAAGTTCCGCAAAGTGCTCATAAAATGAAGCATATTTTTGTGAGTTTTCGTTCATACTTTACAATAAAGCTATATCTAACATTCTCAGTGAAAAAGCCCATTCATTGTCATACCACGCTGCAACTCTACAGATATCACCTGTGACATATGTACCAGCTAAATCCACAATTGCACTATAAGGGTTATGGACAAAGTCTATTGAAACTAAAGGCTCGTTACATACGGAAAGCACATGATTTGCTGAATTCTTAAACATTTCATTTATTTCTCCAGCTGTTACCTTCTTATCAGTCGTAAATTTAAAATCAACCATAGAAACGTTGCTAACCGGAACTCTAATAGCAGTACCATCTAGCTTACCCTTTAACTGAGGAATGACAGAACCAATTGTTTTTGCTGCTCCAGTTGTAGTTGGCACCATAGAAAGGCCACAAGCTCTTGCCCTACGTAAGTCTCTATGGTTGCCATCAAGAATATTTTGATCATTCGTATAGGCATGTATAGTGGTCATAAAACCGCTTTTTATACCTAAATTGGAGTGTAAAACGTGTACAATCGGAGCCAGACAGTTTGTAGTACAAGAACCTGCTGAGATCACTTTATGCTCCTTTTTTAGCATATCGTTATTTACGCCGTAAACTACAGTTACATCAGCATCTGAAACTGGAGCAGAGACAATTACTCTCTCTGCATTATGCTTTGCTGCTTCCGCACGCTTGTTGAATGCACCAGTGCATTCAAGCACTACATCAACATTCCAAGGAATATTTTTAGGGCTACGTTCTCTATATAAAGAAAATTTCCTGCCATTTATAGATAGCCAATTTTCAGACTCGTTAAAATCAATATCGCCGTTAAATTTGCCATGAACAGAGTCATATTTAATCAAATGTGCATGCTGCTCAGCACTGAGCGACCCATTTACCGCCACAACTTCTATTTGCTCGCTATAGTTTTCTACTTCAAAAATAGCACGCAATACACTTCTGCCTATTCTACCAAGACCATTAATTCCTACACGAATTGTCATTTTTCCATCTTAAAAGTTTAATTATAGAGGATATTGCCTGATATTTCATTCTATTCTTTTAGCTGTTAATCCTAATGTTATAATATATTGATTGACTAAAGAAACTGTATCACTTAATTAATAATATCTAAATTTTAACTTGGAGTAGGTTATGCATGGATTACCAATGACAAATTCAGATAATCAGTATCAGCAAAGAAAAATAGAAGCATTGCAAAAAGAAAATAAAGGACTGTCAGAAAAAGTGAAAACACTACAGAAAATGTCAGTGCTGCACAATGAAATGCTAGTAATGCTACAGTGGAAATCAATACCAGAGAAACTGCGCACAGAAATATTAAAAAAACTGCTAGAAACACCTCAAGCAGCAGCATTTCAATTAGAAGAAAGAGATGAAGATCAGCAAGTAATAGAAGACATACTGGATATGCAAGAAGAATTTGAATCTTCACAAAATTTGGAAATGTGGGAGTGTTAAATAAACTGTGTCAAACCGAGAAGTAAAGTAATAAATTGATAAAAAAATGGAGGTTTGACAATGAGTCAAGCAAACAGAACTACCGGTTTGGTAGACTATAAAGAATTAGAAACAAATATCTTATCATCTATACGAGAAGGAAGACCATTGACGGAAAGAGATGGAGCATTAACACCATTCATAAAAAAAACTGCTAGAGGAAAGGCGAGATAGAAAACCATTTGTCGGCTGAAAGCGAAGAAAACAACCGAAGAAATTCAAAGACTTTACGGACAAGTATTTGAACTATTGACACCAAGAGATAGAGAAGGAAGTTTCGAGCCACAAGTAGTCAGAAAAAGGCAAACAACCGAACTTGAAGCAAAGGTTTTAAGTACATATGCCAGTGGCATGGGATATAGCATCGCATGTAGAAGAAATATAAAATATCTGCAGCAGAGATATCAAGTATTACTGACAAATTGTTACTGGTAATCAACGAATGGCGCAGTCGTCCGCTGCAATCTGTATATCCAATAGTGTTCATGGTTTTTTAAGGTCAAGGAGGACGGGCATTGTGTAAGCAAATGTATGTATAACATATTAGCAAAATGGCAGAAAAGAAGTTTTAGGCTTTTATATAGCAGAAAGTGAGGGAGCTAACTTTTGGCTAGGGATGTTAAATAACTTAAAAGAGAAAGGAGTAGAAGATATCCTGATTGTATGTGTTAAAAAGCTTTCCTAAAGCAATAAACAGTGTATTTCCTAAAGCAGAAATGTATAGTACATCAGATAAGAAATTCACTGAAATATGTATCGAGCAAAAGTTTTCATGAATGATTTTAAAAAAAACATATCAAGTAGAGAAATAGCCGAGAATTTACTAAAACCAAGGGCTCATTTACTAGCACAAATGCCTTGTATAAACAGGCATATTGTGCTATAAAGAAGGCAGGAGAGAAATGGACTATGCCTATACATGATTGGGCTTTAACTATCTCTCAACTTGATATCTTTTTTCCTGGTAGGTTAAAAATCGAGTTGAACTAAAAATGCGATTTGACACAGTTTATTTAACACTCCCTATTTATCTTATTTTTTATTGGCAGACAGCTTGCTTAAACCCATAAAATCTCTCCATCTGCTCACTCCACAGCATCGGTATTTCTCTCAAGTCAACCAACTTCAAATCTCTTGGCTGCCTTCCATTTACTATATCTTCTTTAATTTTTGGTGCTAAATAATTTAATCTTAAAATTTGGTGTATACGTCTTGTACCTATATTAATTTTGCACTCAGCTCTTTCACACTTTCGTATTTTCCTTCTTCTAGTTCCCGTTTCCACAGGTAGGCTCTTACCACTGCTTTTAGCAATGCATTATTTGTTTTTCCTTCTGGTTCTATTACTACACATTTGTTTCCTTTCTTTTTTATTGGTATAAATTTTTCCTCTGATTCAGAACTCACCTCTATTCCATCCTCTCTCACCAATACTGTTCTTATTAACTTTTTCACTACTTCTTTCTGTTTTCCAAAACTTAAATTTTTCCACTCTTCTGCTTTTTCTCTCCATTTTTCATATAGCTGCTCCGCTTTCTTCATTATTTCTTTTTCCACTTCTCCTGCTACTATTGTTCGGTTTATTGATTCACAATTCTTTCCCCTTAAGTGATTGTTGCATACGTAATATCGGTACCTTTTATTCTCTTTTTTTGAGTACGTCAAAGGGTTCTGTCGCATTTGTAGGGAAGTAGAAAGAAGAATGATATAATTGTCTAAAAAAAAAGCAAAGATGTTTCGTATCAATCAAAAATTGTTGCCATATTTTAAAGGATTTAGCTTTTTAGAGGATGTTATCTGTATACATGAAATGTCGATTCTCTTTGAGCTATCGAGATTTGGAAGAAATGATGAGTATAAGGGGAGCAAAATGCTACGTTACAAAGGTGGTTATCACCACTGATAGATGAGGCAGTAAGGAAAAGAAAGAAGCAGGTTGGTAGTAGTTGGAGAGACTTACATTAAATTAAACGGTAAATGGGTTTATTTATATACTGTAGACTTGTGTGTTAGTAGAGACAAGTCTGCAGCACTTGCATTCTTTCGTAAAGCCTTCAGGAGTAACTATCTTCCTGAGAAAATTGTAATTGATAAAAGCGGCAGTAATACTGCTGCTCTTGATGATTTGAATGCAGAAATTTCTGAAGATTACAGTTCTTCAAATAAAATATCTAAATAATATTGTTGATAGATTTATCAAAAAACTAATAAAGCCAATGCTTGGGTTTAAAAGCTTCCATTCCGCAAAGATTACCATCACAGGCATAGAAAATATTCGTATGATTCAAAAAAGACAAATTATTAAAATAATGTTTCTACTTTTGAGAATTTTGCTATGTTAATGGCTTCATAACTCCTATAATCCCACCTTTAATGATCTTCTTTCCTATGGTTTATAGATGCGACAGAACCTTTTTTTTGACTCTGTTGAATTAAAAAGGCTAACTACAGAACGGCCAACTCAGTCTAGTCTTGTAACGGCTTACTAAGGATTCTTTAAATATCGATCCTCAAAAAAATCGGCGTAGGTTTAGGCAGTGTAATGCCTAAGCTTACACATGCGTTGCACAGAGATTTTAAATCACGTTGTTCTTTTGGAATTTGCAACTGATCGAGTATCATTTTTGCTGACTTTGGAGCAATTGGCTGCAGCAAAATGCCAATCATTCTAATGTATTCAAGTAATTTGTAGATTACTAAATCCATGCGCTCTCTATCGGTTTTACTGAGTGTCCAGGGTGCACTTTTATCTATGTAAGCATTGGCCTTGGAAGAGATATTGATAATCAGGAGTATAATCTGGTTAAATTCATACTTTGATAGATGATCCATTACTTGATCAATTATGGCTTTGCAATTTGGTAAACTCTCATCATCTTTAAGCAAATTGCGATCGACCACTGGTACAACTCCAAAGCATTGCTTGTGCAGAAATGAAATTGTTCTTTGCACTAAATTGCCTATATTGTTTGCCAGCTCTGAGTTTATGCGGCTGATCATGTTCTTCTTACTGAAATTACCATCTTGACCGAAACTTGCTTCCCGAAGGAGAAAATAGCGTAGTTGATCAACACCAAACTCTTCTGCCAGACCAATTGGATCTATAACGTTACCAAGGGATTTGGATATTTTTTCCCCCTCGTTCAGCCACCAACCATGAACTGCAATTTGCTTTGGCAGTGATAAATCTGCTGCAAGGAGGATCGCTGGCCAGTATACAGCGTGAAAACGCAATATGTCTTTACCGATCACATGAACGTTGAAGGAGTTTGTCCAAAATTTCTTATATTCCTCATCTTCCATATTAGGAAAGCCTATTGATGTGAGATAGTTAGTGAGCGCATCTATCCAAACATAAATTACGTGCTTGTCATTCCCTGGTACTTTTATTCCCCAATTAAAACTAGTACGAGAAATCGAAAGGTCAGTAAGTCCTGATTTTACAAACGATACCACCTCGTTTTTTCTGCTCTCAGGAAAGATGAAATTCGGCTGATTTTCGTATAACTCTAGTAATTTATTTTGCCAACTTGACAAACGAAAAAAGTAGCTCTCTTCTTTTATCCACTGAACTTCAGCACCTGTTGGTGCTCTGCCATCTATCAACTCTGATTCCTGATAAAACGCTTCATCACGAACTGAATACCAACCTGAGTAAGAATCCAGATATATTTGCCCTCTCTCTTCAAGCCTATTCCATAGAGCTATAACTGCTTTTTCATGACGTTCTTCTGTGGTGCGAATAAAATCATCATAATCAAAGTTCATTAGCTCAGCCAATTTTCTGAACGTAACACTTATTTCATCTGTAAATTCTTTTGGCTCTATTCCCTTTACCTTAGCCGCTTTTTCAATTTTCTGTCCATGTTCATCTGTACCAGTGGTAAATTTGACGTTCTTTCCAGCTAATTTCATAAATCTAGCTGTAACATCACAGATAAGGGAAGTATATGCGTGGCCGATATGTGGCTTGTCGTTTACGTAATATATTGGCGTAGTGATGTAAAAGCTCTCAAATTGCTCCATCTTGTAGTGCTTAAAGCTTTATCGTATCTGCACTAGTAATAAAAATCAATATATATCCTATCGTACAAGCAATCTGAAAAGCCATTATATGCAGCGGTATAATGGCTGGTTCTGTCGCATCTATAAACCATAGGAAAGAAGATCATTAAAGGTGGGATTATAGGAGTTATGAAGCCATTAATATAGCAAAATTCTCAAAAGTAGAAACATTATTTTAATAATTTGTCTTTTTTGAATCATACGAATATTTTCTATGCCTGTGATGGTAATCTTTGCGGAATGGAAGCTTTTAAACCCAAGCATTGGCTTTATTAGTTTTTTGATAAATCTATCAACAATATTATTTAGATATTTTATTTGAAGAACTGTAATCTTCAGAAATTTCTGCATTCAAATCATCAAGAGCAGCAGTATTACTGCCGCTTTTATCAATTACAATTTTCTCAGGAAGATAGTTACTCCTGAAGGCTTTACGAAAGAATGCAAGTGCTGCAGACTTGTCTCTACTAACACACAAGAGTACAGTATATAAATAAACCCATTTACCGTTTAATTTAATGTAAGTCTCTCCAACTACTACCAACCTGCTTCTTTCTTTTCCTTACTGCCTCATCTATCAGTGGTGATAACCCACCTTTGTAACGTAGCATTTTGCTCCCCTTATACTCATCATTTCTTCCAAATCTCGATAGCTCAAAGAGAATCGACATTTCATGTATACAGATAACATCCTCTGAAAAGCTAAATCCTTTGAAATATGGCAACAATTTTTGATTGATACGAAACATCTTTGCTTTTTTTTAGACAATTATATCATTCTTCTTTCTACTTCCCTACAAATGCGACAGAACCGTCTTGAGCGCCCATGCCTTTCTGCTTAGACACTTGCTTAGTTTTCTGCAATGGTTTAACATTATTATCTGGTTGCTTGTCAATATTTGGTGTGTCTTGAAGCTGTGTCATACCTGTTAAGTAAAATCTTATACCAAAATAAGTATATTAGTTAATTATGTAAAAATGATTAACATAGAATGAGCAACTCTTTATGCGGACACTTATGATTTATGATTATGGATTTTTAAATTTTTTCTTGTTGTAAGGTGACTCTAATCATTATTCACAGGCTGCTATATTAAAGAAGGAAAGAGTATCTAATGCTAATGGCGAGATTAACTGGCCACAAGTTTCTCAGGTTAGCCAAAAAGATTGGCAAGATGCAAGAAAAAGTTATCAATATTGGAATGATACTGATGACGGTAGTTTAATTGTCACCTAGATATGTCCATGCTATGAAAATTAGAAGCTGAATTCTTTATTACAGGCGTATTAATCAACCCTCATTCTAGAGCTAGAAGTTAGTAAAATCTCCTGTATAATAAACTTATATGACGCAAGTCTATTATACAGGCTATGTGCATTATCTTCCGCGACCTGTGTTTGTTTTTTCTACTTCAGGAGTATTGACAGGCGTTACCGATGGATCATCAATTTGCTTTAAACCTTCACTTGCGCTTTGGTCTTGATTTGAAAGGAGCTCATTTTGTTGTTGCCCTTCATCATTTAGCGTACTTTTTTGAGCAGTTCCTTTTATATCCTTTACACTCTTTTTATCTTTACCAAAAAGTTTTTCGAATATTTTCTTCAGAAAACGTACCAAAAAGCCTTCTTCTTTTTGATTTTCTTTCGTTTGAGCTATATTTTTCTTTTCACTCAACTGAGATTTTTTATTATTAGATTTTTTTTCTGTAGCATTCCTATCCACTGAGACTTGTTTTAACGAAATTTTAGGCTTTTTGTCGTTCGGTTTATCTTTTATAGGATCTTTGCTTACTGAAGGTTGTGACTTAGTTACTGTATCTGTTTGGACAGAAATCTTTTCTTGTTCAAAGTTTCTACCTTCTGAAACAGCTTTTTCATAAGTATCTGCCTCACTAACTGAGTCATGAATTTTGTCTGTTTGCACAGAAATTTTTTCTTGTTCAAAGTTTTTATCTTCTGAAACAGCTTTTCCAGAAGTGTCTGCTTCACTAACTGAGTCATGAATTTTGTCTGTTTGAGCAGTGGTCTTTTCTTGTTTATTTTGCTCAGAAATTTTGTCTTCTAGTATAGTTGCGGTATCTTGAGATTTTTTACTACTTTCAAACTCTGCAGCTTTTTCACTTGTAAAAACGTCTTTTCCTTCATATTTTTGTTTAAATTCAGTAACCTTTTCAAAATCTTGAGCTATTCTTGTAGCTGCACGATCCATTCGACCTTCAAGATTCTGAATCAATTTTGCAATAATCTTCACTTCATCTTTACGCCCTTTTTGAGCTTTAAGTTCCCGGTGCAATTCAACAATAATTTTTACTTTGTCTTCCAATGAAGAGTCTCTGGTTTAAACTCCCGATTCAATTCGACGATCTTTTCAAAATCTTTAGCTACTTTTTTAGCTGCACGGTTCATTCGATCTCTAAGACTACGATTCAATTTTGCAATAGTCTTGATTTTATCTTCTAGTGAAGAATTATCTGCTATAGAAAAATCTTTTAACCTTTTCTCGAGACTTTGTCTAGTTACTTGCCTTTTGTAAGCTTTAAGATCTAGACGCAACTCATTGATAATCTTCACTTTATCTTTCAGCGACGTGCTTTCTGGAAAAGCGCCTGCAAAAGCATCTTGAAATTTCTTCTCAATATTTGATATATCTTGAAGCTGTATCATACCTACTATATAAAAGCTTATGCTAAAATAAGCATACTAGGTAATTATGTAAAAATGATTAACATAGAAGCTTTATCATCAAAATATTATTTACTTATTAGTTTAAAATACGTCACAATATAAAAATGAAAAATAGCCGATTAGCGGTAGTATTCGATTGGGATAATACCTTAGTTGATACTCAAGATAATATTTCTAATGCCATTAAGCATACTTTAGATTTGATGGGATCTGGCAGTAAAGTTGTTGATAGAAATTCTCATGAATCAAGAAAGAGCTACATGGTCAATTTGTTTGGTGATCAGTGGAAAAAAGCGAATCAGATATATCAAAAATACCTAGATAATGCATTGTTACAAAATATTACTCTGAATGAAGGAGTAGAGAAAATGCTGCAGACACTGAAAAGCCACAATATTTACCTAGCGATAGTTAGCAATAAGAAAAATACTAATTTACGTCAAGAAGTTGCCTACTTTAAACTAGATTCTTACTTTGAAAGAATAGTTGGATCATGTGATACTGCAGAAGATAAGCCATCTGCAACTCCACTGCTATTTGCACTAGAGGAGAGTACGCTACCTGTAAATAGAGAAAATGTGTTTTTTGTTGGTGACAGCATCACAGACATTCTATGTGCACAAAATGCAAATTGCTTACCTATTGTATACGGACAATCAATAAGAGGTTATGAAGATTTGTTATATTTTCAACATTTTAATAAACTTACAGAATTCATAGTAAAGTATTTGAAAGATAGGTGGTAATGACAGAGATCGCTAGTGTACACAGGCGCTTTTGCGCATATTTAATAGATGTAGCAATTTTATTAATTCCAACCTTACTAATTGTGTTGTCATTAGGGGATTTTCCATTAATTTTACACCTGTCATACATGTGTATAAATTGTGGCTACTTTACATATTTTATATCTTCAACAGCTCAAGCAACTCCTGGTCAACAGTTAATGAATATATATACTATCACTTTAGATAGTTCTAAAATAGGTTTGAGCTTAGCATTTGATCGCACTATCTCTCAGTTTTTCCTTCCTATGCTAAATAATTCAATTATCACCTTTATCAAACTTTTTCAAACATCAGTAAATGCTTTAAGTACACTAGAAGTGATTATAGTGATGCTTACCTTCAGTTGGTATTTAGTTGCTTACTTCTCTCAGAGGAAACAGGCATTTCATGATGTGCTATTTGATACGATTGTTGTGAGAAAAATGAATTGATGTTGCCTTGATTGTTATGTAGATTACATTGGTATATTAGCTAAAGAAAGGTTATGAATAAAGAAATAGTAGAACATTTAAATAAATTACTTACAAATGAGCTGACTTCTGTACGCCAGTATCTTTTGCATTCTGCGATTCTTAAAAATAGCGGAATCAATAAACTTGCAGAAAAGATGAGAAAGGAGCTTAATGAAGAACTTGAGCATGCAAATAGGCTGGCAGAAAGAATTTTACTGCTTAAGGGCATGCCAAATTTTCAAGATACAAATAAAATCTCAAAGTATGAAGGAAAGTTCACAAAAGATACAATGCAGAAAATCTTAGAAGATAATTCTAACTTAGAAGAAGAAGGTATCAAGGGCATCAAAGAGGCAATTTCCGTTGCTGAAAAAGAAAAGGATTTCGTGAGTGTAATGTTATTAGAAGAACTACTGAAAAATGAGGAAGAGCACTTACATTGGATCAAAGAACAGATTGACCTTATTGAGCTTATGGGTATTGAAAATTACTTGAGAACACAAATATAGAGTGTTAAGAAAAACAGTATTTATTTTCATTATACCTTTTTTACTTCTTTTTTCACTCGGGTTATGGCAGTTATTTAGATTGAGCTGGAAGAATAATATTATCAAAAATATGGATCTTCCGGTTATTCATCTACTGCCTAGTGATAATCTTTCAAAGTTTAACTACAGAAACGTTAAAATCGACGGAATTTTAAGTGATATAGAACTATATGTTTTCGCAGGTCAACGTGGCTATCATGTGCTGTCTCCTATGTTGCTTATCAATGGACATTACATGTTAATAAATAAAGGAATAGTCAGAGAAAAAAAAGAAGAAAAAGCAAAAATTGAAAAAGTAGCTGCTGATGGCGTTTTGTATTGTGATGGTAGCAAAAATTGGTTTATCAAAAATGATATTGCTTCAAATACATGGTTTACCTTAAGTACAGAAGAAATCTCCAATGATCTAGGTATCAAGCTAGAGAAATGTATATTGTGGCAAGATAATTTTGGTGGCAAATTGACTATACAGCCAATAAAGCATCTTGAATACGCAATTACTTGGTTTGCACTTTCCTTGATTTGGCTCATTATGTGCGTATTTTACTATAGGCAAAATATATATAAGTCGTAGAGATACAGTGTGGAAAAAGAAAAGCTACAAATAGAAAAAATGCAACAAAGTGGAAGAAAATACTTATTACAAGGGTTAGTGATATGTCAGTGTTGCAAATCCGTTTATTATGGAATGAGTAATGCTAAGGGAGGAAGAAGTTACTATCGTTGTCCTGGAAAACGTTTTGGTGAATGTAACAGCAAATCAATACGCGCAGATATACTAGAAGGGGTAGTATGGGAAGAAGTGAAGATGTTAAGAGGGCATATAACGAAGGAAAAGTGTGATTTATCAGAGGTAGATTGGGAGACTAAATTTAATATAATTAGAAAGTTAGTTCAGCGTATTGAAATTGATGATGATAATGTACATATGGTGTTTCGATTAAAAGAACTCGCTCTCGAAAGACAAAAAGAAGATATTCAACCTTGTACCAGAATTATAAAGAATGTAGTGCTATCAAATGCAATAGGAATGCATAAAGTTAGCAATGCCCTGGCTGCAATATCAGTTGCAGTGAAACTTGGAATTAGTGATGAAGAGATTAAAAAAGGTCTTTTGGAATTTAAAGGAGTAGCAAGGAGATTTTCTTTAATTGCCGATATTAAAGGTGTTAAGTTAATTGAGGACTATGCTCATCATCCAAATGAAATACAGGCAACCCTGTCAGCAGCACGTTTGACCACTAAAGGAAAGGTAACAGGAATTATCGAGCCGCTTCGTTTTGCTCGTATTCGTAATTTTTTTGATGAGTTCGTACGAATTTTCATGATGTTTGATTATGTAATTCTCACTCCTGTCCATCCCCCAGAAGATAAGCCTATTCCTGGCTGTGGAATTGATGATATACAAAAAACCTTGATCAGTAATGGGTTTAATGATGTGAAGATTATGAATGATGCTTTACTCATTTCACATTTTATTAGTAATTCGACAAGTTCAGGAGATGTAGTATTATTTATTGGTGCTGGTAGTAATATAGCTAAACTAGCGAAAGAAACTGCAAAGCTGCTGCTAGTAAAATAAACTTAAGCATTGGTGATTTATATGATAAAATTGTGTAGTAAAACTGGATCCCAGTGTCTAGGCAAACAACTGTACAGACATTGCGATATGGGGATAGCTTCCATTAAGAATGGTGTCATCCCAGTGCCCAGACACTGGGATCTAGAAGACTTAACTTTAAATAAGTGGCTGTATAATAAAAACTGGATTCCAGTGTCAAGCACTGGAATGACACCATCTGCTACTCAAATTATCTGTTTATCTGTAGGTTGCAATGTTCGTACACTGAAATGTTACAGCGCTGGGGTGACATTTCCCGAACGTGAACACAATTGTGAATCTAGTGGAGGTTTAGCATGATGAAAAAGACGATCAGCAGTGTATTTGCAAGAGAAATTTTAGATAGCAGGGGTTACCCAACAATTGAGGTAGAAATAGAACTATGTGATGGAGCAACAGGTAGAGCCGCTGTCCCTTCTGGGGCTTCGACCGGTAAACTAGAAGCATTGGAGCTGAGAGATCAAGATGAAAAAAGGTATTGTGGTAAAGGAGTGCTGAAAGCTGTTCAATCTGTGAGTGGAGTGATAGCAAATAAAATCATTGGCATGGATTCAGCAAACCAGAGTGCAATTGATAAAGTTTTAATTGAACTAGATGGAACAAAAAATAAATCTAAACTTGGAGCAAATGCAACTTTGGGTGTGTCTCTTGCTGTTGCAAAAGCAGCAGCAAACAGCTTTAAAATGCCGTTATATAAGTATTTGGGAGTAGGGGAAGAGCAGATGCCAGTTCCGCTAATTAACGTCATTAATGGTGGAGTACATGCAGATAATAAACTCGATTTTCAAGAATTTATGATTCTTCCGGTTGGTGCTGAAACTTTCAGTGAAGCAATCAGAATATCTGCAGAGGTATTTCATAACTTGAGCAGCATTCTTAAGAAAAAAGGTTATAGCACAAACGTAGGAGATGAAGGTGGTTTTGCACCAAACATTGGAAGCACTGAAGAAGCTCTTAATTTGATAATTCAGGCTGTTGAATCTGCCGGTTATTCGATGAAAAATCACTTTGCACTGGGTCTTGATGTTGCTGCATCTACTTTTTATGAAGATGGAGTTTATAAATTTGAAAACAGAGAACTCACTTCAGAGGAATTGGTTCAGTATTATTTTGACCTTGTAGGCAAATATCCAATAATTTCTATAGAAGATGCAATGAATGAAGACGACTATGAAGGTTGGAAATTACTTACTGTAAAACTTGGGAATAAAGTTCAATTGGTTGGAGATGATTTATTTGTTACAAATTGTGAACTAATAAGTAAAGGAATAGAGGAGAAAATGGCAAATGCTGTACTAATCAAGCCAAACCAGATAGGAACACTTACGGAAACTTTTGCTGCTATTGAAATGGCAAAATCAAATGGCTATAGGGCTATTATTTCGCATCGCTCAGGTGAAACAGAAGACACAACGATATCCCACATAGCGGTTGCATCGAATTGTGGACAAATCAAGACTGGCTCGCTGTCGCGTTCTGATAGGCTTGCAAAGTATAATGAATTAATGAGAATAGAAAGTTCATTAGGAGAAAATGCTAAATATTATTGTGGGTTATCATGGACTTCATAGACGAAGTTAAATTATATTTAAAAGCAGGTGATGGTGGCGATGGCTGCGCGAGTTTTCGTCGAGAAAAATTCGTTGAATTTGGTGGCCCAAACGGTGGTAATGGGGGCAGGGGAGGAGACATAATTTTCATCAGTGATGCAAATCTCAACACTTTGCTTAATTTTCGTTGTCGAAGACATATTAAAGCAAGTAGTGGAAAAAGTGGTACGAGCAGAGATAGATCTGGCACGGCAGGAAAAGATATTATACTTAAAGTTCCAGTTGGTACACAAATAATCGATGAAGAAAGTGAGGAAATAATAGTAGATCTTGATAAACCTGACATGGAATTTCAAGTAGTGAAAGGTGGAAAAGGTGGGCTTGGAAATACTAACTTTAAATCTGCTACTAATAGGGCACCAAGACATTTTACCCATGGTCAGCCCGGTGAAGAAAGAAATATAATATTGAAGCTAAAAGTTTTATCTGATGTTGGCATTATTGGTATGCCAAATGTAGGTAAATCTAAATTTTTAACCCGCTGCTCGAATTCTGATACGAAAGTAGGCGATTATGAATTTACTACTATAAGACCACATTTAGGTGTAGCAAAAGTGGATTATAGCGAAATTGTAATAGCAGATATTCCTGGAATAATCGCTGATGCTCATCTTGGAGTTGGGCTCGGACACAAATTTTTAAAGCACATAGAAAGGTGCAAAATTTTACTGCATTTAATTGATGTAACGCGCGATGACGTTATCTCAGCTTATAATTGTACGCATAATGAACTGAAGCTTTACAATAGCGATCTTGTTGAAAAAGAGGAAATTGTAGTGTTAAATAAATGTGACTTATTGGAAGAAACAGAAATTCTTGAGAAGAAGAATCATTTAGCCAATTATCTTGATAGAGAAGTACTGTGCTTATCAATCGACGATGATTTACAGCCCATCTTAAGATTATTAAATGAAAAAGTGAAAATTAAGGAAATTAATGTATATGATCCTTTTAAGATGTGAATTTTTTATTTGACAATCAAAGTCTGGATTCCAGTGGGTGATTTTCCACAGTTGTCTGCATTTTTTGTTCCACAACTTATCTTTTTTTCGGCTTGTGCCATTTCTCATACTGTCTCTTGCTTTCTTGAACTCAGAAATTCAATAGCTACAAAAGCATTTGAGTAGTTTTTTGTTAAGAATTAGGCATAGAATCCCCCATATTTATTAATAAAGAACAGAAAAAATGTAACGCACATACGACAGAGATTAAGCATATGTGTGCACCCATTTGCGCTGAAGAAGATACTCTACATTCTTTACTGAGTTTGATTATTTGATAAAAAAGTCTGCAGACGAAGATAGATTTTGAGCTCTAAAAATATCTCTACTTTGATTATACTAAGATTAGATAAATAGGCGAAGTAATTTTTATATTAATTTTTTAGCTTACAACCGATTTTACGTTCAACAACTTGACATTTATTCAATACTACTGTATAATAAAGATGTGCATTTTTTGTACTATGGCAATAAAATTACCTTGTAATAGGTGTATTGGACCCGAGGGCAGTACTCGGCGCCTCCACCATATTTTTTGATTGATACGGGGGCGAGTAAGGATCGACATGCATAGTAAAGATGGTAGCTTTGCTCGGTTAGATACCACCGCTAAGAGTTCACAATTTAGATGCAAACGATAACTTTGCTGCTGAAGACAATGTTGCATTAGCTGCTTAATTTAGGCACTATAACTTCATTGCTATAAGCACGGTTTAGGGAACGCCGGGTAACAGAAGTTCCCCCAAACATGTAAGGGTTATATGGATAAAACAGATTATCAGAAGTCGCTTAGTTATGCTAAATTTCAAGTTATCAAAAAGGCTTTGAATACTATATTAGATAATGTTTTTACTCCTCACTTAGAAATAGTATTTTCTACGCGCTTTAATGGTGTTGTCATGCCAGACTACTTGAAAGAATCATACCCTACTCAAATGCTTATTATATTACAGCATCAATTTTTTGGTCTAAAAGTTCTTGAAGATAGGTTTAGCGTCAGTTTGAGCTTTCGTGGAAAACAAGAACAAGTCACTGTACCGTTTTTTGCTATTAGTGAGTTTCATGATAAAATTTCGGGAGATACTTTAGTATTTAGCGTTGATTCTGATAAAGAATATGAAAGTGAGAAATGTGCTGAAAAGTCATCAAATGGTAGTATTATATCTATAGATCAACTTTACGATAAGTAGTTACTTCATTTTATAAATAAAAAATATTGTATCTGTTCAGGATATCGACAAGACCATAGAGTAAAAGTGAGTTTATAACAAATGGTATCATTTGAGTAGCTGACATTGGCTTTCACATAAAAAATGTTGTAAAGCGCTTTCATGTTTACCAACGGTTCTGTCACATCTATAAACCATAGGAAAGAAGATCATTAAAGGTGGGATTATAGGAGTTATGAAGCCATTAACATAGCAAAATTCTCAAAAGTAGAAACATTATTTTAATAATTTGTCTTTTTTGAATCATACGAATATTTTCGGTTCTGTCGCATTTGTAGGGAAGTAGAAAGAAGAATGATATAATTGTCTAAAAAAAAAAGCAAAGATGTTTCGTATCAATCAAAAATTGTTGCCATATTTCAAAGGATTTAGCTTTTTAGAGGATGTTATCTGTATACATGAAATGTCGATTCTCTTTGAGCTATCGAGATTTGGAAGAAATGATGAGTATAAGGGGAGCAAAATGCTACGTTACAAAGGTGGGTTATCACCACTGATAGATGAGGCAGTAAGGAAAAGAAAGAAGCAGGTTGGTAGTAGTTGGAGAGACTTACATTAAATTAAACGGTAAATGGGTTTATTTATATACTGTAGACTTGTGTGTTAGTAGAGACAAGTCTGCAGCACTTGCATTCTTTCGTAAAGCCTTCAGGAGTAACTATCTTCCTGAGAAAATTGTAATTGATAAAAGCGGCAGTAATACTGCTGCTCTTGATGATTTGAATGCAGAAATTTCTGAAGATTACAGTTCTTCAAATAAAATATCTAAATAATATTGTTGATAGATTTATCAAAAAACTAATAAAGCCAATGCTTGGGTTTAAAAGCTTCCATTCCGCAAAGATTACCATCACAGGCATAGAAAATATTCGTATGATTCAAAAAAGACAAATTATTAAAATAATGTTTCTACTTTTGAGAATTTTGCTATGTTAATGGCTTCATAACTCCTATAATCCCACCTTTAATGATCTTCTTTCCTATGGTTTATAGATGCGAAAGAACCTTTTTTAGTGCTGTGCATATTTGGCAGTAGACGTTTACTTATTACTAAATTTATTATAGTATAATTTAAAATCCTCATGGTATCGAACCATTTCACTAAGTACAATGATAAAAAAACTAGCCTTTCTATGTCTAATATTCGTTTTGATGAGTAGTTGTAGTTTTAGCAATAGGTGTAATCACACTGCAGGTCATTATAAAATTGGCAATAGCTATACAATAAATGGTATCACCTACCACCCAAAATACTGTAGCTGTTACGAAGAAGTAGGAATAGCATCGTGGTATGGAATAGAAGATCATGGCACAATTACAGCCAACGGTGAAGTGTTTAATCGTCACTTGATTTCTGCAGCACATAAGACCTTGCCCCTACCCTGCTTTGTTCGTGTTACTAATTTAGAAAATGGAAGAAAGCTTGTTATAAGAGTTAATGATAGAGGGCCATTTGTTGAAGGTAGAATAATAGACTTGTCAGAAAAAGCAGCACAAGTTTTAGGACTTCATAAGTCTGGGCTTGCGAAGGTAAAAGTCGAGTACTTAAGAAAGAGGTCAGAACAATTGATACAAAATACTCCTCATTACAAAAGGCAATATGAAAAAGAAATGCAGAAACGTCACCCAAAACAAAACAATGCAGAAAGTAAGGGATATGTAGCATTTTTTGTAAACGCTCAAGTAGCTAAATCAGCTGCATCAAAGCTTCGTAATCAAGGAATAGAAAATGTTAGATTGCTTTTCAAGAATGATCAATATTGCGTAAAAGTAAGTTAAAACCTGCATTACAGATTGTGTAGCATGCCAGAAACTATTTGACAAATGAGAATGTTCCAAAAGCATGTGCGCAAGTTGAGAAATTATCGTGAAATATAGCAATATTTAAGATTGGTATTTTATTTGTTACATTTCAGGTAGTGACAGCTACCTAAGCTAGAGCTGTAAAAAATAATCTACCACTCAAGAAATTCCATTAAAAAAATAGCATAATCTTTCTCGGGAGTGTTAAATAAACTGTGTCAAACCGAGAAGTAAAGTAATAAATTGATAAAAAAAATGGAGGTTTGACAATGAGTTAAGCAAACAGAACTACCGGTTTGGTAGACTATAAAGAATTAGAAACAAATATCTTATCATCTATACGAGAAGGAAAACCATTGACAGGAAGAGATGGAGCATTAACACCATTTATAAAAAAACTGCTAGAGGGAAGGCGAGATAGAAAACCATTTGTCGGCTGAAAGCGAAGAAAACAACCGAAGAAATTCAAAGACTTTACGGACAAGTATTTGAACTATTGACACCAAGAGATAGAGAAGGAAGTTTCGAGCCACAAGTAGTCAGAAAAAGGCAAACAACCGAACTTGAAGCAAAGGTTTTAAGTACATATGCCAGTGGCATGGGATATAGCATCGCATGTAGAAGAAATATAAAATATCTGCAGCAGAGATATCAAGTATTACTGACAAATTGTTACCGTTAATCAACGAATGGCGCAGTCGTCCGCTGCAATCTGTATATCCAATAGTGTTCATGGTTTTTTAAGGTCAAGGAGGACGGGCATTGTGTAAGCAAATGTATGTATAACATATTAGCAAAATGGCAGAAAAGAAGTTTTGGGTTTTTATTTGGCTGAAAGTGAAGTTCTGGTTGGGAGTACTAAATGACCTAAAAGAGAGAGGAGTAGATGATATTCTGATATCTTGTGTTAAAAAGCTTTCCTAAAGCTATAAATAGCGTATTTCCTAAAGCAGAAATGTATAGTACATCAGATAAGAAATTCACTGAAATATGTATCGAGCAAAAGTTTTCATGAATGATTTGAAAAAAAATATCAAGTAGAGAAATAGCCGAGAATTATTTACTTGAACTGGAGGAAAAATGGGGAGAATTATTTACTTGAACTGGAGGAAAAATGGGGAGGAAAAATGGGGAGAAAAATATCCGTTGGTTTTGGGAGAATAATTGGGAAAATCTGTCTAGTTATTTAAAATATTCTGGCCCTGTAAGAAAATTAATTTATACCACAAATCCTATTGAGGGACTACATAGACAGATCAGAAAATTTACTAAAACCAAGGGCTCATTTACTAGCACAAATGCATTGTATAAACAGGCATATTGTGCTATAAAGAAGGCAGGAGAGAAATGGACTATGCCTATACATGATTGGGCTTTAACTATCTCTCAACTTGATATCTTTTTTCCTGGTAGGTTAAAAATCGAGTTGAACTAAAAATGCGATTTGACACAGTTTATTTAACACTCCCTATTTCTCTAAAAAATACTATCTTCAACTTGAATATGTTGAAAAATATTTTGCGTATTATCCAAAAAGTCATCCTTTATAGCAGCTAGCTCGGATTGTTTTTGAGATAGATTATCTTCTATTGTTCTATTGAAACAATCAAGATCATTGCACTTTAGTTGAGAGCGCATGTCTCCATTTTCATATAAACCTCGTATAACGTCATAATATGCTCGAGTTTCATCAGTTTCTGGTTGTTGCTTTTCTTTGAATATTGCCTTTAATTTCGAATCTATGTCTAATTCTTTTTTTATAGCTTCAGTAGCATTTTCATGATACTGTTTATAATCCTCAAGACTCTTTGATATTTTATTTTTTACTTCGTTTTGTAACATCCCTAGAAAATCTTTAGCATGAGGTTTTTCAATTTTTTCCTTCCACTCATCATACGTATATTCTTGTCGACTACCATATTTTGTATCTTGACACTCACTTCCTATGTTAAACAGCTCTTTGTTACAGATTTTATCACCCTGATAAAAGTAATCGCTTATATTAATTTTATCGCTAGTTAAAGTTTGTCTAATTGCTGCTTTATTTTCTGCAAGTTCTTCTCTGTACTTGCTAATGCAATTTAGTAATTCTTTTTTGCAATCTGTAGTCATAAGCTGTTTCCTTTAACAAAATAAAACCCATTTTAGCATAAAATAATTAATACTTTATTACTAATCTGAGGTATACTAAGGTAGTGATAAGAAGTCTAGCATCTACAAAGTTCGTTTAAACTATTTTCAAAATGGGTAGAATGTAATTTTAGGTTAATAAAATGAATTACGATGTAATCATTTCAGGTAGTGGGCTAATTGGTCTTATTACTGCTATTGGCCTGAGTAATGACTCTGTATCTGTAGCCGTAATTGAGAAAAATAGTTTACCACGTGCAGTTGATGATAATCGAGCATTTGCTATTTCTCAAGGATCAAAAAAAATACTAGAAAAATTAGGGATTTGGCGGCTCTTAGAAGGCGAAGCTGAACCAATACTTGATATATGCATATTAGATGGAGATAGTCCATTTACTGTGCATTATGACCATAAAATGGTTGGTGAAGAGCCAATGGGCTATGTAATCAAGAGCGCTATTATATGGAATGCAATCAATAACAATTTTTTGCATAAACTCAATATATATTCTCCACGTTCCTATAAAACAATCTCTTGTGACGAAGTATACATGGAAGTTACTCTTGATAATGATCAAAAATTGATATCATCACTATTTATCTGTGCTGAAGGTAAAAACTCTAAGTTGCCAGAGTTGTTTTCTATACCAATGATAAAATTTGATTATAAACAAAATAGCATGGTATTTAATGTAAAACATGAACTACATCACCAAAACTTAGCTGTAGAGAGGTTTTTTCCTGGTGGTCCATTTGCAATTTTGCCAATGAAAGGTGGCTATACTTCTTCAATAGTTTGGACAGAAAAATGCGAAATTTCAAAAATGCTGATGAGCTTATCTGAAGAGGAGTTTATCATAGAACTCAAAAAAAGATTTGGTTCTTATTTGGGAGAAATTGAATTAGAGGGTGAAAGAAAATCTTACCCTTTGAGTTTTACTTTTGCGAGAAAGCTTCATAAAAGCAGAATTTTGCTTATTGGCGATGCAGCACATTCAATCCATCCAGTTGCAGGTCAAGGACTGAATCTTGGAATGAGAGATGTAGAGAGTGTTATTAGACAAATAACTGCTGCAAAATCCTCTGGCATTGATGTTGGCAGTAATTATCTATTGAAGAAAATTTCACGTGATAGATACTTTGATAATTTTACTATGGCACTTGCAACTGATGGACTAAATAGAATATTTTCCAACAGAATACTTTGCGTTAAAGTTCTGAGCAATCTTGGTTTAATGGTAGTTGAAAATTCAGATTTTCTTAAAAAAAGCTTCGTTCGACATGCTATGGGGTTGGTTCTGTCGCATTTGTAGGGAAGTAGAAAGAAGAATGATATAATTGTCTAAAAAAAAAGCAAAGATGTTTCGTATCAATCAAAAATTGTTGCCATATTTCAAAGGATTTAGCTTTTCAGAGGATGTTATCTGTATACATGAAATGTCGATTCTCTTTGAGCTATCGAGATTTGGAAGAAATGATGAGTATAAGGGGAGCAAAATGCTACGTTACAAAGGTGGGTTATCACCACTGATAGATGAGGCAGTAAGGAAAAGAAAAAAGCAGGTTGGTAGTAGTTGGAGAGACTTACATTAAATTAAACGGTAAATGGGTTTATTTATATACTGTAGACTTGTGTGTTAGTAGAGACAAGTCTGCAGCACTTGCATTCTTTCGTAAAGCCTTCAGGAGTAACTATCTTCCTGAGAAAATTGTAATTGATAAAAGCGGCAGTAATACTGCTGCTCTTGATGATTTGAATGCAGAAATTTTTGAAGATTACAGTTCTTCAAATAAAATATCTAAATAATATTGTTGATAGATTTATCAAAAAACTAATAAAGCCAATGCTTGGGTTTAAAAGCTTCCATTCCGCAAAGATTACCATCACAGGCATAGAAAATATTCGTATGATTCAAGAAAGACAAATTATTAAAATAATGTTTCTACTTTTGAGAATTTTGCTATGTTAATGGCTTCATAACTCCTATAATCCCACCTTTAATGATCTTCTTTCCTATGGTTTATAGATGCAACAGAACCCCTGAAAATACCTTGATAATTCGAGTGAATGTGAACCTGAGTGGTTTCAAGACTGAAATAGTTGTTGTAAACTTGCTTTTATTATCTTTTAGTTTTAGAAATTAAAAATTTAACGATGAGAATTATAATTACAGACCAAAGTAAAAAGTAGGCTTTTCCATTTGATCTATTTTTCACTTGTAATTTTTTGTCAGCTATTAGGTTTAATTTTTCTATAAGGCTAAATATTCCTTGGATTGTTTTGATGGGATAAGAGCTTTTAATTTTTTCCCTATACCCTATTTTACTTTCATGTTGACTGTTTATCCATGTTTCAACTACTTTCCACATATTGATTTCTGGATAGACTTTCCTACATGTTCCTTCTAATAAAATCATAGTTTTCTGCAGCAATAACAATTGTGTTTGAACTTTCATATCAAAATCACCAGTTATTTTTAGTAGCTGAGTAAGTAATCGAGCAAATGAAATCTTCTGTATAGGCTGTCCAACAATGGGCTCACCTATTGCTCTGCAAGCTGTAACAAAATTTCTATGCTGTGATGGAACATAACCGGCTCTAAAGTGCATTTTTGCAACGTGATCGTAATCCCGATTTAAAAATCCCTTGAGTATCTCTATAACGTAATAGCATGTCTCACGATCTATTCTACCCATGATTCCACAATCCAAGGCAATAATATTGTTGTTACTATCAATCATTAGATTTCCTGGATGCATATCAGCATGAAAAAAGCAATCCCTATACACCTGATTACAAAACGATTCTATAAGATTGATAGCTATTTGCTTGCGGTTATTCAGCTTTTCAACTTCGTATATTGGTATAGCTTCCATCCATTCTAATGTTAAAACCTTTTTTGAAGTTCTACTCCAATCTATTTCAGGTACGTAGAAACCTCTGTCATGTTTAGTATTTTCCTTCAGTTCCGAAGAGTGGGCAGCCTCAAAGCGTAGATCTAACTCTAATCGGCAAATTTCAGCAAAAGTTTTGACTAATTCAACTGGCTTCAGCCTTTTTGATTGTTCACTAAATTTTTCTGCAATTTCTGCAAGCCAAGAAAGCATTTTTATATCCCTTGAGAATGTTTTCTCAATATTTGGCCTCAAAACCTTTACAGCAACTTCCTTACCCTCAATTGTAACTGCTCTATGCACCTGAGAAATTGATGCTGCTGCAATTGGCTTTTCAGAAAAACTTAAAAAAATGTCGCTTAATTTACAATTAAACTCACTTTCTATAGTTTTAACTGCTATTTTATACGAAAATGATGGCAATCTATCACATATCAATAGCAAGTTATTTGTTATGTCCTCATTTAAAATATCAGTGCGTGATGAAATGGATTGCCCAAATTTAATGAACACCGGACCTAATCTTTCAAGAGCACGCTTTAGTTTATGACCTTGTATTTTATTTATTGATTTTTTTGATGGTGGAAGTAAATAAGGTAACACATTGTAGCGTGTTAGCACTGTAGTTATTTGCAGAAGACGTAGAATATTTTGAATCATTTCGCTGCGTAACTGCCAAATATTTCATTTATCTCCATAATTTCATCAGGTTTACCTTGATAATAGATAGTATTATTTATGCAAATTATGTAATCTGAGGATGGTAGAGCAGAGTTAAGGTCATGAGAAGTCATGAGAATCGACACTGATCGTTCTTTTGCGATTTTATTTATAATATCATAAAATTTAGCTCGTGCGTTAATATCCATTGCACTGACTGGCTCATCTAAAATGATCAAATCAGATTCTGAAATTAAACAGCGTGCAAGCAGCAGTAATTGTGTTTGTCCTGCAGAGATTTCTAATACTTGATTTTTTAGGATGTTACCGATACCAACCAATTCTATTGCTTCTGTAACAATGGGTTGATTTTTCTTCAATTTCTTCGAGGAGCTATTGAAAAGGAAAGACTCAACTGTTATTGGCATCAAATTACCAATACTAAAATTTTGTGGCATATAGCTAATTTTTATATTGTCAGCGAATACAATACTGCCAATAAAACCTTTATTTATACCAGCAACTGCTTTCACTAAAGAGGTTTTACCTCCGCCATTTGGACCAAGTATTGTAACTATATCTCCTCTTTCTACTGATATATTGATATTATCAAGAACTTTTTTACTACCATGTGCAAGAGTAAGGTTTTCTATTTTTAGAATGCAGTTATTGACATTACTTAACTTTTTGGCGAAAATTGACTTCTTCTCAATATTTATATGAGACATTTACTGATTTTTTTTCTATTACTTTTACTTACACTATACTACAATAGTGCCTTTTCATCCAATTTGAAAATTGTAGCTACAATCAAACCTATACACTCACTTGTAGCTTCTGTTACAGATGGGATTTCAAAGCCAGAATTACTAATGTACGAAATAGTGTCTGAACATAACTACATGCTCAGGCCTTCAGATGCAAGTAAATTAGAATCTAGTAATATTATATTTTATATCGATGATTCTTTGGAAACATTTGTTAAAACTTTCGCTAAAGAAAATAAGAAGTTAATACCGCTATCAAGTGCAATCGATCTACTTCCTGCTCGACCACATTCGTTTTCTAGTCACATTCAAGATGAAAAAGATTTGCATATTTGGCTGAGTCCTGAAAATGCAAAAAGTATGATACTTTCTATCAGTGCAACATTATCTAATATAGATAAAGAAAATGCCTATCGATACAATACTAACGCAGAGGAGGCTATAAGAAAGATAGACCAAGAAGTAGAAAAAATTACGAAAGAATTGGATGAGTTAAAAAATCAAAAATACATAGTTACTCACGATGCTTATCAATATTTCGAAAAATATTTTGATTTAAGTTACCCAAGCGCCATTCTTTCTATAGAAGAGGATTCTTACATAGGTATGAAGAGTTTAATGAAATTAAAAAAGGTAATGAAAGAGGAGAACGTTAAATGTATTGTTTCTCATTCACGAGAGGATAGCATAAAGCCTAATGTCTTTTCTAGTGACGTAAAAATGGTGATTCTTGATCCTATTGGATCAGATGTAGAGCCTGGAAAGGATGCATATCTAGATATAATCAGCAGCATTGCACAAAATTTCAAGTCTTGTTTCACTGAGTAATGAGTTCTTTTATCTATTCAGATAGCATTGCAAACTTAGTGCTTTCTATTCCAATCACAACTATACCGACATTATCTACCAGAAGTATATCATCCCAGTCTGGGATTCAGTTAAGTTGGTAAGCATAAAAATATTATGTTAAAGCACAACGTTCTTGATGAGATTAGGGCAAGCCAATGTCAGCTACTTGAATGACACCATTTGCTATGCCCTCAAAAATGAATGCTCGTACAGCTGTGTGCCAGCTACTTGCATCTGCTATTTTTACTCATAATTATCTTGCCTGAACGAACTTAATTTTAAGTAGTTAATTATAGAAATAATCGTATAAAAAAAAGAAGATAACCAATATCTTCTTTTACTCTAATTAAAAAGACATTGAATTGTAATTGTCTATTTCATCTGATATAAGCGATAATTTTATGCTCTCAAAACGGAGATTACTTGCAATATCTGTTAACTGTTCACTAAGGTTACTTTTTCTGGTGAATGGTGTTCAGGAGCTTTTAATTTTCTATTACAGTCAGCCTTACACTAAGATCTATTAATTTTTGTCAATAAATCATTACCCTCGTATTTATTTTCACACTGTCTGTGGCACAAATTAAGTAAATCAACACCATGCACTGTCAATGAAGCAGAATCTTGTGTAAATTTTACCATAATATACTCCTTAATCTGATTATATCTATATTAATATACAAATGTGAATATCATACTAATATAGTTACTTTTTATGGCAAGTGGTTTTTGGTTATTTTCTAAACTTTCTTTATAAAAACCATAGGCGCCTATGGTTTTTAGCTAAAGTAAAGATCAAGTATCTGGCATTCTGGACATAAAATCCTCCTGTGTAAAAAAGATTAGAAAAAAAAGTGCGGCGCACATACGACAGAGATTAAGTATGTGTGTGCACCCACGTACGCTGAAGAAGATACGCCACATTTTTTAATGAGTTTGATTGTTTAATGAAAAAAGTCTGCAGATAAAGATAAATTTTGAGCTCTTAAAATATCTTTTACTATGATTATAGTCAGATTTAAAATATGCGCAAGCAATTTTTTTCTGTAAAAGTTTAACAAAAGAATTCAAAAGTTTGTGAACAACCTCTAAGTGTATGGTCCCAGAGTGTGATGGTATATAGACTATCTGGATCATTTAAAGTATCAGATCAAGTCCCATTTAAGCAATAAAAAGACCAGATCAGGACAAAAACGCTACCATTTTCAGCCCTTATTCAGGTGGCTCAATTTCCCGTAACTTATATAAGTTACCGTAATCTTTCAAAACCTCAAACAGACTTTCTCTAATGCAAAACAGTATAACTAGTGAGCAATAAGCTACACTCCTTTTAGCTGTAAGCTTTGCATGATAATATACTTACTTTAATTTTTCTTCTTTAAATAATACGTGTCTTCTGACCACTGGGTCATACTTCCTAAACTCGAGCTTCTTGGGAAGGTTCTTAGGATTACGTTTTTTTACACAAAAATAGCCTGTTAGTTTCTCTTCTCCAGTTTTTGTTGTTTTAGTTGCGGTGCTAACTAGCTTGACAAGCAAAGAAGCATTTTTTTTCGCCATAATTGTAGTGATATAATAAATTCTATGCAAGTTTAGAACGCAAAACACTGAAAGTCAACCCAATAATGCAGGTCGCAAAATTCTTGACAATCAATAATATATTAAGTAGTATAAAAAGATTTCAGAATGAAAAGCAGACGGTAAATAAGTGGCGAGTGATGGCAAAAGGTTATTATTGATAGAAAGTACTACCTGTTCTAACGAGGTAAGGGTTGCCCTACTAGTTAATGGTAGGGTTGTAGAGTTTGAACAAGAATTCAAGGAAAAAAGACAATTAAGAGGTAATATATACGTTGCTTATGTAAAGCGTATAGAGCCTGCTTTGCAGGCCGTGTTCATTGAGTATGGAAAAAATAAGCAAGGTTTTTTGTCTTTTTCTGAGATATCTCTAAATTACTTTAATATTCCAGAAAAAGAGAAGGAAATTTTCCCTGACGAAGGCTATTCGAGCGGTGTGGACTGTTCAAATGATAATTGCACAGAAGAAGGCCTAGATTATACAGCTAGTAATGAATCCAGCAGTGGTTTTGTGAGGGAGGTACCTTTACATAGAAAATATAAGTTACAAGATGTGATTTTAGTAAATCAAAAGTTATTGGTTCAATTAACTAAAGAAGAACGAGGAAATAAAGGAGCTTCATTTACAACATACGTAACTTTGGTCGGTAGATACTGTGTTTTCATGCCCAATTCCATAAGTAGGGGTGGAGTATCTCGCAGAATTGAAGATACCAACGTTAGAAAACAGTTAAAGGATATATTAAATTCAATAAATTTACCAAAAGGGTCAGGTTTAATAGTAAGAACTGTTGGTGCAGGAAAAAGTAAGAAAGAAATTGAGCAAGATTACGATAATTTGACCTTATTATGGCAAAATATCCAGCAAAACTTCTCTTCTTTAAATGTTCCATCATTAATTTACAACGAAGCAGATGTAGTTATGAGATCTGTACGTGACTTTTGTAGTAATGATACAGAAATTATAGTATCTGATAGAGAAGTTTGTGAAGCGGTAAGAAAATACACTAAAAATGTGTTACAAGGAAAATTACGTCCTAGGTTATATAGAGGCTCTGTTCCAATCTTTACTTACTATCGAGTCGAAGATCAAATTTCTGAATTATATAGCAATAGAGTAGAATTACCATCTGGTGGGTCTTTGGTGATAACCTTAACTGAGGCATTTGTTTCAATAGACGTAAATTCAGGGAAAATGACAGGAGAAGATAACATAGAAGAAACAGCTTATAGAACTAATATGGAGGCATTATCTGAAATATCAAGGCAAGCGAATCTCAGGGGCTTATCAGGGTTAATAGTTGTTGATTTTATTGACATGTTGAAACTTGAGTATTGCAAAAATGTTGAATTTGCTATCAAGCAGGCGTTTAAAGATGATAAAGCTAAAGTTCAATTTAGCTTTATCAATGACTTTGGTTTAATGGTCTTTTCAAGACAAAGAATTAAACCAAATATACAGGAAATTAATACTACAGAGTGCTTACGCTGTAAAGGTATTGGAAGAGTGAAATCAAACGAAGTGGTTGTTGCATCGATACTAAGGGATTTGCAACATATTGCTAATAAAAATCAAAATAAGTCCTTTGATTTAATAGCACGCAGTGCAGTTATAGCGCACATTTTTAATAATAAGCGTGATATGGTTTCTACAATCGAAAAAGAGTTCAATATTACATTAAATGTTAGTATTGATAATAGTTTAGATGCAGATACATTTATTTTAAAGCAAGGAGACCATATTAATTTTAATGATTATAAGCCATTGCAGAATTCTGGATGTCAAATTGTGAATAGTAGGGATAAAGAAGCTGGTAGTTCAGATAAACTACCGGGCAACTTTTGGTTAACTAAATGGCTTTCGCGCCTTTTGGGCTCTAACAACTAAACGGGACTTGTAATTAACGAGTTTTATACTTATATATTTTACATCAGATAATATTTAAAAGGGAGTATTCATTATGGGAAGAGCGATAGGTATAGATCTTGGAACAACAAATTCTTGTGTTGCAATAATGCAAGGCAAGAATACAAAAGTAATTGAGAATAAAGAAGGAGCAAGAACTACTCCATCTATAGTTGCATTTACTTCATCTGGAGAAAGGTTGATTGGTGCTCCAGCAAAAAGGCAAGCAACTACCAATGCAAGTAATACTTTTTTTGCAACTAAGAGATTGATAGGTCGCCAATATAGCGATCCTGAAATGAAGAATCTAGGTGTACCGTATAAGGTATTTGCAGCAAAAAATGGTGATGCATGGGTTAAAACAACTGATAGTAAAGAATACTCTCCTAGTCAAATTGGTGCATTTATATTGCAAAACCTGAAAGAAGCAGCGGAAGCTTATCTTGGGGAAGAAGTAAAGGATGCTGTGATAACAGTGCCGGCGTACTTCAATGATTCTCAACGTCAAGCAACAAAAGATGCAGGAAAAATTGCTGGATTAAATGTCCTCAGAATAATTAACGAACCAACTGCTGCAGCACTTGCTTATGGTCTTGATAAAAAGCACGGACACACAATAGTAGTGTATGATCTTGGTGGTGGTACATTTGATGTTTCAGTTCTTGAAATAGGTGACGGAGTTTTTGAAGTAAAGGCTACAAATGGTGATACTCACCTTGGAGGGGAAGACTTCGATAATGCAGTAGTAAATTATTTACTGGGTGAATTCAAGAAAAGTAATGGCATTGATTTGAAAAACGATCCAATGGCTATGCAAAGAATCAAAGAAGCTGCAGAAAAAGCAAAGGTAGAATTGTCAAGTGCAATGGAAACAGAAGTAAATCTACCGTTTGTTACAGCTGATGCAAGTGGCCCAAAACACTTAAATATGAAGCTAACAAGAGCAAAGCTTGAAAGCTTAGTGAATGATTTGATTGAAAGGACTATAATTCCTTGCAAAAAAGCTCTTGAAGATGCTGGTTTGTCTGCTAGTCAAATTGGTGAAGTAGTTCTTGTTGGTGGCATGACTCGTATGCCAAAAGTCATAGAGAAAGTTAAAGAATTTTTTGGCAAAGATCCACACAGAGGGGTTAACCCTGATGAAGTTGTAGCAATTGGAGCTGCAATACAGGCGGGAATCATTCAAGGTGATGTAAGAGATGTATTACTACTTGACGTAACTCCACTTTCTCTTGGTATTGAAACTCTAGGTGGAGTATTCACTCCACTTATTGAACGTAATACTACTATTCCCACAAAAAAATCTCAGGTGTTTTCAACTGCAGAAGATAACCAAACAGCCGTTACAATTAAGGTACATCAAGGTGAAAGAAAATTGGCGATTGATAATAAACTGCTTGGTCAGTTTAGTTTAGAAGGAATACCACCTGCTCCTCGCGGGGTTCCTCAAATTGAGGTGACATTTGATATAGATGCAAATGGAATAGCGCATGTTTCTGCAAAGGATAAAGCTACTGGAAAAGAGCAAAAAATACGTATTCAGTCTTCAGGTGGTTTATCGGAGGATGAAATAAATCGGATGGTGAGAGAAGCTGAGGAAAAAGCACAGGAAGATGAAAAGCGTAAGAAATTTATTGAAGTGAAGAATCAAGCGGATAGTTTAGTTCATTCTACAGAAAAATCTTTGACAGAATATGGTGATAAAATTTCTCCAGAAGATAAATCTGCTATTGAAAATGCAGTTAATGAGTTAAAGGAAGTGAGTAAATCTGACAACATTGATGATGCTGATTCAATACAACAGAAGGTTACTAATCTTTCTCAACTTTCTATGAAGCTTGGAGAAGCTATGTATCAAGCATCTCAGCAAAACAGTGCTGAAAATGGCTTTTCATCAGAAGGAAATCCAAATGATAAGGAAGAAAAAGTAGTAGATTCTGATTATCAAGACATAGATAATAAAGAAGAGAATAAGTAATTCGATTGTCATCCCAGTGCCCAGATACTGTGGGATGACAAGAGGAGCGTATTGTTGCTTAAAGGAACCATTATGGATATTATTAAAACGATGGAAGAAAAGCTGCGCGGTTCAATAGGTATAATTGGTATTAATGTTATAGATGAGTCAGCGAAGCATGCAGATCATTATTTTGCTTCTTCTTCGACACTACCTTCACATATCAAATTAGTATTAATATCTAACGACTTTTCTGGAATGAGCTCTTTAAAGAGGCATAAATTGATCTATGAATTATTAAAGAGTGAAATAGAACGAGTACATGCGATTTCTCTTCACTTGTATACGCAAAGCGAATACAATCTAAAAAATAAATAATAAAAATGTGAACGAAGAGTCTATATTAGTTAAAGCAGGAAGAAAATTTAATGACTATAAAGGTTCTATGAACCCGCCAGTTTATCATTCTTCTACCATATTATTTCCTACTTACAAGGATTACTTAAGTGCAGCGAATGGGGAGAGTATATATGATGTGATCAATGATGGTGTTGCAAGGGATTACAGCTATAGTAATGTTGGTACGCCTACTGTTCATTATTTTTCAAATGCACTGGCTGAAATTGAGGGTAGGGGACAAGCACTCATCTACCCTTCTGGATTATTTGCACTTACTTTTGCTATTTTGACTTTCACTAAAGCAGGTTCACATGTCCTGATACAAGATAATAGTTATTATAGGCTAAAGAGATTTGCCGAAAATGAGCTACCAAAAAGAGGAGTAGAAGTAACTTTTTATAATCCGACACAGGATATAACTGATTTAGTTCAGAGTAATACTTCACTCATCATGATTGAGACTCCTGGTTCTATAACGTTTGAGATTTCAAATATAGAGCATATAGTAAAAGTTGCTAAAGCACGTGGAATCGTAACCGTTTGTGACAATTCATGGGCCACTCCTTTGTTGTTTAAGCCGCTTAATTATGGAATTGATGTTGCACTATACGCGGTGACAAAGTATCTAGCCGGTCACTCAGATTTAGTTATGGGAGCTGTTATTGCTGAAGGTGAAATTTTTAAATTGCTTTATGAGAGCTATAAAAATTATGGAGTAACCATTCAATCGCACGACTGCTACCTTGCACACAGGGGACTAAGAACACTGCACACACGTATGAAAAGGCACCAAAATACAGCAATGGAAGTGGCAAAGTGGCTAGAAGCACAGCAAAAAGTTAGAAAGGTTTTATATCCAGCACTTCCCTCCCATCCTCAACACGAATTATGGAAAAGTTACTTCAAAGGAGCAAGCGGCACATTCAGTATAGCACTGGATAGAGAATATTCATGTGAAGAACTAGGCTGCATGGTTGATCACATGAAAGTTTTCGGCATTGGTGCTTCTTGGGGAGGATGTGACAGTTTGATATTACCAATAGACCATAGATCTATTTCAAGATCTGTAATAAATTCAGATTGTGGTGGAAGTTTTGTGCGAATATTTTGCGGACTAGAAGATCCTGAAGATTTGATTTTTGACTTGAATACTGCATTAATAAGACTGCCATGTTCAAGTGTTAAAGATGATTGTGAGACTGAAAGAGCTACTGCATAACATTGTAAATGCTGACTTTGATATTGAAATCAAAGGCGTCACATGTAATCCTAAGAGAGTTAAAGAAGGTTACCTTTTTGTTTGTGTGTCAGAAAGGAGTAAAGAACACGTAACATGTCTTCCTAATGGATGTGTACACAACTGTGTAGACGTTGTAATACAAGGGGCCAAGAAAGATGTCATCCCAGTGCTCAGACACTGGGATCCAGAAAATTTAATTGTAAACAAGCATACTAGACAATTGTATAATGAAAACTGGATTCCAGTGTCCGCTACTCGAATGACAAGTACTCCAAGTTTTGCAGTGCTTTACCACTCGGACCCTCAAGGAATATACAGTGAAATAGTCAGCAGGTTTTATCAATTCAAACAACCTAAATATGTTGCTGCTGTAACTGGTACGAATGGTAAAACTTCAGTGGTGGAATTTTGTCGCCAGATTTGGCAAGATAATGTAGCGTCTATAGGAACACTGGGAACATGTGTCAATAATAATAGAAAAGATAATAGCCTTACAACGCCAAGTGCAGATGATCTTTATTCCACATTGCGTGACATAAATAATAAGAACGTAGAACACTTAGCATTAGAAGCTTCAAGCCATGGAATCGATCAATACAGAATCCATGGACTCAGGCTCAATGCTGCAGCTTTTACTAATTTCTCTCAAGATCATTTGGACTATCACAAAAGTATCGATGAGTATTTTGAGGCCAAGAAAAGGTTGTTTGATGAGGTATTGCCAAAAGAAAAAACAGCGATTTTAAATGCAGATATAGGCGAATATGGAGAGTTGCTCAACATAGCTGAAAAGCGTGGCAACAAAGTTATAACCTATGGAAAAAAAAACTCTGACATTACTTTATTAAAGCAGATACCCACTGCCAATGGTCAATACCTGACAATTCAAATCGGTGATGAAATTTATAACGCATTTTTTCCGATTTTTGGGCAATTTCAAGCATATAATTTGTTGTGTGCAATCGGTATAGTTATTTCATCTGGTATGGACTATCAAAGAATGTGTATAGATAAACTCGCTTCTCCATCTGGAAGAATGGAAAAAGTGAACACTTTTGCATTTGTCGATTACGCTCATACTCCAAGTGCACTCAAACAAGCTCTGTTGTCTTTAAAATGGCACTTCAATAAAAAGATAGTTCTAGTGTTCGGTTGTGGCGGGAATCGTGATCAAACAAAACGTTCAGAGATGGGTAAAATAGCACAAATGCTTGCAGGTAAAGTTATAGTCACAGATGACAATCCGCGTGATGAAGATCCGGGGAAAATTCGTCACGATATTTTGTTACATTGCCCTGATGCACTGGAGATAGGAGATAGAAAAAAAGCTATAGAGAAAGGTATAAATATAGCACATGATGAAAATATGATTCTGCTAGTTGCAGGAAAAGGACATGAAAGATTCCAAATAATAGAAGGCCAATCCCTTGAATTTAGTGATGTTGAAGTTATTAGAGAGGGCCAAAAATTTGCTACTGCTGTTTTGCTCTCTCCTTCATCCAACGCCTGAATGGCTTTTTTCCTTAAGTCATAACTGTACGCTGCTGGCATTTTTACCTTCTTGTTACACTAAATCACTATCTTATCTTGTTCCTACTATTATGAGAAGAGCTATACAAGGATATGAAAGTGGAGATTGTGGTTACAAGATTAGTGAGAGAATATAGAAAAATTGAGGATGAAATATTGCGTGATATAGTTCATTTAGTGATAAAGGCTCTTACAGGTATAGTAGCGCTTCATAAGTAAGAATATTTTTACAAAGAATTTAATAATCACAATTTAGGCAATGATGAAAGTTCTTTAAGAAAAAAGTTTAATACTATCAAGAAAAGTTTGCATAGGCATAGCAATATAATACATAATAATCAAAATATCTAAAATTCTGTCAATTTATTTGCACAGTCAATCACTTGAGAATTAGGAAATTGATTTTTAAACCAAGTGTACTGGCGTTTTGCATAATGCCTTGTGTTTGTTTGAGCAATCTGTATTGCTTCGTCTAAAGTAATCTCCCCTTTTAAGTATCTTATAATTTCTGGTACTCCATGTGCTTTCATAGCTGGCAAATGTGGAGATGGGTTCATGCTAAGTAGGTTTTTTACTTCATCAATTGCTCCATTTTCAACCATTTCAATAAAACGAGAATTTATTTTTCGGTATATATCCTCACGTTTAGGTAGAATTGTATATACCTTAAAATTATTGAACAAAGGAGGCTGTCTATTTTCTTGCCATACAAAGATTGTCTTGCCAGTTTCAGTGATAACTTCAAGTGCTCTTGAGAGGCGATGTGAGTCATTAATAAATATTTTACCTTGAATCCTTGGATCTTTGCTTAGCACTAATTTGTAGAATTCCTCTTTACTTAAATTTTTCCTAAGTTCATTTACGTTTTCTCTCACTTCCTGGCTTATTTGTGGAATCGATGATAATCCCTTGATTAAGCTGCTAATGTAAAGCCCACTTCCTCCAGTGATGATGGGTATTCGTGAATTTTTCAGCGCGTTGTTAACTTCCCTCTTTAAATCCTCTAGCCATAAACCTACGGAATAATTTTCTCTTGCTGAAACATAACCGTATAGCCTATAAAATTCTTTCTGCTTTGGTGGTTGAGCAGTAATTACGGGAATCTCTTTGTATACCTGCTTTGAGTCACAGTTTATTATGCTAATGTTTTTATACTTTTTTATCAAGTTATCGCATAATTCTGATTTACCTGAGGCTGTAATTCCTGTAATAATTACTATATTATCTTTCATTTATATTAATTTAACTAACCTATGATAGGGTGTAGTAAAAATTTGGATTCTACAATCTAAAATTTGGAGACTTTTATGGCAGAAAATGATAACGATAACTCGTTTACTAAGCGTTTTACAAATAGGACCTCTAATGAGACAAGAGGAGGTTTTTCCAGTAAGTATTCATCTAAAAATACCAAAGAACATGCACTAGGAGCAAAAGGAAAAATTTCTGAATTAGCAAACAAAAAAGCTGAAGCCAAGGAAGCTTTTTCTGAAAGTGGCGGCATAAAGAGTAAAAGCAGAACTATCAATGAAAGATCCTTTGCTGATGCAACAAGAAGAAGTAGATCAGATCTCATATATCTAGTTCGTGGTAAAGATCGAGGAAGATCAGCTTGGCACTATGTATTAGTTGATAAAGATAAAAGAGAAATGTTTCTGGCAAAAAGTAGAACTGGCTCTATAGATGTTGCAGATTATGGAGAGATTTTATATTCAGGATGGGGAGATGATCCACCACAGGAGATAGTCGATAAAATCAATGCGGAGTTCGGATTGTAGTAAATCTGTTGTAAAAGCAACAAGGACAACATTGCAAATTTAGAGTTCAAGAGGGTTATTCCTCGAGAACTCCTGCGTCAGAAAGCTGGCGTTGAATTTGTATATAATGTTGATCTTGGAGGTTTTTATGAATAATAGTGAGAGAAAAGAAAAATTAGAAACTCGTATTCTATCAAGCAGAGGTAGGTCTTTGCTTGACCATGAGCTACTGGAACGTAATCTATCTGCATACACAGAAGGAAGAGAAGTTGCCAAAAAGCTAATGGAGCTCTTTAGTAGTTTAGGAAGGGTAATTAATGCTGATCTTCACGAGCTAAAAAATGTTACAGGAATGAACGATGGAGCAATAGCAAATATCTTTTGCCTGAAAGAGATTTTCGATAGGATATTGAAAGGTAAGTTAAAAAAGCTGTCGATTCTTGATAATAGAGAAGAGCTACTAAAATACTTTAAAGCAGCAATAGGACAGTCAAGAAAGGAAAGCTTACGAGTGGTATACTTAGATCGAAGTGGTCATTTAATATATGAGTATGTTCAAGACTGTGGAACTATAGATAGAGTCCCTCTATATGTGAGGGAAATAATCAAACAGGGATTACTGATTGACGCAGCATCTGTTGCAATTTCACATAATCATCCAAGTGGAGATATAGAGCCATCTAAAGAGGATGAAGATAACACACTTACATTAGCTGCAACCTGTGAAAATGTAGGAATGAAATTAATAGATCATATAATCGTAACACAGAAGAGCCATTTTAGTTTTTATAACAGTGGTTTATTGTAATCTTTAGACTGGAAGGAAAGTTCTCTAGCTTTCCTTCTTTTTTTCCACTTCATAAATTAAAAAATTCAATATAAGCTTGAACAGCTAAAATTAGTAATAAAAAGTGGAATTAGGCAAAAAAATAAAGGAACTTAGGTTATACTGTGGTTTAACACAAACTGAGTTGGGAAAAAGAATAGGTGTTTCATATAGGCAGATACAAAGGTACGAAAATGGTTCAAATTGTGTTTTGGCCAGTAGATTATATGATTTAGCAAAAGCACTATCGATAGATGTTGCTGATTTCTTTACTGTTATGCATACTGACTCACATGAAAGTTATGATGAAGAAATACTAAAATTAGTTAAAAAATATAATAAAATTAAGAGTAAAAGGCTGCGTAGTGTAGTTTATACGTTAGTAAAATCTTTTTCTCAAGGTTACAATGAAAGTTAGTATTGTTTGTATATATGAATTAAGACATTAACAAATGGATACACAACATCCTATTGATAAACAAATAGGTGAAAGAATAAGAAAGCGAAGGTTAATGTGTGGTTTTAGTCAAAGGGATTTGGGAAAAAAGCTTGGAATTTCATTTCAGCATATACAAGGATATGAAACTGGAGAGGTAAGGCTTGTAATTGATAGATTGTACAATTTGGCAGAAGCTTTGTCCGTTGATATGTCATATTTTTTTACCAAAGCTTCTGAAGACTTACACGATAAGGCCTTTTGTAGCGATGTGGGTAGTGAAGAAATATCAAGGCTAGTGAGGGAATACAGGAAAATTAAGGATGAAACGTTGCGTAATATTGTGCATTCAGTGATAAAAGCGCTTGCCAATAAATAATATTGCCTGAATATATCTTCAATCCACTTCTACAAGCAATGCTAGTTAAGGTAAAATTTTTATGGTAATCTTGATTAAATTCCAAGAACTACTTTACTTTGCAATAATTATGGCTATGTAAAACATAGCCATCAATCAAAAACGTCCTACAGATGTCGTTTTATCATTTTTTAATTTATCTACCCAAGAAAAAGTCTCACTACTCTTAGAATTTGGATCGCCCCATCTTCCACACCTAGTAAAACTGCCTTTTTCTACTGCTTCTTTAACAGACATGCCACCAAATAAACAACCTTGTCCTACGATTTCTCCTATTTTTTGCAACTCATTCCACATTTCTTCATCTTCTACCTCAACTTGTACTTGATGATAGTCTTCTGTGTCATGATATACCATTAAATTTAGCTCTCCTAGGCTAGTGCAAAGTGTTACTGTAAAAGCACTGCTATCTGATATATCCACGTAGTTTCTTTTGCCGTCTTTCCCAGTTTTGACTTCAACTTCACCATCACCTATTTTTAGGATATTGCCACCAAGGTTTAAGTCTCCTTTACTTAAGCCTAAATTTTTTGCACCTTCTACAACTTTTGCAACATCAACTATGCAGCTATGTGAAAATTCTATATAGAAGGTCTTATTATCAATTTCTATATTTTCAACAGTTCCTTCTATAGTAGCGTTCTCTCCAACTTCCCTGAGCTTTTTGAGTAGATCATATATTTGTGGCTCAATTTCTTTTTGCACCTTTTGATAAATTTCAGTTATTTTATTATCAACTTGTACATTAAAATCTGCCCCATTTAAAGCTAACTTCCTGATTATATCCTCTTGTTTATTTCCTTTGAATCCATCACGATACATCTTAAACATTGTAACGTTAGCGAAGCTAAAGCCATTTTTATTGCAGCATTTATTCTTATTCCTAAATCCAAAGCTTCATCAACAACTTTACTTAACTCGTTTATATTTTTAGCTGCAATAGCTTTTTCCAAGAATTCATTTAGTTTCATATTTTCATATTCACTTAGCCTTATCTTGGATAAAGCTGATCGAAATGGATTGAGCTCCTCAGGATATGACAAGACAGGTAGTTTACTGATCTTTTTATTTGCTGTTGGAGCAGCTTTTATAAAATTAGGTAACAACCCTTCTTTTGCTATTCGCTCTACCGCTTTTAACATTTTACTAGACAATTTTTTACTTTTTATTTTTTTCATTGTAACCCTCACTTAATCTTATTACTATTCGATCATAACGTGATAAATGTTATTTAATTGTCAACGCTATACGACTTATTGATTTACTGTATATTATAATAACAAACTTTACGGGCATTTACACTAGAAAAACACATCCTATAAAAATTATTTCAGTTTCAACAAAAATGGGGTATTGTGATTATAAAATTGAAAGAAATGGATCTCCTATCTTACTCTACTGAAAAGCTGAAAAAGCATTGTCAGCTACTTGATAATAAAGAAAAAATAGTTCTATATGAGCAGCTGCTAGACAAGGCTAAAGATATACTTGAAAATTCAAGAGATAATGTTTCTGAGCTGAAAAGGATCAGTAAAGCAGCTGTAGCGATAGAGGAAATTACCGATAAGCAGTTACTAGAAAAGTTTAATGATGACCACCCGCTAAGAGAAGTGGACATTTTAATCTACTCTCCTCAGGGAAATACTGAATATCTGTTCAGCACAGATAACTCATCAGAACTTTATGATTTAAAAGAAGATAAGGAAAAAGCTCTTTATAATGTAGTTAAGTCAAATGATGTTGAGCTTGTAAAAAAGCTGCTGATGATTCTTTTACCTACAGAAGTAAGTAATTTTGATACGAAATACTTGGAAGAATTGAAAATATCGCTGTCAGGAATCAGCAAAGAATTACCATTATCACAGGATATGAAAAATTATCTTGAGAAGATGATAAAGTTCTATAGTTTTTTATATAGTAATTTTAGCTTATTAGTTGCAAATCCTACTGATGTAAAAGCCCTAATTAATCTATTTGCTGATCAACCAAATATTGATTACCAAATAGATAAGCTTCTCCTTTCTTTTATTGTGAGAGATATTGAGGAAAAAAAGCTAAATTCTGAAATCAGTCACATGATAGAACTCCTTGAAAAACATGAAAAATTTGCTGAGCTCGAATATAAGGTTAGGAGATTAAGATCAGAGTTTACAGGTGGCAAAAGTAGATATTCAGCTGAAGTAATAAGAAATAGCATTGCAGAGCGAGAAAAAGAGATGAGGGAAATTGAGAAAAAATACGTAAGGCCAAGCGATTTAATTAGCGAGAGGCAGAAATTATTAAAGCAATTACTTTGCTAGCTTTTTCATAAAATTTGTTGTAAATTGAATAGCTAAAATTAAAGGTGGATCGCATACAATTAGGTAAAAAAATAAAACAACTTAGGTTAGATCGTGGTTTGACACAGACCGAATTAGGAAAGAGAATAGGTGTTTCATACAGACAGATACAAAAATACGAAAATGGTTCAAATTGTGTTTTAGCCAGTAGGATATATGACTTAGCAAAAGCTCTATCTATTGATGTTGCTAACTTTTTTACTGATATGCATGCTGACTCACATGAAGCTTATGATTAAGAGGTGTTAAAGTTAGTTAAAGGATATAACGAAATTAAGAGCAAAAGGTTACGTAGTGCAGTTTATATATTGGTAAAATCTTTTTCTCAAAGTGATAATACATAGTTAATATTACCTGATACGTAAAATGACTATACAACATCCTATCGATAAACAAATAGGGGAAAGAATAAGGAAAAGAAGGTTAATGTGTGGTTTTAATCAAAGAGACTTAGGAAAGAAGCTTGGAATTTCATTTCAGCATATACAAGGATATGAAACTGGAGAGGTAAGGCTTGTAGTTGATAGATTGTATAATTTGGCAGAAGCTTTGTCAGTTGATATGTCATATTTTTTTACCAAAGCCTCTGAAGATTTGCATGATAAGGCCTTTCGTAGCGATGTGGGCAGCGAAGAAATATCCGATTAGTAAGGGAATATAGAAAAATTAAGGATGAAGCATTGCGCGATATTGTTCATTTAGTGATTAAAGCTCTTGCTAACACAGGCTTCAAATGGGATGTTAAATGCACGTCAATCTCAGAGTAGAGAAGTTAAGGTATTGTTTCAGTATTCTTTCCTCAAGCCACCTAATCAGTTATTTGTACTTTATACTATAGAAAGACAGCAATTCCATTTTTTTAATTCTTTAACATGGATAGCGCTGTTTCGCGCAGGAAATTACTTTATTCCAGAAGACTGTATTCTATTTTGTAATTATTGAGTTTACTCTACTTTCCGGTCTTTTCTGTTTTCCTTTAATCCAAAACTTGCATTTTTAAAATAAATATTGCACTGTAAAATGTTTATACATAACCTATTAATGCAAAGAGCTTTTTGGTGAGGATTTTGTCAATTTTAGAGAGGGTTAGATGCCATCAGAGCAGTTTGAAAATATAAAACAAGCTATAAGAAATAATAATAACAGAAAAGTTGTAGAACTTATAAACGATAATGTGACTATTGCTGGGCATTCTGACGTAGATGGGTGGAATTTGCTACACTATACTGCTCAGTATGGCAACTTAAACGCTACAGAATTTTTAGCAAACTTAACAGGTATAAACCTTATCGATGGTAAAACCAATGCTCAGCAGAAGCCTATACATATTGCTGCAGATAATGGACATACAAAAATCGTAGAGTTTTTTATTAATGAGAAAAAAATGGATGTTAATGATCCAGGAAAAGATTACGTGACGCCACTTCACTATGCCGCTAAAAAAGGTGAACTTGAGATGGCAAAGTTTTTAGTAGGAAAAAACGCAACGATTGATGCTCTAGCTAATGGTGCTTGGACACCATTGCATTACGCTTCTGAAGAAGGTAAGTACTCAGTTGTGGTATTCCTCGTAGAAAATGGAGCAGATATTAGCAAAAAAAATCCTGTTGGTAAAACACCATTACAGCTTGCTGAGGAAAAGAGGTTTCAATCTATTACAGAATTTTTTGGGGAAAAGAATCAGAAAGGGAAAAGTTACGACAAAATAAAGCATTGCTTGATGCTGCAAAGGAAGGAAGTAGTAAAAAAGTTCAGGAATGTCTTGAAAAAGGAGAAATTGATTATAAAGATCAGAATGGTTGGACAGCCTTACATTATGCTTCTAATAGAACAGTAGATGATTTGGAATTTGTAAGGTTTTTAGTAGATAAAAATGCAGACATTAATTCTAGAAATTCTGATAATAATAAGCCCTTGCACATTGCTGCAAGAAACGGACATGAAAATATTGTAAAGTTCTTTTTGGATGAAAAAAAACTAAGTGTTAATGATCAAGGAAAGGATAATTGGACACCCCTACATTATGCTGCTGAAAGTAATCGCGTTGATGTCGTTAGGTACTTAGTAGAGAAAAAGGGAGCAAATATCAATGCTAAAAATTATGGCAATAAAACTCCATTTGACCTCATTAAAGACAAGGACTATGAAAAAGTGAAAGAAATACTGCTAGGTAAGGCATTAATTGATGCTGTAAAGCAGAATGATATTACAGAAGTCTCAAATCTTATTGAGAGGAAAGCTAAAGTTAGTTATCTGTATGAAAGTAATAAGTGGACTCCATTACACTATGCTGCAAGTTTAGGTTATAAATCTTCAGCAGAAGTGCTCATAGCAGAGGATTTAAGTGTTATTAATGCTAAAGACTATGAGAGAAATACGCCTTTACATATTGCTGCTGATCAAGGTCATAAAAATATTGTAGAGCTTCTTCTTGAAAAGGAAGCAAATATTGAAGCTATAAATTCTGGTAACAAGACACCGTTACAATTAGCTAAAGAAAAAGACCATCAGGCAACAACACGGTTATTATTGAGTAGAGCATTGCTTAATTCAATAGAAGAAGGAAATATTAATAAGATCAAAAAATGCCTTGAGGAAGGAGCTGAAATTAACCGTGAAGATAACAACGGATGGACCCCGTTACATTATATTGCTAATAAAAAAACAGAAGCTCAAGAGCTGGTAAAGCTACTAGTGGAAAGAGGAGCAAACATTAATGCTACAACTAATGATGGAGATAAACCCTTACATATTGCGTCCAGCCATGCACATACAAAAATTGTAAAATTCTTCATTGATGAGAAGGGACTAGATATTAATGATTAAGGAAAGGATAATTGGACACCGCTACATCATGCTGTTAACAAAGGTAGCAGCGATTTAGTAAAGTTTTTGATAAAAAAAGAAGCAGATATTTATGCTGAAAATTCTAATAGTGTAACTCCACTTGACCTTGCTCAACAGCTTTCCCAAGGTGAAAGTAATCGGCAAGAAGTTAAAGCAATGTTGCAGGGCAAGGCGTTGATTGATGCTATAAGGAAAAATGATGTATCAAAGGTCAGAAAATATATTCAAAATCTTAATTATTCATACGAGAAAAATGGATGGCAGCCGTTACATTACGCTGCTAGCTTAGGGTATAAAACGCTAGCAACAGAACTTATCAATAAAGATCCAAATGTTGTTAACGCTAAAGATTCTGACGGAAATACACCTTTACATCTTGCTGCTACTTATGGCAAAGGTGACGTGGTAGAGCTTTTTCTGAGTAAGCAAGCAAATATTGATGAAGTAGGAAAAAATAACTGGACACCGCTTCACTATGCCGTTTATAAAAATCAATTACCGGTAGTAAAATTTCTTATAGAAAAAGGAGCAAATATTGGCGCTACGGGTTTAAGTGGAGAAACGCCGTTGCAACTTGCTGTTGAAAAAGGAGATAGTCACAGGGAGGTGGCAAAGTTATTGCGGAGTAGAGAGCTATTCAATGCTGTAAGAGGAGATAACTTTGGTGATGACATTAATAAGATTAAAGGTCTTTTTGCAAATGAGATTGATGTTAACTATTCAGATCTGAATAACTGGACACCACTCCATTATGCTGCTTGCAACGGTTATACAAAAGCAGCAGAATTTCTGGTAGAAAAAAAAAACAAATGTAAACGCAAGAGCAGATAGTAGGGAAAAACCTTTGCACATTGCTGCAAAAAATGGGCATAAGGTGTAATAGTTTAGACTTGATATGACAGACTAATAAAGTAAGATAAAAATATAAATAAATTTTAAAGGAGTGTCAGATATGAGTATAACACAAGAAAAAATACTAAAACCAAAGTTGGGTTGCAAAACAATTAGGGAATGTATCACAGGCATGTAAAGTGATGGGATATTCGAGAGATACATTTTACCGTTTTAAAGAACTGTATGAAGCAGGAGGAGAAAAAGCATTATATGAGATAAACAAAAGCAAACCATTACTTGCCAATAGAGTACCAAAGGATACAGAAGAAGCAGTAGTTAAAATAGCAGTAGAGTTTCCAGCATATGGACAAGAAAGAGCAGCTAATGAGTTAAAGAAAAAAGGAATTCTAATATCTGCTAGCGGGATAAGGTCAATATGGCAAAGAAACGACCTCGAAAATTTTAAAAAGAGATTGAAAGCACTGGAAGCGAAGGTGATCCAAGACGGTATAATTTTGACAGAGGAGCAAGTTGCTGCTTTAGAAAAAAACAAGGAACAAAAAGAGGCCAATGGCGAAATTGAGACACAACACCCTGGATACTTAGGTAGTCAAGATACCTATTATGTAGGTAATATCAAAGGTATTGGACGAATTTATCAACAAACTTTTATTGATACCTACTCTAGAGCGGCCTTTGCTAAACTTTATACGGAGAAAACTGCTATCACAGCTGCAGATCTTCTCAATGATAGAGTTATACCATTTTTTGACGAACAGAAAGTTCCATTGCTACGCATTTTAACTGATCGTGGTACAGAGTATTGTGGCAAGCCAGGAAATCATGCTTACCAGTTATATTTGGGAGTAGAAAATATTGATCATTCTAGAACCAAAGCTTACTCTCCACAGACTAATGGTATATGTGAAAGGTTTCATAGAACTATGCAAGATGAATGTTACAATATTATCTTCAGGAAAAAGATTTATAGTACTTTGGAGGAGCTTCAGTTAGATGTCGATCATTGGTTGCATTCTTACAACAGAACTAGACCTCATTCCGGTAAGTATTGCTATGGTAAGACTCCTATGCAGACCTTTTTTGATAGTATGCATATTGCTTACCAAAAAAATATTGATAACATTAAAACAGATTCTGATATCGGTTTTGACTTCGTCGATTCTTCTGTCAGATAATTCATGACTGTCAGATCAAGTCTAAACTATTACACATAAGGATATTGTAGAATTTTTTATCGATCAACAAGGATTAAGTGTTAATGAACAAGGGGAAAATAAGTGGATGCTGCTGCAAGCAATAGCCTTAATGTTGTACAATACTTGATTGAAGAAAAAGAAGCTACTATTGATAGCAAAGATAGAAATAATTGGACAGCTTTACATCATGCTTCTAAAGGAGGTCATATTGAGATTGTAAAGTTTCTTAGAGCCTGTTCATAATCTTTTCAGAAGCAAAGCAGCGAAAGCAAGAAAGACCATTTGTAGGCTAGTGTTGAGTTTCCGCTCGCAATTTTTCCACAATCGCCTACATTTTTGCAACCAAGCAAAAGATCTCTCAACAACCCATCTTTTCGGCAATACGACAAAGGTGTGTAATTCGTTTCGCTTTATTATAGCGCTTCCCATAATAGTCCAAAAAGAGTAAGATGTAGATTTATAGTAGTGAAGGTAAGGATGCCAGTAGCATATAGTTATGACTTAAGGAAAAAGGTAATGGAAGCGTTGGATGAAGGGGAGAGTGGAGAAACTGTTGCCAAGAGATTTAAGATCGGAAAAACAACTTTATATGAGTGGAAGAAAAGACGTGAGAAAACGGGAGATTTTCAGTCAAAAAAGCCTGGAAGCGTGGCATAAAATTACCGACTGGAATGCATTTGCCGAATTTGCAAATGAGCAAGGTGGCAAAACTCAGTCAGAGATGCTGGGGCAATATTAGTAGACAAACAATTCATCGAGCACTTAAAAATATAGGATTCAAATCTGGTGAATATGTTGGAAGATACAGCAAATGACAGCCAAAAGACTCTATTAATGATTTTGTTTTAGTGGTCTTATGAAATGTAGCATTATCCATAACTATAGTTGTGCAAGTGGCAATGTAGGTAATAACATCTTCTCCAACCATGTATTGAATACCTCTTTGTCACACCCACCTTTGAAAGTCATTGGTGCAATAAATCTCTTTCCAATCCACCCGGCTACTATACTGATTCTCTCTCGAGTTCTCCCTGGAATATCTGCATAAATTTTCTTTCCTCTTGGAGCGCGTCCATATTCTCGGTATAACTTATTATCAACTCCTGCTTCATCTATATATAAGATGCTGGAATGGTCTATTTTTGAGATTTTATCAATAAATTGCTCCCTATCTTCTTGATTGCGCTCTTGATATAGTGTGACTTTTTTTTAAAGTAATTTTTAGCTGTTTTAGTCTATACCAAATTGAGTTTATTCCAAATCCAAGATTTTGTTTCATCTCTGCCAGAGTATGATCTGGATTCTTTGTAACATATTCTTCGAGTATTTTGGGGTCTATTTTTCGAATAAAGCTACCGTTTTTAGATGGCTTGAGGCTTTCACCAGCAGCTTTCTTTTTTAACCAACGGTACAGAGTTGCTATTCCTATCTCCATAAGCTCTGCTACCTCAACCTTTGTCTTACCTTTTTCTATCATCAATACTGCCTTTTCCCTTAAATCCACACTATATGCCATTATAACTCAAATACTTTATTATACCTTTATCATTTACTTTAGGAAATACTATAGTTATAACTTGGGAGGGTTTACATATGAAATAACTGAATTTATACCCAGGAAATATCGAAGTGCTTTATCGTTCCGTCCAAAACAAAATCCAAGAATAACATGACTATCGCTGCAAATAATGTCTCTGAATTTATAAACGCTCATTTCAGAAATATCAACTATACTAATCCTACTCCGTAGTGATTAAAATTTTTTATCTCCTACAAATCTTTCAACATCTTCAACCCAAAAATCAGGATCATGCTGCCAGGGAGACCTAATAATATGTGGTAAAGGTCCAGGAGGACCGCTATCTCTTACTCTGGTCCAGTTAGCACCAAACTCATTACCATGACCGCCGCTTAAAATAATAATTGAACGTTGATCCTCTTGAATCTTGGATAAATGTTTGATTGGAATAGTAATATCACTACTTGTTATTTGAGTGTCTGCACCAAACTTCAGGGCATTATTGTGCTCAATTATATGCCATTTCGGTGATATTCTTTTGTTTTTTAATTCTCGGACCACAGCATCATGGACGTCTTCAAACCAGGCTTCTTCATAGATTGAATGTCCCTGATAGCTGTCTCCTCTATATCTATACCCCGTTTTTCCACGATAAACTCGCAATCCCATACCAATACCAACAGCCATTCCAGTCAGTCCCATGGCTAGTGATATCCAGCTTAGTATCGAAGAAGCTTCAGGACTAGCTTCCTCTGTTGCACCGCTGGCTATCGCCGTGATGTCCGATGCAACACCAAAAACATCAATAGCAAATGATGGAGCCGAGGCTGAACTGATGGCCGCCATTACCCCGCCAGCCGCAGCTATTGATGATCCAGCTGTATACACTGCAAAAGCAAGCCCTATCGCTCCAGCCACTATTCCAACAATACCCTGCCAGCTAAGATGACCTGACGGGTCTGTGTGGTTTATTGGGTCGCCAGCACAGTAGGCATAAGGGTTAATACCGCCAGCACCAAATGGGCTCAAGCTATCTGGACAGTTAAAGCGCATCAAAACTGGACTGTAAGCGCGGTAACCATTACCCAGATGATAAGTACCGCTTACCGGGTCAACACGTTCACCGTTAAAGCCTAGTAGTCTGTTGTCGGGTGTACCACTGCCGTAAGGTGACCAGACGTGGAGCTGACCTTCTTTGTCTGAGGTGCTAGCATTTTCGGACCACAATAGACTGTCATTATTGTCTCCATTCGTTAGAGTCAGGCCCTTGTCGTTACTTATAGCCAGGCAGGTATGACCTGTTTTAATCAGTCTGGTTTCCTTGTTTGCTGATGCGGTAACTTCATTGACCAGTTCAGCCCCACGGTAATATAATTCCACAATATCATTGTTGCCGGTGTTGCGGGTAATCAAGCGGTTCAACGCATCATAACCATAGGTGCCTGAGCGGCCATTGTTTCCGCTAACGCTAGTCAGACGTCCCATTACGTCATAGGTCAGTATTTTGCCAGTTTCATCACGGTTCATCCTACCTTCAGCGTCATAGGTTAGAATGATATCTACTGGATACTCTAGGTGTGAATTGGTGATCTTTGTCAACTGCGTCGGGTCACTACTATTGTCATAACTATACTTTGCTTTGTTTGCGCGCCCGTCAGAAAGCCAAGTAAACACGGATGTAAGGTTATTCAGTGCATCGTAGGTGTAATTCTGCGCTGTCATTAAATGACCATAGGCATCAACAGGAAGGCTACTACCTGATGCGCTATAACTGATTAATCGATTACGGTCGTCATAGTCATATTGCTCTTTGCGTAGTTCAACATTATTTTTCTGCGTAGTGCGTTCGGCAAGGAGACCATTTTTTTCCATTTCTGTGACAATACCAGTGTCATTTTAGAGTTGTTAGTCAACGTACGCGTAATTTCGCGACCAAAGCTATCATAGTTTAGGGCGGTGGTCAGCCATGAGGTGGAGGCAATGTCGCGAACAGTTTGCTTTTTTAACCGCCCCAAATCGTCATAAGATATGCTAACTATCAATGTATCATCGGTAATACTGGTTACTCGACCATGAGCATCCATACTGTACTGAGTCTTTTTGTCGGTAACATCGGTATAGGAGATAGGAGCCCCATTTAGTGTATAAGTATACTTTGCTTTACGGTTCTGCCCATCATGCGAAAATGCCTCCTCCTTTAGCTTACCGGCCTTTGACCAGGTATTCTCAAGCTTTGAGCTGGCTTCCTGAGCTTCCAGCAATTCCCCGGTTTTCTTATTATAGTTGAATGTTTGGGTGATACCATCAGTAACAATGCTGCTAACTAAATTGCCCAGTGCTGGAATGTAGTTGTATTTCACAGTTTTACCAGATGGTAGGGTAACAGTTGACGGCCCTGGCGATGCTCCCTGATAACTGTATAAAGTGGTGCGACCACCGCTAACACATTTTGTTATCCTTCCCAGACTGTCAAAAGTTTGAGTGCCAAGCTTCCAGGTCCGGAAAGTACCATTAGTATCACGCCCAGAGACGCTTATGGAAACGACCTGATTACCGGTTAGGTGAGGTGCATAGGTTCGGCTCACGATAGTACCATCAGGCAGAATTTGTGTTAACACTCGACCATATTCATCATAGGTTCTTTTCGTAATATGACCCAGTTCATCTTTTTCCTCACATAGCTGGCCGAGCCCGTTCCAGGTATAGTGGCTCGAGCTGTATATTTGTTTGCCGTTTGGGTCTTCTTTTAGTACTTTACTAATCGGCAGTTGACTTTTTTCATCCAGTACCGTGGTTATGCTGCCGCTTGTTATACCTGTGGCTTGGCTATAAACCGTCTGGGTGAGAGTAATGGGGTCAGTCTGTTGCAGTGTTTTTCTACCGTCAGAAAATGCAACTTCTTTCTTTTCTCCCCATCCACCATAGGTAACGTTTGATGTCAAAGGGAAAACATCGGTACCACCTGGCAGCCAGTCCCTTACCGTGCAGGAGATTACTTCACCTAGAGGATTATGGCTGCAGAAAAAGCCTCCATACCACGCAGCAGTATCTACATCAAATCTTTGCTGATTGATAGCACCTCCAGCACCGTCAAAATGCGTTTTATTTTTATTCCCTGATGCATCAGTTTCTATTGAATAGGGACCTTCTTCTTTACTAATACCATATTCCCATGTGCTGGTATTTTCATACTCGGAATCTGGACATAAGGTACGGCGTGTTATTCGACCCAGAGTGTCATAGCAATAACGAATCTCCACATTTTGTGGAGTGATTTCAGACATCACTGTGCCGTGCCACATATGCCGAACTGTCGTTTTTTTGCGGTTAAACCATCGTGTCCATTGAACTCACGGCATTCTAGGATTTGATCGGATGCCTTACTAATTACATACGTAAATATCTCTTTGCTTGTAAACGTTCTTGCTTGGTTGATATCGGGTGTCAAAGTAACATCTTGGCAATTAATTCGACCATATAGTGCTGATAATCTTTTTTCAGAGTAATAGGTATTATTAGTCAGGCTACTTCTATTACCTATAGTCTGCTCCATAGTCTTCTGCACTACTGCGTATCTGTTACTCGTTAATGACTCCAACTTCTGCCAACTGTAACGAGTCATGCTTGCTGGTTCATTACCACTTTTTTTTTCGGTGGTGTAACAGTTTGTATTTTTAAATACCGGGTAAACCCATACGGGTCTGCCGGACAGTTACTTCCTTCTCCTGTTGCAGGATAATAGGTATATTCACTAATCGTCCCGTCCGACGTTTCCTGGTAAACAGGATTTCCGAATTCATCAAATTGATAATGCGTCACCATGGTACGGGAGGAGGTTACACATTGCTCGCTGAGCTCAGACCAAGACTCTGTCCGCTTTTTTGGTAATGCATACTGGGTGTGTTGGTTATTAAAATTGACACCCGCTTTTGCGTAATACTCGGTTTCACTGACGTATTTTTTTCCTTTCCTAACAATTGTTTCAGATATCAGTAGGTGATAGGAGTTATAACGCCTGGTTACCTTACTTAACCCATCTGCATTTTGATGTTCCGCAGTTGAACCATATTGATAATTGGCAAGCAGTATATTCAACATCTGGTCCTGGTCCGGTTGCACTGATTGAAAGGAGCATCTTTCCCCAGATAATTTTCTTGCGTGTAAGACCATATAGTAACACTTGGAGGATTCCCCCCACCAGGAATAAGCGTGTGCTGATGTACACATGGTAGTGGAGTTAGATTGGCAGTATCAGGAAAAGCCATTCTGTCTTCAGCTTGAGTATAGTAGCTAACTTTTTCTATCAGCCCAGTGGGTGAACGAACATCTGTAATCGCCAAATAATTTTTTTTGTGGACCAATATACTCGTATCCAAAGGACCAGACCAGACCGGGGTTAACTGCCTCACTGGTAACTTTTTCTAGCATTCCATTATGGAACTTAAAGATAATTTTATAACTAAGATTTGCCTTCCCCGGTAAAAGTGTGAATATGGTATCAGCCGAAGTAATATCAGGATAGGTTACAGAGCACAAAAGTGTTCCTTCATCATCGGTTATCTGGGTTAGCCTAGCCGGAGAGAAGGAGGAATCCCAGGTTAAGTTCAGTGTTCGTCCATCAGCGGATGAAATCTGTGAGGGAACATAAATTTCACCGCTACGTAGGGATAGATGTTCTATGAGGCCAGATTTATAGACAATCTGACAGGTGTTGTTATCTAGTTTTTTAAAGATAAAGCTTTTGAGTTTTTGTTGTTGCACCTGATCATTGTTACCCATTCGGTATTCTTCACCATTGGAAAGCAACAACTGTCTGGTGTTTTTATCATACCGGGAGAAGTTCAAGCGAAATCCTTTCCCGAAACCATTATCGACTGTGGATAAAGGTGAATACAGTAGGGTAAGTGACAGCATTGGTCCCATTAGTGCATTGGCTTGAGCGTTTGCTAGCGGCAGGTGAACATTAAAAAGTCCGGTGCGTGGATCGACGCTACCTTGAACAGCGCTGATGAAATTACCAGCACTAGTATAATACGATGGTGTATACATAATACTTTATCATTCTCCATTTACATATAATATTGGCCATAAATGCTCATTATTAGGTGCTTCGATTGTAACAACTCCGCCATTTCCATAATTATCTATTACATTTAACTTAATCAATTTACCTTGATCTTCCCATTCATATTTGATTATATCAGGCCATGGGATGCGGTGATTACAGATATCTACGGTGATAGAACCATCATCTAAGTTTTTCTCCCAATAATGTCTTGTATCGTTTACGCCAATCTCGTAATGGTATAAATAACCTCTCGCACTACTATTATCATGAACATTGATTTTACTATTAGAACTTAATCCATAAGTTTTTTGATTAACAAATATAAACTGAGCATCGAAATTAGCACCCCCTGTTCCCCGAATCATGTCAGGTTTTATGTTATCCGGAAAGTTACATGAAGACAGGTTTGCATTATTCCTAATTGGACTAATTAATTTAAATGCATATCCATATTCTACAAGCGCAGGTTTAATAGTAAACCTTTTCTTTGAACTAACTCCTACATACCACACAGATTCTTCTGGGTCATTAAGACTTCGCCTTACTGCCATATTAGAAACAATTTTACTGAAATCATCTATACTTTTAGGCATGCCATCTAATTTTATATTTTGTCGTAGGCTATAATCAATTTTTGGTAACGCATTAACAGTAACAGACATGGTGTCAATGCTAGTCGAATTATCTGCTGTGGTAAAATGTTTACCGTTATTGGTATCCACACTGACTGCGATACGCTCAGTTTCTCCCTTTGTCAGGTTAGCATATACATACATACAGATAATAACAGTACCTTCATCATTTACACTAAAACATGAAGTCTTTGAAGCTGAATTTACCCCAACTTCTCCGCAATAATCATTTTTGTCACCAGTAAAACACCAGCCGCTGTTGCCTTTACGGTTAAGCTTTGAGTCAGATTGAGCATAGCGTAAGTTTAATATACCAATCCACGTATCTTTCGAAAAGTGAAGAGGTTTATCTTCATCACCAACTTTCTTCGTTGCCTTTGCGGTAATTTCTACTTCGAGCTGATTCCTGCCGTTAGCGTATATCTTAGGTGATAGATTTCCGGTTGACACTTTTATTTTCAGATTATCCATGTTTTCGATGTCATTCGGATTGTCAAACTGGGTTATTTTAGTCATTTTTATTCCTCGATTAATTTATTGGTTGATAGATAGTCTTGTACCATCCATCCTCTTTCTGGAGATATATTACATTATTTTAAAAAGTCCCTTGCCTCGACACAAGCTGTCAAATGCAGATCACATTTAAAAAACTTTTTCAAGTTTATGTTATATATATACAAGATTGGTAGAAAAAACGTCCAAATTATTTTTTAAAAGTTTATTTTTATCAAAAAAGCTTTGAATTTTATAACTCTCTCATCAGAAAAAAAAAGTTTTTTCATAAACTTATATCATGTTGATAGCACATCAATTACTCTTTGATAACTTTCTATCATTGCCTTTGCTTCTTGCTACAAACATTTAATATTTTGAGGTGTTATATCATCCATCTCAACTGATGCAACTTTCAATTGTGATTGTATTCGCATATATTTATCATCTATTACTTGCTCTAGAAAGTTAATTAAATAAAAACTTCATAGCTTTTTGATAATCAACACAATCCAGAGGCAAACATCACATTCAGTAGTAGCTTGACCCATCATGCCTTTCCAGATCATCATCTTTAATTAATCTTAGTATTCCTTCTATTTGATCGATGACTACCCTCATTTTTCTGTAATAATAGCTCTTTATATCCTTTTACCACCACTTCCAACACTTATGATTGACTTTCCCACCAAATTAAATCTTAACTGGCTTTTTTGTTCTACATCTAATTTCTGCTAGAATAATGGCAGGAGTGATTCCCACTGCCATTAAGTTAAGGGAAAGTGATGGACTGTATTGTAAAATCAGGTAAGATCCAAAAATTAAAAGAAGTAATGACATGAGTAAAAAAAAGAATAATCATGTTTATAAAAAATAAATTGATGAGTTTAAACTTTATAAACGCACACAGAGCATCCTCAAAAGACTTCTCACGAAAAAGAAAGCTGCCCTTCATTAATGTATTTCTCCTGATTTTTAGAAAGAGTGTAAAGTCATTACAAGTAATGCTTAATGAGTTTGTTCTGCATACAAGAAAAGATTACACAATTACGGCAAGTGCATTTACTCAAGCAAGAAAGAAGCTAAAGCATACTGCGTTTTCAGAGTTAAATGATGATATAGTTTCCCTATACTACCAAGATCAGGAATTTAAAACCCACCATGGCTTCAGAGTACTTGCATTTGATGCTTCAATACTGATTCTGCCAAAGAGCGACAAAATAATAGGCGAGTTTGGCTCAAGAGCAGTATGGAATGGAATCCAGAGATTTGAAGACTATACAAGTGCAACCTTTGAAGTTTGCTACGATGTGCTAAATAATATTGCAATAAAATCTGTGCTAAGTAGAGGTGACAGCTATGAGGTTGATTTAGCGATCGGTATGCTTGAATCCATAAAATCAGACGATTTGTTAATCTGTGATAGAGGATACGTATCTTATCGATTTCTTGCTGAGCTTACAGGAAGGAAAATCAATTATATAATTCGCTGTCCAAGTTCGTCTTTCAATGAAATAAACGCTATGTTTAAGCCGGAAAGCCCATCTAGTACGGTGGTAGTGTCATTAAAGTAGCAAGACAGCTACGAAAGCTAGGATTACCTGATGAGATGAAATTCAGGTTAGTCAAAATAATACTTTCTTCTGGAGAAGTTGAAGTGTTAGTAACATCTCTGTTAGATGAGCAAAGTTTTACAGTCGAAGAGTTTGAGAGATTATATTACTTGCACTGGGGAGTAGAAACATTTTTTTCTAGGCTGAAGGGAAGATTAAATTTAGAGAATTTCACAGGAAAAAGTATTGAAACTATCAAGCAGGATTTTTGGTCAACTATCTTCATCAGTAATCTAGAAAGTATCATGATAGAAGATGATGAAGAGACATTGAGCGCACAGAATAGTAAACTAAAAAAAAGCATCAATAAATCTGTCTCATTTAATGCGATTAAAAACTTAGCCTTTGATATTTTTTCTACAGAGTCAGACATAGACTGCATTATGGATCGACTATCACAGTTATTTTTGATGAACACTTTAGTGGTAAGAAAAGGGAGAAGAGTTGATCGTCATAAGATATCTGATATTCGTTCACTCAACTAACAGAAAAGAGCTAGAAAACATGTGTTTTAAATTCAAGATATCTTTTCAGTATCATTGCATTAGTACATTCTTTGCAAAATAACCTGCAATTATTACTTTTTTAAATAACTTGCACTTTTTAGACTCCCTTTTCTTAAAAATTCACCCTAGTATTTACCATAATTATCAATCACTTCAAATTTTTTGTCCAATCTTAACTTCTCTTTCCCTTAACTTAATGGCAGTGGAGTGATTCCTCTGATTCCGCCTCCATCAGAAGATTAAATTTAGTGACTTTTTGAATTTGAACACGAATTTACTAATTTAAGAATCCTAATGTCATTAGCATAGTCCGGATGTGGGTCTAAAGATGCTTGAATTTCAACTTTTAACCCTAGATAAAAGGCGTCCTCTGCCAATTCACATATACTTTTACTATTAGTTTCATGAAATTTATTATTATATTTCGTTTTTGATGGGCGAGGATCATTAATTGCAATATAGCAACGACTATTAACAGCATTATAATAGATATCTTCTATATTGCCTTTTAAAGAATATGATTCTTCAATACCATCTTTATTTGTAAACCAACTGGAATTTCTGTCTAAAAAACGCACACCTTTGAGTTTAGTTATGCTATCTATAGTGCTAGGATCACCGATCATTTCAACAGTAACTTTTTGTCAAAATCCCTAGCTTTTCTTATAAAATCACAGAAAATTCTATTGTATATTTTTATACCAGGCTGTTGATAGTTATCTAAAATAAAACCACAATAATTAAAATTATCTGACATTAATGTGACTTTACCACTTAACAAATAATTTTCATCAGCAAAACAGTACGATGAAAGAAAAATCGAACCTGCCAAAATACCCTTTGCCAGTTGTAATGTTTTTATATACTTCAAATATTTTTTCATGATGGCTTAAATCCTATAAATTTTATATAAATAAATCGATGACTCACTAAGTTGATGAACAATCTCAACCATTGTATTATATTTAGAGATTAATTAAATCTAACAGGTTTATGATCTGAGGGGTTTGGCACCTGCATCTGTAGTAATTGTACTACTATTGCAATGATAGCAGTTCGATGGATTGCTGGACCACCCACAATGCTATAGTCTAACTCACCTGATGATCGTGTGTTCTGCCTTGAATTCATTATATCGATAAACCTACCATTATTAGCACTAGGGAGATCTGACCTAAGTTGTGCTGGAGTTCTGTTGAAGTCTCCCATCACCATCCAGGTTTGATCAGGATAATATGTCTCCATATAATTTTGTATAACGTTTATCAGTTCAGGAGCTTCATTACGCGTTCTATTTGGTTCTGGATGAATATTAAAGAAAACACTATTGGCAATACGTATTCCTAAAACTGGTCGATTTATAAAAGTGCGGGATTGATAGTTCTCTGACGCAGCATCTATTGGTGTATGTCTAACTCCAGATGGAATGAGTACAATTTCACCTGCCCTTTGCCTGGAAATTATTGCCATATTTTGCTTAGTAGTCCCTTGACTCGTTCCCGGAGCTGACGGGGTATCTAAACGATTGTTGTAATAATACATATAAAAAGTTCCTGATCCAGTATTCCAAATATATTCCTGAACGCCTACGTCTGAGTTAGGCTCAAGGTCAAACCCTCCAAAGCAAATCTGTAATCGATTGCCGGCCGGACTAGACAATTGACTAGAAATATCTCCAATATTTCCAGCTTCTTGAATGGCTAAAATGTCTAATCCATAATTCATCAACGCTTGCACAACATTCCAGCGCGGGCCGTTGGTATTCCATGTGGCTGATGTGAACTCATGTACGTTATTTTTTTGAGGTGGCTGAGCGTTACATATTGGCATAATAAAGCATGCAAGTAACATTGTGAAAAAACATTTCGACATTTTACTTTTGTATAATAAAGATTTCATGCCTTTTAACATATTACATCCCTTTTTTGATTAGAAGATTTTTTTTACTATCTTTTTTCTCTTAAAGCTGAATTTTCTTTTGTAGTTCCTGCGCTTCAAGTTTATGTTATATATATACAAGATTGGTAAAAAAAACGTCCAAATTATTTTTTAAAAGTTTATTTTTATCAAAAAAGCTTTGAATTTTATAACTCTCTCATCAGAAAAAAAAAGTTTTTTCATAAACTTATATCATTTTGATAGCACATCAATTACTCTTTGATGATTTTCTATCATTGCCTTTGCTTCTTGCTGCAAACATTTAATATTTTGAGGTGTTATATCATCCATCTCAGCTGATGCAACTTGCAATTGTGATTGTATTCGCATATATTTATCATCTATTACTTGCTCTAGTTGATAATCAACACAATCCAATCCAGAAGCAAACATCACATTCAGTAGTGGCTTGACCCAACCTATTTTTCCAAATCTTCTTGAATTAACATACTCTATGCTTCTATCTGTTCTGCCAGTACCTATCGATACCAGTACAATATCATCATTTAGAAATAACCTCTTAGCACTTGCATATGCACAAGCAGCTGGATTATTGGCAAACACTCCGCCATCTATCAACACTCTCTCTGTTTGGCTAATTTTCAGACGTTTTGGTGTGAAATACGTTGGGGCAGCTGTTGTAGCTCTGAGTGCATCTTTCAACTTAATGTTTTCTTCTTTCCAACTTTTGAAGAAAAATTCACAATTGTTGTGAATGTCATAACTGGTGAGCAGTAGATTACTCGCGATATCGGCCATAGTGCTTTCGCCGAAGTATTTGTTGAGAATAAATTCCATATTTTTATATGAGTACTGAGAACCACTCAGCCAAGAAGCGATTGATTTTCTCCAAAGTGATGCTTGAAAGATATATGCTCCATACTCTTGGTAAAGTTCAACCAAATCATTGGCAGAGTATTGAAGTTTATTGCTTTTACAAAGTCCAGCAACAATAATTCCACCGGTTGAGGTTCCTGCCATTAAGTCAAAGATCTGGGAAATTGGCTTTTTTGTCCTAGATTCAATTTCTGCTAGAATAATGGCAGGAATTATTCCTCTAATTCCTCCTCCATCTACAGATAAAATGTACTTTGTCATTTGTTATAGTTATTTTTGTCTCTGCTCAAGCTCGTTAACTTCTTCAGCAAGGTTTTTGACCCTTTCTTCAAGACGATAGATGATTTCTGTAGTCCTTTGATTTTGCTCTATAAATTTATCATGCATATGAACTCTTAAGTCGAGCTTAGCTAGCCACCAGATCAATGCTATTGTTTGTATCACCATAGTAGCAATTACTGCTACAGGAATCTTTCCTGTACTTTGGTTTTTCATGTTTTTGTACAAAAAGCTGTATACTAATATATACAAGATTTGTCAAAAATACGTCCCAAAAAATCTTAAGAATTTTTCTTAAAGCTAACTCATTGCATTAAGCAAGTAATGTAAATAATATCATAGATATGAAATTCAGCATTTTTCGAAAACTATTAGTAAATTCGATAATACCAATAATATGTGTTATCTTTTTGTTTCAGCATTGTAAACCATCAAAAATTATACCAATAGAAAGTAAAACAACTAGTGAAGATAGAATAGCATTACGTATTGCAGCTGAAAGCTGCAATTTGGATAACATAAAATCCTTAATAAAAAATGCAGTAAATATCAATGACACCTACTATTTTGGTGCAACATCATTACACTATGCTACAAGTGGAGGCTGTTTAGAAGTTATAAAATTTCTGGTTGAAGAAGGCATTGATATAAATACTACTGATGCTTTTGGCTGGACAGCTTTGCATTATGCTGCACGAAAAGGACATCTAGAAATCACTAAATTTCTACTGGAAAACGGAGCAAATCCTCTTGCTAAAAACAAAGATAAAAAAACTCCTTTAGATCTTGCTGTAGAGGAATTAAATAATAATAAAGAAAAAAAAGATATCTATGAGGAAATTATCAATTTACTTTCCCGTGCCTCCGTAACAGCTGTTATCATACTACGATAGCCCAGGTTATCAATTACATGCTCAGCTTTATTTATTATCCAACCACCATAAACTCCTTTGCGAAATCCCAAAAGGTTGATCTTTGCTTCGGTAAATAATTCAGGATTTCCTGCCATTGTAATGTTGAGTGTTGCTGTACTGCTCATCAGCTGATTTAATTTTGCAGATGCTGCACTTTGCGCCAAATCACTGCTTGCATAAACATCTCGCAGAATATAGCTTGGTTCTTGATCACCTATTTTTTCTGTTATAGTCTCTGCTTTTTCATAATCATACCAATAGGCAATAACCGAGCCATATTGATTACGCTCATTAAATCTTACTTGCCAACTTGTAATATCTCTAGGTGTTAAAGTAATAGTGCTTAAAGTTTTTCCGGTAACTGATTTTGCTTTCCCTTTTGAAACAAAAAGTAAATATCCTCCTGCAGGTTTTGCTATTGCTCCATAAATTTGAGCAAGCCTGGTTAAAAAATGCATATCGCTCTCTGCAGTCTGATCAATATGCGATATCATGATATTTGCAAACTCTGCAGCAACTTTAGCTTGATAGCCCTGTTTGTTTGCAATTTTTTCCACTAAATCATTTAAAGTAATTTGATGCCACTCATTAAACACTTGTTCCTTTAAAGACTGTTTTAAATCTGCTGCATAACTCTTAATCTTTAGCACCTGTGGTGGACCTTGTAGCGTAATTTCATTCACTATGTAATCTCCCATTGGCACAATACCAGTTTCTTTATATCCAAGTAAAATATTCAGCTTTGCTCCAGTTCTAGGAATCTCAAATAACGAATCACGGTCATCAAGGTGAATTATAGCAGTATCGCTTATTACTCCAGCTTCATCAGTAATATGAATTGATACTAACCGACTCTTTATCAACTCAGTGATGGAAATTCCTTCTACTGAAATACTAAAATCTGGTGTCACTTCAATCCCATAGTTTTACTACTTGCTTTTGTATTGCTTTTTGAATTACAGGCAGTTTAACGGTTAACCCTGCAGGAAGAAGCTCGTACTCTGCAAGACCAGGATTAGCTTCCAATACAACCTCAACTGTGCCAGAGCTGAATCCATAGTGTCTCCAGCAAATAAAATCTAACATGTCATTTTCTTTAGTTTTGTAGTACATCATCATCAAATTGTATATCGTCAACGGGATTATTTAGTGATCCATCTAACAACACGTTATCGTAGTGTTTCAGGCTTAAATGAAACTCAATCTTCCTTGGTTCTCCATTTGGAAAAAAATATTTCTGTGTTTCTTCTATTTTTACGATAACAAAATGGCCTAAAATGTTACCCTGGCCATCAATAAGTAAAAGAGGTTTCGATGAATTTCGCATATTATTTATTTGCTTCAGCCCTCCTGAATAGATTACTCCTGCAAGCTCAACAATGTCATCTCCAGGACCAATACTTTGAAGCAATGGCTTTTCCCCAATAAGCTCAAGTGCAGGCCAGCGATATTCACTTCTACGTGTAAAACCTTGCTCAGTTAATGCAAATCTATATGGACCAAGAGATAACATAATTTAATTTATATCGTAAAGTGCGCCACTAAATTGTTCTCTAATTCGTTCCATTACTTCATCAGCAATGCTGCGTGCATTTTGCCCAGGGCTTGAATGAATATTGATACTAAATTGCATTTTGTTCTCTATAGTCTTATTTTGTGCTGTAATAGGGTGCTTAAGGGAATCACTGATAACGTTATTTACAGATCTAACTTCTAGTCTAGCCTCATTTTTTTTGCTCCACAGATTATTGATTGTTTTAAAAGGCTGAGTAATATTATTCCAAAATTTTCCTATCCAATCAGAAAAAGACTTCCATACAACTTTCACTGATTCCAAAATGGTAATAAAGAAGTCTTTTACTGCTTGCCACTTGATAATCATCAGAGTTGCAGCAACAGCAAAACCACCAATAACCAGTCCCATAGGGTTACTCATTAAGGCAATTGTCAATGCTTTAAATCCAGCAATTATTGCTGGAAAAACTGCAGAAAGACCTATTTTTACCAAAGTAATAACAGATCCAAACATTCTCCAAGTAGATAAAAGAGCGAATAAAGAACCTTTTACAAAAGTCCAAGCATAGCCAAGAGATATAGCTGCTATTTTAATGCTAATCAACGCTGTAGTAGTACTCATGATTACTGTAGTCAGTACTCTATACTCCTTGGCATAAAGTGCTACTTGTGTAGTTGCTGACCTCAGAAGATTAACAGTAAAATTTAAAGGTGGTAATAATACATAACCAAGATTCATTCCTACTTCTGCTATTGAATTCTTAAGTAGCTGAAGATTATTTGCTTTAGTATTTGCTCTATTTTTAAACTCTCTTTGCATTGAGCCATGATATTCTTCGTTTATTAATCGCAAAGATTTTCTATATTCATCTAGACTACCAGTAAGTAGCGCTATATCATCCTGATATTCAAGACCAAAGAGGTCAAAGAGAACGCTAGAACGTTCTTGCTTATCTAATTTTGCAACTGTTTCTAAAAACTTAAGTAATGTACCTTGTGCATTCTTACCGATTGCTTTCTCAAACTCCTGAGCATTTATTTTTAGCACTTGAAACGCTTTTTGAAAATTGCCACCTTGTTTACTCGCTGTTTGTAGTTTGCTAAGCATTGCATTAATCGCCGTACCTGCCTTTTCAGGAGCTTTACCAAGACTAATAAAGCTGCTTGCTAAAGCTCCTGCCTCCACTGCAGTTAAGCCAAATTGCCTTGCTGTACCACCAATTCTGTTTAGCGTTGGAACAATTTCTTTAGCTTTTGCTGCAGTATTATCAGAGATATGGTTTATCGCATCACCAATATTTGCCATTTCACCAATTTCAATTTGGTAAATATTAGAAAGCTTAGCAATAGCTTCTCCTGCTTCTTCTGCTGACATATCAAATGCAGTTGCCATTTTGGCCACAGTATCTGTAAAAATTGCAAGATCTTTAGCTGCAATACCAAGTTGACCACCACTTGCAGTAATTTGCGCAAGTTCTGCTGCAGATAGCGGAATTGTTCGTGACATTGCCTTTAATGTTTCCCCAAGCTTTGTTAAGCCATTTACATCTTTATCTTCAAATTTTACAACTTTTTTTTACATCAGCCATAGCACTCTCAAAACTAATTGCAGCCTTAAGTGGTGCTGCAAGGGTGAGTCCAAGTGTTACAGCATCTATCATTTGAGCTTTGAAATTTACTCTTTGCGCTAGAACTCCTTTACGTTTTTGCATTACGGAATTTAAAGCCATATAGTTATTTTTAAGCTTTTCAATAGAAGAGCCAAGTTTAGCTTGATCTCCAATAAGAGATTTTATGTCTCTACCACTTTTACTGAACTCCGTGCGTAGTAGGCGAAGAGCACTTCTTTTTTGTAAATAAGCTGTTTTAGCTTTCAGTGCTGCAGTTTTAGACCTTGTAAACTCATTTTGCAGACTCTTACTCGGTTCTTCTGCGTTTTTTATCTGCTGAGCAAGAGATTTTGTTTTTATTTCGAGTTCATTCCAAGAACGCCGAGCAAGCAGAGCATCGTGGCTGAGCTCTTTAAACTTAGACACTGATTTACTTGATGATTCAAGTTGTTTTATCGTACTACCAATACGAGAAAGCTGCTTCGTACTACCTGCCATCGTACTATTAAAACTGCTTTGCAGTCTTGCTCCAATTACTATAGAAATTGCTTTCATTTGTATAACTTTTTGCTACTTTCAAACCACGTAATAAACTCTTCAATATCCATATCAAGCCACTGATTGATTCCACCACCAACCACTGAGCTAAGCGATAATACGCTCAGCCTCAAATCTTCTGCTGAGACAAAAAACCTTGTAATGCTCCTTGAATCTTACTGTAGTCTGCAAGATCAAGTTCTTCTACTGCTTCTCTTGAAATACTTGCAAGATTTGCAATTAGTGCTACTTCTTTCTCTGCATCGTTATTACTCATACGTTCAACAGCTAAACGATCTCGAACTTTTGGACGGCGTAGAGTTAGCTCTGAAACTAAAATTCCATCGATTTTTATTGGTTCAGTTAATTTAATTTTTTGCATTATTTTACCTCTTTATTTAAATTCCTAGAGCTATGCGCATAGAAGTCATTTGATCAACACCATCGATTTTGCGAATCATGTTTTCTGCATCAATTTCAATCAATTCTCTGCCATCAATGGTAAGCTTATAATAGTTGGCAGCAATTATACATTTTAGTGTTGCTTTTTCAGCAGCCTTCCAGTTACCAAAATCAAGTTCCTTAAAGAGCCCTCTTAAGTTAATTACTACTGATTCGGCATCACTACTTCCCTGCAAACCTCCTCTTAAAGTAAGAGAAACAGCATTATTGTTTATCAATCCGAAAAGTCTAAAGAGCTCAGAGTCATATTCAGAAAAAGTGAAATCTGCTTCAAGCTTTTCCATGCCCATATCAATATTTATTGGAATATCCATACCACCAGCTCTGTATTCTTCTGTTTTTATGGTAAGTTTTGGGTGTGGCGTAGGGACACAAAGAATGCTTAAAAAAATGAGCAAACTAAGTGCAAAGCTGCACAATAGATGAGGGTGGGCCCCTCGAAGTCGGTTTGCAAGAACAGGCTTCAAACAGCCATAAGCTGCTGTGGTAAAGAGCCGTGGTAGTGAGCGTTATGGAAAAGGTACAATTATGCATCATGTGTAAAATAGAGAGGCGAATGAAAATGAACCACTGATGAAGTGTCGAAATTCCAAAGACGACGTCAAAACCATGGGCTCCTCAATCTCTTGGGATAAACCTATCAGGAACTTGTTTACTGGATAGGTGGCGTCCGGCATAGAGGTGGCGTGAATCTATTTTAGGCTATTGTGTGGAACTGCGGGAACCTGTCGTTTCGATGATAAGGGAGAAGTCCAAGGAGCTAAACTCTAAGGATGAGAGTACGATGCGAAGAACAGGGGCGGATCAGCTCGTAGTAGTGAAGAAGTTTCTGTAATGGAAATGGAGCGAAGGGGCTGGGTTATTTAGTTTTAATTATTTATCAACCGAAAGGGGAGGAATTAATGAGTAAAACAAAGTCTTTTAACATACCGAAGCAGCTTATTTGGAGAGCTTATAAACAAGTATTGAAAAATAAAGGAGCTGCTGGTGTGGATGAGGTTTCGATAGCAAAGTTTGAGGAAAATCTAAAAGATAATCTCTACAAACTATGGAATCGGATGTCATCTGGAAGTTATTTTCCAGAGCCTGTAAAAGCTGTAGCAATACCGAAAGGTACTGGAGGAGGAAAAAGAATTTTAGGTGTTCCTTCAGTATTTGATAGGATAGGGCAAACGGCTGCTGCTATGTATCTGGAGCCGCTAGTAGAAACAAAATTCTATGAGGATTCATATGGTTATAGATCAAATAAATCTGCATTGGATGCGGTAGATACAGCGCGTAAAAGATGCTGGAGGTACAATTGGGCGATAGATCTTGATATATCAGGATTTTTCGACAATCTGGACCACGAGTTGGCATTGCAAGCTATCAAAAAGTACACAGACTGCAAATGGATCATACTGTATGCTGAAAGATGGATGAAAGCTCCAATTCAGCAAGCAGACGGTAGTAGGGTGGTGAGGGATAAAGGAGTTCCGCAGGGAGGTTCACTTACCCCGCCAACAATGTTGCAAATTTTTCTTTTCTTCTCGATTGTTTCCAGGAGAGTTTGGTAGCTCTTTTACACGAAATACCACATTTACGTCCTCAAGGTTAATTTCAATTCTCTTGACTAACGTTCTAATAATATCACGTTTAGTTAGCCAGTCTGCGTTATCAAGGTTTGATGTAATATTGGAAGAAAAGTCTTCTAAATTGGTTACAACCAAAGTTAATTCCTGTTTTAATTTCTTTTGATCGAATATCCTTTTCTTCTCCTCTTCAATTGTTTTTAAACTTTGTTTCATTGCTTTAATTCGTGGCTCAAATTCTTCTTGATTAATATATTCTTGAGCATAACTATCAATAAGTCTAGCAATACCACGTTTTAATTTATTTTCTTTTTTCTCTAGTAAATCGCTTTTTTGATCCCATGATGATTTTTTAAGCTCTGAAAGTCTACGCCTATATTCTTCTAAAACCCTATTTGGATTTTTCAATAAATGCTTAACCTCTTCCCACACGGCTGTTTCTAATGCATCTGTACGAATGTGTTTATTATCACAAATTTTATTACCACCAAAACGGTAAGAATCTCTACCAATACAACGATAATAAGCATAATGATCAATTTTTTCTCCTCGCTTATTTCTTACAGGACTTCCGTAATATGCATAACGACAACGCTTACATACGATTAAACCTTGTAGTAAATGTTTTGCTCCTCTTTCTCTTGTCCTTGCTATTTTTCTATTCTCAGCTAATTGTTCTTGAACTATATCAAATACATCTTCGTCCACTATATTTGGCACTTTAACATAAATCCAATTTGCTTTTTTAACAGAATAGGTAGAGTAATTATCTTTCGGTTGTTCACAAGAATGTTTCTGTGGTCTGATATGTTGTAACTTTATACCTACTTTTGTTTTACCAAAAGCCGCTTGTCCTTTGTAAGCAGGATTTTTTAACATACCCCAAATCACACTTCTATCCCAGCACTTTTTTCCTGTTCGTGTTATAATAGACATAGTGTTTAGCCGACGACACACTTCCCCAATACTTGTCCTTTCTCTTCCTATCCACAAAAATACTTTCCTAACAACATTAGCTTCTTCTTCGTTTATTTCAAATAAAGCTTGTCCTCCTCCCATATATTTATCTATATAACGATAACCATAAGGAGCTCCTCCCATTACGCTTACACAACCTTTATTAGCTGCATAAATCTTTCCGCGACGACTTCGTTCCATAATTTTCGCTCGTTCATATTCTGCTATCATACCTTGCATTTGTAACAGCAATTGAGATTCTGGATTATCGTTAATCTCATAATTTAAGAAAACCGTTTCTGCTCCTGCTTTCTCAAATTCTTCAAGTAATACCATTTGATATGCATATTTTCTAGATAAGCGATCAGGTGAATGAATGTAAATTCTATCAATTTTACCTTCTGTTACTTTATCACGTAACTTTTCTAGATCAGGACGGACTAGATTAGATCCACTGTAGCCATTATCAATAAATTTATACTCACTTAATAATTTGTATCCATCCGTACTAATTTGCTTCTCTAAAGCTGCAACTTGACTTGCTATTGTATTTTCTTGTGCTTGTTTCCCCGAAGAAACTCTTGCATATAAACTCACTGTTACCATTTGATCCTCCTTGAATCCCATTTTTATGTTTTAAATTTTTTTGGCTTACTTGCTTTGACACGGCTTTTTCATAAGCATCTAACAAATACTTTTCTGCCAACCGGTTAGTTTCATAGCTACAGCTAATCCGTATAGCTAATCTCTTATTTCCCATGAACTTTCCTTGAAATAATATGTTCATATCATTCATTGAAACTGATGGTTAATTGATTGTTGGCACTATAAATAAATGGCACTCTTGTTTTTGGACATAGAAGTTTTCGAGAAATGCTTTTCTCTAATTTTACGTTTTTTGCAACATTGTTGGCGGGGTAAGATCAACCATCTGTAGGGTTGATTTTATGTAAATCTAAAAATGATGTACTAGCAAAATACACTCTAAAAGATATGACAAAACCAATAGGACTAGCAGAATATCGAATAACTGAAAGTCTACCAGAGAATATAAAGACAGCTTTACCAACGATAGAGGAATTAGAAGCTGAGTTATCTAAAGTTTCAGATAAAGAGAAGTAATGCTACTCAAATCATTCAAACAACTATTTAGTAAGCCAAAAATCAAAAGCTCAGCGTGGGATGCAGCAGGATCAGGAAGAAGATTTTTTCACTTTCAACCAGAGTTAGGAAGTATAAACAATTTGCTGTCTCAAAGCCTTGAAACTTTACGTAGTAGATCACGTGATATGGTGAGAAAAAATCCATATGCAGCAAATATTATTGATACAATAGTAAGTAACTCTATTGGAACAGGAATAAAGCCGCAATCAAAAGCAAAGAATGCAGAATTTCGAAAGAAGGTGCAAGAATTATGGCTAAAATGGACAGATGAAGCAGACAGTAACGGAGTAAGTGATTTTTATGGATTACAAGCTCTAGTGTGCAGAAGTATGATAGAGGGAGGAGAATGTTTTGTACGTTTAAGAACGAGAAAGCTGGAAGATAGATTTTCTGTACCATTACAACTACAAGTACTTGAGTCTGAACATTTAGATAATAAAACAAATCAAACTTTAGGAAATGGTAATGTAATAAGAAACGGGATTGAGTTTAACAGGCTTGGGCAAAGAGAAGCATACTACCTATTTAAAGAACACCCTGGTGAAAGTATGTTTGGAGAATCAGTGAGAGTGCCAGCAAATGATGTTTTACATATTTATAGACCATTAAGACCTGGGCAAATCAGAGGGGAGCCTTGGCTTTCTAATATACTGCTGAAGCTTTATGAGCTTGATCAATATGATGATGCAGAGCTGGTGAGAAAGAAAACTGCAGCAATGTTTGCTGGATTTATTACGAGACTCGATCCAGAAGCAAATATCATGGGAGAAAGTGAAAGTAATGAGCAAGGAGTGGCACTATCAGGTTTAGAGCCAGGAACAATGCAGCTTTTAGACCCAGGAGAAGACATAAAATTTTCAGAACCGTCAGATGTTGGAGGAAGTTATGAAGCGTTTATAAGACAGCAACTCAGGGCAATAGCGATTGGTACAGGGATAACATATGAGCAACTAACAGGAGATTTAACCGGTGTTAATTATTCATCAATTAGAGCAGGATTAATAGAGTTTCGTAGGAGATGTACAATGTTACAGCATAACATAATGGTATTTCAGTTTTGCCGTCCTGTATGGGATAGGTGGTTAGAGTTAGCACTACTTTCTGGAGAGCTAGACATAGGTGAAGAATGGACAAAGGGAAAAGAAGGAGCAAAAAAAAGAAGTAAAATGGATACCACAGGGATTTGATTGGGTCGATCCGCTAAAAGATCAGCAAGCACAGCAAATGGCAGTAAGAAATGGATTCAAGAGTCGAGCGGAAGTAGTATCAGAAATGGGTTATGATGTAGAAGAAATTGACCAAGAAATAGCAGAAGATCAAAAACGTGCAAGTGAACTGGGCTTGAGTTTTGATTCTGACGTTACGGCCAATCAAGAGGTGATATGAAACAACAATGGCTAAACAGATGTGTAATGGTAGAACCAAGGAGTTTTGAGTTACTGTCACTACAAACAGGAAAGCAGCCTATCTTTAAAAATATAAAACATGCAGTAAGAAATAGTGAAAGAGGAATAATACCGATACATGGCATTTTAACTAAAAAACCTGGTGCATTTGATGAAATGCTCGGAATGACATCATATGAGCAAATAGAAGAACAAATTACACAAGCATTAGCAGATAGTAGCATAGAGACAATTATACTGGAAATAGATAGCCCCGGAGGAGAGGTAAACGGTATATTTGACCTAGCTGACTTTATTTATGAATCAAGAGGAAAAAAGAGGATAATAGCGATAGCAAATGATGATGCATATTCTGCTGCGTACGCTATAGCTTCTAGCGCTGAAAAGGTATTTGTGAGTAGAACTTCAGGAGTAGGAAGCATAGGAGTAATAGCAAGTCATATAGATCAAAGTGGGTTTGATGAAAAACAGGGAATAAAATATACGACAGTATTTGCAGGAAGTAGAAAAAATGATTTAAATCCACATGAGCCAATAACGTCTGAAAGTCTGGAAAGCTTACAAAAAGAAGTAGGCCGACTATATGAAATGTTTTTGCAGCTAATAGCAAGGAACAGAGGTCTTTCAATTGAAAAGATTCGATCAACAGAAGCAGGGCTATATTTTGGCAAGAACGCTGTGGATATTGGTCTTGCAGACGGAATGACAATTCTTTCATCTATTAATCAAAACAGGAGTATTATTATGAATGAACAAACTACAAATGACCTAAAAACTAATAATTTAACTAAGTATCGTACTGAAGTTGTTGAATTAATACGTTTGTGTAACTTATCACGAATGCCAGAGAAAATAGGAGAATTTATTGAGCAGGGTGTAAGTGTTGAGCAAGCAAGGGAGGTTTTAATGGAATTACTTGCAGAAAGAACAAAGAAGACAGAGATAATAAGTACAATACCACAGAATTCAGGAGAAGAGTTGATGATGCAGGTAGCGAAAAGTCGTAGGCATTTAAAATATATAACAAAAGGAGAAAAGCAAAATGAGTACTATAACCGAACAAAATAATCTGAGTGACTTATTAAAGTATGAGGCATCAAGCCTGTATTCAAGAGATCAAATAACAGTAGCAAAAGGGCAGAACCTAAAGCTTGGTACAGTAGTGGCTCTCGATAAAGATAGCATGGTTAAGATAATAAATCCAACTGCCACAGATGGTACACAAACAGCGATAGGTGCAATAGTAAGTGATGTAAATGCGACAGAAAATGCCAAAGCAGTAATCATTACACGTATAGCAATGCTAGCAGATCATGCAGTTGTATGGCCAGCAAATATCACTGAAGAGCAGAAAGCTGCAGCAATAAAGCAACTTGAAGGACGAGGGATCATTGTCCGCAAGGGAGTGTAACTTAAATTAATAAGGGGGAAAAAGAATGCAAAATCCATTTACAAATACAGCATTTAGTATGACGGCACTAACAAATGCGATGAATATATTGCCGGTAAATTATGGACGAGTTGAAAATTTAAATTTTTTTCCAAGTAGGTCAGTAAGATTTAGACATATTACCATAGAAGAGCAAAACGGAGTATTAAGTTTACTACCAACGCAGTTACCCGGAGCACCAGCAACAGTAGGAAAAAGAGGAAAAAGAAAGGTAAGAACATTTACGATTCCACATATTCCACATGATGATGTAGTGTTACCAGAGGAAGTACAGGGAATAAGGGCATTTGGATCAGAGAGTGAACTTAAAGCGCTGGCAGATGTAATAACCGATCATTTGCAATTGATGAGGAACAAACATGCAATAACATTAGAGCATTTGCGAATGGGAGCGCTGAAAGGAATAATTTTAGATGCTGATGGGTCAGAATTATTAAATCTGTACAACGAATTTGAAATCACGCCAAAAGTAGTAAATTTTGCACTGGGAACAGCAACAACAGATGTAAAACGTAAGTGTCTGGAAGTATTGCGGCACATAGAAGATAATCTAAGTGGTGAATATATGACCGGAATTCATGCCTTGGTAAGCCCTGAGTTTTTTGATGCACTAACTTCACATACTAAAGTGAAAGAAGCATACGAGAGATGGCAAGAAGGAGCAGCGCTTCGAAATGATATGAGGTCAGGATTTACGTTTTGTGGTATAACATTTGAGGAATATAGAGGGCAAGCAACTGACCCTGAAGGAACCGTGAGAAGATTTATTGAGAAAGATACAGGGCACTGTTTTCCACTAGGAACAGCAAGCACATTTACGACATATTTTGCACCAGCAGATTTTAATGAAACGGTAAACACACTAGGACAACCACTTTATGCAAAACAAGAGCCAAGAAGATTTGATAGAGGAACAGATTTACATACGCAGTCAAATCCATTACCAATGTGCCATAGACCTGGCGTATTAGTAAAAGTCGCTATAGCATAACATACTGGTAGAGTAACTACAAGGTGGTGAGGCACAGAACGACTCTACCGGTATGCGCTTTCTTAGCATGTAAAGGTTAGTATATCAAAAAGAAATATGCAAGAGAATATTAAGCGATTATTAGAAGATTGTTTTGCCCATTTAGGAGAAGTGGCTTTGTATAAATCAAAGGATAAGTCATACATGGTACAAGTATTAAAGCAACAGCCAGATAAATTATACGAGATTGGTGAAGGACAATTTGTGGAAGAAACTTTAGCGTTAGAAGTAAGTGCGTTTGATGTGTTAAAGCCAATAGTGGGAGATGTTTTTGTTATAGGTGATCGAAGATATAAAGTACACTCACCGCCACTTAGAGACAAGTCTGGAATAACGTGGAAAATAAAAGCGTCTGGGGTGTAAAATGTCTGTTCATATAGAAGTTGAGGTAATAGAAAGTGTAAATGCTAAAAGAAGAAAAGTAGAATTAGCAACGGTAAAGGCATTAAACAAAACGGCACTATGGTTAAAAGCGCAAGCAGCTAAGGAAATCAGTGAGGAAAAGAAGATAAAATTAAGTTTGATAAGAAAGAGATTAAGAATTTTTAAGGCGAAAACTAGCAGATTAGACGTGTTAATTAGAGCAAATCTCTATGACATTAGAGCATCGGCAATTGGCAAAATACAAAAAACAAGAAGAGGATCGAAAGTAGGAAAGCATGAGTTTATAGGAGGATTTGCAGCAGTTATGCCAAAAGGAAATAGCGGTATGTTTAAACGTGAAGGAAGGGTAGCATTGCCAATAAAGGAAGTTAAGTTGCCACTAGAACCTGAGGCTTCAAGGATAATATTGTTAATTATGAAGTTGAAAAGGTATTTGAAAAATATTTTATACATTACATGAGTTAAATTATATGCATGACAAAGTTCTGGAAAGATTTACATCAAGCAATTTGCAGCACACTGAAGGAAGAAATACCGGCTATACAGACATGTGAAATTTATCCAGCAATAAGGAAAGAACTGTTAGCACCAGCGGTATTTGTAGAACTTAGTAGCTTTGAAAAAGGACATGATCCTGGAACAGAGGAATTAGCGCTGAAAGCAAGATTTGAAGCACGAATTGTGATTGATAGCACAATAGAAAATGCCCCTATTATTGTCAGAACATTAGCTGCTGAAGTTGCGAAAGTAGTAAATAAAAATACTTGGAACGTGAAAAATGTTTCACCAGGAGAATTTATATCAGGAGGAGGAGATGACTTTAGACCAGAGCTCGATGCATATTTAGTGTGATGGTTGAATGGGTGCATACAATACACGTAGGGCGATCTATTTGGAAAGAAGGAAAATTTATGCCACACAAAATAGAAATCGGTGAAATAAATGTTAGAAAATAATTTTGCAATTTCGGAACTACAGAGGAAAATGGCCAACATTGTTCGTATAGGAGTTGTAAAAGAATTAGATTATGAAAAAGCAAAAGTAAGAGTAAAAATAGGTGAACTTTTAACAGATTTTCTTCCATGGATAACTTCTAGAGCAGGAGAGGAAAGAAGCTGGCTACCACCAAGCATAAATGAACAGGTAGTAATATTGTCACCATTGGGAGAGTTATCATTAGGAGTAGTACTGTCTGGAATATATCAACAGAAGTATGCTGCACCAGAGAATAAAAAGGAAATAAATAGTGTAAAATTTCAGGATGGGACAAAGTTTACATATGATAAAGGGAAGCATCATTTAGAGATTGAAGTAGTGGACAAAATAACACTGAAGGCTGGGGAATCGAGTATAGAAATGACAAAAGATAGTATTAAATTAAAAGCAAGAAGAGTAGATTTAAATTGATATATATGAGTAAAGCAGTTGTTTGCATAGGAGATCATTGTACAGGTATGCCGATTCATGTCTGTGTGAGCGGGAGTGAAGATGTATTTGTTAATGGTAGACCTGCTTGTAGTAAGGGTGATATCTTGAGTATTGGGGAAACACTAACGCAAGGATCAAACAACGTATTTGTAAATGGTATTGGTGTAGCGAGAACAGGTGATGTGGCATCCTGTAGTTTTCAAATAGTAAGTAAAAATCAAAGTGTGTTTTCAAAATAAAAAAATTAAAATAGTCGAAAAATGAAAGGAATGGACGCTAAAACAGGTAAAGAATTAGAGGGAATAGAACATCTAAAACAATCGATAATTGATATATTGACCACTCCTATTAACAGTAGAATAATGAGAAGAGATTATGGCTCAAGACTATTTGAATTAGTAGATAAGCCAATAAATAGGGATTTAACTTTGGAAATTTACGCATCAACTGCAGAAGCACTGGGGAAATTTGAGAAGAGATTTAAGTTAGAAAAAGTAAAAGTTGAAGGAGTAAAAGAAGGAAAAGTGACGCTTGATCTAGAAGGATTGTATCTGCCAATGGGAAGAAAGATTCGCTTCGATGGGGTTGTAGTATAAAGATGCAGCAGCCAAATATTATTGAATCACTGAGCTTTGAGGAAATCTTTTCGAGAATGAAGGAAGAGTTAGTAAAGCGAGATGCAAGTTTTACAGGATTGGTGGAAAGTGATCCAGCAATGAAGGTATTAGAAGTAGCAGCATGGCGAGAACTTTTGCTTAGAGAAAGAATAAATGAAGCAGTAAAGAGTAACTTACTTAAATTTGCGACAGGAGAAGATCTTGATAATTTGGCTGAGTTTTGTGGAGTAGAGAGAGAAAAAGAAGAAGAGGATGAAAGATTTAGAAAGAGGGTAAAAGCAAAAATAGCAGGTTGGTTAACAGGAGGAAGTAAGGAATATTATAAATATCATGCACTGTCAGCAGATAGTAGAGTAAAAGATGCACTATTGGAATCAACTATACCAGGGAAAGTACAAATCTCAATCTTATCAACACAAACTGGCATAGTGTCAGAAGAGCTACTAGAAATTGTAAAAAAGCAGGTTACTAGAGATGATATAAGGGTTTTAACCGATACAGTAACAGTAATTGGCTGCAATATTATGGAAATAGATATCCACAGTAGAATGAGCATAAGTCCTTTAATATCAGAGGAAGAAATCAAGAAGCAGTTTATTAAGAAGTTTGAATTAGCAAAAAGATTGGGGTGGAGTGTAACAAGATCATGGATAATAGCGAATCTATTTGTAGATGGTGTAGAAAATGTGGAATTGATCGAGCCAAGAGAGGATGTTGTGGTTCTGGGAAATGAATCTGCAAATTTGAAAAATTTAAAGATTGAGTTGAATTAATGTTATTACCCCAAAACGCAACAAAGCAAGAGCAAGCACTGGTTGATGCAACAGATTATAAGGTTGATCCGAGCTGTATCAGAGGATTTAAGTTTAGTCTTAAAGATGAAATACTGCCGTGGATAATAGAAGAATATGGTTTAGAAGAAATACTGCGCTGGGTAAAAGATAGAAGAAAAGCCGTAATAGAAGGAGTAAAATTTCAAAGACTGAGAGGAACTCCAGCATCACTAAAAGTAGCACTAAAATGGGCAAATATAGAAGATATTACAATCATCGAAGAACCACCTGGTAAACACTTCTTTGAATTACAAATAGGAATAAAAGATGTTCCAAATGACTTTTTTGTAGATGCAGTAGTAGAACTTGCAAAACTATCGTTACCAGCAAGATCGCGGCTAATGAGGATTTTCAATGATCACTATAACGTTGATAGGTTTATTTTAGATGAAAGTTTGTTTGGAAGTTTGTTATCAGACTACTCTGGTATAAAAGTTTAAAAAAATGGGCCAGTGTTATCGTTTGGAAGAATAAATTTTTTCAGTTCTAGAGGTCCGTTAGTAGAGATTGTAGACAACTATTTAAGAGAGCATTATGAACAAACATTTAGTAATGACATATATCGATTAGATGTAGCAGTACTTGGAGAAACAGAGCCTCACACAAAGGATTACAAAGGCATTTATGAAAGAAGTCATCAGTGGTATAACGTAAAAGCACTATATCCATTACCACAAAGTTTATTACAGAAATTAAGTTTGCGAAAGCACAGATTGTACTGTCAGATAGCTGGAAATTAGGAGAAATAAATAGCTGTTTTCGTGCGTCCAGCAAAGGCTGGTATGTTCAGTAGGAGATAGACCTACCGGGATAAAAGTCGGAGTCCCGTAGCTTGGGTAGCAACATGTAGGGAAACCAAAGTGTTGAAGCCTACCGACAACGTTATCGTAGGATAATGGCGAATTACCAGGCCGTAGCGAAAGCGAACACATAGGTAGCCTCGAAGCTAAATACTGAAGGCTGAGCCCACGGAAACAGGGTGAAGGCAAAATAGATAGCTGAAATCCGAATGATACAGCATATCTACTTCAGCGGGGTGGTAGTGGCAGCATGGTAATGAGGACATACAAAGCAACTGGAGAAACCCTCCTCATCCCAAGGAGAAATACCTTGGAGCGGTAGGTTCTATAACTGAAAAACAGGAAATGAACTGAAGATGAAAGGGTGGCGGATGGGTGTGTAGTAGTGAAGAAATGAGGTAACGCTCATGGAGCAAAGGCACCCTACTAGTAGGAATCTTTAACAAAAGGGAGGTAAAGGTAAAATGATAAAAATGCCAATAAAACTACAAGACCTGAGAAGAAAGATATATACCAAAGCGAAAGCAGAACCGGAATGGCGATTCTGGGGAATCTATGTTCACGTCTGCAAGATGGAGACACTAGAAGAAGCATATAAGCTAACAAAGAAGAGTAATGGGGCACCAGGAATAGACGGGGTGACATTTGAATCGATAGAGGCAGAAGGCTTAGAAAAGTATCTTCAACAAATAAGACACGAACTAATAACCAAGACCTATAGCCCAAATAGGAACCGGAGGAAGGAAATACCAAAAGCTGGGGGAAAACACAGAGCATTGAACATACCCTGCATCCGGGACAGAATAGTGCAAACAGCACTAAAGCTAATAATTGAACCAATATTTGAATCTGACTTTCAGGACGGATCATATGGATATAGACCTAAGAGAAAGGCGCATGAAGCAATAAACAGGGTAGCGAAAGCAGCAATCAAAGGCAATACAAAAGTTATTGATGTAGATCTGAAATCCTACTTTGACAATGTGCGACATCACATTCTTATGGAAAAGATTTCTAAAAGAGTAAATGATAAAGAAATCATGCACCTGATCAAGCTAGTACTCAAAGTAGGAGGGAAACGAGGAATAGCGCAAGGATCACCACTTACCCCGCCAACAATGTTGCAAAAAACGTAAAATTAGAGAAAAGCATTTCTCGAAAACTTCTATGTCCAAAAACAAGAGTGCCATTTATTTATAGTGCCAACAATCAATTAACCATCAGTTTCAATGAATGATATGAACATATTATTTTAAGGAAAGTTCATGGGAAATAAGAGATTAGCTATACGGATTAGCTGTAGCTATGAAACTAACCGGTTGGCAGAAAAGTATTTGTTAGATGCTTATGAAAAAGCCGTGTCAAAGCAAGTAAGCCAAAAAAATTTAAAACATAAAAATGGGATTCAAGGAGGATCAAATGGTAACAGTGAGTTTATATGCAAGAGTTTCTTCGGGGAAACAAGCACAAGAAAATACAATAGCAAGTCAAGTTGCAGCTTTAGAGAAGCAAATTAGTACGGATGGATACAAATTATTAAGTGAGTATAAATTTATTGATAATGGCTACAGTGGATCTAATCTAGTCCGTCCTGATCTAGAAAAGTTACGTGATAAAGTAACAGAAGGTAAAATTGATAGAATTTACATTCATTCACCTGATCGCTTATCTAGAAAATATGCATATCAAATGGTATTACTTGAAGAATTTGAGAAAGCAGGAGCAGAAACGGTTTTCTTAAATTATGAGATTAACGATAATCCAGAATCTCAATTGCTGTTACAAATGCAAGGTATGATAGCAGAATATGAACGAGCGAAAATTATGAAACGAAGTCGTCGCGGAAAGATTTATGCAGCTAATAAAGGTTGTGTAAGCGTAATGGGAGGAGCTCCTTATGGTTATCGTTATATAGATAAATATATGGGAGGAGGACAAGCTTTATTTGAAATAAACGAAGAAGAAGCTAATGTTGTTAGGAAAGTATTTTTGTGGATAGGAAGAGAAAGGACAAGTATTGGGGAAGTGTGTCGTCGGCTAAACACTATGTCTATTATAACACGAACAGGAAAAAAGTGCTGGGATAGAAGTGTGATTTGGGGTATGTTAAAAAATCCTGCTTACAAAGGACAAGCGGCTTTTGGTAAAACAAAAGTAGGTATAAAGTTACAACATATCAGACCACAGAAACATTCTTGTGAACAACCGAAAGATAATTACTCTACCTATTCTGTTAAAAAAGCAAATTGGATTTATGTTAAAGTGCCAAATATAGTGGACGAAGATGTATTTGATATAGTTCAAGAACAATTAGCTGAGAATAGAAAAATAGCAAGGACAAGAGAAAGAGGAGCAAAACATTTACTACAAGGTTTAATCGTATGTAAGCGTTGTCGTTATGCATATTACGGAAGTCCTGTAAGAAATAAGCGAGGAGAAAAAATTGATCATTATGCTTATTATCGTTGTATTGGTAGAGATTCTTACCGTTTTAGTGGTAATAAAATTTGTGATAATAAACACATTCGTACAGATGCATTAGAAACAGCCGTGTGGGAAGAGGTTAAGCATTTATTGAAAAATCCAAATAGGGTTTTAGAAGAATACAGGCGTAGACTTTCAGAGCTTAAAAAATCATCATGGGATCAAAAAAGCGATTTACTAGAGAAACAAGAAAATAAATTAAAACGTGGTATTGCTAGACTTATTGATAGTTATGCTCAAGAATATATTAATCAAGAAGAATTTGAACCACGAATTAAAGCAATGAAACAAAGTTTAAAAACAATTGAAGAGGAGAAGAAAAGGATATTCGATCAAAAGAAATTAAAACAGGAATTAACTTTGGTTGTAACCAATTTAGAAGACTTTTCTTCCAATATTACATCAAACCTTGATAACGCAGACTGGCTAACTAAACGTGATATTATTAGAACGTTAGTCAAGAGAATTGAAATTAACCTTGAGGACGTAAATGTGGTATTTCGTGTAAAAGAGCTACCAAACTCTCCTGGAAATAATCGAGAAGAAAAGAAAAATTTGCAACATTGTTGGCGGGGTAAATTCACCACTATTAAGCAATATATACCTCAATGAGGTAGATAAAATGCTAGAGAAGGCAAAAGAGGTGAATAAAGAAGGAAAATATCGACATATAGAATACGCAAGATGGGCAGATGATCTAGTGATACTGATAGATGGACACCAGAAATGGGAATGGCTCGAGAAATCAGTATACAAAAGGTTACAAGAAGAATTAGCAAATCTAAAAGTAGAAGTAAATAAAGAAAAGACAAAAGTAATCAACCTAAAAGAAGGAGAGACTTTCAGCTTTCTAGGATTTGATTTTCGAGAGAAGATCACAAAACAAAGAAAGTGGAGGGTGCAAACAACACCGCAGATGAAAACACGAACAAACCTACTTCAGAAGTTGAAGGAAGTATTTCGGTGTTACAAATCGCAACCAATATGGAAAGTGATTCAAATCATCAATCCAATATTGAGAGGGTGGACAAACTACTTTAGGATAGGAAACTCAAGTCGAAGCTTCAACTACGTAAAACAATGGGTAGAGAAGAAAGTAAGACGCAACTTAATGAAAGCCAGAAAAGCAAAGGGATTTGGCTGGGAGAGGTGGAGTAGCGAATGGATATACGAAACACTAGGTCTATATAAAGACTATAGATTAAGATATTATGTTCCGAAAGCAGCCCCAGTACAATATGTTATAAACTTTGGTAAAGAATCTACTAGGAAAGCGTAGTGCGGGAAAACTGCATGCTGCGTTTGACGAGGCGGGAGCTGGAAACGTAAATATGGGAATTTTGGATTGAGGCCCAACATGAAAATAATGGATCAGCCACCAAACCCTAAAGAGGCGCGCCAGTTCTCGACCCTACCTCTTTGTTATCAAGAAGAGATAGGAGGCACACTTTTCCTTGGTAATGATAAACTTTCTGATCAGCTATGGAACTTGGAATACACACCAATTTTGGAAAGATTTAATATCAGCTATGAATATGAAGCAAAGAATCTTACTGATCAAAAGGTTGCGAAAGCTAATTTAACGGAATATCACGTTAGTTGCAAAAATGATAGAAGTTCAGGAAAAGAAGATTCAATACACGAATTAGAAAATTACATTTTAGTGTTTTACCCGGGAGTACTGAAGTGGCATGAACATCGACATTTGCACAGAAGTTGGAAAAATAGTCAAGTAGTATCTCTAATAAGTTAAGTACTTATATTTAGATCCTCATATATTATATTAATAATAGGTTAAAATGTATAAAATAAAAAGAAAAGGACTTGCTTTCTCATGCTAAAAAAGGACATGACTTGAATAGCAGCAGGTAAATATAAGAAATTTGTCTGGCGCTAGAAAAGCTAATTTTGTGAGGTATGAAATGAGTTTTAGAAAGAGTAAGTTTTTTAAAGAAGTATCAAGTAACGATATTAATAAAAGAAATGAAGAAGGAGAAACGATCTTGCATCAAGCAGTAGAAATCTCCGATTACAAAACAGTGAGATTATTAATAAAAAAAGGGGCAGAGGTTAATGCAAGAGATAAAAATGGTTATACGCCACTACACTGTGCAGTATTTGCGAAAAGCTTAGAAAATGTAAAAGTGCTGCTAAGGTCGGGAGCAGAAGTAAATGCCACTCAATATGTCACTGGATGTACGCCACTGCACTCTGCGTGCAAAATAGGAGGAGCAGGAGTTGAAATAATAAAAGAGCTAGTAAAAGCAGGAGCTGAGGTTAATCAACTGAATAAATATGGTGCAACACCAATGTATTACATTTGGGAAAGTGAAAAGTATCGTCTGTGTGATAGCAAAGAGAGTGAAAGGGCAAGTAAATTTCTGAGAGAAAAAGGAGGAATAACAAAAAGTAGAGAACTGACGTGCTATGGAATAGAGAGGATAGTGGGAGAAATAGCAGACATGTTGAATGGGAGCTATATGCCGGAGCTAAAAATAATAGAGATAGAAGAAATAAGGAAGAGAGACAAGTCGCTAATAAAGAAAGAATGTAAAAATTTAGCAAGCAAGATAATGGGCCAAGTGAACGAAATGATAGATGAGATAGAAAATGTAGTGAGAGGGAAGGCTTAAAAAAGGGATTTAAATTTTTTAAAGAAAAGATGGGGTGGATTATGTTAAAGCTTGGCAAGAAAGAGAAGTCAGCAAAAGAATTATTAGAGAACTCATATAAAAATATTTATGCAAGAGACGAAAAAGGAAGAACAGTTTTGCATTATGTGATAAACGCAAAAACAGTGAAGTTATTAGTCGAAAAAGGAGCGAATGTGAATGCAGCAGATGCAAGAGGATATACAGCACTGCATCTAGCGGTAACCGAGAAACGCCTAGAAATCGTGAGAGAATTAATAAAATCAGGAGGGAATGTAAATGCGGAAGAATATGGAAGTAAATGCACACCGCTGCACCTTGCATGTATGGTAGGTGAAAAAGAAATAGTGGAGGAGCTAGTAAAAGCAGGGGCTGAAATAGAGCAAGCAGATAAATTTGGAATGACAGGGATGGATTATGCGAAAAACAGCAAAGAGATAACTGAAATATTGAAGAAAGAAACAGAAAGAATTGAAAAGTTATTTATGAAAGGCTAAAAATATGGAAGAAGAAATAGAAAAGAAAGTAATGAATTTAGAGAGAAAACCTTTGGGTGAGCTGAGAAAAACGTGGAAGAAGGTATTTGGGGAAGAGGCGCCTAGATACTCAAAGAAATATCTGATACCAAGATTAGCTTATAGAATGCAGGAGGAAGCGTATGAGAAATGTCAAGAAAAGGATTAAAAAGACTAGAGTATCTGGCAGATCGGCTAGAGAAGGGAAAAAGAATAAGTAGTGACAAACTTCCAGTAGAAGGGACAGAATTAATACTAGAGAGAGGGGAAGAAACGCATGCGGTAATGGTAACAGACAAGGGTTTAATCTACAAAGAAGAGTTTTATACATCATTGTCAGCAGTGGCAGGAAAAATAATGGGAATGAGTTACAACGGCCCTTTATTATTTGGAATGCGTAAAAAAAATGGAAGTTGAAAATGCTAAAAGAAGTAAGATGTGCAATATATACGAGAAAGTCAAATGAGGATGGACTAGAACAAAAGTTTAACAGTCTTGATGCGCAACGAGTAGCATGTGAAAAGTATATAAAGAGCAAAGAAGGCTGGGTAGCATTGGCAAAAAAGTACGATGATGGAGGATATTCAGGAAAAAATTTAGAAAGACCAGCGATAAAGGAATTATTTGAAGATGTCAGAGGAGGAGAGATAGACTGTGTAGTAGTATATACACTAGATAGGTTATCAAGAGAAACAAAAGACAGCATAGAAGTAACGTCATTTTTTAGAAGGCACCGAGTAAATTTTGTAGCAGTAACACAGATATTTGACAATAATACGCCAATGGGAAAATTCGTACAGACAGTATTATCAGGAGCAGCACAACTAGAAAGAGAGATGATAGTAGAGAGAGTAAAAAATAAAATAGCAACATCAAAAGAACAAGGTTTATGGATGGGAGGAACTTTACCGCTTGGGTATGATGTAAAAGATAAGGAATTAATAATAAATGAAAAAGAAGCAAAAACAGTGCAGCATATATTTGAAAGATATTTGGAGCTGAAGTCAATGGCAGAGTTGGCAAGAGAGTTAAACAGGGAAGGATACCGAACAAAAGCAAAAACGGATATCTTTAAAAAAGCAACGGTGAGAAGAATAATAACAAATCCAATATATGTGGGAAAGATAAGACATTATGACAAACAGTATGAGGGAAAGCATGAAGCAATAATAGAAGAGGAAAAGTGGAAAAAAGCACAAGAATTGATAAGTAATCAACCGTATCGAGGAGTAAAATATGAGGAAGCGCTACTAAAGGGAATAATTAAATGTAAGAGCTGTGATGTAAATATGACGCTGACATACTCAAAAAAAGAGAATAAGAGATATCGATATTACGTATGCAACAATCATTTAAGGGGAAAGGGTTGTGAATCAGGAAGCCGAAATGTAATAGCAGGAGAAGTAGAAAAAGAAGTAATGAAGAGAGCAGAAGATTTATATGAAAAATGGGAAGAAAAAGCGGAAGAGTGGAGTTTTGGAAAGCAGAAAGAAGTAGTGAAAAAGTTAATAAAGGGAGTGATGGTAAAAGAAGATGGAATAGAAGTGCGTTTAGAGGGTAAGGTAGAATTTGTACCAATAAAGAAGAAAGGAAATAAATGCAGGATAGTAGAGCCAGAAGGTAAAACAAATAATGTGCTACTGAAAGCAGTGGTAAGAGCTCATTCGTGGAAACGTCAACTGGAGGCAGGAAAATATGGAAGTGTGAAAGAGCTGAGTGCCAAAATTAATATAGGTACAAGACGTATACAGCAAATTTTGAGGCTGAATTATTTAGCACCAAAGATTAAAGAAGACATAGTAAATGGGAGGCAGCCAAGAGATTTGAGGTTAGCTGAATTAAGGGAAATACCGATGCTTTGGGGTGAGCAATTGAAGAAATTTTACGGCTCAGCATCGTAACGTTTATAAAAACAACAATATGAAAAAACATCGAAAAAAGTATGTGCCAGAAAATTAAAAAAGGTTATTGCAAAAGGAGCTACTACAAAGGGCCACACAAAAAGATGTTGAAATTGATATAGAAGAGCAAATAAATGTTACAAAATCAATTATGTAGAAAATCAATATAAGTGATGAAGATTTTAGCATATTAGGTGCAACAATGGTAGAAGATGTATCCAATTTTAGCTGCATATTTTAATAGTAGATTTAGAGGAAAATTCTTTAAACATCAAAAAAGGCAATACTCTAAACTTCAGCACACAACTCCAGGAAATAGTACATGTCGAGCAATCTATAGCCCCTTTTGAATCTGAGAGTGTACTTGAAAATCCATAAACATTAAGTAAACTTTTTAAATAAAATAGTTTCTTTTTTAACTTACTAAATAAACTTCTCCCATCATTGCTGTGTAACAAATCATATACAAAACTATGGTCTACTTACAAGCAGTGCCTTCTGTTGATGAGATGCTTTTTCTATCTTTAACTCATCCATACTACAGCTTGGCAAGCTTGAATAGCATAAGGAATCTTTTTGTTCTTGCGTTTGTTTTGCCAAGGCCTTATTTCTATAAAGTAGGGGTTGAAAATGATCATGGCCTCCATTTACCATATGTAAGACACTATTGTGACTATAATCTATCTTACCTGCTTTTGATCCTGAGCTATCTATTAACTGATGCAAGAACGGATCTTGTTGCTTATCAATAGTGTGCAATGGGTTACTTTCTGCAACATGCAATTTCACACCATACTTATCACAAAGTATTCTGCCCTCGATATCGGAACGTCCCAAAAATTCATTCTTTCCAATGCTATTGATATATTGGTTACACGTAATTCCACGATTTACGAACTCACCTTCAACCTCATCAAAGTCATTGCCAATTTTACTTATAAACCACTCTGGAGGATTGTCTTGCGCAAATCTCTTACACTCATTCCTTAACTGCTCTACAGTAACTTTGATTCCCTTCTGTTGTTCCAGACTTTGCCTAAATGAATCAAAAAAACAGCTTCCATTATTGATTGCGTGCCCTAAATAGAAGTCATCAGGTATGTTTGATTTTTGCTCTTTATCACCTTGTTTTTCTGCCTTTTCAATAATTTCTTCCTCTAAACTAAAAATCTTACTCCAGTTGTATTTACCTTCTAACCCCAATTTTTTACTTTCCTTTTCTGCTGCTTTAGCTAAGTCTGTTTTAGAAATATCCCCTTTTTCTTCATAGAACCTAGATAAAATTTTAAAGATATCTATCAGGTAAGTTTTTACGTCAAAATTCTTCTCCTTTTTTACAATATTAGACTCAATATTGCGTGAATCTTGTAATAACTTATGCCTTCTAGCAATTTCCTCCATAGAATCCCTTCTTAACTCTTCACGTTCTGTCCATTTGTTGTTAGACTCGCTTATTACTTCAGGATGCATTAATTTTCCAGACCTTTCAAAATATCCCTGTTCAATAGCATAGTAGACATCATAATCACCAAGTGCACAATCCTCGCCTAATTCTTCTTCATGACCTTTGAATTTTTCCAATACTTCCTCTCTATTACTCACTTCTACTATAATTTTGCTTTTATCTTGTACGTCAGGATACAGTCTAACGTCTATATTTCCCAAACTGGTATAGAAAGTTAATACTATATCGCTGCCTTCTGTAAGATCTGTGTAATTCCTTATGCCATCTTGGGTTATAATTTCTACCTCACTTTTGCCAATTTTTATTACACTCCTTCCATATCCTTTTTCTCCTTGAGGTATTCCTAAATTCCTTGTTCTATCTGTGATTTTTGCAACATCTATTATACTATCCTCTGAGTATTCTAAGTAAGATACACTGTTATCGATTTTTCCATCACACAGTTGACCACTGGTAGCATCCCTTGCAACTCTAAAAAATTCTTCAGCATAATTAATGTACTCTACATGAGCCTTGATTACATTAGCTTTATGATCTTTAAACTCTCGTTCTATTGTATCAATGACTTTTAAACTATCTGAGTTTTTTAACTTTGCTCCTCTCGATATTAATGCACATACTATATCACTGGCAATTCCATAGCTTCCTTCTAACTTAGCAATTTTTTCTAGTACGTGATCTGCAAAGTAATAATCTTTGTCTTTAGCAAAATTTAATCTCATTCCAGAAGCTATAATCTCATTTACAACTTCCTGTAGTTCAATCATGCTTTTAGCTTTTACTACCTTACTCAAAAACTTATTTAGCTTAGCAAGTTGATTTGTTTGATACATCTCTGACAAGAGACTATCACATTTTTCACAATTATCTTGCTTATTACCTACAAAGTCAGTTGCTCCTGCTTTAAAGAGTAAAGCTTTTACATCAGGAAATTGACAAAACGGCCAAATTGAACTATCACCCTTAACATTTAAAACTATCTTTAAATCTTGGTTATTTTTATGTTTATCTAAAAATTTTTTCAGATCTTCAACACCTGGACCATAAGGATTATCCCAATCTTCATCAGAATCTGTAGCTTTAACCATTTTACGTAGTTGGTCTCTTAACTTTTTTTGGTTGTCAGTTAAAAAACACTCCATAATATTGGAGCTATCAATTGCAATTTGCAGTGGGGTTTTTCCATTGTTATTTTTTATGTTTAAATCAGCTCCTTTGCTTATGAGTAAATCCATAACCTTTCTGCTATAATCATTACAATTAGCAGCATAATAGTGTAAAGGTGTATTACCTTTTTTATCTTGTATATTTGGATCAGTTTTTGCATCTAAGAGATACTTTAGACCTTCATACTCACTGGAATAAATAGCAGTATCATGCAAAAGTGTTTTACCTTTATTATCCTGCATATTTAAATCAGCACCAGCTTTGAGAAGAGGATGAATGGCTTCATCGTGTGCGACAAACACATTCAATACTGTTGTTCCTAGATGTCCTCTTTTTAGATTAAGAACGTACTTCAGGTCTTTATTTTTCTCGTTACTTTCTAAAAACTGCTTAAGATTTAAAAATGAGTCATAATTCCCCATATTAAAATCTTTTATAATACTATTGAGTAATTTTTGATTTAACTTTTTTTGACTCTCTTCCAGTTTTAAGTTAGGTGCATGAATAAGCCACTCATCTATTAAATCCTCTAAGTATTTTTTATCATCTATCAAACTTCTATCAGCCCAAAATAAATCTCGCTTAATGAATTCATAATAACTATCTACTGGTAATTCAGTTGCTTCTGTTTTTGGGCTACCTATTTCTGAACACTCTTGTCCAGCACTTAGGTCACACTTCAGTTTTTGCTCATCAGTGTGTTTGCTTTGTTCACTGATAGGTTCTGCAATATATTTTACTGGCCCTGTACCCATATTACCTGCTAGCTCTAGATATAGGATATATTATATAGAATGTGTAGTATGTGTCAAGCTAATTTCAACACAATCTTTTTACTACTCATATTTTTGTTAAGTTTTTATGGTGAGTACTGCTAGGTTAAAAGTTGTTTATTACTGGAAGTTTTAGCCAATTTTACTATAGATCAACAAAATTGAGAACACCAGCTATATTGAATATATAGGAATATGATGCTTTAAAGGAGTACGGAAACTGCTGAAGTTTTTACAGTAAACCTGTATAGAGCAACTTCAGCAGAATAAACAAATACATGCCAATATTAGTAGAGAACTATTTACAGGTCAACTAACTTTTTTAAAACATATTTTAGTGAAAGTACCATGCTAGTTAGTGTTATAAAAAATTCAATTATTTACTCCTTCAAAAAAGGGCGTATCTTTGTGAGAACAAGCAGCTTAAAAATAAGGTTATAAAAATAGAAGTTTGAAATCTTTGCAATAAAGTTAGGCAAAATAGTTCGTATGTAGATGTGGGTGAAATGGGCTAATGTGGTTAGTTTTAGCGTATAATAAAATTACCGTATAAAAAAGTTCGTACGGTACACATGGTAGACCAACTGATTCCAAGAAAAATTGTTCTCACCGTCCCTGGTTTTGAGCACTGAAAATGGCTATATTATTTAAGCTATTAGTAAAATACGTTGTTAGATTAATACTAATTTTCTTAAGGAGGAATTTAAGGCAAACTCATAATGAAAACAGAATTTGAAGGTAAAGAAAAATCCCGTACCGACCTTCTTAAGAGACTTTTGCCTAAAACTACTTTGGGTTAGAAAATTTTCTACAATAATGATTGACAAGTTTTAAAGATAGAATACTACACTTAAAATGTAATTGATAATCTAATTAATTAAGGTAGTGGCTATGTTGCGTTCAGATATTCCAAAAGTTTTGTTTTCGTCTATTAAAGAGGATGATCCCCATAGAGCATCTAAGCTTTTTCAAATTGAACGCTGGTGCTATGCAAATTGGCGTCTGCACCCAAAAAAGTGGCAAGAAAGGACGTGATTTTCTTGCACAGGTATTGTCTAGCGAGGATTGTTGGAAAAAAGTAGACAATTTACACGGAGTTAAGCTTGATAGGCAAATGGTAGGTAAAAAATTGATTGTGCAAAATTCAAATAGTCCTTTTAGTACTGATAAAAGATATGAGATTGCCTGTCGTTATTGCCTGGAAGAAGATATTATTGCTCTATTTGAAGAGAGAAAAAATAAACTATCAGCTCAAGGTAAGAGCAGTCTGTTGGAGTATGGTCACTTAGTTAAGACTCTAGGAGGCAACCTTTTAATAGTTTTTTGGTCACATTTTGTTAGTGGTTACATCTCTAAACTAAATTTAGATGGCTGTCATCCATATGAGTACGGGCTTAAATGTGCTGTGAGTCTTAAGCAAGAGCAGGCAGTGGAATTCTTCTGGAATAAAATAAAATCATTACCTGAAAGTGAGATGAGCGAACAGAAAAAGGATGAAATCTTGATGAAGACAGCAGTATATGTAGCAGGGAACCGTTGTAATAGTTATCCTGAAATATTCGAGTTTTATTTTAGTCAAATAAGTCCTGATAAATATCCAGAACTTCTAAAAAGAGACTTAGCTGAAAATGGTTATTATGGTAGTCTAAACACGCTACAGGGTGCACTTCGCTTTGATCAATTTTAAGCATTGTTTGACTATTTGAAACCAAGTAATGTTTCAGAAGATAAATATCTTGTCTGGCTACACTATATAAAAACAGAAAACAGCTCATATTATGCTGGTGAAGGTGCAAAGCTTTTCATGCATATGTGGAGAAAGGAGGGATTTGATAGCCATCGTACTTATGTGCTGAAGGAAGAAGTTTGTAATAGATCTTGCTTTCTTGTTACAAGTTTATTAGTACCTTGGGTAAATCAAAATTACATGGAACCGGTATGGGCAATATTAGATAAGGCTAATTCTGATCAAATTAAAGAATTTATGGATTCTAGGCAAGCGGAGTATATACGATCTGTGTTAGAGCAAAGAGATATTGATTCATTAAATAAATTTTTATCATACGGTAAGTCTACAGCTGAAGGGTTTACTAGCTTGACTGAGGTTAAATTAAGCAAAGCATGTGAGCAATTAGGGTTGGGCAATTAAGGTATTATAAGGCAATTCTATAAAACAGGTGATGGTTTCTTGTTACTACTTTAGCTTCTGTCAAAAAGGCGTTGCATTATAATATAAATGTTATATATCTAAGTTAGTATGCAGGTAAAAATAGCTTATATTGTTGATATCTCTGATAATAAATAGTGGATTTGGTATAATGTAATGAAGGGGGCTTTATGTTTAAGACACAATATCTAACAGATCACCTAAAAAAAGAAGGCGTTAATTCAAAGATTACCGAATTATCGGATCAAATACAATATATAGAGCAAGCTAAAGAATTTTATCAACTTAAGCGTTATCGTAGATCTGATGTTGATTCCGAAAGTGGAAGTCAGGTTAAGAGAATCGATGTTCCAGGAGACGGTAGTTGCTTATTTTGGTCTGTTACTATGGCTTACTTAATACCCGTCAGAAACGACGATGCTTTATTTCGACAAAGGTATGAAGTACTATTTGGAAATGATGGAACTGTAACCCAAAATTTAGATCATATTAGAGGTTTGGTTCGGAATTTAGGTGCTGCGAATTATGATGATACATTTGCAAATTTAGTAAGAAACGTATTTCGTAATCGAGTAGTTGATCACATAAGTTCTTATAGAAATGAGTTCAGAGATTTTGTTGAAGGTGATTTTGAGCGTTACTTGGAAAACATGAGGAACCCTGATACTTGGGGAGGTGAACCTGAAATAAGAGCAATTACCCCGCCAACAATGTTGCAAATTTTTCTTTTCTTCTCGATTATTTCCAGGAGAGTTTGGTAGCTCTTTTACACGAAATACCACATTTACGTCCTCAAGGTTAATTTCAATTCTCTTGACTAACGTTCTAATAATATCACGTTTAGTTAGCCAGTCTGCGTTATCAAGGTTTGATGTAATATTGGAAGAAAAGTCTTCTAAATTGGTTACAACCAAAGTTAATTCCTGTTTTAATTTCTTTTGATCGAATATCCTTTTCTTCTCCTCTTCAATTGTTTTTAAACTTTGTTTCATTGCTTTAATTCGTGGTTCAAATTCTTCTTGATTAATATATTCTTGAGCATAACTATCAATAAGTCTAGCAATACCACGTTTTAATTTATTTTCTTGTTTCTCTAGTAAATCGCTTTTTTGATCCCATGATGATTTTTTAAGCTCTGAAAGTCTACGCCTGTATTCTTCTAAAACCCTATTTGGATTTTTCAATAAATGCTTAACCTCTTCCCACACGGCTGTTTCTAATGCATCTGTACGAATGTGTTTATTATCACAAATTTTATTACCACCAAAACGGTAAGAATCTCTACCAATACAACGATAATAAGCATAATGATCAATTTTTTCTCCTCGCTTATTTCTTACAGGACTTCCGTAATATGCATAACGACAACGCTTACATACGATTAAACCTTGTAGTAAATGTTTTGCTCCTCTTTCTCTTGTCCTTGCTATTTTTCTATTCTCAGCTAATTGTTCTTGAACTATATCAAATACATCTTCGTCCACTATATTTGGCACTTTAACATAAATCCAATTTGCTTTTTCAACAGAATAGGTAGAGTAATTATCTTTCGGTTGTTCACAAGAATGTTTCTGTGGTCTGATATGTTGTAACTTTATACCTACTTTTGTTTTACCAAAAGCCGCTTGTCCTTTGTAAGCAGGATTTTTTAACATACCCCAAATCACACTTCTATCCCAGCACTTTTTTCCTGTTCGTGTTATAATAGACATAGTGTTTAGCCGACGACACACTTCCCCAATACTTGTCCTTTCTCTTCCTATCCACAAAAATACTTTCCTAACAACATTAGCTTCTTCTTCGTTTATTTCAAATAAAGCTTGTCCTCCTCCCATATATTTATCTATATAACGATAACCATAAGGAGCTCCTCCCATTACGCTTACACAACCTTTATTAGCTGCATAAATCTTTCCGCGACGACTTCGTTCCATAATTTTCGCTCGTTCATATTCTGCTATCATACCTTGCATTTGTAACAGCAATTGAGATTCTGGATTATCGTTAATCTCATAATTTAAGAAAACCGTTTCTGCTCCTGCTTTCTCAAATTCTTCAAGTAATACTATTTGATATGCATATTTTCTAGATAAGCGATCAGGTGAATGAATGTAAATTCTATCAATTTTACCTTCTGTTACTTTATCACGTAACTTTTCTAGATCAGGACGGACTAGATTAGATCCACTGTAGCCATTATCAATAAATTTATACTCACTTAATAATTTGTATCCATCCGTACTAATTTGCTTCTCTAAAGCTGCAACTTGACTTGCTATTGTATTTTCTTGTGCTTGTTTCCCCGAAGAAACTCTTGCATATAAACTCACTGTTACCATTTGATCCTCCTTGAATCCCATTTTTATGTTTTAAATTTTTTTGGCTTACTTGCTTTGACACGGCTTTTTCATAAGCATCTAACAAATACTTTTCTGCCAACCGGTTAGTTTCATAGCTACAGCTAATCCGTATAGCTAATCTCTTATTTCCCATGAACTTTCCTTGAAATAATATGTTCATATCATTCATTGAAACTGATGGTTAATTGATTGTTGGCACTATAAATAAATGGCACTCTTGTTTTTGGACATAGAAGTTTTCGAGAAATGCTTTTCTCTAATTTTACGTTTTTTGCAACATTGTTGGCGGGGTAATGAGTGGAATGCTTAGCGCAACGATTAGTGTTTCTGGTGAGGTTGAAACTCAATATGGTAATGGAAATACTCAAATACAGTTATTTCATGTTGGTGCACCAGGTAAACGAAACCATTATAATTTTGGTCTTGAAAGGAATATTATTGATAATGATAAAGAGCTTGCAAAAGGCTTAAAAAGAGTCATGGGTAAAGTAAGACCACAAGACTTTGAGTTAATACAGTTATTGATAGAGGAAGCAAGTAAAGAAGTTGGTATAAGCCAGCAAGATGAGGATTTTAAATCTTTTAACCGAGATTTCAGTCATTTGTGGATCAGATTCCATCTTATTTACAGTCTGTAGAAAAAGCAGGATTTTTTACACACTTCTTCCTAGGGAGCTTTTCTACTTTGCCAGATATAAAAATTGCAGAAAAGTTAAATATTAAAAAGATTTATTTTAGTTTTGATACTTCAAAAACTTTAAAAGTAGCTATTGTTAAAAATGGTCAAATTGGAAATGCTGAAGATGCTATTAATAATATAGATTTATTTTCCATTTCAGAAGGTAAGCGTGGCCATCAGTTTACTGTTAATGAGTTGGAGAACATATTAAGAAAGAATATAGATAGGAGTAAGATTAGAGATCGGGATGTTGAGAATGAGATCCTAAATATTAAGAATGAAATTCAAGATAGAATAAAATCTAGATTAGTACAGATCTATAAAGGAAAGGGTGATATTTTTGTTAATATGGAAGCTAAAGAGATACTTGATTCTGCTACTAGCAAGGAATTTTATGAAATAGAAAAAGGAATATGGAATAATCCGGAAGGTGATATAGCGAAGCTATCTGATTCTGATGCGCAAACAGTTAGCAGGTCTTTAAAAAAAGTTCTTGAAAAAATTAATAACGTTCATTCTGAGTATGTAGGATCAGTAGTCTATGATAATAGTGCACGTGAAGCAGCACATCATGGATTTATGGTAGGCGTTTTCATGAATTTCCACTATAGGTATAATCTTAGAGTTTACCCAGAGCAATTTGCAGGAAGGGGTTATGCAGATATTATCTTGCTGGCTCGTGGTCCTGATCGTGCATTGGATTCTATTCCCATTATTATTGAATTAAAAGCGGGAGCAGGTTCTAATGCTACTCCAGATAAGGCTTTGCAGCAAGCAGAAAGGTATGCACAAGGTTTCCAAGCAAATGTTCAGCGAGTTTTAACTACTGCAGATAACATTTTATATGTTGGTGTCAACCTTGATAATCCGTCTCCTATCTCTGATATTAAAGTATCAAATCGTGGAGAAGAAATAATTCCTCTTTTTCAAGATATGTTAAAATCCTCTGATGATTGGGATACGCAAGAGATTGGTAAAAGAGAATTAAAAGAACAGATAAAAGATAATATGGAACGTATTTATCATACGTTTCCTGGTACATCAGAGAAGGGAGATAATCATTATTTTAGTAGGTTTTTACTGGGCAATCATTATTATTAAGTGAAGATTCAGGAACAAGTTTAAAAAAGTATATTTTTATCTATGGAGACAATATACCTACTGAAGTGCATCCTAATCTTCGTAGGCTTGGACGTCCGGCAGCTCAAAGAGCCAGAGAAAGACTGTCAGCTAACCTTGATGCAAGCCATGCAGTTGTAACAATGGTGCTCATCCCAGAAAATACAGAGAAGTTGGTTTATGTGATGAATATTGTTGAAGCTAACAGAAAAGATGTTTTGAACGGGCTGAATGAAGTTCTTCCTCTTGATAGATTAAATAGAGAAATAGGGAATAGGGAAATAATCGAATTAAGTCTTAATTTTGATACTAGATACAAGTCAGATTTTAAAAGATATCTTACTATTTGGGCTGAAAAATACAATTCTTTACAAGAGTACAACAACGGAGATAATAGATTTTAAGGTACTTTTAAAGAAGTTACTTATCCTAATGAGTTAAAAGAAACATTTGATAAAGCACTAGATATCCAATCCTTATCAATAAGAGGATATAGTAGATTATTAGAAAAAATTGGAGAAGGAATCTTTCCTTTTAAGAGTCTCGTTAATAAAGAAGCTCATTTCCAGGGAATATTGAATGGAGTGTTTAGTTATTATAGTGACTTAAAATTACAGGAATCACCAGAAACTAGAGCATTAGTTTTAACTGAGTTTCAAACTGGTAGAGGGGAACGTATTGACATGCTAGTTCATGGTATTAAGTTTGTGGCTCAAGGTGGAAATGCTGAGGAGTACACTCCAATAGGGTTAGAACTTAAGGCATCAAGGCAGGGTAAAGGGGCTCAAGCTTTATTGAGGGAAGCAAATGATCAAATAAATGAAGAGTACAAAGAAGGTGTTACCTATAAAACACTTACAGATGGTGATGAGGTAAAATTTATCGGTGTTGTTTTCGATAAAGGATCTAATAATCCGAATAAACTTATTTTAACAAGTAGGACAACCAAGGAAGGATTTATTCCTGTTGAAGTAGTTCATAGTTCAGTTCATATGCTGCCTACTGGTGAAGCAACACAATCTTTGAATAAGTTAAATCTTAATGGCTGTGCAAAGCAAAGCAATAGAAAGAAGAGAAGTATTAAATGTTTATTTTCAAAGGATGATGTGGAAAAGTTTAGTAAAGGAAGGGTAGATAAAAATAATGTAGGTAAGGTTATAATTGATAGTGAAAAGTTCCTAACTTATGTTAAAAGCAGTCAAGATGAAGGGAAAAATGCTCAGCTAATAGAGTTTATTGGAAACAAAAATATTGAGGGTGACTATAAATATTTAGTTGATAAGGTGATTGGAGACCAAGGGTATGAGCGCTATATTCAGAATGAGAGTATCAAGGATTTATATGGTGACGTTTTACAGCAAAACAGTGATTTAACAAAAAAAACCCGAAATTAAAAAGCAGATTAATGAATGCTGCAGGTGGAATACAATTAATAAGAGGAATTCATGGTGCTATTGTATCTTGCAAGGATGGAACAGCAACGGATTGTGGATTAAATCTAGGTGGAATAGGATGGTCTTTTGCGTCTCAACCAATTGAGAATGTAATGGTTAAAATTGCTCCAAAAGTTGTAACATCAGCTGAAAAAGTTGTAGGAAGGATTATACCGGGTACTTTAGGTAAGCAGACAAAATTTGTTGTTCAAGTTGCAGGAGTAAAATTTGGAAGTAAAATAGCGAAAGGCACGGCAGGAGCTATAGCTGGTATATTTGATATTATTGATATAGGCATATCAGCAAATAACCTTGTAGACTGTAAAAATAGAGAAGATAGTAATAATCCATGTGGAGAAAAGGAGATAAGAGATAATATAGCTTCTATAGCCTTTTCTGGTGTGTCATTTGTTTCTGGTGTTGCTCTTACAGCAGCTAGTCTGCCTGGAGTTGGTATTGGAGTTGGATTTGGACTCATGGTAACTCATGGAGTTTATAGTGGTATTAGCAATATTATAGAGTATGAAAAGAAGTATGATACAACTCATGGTGAGAATTTCGATATCTTTTTGCATACGCTTTTACTTTCATCTATGCCATATGATCTGGAACACCTTGCAGCCAGAAATAATATGGTTAATAGTCAAGCTAAAAGAGCCTGGAAAGCTTTAAGTGATAGCCCTAATGATGTAGTTGCCTATGGAGTTGGTTTTGGGGTGGATAGCGACACGCCATCTCTTCATGCAGGGTATGGAAAGATTCTAATGAATAGAACAGATGCTGATACAACAAACCTTTCACGTGTTATACCTGACCCAATTCAAAATGCTACGATAATTTGCTTACCACAAGTCACTAGCGAAATTTATGAAAAAGGTATTAAAAAATCAGTTCCAACAGCTGTGCATCACTGTGAAAATACAATGGTTATTGCTGATAGAAGAAGAATGCAAAATGGTACAATAATTCTTTATAATTTAGAAAGCATAGATGAAGGTACCATTGTTGGAAGTAATACATTAAATAACTACTTCTTGATTTTTAGAGGAAACACAGGAATAACTGGTGGTAATAATACTGTTAACAAATTTATTCTTGTGAAACCTGGAGGTTTTTCGGGTAAAATTATTGGTGGAAGTAATGCTACTAATATACTTGACCTAAGTCAATCAACAGAATACGACTTTGTACAAGCAAAAATTGACTATCGTTTTAGACCTAACGCTCCCGGTCTTTTAAGGTTAACAACAAATCTTCATCGATTGATCAATGATTATGTTGATAGCAATGTCGATGCTTTCAGGTATAGCTATATTGGAAGGCAAAATAAGACAGATAATGTTTTATGTACATATAATTCTAGGCGCCTTACTAGAAACGATAATCGTGACGTCTTTATAAATAGTGGTGGAGGTTTGAGCAAAAATGAGAAGGATACAGTTGATAATTGTAAAAAAGTAGCTATTGCGCCATACACTAAAGTTACAGGTGCAGAAAATGATTATACCTTTTATATAAAAACCACAGATTACGAGGCTAAAGATTTATATTCAGAAATTGATGTAAAAGGAACGGGAACTGTAATCTTTCCGGAAACTAATCTGCTAGATGATTGTGATGAAATATCTTATTTCTCGACTAATAATACTTTATCTTTAAAAATAGGGCTGGGTCAAGGTAATCAATATACCCTTGATATTAAAAATTATATTAAGCAAGGCAGTAATCAACCTAATTTTATGCTGATAGATAAAAATGGTAGTAATATTATTCCTAAAATTGAGAAACTAGAATCATCCATTACAAAAATTAACTCGTTCGAGTTACATACAGAACATTCTCTTGATAGCTTTGATGCTGCAGAAAATCATTACAAGGAAATACTCATTAATAATAAGGACTATAAAGTCTTTGGTGTTGTTAGAGCAAAACTACAAAGCAATAGCGCATTCCAACATATGGTATTTGGTTCTTCAGGAGAAGATATAATAAATTTTGACCAAAGGAGTATGTTTGCTAGAGGTGGAAATGGAAGTGATATGTATGTTATTGATAGCAACACAGAGAAAAGAGAGATTATTATTGATAATAACTCAGGTGATAAAAAATTAGATATGTTGGTTATGCCAGAAGTTCCTGAGGAGTTTTCAATTCAACAGTGTAACTTGCATTTTAACTATAGTAATACTCATGTTCAAGTAAGAAATTATCTTAAGGGTAACAGCTATAGGCACCTTATGGTTATGAACAGTAAAGGAGAAACCTTTATTCCTTATGTACAATCAATGTCATGTGCTGGCTCTTCCGTAGAAAGTGGCAAATTATCTCCCTTTTTCCATGCCACACAGACTCAGAATATGTTTTTGTTGCCTAAGGATTTTGAAGGTGATCATTTAGTGATTGATTCTAATCTTGAAGATATCGAGAAATATAAAGATGAAGATGATCTCTTATTAACAAGAGAAGGTGAGATTCCTTTTATTATTAGAGTAGAAGATTTTTATAATGACCAAAGTAAATGGAGAGATGTTAATTTTCTTCTGTGGAACAATGGTAATTTTTTTCCATATTTAGGTTTACAGCAAGAGGTTGATGGAATAATGGACTATCAAGATAAACTTAAGAATGATTATGAAAAAATTATAAAAGAATATGTTATAGATTTCACTAAGTCTATCAGTATCACACATAATCAAGATGGCACTTTAACTTCGGTGGGGCAAGATGAAGAACGCATAGGAGTAGTGATATTAAAAGATATTACTCCAGATCAGATTAGGGTTTCCAGTAGTAATACAGATTTGGTGTTTTCCGACGAAGTATCTAACCATGTAATCAATGTAAAAAATTGGAATAATTCTGAGTCTTATAGGATTTCTACATTGGAATTCGATTTAGGGTTAGAACCAATAATAATCCGGAGATTAGACAGGTTTAGTTTGTCTGATATAGCAGAAATACAAGGTCTGATTAATAAAGCTTCAGAGATTTGCCAAAAGAAGGCTGGGTGCGAAGCTAACATTGAAGCTAAAAATAACGATGGCCAAACACTTTTTCATGTTGCTGCTCAAGAAGGCAAATTGCGTTCTATTAGGTTTCTTATAGGTAAAATTGAAAGTATGAATTTTGAAGATAATTTGTATTCAGAACCTGATGAACTAGTAAAAGCAGTTCGCCAAAGAGAAAGATTAAAGTCTCTCATAAATGAAAAAGATAAGTTCGGTTATACACCGCTACAATATGCTGCTAAAAATGGCAAGTGGGATATAGTTAATCTTTTCCTTGATAAAACTGCTGAAAGAAATCAAGATGACGTTGCAGATAAAGATAAATTCTCAACAAGCTGGACTACCGTGCACTATGCCGTTTACAATGGTAATATGAGTCTATTTAATGATATATTTCAATTTCTTTCAGATAAAGAAACTATGATTAATACTAAAGACAGTAGTGATTGGACACCTCTACACTATGCTGTATATTACAATGCTTTAGATGTGGTAAAATTTCTTGTGAACAAAGGAGCTGATATCAGTGTTAAAGATAAGGATAGTAAAACACCTTTAGACTTAGCTGCTCAAGAGAATGACACAAATGTAGCAGAGTTTCTAAAGCAAACGGAATTAGATAAAAAATTGTTAGCTGCAGTGCAAGATGCAGGTCTTAATGAAGTTAAAGATCTTATTAATCAGAAGGCTAATATTAATGCTAAAGACATGTACGGTTGGACGCTTTTACACTTTGCTGCTTCTCGTGATAAACTTAGTGTAGTTGAGTTTCTCTTCAATAACAATGCTAATATTAATGCTAAAGATGTGTATGGTAATACACCATTACATGTAGCTGCCCAGTACAGTAGTAGTCTTGAAATAGTTAAGTTTCTTTTAGACAAGGATATTAGCGGTATTAATAATATAACCAATAATGGTTGGACACCATTGCATGTAGCTATACAAGGAAACAAATTAAATACAGTCGAACTCCTTCTTGGCAGAGGTGCTGATATTGAAGTTAGAGATATTTATAACCAAACATCTTTAGATTTGGCTACTCGAAAAGGTTACCTAGATATAGCAGGAATTTTGAAGCAAGTACAATTAGATAGAAAATTGTTGACTATTGTGGAAAGCGGTGGTTTTAATGAAGCTAAAGGTCTTATTGCTCAGGGTGCTAACATTGATACCAATGACAAGAACGGTAATACACTACTGTATTCAGCTGCTGAAATCGGTGATTTAAACCTAGTTAAACTCCTTCTTGATAACGGTGCTAATATTGAAGCTAAAAACGGAGAATATCAAGCAACTCCATTGCATGGAGCGGTTGAAAACTACAGGATAGATGTAGTCAAATTACTTCTTAATCGTGGTGCAAATGTTAACGCTGAAGACAAAGACAATTGGACACCTTTACATTATGGTGCTGATACCAACAGTCCTGATATAGTAAAAGTTCTTGTCGATGCTCATGCTAATCTTGGTGCTAAAGGTAATTACGGTAAAACACCGCTAGATATTGCGAAAGACAAGGGGCACAATAATATTGTGGAATACTTAGAAAAAAAGCTCAGGGGAGGAAGAGGAGAACGCAAACGCCGTCATCACCATGGAGATCACAATTCTCATAACTTATCACGCAAACCCCTTGCTATAGACCAACCTCAGATAGCAACAAGCAGTGGCGCAAAACCATCTTCATGGATAAATGATTTATTTAGTCGGGTGAAAAGCTCTGTAGGTAGATTATTGAGTTCTAAATCTGAGGGGACTGCAAGTTCATTATCACAAGTTGATGGGCAATTTGCCAAAGCGTCGATAAGTAATAGTAGTTTCACAGGTACCACACTACCATCTGATGGTACAGATAAAAGACAAGAAAATGGAGGTTTCTTTCGAGACAACGTCGATTATGTAAATGCAAATCTAAAACGAATGTGTGAAAGGCAAGCACCTGTTAAATTTAAGCCTAAGGATAGAAATACAATATTAGAAATGGGAGATCACTATCTATCACAGGTTGACTTTAATGGTACAATAACTTTATTTGACTTATTGATTAGAAGGGTTACAGGTCAAAAGTATATTTCTACAATAGATCAGTCTATATCTCCACTAGAGGCACAGGAATATACACTCAATATTACAAAGGGATTTGAGAAAGTAGTAGAGCAAGCTGGATTAAAAAGTGGTGTGTCAATGCATCGATTAAATATTGATTTTGTGGAAATACAGAAAGAAGTTACAGGAAAAATCATGAGTGGTAAATTTGATGAGATTTCGGGGATTTTCAACTCATATGTAAAGAAAGCATGTTCTGGTAAAGAAGCTGGTAAATTAAGTCCGAAGAAATTTGAAAAGTTTATAGCTCAATTTAATAAGGGTCTGCTAAATCAATCAATAGAGCAGATATTACACAACAGAGATGGTAGATTAGAAGTTGATGGTACAAAAAAACAGCAGATAAGTTTAGAGCCTCAAAGTTATTTAAGTAATGCTTCAGTTCACAGCCATTCAGAAGTATCAACTTGTCTTTCTGAGATAGGAGTAACCAAGCTTGGAGGTAATATCAATAGGTAGGTTATAATATAAGAGGTGCAGCTATAAAATGCCAAGTAGTGAAAATTTTAAAGTGAAGGTAGCAAAATTAGCCAAAATAATTAGGGAAACCAGTAGCAAGTTTGATGGTCCTAATACTAAAATGGATGAAGTAGACATTAAATACTAAGTGGTTAATGTGTTTTCCATATTGAACTTACAGCACGTAGCTTTGATATAGAAGTTTGAGTAACGTTATGATAGTAATTTATATAATTCTATGTGCAATCCTTATAGCTATTTTAGACAGTTCATTAGATTCTTAATTAGGGAATATATCTAACTTAAAGAAGATTTTCATAAATGTTGAAGTGAATAAGTTGTAGTATTTATGTTTTTTCCCTGAGTTGTAAAATTTCAGAATGAGAGAGACCGGTAATTTGAGCTATAACATCTATAGGGACATCGGCCTTGAGTGAATTTTTTGCAACTTCAATTTTACCTTCAATTTTACCTTTTTCATGGCCGATTTGGATGCCTTCTTTCCTGCCTTTCTCTTCTCCAATTTGGATTCCTTCATGTTTAGCATCATCGAGTTTTTGAGCAAGGATAGCGTTTTCTTTCTGCACGCTCAATATTCTTTCTTCATATGCGATCAAATCCTTTTCATTCCAGCGAAACCTGTCTAATTCATCATATGCTAGCTTTATTATCGGAGCTTCTGCTGCTATCTTTTTTAGATCTTCTTCAGTTGTATCTTCTGCGTATTTAAAAAAGAAACACCATCTCTCTGTAGTATTCTCTAATTGCTCTACCTTATTTTTTGTAAATTTAGGCAACTCAATAAAGACAAATTGTAAATCTTTCAAGTAATGCCCATTGGTTTTGATATCGCGTATATTATGAGTAGAAATATAGTCAACTTCTTCAGGCAGAAGGTTACAATTGGAAATAGCAATAAAGAAGACTTTCTGAAGATGAATGTAATTACCAGATTTATCTAATTGCCGAGAGTAAGCTTTAGCAGCATAAAGTTGAGCACGTTTCTCAAAGCCTTTATCACGAGCGAGTTGCATTTCGATAACAAATCTATTACCAATAGAGTCTTTGCAAAGAACATCAACAATGCTTTGTTTGTCAGAGGCAATTTCAGGATCCATAATGGTACTAAGGAATTCAATTTCCATTATTTGATCAGAAGTAGAAAAACCTAAGATATCGTTGAGGAAGTGAATTAAGATATTTTTATTCTTTTCAGAGCCAAAGATCTTTTTAAAGCTCAAGTCATTTTTGGGATCAAGAAATTTCGAAAGAGCCATGACGAATTAACCTAAAAAGCATTAGTAATTATACACAATTGTGAAGAAATATTCAACTAAAATTCAAACATAGAAAGAAGCATCCCTTTTGTATATCTTTATTTGGTAGTATTAAACTGTATAATATTTATGGCAAATATCTCTATAAGGTATCAGATAGCACAAAAAGTAAGGAGCTGGAGGTTAAAGCGAGGCTATACTCAAAAAGATTTAGCGGGAAAAATCGGCGTAACATATCAAATAGTACTACAATATGAAAAAGGAACACGAAAAATTTCGATTAAAAAGTTGTGCGCTATAGCAAAGGTGTTATCAATTAATATTACGGATCTTATTCCTGTATCAAATGAAAAAATCTGTTTTGAAGATAAGGGAGAGGAAATATTAAATCTAGTAAGAAAATATAAAACGATTAATGATCAAGAGTTGCGCAAGGTGTTTTACTTGCTAACAAAATTTACCCGAGTTGGTGAGAAAAGTAGTAAAAAAGCAGAGAAAGTAAAAATTGCAAAGGGCCTGGTTAAAGCAGGGATTTCTGTTGATATTGTTTCACAAGCAATTGGCCTCTCTGCTGATGAATGTGTTGAAGAAAAAATAGGTTCTATATACTGCAAAATAGGAAAGAAGATAAAAGAATAGAGACTAGTGCGGGAATATACTCAGAAGGATTTAGCAAAGAAAATGAGTACAACACGTGATGAAATAAGCAACTATGAACAATGAAGAACTGCTGTTCCACTGGGAAGATTATATGAGATAGCAAAGGCGTTATCGATTAATATCATGGACCTACTTGAACTAACAGAGGATGCAGATGATAAAGTGGTACCTAATTTAATTGAAGAATACAAAAAAATTGAAAGCCAAGAACTACGTCATGCACTAATGAAATCTCTGTTTGAAAGCATACAAATTTGCGAAGAGAAAGTGAAAAGAGCAGAAAAGATGAAAATTGCAAAGGATTTAGTTAAGGAAGGAATTTCTATCAATATTATTTTAAAAACAGTGAGCATCTCTTTAGACGAAATTCAACAAATTTAAAATAAAAAAATCAGTATCTATTAATATCTTTACTTTTTGATGAAAAAATAAGTAAAAAAGATTAAAAAATTAATTTGACTTCACTCGGAAGCTATGGCTCTATGCCAATGCTGATAAAGCAGTAAATATTTAAAAAAAGTTTGTTGTTAGTGAAGGGTAAATTATATGAATAATAATAAGAATAAAGAAGAAATAGAATTCAGAATATTAGAAAGCAAAGGCAAAGCACTACTTGATCGTGAAATAATGGAAACATTTTTAAGTGCAGTACATGAAAGGCCGCAAGCTCAAGAAATTGCTAAAAATCTGGTGAATACTTATGCAGGAGTAGGAAGGATTTTAGGTAGAGAAATGGATGACCTGAAAGTTATAGAAGGAGTAACTGATTCTGCAGTAGCAATGATTATGTGTGTTAAGGAAACACTAGAAAGGGTACTGAGAGAAAAGCTCAAAAGTGAGCCAATAATGGACTTACAAGGGCTAGTAGAGTACTTAAACGTAAGTATAGGCCACTCAGAAAGGGAATGTGTAAAAATACTGTACTTGAATAAAAGGCGTCAACTAATTGGAGAAGAATCCTATATTGGTGAAATGGAAAAAGCACCAGTATACATAAAGGAAATTACAAGAAAAGCATTAATAAAGAATGCAACATTAGTAATAATGTCACACAACCACCCTGGGGGAAGTTTAGAACCTTCAGAAGAAGATCAAGAAGTAACAAAGAGCTTAGCAGCAGCATGTAGTACTGTAAGCGTTAGATTATTTGATCATATTATCATTACAAGTGGGGGTTATTTTAGCTTTAGAGAAAACGGATTGTTATAGTAGAAAGTATTTACAAATCTACTCATATTAATTTATAATGAGTAATATAATGTATAATAACAAAGTTTATTGTACACTTAAAAAGTATTTTTAATATGAGGTTTATATGACTAGTAAAGATCAGAATAAAAAGACTAATGTTAATCACAAGAAAATATTTGGTGCTCTTGAAAGCGTTGATATAGAGCAGTCTAAATTTGTGAGTAAAATTAATAGCCAGAAGGAGATAAAACTGGAAGATACAATGCCTTTCCCTAGCAGAAACGTTCGCGAAAACAAAATCAACTATGGAAAAGGACTTGATTATATATATGGCACAAAACCTGTAAGTGATCAAGAAGATAAAAATCCATTTGCCTCAGCTTTGCAAAAAATAAAGCCAAATACAGAGAAGCTGAGCTGGTTTAAGAGTTCTATAGTAGAGGCAAAAAACGTAAATGAATTGCACAAAGTTATAGACAAAGTACTAGCTTCTGGAGCAAGGCTAAATGCATGTAATGATGGAGAATGGAGCTTCGCGGAATATGTGATACTGGGCACACATTTTCATAAATTTGATAAGGCTGATCGTAAAAAGCTAATACGTAAATTAATGCTAAGTGGTGCAGAGTTTCATGATACTCTACTGCAGAATAAACTGATAGGTGAAATCTATAATGAGCTACAGCCAGAAGTTCAGCCACAGATAGATAAGCAACTAGAAGAGCTAGAGGAAGCTGGCGAAAATGCTGTGCAAGAAGGAGAATTAATAGATGTTGAGATAGATAATACAACATCGTATATAGAATTTTCTGGGAATAGTAAGGTAGAGGTAGCCAAAATACTGGAAGCAAACAGAAAGTTAGGAAGTAATATCTTTAAAATTGGTAATGATGCAGTTGAAGTTAAAAGTGAGAAGGGAGGTATAAGAAACTATACCGATATTTCAGATGGCAGCTCTATCATGTTAGAATTTCCTACAAGCATTGGTAAGCTAAATATTATATTGTACCAAGAGGCAGATCAGGTGCAAGTGAGAGTAGAAAATAAGGAAATGTGGGCTGAGTTACAAAAAAGAGGCGAAGAAATAGGAAAAAACTGTCTCTTTGGAGGAGTGAAACTTAAAGAAGCGGTAGAAAGAGGTAGTTTCACTAGATGTGGCATATGGAGTGAAAAGCAGAAGGAAGTAAGTGAAAAATTGTTTTCATGGGCAGACAAAGTACGTGAAAATAGTAAAGAAACTTGTAGGGCACTTTAATTTAAAGGTTCCAGAGTCTGGCTATTATATCTGGAGCCTTTGAGCTATAATAGAAAATATTATATGCAAGGTTCTTTTTGTGGAAAAAAGTCTAGATTATAAAGTGGGAGAAAAATTAAAAAGCTGGAGGTTAGAGCGAGGGTACACTCAGAAAGATTTAGCAGAGAAAATTGGTGTAAAATACTGGGTGATATTGCAATATGAGAAAGGGAATCGTAGAGTTCCAATTGAAAGGTTGTATGCTATAACTGAGGCACTATCAATCAGTATTACGGATCTTATTCCTGTATCAAAAAGCTGTCTTGAAGATGAAGAAGAAATATTAAATCTAGTAAGAGAATATAAAAAGATTAACGATCAGGAGTTACGTAAGATGTTTTGTTTGCTAACCAAATTTGTCCAAGTTAGTGAGAAAAGTAGTAGAAAATCGGAAAAAATAAAAATTGCAAAGAGTCTGGTTAAAGCAGGAGTTTCTGTTGATATTGTTGCAAAAACAATTGGTCTGTCTGCTGATGAATGTGTTGAAGAAAAAGTTGGTTCTATCTACTACCAAATAGGCAAAAAGATAAAGGAATGGAGACTAGTGAGAGAGTATACTCAAAAGGATTTAGCGGAGAAAATGAGTACAACACGTGACGAAATAAGCAACTATGAACAAGGACGCGTAGCTACTCCACTGGGAAAATTATATGAGATAGCAGAAACATTATCGATTAGTATTACAGATCTACTAACAGAGGAAGATGAAGGTAGTAAAGTGGAAAATGAGCTACCGAATTTGATTAAAGAATACAAAGAAATTGAGAGCCAAGAACTACGTCATGCACTAATAAAATCTTTGTTTGAAGGGATACGTATTTGTGAGGAGAAAGTGAGAGAGATAGAAAGGATTAAAGTTGCAAAGGATCTAGTAAAAGGGGGAATTTCTATTGATACTATTTTGCAAGCGGTAGGTTTATCTATTGATATGGTTTTAGATGGATAGCTCGTAAAAAAATTATAGCAATAAAGTTTTTTTCTTAAATGGAGGATAAATGTTTGTTTCTGCAAGCAATGTTAGTTACGGAATAGGGCAAAGAATAGAAAATTGTAGGTTAATGCGAGGGCATACTCAAATAGGATTAGCGAGTCAAATAGGTTTAACATACCAAGAAGTAAACAGCTATGAAGATGGGTATATTCCTATTCCAATTGAAGTACTATATATAATAGCAAGAGTATTATCAGTTGACGTTGTAGATTTATTACCTGAACCAGTAATAGTAAGGGAAGACAGCTATGAAGACGAGGAAATACTCTATCTAACGAAAATATACGAGAATCAAAAGTTAGGCAAAATAGTATCTTCATTAGTCAGGTTTGTTCATATTAGCGAAAAAATTAATCAAGAAGAGGCAAGGTTGGAAATAGCAAAAAATCTAGTGAAAGAAGGGGTTTTAGTTGACATAATTTCCCAAGCAACCGGCTTATCTATTTACGAGTATGATAATACAGAGAAAGAAGTCTGCACTGATTCTATATACTACAGAATAGGGCAAAGAATAAGAGAATGGAGATTGATAAAAAGGTATACTCAGAAAGATTTAGCAAACAAAGTTGGTTTAACACTCAAGGAAATACACGAGTATGAAATAGGATACACTGCCATATCATTTGACAAATTATATCAAATAGCAGAAGGATTATCAGTGAATATTAAAGTTCTGCTGCCTAAAACAAATGAAGATAGTGAACTACTTAATTTACTAAGAAAAACTGAAGAGCAAGAATTAGTGAAGAAATTTTTATCTAGGGATATGAAGAATAGCAAAGAGAAAGTTAAAAAAACAGAAAAGATCAAGGTTGCGAAAAATCTAGTGAAGGCGGGTGTTTCTACTGATGTTATTTTGCGAGCAAGTGGCCTAACTGCCGATGAGTGTGAAAATTGAATTGTGTTTAAGATACAAGTAAAAATAGTCAATATATTAACTATTATAAATCCTTGTTTAGCTAACTCAACTGAAGCATTTTCATAAAGTTTTGCTGCTAATTCGTGTTGTTTGATAAACTTCAAATTTAATGCTTTTAAAATTGATGCTGAAAACACATATTGCTAATGCTAGCAGAGGAGCTAGTTGGTAAAATCGCCACAGCCGTCAGTACTCCCGATTACTTTTCCTGATAATGTGAGAGTATTCGCAAGTATTATCATATATTACAAAAAAATCAGTTAGCATTTCTGTTTATTAAAATTATGCAATAAAGCTGCATTTTATATAACACTTCTCAAATTATTTCTACTAAATATTTATGAATATGGTTAAACAGTAGATAGAAGAAACCTTTTCTATTATTGATCTTTTGTACAGTAAAGTTATCTCATAAAATATTAAATTTGGAGTTTTATGGATCACAGACTAAGAGCTTATTTGCTTGGAGTTACCTGGTTTATACTCAGTTTACTTAGTAGTGTAGTTAATGATACTATATCAAAGTGTCTCGGTTTACACCTTCAAAGTTTTAAGATAATCTTTTTCCGTTTTTTATTTAGCACTATTACTCTTATACCTTTTATATTTTACTATGGAATAGGAGTTTGTAAAACAAGTCGAATATCTATTCAAATAACTAGAGGTGCATTGTTGTTTTGTGGAATGACCTTATGGACCTATGGGTTGACTATTTGCCCAATAGTAACTGCAACAATTATAGGTTTCTCAATACCATTATTTGTTATGCTTCTTGCAATTCCTTTTCTGGAAGAAAATATAATTTGGCAAAGATGGGTAGTAGCTGTCATTGGTTTTATTGGTATTGCTATTACTACTAAAGCTTATAGTGAGGATTTTAATCCTAAAATTCTTATTTTTATTGTATCCGCATTAATCTTCGCTATACTAGATGTACTTAATAAGAAGCTTGTAATGAAGGAGACAATAATAAGTATATTATTTTACTCAGCTCTAACAACAACAATTTTTTCCACTCCATCTTTGTTATTTTATTGGCATATGCCTTCCTTGTTGGAGTTAGTATTACTGCTGATTTTAGGAATAAGTTCAAACCTAATTCTGTTCTTCATGTTAAAAGCTTTTGCTCTTACTGATGCTACTGCACTTGCACCTTATAGATACATAGAGCTAATAATTTCTGCAATAGTAGCATACGTTATATTTAATGAATTACCTGATAAAAGTGCTTTATATGGTACTTTGATATTAATACCATCAACCTTATTTATAGCTTATTCGGAAGGTAAGGCAATTAAGAAAAATAATGTAACAACAAAAGTTTATAATTGTTAATGGTATTTATTTTAGATGCTAAGCTATATTTTTAAGGTGATAATAAAATGCACATAACTATTATAGGAGTAGGGTATGTAGGCTTAGTATCTGGTACAATGTTATCGGAGCAGGGCCATAAAGTTGATTGCATTGACATAAATACTGAGAAGATTGAACTTTTGAAATCAGGGAAAATTCCCTTATATGAACCTGGATTAGCAGATTATTTAGAGAATAATATAAAGTCACAAAGGATAAGATTTTTTGATTCGTATTCTCAAATAAATCCCAATACAGAAGTAGTATTTGTAACTGTAGATACTCCATCAGACTCCCTAGGAAATGCAAATTTAAAGAATGTATATAATGCAGTAAGTGAAGTTTCTGAGAGAGTTAATCAAGATTGCTTAATAGTGATAAAGTCAACTGTTCCTCCTGGTACTGCAGAAAATATACATAATTATTTATCTAATAAGGGCTATAACTTTGATTTAGGAGTTAATCCAGAGTTTCTCAAGCAAGGCTCTGCAGTATCAGATTTTTTATACCCAGATAGGATAATAATAGGAGTAAAAACTAAGCTAGCTAGGGCAAAACTAGAAGTTATATATAGATCATTTATAGATAAGAATATTCCGTTAATAGTCACTGATACAGTTACTGCTGAAATGATTAAATATGCTTCTAATGCCTTTCTAGCAACAAAGGTTGCTTTTATCAATGAGATGGCAGGTTTATGTGAGCTATTAGGAGCAGACATTGACCTTTTAGCTAACAGTATGGGAATGGACCATAGAATAGGTAAGGAATTTCTCAAAGCTGGTCCAGGATTTGGAGGATCATGTTTTCCTAAGGATTTGTCAGCTTTATTAAGGCTTGCTGAAGACTACAATGTTAAGCTACAAATTTTAAATTCAGTTAAAGAATCTAACTATAATCATATAACAAACATTGCTAAAAAGGTAGAATATGTATTAAATGGAGTCAAAAATAAAAAAATAGCAATATGGGGGCTAACTTTTAAGTCTGGTACTGATGATGTAAGAAATAGCCCAGCTATAGATATTGCAAAATTGTTAGTGAATAACAAGGCTAAAATTACTGCATATGATCCAATGGGGATGGATAATGCTAGGCAAGTTCTAAAGGATATAGAGTACGCAGACAATGCTATAGGGGCTGCAAGAGACGCGGAAGCCTTATTATTAACGGAGTGGAAAGAATTTAAAAATCAAGATTTTGCAAGTTTAAAGAGTATTATGGCTGCACCTAATGTTTTTGATTTCCGTAATTTATTAGATAGCGAGCTATTACTAAGATATGGTTACCATGTTTATTCCTTGGGTAAAAAATCTATCTACAAAGTTTAACTGTTGAGAAATTTTTTTACACCGCTTTACTTAGTTTTTTTAGATCTTTGCTTGATAGTATGGAAAAGCAAACGAGTTCAACAACAGAGCAAATGGAAAAAAATGAAAACATAATACTGTTACCACAGTGCTTAACAAGTACTCCTAAGAGCACGCATGAAAATATTGAACTTGCAATATACCCAAATAATCCTGTTAAGCTTACAATTGCACACACATTATTTTGTGGAGCAATTTCTACAGCTATAACACCTGTCAGTACTTGCACTCCAAATATAAAGAATCCTGATAAGATTGCACCAAGGTTCATAAGAATTATGTTTTGACCAAAGTTCATTGCAATAAAAGTGAGTGCTATACCCAACATGTAAAGTAATGCCAGCAAGCTTCTATTTTGAAAGAAGTACATATCACTAATTCTTCCTGTGATTAAAGTTCCAAGGATTCCACCTAAATCATATACGCCTGTTATTAGTGAGGATTGTACAAGAGAAATTTGTAATTTATCCATTAAAATTATAGGAAACCAAAAAAAGATTCCCATTTTTATAATATAAGCACAAAAAGTAGCACAACATAGAAACCATATGGAACTTGTTACCTTGATACCTATTTGAGATTTCTGCACCTTATAATAGGTAGTAAAGTTGGCACTTTCTTTTTAATATGCTTTTAATATTGTATAAATTCCAAAAAGTAAGCATAAGAGACCAGAGTACAAAAATGCACTTTTTGCATCATATATTTTAATTATACTTGGTAATACAATTAAAGTAATACAAGAACCAAGTTGCTGAGATGAGCTCATAACTCCCCATGATGATGCAATTGAAGAGATGCTAGAGTTTGTAACCATAAACTTGGTAATAGCTGGCCAACCTAACCCTTGTGTCCAAGCTAATAATATTAATGTTAACAGTAATAAAGTTAGATTATTATATGATGAAGTTATACCAATGGTTAATAATCCAGTTGCAATATTGCATAGCCCAAACATAAATAATGGATTATTTTTGGAGTCCATGATTATTCCATTAACAAATTTTGATACTACATAAAAAAAAGAAAAGCAGGCAAAAAAATAGCTTAATTTTACATGGTCAGTATCTATTAACAGTGGTAGAGCAATTGGTATACTTTGTCTTGATAAATAAAGCAGCATATATCCACAGAAGAATAGTAAATATTGAAAGAAGACAAAGTTCACACCTATTCCCAAATAGCTCTATGCAGATGCTAGCATAATACTATATTGGTATAATATTGTTTGACAAGAAGTTTGCAAACAATTAGTGCAGAAAATTACTTACTTAGTATCTTTCTTATAGCAGATACAGTAGTATTAATATCTTCATAGCTTATATCTCTATGTGTTATAGCTCTGATTTTACCTTTGATGTTAGCCATTCTAATTCCATAATTTGTCATTAGTACGTTTATTAATTCTTGAGTAGATATACAATTAGTATGTAATGAAAAATACGCTATATTAGTTTTATACAGGTCGATATCAATTATAACTTGATCTATAGAGCCTAGGCCTTCTATAAGGTGCTGCATTTTTTTATGATCTTCTTCTAAAGAATTTACATTATTATGTAGAGCATATAAACATGCAGCTGAAATAATGCCAGCTTGGTGCATACCTCCGCCAATTTGAAACTTATAGTACCAAGCTTTTTCAATAAAATCTTCACTTCCAAGCAATATTGCGCCCATTGGAGCACCTAATCCTTTACTAAAATCAATAAATATCGAATCAAAATAACTTGCATACTCTTTTGGAGATATTTTAGTATGAGCACAAGCGTTGAACAGTCTTGCTCCATCTAAATGAGTGAATACGTCATTCTCTTTGCAGAGACTTGAGATCTCTTGAATATATTCTAAAGGCCACACAGCTCCACCACCAAAATTTGTCGTTTGTTCGATAGAAACAAGCCCAACTCTCGGAATATTTCTTAAACTAGGACGAGTAATAAACTCAACAATTTGTTCTCCAGTAAATATTCCTCTCGTACCTTTGATGGGCAAAGGAGTGGCATGTGCCTGGGCTGCGATCAAGCCAGATTGTACTATGAGTGGATGTGAAGTTTCATCAAGCAGCAAGTAATCACCAGGTCTTTGAATGTGTACTTTATAAGCAATTACATTGGACATCGTTCCTGAAATCAAAAAGATTCCTGCAGGTTTACCTAATATTTTACATGCGGTTGCCACTAATTCGTTTACAGTTGGATCTTCACATGCAGCTTCGTTTCCAACTTTTGCTTTAGCCATCGCTTCCCTCATTTTAGCTGAAGGGTCAGTGTTTGAATCGCTAAAGAAATCTATTTTTATTCTCATATTAAATTTAACACAACCTCCTTTATAATTTCAGCAGCTTTCATGATTTCTGTTTCCTTTGTGCCAAGATGGGTAACTGCTCTTATATGAGACTCGAGCCAAGGAAAAAGCAATAAACCATAAGCTTGGCACTTACTCAAGAAAACCTCATTAGAGTTACATTTAGTGCTTTTATACTGAAGCTTACTATATTAGTTTCTGGATAAGGTAGTACCAGTTTTATGTGTGGAATTTCTTTAATCTTATCTGCAAACAATTTAGCGAGCTTATTATCTTCTTTAAGCCTAGAGATATTATTCTGTAGTACGTATTTTGCTGCATTAGCACAATACCCTATCTGATGATAACCACTACCTAGCCAAACCTGTAGCTTTTTAGCCCTTTCAATTATCTCTCTTTTACCCATAAGCATTGAACCAAAAGGAGCGCCAAGTCCTTTAGTAAAAGAAAAGCTCATTGTATCCACATATTTAGCATAATCTGCTAAAGCAATATTTGTTTCGATATGAGCATTAAATATTCTTGCACCGTCTAAATGAAGATTTACATTGTGAGCTTTTAAAAAGTGATATAACTCGACTTGTTTTTCAAAAGGATAAATTTTACCATTAAACCCATTTATACTATTTTCTATAGAAACAAGACTCACCTGAGCAAAAATTTTATACCTCGGCTTAGAATTAATAGCATATTCTACTTCATCAACATCTAAGATTCCGCTATTATTTCTAATACAATTAAATACGATATTATTTACTTTTGCATTGCCTGCGCTATCGAAAAAATTAACGTGGTAATTATAATGAGTTATTAGTTCATCACCAGGACTTGTTTGACTGGCAATGGCTAATCTATTTGCAAGCATACCGCTGGTTACAAATAATGCTTCTTCTACTTTGAATAATTGTTTGCAATATTCTGATAAGTCATTACAGCTTTTGTCTTCACCATAAGCAAAATCTCCAACAGTTGCATTACTTATTGCATGTATAACGTTGGAGCCCTGCAGAGTTGTAGTGTCACTTCTCAGATCAATAATTTTTTCCATCTTATTTTTTGCCATTCAAACAACCAATTTGAGCATTCCAAAGTTCCTTGTAAAGACCTTGCTTATAAACTAATTCAGCATGTTTACCATCTTGGACAATTTTTCCTTTGTTAAATACTAGAATTCGGTCCATGTGTAAAAGTGTAGAAATACGGTGTGCTATAGTAATCGTAGTTTTATTTTTCATCAATTTGAATAAACTCATTTGAATTGTTTTTTCTGTTATAGAATCTAACTGACTAGTTGGTTCATCGAGAAATAATATTGGAGCGTTTTTTAAAAATGCCCTGGCTATTATTATTCTTTGTCTTTCTCCTCCAGATAGCTTGATGCCTTTTTCTCCGACTGTAGTTCCATATTGATCTGGTAGAGTCATAATGAAATCGTGAATACCAGCCAGCTTTGCAGCTCTCATTATTTCTTCGATAGTAGATTGAAGTCTACCATATATGATATTTGCTAAAATAGTATCATGAAATAACAATGGGTCTTGAGGTATTACAGATATTTGTTGCCTCAAAGAACTCTGTGTAACTTCTGATACTATTTGATTATCAATCTGTATATTACCTTTTTTAACATCAAATAGCCTTAGAATTAAGTTTATAAAAGTAGATTTACCACCTCCAGAATAACCAACTAGACCTACCTTTTCGCAAGGATTAATGGTAACTGAGAAATCTTGAAATAATGGCTCCTGACCTTCATAAGAAAAAGAAACATTGTTAAACGTTATTCTTCCACTTAATAAATTTAATTCTTTAGCATTTTCCTTATCTTGAATTTCTGGTACAGTAGTCAAGATTGGCAATGCATCTGAAACTTTGCCGAAATGAGTAGAAAATTGGGTAAGATTCCTAGTTAGATGGTTAAGAAACTCTATAATCGATATATTAATTCCAAGTACAAGAGCAATATCTCCTATTGCAATTTTGTTCAATTGATAGTCATAAATTAAAAAGTACAAGTTTACTGCTTGGAGTATATCAAATGAATAGCCATATATAAACCAAAGACAAAAGTATGCCCATTGTAATTTTCTCTCTGCAATAGTTCTTTTCTTGCATATTTAAAAAAATTTGTGTCTCTCATGTGCTTGCTGAGAAAATAGCCTTACTGATATAACATTTAAAATACTATCTGCTATACTAGCTATTACTTGTGAATTTTGTTTAGAGTAATTATCAGCTAGTTCAGTAAGTACACGAAAGCTGAAAATCGATACTAAAATAAAAATGCTTACCCAAGTGAATGTGGCGATTGCAAATTTTATGTTTACTAATGATAAGGTATAAATAGCTAAGACTAATGCTATGCTGTAACCGAAAAAACAATCTATAAGCAATCTTATTAACTCTATCACACTATCCATTAAGTTACTGGCCTTATGTACTAAACTTCCGGATAAATTGTTCTGATAATAGGAATGGTCTTGTTGGAGTAGCCTACAAAAAGACATATCAGCTATTTTTTGACGCATTAAGGTAAACATTCGAATGTCAACAAAATAGCCATAGAATCTAAAAGCAGTAGTGATAAGTAATGCCATACCAAGATAAGCGCTTACAGGTAATAAAAGATTTTCAATTACATTACCTTCCTGATATTTTACAGCTGTATCTAGAATATTTTTTACTAAATACTTTCTAAAAGACAAATCAACAGCTACCACCAGAGCAACTAAAGACATTATAAGTACATTAAGCTTGAATTTAGATACTATATTCAAGATGAACATCAATACACATTTGAAGCTATCAACTCTACTTCTGTTCATTTACAATGCTAGCTCCACTACGTTGACTTTTTTATTGAGAAATACAAGTAGTGAAAACCATAAATTTTTGTATATTTTTCCTGAGATGTCTCCAGCATCATGTAGTTCTGATGCTTGATTTAGAATAAGCAGCTTATATAAATCTCGCTTAGCCTCAGTAGTGTCGATCTCAGAAATATTTGTAGTTGTATCTGTAATAAAGGCTAACCAGCTCTTGATAAGTTCTTCCATGTTTTTTGCTTTTATACTTTCCTGGTAGCCAAACAATGACAAGCATTCTCTCAGTATAGATTCTGTTAACTCACCACAATTGAGTATACCAAAAACTGAAGGCTGAGGTTTTGGCACATAGGGAAGGTCTTGATCTTTTATAATCCACCTTGTTACATAAGCAAATCTATCTTTAGCATCTGTATTCTTATCACTACCATGCCATAACCGTGAATCAAAAACTATCGCATCTCCTGCTGAAATAGGTAGTGACTTAATTTTGTAATTTTCTCGGTTGTTTGAGTACTGATCAAAAAAATATGGGTACCAAAAATCAACTAAAGGCTGTATTTCCCATTTATGACTGTTTTCTATAATTTGTAGTGCACCTGAAGTTTCACTTACATTATTCAAAGCTAACCAAACGGAAAAGTGGTAAGGATCATTGAAACTATAGGAGATGTCTTGGTGAAAGGGAACTGCATCTATTAAATCAGCAGTTTTACATATAACATTTGATTTTTTCTGCAGTATCTGACACTGAAGTGACTTTTTAAGGTAATTTTTAATAATTTTATCTAATGCTTGAGATATAATTCTAGTTACTTGAGATAACATGCCCCATCTGCCGGTACAGTTTAAGTAGTCAGAAGTTGAAACACTTATTTCTTGGGATAGCTTTGATATCTTATTTGTTATATCACTTAAAGACTGAATTATTAGCTCTAAAGGAACCAGATTTTTGATAATAAAAAAAACATTTTTTTGTAATGTTTCCATGTGATTAACATCTGACATCAATAACTGATAAGTAATCTGTTAAAGGTAAAACAGCAAAAATTTTGAATCCTTTTACTTGTTTGAGTATTTTTTCCCAATCGTTTAATGTTCTTAGTTTACCTCCTGTTTCAACCATGACATTAATATCTACAGAGCCTCCAGTTGGAGAGCGGTAATCTAAAATAGTTTCTATCAATAAAATACGAGATATTCCTTTGACCAATTTTAAATAAGACAATACTTTATCATCATCATAGTGCTGTAGAAAGCGGCAAAAGACACCTAATTCATAATTTGTAACTGATAGTTCTTCCTGAGTTATAAGTTTGACTTTTAAATTTTCTACTAACTGTCTTGGTACTTTATGTTCGTTATATAGGCCTATAGAACCTTTATTGTGTATATCAGAATAAGCAAGAAATAAAGAGTGTACACCAAATAGCAATATATTCTTAGCATCATCTATATTAATTCTAGAATTAAACTCTTTAGTATCAAACCTAGAATATCCTAGTAATGCTTGGTAAAATGCTATTTTCTTATCTTCTGATGCTTCTCTTTCCTTAAAAGATTCAAATGAAGAGATAGACTTCTGTTTTAGTATATCGGCCATCTTTAACCAATTCTTTTCAGCGGCAACTCTTGCCCACATTGTTGCTGCTTTTGGCAAAAATGGTATTTCCTTAAAACACTTACCTTTTGATGATAGTTTCCATAAGTCCTCGTCCTTATCGTAATCAATAAACCCTATTTCCCACAACGCCCTTAACAGCCTTTCTAGATTTGGTACGATAATGTTTAACTTTTTAGATAAAAACGGCACAGTTGCAGGTAAAATATTTAACAAATCAAGTTCAATAGCAACGCTTGTTAGGTAAGTTTTCCAAAAGGCTGAAAGTTCTGCAGAAATCCTATGCACTTGAGATTCTTTACCTAAATCAAAAATACTAAACTTTACATTTCCGGTAATATCGATTTGTCCTAACACACCTTCAAAAGTTTCAACTTTTGCCATCCCATTATAAAATGCTTCTACCATTTTAAATCTCTGCTGGTAAACAGGATCACCATTAATATCTATATGAAACCAACCATGTTGATCTTCTGCAATAGAATACCCTTTATGAAAAACATTAAGTTTTTTATACCATTTATTATGTACTAACTTTCCATGATGATTAATATGTGTAGCTTTACCATCCTTATAGACTACAGCGATACCATCCTTAAAATCTCCAACATAATCATATTCCTCCTGATAAATCCTGTTGCCATTTAAATTAATATGAAAACATTTATCATGTCTTCTAACTACACAAATATCTTCCTGATAATTTCCAATCCATTGATACGACTGTTTGTATACTCTACATCCAGATGAATCAATATGGTAACACCCTGTATCATCTTCTACGGCCGCTCTATTAAAGTAGAATCCAAAAGTTTTTAGAAATCTATGATGATAAACTGCTTCTCCTCTTACATTGATATGATAAGCACCTGTCTGATCATAAACCGGTGCAAGACCGGGCTCATGAAATTTACCAACCTTTATAAACCTATCTTCATACAAAGGATTTCCTAGTAATTCGTAAAAACTCTCACACGGTGAAATTTTAATAGATTTAAGATTATCTTTGATTAATTGATCAAAGGTTTTCTCATGTTGCATGTTTTGCATAATTTGTAATTTAAATAATTCTTTTGTAAGCTTAGGTACTCACTACTCTGCCATATTTCCTCGAGTTTAACCTCATTAACATTACCAAAATTTCCTAATGTCTTACGGAGTTCATCTGGAGCACAGCAAGGACTAAACTTTCCTTCATTGTTTATCCATGCTTCTTTACCTAAAAATGGGCATTGACCACCTGGAGCCAAATCCTTAATACCTTTTTGAGAAAGAATTGTAAAATTTTCTAATTTTATCTTTTTACCATTTGGTAATAGCATATTATCTCTAAGCTCATATAACCTTCTCACCTCTGTATTCCATCTACTAATTGCTAACTCATCTCTTCTCATAGATAGATCCTTAATTTCCTAAAAATGGCCCAAAGATGATGTCCTTTAACTCTATCTATGCCGTTTTTTATGGCCATCTTAACTATGTCATAGAGTTCATGTAAATTACTTTCCAAAAATGTTAATTGTAAAGTAACGGTACACCTTTCACCTGTATCGCCAAAGTATTTATCTCTAACTTCAAGGAAAGTTTTTAAATTTTCTGTCACTACTTCCCATTTTGAACCTTTCATGATTCTTTCATGAGTTTCTTTAGTTGCCTCATTCCAGGAAATCTTAACATCAGATAAAATTGGTACCAATAGTTCAGCCCATTTTCTAGCTCCTTTAATGGGAAAAGAACCATTGGTTGTGAGGTTAAGCTTAAGGCCGAACTCATGGCACAAATTGATTATTTCATCAAAGCTTTTATACATTAAAGGCTCACCCATAGTAGAAGGAATGATTTCCCTTAAAGGTGTGCCAGCTGCTTCCTTAATTACTTTTCTGATAGTTTCTATCGACAGTATCTTAGGTTTTATTCCTTTAGCTTTCTTTTCTTCTTTAACTTTGCTGTATGGTGAAAAACATTCGCACATTATACAAGCAAAATTACAGTAATCTGGATTAGTATCAAAAGTAATTCTCCAAGGACCGGGTTTAACAGCTACTGATTTGCCTTTCTTTTCAATAGCATTACGGTAAATCTTGTTAAGTTTCTCAATATGCTCACTCATAGAAGGTATATTTCCATTTTTAGTATAAGGATAGCCTTTTTGGGTAAGTTTATTGTATAACTCCTGATTTGTAGATAGGACTTGCATTTTTTCTGACAAACTACTTGCATCTCTGTGCTTAAATAATAGTCCATCTCTTACATATTCTGCCATACCACCATAATCGGCTGTTATAACTGGTATTCTAAGTTGCTGTGCTTCATGTATTACTAACGGTGAATTTTCACCCCAAATTGAAGGAACGACTATTGCATCAACTTTATTAAATACGTCAGTAACTATATTCTTATTATCATAACTTCCCATCCACTCTATTCTTTCTTTAACAACAGGTGAAAACTGATCGGCAATCGCTTTTAAAGCTTTAGTTTCTTCTCTTGCTGCTCCCCAAATTCTAAGTTTTGCTTTAGATGATAAGTGAGAAAAAGCTTTCAATAATAGATCAACACCTTTTTCGGGAGTATGAGTACCAATATAACCGAAAATAAACTCTTTTTCTTGTACTCTATTTCTATTCTTAAGACGATTGAGATCAAAACCATAATCAAGATAAGAAATTTTGTTTATCGGAACATAAAAATCCTGAGTAAATTTATCCATCAAGAATTTCGATGGGGAAATAAAGTAATCTATATAGTCTATTATTTTCCTTGTGTGCTTCATTCTAGTTGCAACCCATTGTTCCCAATAATTTAGGTCTGAATTCAGGAATTCTTCATCTCCTGTAAAATATCCCTTGTAACATTGGGTTGCACATTTTTGATCCTTTTGTCCATCACAAAGCTGTAATAAATCTTCAGAATTGCGTTGAATAAACCTTCCTCTTGGACACATTAACCAAAAGTCATGTAGCGTAAAAATTGTAGGTATATTTTCTTTAAAAGCAATTTCTGGTAAAGTAATTGATAGATGATTAAGATGACCAAAATGTATAAGATCTGGCTGAAAGTTATCTATTACTCTTTTAAATTTTATATCTACTTCTTCATTAATAAATGAATAATGATATTTAGCTATGGGTATATTAATTAAATGCAGTAAGATTCGAGAATCACTACGATCTAGGACTGTAGTGTAATAAAAATCAGGTAAAAAGCTATTTTCATACCTAGTAAATACTTGTACCTCATTGTTATTTGCTAGTTCATGAGCAAGAGTTTGGCTGTAAACCTCTGAACCAGCGCTATAATAAGGAGGGTAACCATGAATAACTTTTAATATTTTCATATATTACCATATCTATATTGTTAGGATACTCTTGTATATTGTTTTGTAGACTTTTTATAAAATTGCTTAATCCTACTTCTAATGAATGCTTTGGAGACCAACTAAGTAGCTCTTTAGCTCTAGTAAAATCACCATGGAACTTAGTTACGTCAAAATTTCTTGGAGGATAAAAATCAATTCTAGAATCACTTTTCGTGACTTTTAATATTGTTTTTGCTAAGTTTTCTAAAGTACATGGGCTATTAGTAGTAAGATGAATAGCAGGAAGAGAAGATTTTTCACTTTGTAAATATTTAACAGTTAAGCATATACCCTCTATAACATCATCCAAGTAGGTAAAATCAAAAACACATTCTTTACCTTCTATTTTAATTGGATCACCTCTTAATGCATTAATACAGAGTGCGGGAATTACTCTACTGTTATGATCTAGTAAACCACCGTATACATTTGAAAAGCGTAATATTGCTACATTAAAATCTTTTAAACTTGTTATTTGCTTCTCAATAAATGCTTTACCTTTGCATAATTATTTATTGGATCGATACTAGCAGATTCTGTAACCGGCAGTTCCTTCTGCTCTCCATAGACTTCCCTACTACTTGCATATATAAACCATGGTTTATTTGGAAGTGACTTACATAACCCTAAAAACTGCATTGTACCATCAACATTAATTTTTTTACACAGTTCAGGATAAAGTTCACCATGTATAACTCGAGAAATTGCAGCCAGATGAATAATTCCTGTACACTTAGCAAGTAGTGGTACTATATCTTCTAAAAAAAAACTGAGTGGATTGTTGCGAAACCTAATATCACAGCTTATTACTTCATGGCCCTGGTTTTCTAACTTTTTCACCAAGGTTGACCCTATCAAACCTGCAGCACCTGTTATTAATATCCCCATGTATACCCTCTCACTACAAATAGGAAAATTTGTCGTACCAATTATCTTACAAGTAAGAATCAAAAGGTATTATAAAACCAGTATAAAACAAATGTCAACTTAAATTAATGAATAAAAAAATGTAGTTATGAAAGAAAAGTTGGCTGCCTTCTTTCTTGAAAATAGTGTTCGGCTTTAATCAAATCCTCTTTATTATTTACTCCCATTGCTTCTCTTTCATCAGAAACTACATAACCTACACTCAAGTTATTGTTTGCTGCAATGGGCACTATATCATTAAGACAATATTCATTGGTCGAATTATTGAATTTTATTTCTTTTACTAAGGTAAAGAGATCTTTAGCATATAAAGCCATTATTCCAGAGTTTGCAAGAAGCATTTTATCTCCATTTTTTAGGATTTTTTGAACATTTCCGTAATTATCAATTACTAATCTTCCATATTGTTCATCTTGACTATTGAATCCAAGAAGAACTAAATTATTATACTTTAAACAATCAGTCATTTTCATAACTGTATCGCTAGATATAAAAGGAGTGTCTCCATACTGTATTAAAACTATGTCTTGATCAGATAACTCCTCCAGATTTTCTAGAGCAATTTTAACTGCAGTGCCAGTGCCTGTAATATCTTCTTGAATTATTAGTTTTATATTGTATTGATCGATTATACTTTTTAGAGTATCAAAGTTTTCTAAATCTTTTAGAAGGGAGTTGTTAACAACAATTGATAAGCTTTTTAGACTCAGCGATTTTGCATTAGAAATTATATGTTCTAAAAGAGTAAGATTTCCCACTTGGTGCAACGCTTTTGGATATTCAGAATTCATTCTACTGCTCTTTCCTGCTGCTAATATTATCAAAATTTTACTCATACATAATTCAGGAATTGATTAGGTAGTAAGTTAATTTATAATTAGTAAGATGTAAAGTCCACTTTGATTTTCTAGAGGAAAATAACTACCATCGAACAGACAAAATTCGTTAAATTAGCATCTGTAGTAATTCTTAAGTAAAATTTTAGAAAGAGACGCCCCATAGTTATAATTGAGTGTGTGCTACTTTCAAGTATGGTTTTTATTGATGAAACCTCTTAGACCACTCTGTTTGAAATAAGGTAACTACTGCTTAATTCACCAAAAAGCCTGTAATTAAGTTCTAAAGCGAGTGTGTCCAACCCAATCGATTGTATCTCTTTAGCGTCTGTAATGCCCTTTAAAATTTGAATAAAATGTACTTATACTAATTCTATTAGTATAAAATAAACTTGCACATGATTTTATCGTCATTTTTATTCATTGTAAAGAAAATTTTGTATGAAGGTTTTTTAGAAAACTCACTTGCCCCTCTTAAATGCTCTCAACATCCTAAAATTTTGAATAAAAGTAATTGCTATTTTTAGAAACTTTTTGAAAAATCACCACAAAACATCTAAATCTTTAATAGGCAAGACCGCACCATTTGCTTGTAGATAGTAATGTGTTGGCTTTATTAACTTGTGCTCTACTTTATCTCCTACTGAAACTTTAAATTCCATATCCTGCACACAAAGAAATCCATATTTAGAATTGGTCCCATATCCTGCAGCATTACGAAAGAATTTAATCTGTCCAAGAGTTGCAAGATTATTTATTCTTTCTCTAATATTGCGCTCACTGCCAAGCCCCTCTTCTCCTTCAAAACGCTTTGCAAATTGTCCAGCAGTATAAATATTACCTTGATATGCGCTACTGCGAATTAAATTCAAGATAACCTCATGTTTTCTCATCCGTTCTAAATCCAACTTTTTACTATATTGATCTCTGATTATTGGTTCTGAATTTAAAACTGAATTGTCATGTACAAATGCCCCATTTTTCCAGTAAAGTGTCATTTGCCCGTTATTGCACTGCGAATAGTTAGATTTTTTGCGCGATAAAATTCTCTCATCAGGAGAAGCATTAGCTTTATCTGGTCTAGTCAAATACCAACGAGACCTTACTGTATTATTCCATGCTGTTGAACCGCCTGTGCCAGTTTTACGTATTATTCCCGCATCAGAAGGGTGGCAAGTAATAAAACAGCTCCTTTTATTGCTTGAGCTATTCGACCACAACAACCTTGAATAAATTGTCTCACATGAGAACGGTCGTTTTCATTTCCTCCAAATAGGTCTGCTGCTGTATCTAATATCACAAGCTTCGGCTGAAACGATTCAATATCCTCAAGTAACTCTTGAAAGTACGTAGTTAATTGACCAGTATCTTTGTTATTAAAAACCATAAGTTGATTATTGTGCCCTGCTCGTGACCATAAGCCAACATTATCCTGAAAATCAGAAGATTCCATACCTGATTGATAAAATTCATTTATTGCGCATTGCCGACGCCAAAGTTCTTCTTCATCATCTTCACAGAACACACCATATGTCTTTATTTTTTCCAGATCTATTCCAAGCCAAGGTTTACCAAAAGCAGCGGCTGTCATTAATTGTTGAGCAAGGAGAGATTTTCCAACACCACCATCACCATAAAGAGCTGTAACACTTCCTACAGGGAGCCAATCCTTAATAACCCACTTTCTTTCTGGAGGGATATTGGTCCAAACTGTAGTATCAATTCTTTTTGACTTTCTTGAAGAATAAGGGCTTTTGTTGTTAAGGATAAATTCTTCAACGTTCATTCCTTCTAGCACACTATCTGCAGCATCCCAAGATTTTGGCTTATCTTGAGGAATCTTGAGAATAGAAAGTGATGCAACTCCAAAACCAGAAAGCTTTTTTGCGGCTTCTTGAGCATAATCTTTTCCAGGATCATCGTTATCTGGCCATATAATAATGTGTTTACCTTTAAGTGGAGTCCAATCAGTTTTCTCAATAGGTGCTTTTGCTCCAAACATTGCTGTTGTTGCAGTGATCCCTTGTTCTATGAGTAGCTCAGCACATTTTTCCCCTTCTACCAATATCACTCTATCAGATTTAGTGATGCCTGGAATGTTATACAGAGGCCTGATCTCAGGTGCAGTAAAGGTAGATTTTTTAGCATCAAATGGTTGATAACTTTTTCCTGAAGCAGTATCATAACGATATTTGCTGGCAATCAACTGATTATCCTGATCGAGATAGTCCCATTGAGTTATTCTCTTTTGCTCTTTAGTAGGTCGCTTGTTACATCCTATCCATTCACTTATCGAAGAAATTACTTCAACAAATTCTATTTTAGCGTTTTTCCCATGTGCAGCTGCCCAAAGATCAATAATGTCACCACCGTCCCCAGTTGCAAAATCAATCCATAATCCGACCTTGCCATACGCTAATTCAACTTTGAGGCTTTTGCCTTTATTACCTTGTACATCACCTATCTGAAATTTGTCACCATGAAAAGTTCCTCTTGGAAATAAATAAGAAAGGCATGATCTGATGTTTAATAATAGTTGTCTTTTTATTTCTTCTACATCAAATTGTTCTAATGGTTCTAAATGTGAGACAGCGTCGTTAAAATCATAATTTAAAGTATTTTTTTCTTTGACATCAGTTAAAAAATCTTGTACCATAGGTTGAAGCTCCTTTTAAAGTTAAGTGTTTGAAAGGTTTTTGAGCAAGGCTGTATTGGTTGCGGTCTTGTTCTCTTATCATGAAGTAAAAAATGTAGTAGGTGGTTCTCTTGGCAAAGCTTGAAAAATATATTAATAAGTGAAGGAAGTCAGTTCAGGTTTACAGTAAAGGTAAGATTGAAGGCTCTTAGAGTTTTCTTTCTTTTAAGACAAAATACTCTAATATAATTCTACAATATTTTCCTCACTATGTCAACTTCCTATTAAATAATCATAATGCTTCTATTTTGTCACATTGATATATTACATATTTATAGTATGTAATATATATTATATATAAGGAAATTTGCCATTTAACATTTTGGTTAAACCTCCACATATACGCAGCTTTGGAGCCGATTGGCAATTTTGCCAAATGAAATTTTATTTGCCATTTAAAATTCTCTTAAGGTATTGATTTTCTTATATTTCTCTTTGTAAGTTCATCTGGTTATTTGGTAGGTTTGCCAAATGATTTGCATTTTGAAGCTTACTTTAATAAGTAAATATACCTATATGCTAGAAAATTTATAACAGTTGCTTACTGCATAAACTAAGTTCACTTATTAACATAACTCAAGAGATGCTTATATTTCTGTACCATTGACTATAGTATACCGGATCCCTTATCGATCTTTCGGAAGTGAGGGAAATTTTTCCAAAACACGTTTACTCCTTATTATAAAAACATCTGACTTTAAACTTACACTATTTCCTTACTATATATGTTCACAAAAATTCTAAAAACTGTTCACTTTTTTAAAAAATTTTGCACAACTCCGCTTTCATACTCCACTAAATGACCTACTTTTCTAACGACTAAAAATGCAGTCCGAAATATGATTTGCTCTAAAAATTTTTCATTAAAATTACAAAAATGAACAGGTAACGCAAATTCTGTAAAGGACAATGGTGGTATTGAAAATTTAGCTCTGCTCTCAACTTACACTCCTCAAAAAAATTACAAAATTTAATTTCATTTTAACTTTAAACAAAAAGGCCACCTATAAGTTGCATCTGCATTATGTTGCAAAATATACTATACTTTCCTTATGAGACACTTACATAATCAAATAAGCTATCTACTACTTTTCTTCTCCTCCATAACAGATATATACTGTAAATGTGGTTTAAAATATGAATTGCTCTAAAATTTTTTTTATTACGATTTTTCTATTAAACTTTAATAGAGCTTAACGTGTTTACAATATACCCAGGTGAGAGATTTTTCGTCTATAAGAGGTAGCCGTAAAAATGCTATATTAGTAAAACTATTAATAATAATTATTTATGAATTAAGCACTTTAGATTCGAGATTATATAGACTTTTGGCAGTTTAAGCCATTTTAGATTGGAAAATGAAATCTCATTAAGCTGAGAAGTGGGCTACTGTAGGGGAGTTTAACATAATTTAAGGTTACAAGTCAAGCAAACTACTATAATATCATAAAAGGCTGTTCCTTGGCTGATTTTGAGTGTTTCTTAGTTTAGAGAAAAACCCTATTATTATAAATAATAAAAATAAGGTATATAATAATACCCTATTTATATTTTATATTTTTCATTCTTATTTATTCTTTAATTTTTTAACTCTTATAGATAGCTCTCTAAAAAAAGGATTTGAGACAGGAAACGTTAAATTCTTTTTAAAAAATTTTCTTTACAAGGCATAAAAACCGTGTTAAACTTATATGTAAGTTTCTTTCGTGATAGTAAGATTAATTAAAATACCTTTTAGTTGAGTTTAGAGTTGTTTTATAAGCGATCTTTAATCAGGGGAGTATTTTTTTGCTTAAAAGTTGTGGCTAGCTTTAAAACATAGGTTTTCTCCTTTAGTTATTAAATTTCTGCTTTGCTTATAATATAAATGTCCTAACAATTAAATTACAATATGTATTCCGTTCAAGATTTTAGCCAATTTATTGAGTATTCCGGAAAAAGAGGATATGATTTGTTTGTTCTTTAGGCATAGGTGTCTAAAATTACAGAAATGAATCATTTTTTTCTATTGAGCTTTTTCTGCATCTAAAACTTATGTACCGCTTTAAATGGAGACAAAGATCAAAATTTATTTATTTACGTCTCTAATTTTATCTCGTATAATGGAGACAAAGATTTATGTTTTCACTATTTATTGGCAGATAGGGCTTTCTAAAGGGTGGTTCACCCCCCCCTTGAAATTAAAACAAAAGCAAGATGTCAAACACAGATAGCTCAACTACAAGCTGGTTTTTGTTGTAGTTATTTTCTCACTTTCTTTACTTGCTTTAATTAATTCATCAAAGTCAGATTCATGTAATTTATCTTGTATAACTCTATACTTTTCGTATTCTCCTTCAGCTAGAGCTTTTGCAACTTCAGCACTCAGCATCTTTAAGTACTTCATAATCATTGAACAATAGAAATGCATCCAACTTTTCAACCCAATTCTGCATTTTCATTAGCCGATGCTTTCTTGCTTGAAGTTCTGCATAATCTAGATACATTGAGACAATGTGATTTAGTTCACTTAATTCTTTTTCAGTCAAGTAGTTTTTTGCAACACTTACATCACTCTTATGAATTTTATTACCTAGACCATCTTTCCAAGTAGTTAGTCCCATATGTGGTTTTTTATGATCAACTCGATAGCTCTGCTGCAGTCAAGCCGTAAATCGCCCAATATAATTTATTCTGTACTTTTGCATAAAATTGTTTTGTTATTTCTGAATTTGGATCATAGTCTGCAGAGCATTCAGCATAAATGTCGGTAATCTTCTGGTAAAACCTACGTTCGGATGCTCCTGATTTTTTCAAGTAATTCATTGAAGTAGTCTTTGCCAAACTTTAGGCCGTTTTTTAGCCGTTCGCTATCTAATGCAAATCCTTTGATGATGAAATCTCTCAAAATTTTTGTAGCCCATACTCTGAAAGATGTAGCCTTTTTAGAATTAACTCGATAACCAATAGCTATCCAAATTATAAAATTGTGTAGGGTACTGTTTACCATCTTCAGCAGTATTCCGGGAAATCCGGATAACTGAATCTTTATCTAACTCTTGACTAGCAAATATGTTCTGTAAATGCTCACTAATTGTTCTAATATTAACATCAAACAACTCCGCCATTCTTTTTTGTGTAAGCCAAATGTTTTCATCTCGATACAAAACATCAATTCTCACGTCTCCATCTGGAGTTGTATATAATAAAATTTCGTTTTCATTTATTATCATATCTACTCTACCTTACTTCAAGTAGCATATAGGTTATTTGTAAAAAAGACAAGCAACTGTAAAACTCTAAAAATAGAGAACTATCTACTTTATTCTTTAGCTGGTGAGCAGTTTTGAAATTATTTTAACTTTTTTTTTAGAAAATCCCGGAAAAAGTAGTAAGAAATCCGGTATATATATAATAGAAGGGCATTGTTTCAACGAGGTTAGTTTACCTCTATACGCTTCAAACACAAAGAAAATGTCAATCCTAACACTCGACCTTGGCAAGCAAACGGGCTGGGCAATTCTAACAGATGGAATAATTGAAAGTGGAAGCAAAGGCTTTCATGGTAGTCGTTTCAGTGGAGGCGGTATGTGCTTCTTAAATTTTCGTAATTGGCTTAATTCTTTGAAAGACATTTCTGCAGTGTATTTTGAGGAAGTAAGAAGACATCTAGGAACTGATGCAGCTCATTGCTATGGTGGTTTTCTTGCAGTGCTGTCTGCTTGGTGTGAAGAACATCACGTACCATACAAAGGTGTTAATGTTAAAACTATAAAACGCTTTATAGCAGGCAAAGGTAATGCAAGTAAGAGTGAAGTTATTGAAGCGATACGTGAAAAAAGTTTTTCACCTAGAGATGATAATCAAGCAGATGCTTTAGCTTTGATGTTCTATGTTATGGAAAGATATTAATAAGCTCATAAAAAGTAGGTCCTTTCGGCCATAATGGCGGGTTTGGTGGTGCTGACCCCAGGCCTTTTCTAGTGTCAGAGATATTTTAAATATTAACTTTTTAATTATTAAGATATGAATTTAGCAATCCACTACTATCCTGTTGAAAACCTCGTCGAATATAAGCGTAATCCTCGTAAAAATGATGACGTAGTAAACAGAATGTGTGCTTCAATCAGGGAATTCGGCTTTCGTATACCAATAGTTGCAAAAAGCGATGGCACTGTGGTTGATGGTCATTTAAGACTTAAAGCAGCAAGAAAACTTGGTATGGAAAGTATTCCAGTAGTCCTCAGTGATAATTTAAATGAACCACAAACTAAAGCTTTTCGACTACTTGCTAATCAATCAGCTAACTGGGCAAAGTGGGATGATGAGCTTTTAAAAGTGGAAATTCAAGAGTTAGAAGATTTACAGTTTGATCTTAAAATGACTGGATTTGAATTAGAAAAAGTTCAAAACTTTCTTGATGATTTAGACAGTGAAAAAGAAGATCTTTCTGACTTAGTTGTTGATGACAAAAAAGTAGAAATAACAAAACCAGGGGATTTATGGATTTTAGGTGATCATCGAATCTATTGTGGTGATAGCTCTTTAGTTGAATCATATAAAGCGGTATTAGACAATAAAATGGCAGATATTACCGTATGTGATCCTCCATATAACGTTGATTACGGTAGCAGTCAGGAAAGAGAAGATAAAAAAATACTAAACGATAATCAAGGTGAAAAGTACGAACTTTTTCTCTACTACATCTGTTCCAATATTTTAGCATATACGAAAGGAGCAATTTACATCTGCATATCATCATCAGAGTTTTCGACGTTGCAAAAAGCATTTGAAGAAGCAGGTGGTCGTTGGTCAACATTTATCATTTGGGCAAAGAATCACTTTACGCTAGGAAGATCAGATTATCAAAGACAATACGAAGCAATGCTCTATGGATGGAAAAGCGGCAATAAACGTGAGTGGCATGGAGGAAGAAATCAAAGTGATCTGTGGTTTTATGATAAGCCAATACATAACTCACTACATCCAACGATGAAGCCAGTAGAGCTAATGGAGAGAGCAATAGTAAACAGCAGTAGATCTGGAGACATAGTACTTGATCCATTAGCGGTTCTGGCAGCACACTGATTGCATGTGAGAGAACAGGAAGAATTTGTAGAACAATAGAGCTAGATTCAAAGTTTGTAGATGTAACGATAAAACGTTAGCAAGTGTATACAGGCAGGGAGGCAATTCTTTCTGGTGCTGGTAAAACTTTTCAAGAGATTCAAGAAGAAAAAAAGGAGCAAAAAAAGTGAAATTAATAACACAAACAGAATGGGCAAGAGAACAAGGATTTTTAAAGCAATATGTCTGTTATTTAGTAAAAAAAGGAATAGTTGAGTTGGAGGATGGTTTGATAATAGAGAACAAGCAAATGAAGCAGTAGCAGCAATAAGAGATCCAAGTCAACCATTGAGAAGAAAAAACTATTCAGAAAACGGAGAAAAACTTTCCACGATGTTGCTTAAAACTCGAATCAAAAATGAAATGGAACGTGGTAAACTGCTTGAGGCAAGGCAAAAGCTGAGATTGGTGAACTTGTAGCAGTAGAAGAAGTAAAAAGTGAAGCATTTAACGTAGCAAGAGTTGTCCGTAATAATTTGCTTAATATTCCAAATAGAGTTTCAGCACTACTTGCATCACTGAGTGATACTGAAAAGATTCATATGGCCTAACTGAAGAGATTACAAACTCGCTTGAAGAATTATCTAACACTAAATTTTAAATATAAAATGTCTGCTCACTTAAGTTTAGAATTAATAAAGTGCCTCATTAATCAACCTGGATTAGATGTTAATGTTAGAAGATTAAATGGCAAGACACCACTACATTGCGCTATAGAATTTGACGAATTAAGCATGGTGGATTTGTTACTAACAAAGAAGAATATTAATCCTTTTGTTGAAGACAATGAAGGCAAAACCTCTTTAGATTATGCAAAAGAAGGTGAAAAGACAAGGATATTAGAGGCATTAGTCAATAATAAATATGGCTCTGAGGAAGATAGCTTACTTCATTTAGCTGCAATGATAGGTGAAGTTAATGCAGTTAGATATTTGATAGGAAAAGGTATTGACGTTAATATACGAAATGCTCTGCATCATACGCCATTACATTTGGCAGCTGGTATTGGACATGTAGAAGTTGTAAAGATTTTAGTAAGAGAAGGAAATGCTGAAATAGATGTCTTTGATGCACGAAATCAGACACCAATGCACTATGCAGTTAATAATAAAAAGTTGGAGATAGTAAAGTTACTGCTGAAGCTTGGAGCAGATGTAAATAGCACGCGCATGGGACAAAACTCAATGAAATTGTCGCCTGTGCATATAGCTGTAAGTAATACTAATTATGATGAAAGAGACTTATGTCTTGATATCCTCAAATCCTTAATAAAGGAGCCTAATGCTCAAGTCAATTTGCAAGACTATGAAAATAAAACACCACTACATTATGCTGAAAGACTTAAAACAATAGAAGTTTTACTAACGCGAGAAGATATAGATCCATTGGTAAAAGACGATAGCGGCAAGACACCATTTGATTACGCTAAACCTGAGATAAAGAAGGCTTTGATAAGTAATAAATACGGTTCTGAAAAGAATAGTCTACTCCATTTAGCTGCACAAAGAGGAGAAATTGAGATTGTAGAGTCTATTTTAAAAGAAGAAATTGATATTGACGTTTCAAATAATAAAGGTCTATCACCGATTTACCTTGCTGCAGAAAAAGGGCATTTACATGTAGTAAAGTTACTGCTGAAAAAAGGAGCAAATTACACACCTGTTTTGCATTTAGCAATCAAGTCAAATAATTTAGAGTTACTTAAAGCTTTGTTTAAAGAAAAGAACGTCAAATTACCAGACGAAAGGAGAGTATCTGTAATAAATTCACCAGTTTATTGTGCTCTGAATAGGTGTATAGAACATAGAGAAGTAAAAGTAAGAAAATACAATAATGTGATCTGCATTTTTACTTCAGTAAGTGCAGTAGCAATGGCAGCATATATAGGGTTAACAGCAACAACAATAAGCAGTGCAATCATTTTTGCAACAATAACAGGGGTATTTGCGCTTATTATAGCACTAATGATAAGTGAGATGAGCAAAAGATATATAGAAAAAGAGTTTCAGAAAAAGATGTTTATGGAATTGGAGGAGTGTGGAGGAATAAACTCTACTGTTAACAATATTGAGATAGAACCAATTATGAGTAAATGCAGACAATGATATACGCTAGAGCTTTTTCTGAAGGTTTAAAACCAGATCCAGAGCTTAAAGTATCAGAGTGGGCAAATGAGTATCGAGTTTTAGCGCCAACTGCAGCGTCAGAGCCAGGTAAATGGAGAACGGAAAGAACTCCTTATTTAAAAGAAATCATGGATTCACTATCTCCTTCTTCACCGGCTGAAAAAGTAGTATTCATGAAAGGAGCGCAGATTGGGGGAACAGAAGCTGGCAACAATTGGATTGGCTATATCATCGATCAAACACCAGGACCAATGCTAGTAGTACAGCCAACAGTCGAAATGGGAAAACGTTGGTCGAAGGGAAGATTTGCACCGTTGATAGAGAGTACACCATGTTTAAAGAGTAAAGTAAAAGACCCAAGATCAAGAGACTCAGGCAATACTGTACAAAGTAAGGAGTTTCCAGGTGGAATAGTAGTAATAACTGGAGCGAATAGCAGTGTAGGACTTAGATCCATGCCAGTAAAATATCTCTTTCTTGATGAAATAGATGCCTATCCAGGAGATTCAGGAGGAGAAGGAGATCCAGTGCTGCTCAGTATTGCCCGAACTAATACATTTGCAAGGCGAAAGATTTTTTTAGTGTCAACACCAACGATTCATGGAATAAGCAGAATTGAAAAGGAATTTGAAGCAACAGATAAGAGATATTTTTTTGTACCATGTCCATATTGTAATTACTATCAAGTTCTAAAATGGTCACAAATAAAATGGGAAAATAACGATTCGAAAACAGCACATTATGTCTGCACTGAATGTAGCGGCAAAATAGAAAATCATCAAAAGACAGAGATGCTTGAGCGTGGAGAATGGAGACCTACTAATAGAGTAAAAGGTGAGAAAAAAGGATTTCATCTTTCAAGTCTTTATAGTCCAGTTGGCTGGTATAGTTGGCAACAAGCAGTAGAAGATTTTCTCCATGCCAAAGAAAGTGAACAATTACTAAAAGTTTGGATAAATACAACGCTTGGAGAAACCTGGGTAGACAAAGGAGAAGTACCGGACTGGAAGTCAATTATTTAACAGGAGAGAATCTTATCAAATTGGCACAGTACCAAAGGGTGAAGTAGTTCTCACAGCAGGAGTAGATGTACAAAAAGATCGGTTAGAAGTAGAAGTTGTAGCATGGGGAAAAAGCCGCGAAAGTTGGTCAATAGACTACCGAGTATTTGAAGGAGATACTGGGAGTGGGGAAGTATGGGGAAAGCTTTCGGAGCTTCTGAGTCATCATTTTATCGGTGAAAATGGGCTTGAATATATGATAAGTATGATGGCAGTAGATGCAGGATATGCAACACAAGAAGTATACAATTGGGTAAGAGGTCATCAAGGATCTGGAAGAGTAATGGCAGTCAAAGGTGTAAATAAAGCACTAGTGCCGCTTAGCAGCCCAAGTAGAGTTGATATAACAGTTGGTGGTCAAAAGCTAAAGAGAGGAATAAAGCTATGGCCAGTAGGAGTATCGATATTAAAGTCAGAACTTTTTCAATTACTTAATGTTTTAAAGGACGGTGAAGAAGCTCCAGCAGGATACTGTCATTTTCCCGAGTATGCGCCTGAATATTTCAAGCAGTTAACGGCAGAGCAATTAGTCAGCAAGGTAGTGAAAGGATACACCAAACAAGAGTGGCAGAAGGTAAGAGAAAGAAATGAAGTACTGGATTGCCGAATTTATGCGAGAGCAGCATCTATTGCGCTTGGAATTGATCGTTGGCCAGAGAGTAAATGGAATAGTTTGAGTGGAAAAATGGAAAGCAAAAAGCCTAAAAAAGTAAGACAGAGTAAGTGGCTTGGTAATCAAAATGTACAGTGAAGGATATTTAACTCAAGTTGAGAAAGCAATTCAAAAACTGCAAAGCGGAGAAAGAGTTGTCTCAATTGCATATGGTGACCATGTTGTGCGGTACGGGGAAGTTCAAATAAAGGATTTATTGGAGCTCAGGCAACGAATAAAAGCGGGGTTAAAAGTTGCAGGCATGAGGCCAAAGAGGAAAATTGTTTTTTCAACGAGTAAAGGAATTTTATAAATGCTGCTAAAAACCTTCAAGCAATTATTTAACAAACAAAAGATAAAAAGCTCAGCCTGGGACGCTGCAGGGTCAGGAAGAAGGGTAATGTATTGGCAACCGGAGAAAAGTAGTATAAACAGCTTACTCTCTCAAAGCCTTGAGCACTTACGTAGTCGATCACGTGATATGGTGAGAAAAAATCCATATGCAGCAAATATAATTGATACAATAGTAAGTAACTCTATTGGAACAGGAATAAAACCACAATCAAAAGCAAGAGATGGAGAATTTCGAAAGAAGGTGCAAGAATTATGGCTAAGATGGACAGATGAAGCAGACAGTAGTGGAGTAAGTGATTTTTATGGATTACAAGCTCTAGTATGCAGAAGTATGATAGAGGGAGGAGAATGTTTTGTACGTTTAAGAACGAGAAAGCTGGAAGATAGATTTTCTGTGCCATTACAACTGCAAGTACTTGAGTCTGAACATTTAGACAATAAAACAAATCAAACTTTAGCAAATGGTAATGTAATAAGAAACGGGATTGAATTTAACAGGCTTGGTCAAAGAGAGGCATATTACTTATTTAGAGAACATCCAGGAGAAAGCTCGTTTGGTGAATCAGTGAGAGTGCCAGCAAATGATGTTTTACATATCTATAGACCATTAAGACCTGGGCAAATTAGAGGAGAGCCATGGCTTTCGAGTATACTGCTAAAGCTCTATGAACTTGATCAATATGATGATGCAGAATTAGTACGAAAAAAGACTGCAGCAATGTTTGCGGGATTTATTACGAGACTCGATCCTGAAGCAAATATTTTAGGAGAAGGTGAAAGTAATGAGCAAGGAGTAGCACTGTCTGGATTGGAACCTGGAACAATGCAGCTTTTAGACCCAGGAGAAGACATAAAATTTTCAGAGCCGTCAGATGTTGGAGGAAGTTATGAAGCATTCATGAGACAGCAACTGAGGGCAATAGCAATAGGTACAGGAATAACATATGAGCAGCTAACAGGAGATTTAACCGGTGTTAATTACTCATCAATCAGAGCTGGATTAATAGAGTTCCGTCGTCGATGCGCTATGCTGCAACACAACATTATAGTATTTCAATTTTGCAGACCAGTATGGAGTAGATGGCTAGAGTTAGCAGTACTTTCTGGAGAACTGAGTACAGATGAAAAAGTAGTGAAAGAAGAAGTAAAATGGATACCACAGGGATTTGATTAGGTGGATCCACTGAAAGACCAGCAATCGCAGCAAATGGCAGTAAGGAATGGATTTAAGAGTCGATCGGAAGTAGTATCAGAAATGGGTTACGATGTAGAAGAAATTGACCAAGAAATAGCAGAAGATCAAAAGCGTGCTGATTCTCTCAACCTTTTCTTTGATTCTGATGTCAGGACACAAACAAAATAAGTCTCGTTTACTTTATGGAAATTTTACAAACCAACTGGCTATGTAGGCCGATGATGATAGAGCAAAAAAGCTTTGACCTGTTGTCACTATATAACGGAAAACAACCTATCTTGAAAAATATAAAACATGCAGTAAATCAGAATATAGAAAAAACAGCAGTAATAGCAATACATGGAATTTTGACCAAAAAACCAGGGGCTTTTGACGATTTTCTGGGAATGACATCATATGAGAAAATTCAAGAAGAAATAGAAGAAGCATTATCAAACAAAGATATAGAAACTATTCTGCTTGATATAGATAGTCCAGGAGGAGAAGTAAACGGTATATTTGACCTAGCTGATTTTATTTATGAATCAAGAGCAAAAAAGAGGATAATAGCAATAGCAAATGATGATGCATATTCTGCTGCATACGCTATAGCCTCTAGCGCTGAAAAGGTATTTGTGAGTAGAACTTCAGGAGTAGGAAGTATTGGAGTAATAGCAAGTCACATAGATCAAAGTAGGTTTGATGAAAGGCAAGGTATTAAGTATACCACAATCTTTGCTGGTAGTCGAAAGAATGATTTAAACCCGCATGAGCCAATGACGTCTGAAAGTTTAGAAAGCTTACAAAAAGAAGTAGGCCGACTATATGAAATGTTTTTACAGCTAATAGCAAGGAACAGAGGTCTTTCAATTGAAAAGATTCGATCAACGGAAGCAGGGCTTTACTTTGGTGAAAATGCAGTAGAAATAGGTCTTGCAGATGGAGTTACAACATTTTTTGAATTTATCAATAATCATAAAAGTAGGAGTGTTAGTATGACAACTAATGAGTTAACTGATGAAGGCTACGAAAACTGTCGTAGAGAAATTTTAGAGATAATAAGATTATGTAATGTATCAAAGATGCCAGAAAAGATAGGAGAATTTATTGAGCAAAGCGTAAGTGTTGAGCAAGCAAGGGAAGTTTTAATGGAGTTACTTGCAGAGCGAACAGCAAAAGCTGAGATTTTCAGCGCTTTACCACAAAATTCATCAGAAGATTTGATGATACAAGTAGCTAAAGCTCGAGCGCAATCAAGTATTTAAGTTTTCTTATAACCGCCGCGTACAACAACTACAAACATGGCGGTAAACTAAAGGAAAAAAAAGGAGAAAAGAAAATATGACATGTATAACTGAACAAAATAATCTGGGTGACTTATTAAAGTATGAGGCATCAAGTCTATATTCAAGAGACCAAATAACTGTAGCGAAAGGTCAAAATATTAAACTTGGTACAGTAGTTGCCAAGAAGACAGATGATGGTTTTATTAGAGTGCTGAACCCCACTGGAACAGACGGCACACAAACAGCAGTAGGAGTAATTACAACCGATATACATAGCAAAGATTCTGATATGAAAGGAGTAATTATTACTCGCAGTGCAATGCTAGCAGATCATGCAATTGTGTGGCCAGCAAATATCACTGAAGAGCAAAAAGCTGCAGCAATAAAGCAACTTGAAGCACGAGGGATCATTATCCGCAAGGAAGCTTAAAAAAAACTATTAAAAATACAAAAGGGGGAAAAGAAAAAATGCAAAATCCATTTACAAATACAGCATTTAGCATGACGGCACTAACAAATGCGATGAATATATTGCCGATAAATTATGGACGTGTTGAAAATTTAAATTTATTTCCAAATAGGTCAGTAAGATTTAGACATATTACAATAGAAGAACATAACGGAGTTTTAAGTTTACTACCAACGCAAGTTCCAGGAGCACCAGCAACAGTAGGAAAAAGAGGAAAAAGAAAGGTAAGAACGTTTACGATTCCGCATATTCCACATGATGATGTAGTGTTACCAGAGGAAGTACAGGGAATAAGGGCATTTGGATCAGAAAGTGAACTGAAAGCGCTGGCGGATGTAATAACCGATCATTTACAGCTAATGAGAAACAAACATGCAATAACATTAGAGCATTTGCGAATGGGAGCGCTCAAAGGAATAATTTTAGATGCTGATGGGTCAGAATTATTAAATCTGTATAACGAATTTGAAATAACACCAAAAGTAGTAAATTTTGCCCTTGGAACAGCAACAACTGACGTAAAACGTAAGTGTCTGGAAGTACTCCGGCATATAGAAGATAATCTAAGTGGTGAATATATGACCGGAATTCATGCCTTGGTAAGCCCTGAGTTTTTTGATGCATTAACTTCGCATAGTAAAGTGAAAGAAGCATATGAAAGATGGCAAGAAGGAGCAGCGCTAAGGAATGATATGAGGTCAGGATTTACATTCTGTGGAATAACATTTGAGGAATATAGAGTGCAAGCAACTGATCCTGAAGGAACGGTGAGAAGATTTATAGAAAGAGATACAGGGCACTGTTTTCCAGTAGGAACAGCAAGTACATTTACAACATATTTTGCACCAGCAGATTTTAATGAAACGGTAAACACTCTCGGACAGCCACTATATGCAAAACAAGAGCCAAGGAGGTTTGATAGAGGGACCGATTTACATACGCAGTCAAATCCTCTACCAATGTGCCACCGCCCGGCCGTTTTGGTCAAGATCGTTGCAGCATAGGTAGAGCAAATATAAAGCGGTGTGAGGCAGAAGAATGCTTTACCTCTTCTTAGAATATAAATGTTAGTATATAGAGGAGAAACGTGCAAGAGAATATTAAGAGATTATTTAAAGATTGTTTTGCCCATTTAGGAGAAGTGGCTTTATATAAATCAAAGGATAAGTCATATATGGTACAGGTGTTAAAGCAAGAGCCAGATAAATTATACGAGATTGGTGAAGGGCAATTTGTAGGAGAAACTTTAGTGTTGGAAATAAGTGCGTTTGATGTACTGCAGCCAATTGTAGGAGATATTTTTGTTATAGGTGACCGTAAATATAAAGTATATTCTCCACCGCTGCAAGATAATTCAGGAATGGTATGGAAAATTCGAGCGTCAGGAGTATAAATGCGTATTAACACCGGTAGTATTATACAAAGTATAGATGCTGAAAGGAAAAAAGTGGAAAAAGTGACGGTGAGTGCATTAAACAAAACAGCAATATGGCTAAAATCAAAAGCAGCTAAGGAAATTAGTGAGGAAAAGAGAATAAAATTAAGTTTGATAAGAAAGAGATTAAGAATTTTTAAAGCAAAAACAAGCAGATTAGAAGTGTTAATTAGAGCAAATCTCTACGACATTAGAGCATCGACAATTGGCAAAATACAAAAAACAAGAAGAGGATCGAAAGTAGGAAAGCATGAGTTTATAGGAGGATTTGCAGCAGTTATGCCAAAAGGAAATAGCGGTATGTTTAAACGTGAAGGAAGGGCAGCATTGCCAATAAAGGAAGTTAAGTTGCCACTCGAACCTGAGGCTTCAAGGATAATAGGGAATCTTGTTAATTATGAAGTTGAAAAGGTATTTGAAAAATATTTTATACATTACATGAGTTAAATTATATGCATGACAAAGTTCTGGAAAGATTTACATAAAGCAATTTGCAGCACACTTAAGGAAGAAATACTGGCTATACAGACATGTGAAATTTATCCAGCAATAAGGAAAGAATTAGTAGCGCCAGCGGTGTTTGTAGAACTAACAAGTTTAGAACCAGGTAAAGATGCAGGTACTGATGAATTAGCATTGAAAGCCAGGTTTGAGGCGAGGATTGTAGTTGATGGAACAGTAGAGGATTCCTCGGTAGTTGTTAGAACATTAGCTGCTGAGGTTGCGAGAGTAGTAAATAAAAATACTTGGAATGTGGAAAATGTTTCACCAGGAGAATTTATCTCTGCGGAAATTGACGGATTTAGGCCAGAGCTCGATGCATATTTAGTGTGGATGGTTGATTGGAGTCATCAGCTTCATTTAGGTAAATCAGTATGGGAAGAGGGGAAAATTAAACCACATACAATAAACGTAGGAAATATAAATGTTGGATCATAGTTTTGCGATTTCAGAGCTGAATAGGAAGCTAGCAAACGTTATTCGTATAGGAATTGTAAAAGAAATAGATTATGAAAAAGCAAAAGTAAGAGTGAAAATAGGAGATATTGTAACAGATTATCTGCCATGGATAACAAGCAAAGCAGGAAAAGATAGAGATTGGTCTCCTCCAGATATCGATGAACAAGTAATGGTATTTTCTCCTCTTGGTGAACTATCATTAGGAGTGGTATTAGGAGGAATATATCAGGAAAAATACTCTGCACCAGAGAATAAAAAAGAAATAAATAGTGTGAAGTTTCAGGATGGAACAAGATTGTTATATGATAAAGAGAAGCATCATTTAGAGATTGAAGTAGTAGACAAAATAACATTGAAAGCTGGAGGATCGAGTATAGAGATGACAAAGAGTGAAATAAAACTGAAAGCAGATAAAATAGAACTTAATTAATTGGAAAAATGAATAAATCAGTTGTGCGAGTAGGAGATTATTGTGCAGAAGCAACACCACATTTTTGCATTAGCGGCAGTAATAATGTTTTTGTGAATGGTAAGCCAGTTTGCCGTAAAGGAGATAATTTTACAGAAGGAAGAGTATTAACTGAAGGATCAAAAACAGTGTTTGCAAATGGTCTTGGTATAGGAAGAGTAGAAGATATAGTTTCATGTGGATTTAAAGTAATAAAAGGCAGTGAAACCGTGTTTGCAGGCTAAAAATGAAAGGAATGGATGCTAAAAGAGGGAAAGAATTAAAAGGAATAGAGCACTTGAAGCAATCAATAGTTGATATTTTGACTACTCCGAAAGGTAGTAGAATTATGAGAAGAGATTATGGCTCAAGATTATTTGAATTGGTGGATAAGCCAATAAATAGAGATTTAACTTTGGAAATCTATGCAGCAACAGCAGAAGCACTGGGGAAATTTGAGAAGAGATTTAAGTTAGAAAAAGTAAAGATTGCTGAAGCTAAAGAAGGAAAAATGACTCTTGTACTTGAAGGTATGTATCTTTCAGAAGGCAAATTCATAGGTATTAGTGGAGTAGTTGTTTAGAAATGCAGACATCTAATATTATTGAAAAACTAAGCTATGAGGAAATCTTTTCGAGAATGAAGGAAGAATTGGTCCGTAGAGATGAAACCTTTTCAGCGTTAGTAGAATCCGATCCAGCAATAAAGATTCTGGAGGTAGCAGCATGGCGAGAACTTCTGCTCAGAGAAAGAATAAACGAAGCAATAAAAAGTAATTTATTTAAATTTGCGACAGGAGAAGATCTTGATAATTTGGCTGAATTTTATGGAGTAGAGAGAGAAAAAGAAGAAGATGATGAACGATTTAGAAAAAGAATCAAAGCAAAAATAAAGGGGTGGTCAACAGGAGGAAATTATCGTTATCATGCACTTTCGGCAGATAGAAGAGTAAAGGATGCGCTAGTAGAATCACCTATACCAGGGAAAGTACAAATTTCAATCTTATCAACAGAATTATCCACAACTGGCATAGTGTTAGAAGAGCTACTAGAAATTGTAAAAAAGCAGGTTACTAGGGATGATATAAGTGTTTTAACAGATACGATAACAGTAATTGGTTGCAATATTACGGAAATAGATATTCACAGCAGAATGAGCATAAATCCTGTAATATCAGAGGAAGAAATCAAGAAGCAGTTTATTAAGAAGTTTGAAGCAAATAGAAGACTGGGATGGAATGTTACAAGATCATGGATAATAGCAAATCTATTTGTAGAGGGTGTAGAAAATGTGGAATTAATCGAGCCAAGAGAGGATGTTATGGTGCTAGGTAACGAGTGTGCAAATTTGAGAAATTTAAAGATTGAGTTGAATTAATGTTACTGCCACCAAACGCAACAAAGCAAGAGCAAGCATTGGTTGATGCAACAGATTATAAGGTTGATCCAAGCTGTATAAGAGGGTTTAAATTTAGATTAGAAGAAAAAACATTGCCGTGGTTGATTGAGGAATATGGTTTAGAAGAGATACTGCGTTGGGTAAAAGATAGAAGAAAAGCCGTAATAGAAGGAGTAAAATTTCAAAGACTGAGAGGAACTCCAGCATCACTAAAAATAGCACTAAAATGGGCAAATATAGAAGATATTAAAATTATCGAAGAACCACCTGGTAAACATTTTTTTGAGTTGCAAGTAGGGATAAAAGATGTTCCAAATGACTTCTTCGTAGATGCAGTAGTAGAGCTGGCAAAACTATCACTGCCTGTAAGATCCAGATTGATGAGGATTTTTAACGATTATTATAATGCGCAGAGATTTATATTGGATGAGAGTTTATTTGGAGATCTTCTTTCTGATTATTCAGGGGTAAAAATAGAAAAAGATGGACCAGTGTTATCATTTGGAAGAGTAAATTTTTTCAGGTCTAGTGGTCCAGTTATTAGCATTATAGAAAACTATCTACGCGATCATTATGAACGAGCTTTAAGCAATGATATATATCGCCTAGATGTAGCAATCCTTGGAGAAACCGAGCCTCACACAAAGAATTATAACGGTATTTATGAAAGAAATCATTTGTGGTACAACTTAAAAGCACTATATCCATTACCACAGAGTTTATTACCATCGATTAAATTTGCAAAAGCGCAGATAGTATTATCAGACAGTTGGGATTTAGGAGACATAAATACGTGCTTTCCAGTTAGTAGCGTAGAAGAAAGAGGAAATAAATTTGTATTGGGAAGCGATAAACTTTCAGGGCAATATTGGAATTTAAAACACAAGCCAATTTTAGAAAGATTTAGCGTTACTCACAACTATAAAGTAGAAAATTATACAGATCAGAAGGTCAGAAAATATGTTTTAGCAGAACACAACATTTACTATAAAAACGATTTAGAGCAAAAAGATTCAATACACGAATTAGAAAATTACATTTTAGTATTTTATCCAGGAGTACTGAAGTGGCACGAACATCGACATTTGCACAGAAGTTGGAAAAGTAGTCAAGTAATATCTCTAATAAGCTAAGCATTTATATTTAGATCCTCATATATTATATTAATAATAGGTAAAAGTGTATGAAATAAAAAGAAAAAGACTTGCTTTCTTATGCTAAAATAGACATGACTTGAATAGCAGCAGGTAAATATAAGAAATTTATCTGACGCTAGAAAAGCTAATTTTGTGAGGTATGAAATGAGTTTTAGCAAGAGTAAGTTTTTTAAAGAAGTATCAAGTAACGATATTAATAAAAGAAATGAAGAAGGAGAGACGATATTGCACCAAGCAGTAGAAATCTCCGATTACACAACAGTGAGGTTATTAATAAAAAAAGGGGCAGAGGTTAATGCAAGAGATAAAAATGGTTATACACCTCTGCACTGTGCAGTATTCGCAAAAAGTTTAGAAAATGTAAAAGTGCTGCTAAGAGAAGGAGCAGAAGTAAATGCCACTCAATATGTCACTGGATGTACGCCACTCCACTCTGCGTGCAAAGGAGCAGGAGTTGAAATAATAAAAGAGCTAGTAAAAGCAGGAGCTGAAGTTAATCAACTGAATAAGTACGGCGCAACGCCAATGTATTACATCTGGGAAAGTGAAAAGTATCGTCTATGTGATAGCAAAGAGAGTGAAAAGGCGAGTAAATTTTTGAGAGAAAAAGGAGGAATAACAAAAAGTAGAGAACTGACGTGCTATGGAATAGAGGGGCTAGTGGGAGAAATAGCAGACATGTTGAATGGAAGCTACATGCCGGAGCTAAAAATAATAGAGATAGGAGAAATAAGGAAGAGAGACAAATCGCTAATAAAGAAAGAATGTCAAAATTTAGCAAGCAAGATAATCAGCCAAGTGAATGCAATGATAGATGAGGTGGTAAAAAGGAAGGCTTGGGTTTAAAGAAAAGGTGGGGTAAGTTATGGTAAAGCTGGGTAAAAAAGATGAGTCACTATTAGAGAACTCGTTTAAAAATATTTATGAAAGAGACGAAAAAGGAAGAACAGCTCTACATTATGCAGTAGAGGTAAAAATAGTGAGGTTATTAATCGAAAAAGGAGTAGATGTGAATGCAGCAGATGTAAGAGGACATACAGCACTGCATCTAGCGATAACGGAGAAGCGTCTAGAAACAGTTAGAGAATTGATAAAATCAGGAGGGAATGTAAATGCTGAAGAGTATGGCAATAAATGCACTCCGCTGCATCTTGCATGTATGGTAGGAGAAAAAGAAATAGTGGAGGAGCTAGTAAAAGCAGGGGCTGAAATAGAGCAAGCAGATAAATTTGGAATAACAGCGATGGATTATGCAAAAAATAGCAAAGAAATAGCCGAGGTATTAAAGAAGGAAACAGAGAAAATGGAAAGTTTGTTAAAAAAATAAGAGTCGTATCAGAAAGCGCAACAGCAGTTGGCAAAGGAAGGGCTAGACCAAATTTGAAGGCTGTAGCTGATAAAAGTTGGTCTTTTTCATAAGAATAAATGGATTGATGGAAAAAAGGAGTGGTAAGGCTCCTTGCACTACAAAAACATTTGCAGGAGAAACTATGAGAAAAAGAACATTAACTTGCCGATACGAGCCAGATGAATTAGCGGAACAATATCTAGCAGACGCCTATGAGCTGTTACTAAGGTATGCGGTAAAAAGAAACAATGAAAAGGAGATAAAGAAAAATGATAACAGTGGCCTTATATGCAAGAGTTTCATCGAAGAGTCAAGCGCAGAACAATACAATAGAGAGTCAAATTGCCGAGCTCAAGCATAGAATTGCTGCAGATAAGCATGAGTTATTGAATGAGTATGAATTTAAGGATGATGGGCTTAGTGGGTGGAGTTTAGAACGTGAAGGTTTAGATGCATTACGTGATAAAGTAGGAGAAGATCAAATTGATAAAATTTATATTCATTCACCTGACCGACTATCAAGAAAATCTGCACATCAAATGATACTACTTGATGAATTTGAAAAAGCAGGAGTAGAAGTAATATTCTTAAATCATAAGACTGAAAATAATCCAGAGTCTAAATTGTTATTGGGAATGCAAGGATTAGTGGCAGAATATGAGTGTACAAAGATTATGGAACGTAGTCGTAGGGGAAAACTCCATAGAGCAAAAAAAGGCTGTGTAAGTGTAATTGGCATTGCACCTTTTGGTTATAATCGTATAAAGCATGTAGATAGAGAAAAGACAAAGTTTGAAATAAATGAAGAGGAAGCAAAAATAGTAAAGCAGATATTCATGTGGGTAGGGCAAGAGAGAATAAGTATAAGGGAAGTGATACGTAGACTAAGAGATAAGTCAATTAGAACAAGAACTGGAAAGAAGGTGTGGTGTCCAATAATAATTTGGAAGGTATTAAGAAATCCAGCATATAAAGGACAAGCAGCGTTTGGTAAATTAAAGAGGGTTGAAAAAAGAGAAAGAAATAAACAAAAGGTTTCTATCTGTCGCACAGATGAGGACAGCTGGATTTATATACCAGTACCAAAAATAGTTGATGAAGGGTTATTTAATAAAGTACAAAAGCAACTGGATGAAAATAGAAAAAGAGCAAGGATGCAGAGAGAGGGAGAAAAAAGAAATATCTATTACAAGGTCTAGTTGTGTGTCAAAACTGTGGATATGCGTATAGTGGTGCACAATGTGGAGTTGAGGGAAAAAAGTTTAGCTATTATCGCTGTAGTAGTACTATACGTATTACTGATGGTAGGGAGAAGTGTACTAATAAATTGGTCCGTACAGATATGTTAGAAACAGCTATATGGGAAAAGGTGAAAAATTTACTAAAAAACCCAGAGATAATAAAAAATGAGTATCACCGTAGAATTGCAGAAAATAAAAATGATGAATCATCAGATAAGAAGTTTGCAAGAAGGGAAAATCAAATAAAACAAGGCATCGAAAAGTTAATGGAAGACTATTATAGTCAAGAAAATGTAGGAGATAAAGGATATATAAGTGAGGAAGAATTTAAACAGACGATAAAAAGAATGAGGGAACGCTTAAGAGGGATAGAAGAAGAGAAGAAAAAGGTAGTTGATCAAAAAGCAATAGAGAAGGGAATGAACCTTATCATCAACAGTATAAAGAGTCTTTATTCCAGTGTAAAATCTAATTTGGAACAGCTAGATTGGCAAACTAAGCGTGGCATCATTAAAGCATTAGTAGAACGAATTCAGATTGGTTATGATCAGGTAGAAGTGGCGTTTAGAATCGAAGAACCAGCACAGGATGGAGAGATTTTTAATTTGCAACATTGTACTGGACGTCATGGTAAGGGAGTTGGGAAAATTTGTAAAGTAGGCTCTTTCATTAGGTTTTTTGCTAACATTAAAACAATTCACTTAAAAAACTGAGAAGACCATTAAAATATTTTTTTACTTTTTATTCTATATATTTCAACATATTACCTTTAAGTACTAATAATTATGGCATTATTGATAGTTGAGTCGCCGGCAAAGGCAAAGACGATAGGTAAATATTTGAGTAAAGAATTCAAAGTGGCTGCATCCTTTGGCCACGTCAGAGATCTGCCAGCGAAAAATGGTTCTGTTGATCCTGATAATGACTTTACCATGAAGTATGAGATTATTGAAAAAGCAGAAAAGTATGTAAAAGAGTTAGTCAAGGAAGCTAGTAAAACATCAGATATATACCTTGCAACAGATCCAGACAGAGAAGGAGAAGCAATAGCTTGGAATGTGATAGAGGCACTAAAGGAAAGAAAAGCAATCAATGATGAAAGCAACATTCATAGAGTAGTCTTTAACGAAATAACAAAAAGAGCAGTGCAAGAAGCTATAAAAAATCCACGTGAAATTAATATGGACTTAGTGCGTGCACAGCAAGCACGCAGAGCTTTGGATTATCTAGTTGGATTTAGCTTGTCACCGCTGCTGTGGACAAAATTGTCGGGAAGCAAATCTGCAGGGCGAGTGCAGTCTGTTGCATTAAAGCTTATATGCGAACGAGAGGATAAAATCAGTAAGTTTATAACACAGGAGTATTGGAGCATAAAGGCAGAAATGCAAAATAGCAAAGATGAGGCTTTTTTTGCTATGCCAAGCCACTATGACAATAAAAAGCTAGAAAAATTTGATATTAAAAATGAAGAAGAGGCAAAGAACTTAGTCAGGGAGATCGAGTCAAGGCAGTATGCTGTAAGCACAGTAGAACGCAAGCAAGTTAAGAGAAACCCGCTTCCTCCATTTATCACCTCAAGTCTTCAGCAAGATGCAGTGAATAAACTGTATTTTAATGTGAAAAATGTTATGCGAGTAGCGCAAAATTTATATGAAGGTATCAATATTGGTGGTGAAACCGTAGGGTTGATAACTTACATGCGTACAGATGGGTTTCATATTGCAGATGAGGCTATAAACTCAATCAGGAGATCAATTAAGTCATTATATGGTGATAAATATTTACCGCAGTCTCCTCGTAAATATGTAAAAAAGGTCAAAAATGCTCAAGAAGCACATGAAGCAATCCGGCCAACTGATATTAATAGAACACCGGGTAGTATTAAGGATTACTTAACGCCAGAGCAATTTAAATTGTACGATTTAATCTGGAAAAGAACCATCGCAAGTCAAATGGAATCGGCGATTCTTGATCAAGTGGTAGTTGGAATTAGTTCTATTGACCAGAAAGTGATTCTGCGAGCAAGTGGATCAAGTATATTCTTTGATGGTTTTTATAAAGTCTATCAAGATAACATGGAAGCCGAAAATGAAGGCCTGCTACCTGCCATGAAGGAAGAGGAAGCGTGCAAGTTGATTTCTGTTGATCCGAAACAGCACTTTACTCAACCGCCACCTCGTTATAGTGAAGCGAGTATAGTAAAAAAAATGGAAGAAGTCGGTATAGGTCGCCCATCAACTTATGCAACAATTATTTCGGTATTACAAGATCGTGAATATGTTTCATTGGATAACAAAAGATTTATTCCAAGCAGCCGCGGTAAGATCGTGACTATATTTTTGGAAACTTTTTTTCAGCGTTGTGTAGAGTATGACTTTACAGCACAAATGGAAGAAAGGCTTGATTCAATCTCAAATGGACATGCAGATTGGAAAAAAGAACTAGGCTATTTTTGGGTGCCATTTTTTAATCATGTAAATGATGTTAAGCAAATGACACATGATGAGATTTTTAGTGGTATTCATGATTTGGTAGTCAATTGGTTTTGCTCAGAGGAAGGAAAGGAAGAAATAGGTAAAAAATGTCCTAATTGCTCTGGTGGTATATTGAAATTAAATTTTGGAAAAGCCGGTGTGTTTCTTGGATGTTCTAACTATCCTGCATGCAATCATACAAAAGAAATTACGGGCAGTAATGACAATTCAGAATATCCAAAAAGTTTGGGTATAGATGATGTGACAGGCCAAGAGGTAATGATCAAAAAAGGTCCTTTTGGACTTTATCTGGAGTTTAATAGTGAGTCGGAAAAGAAAAAAAAGATTTCTGTACCAAAAGATATAAATGTTAATGATATTGATCTAAATACCGCCACTCGATTACTTTCCCTGCCGAAAATAATCGGAGAACACCCAGAAACTGGAAAGGAAGTAAAAATAGGTCTTGGACGATTTGGGTACTATATTCTCTATGATGGTCGATACTTTTCTCTTAAAAAAAGCTCTAAGGAGGTATTAGACACACAATTAAACGAAGCTATACAAATTATTGAGAGCAGCCCACGCAAAGAGCTAAAATCTCTTGGTTTTAATGAAAAGGGAAAAGAAGTTTTTATCTGCAACGGTAGGTACGGATTCTATATAAAATGCGGTAAAACAAACGTTGCTTTGGGCAAGAATGCAGATATTGAAAGTATAGATCTGAAGAAGGCTTTAGAGTTAATTAAGAATAAAAAGTAGACTTCTTGCATAACCATTCTTTATATGTTCTTTATTGTTGTTCCAGCGCTACACGCTGGAACTGAGAAAAAAGAGCCTGAATTACAAGAAAGAAAATATTCAGATAACGAGAAAGTTGTCACCTGGTTAGCAGCTACAGTCGTGTGACGCAGACGTGCTACCAGGAAAATAGTCTCTATCAGAGTTAAGCTTTGCTTGCAAAATGAAAAGTAAGACCAGCTTCTATACCGTGTGTGTGAAAAAAGCCATTCTGTATGGTAGTAGTCATTTTATTATCACCTGTTTGTTGAGCCATTTTGTTTGTTTTAGCATCCAACTTTAAAGTTTCCGGTTTGTATTCACTGCTACCAATAACACCAAAACCTCTATATCCGATATGCATATTTACATCTTCATTTATATGATAATCAAAGCCAGCCTTTAATTGACCTGCAGGTCTTATTGACGATGTTTCAAACATTGTCATTCTTGTTGCACCAACTCCAATACCAACATAAGGAGAAAAAGAGAAACTCTCACTTTTCCAATGATGATAAACATTTGCCATTACAGATATGTTCTCAATTTTGTCATGGTTAATAATTGATCCATATTGATTGCCGCCTTCTGTGTACGATATTGTCATCTGGCCGCTTGTTAAACCAACATTATCCACTTTCACGGAAGAATACATTCCTTCTAATTCAGCTCTATAGCTATTATTACCTAATTCCCCTGTATAACCAAGTGCTACATTTGCAGCAAAAGGTGGATTATAATCTCCTTCATACTTGTTTAGTAGCTGACCTTCTGTACTCTGAGCACCCCTGTCATTTACAGATACCTTATTGGCATCTGTAGCATCTTTACTTCCAATTTTTGCTTTCAACTTACCAAAGTTCAAATATTGACCGTAATATCTAGTACCAAAGTAAAATCCTTCCGTTTCACTTGCAAAAGATTGTTGTGACAACAATAAAGCAAGTGCTGTAACTGCTAATGTTTTTTTACTCATCATGACTATTCCTCTAGTTAAAATAGCTAATCTAGTACTAATTAATTTAAAATGATTTAATATGAAAAAACTAATTATTTTCTAAGCTAAAAAATAGGTAAAATTAACCTCTATCCTCGATTTTATTGCCGTCTAGTTTGTCCTCATCTTCAAATTCATCATCATCGTCAAATTCATCCTTACTGTCTTCATCATCAAACCCATCATCGTCTTCCTCATCATCAAAACCATCACCACCTTCAAATTTATCATCAATATCCTCGTCTTCAAATCCATCTTCAATCTCTGGCTCATCGTATACTGAATCTTCAGTTTTAGCCTCAACAGGATAATCAGCAGCTTCAATAGCATTACTCTCTTCTTCATTACTAATCTTATCTTTGTTAGCAGCAGAAAAGACCTTGTTTGGATCATATGGCTCTTGTGTAGGCACACGTGTTGGTTTAATCAGCCTTCTTGTGAATGTGCTATCACTATAGTAAAAAATTTTCTTTGACTTAATTGGATAAGTCGATTCTATCAAAATTATTTGATCATCACGTGGCAGCATAATAATTTCTTGAGGTAAGAGCAATGCTCTCTGTGTTTCAGAGATATGCAATGATCTTGATGCAGGATTCAAGTCTAAAAATTTAGGTTTATTTAATGATTCTTGTTGTACAGTTTTGTTTCCTATAAGCTGAGATATCAAATTAGCCGTTTCAATATTATTGGCTGCAAAAGTTATTCTATAGGTTGAGTTTGATAAAAAGGAGTTCATTCCTGCTTCTTCATATATTCCTTTAAGCTGTTCAGTATCTTGAACAATTAAAAATAACCTTACTCGATAGCCACGAAAGTATGCGATGCCCGTTTGAAATTGCTCCATTTTTCCAAGTGTTGGAAACTCATCCATTAAAAATAATACGCCGTAAGGCTCGTCATCCGATGGCAATTTTCTACATAAAAACTCAGTTGCCTGTTGGTAAAAAACCTGCATTAAAGGCCTGAGCCTAGTTAAGTTATCAGGAGTTAAACCAACATAAACTGTAGTTTTCTTCCTTTTAAAATCCAAAATATTAAAATCACTTGATGCAGTTGCAGTATCGATCAATGGGTTTGCCCACAATTCAAGAGACGAGTTCATAGTTGACACAACACCTGATCTTTCTTTGTCAGCCTTTTGCAAAAAAGCTGCTATGTTCATATACGCTACCGGATGTATTATTTTACCCATTGTGTCCAAAACTACAGCAAGATTGTAAACTACGTCATCGCTACGCATCGTACGCACAACCTCACCAAAAGATTTAACTTTCTCTGGTGCAGCAAGTAAATATAGTACCACCCCAACAAATAAGCTTCTTGCTTCGTTTTGCCAAAAATCTTGTTCAGGCATGATTAGGTTAGCTATTTTTTGCACATCGTCAACCATCTGTCCAGGTTTTTCACTAATCCATTCCAGTGGATTATAACAATGGCTTACCCCATCTGGCTGCGCTGGGTTCCATACATATACTTTTTGTCCTTGTCGCTCTCGCCAACCACTTGTTATTTCATAGTTTTCTAATTTTATATCATGCACAATTACCGAATCATTCCAAAATAACAAATTAGGAATTACAAAACCAACACCTTTACCAGAGCCTGTAGGTGCAAAGAGCAACGCATGCTGAAACCCATCAGCAATAAAATATCCTCTCTTATCTTTACCAAGCAATAGACCTTTTTTGCTTCTTAATCCCGCTTTTCGTATGTCTTTCTCTGATGCCCACTGTGAATCTCCATGAAGTGATTCTTTCTTTTTAAATGGCCGCCACTCAATTAGTCTTTCTCTCACATTCCACAAAATAATCATCAAAACAATTTGAGGCAGTAGAGAAGATACAACTAATTTAATTTTGAGCTCAAAGCTATATAGCTCTAGATGATGCCAACAATATTGTATATGATCAAAAATTGTCGGCCAGAGAGCTTGAGGAAAAGGTGTCAAGCTAGGATTAATTGCTCTAAAATCTACACCATCTGGACCGTCAACAAACAGGTAGAATAATATACCAGACAAATAGAAGCAAAATTCAAGTATGCTAAAAGATACTACACCTCCTATGAGAATATTGCGTAGGTGATTTCCATTACTCATAAACTACTTTTTCTTAACTTACGTATAAATTTAAGTATTTTCATTTGAAGATCTAGTAAATAATATTTCAGAAATGCTTCTTTTGCCTCCACTGGTTCTTTTTAGCTGAATAACAATATCAATTACATTTCTAATGTATGGTATGATCTGATCTGGGGGAATTCCAAGATTTGCTTGCATAACCATAAGTTTTATTTGCTCAAGAGCCATTGCCGGACTATCCGCATGAAGAGTTGATATTGACCCTGGGTGGCCAGTGTTTATTGCTCTAAGAAAACTAAAAGCTTCTGCTCCACGCAGCTCACCAACTATTATTCTATCTGGTCTTAAACGTAAACATGCCTCTATCAAATCTTGAGTGGTCACTTTTGCCCTGCCTTGCCCTCCTTTAGAAGCAATTAAATGTACTTTATTGGGATGATCATTCAAAACTATCTCTCTTGCATCTTCAACAGTAATAATTCTTTCTTCAGATGGAATAGCACGCAAAGTAGCATTAGTAAAAGTGGTTTTACCAGTGGAAGTTCCACCACTAATTATGATATTTTTCTTATTTATTACAGCATATTCTAAAAACTCTTTTATTTTTTTTTGTTTTAGTAGCAAATCTAGGTGACGATCTACTGGATTATCGGTGACTCCTATAACAGTTTCAGAAAAAGCCCCCATTTTTTCATAATCATCCAATGCCAATTGCATAGAAGAAGGTTTACGAATTGAAATGACTACTTTATCAGGCTCACATGCTGGAGGAAACACTATCTGTATACGATAACCATTTGGTAATGTAGCTGAAAGCAGCGGTGTCTCTTCGCTCAGTTTTTGTTCTGTAGCTTGAGCAATCAACCTGCTAAGAGATTTTAAATGATTAAGATCAAATATTTCTAACTTTTCGCATCTTATTTCACCGCGATTTTCAATCCATACTTCCTTCGGTTTATTTATTGATATTTCATTTACACCTTCCTCTTGAAATATCCCTTGTAATGGCTCCAAGTATGTATCAAGTGCAGCATAGTTCATTTCAGTTATTTAATATTGACTGTGGAGGAAATACTATATCTTGGTTAACAAATACTTTCAATGCAGTTCCTTGATTAACATAAATAGTTGTTTTTTTATCTACACTCCTATCAACTATATCTCGCATGTCTTTGGAAAAATCATTAATTGATTTTTCAATTGCACTTTCATAAACTGACTTACTTTTTTTCTGAATTTGCTTTAATAATGCCTTCACATCTTCTAAAGTAATAGGGATATCCTCTTCAGTAACTTTTTGACCTGCAAGTGCTGTGCTTAGAACCTTCGCGATCTCTTCTTTCATGATCTCAAATAAATTTTGCTCGCTAGAAGCATCTTGAATTCTACTAATAGCTCTAGGACCTAATTTCCATTCTTCTTTTTTAACGGCTTTAATTGCTGTTTTAATATCACCTTCCCCCAATCCATTTACAATCACTTCTTTGAAAGAGAAAATGTCTATTTCAGTGCCAATGATAGATTTTACTGCGTCCATAACAGTTAACACATCGACAATATTAGAAGCCTTTTGTCCTATAATAGCTGAGCCAATTGAGATACTGGCAAGTGCTACTGAAGAAAACAACGCACTTGCTATTTTATTATCAACTATTCCAGCTATCCCTGCCCTTCCAATCTCATCGGTACCAGATGATGCAATAGCAACATCTATACCATGAGGAAGAATGATCCTATTCCAATTTATGTTCACGCGGGCTTTTGCAACATTTAAGTCGAATGAATAACCACCTATTAACCTTGAACCTTTTGGTATTAAAATTGTATCACCAGTTTCTGCATAAACGTCTCTACTAACAACAGCACGGAGCATTCCTTGTAAGTCAGAACTTATTGCAGTTTCAAGAATAGCGTCAATAACTTTACCTTGAATAATCATTAAACCAAGCTTTCCTACTTTGGTAGCTTTGCTCGATTGTGCTGAGGTATTGGATAAAACAGCATCTGTAGCTTTACCTTCCCCACTACTACCTAAAATTGCTAACATTTGTGCACTACGTCTGTCTCTAGGATAACCGCCACCCCCTATTGTAGGAAATGAAGTAGGCAAATTGCTAATAACATTACCAGAAGGAAAATTTTGCTTTGGTAAAACAGGTATATTTGACAAGGGAATTTCTTTTAGTTGCTCTTCTTTTTTTGTCACTTCCTCTTTTTTGATTTGTTTTACTTCTGGTATGACTTGTGGAATAGGAAGAGGAGGTAAGGGTGGCAAGAGATCAGTTACTACTCTTTCGGAAACTATTGCATTATCTGGAACTTGTTCTAACTTTCCTTTCAATTCTTGAATGTTTTGCTTTGTTTCCTCTTTTTTAACAATCTCTGGACCCTCTTTATTAGAAGAACTAAAATAAAGATAGTACACTCCACCAACTAAGAGCGCTACCATAACTATCATCAATGCCTTATAACCTTGATTAGAACCAACTGTTACTACCTTGCTTTCTATCTCTGATTCATCTTCTACACTATTATGCCTTTCTTTACTCATATTATATGTACCACAACTAAAGTGACCTATTTATAACTTCAACTTCACTACCTTCATAACGCATTAATAGCTTTTTATGTACTCCTTTTATTATAACATAATCATCAAATAACAGCCTTTTACAGGATTCGCCTTCTATAAAAATCTGAGGAATTTTATTACTATTTCTAAACTTTAAATAGGTTAAATAACCATCATCGAATAACTCAATTGGAACTATATCTACGTTACCACCTTCATCAATATATGTATAGTTGTACCTCGTATTATTTTCTTGTATTATTTTTCCTGGCTTTTCTGTAATGTATTGCATTTGAGTAGGTAAAGAAACCTCATCTAAATCAACATCAAATTCATCTTCTTCTTGAGGATAATAAAAACGTATTACGTAAGATATATCCTTTTCAACGGAATAATCATGATCCACTTTTTTAGCATCAGCATCTGGGTATTTATCGTAATTTGGTCTTGAAATTAGATCAAAAATGTAATTTCTCTTTTTAGTTGTCGTAATAATCATGTTAGTGCGACTACTGACTTCAAATGGCATGACAAGCAGTTTATTATCATAAGGATTAATTTTCCAACTTGATGCATCACCAACAGCAATATTTTTGACTTTTTCCCCTTCTGCAAACTCAATATAAGAATAGTAACCTTGACTAAAAATTACTGTAAACACCTCATTAGGGCTATATACAAAAGTCTTTATTCTACTATCTACAGAAATAGGTTTATTATTAATAGATGCATTTAAGTTGCCACTTATTAGTAAAGCTAAAACTAACAATATCCTACACATATTCATCATCTACTCTATATGAAATAACTTGAAACCCTAACGGGTTAATATATCTTTGCTGATCATTCATTTTAAGCGATGCATATTTATACGACATCACAACTATCTTATTTTTCCTTGAGGAATTTCCATCTTTTCGTGTAAATTCTATAGAAAATCTCACTTGAAGAGCATCATTACCTAATTTTTGAATTGAACGAATTTTCAACTCACCTTTAGCATCTGAATATAAATTAAAAAGGTCATTCATATTCTGCGATTTTATATAATTGCTAAATTCACTATATACACTAGGCGAAGAAAACAACCTTACTTTTGTATAATAATTATAATTATAATTATATGGGTCAAAAACCTCCCTTGCTTTTATATACTCTGAAATAAAATAATCGTTCAGCGTTTCATTTGCAGAATATTGTTTTACTGTAACAGGATCAACCAATTGCACTATTCCTGACTTTTTATCAATTTCTATAACGAATGGCTCAATAGTGCTACTTGTGCTAATTTTAAATATAGCTAATATGCTTATAGAAATTGCAACTAGTAATATTAATGTAAATAAAAGTAAAGTATTTCTCTGAGCAACAACTGTGCTATAGCGACTTGAATTCCAATTTATATCCTTATCCAATGACTCATTACTTTTTTCTTGTTTTAAAAATTTCAGCATCTCAATATTCTTAAAAATCTTAACTTATATTAATTAACATAGCAAGCTAACAAAGTAGTTATAACAAAAAAGCTAATAAACCCTTAATCCATGGCCTAACTTGCCAAATTTTGTTTCCATATATGAATCATTATATTCATTGCGTTCCATAATAAGTGGTATACACTTTGTAACTTCTATACCGTTATTTTTCAACTCTGATAACTTTCTACCATTGTTTGTAAGTAATTGTATTTTGTTAATGTTCAATTTCTTAAGTATTTTAGCTGCAACAGCAAAGCTCCTTTCATCATCTTCAAAACCCAATACTCTATTTGCATCAACAGTATCAAGATTATATTTTCTTTGCATACTGTATGCTCTTAACTTATTAGTTAAACCAATGCCTCTCCCATCTTGCATCAAGTATAATATAATGCCATTCCCAAAGTCGGTCATTATTTGAATCGCTTGATGCAACTGGCTTCTGCAATCACATGATAAGCTGTCTAATAAGTCTCCTGTATAGCATGAAGAATGAATTCTCACTAATGGCTCATTATCTTTATCTGGATTGCCAATGATAATTGCATAATGTTCTCTTCCGCCACTTTTGGTTCTATAAGATATGATATCTACTTCTTGAGTCTGTTTTAAAAATAATGATGTTTTGCACACTTCATACACACTATGATTTTGTTGAAAATCATTCACAAGTAACGTATTTAGTGCAATAATGTCATTTTCTTCACACCAATTTCGCATTTCATGTTTATTCTCAAAAGTCATATCAGCCACTAACGCGTATGGCAATAATTCTGAGAACTTAAGCAAGGCAACAGCATACGCATCTATTGTCTTTGAGCATTGCAACTCTTTTATCCAATCTTCCTTTGAACAGTTTATTAAATGGAGCAGTTCATCAAAATTGCTTATCAATAGACGTTTGCTACTATGTTCTTTACTCTGACATATGTATTTTACCTTACTTGCAGTCAAAGTAACATACACATTACCTGATATAAGCTTATATTGACTAAATAAATTTTTTTCTAAAGTTTCAGCAGCAGCAAACAATAGATAGTTATTTTCATCATCATATATTAAAATTGGAAGACCACGCCTGACTTCACTGATGGCCCTTTCTACTTTATTTCTACTTTGATTTCCTATAAACATTTCACCTACACCAAACAACTTGGTGCGGTCGAGAAGACTTGAACTTCCAAGGCTTTGTGAGCCACAGCGACCTCAACGCTGCGTGTCTACCAATTCCACCACGACCGCACTTTATTCTAGTTTCTATATAATTACTTTAAATTACTTAATCATTTTAGGATTTTTCATCTAAAGTGTCAATCTGATACTAGGATAATTTAGGAAATGCCTGTATAATTTAACTATGAATTTTATGGTTACAAACTTTAATCATTTAAGATAATCTTAATACTAATTCTTAATTTAGGTCTTTATACAAATGAAAATAGCTAATATCTTCATTTTTTTAATTCTATCTCTTACAATTAGCTTTTACCCCACTCATGCACAAATATTGTACACATGGTCTCAAATCATTCCAGAAAATAAATTAAGCATACGTGCGATTATAGACAATAACATGTGTCCCATTGCTTGCGTCGATAATAAGGCAGTAGAAATGCTAAGTCGCAGCTCAATTAACAATACCGAAACAGTTTGTGAACTGATAGTAGAAACAAATGCTCAAAACATTAGTATTGACAATATAAAAGTTCCCGTATTAGCGGAAAAGATCAGCAAAATTGCCTTCATTGGCGATACAGGATGTAGAATAAATATGTTATTTCAGCAAGAATGTAATTCTGTAGATAACTGGCCTTTGAAAAAAAATTTAGATTCAATCGCTTTTCATAAACCAGATTTAATTATCCATGTTGGTGATTATCATTATAGACAAACAAAATGTAGAAACACAAAAAAGTGCAGCGATATTTATGGATATAGCAAAGAAGCTTGGTACGCTGATTGGTTTGAGCCTGCAAAAGATATTTTAACACAATCTCCTTTTCTTTTTGTTCGTGGAAATCATGAGAGTTGTAATAGAGCTTATGAAGGATGGTTCAGATATTTAGATTCATACCCCTTTTTCCCTCAAAAATGTGAAGATCTTATTTCCAGTTGGTTCTTAGATGCTGGGCCGATGAAGTTTTTTATCTTCGACTCTTCATCCGGTGAGGAAATTTTTACAACCCAAAGCACAGTTGATGCTTTTGAGAGGCAGTTTGATAAAGTGATACAAGATAAGCCCACGTGGTTTTTGACTCATAAACCACTTTGGAGATCTCCAAAAAAAGAATTTTTGACATTTAAAAGCCATGGTAATCTTACACAAATTGAAGCTTTTGGAGATAAATTTCCAAGCAATGTTACTACCATAGTTTCTGGCCACATTCATATAGCCCAGATTTTATTAATGGATAATGTTCCAGATCAGATTATAGTTGGAAACGGCGGTGCATTATTACACGCTCAAGATCAAGAACCTGTTTATCAAAACGTAGAATTTAACTATCCAAATAGTAGAAATTACTTAGCACACGAAGTTAGAAACTTTTTCGGCTTTGGCTTTGCAATATTAGGTTTAGACGATCACAAATTTACTTTCTATAACCAAGATAATAAGGAAATGTATTCTGCAAACCTAACGAAAGACTTTAAACTTAAAACTAATTAAAATTAGGACTATTTAAGGACGCAGAAAAAACGTGCTGAGCTTAAAAAACTCATAGCAACAAAAAACACTGAAATTCTTGTATATATCGACTAATCTGGAATTGATAACACAAAAGTCAGCGTATTAGTATGATTGCAGCTTTGAATAAGGGAAAAATTATGGCGCCTATGATTTTTGAAGGCTACTGCGATACAGACGTTTTTAATAGCTAGTTCAAACTTTTTGCTGGGTGATTTTGGATAATGCAACTTTTCATAGAAAATAAGTGAATTTATTAAAAGTGTCAGTGCTGAAGTTATATATCTGCCTCCATATTCTCCTGATTTTAATCAAATCATTGGTTTGTTATAAAAAATTGAGCCAGAAAGAATATCCAGCTATTCGAACTATTAGAAAAAGAGCTATATATGAGCATGTTTTAGCACAGACATTATTTTTGTAACTAGGCAAATGCAATCAGTGTTAGCGGCTTGAAAGGATATCAATTAATAAAGAAATGCATCTATAGTAATTAGAAGAAAGAATGAAAAAGTACAGAAGTAGAAATGTGAGTTGACAAAATAAGAGAAATATACTATATTGATGATAGCAAGACTATTTAAAATTAATTATGCCAGTAGTAGTAAATACACCAGGTAACATACAAAGAACGTCAAAATTAAGAGATATTTTACTAGCCCCTGTGAGGTGGCTAGTCATTGGTTTAGCTGTAGTATTACTAATAGCATCTATTGTTCTTGTTCTAGCATTAACTCTAGTCGCTCAAGCATTGAGTAAGCTATATGTTCTTGCAGGAGGCAAATTACCAGAATGGTTAGAGCAAAGAACTGAAGCATTTATGGAGGCAGCGCGTATCCAACAAACAACGCATGATACTAATGTAAATGATGCAATTAATATTAACGTTCAAAAGCTAAAAGAAAACTATGGCGAGCCTGATGTTGATGATAAGTTTATAGAGGAAATAGAAGGATTTATTGATCAGTTAGAGTGCATAGCAAATGGCATACAAAAAGCTGTAGATAAAGATCAACTCACATCAGATGAGAAAAAACATGCACTTGAGTGCCTAAAGCGTATAAAAAATGACCCTAATTCACATAGTGGAAGTGGATTAAGATTGAAGCAAGTTTTAAGTTTGGTTTGGAAAGCTTGTAAGGATAAAAATAAAAAAAGTACTGATAATAATATAGATACTAATACCCGCATATCACAGAGAAAATATCAACTGGTTAAACATTTAGTAGAATCGCAAACAGAATACGGAGTACTTGTTGGCAGTGCATGTTTTACTGGTACCTTTAACAGTATTGTCTCTTCCTTGTACACTTTTGAAGAGTTTTCCTTCTTGCAAAGAGCGGATAAGGCTACTGTAAAACAAGAATTTCAAAATGAGCTACAAAAAAAAGGTGAAGAATTATTTAATCAGCTTGCCAATGATGAAGAAAAAAAAGAAGTTGCAAAAGCTTTAAGTAATCCTTCTACAAATTTCTTTATTAGCTTTATAGAATCATTTAAAAATCACTCTGCACGTGCAGTTTTAGGTGATAAAAAATGTGATGAACTAATAAAAGAAAATTTTGCTAATCTTCAATACAAAAAATCAATATCTAGCTTTATCTAAAGTAATCACTTAACTAACGGCAAAGTGATACCACACTGATTCATATATTTTCCTTTCATATCATCATATGATTTCTCACACTCACTTTCGCCGCTTAAAAACACAAATTGGCATGCGCCTTCATTAGCATAAATTTTTGCAGGAAGTGGAGTAGTGTTTGAGAATTCAAGTGTGACATGACCTTCCCATCCAGGTTCTAAAGGTGTGACGTTTACTATAATACCACATCTTGCATAAGTTGATTTGCCAACACAAATTACTAGTACATTCCTTGGTATACGAAAATACTCCACTGTGCTGGCAAGTACAAAACTATTTGGTGGGATTATACATACATCTGTTTCCTTATCTATGAAACTATTCTCAGAAAAATTCTTGGGGTCTACAATAGCTGAATTAATATTAGTAAAAATCTTAAACTTATTACTAACTCTTGCATCATAGCCATAAGATGATAATCCGAAAGATACGACACCCTTACTGCTTTTATGATTCACAAAAGGTTCTATCATTCCAGAGTTTTCAGCTTTGTCCCTTATCCATTTATCTGGCATAACTGCCATAATTGTCCTTTAAAGTTTTGTAATACTTATAATAATATGTAATAGAATTTAAATGTAAACCTGAATTAGCGTTACACTCTGGAATGGCAAAGTTTCCAGTATAAACTACCTATACAAAAATAAATTGGCAATATTTCAAGCCTGCCAAGCAGCATCAAAAACGATAGAAATAGCTTTACTCCACCACTAAAGGAGGAATAATTACCTGAAGGACCTATTAGGTTACTAAATCCTGGGCCAGAATTTGTAAGCATTGCAGAAACAGAGCTGATGCTAGTTATAAAGTCCGCATTGCTCAAGTAAGACATCACTATTGATGATATAGCGAACGTTAACATGTAAATCGCAAAAAACGTAAAGACAGATTGAACTTCATCATTCTCCAGTATTTTACCATTGAGTTTTACTCTATCGCTTTCACTTGGATTTAATAAAGAGCTAAAGTAATTCCTTATAGATTTTAGAAAAATGACTAAACGGAAGATTTTGATTCCACCACTAGCAGAACCACCACATCCACCAATAAAGGCTAAAAAGAAAGCTAAGACTGAAATAAACCTCCAATTCAAGTAGTTGCACATTACATAGCCAGTTGATGTGATAAAGGAGGTAATGGTGAATGTGCTGTACCTAAATGATAAAAATACTCCTAAGTCAAAATTTTTATATAACCAAAAACAAGCAAGCAAAGATGAGATAACAACTATCTTAATAAAGTAAGAGACCTGTTCATCATAACAAACGTCTAATCGTCTTATAATTTTTAAATAGCTCAGAAAAGGTAAAGAGCCTAAAATCATAAAGATAATTGTTATGACCTCCAATATAGGGTTATTGTAGTAGCCTATAGAATCGTTATAGTTGGCAAATCCACCAGTTGATACAGCGGACATTCCGTGACATACTGCGTCAAATAATGGCATGCCAGCTAGATAGTAGGAAAATATGCACAATAAAATTAGGCAGTAATATATTTCTGCAATATGTATTACTACGCTTCGCGTATGTGGTAACTTTCTTTTAAGAGCATCTGAGTACTCAGAATAGAGTAAATTATTTAAGCTCAAAACCTTAAATATGGGAAAAATTGCAATTCCTACTGTAATTACTCCAAAACCACCTATACCGTGCAGCATTGCTCTCCACAGTAGTATACCCGGAGATTGTTGCTCGATGTAACTTAGAACAGTTGCTCCTGTGGTTGTAATCCCAGATACTGCTTCAAACAGTGAATCAATGTAGCTTAAACTATCAAGATAAAATGGAATAGCTGCAAATAGAGATAATGCAATCCAGGTACAACTGGTAATCGCAAAAATTGCCGGCATTCCATGTACCCTATTTAGTTTACCCAGTAGAATAAAAATCGCACTAAATGTGCAGGTAACTATAAATCCAACCAGAAAATTTTTCCATTCGTAACCTAGATAATTATTAGTAATAGCAGGAATAAGCATTGCTACGCCAAACAACAATAGAAAAATTCCCACAATAAACGCAATTGAACGTAAAACTTGCAGACTTTCCATAGACAGTACTGTGAAAGCTATATGTTATTAAAACTTCAACCGCTTTGCTAATTTTTTCTCTTGACTTGATTATAAATACGTATAATTATAGCGCTAAATTTGCCATAAGAGATAGAGGTAAGGTATGTTATTAACCAACAGACAAAAAAACATTCGAGATTCATTAATTAGTGAAGCTATACAAGGCAACTTTGAGAATATAAAAAATAATTACGATAGCGGTATACAAGAAGTTTTGAAAAGCGAATTACCTAGTAATATACAAAAAGAGTTTAAAGACGATCTACCTAACCCTTGTACCACTTCACAGTTGATTATATTCAAAAAAAATCAAAAGGAAATTAATCAATGTATACAGAAAATGGAGCAAAAAATTGAGAGTATTTCGTGTGATATAGCTATGCAAGAAGCGAAAGGAAATGATGATTCGCATATGCAAAAAGTGAAAAACTTAAAGAGAACAAGTGATCTTCACCACAAATTACGTCAAGCAATAGATTATTTAGATGTTAAAAAAGTTAAAGCAGTATTAGAAGATTGTGATACAAATCTAGCAATGATTTTAAATAGACCTATACATTCACAGAGCAAAACTACCCTTTTACTTTATCCTCTGCAAGTTGGTCTTAATAAACGATATATAGGTGATGGTAAAAGATTAAAACAAGAAGATCTGAGAAATATAAAAGAAATTACTAAACTTCTTTGGGATAAAGCTTCTCCTGATATTCGCAATTTCTGGTTTAAATTCCATCAAGATCAACAAGAAGAAAGTACAAAAGACACAAAAGCAACCTTTGAAGCTCATTTGAAAAAAGCTCCTCCTGATATTCGTGACTTGTGGCTTAAATATCAAAGAGTGCCTAAAAATCAAGATGCAGCTGTAATAAAACTTCTTAAAGGTGAGCAACAATGACATGCCAAGATAGGTAGTGAGAAGTGGCTTGAAGATTTCATTCAAGAAGTTAAAGATTACAGAGAACAAAAAAGCATAGAAGAAAACCTTGAAATAGCTACAGAGAAACCTACAACAAAATCTGTTCTACAAGACGCACAACTTTCTCAAATAAATAGAACTTGTTGTATTTTGTAGTAAATAAGTTCTTAGGAAATCTAAGTATGATAACAATAAAAACAAGAAATTTAAACGTTCTATTTTTAACCTAGTATCCAGAATAAAAAGGGAGTGTTAAATAAACTGTGTCAAATCGCATTTTTAGTTCAACTCGATTTTTAACCTACCAGGAAAAAAGATATCAAGTTGAGAGATAGTTAAAGCCCAATCATGTATAGGCATAGTCCATTTTTCTCTTACCTTTTTTATAGCACAATATACCTGTTTATACAAGGCATTTGTGCTAGTAAATGAGCCCTTGGTTTTAGTAAATTTTCTGATCTGTCTATGTAGTCCCTCAATAGGATTTGTGGTATAAATTAATTTTCTTACAGGGCCAGAATATTTTAAATAACTAGACAGATTTTCCCAATTATTCTCCCAAAACTAAAGTATATTTTTCTCCTATGATTATTGTCCAGTAGAAATTTTAAATTTTGTAAAATCTTTAAAAACCCAGTTATTTTTAAGAGTGTAGAAAATAGTTATAAGAAATTTTCTAGCAGTAGCAGTTATAGCCTTAGCAGAACCACGCTTCTTTTTTATATGTTCATAAAAGCTTTTCAAGTAAGGACTGTAACGTACAGCAATCCAAGTACATTGAACTAAAGAAGTACGCGCTATTTTTGACCCTCGTTTGGTAATTCTTCCAATTGTACATTGCTGATTAGATTGAGAAACTCTTGGTACAACTCCAAAATATGCAGTAAGTTTCTCAGGTCTACGGAAATCATTAATGTCTCCGATTGTTACAATAAAAACAGCTGCAGAAATTGGACCTATTCCCTTTATGCTGATAAGATTGCTGAACCCAGGAAGTTGTTTAGCGAAAGCTATAATTTCCTTTTTAAGCTTTTTAAGGCTTTCTCGGATAGCTTCTAAATGATAGCTAATCACTTCAATTTCAACTTTTTCTAAAGGATCCCAATTATGCTTTTGAGTAGCACGTTCAAATCCTACTTTAGTTGTAAGTACTTCTTTTTTAATTTTTATTCCATGGTAATTAAAAAGACCATGAACTTTATTGATTAAAGATACCCGTGACTTTACTAACTGATCTCTCATTTGAAGAAGAGAAGCTAACTGCTGGCATTGTTTGTTTTTGCACCTTGCCTCAGGCAACATATCTTTGCTGAGAAAGAAAGCAATAGCTCGTGCATCATGCTTATCTGTTTTGTTCACAGAGCGACGAACAACTTCAAACTGCCCAGGAGCAATTATTACTATGCGTTTAACGTAAGGTGAAACTGCATCATAAAAGAAACAGCTGTTACCTGTTGCCTCTATGGCTACTTCATCTGTTTCTTGAAGATCTTTGGTGAAATTATCCAAGTCTTTTAAGCGAAACGTTTGAATATGCTCAGGTTTCCCTTCTTGTAAGTAAAAAACAGTAAAACTATTGGTATGTAAATCGACTCCAATGTGACGCATATTTTTTCCTCCAATTGCATATTTCAATATATCAGAGTAGAATATTGCCGGTTGTTCCAAACTCCTATACGAGGTCATCACATTTTGTGAGCCTCACGATGATTTTCGGTGGCAGGGGCAGTTAATCTCCCCCACGAAGTCTTCTCTTTCTACTTCCTGGGCAGAAAGTGCTTCAGAAAAACATCCAACCTGCCACCTATCCACTCTGAGAAGTCATTATCTTCTCTTGCTTCCAACCAAGCAATACTTATTCATACCATCTCCCTATTTTTCCTCCAGTTCAAGTAAATAATTCTCGGCTATTTCTCTACTTGATATGTTTTTTTCAAATCATTCATGAAAACTTTTGCTCGATACATATTTCAGTGAATTTCTTATCTGATGTACTATACATTTCTGCTTTAGGAAATACACTGTTTATTGCTTTAGGAAAGCTTTTTAACACATACAATCAGGATATCTTCTACTCCTTTCTCTTTTAAGTCATTTAACATCCCTAGCCAAAAGTTAGCTCCCTCACTTTCTGCTATATAAAAGCCTAAAACTTCTTTTCTGCCATTTTGCTAATATGTTATACATACATTTGCTTACACAATGCCCGTCCTCCTTGACCTTAAAAAACCATGAACACTATTGGATATACAGATTGCAGCGGACGACTGCGCCATTCGTTGATTACCAGTAACAATTTGTCAGTAATACTTGATATCTCTGCTGCAGATATTTTATATTTCTTCTACATGCGATGCTATATCCCATGCCACTGGCATATGTACTTAAAACCTTTGCTTCAAGTTCGGTTGTTTGCCTTTTTCTGACTACTTGTGGCTCGAAACTTCCTTCTCTATCTCTTGGTGTCAATAGTTCAAATACTTGTCCGCAAAGTCTTTGAATTTCTTCGGTTGTTTTCTTCGCTTTCAGCCGACAAATGGTTTTCTATCTCGCCTTCCCTCTAGCAGTTTTTTTATAAATGGTGTTAATGCTCCATCTCTTCCTGTCAATGGTTTTCCTTCTCGTATAGATGATAAGATATTTGTTTCTAATTCTTTATAGTCTACCAAACCGGTAGTTCTGTTTGCTTGACTCATTGTCAAACCTCCATTTTTTTATCAATTTATTACTTTACTTCTCGGTTTGACACAGTTTATTTAACACTTCCAAACTTCCTGCAATTCTTTAATCTCACTTATGGAAAGACCTGTACACTTTACAATAGTATCAATATCAACATTATTAGCCAGCATCGCTTTTGCTACTTCAATTTTCCCTTCCTCTCTAGCGTCATCAAGTTTTTGAGCGAGGATGGCTTCTCCTTTACGTAGATCCATTATTCTCTCTTCATAAGCTACTAAATCTTTTTCATTCCAGCGAAACCTATCTAATTCATCATATGCTAGCTTTATTATTGGTGATTTTTCTGCTATTTTTCTTAAATCTTCATCGGTCGTTTCTTCTGCATATTTGAAGAAAAATAGCCAACGATCTACTACATTTTCTATCTGCTCTTCTCTACTCTTAGGAAACTTTGGTAACTCAATGAAAATAAATTGAAAATCTTTTAAGTCATGCTTGTTAGTTTTTTCATCTCTTATGGTATGGCTAGATATATAATCAGGCTTATCAGGAAATAAATTACAATTGGAAATAGCAATAAAGAAAACCTTCTTTAAATCAATGTACTTACCACCTTTATTACCCCGCCAACAATGTTGCAAAAAACGTAAAATTAGAGAAAAGCATTTCTCGAAAACTTCTATGTCCAAAAACAAGAGTGCCATTTATTTATAGTGCCAACAATCAATTAACCATCAGTTTCAATGAATGATATGAACATATTATTTCAAGGAAAGTTCATGGGAAATAAGAGATTAGCTATACGGATTAGCTGTAGCTATGAAACTAACCGGTTGGCAGAAAAGTATTTGTTAGATGCTTATGAAAAAGCCGTGTCAAAGCAAGTAAGCCAAAAAAATTTAAAACATAAAAATGGGATTCAAGGAGGATCAAATGGTAACAGTGAGTTTATATGCAAGAGTTTCTTCGGGGAAACAAGCACAAGAAAATACAATAGCAAGTCAAGTTGCAGCTTTAGAGAAGCAAATTAGTACGGATGGATACAAATTATTAAGTGAGTATAAATTTATTGATAATGGCTACAGTGGATCTAATCTAGTCCGTCCTGATCTAGAAAAGTTACGTGATAAAGTAACAGAAGGTAAAATTGATAGAATTTACATTCATTCACCTGATCGCTTATCTAGAAAATATGCATATCAAATGGTATTACTTGAAGAATTTGAGAAAGCAGGAGCAGAAACGGTTTTCTTAAATTATGAGATTAACGATAATCCAGAATCTCAATTGCTGTTACAAATGCAAGGTATGATAGCAGAATATGAACGAGCGAAAATTATGAAACGAAGTCGTCGCGGAAAGATTTATGCAGCTAATAAAGGTTGTGTAAGCGTAATGGGAGGAGCTCCTTATGGTTATCGTTATATAGATAAATATATGGGAGGAGGACAAGCTTTATTTGAAATAAACGAAGAAGAAGCTAATGTTGTTAGGAAAGTATTTTTGTGGATAGGAAGAGAAAGGACAAGTATTGGGGAAGTGTGTCGTCGGCTAAACACTATGTCTATTATAACACGAACAGGAAAAAAGTGCTGGGATAGAAGTGTGATTTGGGGTATGTTAAAAAATCCTGCTTACAAAGGACAAGCGGCTTTTGGTAAAACAAAAGTAGGTATAAAGTTACAACATATCAGACCACAGAAACATTCTTGTGAACAACCGAAAGATAATTACTCTACCTATTCTGTTGAAAAAGCAAATTGGATTTATGTTAAAGTGCCAAATATAGTGGACGAAGATGTATTTGATATAGTTCAAGAACAATTAGCTGAGAATAGAAAAATAGCAAGGACAAGAGAAAGAGGAGCAAAACATTTACTACAAGGTTTAATCGTATGTAAGCGTTGTCGTTATGCATATTACGGAAGTCCTGTAAGAAATAAGCGAGGAGAAAAAATTGATCATTATGCTTATTATCGTTGTATTGGTAGAGATTCTTACCGTTTTGGTGGTAATAAAATTTGTGATAATAAACACATTCGTACAGATGCATTAGAAACAGCCGTGTGGGAAGAGGTTAAGCATTTATTGAAAAATCCAAATAGGGTTTTAGAAGAATACAGGCGTAGACTTTCAGAGCTTAAAAAATCATCATGGGATCAAAAAAGCGATTTACTAGAGAAAAAAGAAAATAAATTAAAACGTGGTATTGCTAGACTTATTGATAGTTATGCTCAAGAATATATTAATCAAGAAGAATTTGAACCACGAATTAAAGCAATGAAACAAAGTTTAAAAACAATTGAAGAGGAGAAGAAAAGGATATTCGATCAAAAGAAATTAAAACAGGAATTAACTTTTGTTGTAACCAATTTAGAAGACTTTTCTTCCAATATTACATCAAACCTTGATAACGCAGACTGGCTAACTAAACGTGATATTATTAGAACGTTAGTCAAGAGAATTGAAATTAACCTTGAGGACGTAAATGTGGTATTTCGTGTAAAAGAGCTACCAAACTCTCCTGGAAATAATCGAGAAGAAAAGAAAAATTTGCAACATTGTTGGCGGGGTAAGTATACTTCCTTGCGGAGTGCCAGCAGTTGTGGGATACAGAGTTTTCGATTCTAGGAAACCAGCTTTTAACCATCTATGAAGAATTTTCTTCTCCATAGGAATATGCTTCATAAGCCATTCATGGTTAATGTTGTCAAAACACCCTTTGATATCACCTTCTAGTATCCATTGTGGTCGATTGCGTCTTGCCAGTAATAAGTGACAAGCAGCAATAGCATCCGCGCAGGATCTTTTAGGTCTAAAGCCATAGGAGTGACGGTCGCTGATCGTTTCAGATACTGGCTCCAGGGCAAACAGATATAATGCTTGCATGGCTCTATCTTTTATCGTTGGTATTCCAAGAGGTCTTCTTTTGCCATTAGATTTACTGATATAAATCCGTTTTAGCGGAGAAGGTTTATATCCTCTTTGCTTTAACTGCTTTATTCCTTGAAATTTAGCATTGCAAGTTAACCACAGTTGACGATCTACACCTGCCGTGTTTTTTCCTTGGTTTTCAGTTACTCTTTTAACAGCTAAAGCTTTGCTGCTAAAGGAGCGTGTGAGAAGACGCTGTAAAGCTTTTACCTCTTACCCCATCTTCCCTGTTGGACAGCTTTAACAATACGTCTTTGTAGCCTTATAACAACTTTTTGGCACTTCCTCCATGGCAATTGTTTCCATGCTTCGGAGTTGTCGGTAGGTGCACTTACAGTTTTATCTGTAATCATCTGCTTTCCTCCCTTAAGTGGTTAACAAAGTTTCTTGTCACGAGGGACCAAATGGAAGTCTGCTCGTTTTCACGCGAATTAATGTTACAAATTCTATCCATTTCATTACAAAATGGCATTCGCTTTCTCCATTCTCCTTTACCTGCACTTTCATCAGCATTCCTTGCGGTTTGCTTGCCATGTAGGCAAAAATACAGGTTTACCCTGTTCCTTCTGTCATACAATAGTAGGTTAGGTGACTTCTCTATACCGGTGGAGTTATTATTTGCGTACATCTAGAAATGAAAAATGTAACTTATCCACATTACCTTTTGGTCAGAGCTTATCAGCATCTTTAGCTCCTTAATCATTACGATACTTATGAAGCTTCACTTACGTTCACCATACCACTAGCCTAGCCCTCCAACCACATGATGCTTGTAGTTTATGCTCCTCTCACGATTGAGCATCTTCTTTTTCAAGAGGAGGTTCATTTACCCCGCCAACAATGTTGCAAATTTTTCTTTTCTTCTCGATTATTTCCAGGAGAGTTTGGTAGCTCTTTTACACGAAATACCACATTTACGTCCTCAAGGTTAATTTCAATTCTCTTGACTAACGTTCTAATAATATCACGTTTAGTTAGCCAGTCTGCGTTATCAAGGTTTGATGTAATATTGGAAGAAAAGTCTTCTAAATTGGTTACAACCAAAGTTAATTCCTGTTTTAATTTCTTTTGATCGAATATCCTTTTCTTCTCCTCTTCAATTGTTTTTAAACTTTGTTTCATTGCTTTAATTCGTGGCTCAAATTCTTCTTGATTAATATATTCTTGAGCATAACTATCAATAAGTCTAGCAATACCACGTTTTAATTTATTTTCTTTTTTCTCTAGTAAATCGCTTTTTTGATCCCATGATGATTTTTTAAGCTCTGAAAGTCTACGCCTGTATTCTTCTAAAACCCTATTTGGATTTTTCAATAAATGCTTAACCTCTTCCCACACGGCTGTTTCTAATGCATCTGTACGAATGTGTTTATTATCACAAATTTTATTACCACCAAAACGGTAAGAATCTCTACCAATACAACGATAATAAGCATAATGATCAATTTTTTCTCCTCGCTTATTTCTTACAGGACTTCCGTAATATGCATAACGACAACGCTTACATACGATTAAACCTTGTAGTAAATGTTTTGCTCCTCTTTCTCTTGTCCTTGCTATTTTTCTATTCTCAGCTAATTGTTCTTGAACTATATCAAATACATCTTCGTCCACTATATTTGGCACTTTAACATAAATCCAATTTGCTTTTTCAACAGAATAGGTAGAGTAATTATCTTTCGGTTGTTCACAAGAATGTTTCTGTGGTCTGATATGTTGTAACTTTATACCTACTTTTGTTTTACCAAAAGCCGCTTGTCCTTTGTAAGCAGGATTTTTTAACATACCCCAAATCACACTTCTATCCCAGCACTTTTTTCCTGTTCGTGTTATAATAGACATAGTGTTTAGCCGACGACACACTTCCCCAATACTTGTCCTTTCTCTTCCTATCCACAAAAATACTTTCCTAACAACATTAGCTTCTTCTTCGTTTATTTCAAATAAAGCTTGTCCTCCTCCCATATATTTATCTATATAACGATAACCATAAGGAGCTCCTCCCATTACGCTTACACAACCTTTATTAGCTGCATAAATCTTTCCGCGACGACTTCGTTCCATAATTTTCGCTCGTTCATATTCTGCTATCATACCTTGCATTTGTAACAGCAATTGAGATTCTGGATTATCGTTAATCTCATAATTTAAGAAAACCGTTTCTGCTCCTGCTTTCTCAAATTCTTCAAGTAATACCATTTGATATGCATATTTTCTAGATAAGCGATCAGGTGAATGAATGTAAATTCTATCAATTTTACCTTCTGTTACTTTATCACGTAACTTTTCTAGATCAGGACGGACTAGATTAGATCCACTGTAGCCATTATCAATAAATTTATACTCACTTAATAATTTGTATCCATCCGTACTAATTTGCTTCTCTAAAGCTGCAACTTGACTTGCTATTGTATTTTCTTGTGCTTGTTTCCCCGAAGAAACTCTTGCATATAAACTCACTGTTACCATTTGATCCTCCTTGAATCCCATTTTTATGTTTTAAATTTTTTTGGCTTACTTGCTTTGACACGGCTTTTTCATAAGCATCTAACAAATACTTTTCTGCCAACCGGTTAGTTTCATAGCTACAGCTAATCCGTATAGCTAATCTCTTATTTCCCATGAACTTTCCTTGAAATAATATGTTCATATCATTCATTGAAACTGATGGTTAATTGATTGTTGGCACTATAAATAAATGGCACTCTTGTTTTTGGACATAGAAGTTTTCGAGAAATGCTTTTCTCTAATTTTACGTTTTTTGCAACATTGTTGGCGGGGTAAGGTCCGCATCTCTTGGCACCAACCGGTTGCCCGATTCGCACTGATGCGTAGACTCAGATGGCAAAACATCTGGTTTAATAAGTTTTAGAATCCTTTCAGTTTCTTTCTGAATGAATTCCTCTCCTTTTAAACAATATGACCGAAGACTTTCAGGTCGCACCATTTCGATGACAAATCTATTAACAATAGAATCTTTGCAAAGGACATCAACAATACTTTGTTTATCAGAGGCAATCTCAGGGTCCATGATAGTGCTTAAGAATTCAATTTCTTTTATTTCATTACTTCCAGAAAATCCTAAGATATCGTTCAAAAAGTGGATAAGAATATTTTTATTTTTTTCCGTTCCAAAGATACGACGAAAAGCTATATCATTGCGTGCATCAAGAAATTTAGAAATGGCCATAGTACTCAGAGAAAAATTAATAATTATACACTATTCTGCACAAATATTCAATATTTTTACGTCTAAAACCGTATTTGTTAAGCTTCAAATATAAAGAGTGACTTTTATGGAGTGGAATGTTAGGTAAGCAATTTCAAAAGAGTTTCTCTTTGCCACTCCAGTTCATTTAAGCGTAAGCCTCTAAACAATAGTATGTTCCTCATTAGTTACAAATTCTTCGACATTGCTATTTTAAAGTGAATTTGAAGGCCTATCATAATAGGATACGATTGCAGCAGCAATTAGACAACAAACTCCAACTGCTATTCCTACCGCTAACATTCCTGAGTAAACTGCAATAGCTATCCCTGAAACAATTCCAGCTATTGCTAATGTGAAAGCACATACAGTAGGCAGTTTATTTTTTTCTTTACTTCGTGGAGCATCATTATTTAAATTACTCGGCTGTTGATTATTATTTTGAATACCATTTGTTTGATCTGTTGCTACAACTGAAGTTTCTGAGTGTAATCTTCCTAAAACTAACGGTGTGTTATTTTCCTCTAGAAAAATTGACTCATTAACATCTTTAGATTTTTCATCTGTGTCGCTCTCTCTAATAGTTGCACGACTTTCATTATCATCTTCTGCATCAAAAAACTCATCATCACTGTTCTCATCAATTTGAGCTTCCGTTTCTCTTGTAATATTCTCTTGCTGATTAGATGGCTCTTGTGCAAAATCTTTCATTTCTTTTACCCCTGACAGTCCATTGATGATAAGTTTGTATTCATCCTTATTTGGTATAAGTCCATAGTAATTCGGTAAATCATCTTGAATATGTTCATAAAAATATTTATTTATCTCTGCTAAAATTTTTTGCCGTTCAAGGGTAATTTCTTCAGGATTATCAATATTTACATTGCATATAGCAAAATCTTCAAGAGCTTCTTTCAATTCTGGATGAGATTCCGCATGTTGAACTAGATTCTTAGCCAAATCTTCCAGAAATGGTTTAATGTTCTCTTCTGTAATAACATTTTTCTGTGCTTCTAGTTTTTGTTCTTCTTCTAAATAGCGATCATATTGATCCACGATCTCAGAGCTAATTTCGTTTATACTAATCATAATTTGACTCCATATACCTGGTGTACAAGCACTTTCATTTTCACCATATGTTGTTGACGCTACATATATTTGTTTTAGAAGAACGAACTCTTTTTGCTCTCTCCAGATCTTTTCTATATCTAAGTCACTGATTTCTTTAAACAACTCATCTACTTTTTTACCGTCATCTATAACATTTAATAATCCATGTAGTTCTTCTTTATTAAACTGTTCTTTATCGAGGATTACGCTATTTCCAAGTTTTTCTTTTACCTTAGATGATTTGTTCTTTACCAAATCTGGATTTTGTTCCATAAGAGTGACTAGCAACTCCTTTTTTTTCTTCCAGTGGAACGGAAAAATTATCAATAAGTAGTTTTATATAACCTATAGATTCAGGTATAGTAATCTTTGCATCATCTCTCGTATAATCATATTGTAATGGTTCTGTAGGGTGTCCTAGGTCATATTCACCAAATTGATTTTTCCTTAAGTATTTAGTGTTTAATGCATCTTTAGCTTTGTCGATTACAGTTTTTATAAACTCTTTGTCATTTAGTACAGGATTATCACCTAATGTTTTCTCCATCACACTTCTTTTTTCACTGTCAGTTGAACTGAGAAACTTTAGTCTTATTGGATCATTCTGATATTGTTCAAGTAGTTCTATACTTTCTACGTAAGAAGTCGCTGCTTGCTTTAACTGTTCTTCACTGGCTTCCGTGGATTCAACCAATTTTTTAGTAAAAAACTTTATCCGCTTACTTACTGAACCTCTATGAACAGATTGACGGTCTCGTGCAATGTGCCAGTCATCTCTTCTTTGTTCAGGTATCATACCACGTTTAAAGAAAAAGTTTTGCATTTTAAGGTCGTCGTTATAGAAATGAGATAGTGTGTGTCCTTGCTCATTTCTTGAATTAATTAGAAAAGGATATTTATCATAGTCATCGAGCAAAACCTCTATTCCCCCTTTATAACCATGTTGTGCAAGATCAAAAAACAAACTCCTTATAGTGCTTTCATCTAGCTTGGGAACATTACTCTTAGATTTTGCTCTTGCTTGAGACCATGATTTTTTCAGACGTTTACAAAAATCCATAGGTTCGTTATTAAATTCTGTACGAGTAATTTTATCTATGAATTCGCAGTATTTCTCAGATTCGGCTAAAGCTTTTGCTTCTTCGTTACCAATCTTATTGAGACTTAAATCAAGTTGAGCAAGGTTTGTAAGATTACTATCAGCTAAAGCTTTTGCTCCTTTCACACAAATAATATTGGCACTTAAATCAAGTTTAGTAAGGTTTGTAAGATTACTCTTAGCGAAAGCTTCTACTCCTTCGTTACCAATATTATTGCCACTTAAATTAAGTTGAGTAAGGTTTGTAAGATTAACATCAGCTAAAGCTTTCGCTCCTTTGTTACCAATCATACACCAAATGAGAGAAAGTTCTGTAATATTTTTGTTCTCTTGCAAAAAGCTTATCAAATTATTGATATCTACTTGTTCACTAAAAACATATAATATGTTGCCTTTAACATACTCACTAAAATCCATTTTTATCCTACTAATGTTATTTAATTAACAATTATAATAAATGTTCTTAACAATCGTCAACTTTATGAATATATTAACTGAACTATATTATAGTTTGCAGAAAATACTGGATTCTATAGCGTTACAACAAATTTAATCATTTACTCTTTTAAAAGATGCAAGAAAAATGCCTACCTTTGTGAGAACACATTGCGTAAAAATAGGGTTGTGTAAACAAAAATGCAAAACTGTTGCAACAAAGCTAGGCAAGCCATTTCGTATATAGATATGGATAAAATGGGCTAATATGGCTAGTTTTAGCGTGTAATAAAATCACCATATAAAAAGTTCGTATGGTACAAATGGTAGATCAACGCATCCCAAGAAAAACAGTTCTCACGCTTCTTGGTTTTGAGCGCTGGAAATGGTTATATTGTTTAAATTTTTAGCAATATGTAATACTAATTCATTAAAAAATGGAAAAGAAGAATTATGGTAAGAAAAGTTTATGCTTATCTTGTAATAAAAGTGCAATAGAAATTTTCCTAAAGAAAGCAAAAATCGCAGAAGTATACAAAAAAAATATAAGCATTTATAGTACTCAAAAATGTAAGTACAGTAATGTTAAAAACTATTAAGTATTTATGCTGCATAATGTATCTATAGGTTAGAGGTAATTTATGAACAGAAACACACAATCACAGAAAAATATTCAATATAAAATGTTAATAGAGGTTGCTAATTATAAAGCATTTAGGGAAGCTGCTACTGAAGGTAATATTGAAACGTTGAAATTTCTATTGGACAGAGCGAAATTACTAGATTTACAGTGTAAAATGTTGGCAGTTAATGATTATGAAGTATTTAGAGAAGCTGCCGGTAATGATAATGCTGAAGTATTAGAGCTTCTGCTGAATAGAGTAGAATTACCAGAAGAACTACATACAATGTTAGCAGTGAAGAATTATGAAGCATTTAGAGAAGCTGCTGTTGAAAGTAATATTAAAGTATTGGAGCTTCTATTGGACAAAGCAAAATTACTAGATGTACAGTATAAAATGTTGGCAGCTAATAATTATGAAGCATTTAGAGTAGCTGCTTATGCAGGGCACACTGAAGTACTGAAACTCTTATTGAATAGAACAGAATCATCAAATGTACAGCGTGAAATGTTGGCGGCTAATAATTATGAAGCGTTTAGAGTAGCTGCAGATGATGATGGTGATATTGAAACGTTGGAGTTTCTATTGGACAGAGCGAAACTACTAGATTTACAGTGTGAAATGTTGGCGGCTAATAATTACGAAGCGTTTTGGGAAGCTATCAGTGAAGGTAATATTAAAGTGTCGAAGTTCTCTTGGATAGAGCAGGATCACTAGAAGAACAACATGCAATGTTAGCAGTGGAGAATTATGAAGCATTTAGGGCAGCTGCTGACAGTGGTAATATTAAAACGTTGGAGTTTCTATTGGATAAAGCGAAATTACTAGATGTACAGAGTAAAATATTGGCAGCTAATAATTATGAAGTATTTAGAGTAGCTGCTACCGGTAATGGTAATATTGAAGTGTTGAAACTACTGCTGGATAGAGTAGAATTGCCAGAAGAACGACATACAATGTTGGTGGCTAATAATTATGAAGCATTTAGAGAAGCTGCTGCTGAAAGTAATATTAAAGCATTGGAGTTTTTATTGGATAGAGCAGGATTGCCAGAAGAACAATATGCAATGTTGGTGGCTAATGCTTGTCAAGCACTCAGAATAGCTGCCAGTGAAGGTAATATTGAAGTGTTGGAGCTACTATTGGATAAAGCAGGATCGCCAGAAAAACGACATGCAATGTTGGCGGCTAATAATTATGAAGCGTTTAGGGTAAATACTGTTCATGTTGACATTAAAGTATTAGAATTTCTATTAGATAAAGTAGGATCGCCAGAAAAACGACATGCAATATTGGCGGCCAATAATTATGAAGCATTTAGAGAAGCTGCTGCTGAAGTTGATATTGAAGTGTTAGAATTTCTATTAGATAAAGCAGGATCACCAAAAGAACAATATGCAATGTTAGCAGCTTATAATCATAAAATGCTTTCTTCCCAGATAATTGAGAGCCATGAATATTCTTCTGAGGAGTTCAAAAGGATGTGTCTTGAAGCTGTGATAAACTATAATAGTAAGGAAATGCTTGATACAGTGCAGTCAAACCTTTTCCCTTCCAGTACCCGTCAAGAAGTAGATGAATCTTATCAAGAGAGAAAGAGAAAATTTGAGGCAATAGAAGATTTATCAAAATCACAGCCAGGACCTTCTGGGTATAAACCACTATCAAGGCATCCTCAAAGAAAAATGTCATGTGTAAATATTGAGCCAGGAAATGGAGAAAGAGAGAAGGTAATGAAATGTTGAGAAAACATTCAAAAAAGTGTGTCAAATCAAAAAATAAATTAATATAAAGAAAAGTTTGTGTAGAACATTTAATATACCAACACATCCAAAACAAACACTTAACGTGCGACCCGAAAGTCATGAAATCGTGATGGTTAAATTCCATCCGCCTTAACATCGGGTTGAAAGCATAATCCACACTTTAGGAAAGTGGCGATTTTCTAAGGTGCAAGCATGGATTAAAAAGGGGTAATATTAAACTTTATAATAACCCCCCTAAGAAAGTTAGATATGGTTACGAAAGGAACTTATGTCTGAATTGTCGTTATTTGTGATATGCGAAATAAAGTTGAGACGCATAAACCAAAAGGTACGGAGAGATGAATAATTAGAATGAGAAGGTCTAATTAAGATGTTTTCAACCTCCCGGCAAATAGTAAGAACCTAAGTTAACGTGAAAAGATTTCATGGAACGGAGTAACCACATGGAAGCTCTTATTATCCTTTGTTTAAAAAGGATAACTAAGAAGGTGGCCCACTAAATGCTTCTATGTGGAGGGATTGTTTAAGAAGCTAATGCCTAAAGTAATATTTGGGATATGCAGACGTAAACACTGTAATTTGGAAGGTAAAGTTGTGAATAGTAGTGAATATGTTATGAGCCAACAAAATGTTAAGTATGAATGGAATTTGGCGCAAGCTTGAGAAATCTTCATTTAAGCTACAAAAACGAATTTACCGAGCTTCACAATGTAATGATATGAAGATGCATAATCTTCAGAGGTTATTACTAAAGTCAACAAGTGCAAGAATGCTCGCTGTTAGAAGGGTAACTCAGGATAACAAAGGGAAAAAGACTTCAGGCATTGATGGAAAGTCTAATCTTAATAAAAAGGAAAGATTGCTATTAGCAAATTCCTTAAATATAAGAGAGAAGGCAAAGCCATCAAGACGGGTATGGATCCCAAAATCTGATAGGTCATCGGAGTATCGCCCGCTCGGTATTCCTACCAATAGCAGATAGAGCAAAGCAAACACTTGTTAAAATGGCACTAGAACCGGAATGGGAAGCAAAGTTTGAGCCTAACACTTACGGTTTTAGATCTGGTAGATCCTGTCATGATGCAATAGCAGCTATATTTATCGCACTTGGTCAGAAAACAGCATTTATACTAGATGCTGATATTTCCGGATGCTTTGAAACATTCTGCACTGCTTGAAAAACTTAATACCACACCAACTTTAAAGAGAATTATAAAAGGATGGTTGAAAGCAGGCATTATGGAAGATAGAAAGTCCAGTCCTACCAAACGTGGCACAATTCAAGGTGGAGCACTTACCCCGCCAACAATGTTGCAAATTTTTCTTTTCTTCTCGATTATTTCCAGGAGAGTTTGGTAGCTCTTTTACACGAAATACCACATTTACGTCCTCAAGGTTAATTTCAATTCTCTTGACTAACGTTCTAATAATATCACGTTTAGTTAGCCAGTCTGCGTTATCAAGGTTTGATGTAATATTGGAAGAAAAGTCTTCTAAATTGGTTACAACAAAAGTTAATTCCTGTTTTAATTTCTTTTGATCGAATATCCTTTTCTTCTCCTCTTCAATTGTTTTTAAACTTTGTTTCATTGCTTTAATTCGTGGTTCAAATTCTTCTTGATTAATATATTCTTGAGCATAACTATCAATAAGTCTAGCAATACCACGTTTTAATTTATTTTCTTGTTTCTCTAGTAAATCGCTTTTTTGATCCCATGATGATTTTTTAAGCTCTGAAAGTCTACGCCTGTATTCTTCTAAAACCCTATTTGGATTTTTCAATAAATGCTTAACCTCTTCCCACACGGCTGTTTCTAATGCATCTGTACGAATGTGTTTATTATCACAAATTTTATTACCACCAAAACGGTAAGAATCTCTACCAATACAACGATAATAAGCATAATGATCAATTTTTTCTCCTCGCTTATTTCTTACAGGACTTCCGTAATATGCATAACGACAACGCTTACATACGATTAAACCTTGTAGTAAATGTTTTGCTCCTCTTTCTCTTGTCCTTGCTATTTTTCTATTCTCAGCTAATTGTTCTTGAACTATATCAAATACATCTTCGTCCACTATATTTGGCACTTTAACATAAATCCAATTTGCTTTTTCAACAGAATAGGTAGAGTAATTATCTTTCGGTTGTTCACAAGAATGTTTCTGTGGTCTGATATGTTGTAACTTTATACCTACTTTTGTTTTACCAAAAGCCGCTTGTCCTTTGTAAGCAGGATTTTTTAACATACCCCAAATCACACTTCTATCCCAGCACTTTTTTCCTGTTCGTGTTATAATAGACATAGTGTTTAGCCGACGACACACTTCCCCAATACTTGTCCTTTCTCTTCCTATCCACAAAAATACTTTCCTAACAACATTAGCTTCTTCTTCGTTTATTTCAAATAAAGCTTGTCCTCCTCCCATATATTTATCTATATAACGATAACCATAAGGAGCTCCTCCCATTACGCTTACACAACCTTTATTAGCTGCATAAATCTTTCCGCGACGACTTCGTTCCATAATTTTCGCTCGTTCATATTCTGCTATCATACCTTGCATTTGTAACAGCAATTGAGATTCTGGATTATCGTTAATCTCATAATTTAAGAAAACCGTTTCTGCTCCTGCTTTCTCAAATTCTTCAAGTAATACCATTTGATATGCATATTTTCTAGATAAGCGATCAGGTGAATGAATGTAAATTCTATCAATTTTACCTTCTGTTACTTTATCACGTAACTTTTCTAGATCAGGACGGACTAGATTAGATCCACTGTAGCCATTATCAATAAATTTATACTCACTTAATAATTTGTATCCATCCGTACTAATTTGCTTCTCTAAAGCTGCAACTTGACTTGCTATTGTATTTTCTTGTGCTTGTTTCCCCGAAGAAACTCTTGCATATAAACTCACTGTTACCATTTGATCCTCCTTGAATCCCATTTTTATGTTTTAAATTTTTTTGGCTTACTTGCTTTGACACGGCTTTTTCATAAGCATCTAACAAATACTTTTCTGCCAACCGGTTAGTTTCATAGCTACAGCTAATCCGTATAGCTAATCTCTTATTTCCCATGAACTTTCCTTGAAATAATATGTTCATATCATTCATTGAAACTGATGGTTAATTGATTGTTGGCACTATAAATAAATGGCACTCTTGTTTTTGGACATAGAAGTTTTCGAGAAATGCTTTTCTCTAATTTTACGTTTTTTGCAACATTGTTGGCGGGGTAATTTCTCCATTACTTGCATGTGTAGCACTATATGGACTAGAACAGAATATCAAAGAAGAACTTAAGGAAGAACTTTTCCAATATGCGAAAAAGAAATATAGCAGGGTGTCTCGCAAGCAGGCGCAAAATTCAGTTAATGTAATTACGTACGCTGATGATTTTGTGGTATTACACGAGAGCGAGGAACTTGTGATGAAGGCAAAGGTTCTAACTGAAAAATGGCTAAAACCCGTTGGACTAGAATTAAAGTCATCAAAGACAAGAATTGCACATACACTAAAATCCCTAAATGGGGAAAAGCCAGGATTTGATTTTCTTGGATTTTCAATAAGGCATTATCAAACACGTCAAAATAAGAGAGGTTACATGTAAACCAAGTCGTAAATCTATAAGTCAACACTTGTTATCTATAAAACATAAGCTTAAAGAGTTGCGAGCAGCGCCACAAGAAGCTGTAATAAAAGAACTTAATCCAATAATAAGGGGTTGGAGCCAATATTACATCTCGGTAGTCTCAAGCAAAGTCTTTAATTTATTAGACTACTCTATGCATAACAAACTTTGGAAATGGGCTGTCTATAGACACCATGACAAAAGAAGGTGTTGGGTTAAAAGAAAATACTTTAAAAAGTATGGTAACGACAATTGGAGATATATGGTAAGTAACAAGTTATATCTTATTAGACATAGGGATCATGCTATTAAACGACATATCAAAGTAAATGGAAATAGATCTCCGTATGATGGAGATTGGCCATATTGGGGAAATCGTTTAAGTAAATTACCAGATCACGAGTAATAAAATTACTGAAGTTACAGCAAGGTAAATGTAATTATTGTTATCTTTGGTTTAGGTTTAACACATGTACATCATCAAGATTGCAATAATAACATGAAAAATCTATCCTTGCTTCATAAGCACTGCCACGATCAATTACATGGAAGTATGCATACCAAATTAGAGAGAAGCCGGATGATGGGGTGTGCCGTAGAGACACAAAGAATGATCAGAAATGAGCAAACTAAGTGCTTAAGCTGCACAATAGATGAGGGAAGGTCCCTCAAAGTCGGCTTGCAAGAGCAGGCTTTAAACAACCATAAGCTGCTTTGATAAAGAGTCAAGGTAGTGAGCGTTATGGAAAAGGCGCAAATACGTGTCATGTACGAAATAGAGAGGCGAATGAAAATGAACCACTGATGAAGTGTCGAAAGGGCTGAGACGACGTCAAAACCAGGAGCTCCCATCTCTCCTGGGATAGATCTACAAGGAACTTGCTTACTGGGTAGGTGGCGTCCGGCATATAGGTGGCGTGAAAACTATTATAGGCTATTGTGTAGAACTGCGGGAACCTGTCGTTTCGATGACAAGGGAGAAATCCAAGAAGCTAAACTTCAAGGATGAGAGTACCGATGGAAGAACAGGGGCGGATCAGCTTGTATAGTATTTTCTAAAATGAATGATAAATTTCCATTATGGTATTACCAACCAAAAGTTGTAAGTCTGTACATTTATACATTAGAGGTCTGAGGCGGCTTTTGATGGTATGCCAACAGTGTTCTATGGGATTCAAATCTGGTGAATATGTTGGAAGATACAGCACATGACAGCCAAAAGACTCTATTAATGATTTTGTTTTAGTGGTCTTATGAAATGTAGCATTATCCATAACTATGGTTGTGCCAAGTGGCAATTTAGGTTTCTCCAACCATATATTGAATACCTCTTTGTCACACCCACCTTTGAAAGTCATTGGTGCAATAAATCTCATTCCAATCCACCCGGCTACTATACTGATTCTCTCTCGCTGGAATATCTGCATAAATTTTCTTTCCTCTTGGAGCACGTCCATATTCTCGGTATAATTTATTATCAACTCCTGCTTCATCTATATATAAGATGCTGGAATGGTCTATTTTTGAGATTTTATCAATAAACTGCTTCTTGATTGCGCTCTTGATATAGTGTGACTTTTTTTTAAAGTAATTTTTAGCTGTTTTAGTCTATACCAAATTGAATTTATTCCAAATCCAAGATTTTGTTTCATCTCTGCCAGAGTATGATCTGGATTCTTTGTAACATATTCTTCGAGTATTTTTTGGTCTATTTTTCGAATGAAGCTGCCGTTTTTAGATGGCTTGAGGCTTTCACCAGCAGCTTTCTTTTTTAACCAGCGGTACAAAGTTGCTATTCCTATCTCCAGAAGCTCTGCCACCTTAACCTTCGTCTTCCCTTTTCCTATCATCGATATTGCCTTTTCTCTTAAATCCACACTATACGCCATTATAACCCAAATAACTTATTATACCTTTATCATTTACTTTGGGAAATACTATAGTTCTCAACAAAGGTAACATATGCTAGCAAAATTTCTATCTGAAACTTTTAAAATGGCAGGTTATGAAAAAGAATGACCGTTAGCTATACTAGTTCTTTAGATCACGAAGTAGGAAAGAAGGTAAGAAGTTTTAGGTTAGCAAAGGGTTATACTCAAAAAGATTTAGCGGGAAAAATCGGCGTAACGTATCAAATAGTACTACAATATGAAAAAGGAACACGTAAAATTTCGATTGAAAAGTTGTATGCTATAGCAGAGATATTGTCGATTGGTATTGTAGACCTAATTCCTGTATTAAATGAAAAAATCTGTTTTGAAGATGAGGGAGAGGAAATTAGTAAGAAAATATAAAACGATTAATGATCAGGAATTACGTAGAATGTTTTGTTTACTAACCAAATTTGTTCAAGTTAGTGAGAAAAATAGTAAAAAAACGGAGAGAATAAAAATTGCAAAAGGTCTGGTTAAAGCAGGAGTTTCTGTTGATACTGTTTCAAAAACAATAGGTCTGTCTGCTGATGAATGTGTTGAAGAAAAAACAGGTTCTATATACTACAAGATAGGAAAAAAGATAAAAGAATGGACGGGAATATACTCAGAAGGATTTGGCTGAGAAAATGAATACAACACGTGATGAAATAAGTAACTATGAGCAAAGAAGGACTGCTGTTCCACTTGATAAATTATATAAAATGGCAGAAGCGTTATCGATTAATATTACAGATCTACTAATAGATGAAGGTAGTAAAGTAGAAAATGAGCTACAGGATTTGATAAAAGAATACAAAGAAATTGAGAGCCAAGTAATGCATTAAGAGAGTCTCTGTTTGAAAGCATGCAAATTTGCGAAGAGAAAGTGAAAAGAGCAGAAAAGATGAAAATTGCAAAGGATTTAGTGAAAGGAGGAATTTCTATTGATATTATTTTGCAAGCGGTAGGCATCTCTTTAGACGAAATTCAACAAGTTTAAAATAAAAAAATCATCATATATTAATATCTTCGCTTATTAATGAAAAAATAAGTAAAAAAGATTGAAAAATTGATTTGACTTCACTCGAAAGCTATGCCAATGCTGATAAAAAAACAGCAGTAAATATTTAAAAAAAGTTTGTTGTTAGTGAAAGGTAAATTATATGAATAAAAGTAAAGAAGAAATCGAATTCAGAATATTAGAAAGCAAAGGTAAAGCACTACTTGATCGTGAAATAATGGAAACATTTTTAAGTGCAGTACATGAAAGGCCGCAAGCTCAAGAAATTGCTAAAAATCTGGTAACACTTATACGGGAGTAGGAAGAATTTTAGGTAGAGAAATGGATGACCTGAAAGTTATAGAAGGAGTGACTGATTCTGCAGTAGCAATGATTATGTGTGTTAAGGAAACACTAGAAAGGGTGCTCAGAGAAAAGCTTAAGAGTGAGCCAATAATGGACTTACATCGGAGAAGAATCCTATATTGGTGAAATGGAAAAAGCACCGGTATACATAAAGGAGATTATAAAAAAAGCATTAATAAAAAATGCAACATTAATAATAATGTCACATAACCATCCTGGAGGAAGCTTAGAGCCGTCAGAAGAAGATCAAGCAGTAACGAAGAGCTTAGCAGCAGCATGTAGTACTGTACGCGTAAAATTGTTTGACCATATTATCATCACAAGTGGAGGCTATTTCAGCTTTCGAGAAAACGGATTGTTATAGTAGGAAGTATTTGCAAAACTACTCACCATAATTTATACTGAGTAATAGAGTGTATAAACTAAGATTTATATACTTAAAAAGTATTTTTAATATGGGGGTTATATTACTAGTAAAGACAAGTTATTGAAGAAAATATTTGGTGCTCTTGAAGGCGTTGATATAAAGCAGTCTAAGTTTGTGAGCAAAATTAATAATCAGAAGGAGATAAAACCGGAAGATACAATGCCTTTCCCTAGCAGAAACGTTCACGAAAACAAAATCAACTATGGAAAAGGACTTGACTACATATATGGCACAAAACCTTTGAATAATCAAGCAGATTATCCAGAAGGGTTGAATCCATTTGCTTCAGCTTTGCAAAAAATAAAGCCAAGTGCAGAAAAGTTGAGCTGGCTTAAAAGTGCTGTGGTAAGAGCAAAAAGTCCAAATGAACTGCACAAGGCTGTAGACGAAGCGCTAGCTGCTGGAGCAAGGCTAAATGCATGTAATGAGGGAGAGTGGAGATACTGTCTTTATTGTCAACAAGTTATTTAGCTATAAAACAACAAAAAATTTATCTGCATTTTCTATAAATTAGTGTAACTGTGGATAAATACTTTAAGTGTGTGTGGACGTAGTGTGCCGTAGAGACACAAAGAATGGTCAGAAATGAGCAAACTGAGTGTTTAAGCTACGAAATAGATGAGGGTAGGTCCCTCAAAGTCGGTTTGCAAGAGCAGGCTTTAAATAACCATAAGCTGCTTTGGTAAAGAGCTAAATATTTTGCTTTTTCTGTAAAAAGTTTACTAGCTTCTCCATATATACATATAGATTATTTAACTCTAAGGTGTTACTATTAACATATTGATTAAAGTCAACTTCCATAGTTTCTGTAAGTTATAGAGCTGCTAATTATAGCATAAATTTAAATAATTGTCAACCTTATGAACAACTAACTTTACTTCTTTTTAACCTGATACCTATGCTTTGTTTCAAATTTCCATCAAAAAGTAACATTACCCCCTCCAGTCAACCTTTCTGCTTCATTTCGTGAAATCAATGCCTCAATAAATTCATCTAGTTCACCTTCTTTTATAATCTGTTCTAGTCGATGTGAAGTGAGATTAATTCTATGATCTGTTATTCTTGATTGTGGAAAGTTATAAGTTCTTATACGTTCAGAGCGATCTCCAGAACCAATTTGGCTTTTCCTCATTGTTGACCTTTCCATTTCTTTTTTTTGTCTTTCAATTTCGTATAGCCTTGCTCTCAACACTTTGAGCGCTTTAGCCTTATTTTTGTGCTGCGATTTTTCATCTTGCTGTATTACAACTATCCCTGTTGGCAAGTGGGTGACCCTTACTGCGCTGTCAGTTGTATTCACTGATTGCCCTCCAGGACCACTGGATCTATAAACATCTATGCGTAAATCTTTTTCTTCTATTTCAAAGTCAACCTCTTCTACTTCAGGTAATATTGCAACAGTAGCTGCGGAAGTGTGCAATCTTCCTGAGGATTCAGTTTCTGGCACTCTTTGTACTCTGTGCACCCCTGACTCAAATTTCAGTCTTGCAAAAACTTCTGTTCCATTAATGAGTGCAGAAGCTTCCTTATAGCCACCTATACCTGTATTAGAAATACTTATTGGCTCAAACTTCCAATTTCTTCTTTCTGCATATTTTTGATACATACGAAATAACATCGCTGCAAATAATGCTGCTTCTTCTCCGCCTGTGCCTGCTCTAATTTCTAATATTGCATTTCTTGAGTCATCTTCATCTTTGGGTAATAATGCCAACTTTAGTTTTGCTTTTACTTTCGGTAATACTATCTTTTGCTTCTCAAGAAGTTCTTCTTTTGCTAACTCTTTTATATCACCATCGCTGTTCTCATCTTTCATGATTTCTTCTAAATCTGAAATTTCCTCTTTTAATATATTATATTCATCGATTATCTCGATAATTGGTCTGAGTTCAGAGTATTCCTTTGAAAAACTAACGAATTCTTTTTGACTCAAATTGGTAGGGTTTTCCAGATTTCTCTCTACATCAGAAAACTTTTTTTTAAAGTCTTGTAAATTATTCTCTATATCCATATAGTACAGGTCTAGTTTTCAGCTGTTTAAGTAAGTAATATATACTGAAATAAAAAATTTCTTATATCAAGCAATAACACTATAATTGTCTCGAATATTTCTACCTAAGTATAATGGCAAAACAGATAACATCAATCTGCAGCTTCATATTTGGAGCTTCAGACAAAAAATCATTACCAGATGAGTCGGCTCCAGAGATTGCATTTGCTGGTAGATCAAACGTAGGAAAATCAAGTTTAATCAACTTGCTGATAAACAGCAAAAAAGCTGCAAGAGTTTCTTCTAAACCTGGATGCACTAGACAAATAAATTTTTACTCTATGTACAATGATAAGTTTAGGATTGTCGACCTACCGGGTTATGGCTATTCTTGTGCAAGCAAGGAAGAAGCAGTACAATACTTAAACCTAATTGAGTACTATCTAATTCACAGGAGAAATCTAAAAAGATTGTTTGTGCTTATAGATAGCAAGGTAGGATTAAAAGAAATAGACAAAGACTTTGTTTATTGGTTAATATGTAATAATATTAACTTTAATATTGTGCTAACAAAAATAGATAAAGTGAATCAGGAAAGTCTAGATGCTATTCTAGAAAATACTCAAAAGTGGGTTAATAATGAACATGTATCAATTCATCAAATAAGCATTCGTGTTAAGCATAAAATCACCAAGGTAAGAGATGAGTTTTTCAAATTTACAAGATAAAAAAATGAAAAGTGATGAATCTTTAAATGGTAAGATGCCATTGAAGGAAAAAACAGAAATATTATTTGAAGTTCTGTCTAACATACCTAAATTTGTAGGCGAAACTTTTATCATCAAATGCAGCAGTGTAATAATCTCAGATGAAACGCTGCTTAGTGCTTTTGCGCATAATGTTGTTCTGTTGAAACAGCTTGGTATAAATCCGGTGGTAGTTCATGACGGAGAATATGAAATTAACTTAGTGTTAAAAATGCTAGGTATGAATGATAAGTTTATAAATGGTGTCAGACTTACAGACAAAAGCACTATGAAAATCATTGAAATGGCACTGTGTGGTTCAATTAATAAAAAAATTGTTCAGCATATAAATTCTGCTGGTGGTTCAGCTATTGGACTATGTGGAAAAGATGGCAACCTCATAAAAGCTGAAAAGATAAGCACTACGCTTAGGGAAAATAGATTAAATAATATTGAAAAAATACTAGACATGGGATTTATCGGTAGACCAACTGAAATCAATCCTGATATATTATTCTTTATTGAAGAATCAGATTCTATACCAGTTATTGCACCCATCGGTTATGGAAAAAATGGAGAAACATATCATATTGATACTGATAGCACTGCAAGTGCAATTGCACTTGCAGTTTACGCATCTAAAATGATAATCTTGAGTGATACAGATGAAGAAATAAACAAAGTTGGCAATAGAAGAGTCTTGATTAAAAATTTAAAAGAATCGATTGATTGTGGAAAAATTAAAGGAGAAAAATTTGTTGAAAGGCTTATGTCGTATACTAAAATGGTAGAAGAATGTGCAGGGGTTGTTCACATAGTTGATGGTAGAGTACCTAACATTATACTTGATTTATTTACTGAGAATAATTCAGGTATATCAATAATGGATGATTAATAGCTGTACTGCTTATAACCATATGAACATTGAAAATTTGGGAATAGCTTATGTCAAATTCCTATTCTCTTTTCCAGTTTTTTAGTTTTTTTTCTTGCAAGCATAATAGTTTCGTATACATAATGAAACCAAATGGTATTTTTAGCTTGATAACAGAGAAAAATAAAGAGGGCTTGGGTGTAACACTCAAATAATGATTTACCTTATGGATACCGCTAGAAAAGTTGACTAAGGTATACAATTCTCTCTGCGTCAAGTTACTCAAGATATCGAATCTACAAACGCTTTGGATTGAGTGTGTTTGGTCAATTTGAGTGCTTTAAATAGAAAGGCGAAAATTGAGAATACTACCCCTCTGTACACAGTATCTTTAATGCAAATGCCCATGTGATTCCATAGATAATCTCTGTTTTTTTATTTTATCTGTCCATTTATCATTTTCTATATCTTGTTTGTTGGTTGCTCTTTTTTCTTGCTCAACAATTGCCTTATCTATCTTCTGATGAATTGCATCCATTGCATTAATTGCATTTTTTTCTTTGTATACTTCGCTTTTTCCTTCAACAATTAAATTGGTAAAAATATTTACAACAAACTGCACTTGATTATGATTAACCTGACCTTTTATCGAAGAAGGTAAAGAGTTTAATTCCATCAATACTTCTGATGCTGTTTTATCTTGAGTGGAAAGCCCTAAATTATCTGCTACTTCACTTATTAATAACTCTCTGTTTTCTTTATTATCTTCCAATTTAGTATAATCACGCAGTAGATCCATAACTGCAGATACTCTGACTTCAATAATATCATCAACATCTTCACCTCCTAGAGCAACTCCTGATCCCAATAACCTCTCTCTGAGATTTTTCTTTAAAAGATTGGTAAATTTTTCATTTGCATCCGATCCTGTAGTAGATATTGTACCATCTAAATAGTTGTTTACTTTGATTTGAGTACCTAAGTTATGCTCTATTTGTATTTTTGCCTCAGGTTTAAATCCTAATTTTGCACAGAATTTCTTAAAATATTCTTTAATAGTGTCAAACAAGGTCTTGCCATTGTCTTTATAGTTTTTCAACTCTTCAGGAATAGTGAGTGATAATTTACCATCTCCATATTTTACAAGGTCTTCACCATATTGAGACTCAAGTGTAAATTCTAATGAGCTGGATAGGTCACATATTTTCTCTTCCGGATTGTCAATCGTGGTTATAGGTATTGCCATATCAGACGTCACTTTTATGCGGTTGTGGTCAGTGCAGTAAATGTTTAGCACTTTTTTAGGACTGTGTGGAGTTAAATTACAACTACTGAGTGCGGCATGAGATTCATTAAATATACCAGCCCCATACCCTGCTTGATTACAATTGGTGACTAACTCTTCTAAAATAGCATCACTTGGAACCCTTGCTCCACCGTATCTAAACATTTCCTTAAAAATTTCCTTTGCTAATGCACGGTAATCTTTTTTGGAGAATAGATGATAAGAGCTTCTCCCTGCGTTATAAAATCTCTCAAATTCCTTTCTATATTCATCAATTTTTTTCTCATCAGCAATTGTAGGGCTATTACAATGATTTTCCCAAACTTCAGATAGTCTATCTTGATCAAGCTCCTTAAGTACTGGTTCCATAAAAGCTTTACCTTCTTCAGAGAGGTTATCAAAATTATCACGGTTAAAAATCTCATTTTTATAATCTTTAGCTCCTTCCTTAAATGCAATAATAAAATTATTATCTATTTCTTTTTCATTAATAATAAAATTCATTCTTTGAAAATCTAAGAACATTGTTTCACCGGAATTCGCTAATTTATTATCTTGATCTGCTCTTAATTTACCAAAATTGAACTCTTTAGCTGTGGCCTTTAATCTAACTACTGGACTCTCCTTTGCCTTTTTCATAATTAACACCTTACTATAAATATATAGTAAGTTGTATCATATAATGATGAATAATTTGATAACATATAAAAAAAGTCGATAGTATATTTCTTTATTTAATAGGTGTAAGAAAGGCGTAGATTTCTCTTTTCATTTGTAGCATGCTGCATTAATATTTACGTATTAATCTAGAAAATAGTGATGAATAATATTGTAATTGTTGGTCTGCAATGGGGTGACGAAGGCAAGGGTAAAATAGTAGATTATCTTTCTGAGAATGCAGATGTAGTTGTGAGATTTCAGGGGGGAAATAATGCAGGGCACACTATAGTAATAGATGATGAGGTTTATAAATTAAATTTACTGCCCTCTGCTGTTTTGAGGCCAGGAAAAATATCTATCATAGGAAATGGCGTTGCTCTTGATTCACAAGCTCTAATATCAGAAATAGAATCATTGAAAGTTAAAGGAGTGGACGTAAACTATAACAACTTGATGGTATCCGAGAGCTGTCCATTAATACTTAGCGTACATAAGGACAAGGAAAAGCTATTTGAAGATTTAAACGGAAATTGCAAAATTGGCACAACAAACAAAGGAATAGGGCCATGTTATGAAGATAAAGTTGGAAGGAGAGCTATACGCATTTGTGACTTGGAAAACGCAGATGAGCTCAATCAAAGAGTGGATGCTCTCCTGAGTTACCATAATTCTATCAGAAAAGGCCTTAACTACCAGGTGGTTGAAAAAGAAGAAATATTAAAGGAAATTCGACAGATTTCAGAAAAAATTCTTTCATATAAAAAACCTGTGTGGAAGATACTAAATGATTTTATGAAAGAAGGTAAGAAAATAATATTTGAAGGAGCTCAAGGCGCATTTTTAGATATCGACCACGGAACTTACCCTTTTGTTACTTCAAGTAATACCGTAGCATCGCAAGCGATAACAGGCTCAGGATTATCCTACAATGCTCACATTATTGGTGTAGCAAAAGCGTATACAACAAGAGTGGGTAATGGTCCATTTCCTACTGAACAAAATAACGAGATTGGAGACAGCTTATTTTCTATAGGTAAGGAACTTGGAACAGTAAGCAATAGAAGAAGGCGCTGCGGATGGTTTGACGCAGTTTTAGTGCGCCAGGCCGTACAACTCTCTGGAGTTTCAAGCATTGTATTAACCAAATTAGATATTCTTGATTCTTTTGATACTATTAAAATAGGCACTGGTTATAAGTATGGCGGAAAAATGTATGATTATTTACCCGCATCACATTCAATACAAAAAGAATTAGAGCCAATATATGAAGAATTTCCTGGTTGGAAAGAGAAAACTCAAGGCAAAAGGTCAGTTAAGGAATTACCTGCAAATTTGATAAAATATGTGAGAAAAATAGAAGAATTAATAGGTGTACCAATTCATCTAATTTCAACCAGTCCAAAAAGAGAGGATGTTATTAAGCTTAAAAATCTATGAAAACGTCTTGTTAACTTTTATCTAATAAAAAACTATACTTGTGTGACTTCAAGCAATCTATTATGCAAAGTAGCAGCGTAAACGTACAGTGAGCAGTGTGATTTTTCTTAAATACATGTTGATTGTTATAATATAAACATAGTTAAAGGAGGCGTATTATGATTGCAGGTTTTACTAAGGGAGACAAAGCAGTAGATGCAGCAAAAATAGGTGATCAATTTAAAAAGCATTTTTGTATAGGACCAACTTCACTGAATAGGGAAGTTTATTACTCTACACTTATCTACCATACATTCAAAGAGTTATATTCACAATTAGATAATATCTCTCATGCTAATAAAACGAGATCAGAAAAAGAAATAATAAATTTTTATGTTCTACCTCAATTTGCACATTTTAAAGAAATTCTTGATGAAGGTATAAAAAAAGATCCTTCGTTTGCAAATTCCGCTATTGTGAAGTTTTGCTACTCAATTATAAAAGATAATAAATTATTTAAAGAATTAGAAGAAGTTAGTATTCCCGCAGAAAACTCTAGTGTAAAGGCAAGGATAAGCTTTCAACTGAAAAATCTTAAAGAAAAGGTGTGGTTCTTAAGAAAACTAAAGGAAAAAAAGAATTTCACTTATGTGCAGAGGGCTTTTGGGGATGAGTGGAGTTTTTATGACCTAATAAACGATAGAGATTTCAAACAAACGTATATAGATAAAGCAGTAACAGAGTCTGCTAATAAGAGCTTTGAGGAAGATATAAATAAATGCATAGAATTGGCAGAGCAGGGAAAAAAAGCTGCAAGTAAATATTTTGAGAGGAAAGACGTAGAGCTTCAAGCTTATTACACAGAAACTGGTAACGATCATAGAGTTTTGAATATTAACCTTATTAATTACGATAAGAGTGAGCCAACAAAGATTAGTGAAGTTTTACAGCAAGAGAAAGATATTAAAGAACTGAATATCTATTGCAATAAAAAACATGAAATACACGCTCATCAAAAAGATAAGAAAAGATATTATGAATTTAAAGAAGGTGCATATTATGAAATGACAAGCACTTGGCCTGCAAAAGATGGATCAGGAATGTGTACCATGATTATGGATGTGAGTAGCGATGGCATAACTAAAATACTAAAATTTAATGGTGAAGATTTTGTTTCATCGAAGGAGATTCTAGAATTAATAAAGCAAAACGATGAATTATATATTCAAGGTCTCTCCTTATATGATGCTGTAATGGAATCACTAGAAGAGGATAGGGCTACTCCTATTAATTTTTACAATGAATCTATGGTGGCTTATCAAGGTAAGGAACCAGAGGGGAAGTTAGATCATAAAGTTGATGCTGATAATAGCCTTCCTTCTTCTCCTTCTATTAATAGCAATACATTAGAAGTCAATTTACAGCACACTGAAACTCAACCAGAAATTGCTTCACAACAAATCAGAACTCAAGCGGAAACTAACTCACAAAAAATGGATGAATTGATTCCAGACAATCAAATGCTACCTAAAGAAAATGTTGAATTAAAGCAAGAAATAGAAGCAGAAACAATTGTAAAGTTAGAGAGGCAGTGTAGCAATTTGAACGATGAACTTGAAGAAGAGAGACTAAAGTTCGACATTGAGGAGCCAGAAAACGAGTACGAGGAATTTCTAGAAGATATACTTGAACTCACTGAAGATGAAGATAATATTGATGAATTGAAAGAGAACTATATCGACGTAATTGCAGATCAAATTCAAACAATTAAAGAAATGAAAGAGGAGATAGAAAACTTAAATCATCAAGTGAAATACTTAGAGGACCAACAAGATCAAGTTGCTGATAAACAAAGAATGAATGAAATCCCCAGTGGTTGTATAAAAAAATATTATACTCTAATGGGAGAAGTTTTTAATGAAACTGATAATGAGTCTAATGTTCCACTGAAAGAAAAAACAACATTATGCAGATCTTTAAGCTTTGATGGAGGATATGGTAGCGATGAGGAAAATTGTGATAATGATTTATCTTCTAACATAACTTCTATTGAGAAGGTAGTAGAGAGTAGAAGCGTAGGTAGCTCGCTTTCCTCTTGCATTGTTAAGGAGATGATTGGAGTTAAGTTGCAAGAGCAATACTCAAGTAGAGTATAAAAATCTCCTGTATTGATAATAATTTAAAATCTATAGTAGACTGAAAAAGATTATTAAATTATAATACGACAATGATAAAAGAAGACAAATCAAAAATAATTTTTGAAGTGGAAGGGGCAGTAACTGCTTTACTACCTGCAGCAGAATTTAGAGTGAAGCTGGACAATGAACATGAGATTATCTGTCATGTATCAGGGAAAGTGAGAAGAAGTAAAATACGCATAATTATAGGCGATAGGGTGTTGGTTGAGATGAGTGTTTATGATAGGAATGCAAAAAAGGGTAGGATAATTAGAAGGCTTAAAGGTACAAGTGACAGAACGATCTCTAAATAATCTTATTCTTGCTTCATCATCGAAAAGGCGTATAGCTTTACTAAAACAAATAAATATTGAGCCAGGTTTAATTTTGCCAGCAGACATAGATGAAGTTCCTTTAAAAAAGGAACTTCCAAGAGATTACTCAATCCGTATGGCAAAAAGTAAAGCTGAGAAAACACAAAGTTCAAATCCAGATTACTTTGTGCTTGGTGTTGATACAGTTGTTGCTTGTGGTAGAAGGATACTGCTCAAAGCTGAAAACGTTGAGCAAGCAGAAAAATGCGTTCGCTTGTTATCAGGAAGAAGGCATAGAGTATACACCAGTGTGTGTTTATTAACTCCTGATCAATCTAAACAGCATATTAGGACTGTAGTTACAATAGTGAAATTTAAGCGTCTCAGCGAACAAGAAATTAAATATTATTTAGCATCAGAAGAGTGGAAAAACAGGGCAGGGGGGTGCAACATACAAGGTCTTGCAGGAATGTTTGTATTATTTTTACGTGGCTCATACTCTTCTGTAATAGGGTTACCATTACATGAAACCCATTGCTTGCTAAGTAATTACTTTAACCTATACTAATACCACTGTCCTTTTTTTGTTTTTCTTCAGCAATAAGTTTAGCCCAGATTCTATTTCTATTTGCTAATACAATTCTATTGCGATCAGGACTATCATTGCGTTCTGTTAAAGTATCTTTTCTTTCCTCTTCTACTATTCCAGCTTTCAGTTGTGCTGCATCTTTTTCTAGCAATTTATATAGTTCGCTATTTTTGTCTATAGTCAGATTAGTATTATCATTTTCTTGTTCTGCCACTTTTCTTTCTAATAACTTACGTACAGGGTCATATTTTTTACCTTCTTTTATTTCTTTCAACATACTTTCTGAGAATAAATCTTTAGTAGCCTGGTGTGAAGGTTCTCTCAATCCTTTATTCAATTTTTCCAATGTATCTTTTGGTTCAATGGTTTCTAATTTCCTCTCTAATTGTTCAGGATTTACCTGAAAATTATCGTGGCTAGTGTAAGTTGGAGATGAGTAACCTGAGTCGTTTGTTTTTGTTTCTGCTGCATTGTCTTTTAGCAATCCAGCTGCTAATAAATGTTCTTTGATTTGTTCGCTCATTTCTTTCTGATCCACCGGTTTTAGTGGGAACTTCTGAGTTTCTTTATCCAACTTACTGGTAAATTCCGTAAGTAGGGTATCATCTCTTTGTTCAACATTCATTAGGCTCGCTTTTAACTGTCCAGAATTTACTCGAGATTTTTCATGATTAGAGTGAGTTGGAGATGAATAGCCCGAATCGTTTGTTTTTATGTCTGTTGAGCTGTATTCTAGAGATTCACTTTCTTGTAATTTATCTTCGGTTTCTTTTTGTTTATCGTTTCCTCTTTCTTCGTTTTCCTTAGTGCTAAGATAATCTTTTTCTTGTTTATAATCTGATTGAGGATTTGAAAGCGTTATATACTCATCTTCGTTATCGCTCCAACCATCTTCGAAGTCAGAAAATTCTTCATCATACTCACTTTCACTACGTAATAACTCATTTTTTGCTTTCCATGCAAGAATCGAAGCTACATCATTTAGTGGTTGCTTATTTCCAGTATTGCGTGATTCTTTAACTTTTTTGAATGCAACGTCTTGTGCTGGTGCAGCGCTTTCAGTAGCTGTAGGATCAAAAATTGCACCTTTTTGCCGATTATTAGATATTTGCTCACTTTCATCTGATTTTCGGCTTACAGGTACAGCATGTCCAAATGTAGCAAATGTAGGATTGTCATACCGTTCATCCTCTTGTGTATTATCTTGATTGTAGATTACAGACTTGGTGAAAATAGTACTGCTTGAAGAAGCATCAGAATATGGAGAATTGTAGTTATTTCTACTATTAATCCGTATTGGCTGATACTCATCTTTTTTCTGATTATTAGGTAATGAACTAGCTCTAGGTGGCAGTGACGGTGGAATCTTTTTAGCAGATGCGTTATTAGAATTTGTAGTGCTAGTCGTTACATGCTTAAACTCAACTTCTTGATCTTGAGTAGCTTGAACGCCAATACCTTTACTAATATCACTTTCTATGAAAGTTTCAGATGATTGTTGTTTCTCTTGTTCTTGTCCTTTCTCCTTGAATTGTATTTGATATAGGAATAAGCCACCTATTTTTACATCTGTGTTTGCTTTTAATTGTTCCTCAGTAACACCATTACGTTCAGTGAGATCTACACCATCTTTATCAATCTTGATTTTGATAGTACATTTTTTTCCATTTTTGTCATGCCAATTCAAAGTCATTTCATATGAACCATCGGTTACAACATAATGCCTTATTCTTTTCTTTCCTTCTTCGGCAACAAAACCGTGCATTCCGCTCTTTCCATCACTATGCAGCGTTGAAAATCCCAAAATTCCTTTCTTCTGACAAAAGTCACTATTTAAAAACTCGCTGATTTTAAACTCTTTTTTGTCATCTCCCAGTGTAATACTTGCGTGATCGCCATATATTGAAACTCCTGCGATATCATCAACATACTCTTTTAACCTTGCTTTAACTTCACTTTCAAGCTTTTGTTCGGCTTTCTTTATCTTGTTCTGCTCTGGAAGAATAACTTCATAAGCTTTATTTTTGTCTTCATCTGTCTCCAAATTCCAGATGGGGTGCTTTATTAGAAACTTTACTGCATTAAAACCAACTCTGGAATTATAAATTGGGTCGTCTTCCTTTTTTATTTCATCGAATAAAGTAAAAAATCCTCGAATGAATTCATGATATTGTTGTGTGCTTTGAGTATTCATATTTTTCCTCACTAATAACCCTCTGCCTTTTAGCCTTAGCTAGTACAATTATTACGGGAATTGATTTAGTTTTTATTAAAGAAGTTGTATTGCTAACGTGATGACATGAGCTATTTTATGTTCACATCAAGCAATTTAAGTTGTCATTCCAGTCTGGAATCTAGATTTTTCTAGACTTGATCCTATAGTCAAATTCATAACTACAAACGTTATAATATAAGAGTAATTTTCACCAAAAAGTATGTCATTCTAGTAGCTGACACTGGGATCCAGTCGCACTCAGTTAGTGAGCATAAAATTATTATGTTAAAACATAACATTTTTGATGAAGTTCATGAAAGGCTGGATTCCAGACTGGGATGACAACTTAAAATATTGCTTTAGCTCTGTTTTTGCAACTTCAAGTATTTGCTACTCATAGTAAATACTTCTGGATCTTGAGAAGTGAGCTTGAGTATAGCAAGTATGTTAATAAAAAGCAAAGCAGCAATCGAGATATCAGCTATATCCCAGAGTAACTTAACTCCACCAATTGCACCAAATGGAATGATTAAGGTAAAAACTACAGTCCAGATTTTGGTGTATTTATTATCCATAGATACATAGCGTATTGTTTGTTTTGAACAAAAAAACCAAGTAAAAATAGTAGTAAATGCAAAGCAAAACATTATGGTCATAATAAAATAGTCAATATAGGGCCAATTCATAGCTTTTCTAAAAGCAAATATGCACATGTTAGTGCTCTCTAAATCAGTAATCCAAGAATCTGTGACAAGCAGTACCATTGTTGTAATGAATACTATGAGTGCAACTATAAAAGGAGATATTATTGTGATTAGACTCTGTTCAATGATAAATTTATTGTTATTTTTTTTAGGAGTAATCGAGGAGTGTACAATTCCTTCGAGGCCAAGTCCTATATCTGTTGCAAAAATACCTCGCAAAGTTCCAACTTGAATAATAGTCAACATTTCTAAAATCAAACCTAAAGATAAACCAGAGTTAAAGCTACTAGTTGTAAAAAAACTGCTTGTTATTAATTTTAGAGAAGGAAGGATATTTTCACTAAACTTAAATAATATTATACCGCAAAGTGTAAGGTAACTCACCGTCATTATCGGTATCATAGCCGATATAAAAATTTTAATTTTTTTTAAGCTGAGAGCTGCAACAACAAAAAATATTATGGCCATTACAATGCCGCCAATAACTACAGGTACATCTACCATGCTGAGTGGTATTGATAGAGAATTTACCTGAACAAGATTACCAACTGTTATTGAAACTATTACCATAACAATTAGAAACACAATTGTAGCTTTGCTAGAGTTAAATGAGTCATTCATGTAGGCTACAGGTCCACCTATAAACCGTCCATTTTTTTCTTTTCTGGTTTTTATACTTAGGTAACAAGTAACATATTTTATCACAGAAGTAACAACAATAATGATTGCCATCCATAAAATGGATCCCGGTCCTCCGGTTTTTAGAGCAACAGCAGTTCCTGAAATATTTCCTACTCCTAAATTTCCCCCTAAGATTGTAAACAGAGCAGCTATAGAAGAAAATTTATTTTCTCCTCTTTTAGCTCCAATAAGTGAAAGGGCATACGGTAGTCTAAATATCTGTAACCATTTTAGTTTAACCGATAGGTAAACACCAGCAACTAGTATGAGTAGTATTGTTGGCAGTAATAAAATAAACTTTACTGTATCCATCTGTAAAAGAGAGATTTTTACTTAAGTATATAGCAAAAGTTGAAAAATACCCAACCTATTTTCTATGTATGACTTCGGTTCCATTATTCTAGCACCTCTTATCTTGTCATACCAATCACAACTGTATGAACATTGTAATATGGTACAATGTTAAAACAATGTCATTCCAGACTGGAATCCAGAAAATGAACAATGGATCATAGTTTTAGCTACTCGGATGATAAGAAAAGGATACTTGAATGACAAGAAAGGGGACACTAGAAAGAAATGGGTGTCATTCCAGTGCTTGACACTGGGATGGCTTTGTTGCATCACTCAAGAGAAAAGAACTGGCAGTTACTGACAAAATTCATTATAGAATAGCCATTTAACCATTGAAGAAAAAATATGCCACAGCAAATGAAAGTCAGTAACTGCAATGAATATAACAAATTTCTCCAAGAAAGAGGAAATATTTTTCATTTAGGCAAGGTGTTGATAAGAAGTTTAAGCTACAAGAGCATTAAATACACTGATGAAGTACGAGAATATCTAAATCACATATTGAAGCAACATTCAACAAGTGTAGATGGAGCACAAGCACAATCTTTAGCAGGTAAAAAGAAACAACTATAGTTTTTGTTATTGTTTAGTGTTGACTTAGAAGGTCAACACTAATATACCTCTATATAATTTAATGTGTGGAGGTATATGTTAGATAATCCTAAAGGTCTAATTAAAACTGACCTAAATCAAAATACAAATGAAAATTTTTATTTACGTGCAAAGGATAAGTTCTTTAAAAATGTAAGCCCAGGTAGCAAAATATCTATAGATTCTGAAGATAAGAACGAAGAAGTTAGTATTGATTATGATGAAGTGTGGTTTAAACACTTTTCTACTGTGGTTCCTAGTGAAGAAGGACAGGAAAAGTATAGATATGAAGTTAATGGCAGATATGAATACAAATATGCTAATAAGTACGATAGCAAAAATATTGTAGGCAAAATTGCTAACAACATTGCACAAGATGTAAAGGAAAGTATAAAAGACAATACTTTAGAATATATAGGAATTAAAGAAAGTAGAAAGAAAGGTAAGATTAAGCCTGCACTCAGAATTATGCTTGGCGATTCTAAAAATCAATAAATGTGGTTGATGTTTTAAATAGTGATCTATGCAGAAAATATGGTGTAGATGGAATTACATTATTACTGCCTAGTAAAAGCAAGTGTGAAACAAGGGGAATACGCTGCAGAGTTGATGAGAATGGAGTAAGAATTTATGAAGTAGCTAATGGCTCATATTATATGAATTTAAATTGGTATGTTGAGGGGAAAGAGTGTAAAATGAAAATTAGCATTAGAGATAATGGTTCTGTAGAGTTTATTGAAAGCAATGGTGTTACTTGGGATCAATTAGCTGCACATAAAGAAGTAAAAGTAGGAAGACAATATGAAGCGAAGCCTTTATATGAAGCATTGTCATATTTAAAGCGAGAAGGCTCTGAAGTAATAAAAGGATTTTATCCTTCAACAAGTGTGGAAAGCATACAAATTACTACAGGAGTTAATAAGCAAGCAGCTCTTTCAAAGTTATAATTTTCGTTATTGATTGAAATGAAGCCTTTTGGTCCCCAAAAGGCTTCATGATCGAAATTTTTGGAAAGATCTTTATTGGAAAATTCAGGGACAGGAATAACATTTTTAAGCTATCGTATAACTATCACTTGCTCGCTGGGAGCTCTATTTTTCATACCACTCATTTATGAGTTTATTGATATCAGAATCTATAAAATCCTTTAGTGGTTGACTGGTTTTTATCTCGGCATTTTTAGGGATACACCTATCTTTACATATTGCGTACTTTATATGAAAGTTAATATCAGCGCATTCCTGATTTGGAATGATATTGTTTTTAAAGGGAAATAACACCATATCTTCATATATGTTACTAACAAATGTAACTTCCCCAACTTTATCTTCATGTTCCTTGGGAGTAGGCCAATGAATATCTATATTTGATATGTTACCCTGACAGTCAAAGGAAGTAGGAAGGCCGAAATCTCCAGGGTCTTTGTAATATATATGCCAACCTGGTTTTATTGTAACCTTTATTGCGCCTTCAATGGTAAGGTTTGCTTTATTTACCTTACCAATGAGCAGATCAAATTTTGCAACTTCTTCTTCAGCGCACAATTGAGTGCAAGAAAAAAGTAAAAGTAGGATTGAGTATATACGTATTTTCATAAATACTCTATTTATGAAGAAAATAATTTAAGTTCTATCTATTATAATAAAAATATTATATAAATCATTTGTTAATATAATATTATGCTAATACAACTATAGTAGCAATTATAACTTTCATATATTATTTTTTTATTTTTAAGCAGTTATAATATTAAAGAGACGTAACAAATATAAATAGTAGTGGCTTTGCATAGAAAATCACAAATTTATTTCCTTTATAAAGGTAAGACTTTTTAGAACTAGAAAGATACCTTGGAGCAAGTTGCTCCAAGGCTCTTGTTTACTTAGAATCCACCCATTCCGCCCATTGCTCCTGCACCCATAGGTGATGAAGCATTTTCTTCTTTGTTTGGTAGATCAACTATCATAGATTCAGTAGTAATAAGTGCGCTTGCTACAGACACTGCCGTTTCAAAAGCAATACGAACTACTTTTGCCGGATCAATTACACCAGCTGTTGATGCATTAGCGTAGTTCATAGCCTCAACGTTGTATATAAGCTCTTTATCATTCTGCTTAATCAAATAGTCAATTATAACAGCAGATTCAAGACCAGCATTTTTAACCAATCTTTTGATTGGAGCACTGAGAACTTTTTTGACAATGTTGATACCTATTTGCTCTTCATCGCTTGAAGCTTTTAGCTTATCAAGAGCAGATGCAGCATAAAGAAGCGCAACTCCTCCACCTGGAACTATCCCTTCTTCAATTGCAGCTCTTGTTGCATGCAGAGCATCTTCGACTCTATCTCTACGCTCTTTAACTTCCACTTCAGTTGCTCCACCAACTTTGAGCACAGCAACGCCGCCTGATAATTTCGCTAAACGCTCTCTCAGCTTTTCTTTATCATAATCAGAGGTTGAAGTTTCAATCTGAGATTTAATCTGGTTAACTCTAGCATCTACTCTGTTTTTTTTATCAGAGTCGCTGTCTTCACTAACAATTGTAGTATTGTCTTTAGTGATTTTAACATTTTTGGCAGTACCAAGATCTTCAAGAGTCAAATCTTCCATCTTGATTCCAAGCTCATCTTTTATGACATACATAGCACCTGTTAAAGCTGCTATGTCTTCGAGCATCTCCTTTCTCCTATCACCAAAACCTGGAGCTTTTACTGCAGCAACTTTTAGACCACGTAATTTGTTGATCACTAAAGTGCTTAATGCTTCACCTTCAACATCTTCTGCAATGATAAACAAAGGTTTACCAGACTTAAAAATAGCCTCAAGAATAGGAAGTAAAGGTTGAATAATATTAAGTTTTTTTTCTGTAATCAGCAAATATGGATCATCAAGCTCCACGCTCATCTTTTCATTATTTGTAACAAAGTATGGAGAGAGATAACCACGGTCAAACTGCATACCAGTTGTAAGTTCAACTTCTAATTCTTTTGAACCCTTACTCTCTTCAACAGTGATGACGCCTTCTTTTCCAACCTTTTTAACAGCATCAGCAATGCTATTACCAATATCTTTATCACCATTTGCAGAAATTATTGCAACTTGTGCAACTTCATCCATTTCCTCTAAAGAAATTGTGCGAGACATTGATGTAATCTCCTTTAATATCACATCTTTTGCCTTCTGTATTCCATTTTTGATACAAATACGATCATTTCCAGCTGCAATTGACTTTGAAGCTTCCATTATCATATTGCTAGTCAGTATTGAGCATGTTGTGGTACCATCACCAACTTTGTCATTACACTGAGAAGCACTTTGAGCAATGGTGCTTACTATCGCAGAGTGTAATGGTTTTTTAGGCTTTATACCTTTCATTACCTTATAGCCATCCTTTGTGACCTCTGGTCCACCATATGGCTTGCTAATTCCTACTGTATTTCCCCTAGGCCCTGCAGTTGCTCCCACCGTTGAGTCAACCATTGCTGCAACTTCACGAAAGGCTTCTTGCAACTGTTCGCCTGATACTACTATGTTAGCCATTTTTATCACTCCTTAAATTAATAAAAAATTTAGAATATTAAAATACATAATGCACTATATAGCGCATTAGTTTAGTAAAATAGGAATACCTACTTGATAACAGCAAGTAGGTCTGACTCCTTCATCACGACATACTTTTCATTATCATGCTCTACTTCTGTCCCAGCCCACTGCCTGTAGAAAACCTTATCACCAGTTTTTACAGTTAAAGCTATACACTCTCCGCTTGAGTTGCGTGAACCACTACCAATTGCTATAACTTCACCTTTAGTAGGCTTCTTTTCAGCACTTGATGGTAGTACAATTCCACCTTGTTTTTCTTCAGTAATAGGCTTTATTAGCACGTTATCATCTAATACATTCAAATTTACACTTGACATTTATGTTTCCTCATTAATAGATTAACCTACAATTCTATGTAGTCATCTAAAGGTTACATTTCAAGGGTTGGAGTTAGTAAAAGTGTATAATTAAGGTTTGAACAGAAGTTTTATGGGTTACATACCGCTAGCAAACCGTAGTCTAATATCTTTATACGGACCAGATACGAGAGATTTTCTTCAGGGTGTTATAACAAATGATATTAATAAACTAAGTAGCCAGCAGGCAATTTACTCTTTATTACTCAACCCTCAGGGAAAATATCTGTACGATTTTTTCCTCATTGAGCATGATAAATATATTTATTTGGAGTGTGAAAATGCCCATCTACAGCAAATAATTGAAAAATTAGACTTGCTCAAAACTTACCTTAGAGTGAGGATTAAAGACATTAGTTCACTATATAAGGTTGGAGTTTTGTTTGATGCTAAGTTGGCAAAGTGTAGTAGTAAGTCACAAGTTATTTTTCAAGATCCAAGGCACAAGCTGCTAGGAATGAGGATCATACATAAAGATGAAATAAAAGAACCGGTTGGAGATTTTATTCAGTATGAAAAAGTTAGAATTAAAAACCTTGTCCCAGATGGAGCAAAAGATATGGTGCAAAATTCATCATTTCCGCTGCAATATTTAATCGATAAGATAAATGGTATAAGCTTTAATAAAGGGTGCTATATAGGTCAGGAAGTTGTAAATCGAATGAGCAGACAAGAAAGATTCAGAAGGAAACTTTACCTTGTTGAGGGAAAAAATGTACTTCCAAATATTGGCACTAAAGTAATCAGTGAACATAATGAAGAAGTAGGAGAACTACGCTCTAGTGTCGACAATATTGGACTTGCATTGCTTGATACTGGAAAAAGCCACGCAAATTTATATGTCGGTGGAGTTAGCATTAAGACGTTATAAAATATCTATTCGGGTAAAAGCCCCTTTTTCTTGTTTAAGTTATTCACAGAATTGTTAATAACTAAGTTGATAACCTAGTAGAGTATATAATTTTACATTTCTGAGTACTTTGGAGATCTATAATAAATATGATCTCCAAATACTAATATATATATAATTGAGAACAAAAAAACTGTGGATAACTCTGAAAAAGATCAAAAAAGACATCAAAAAGAGTATGATTAGATTGAAATATTTACAAAAAAAACTTACTCAATTGATAAATATCTTAACACTTTTTTTTTAAATAAAAGACAATATAGAGGGTCGTATTGGAGCTAAAAGATAAAATTTTTAAGTGCTTTTGAAGTGATACTTTAGGTATTTTTAAAGTAATACTTTTAAAGTATCAATTGAACATTTTTGAGCATTAATCTGGAGGTTCAACAGGCACTTTTTTATGCTGTTTGAGAAGAGCAAAAATTGCATTTTCTCTTGCTGAAAGCTTGTGTTTCTTATATTTTCCATAATATATATTATGTAATTTTCGATACTAATAAAAATATCCGCCAATCTTTTAAACAACAACCTATCGAACCTCCGGATTAGTACTTAAAAGGAACTATTAAAGTACCTCTTTAAGATTAAATTGCTACTTTAAAAACACTTAAAATTTCAACCTTTAGCTCCAATACGACCCTCTATTTGTCTTTTATCAAAAAAAAGTGTTAAGATATTTATCAATTGAGTAAGTTTTTCTGTAAATATTTCAATCTAATCATACTCTTTTTGATGTCTTTTTTGATCTTTTTCAGAGTTATCCACAGTTTTTTTATTCTCAATTATATATAAAAAATTTAGAGAAAAGAGGAAGAAGTCTCTTCTTCCTTTTTTTACTTAACTACACTACAATACTTGCCGCTGTACTAGCTTTTTGTTCTGCATCAACGCTATCTTGCAGTCATTCCATAATGATCCTTTATAAAAAGATCAGCACCTGCATCTAGTAAAATTTGTGTTACCTCTTTGTCATGACTATTGTGCAAAGGAGTTTTTCCAAAAGAATCTCGTGCATTAACATTAGCACCTTTGTCTAATAGATATCGTATTAACTTCTTCTCCTCCTCCTCTAAGCAATCAAAATCTCCAACTATTACATGCAATAATGTAACTTTATATCTATACTCTCTTTTCTCTAAGCTAAATAGATGATTTATATCAAATTCTTCCTCCTTCCACCTTTGATATGTATCGCAAACTTCCGTTGAAACGATAAAAAAGGGTGAAGTTACTGCTATTCACTTTTTGTATAGTTTTTAGCAAAAGCTTCCTCCCAAGTGCCTTGAGTTGCTGCACGGCTATACTCTGTTACTCTATTTTCAAAGAAATTTGTATGTTCCACGCCATTTAGTATTTCATCAAGCCACGGAATAGGGTTATCTTGAACATTATATATAGATTTAAGACCTAATTGCGTTAACCTTCTGTTTGCTATGTAACGTATATAATTGCGCACTTCCTCTGCAGATAGCCCTTCAACATCTCCTAAATCAAAAGCAAGACTTATAAATTCATCTTCAAGTTCAACAATAGTGCGACATGCAGAATATAATTCTTCTTTGAACTCGTCATTCCAAATTTCATTATTCTCCTTAATAAACGTATTGAACAAATTGATAATTGAATTGGTATGCAAGGTTTCGTCACGTGCTGACCAAGCAATTATTTGCCCCATACCTTTCATTTTTCCAAACCGTTGAAAATTGAGCAAAATTGCAAATGATGCAAATAACTGCAATCCTTCAGTGAAGGCACCAAATACTGCTAAAGTTTTAGCAACATGTTTTTTATCGTGCTTTTTACTTTCCTCAAATTCTAACATGTATTCATACTTCTTTCTCATAGCATCATATTTTAAGAATGCTTGATATTCACTTTCTGGCATGCCAATCGTATCTAGAAGGTATGAATAGGCTGCAATGTGTATAGTCTCCATATTGGAAAAGCTTGCAAGCATCATACATATTTCTGTTGGCTTAAATATATTTGAATAATGCCTCATATAGCAATTATTTACTTCAATATCTGCTTGAGTAAAAAACCTAAAAATCTGGGTCAATAAATTTTTCTCTACATTCGAAAGTTTAGTTTTCCAATCTTTCACATCATCAGCAAGCGGAACTTCTTCAGGTATCCAGTGTATCCTTTGTTGCTGCAACCATGCATCATATGCCCAAGGATAATTAAAAGGCTTGTATATTGGATCTGCTTCTAGCAATGACATAAGGTACCTAATTATTTTGAAGTAAATATTATATTAAATGATATTGAGAATCAGTCAATTTAACTTTTTTGAAATTTGACGACAGATAGTTTATCAGTGTATTATGATTTCAAATAACTAATTGACAAAATGCGAGTATTAATATTTTCTGTTTTGCTGTTTTCAGTAGGCTGCATGAACACTATCTATAATCACGGAGTTCCTGGCATTAATGTTGAACTGTGGAGCAAAATAAAAGTAGGTGATGATAGAGAAAAAGTGGTTCATACTTTAGGATTGCCAACATTAGTATCAAAGTTCGACGAAAATGTTTGGTACTATGTCTCATATAAAATTAAACAAGCTAACTTCTTGGGAAAAAGGAAGTACAGTAGTAAGTCTCTGCAAATTTCGTTTAATCAGAATGACGAAGTTACAGATATAAGAGAAATCAACGTTGCAGAAAGGTCTTTAGCTGTTGTTGATTGAAAATTTGCTGATCTATTTTTCATCACAAGTAACTAATTCAGGTAACGTAAATTCACCTATTTAGAATAAAATCTAACGTGACTTCGCGCCAAATGTGATGCTGCTCAGCAGGTAAGCCAATTAACGGGCTACATTTATACACTGCACGCATTGCATTATCTGCTGCTGATCTAAAAAGAGGATTATTTTGATAAGAACTACTATCTGCTACGTTGGCTACAACGATCTCGCCTTTACTGGATAATAATAAGTTAATTTTTATACTAAAATTTTCTTTATAAACTATGCCCTCAGGAATGCTCCAACACTCTGTCAGTTTATCCCTTATAGAATTAATAATTTCTGTTACAGCCAATTCATCATCTTTGTTCTCAATATTTTTCTTATCTCTTATTTCATTTTTCACCTCTTTGATGTATTCTCTTAGTTTTCTTTCTACACCCTTTTTTCTTTTGGGAATTGGAATACCCTCATCAATTTCCTGTATTTCAATAATTTGCCTCGGTTGTACTAACTCAACTAATTCTTTTTTTCTTTGTGGTATAGGAATAACTGATGAATCATTCGTTTGGGCTTTCATTGAAAAAAGCAAAAAACAACATAGAGACAAAAGAAGAATATAATTAAAATAGAGAGGGCGCATATGTTAAGCAGCTTGTTTTACTGGTTTAAAGCTAATATTGCACATAAAGTCAATATATTTCAGTTGACTTAAACTCAAATTTGCTACACTAATTTTATTATCTCTATAATATCATATGGTCAATATACTCTAAATGAGATGGAAAGATGAAGGTGTTATTATAGCTGTTAAAAAATACGGTGATAAAAATTTAATTCTTTCTCTATTTACAAAAAATCATGGAAAGTGCAGAGGATTAACTAGGTTAACAAACAATAGCAATTATAAGTTTCAAATAAGTAATCTATTACATGCAGAATGGAGTGCTAAGCTACCTAAAAATCTAGGTTTTTTAAAGTGCGAATTGATTGAATCTCCATTTCATCATTTCTTTCAAGATAGGTTAAAAAGCATTGCTATTGTTTCTTTCTCGTCTATATTAGAAAAAGTGCTTCCAGAAAGTGAATCCTGCATCAAGTTGTATGATAATTTTAGACACTTCATCGATGTAATAAAACATAATAGCCAGTTTTGGCAAAGTCATTACCTTAACTTAGAGCTTCTGCTTCTTACGCAACTTGATTTAAGTTAGACCTATCAAAATGTGCTGTAACAGGTGTGAAAGAAAATCTACAATTTATTTCTCCAAAAACTGGTAGAGCAGTGTCAAAAAAAGTAGGTGACTGTTATGCAGATAAATTACTACCTTTTCCACAGATGTTGCATGATGTATACAATAACAACCTACAAAATAGCTACTCATATCAAGAATTCAGACTAGGGTTAAAAATTACAGGGTATTTTTTAAATAAATATCTATTTCTGCAGTTAAATGCGAAATTTCCGGAGTTGAGAAATTTTATGCTATCATTTGAATCTTAGTTACTACTTATTTAAAAGAACTTCAACCAGTAACCACTCTATTTTTACCACTGTTTTTTGCTTTATATAAATATTTGTCAGCACGTACTATAAATTTTTTAACATCATCAAGGTCAGATCTTTGCATTGCTGAAATTCCAATGCTCACAGTTACATTATGGGTTGTATTTTTATCCACAAGTATAAAAGGTTCTTTGGCAATAATTTTCCTTATTCTCTCTGCAATAGTATACGCATCTGATACATTGGTATCTGGCATTACAACAACAAATTCCTCACCACCAAACCTAGCTAATAAATCTGTCACTCTGATATTTTCAGAAATTCTTTTCTGTATTTCCTTTAAAAGTTCATCTCCAGCATTATGCCCAAAGTTATCATTCACCATCTTAAAATAATCTATATCAAGTATCATAAGAGATAAACTTCTATCTTTTTCCACAGAATCCTTAACAATATTTCTTAAGTGTGCATCAAAATATCTTCTATTATAACAGTTAGTTAATGGATCCTTTATAGACATTTCCACATTATTAAATAAATTCATTCTCAAGGCATCTTGATACCTTTTGCGTTTCACTTGCAAATTAACCCTAGCTATTAATTCACTCTCATCTAAAGGTACTGTTAAATAATCATTAGCACCTACATCAAGTGCCTTTACTAAATTGCTTTTATCATAATCTTCAGAAAGGATCAGAATTGGTGTATAACGTGTTTCTACTTTACTACGAAACTTAGAACACAACCGTAGGCCGTCAGTTTTTGAAAACTGCATGTCAGAAATAATCAGGTCGTAATTATCCTTAATACCAACCTTTAATGCTTCTTTTGGATCGTGCAGTATTTTAATTGATCTGAAGCGTTGCTTTAGAACATTGTGTATCTGCTCTGCTTGAAAGGTGTCCTCATCTACAACAAGTATATTAGCATCAAAAATCTGATTAGAATAATCCATAATACTGCTTTCTGCTACTCCACCAATCTCAGCATTAGTTTCTCCTCTCAAGCACAACTCATCTATTATCATCTTTAAGCGCACAAGAGACTTAATTCTTGCAGATAAAGCAGTTTCATCTATCGGCTTAGTTAGAAAGTCATCCGCACCAGCATTAATTCCTTCCACTCTATCATGAGTGTCATGCAGCGCAGTTACCATAATTATTGGAATATAAGTCGTTAAGGGATCATTCTTTAGCTTCTTACAAACCTCAAAACCACTCATTTTTGGCATCATGACATCAAGTAAGATAATATCTGGCTGCTGTTCCGCTACTAAATCTATCGCCTCCTCGCCATCATAAGCTACAATAACTGTATAGTACTCTGCTTTTAGCTGAGCCTCCAAAAGCTTAACATTAGATGGTATATCATCTACTACTAGGATTTTTGCTGTCATTTTTTGTACTATCTACATTGTAAGTAGGATAAAGCTTGCCATCTTCACCAATTATGTAATTGACTTTTTCAACGTTATGCTCTTCATATAATTCTTTAATTCCGGTATCCTTCAACAATTTCCTAACTCTTGATTTTACAACCCAGAAATACCTATATATATTTTTAATAAGATTAAGAAATACAGGTACTTTACTTTTATCAAGAACAATTATACTCACTAAAGCTACAACTAAAACTTCTGACAGACCTATATTAAACATTTTTCCTATGAAGCAAGTATTTTAACTCTTCTGATTATGAGTATTAATTTACTTAAATCAAGTTTATAAGCGACCATCTCATCTAAAAAGCTATTGTAGCGCTCTATATAATCCTTATCATTAATAGCCCAAGTTTGAACCTTGTCTACATGATTATCAGTAGCTTTTATAACTTTAACAGCTAGCTTATGTTGATAATTGCTTAAATCATCTAATAAATCATTAATTAAGCTGCGATCCCAATAGGAAGAATGGCTTTTCATCTTGCCAGCAACTGTTCTAATCATATCAAATCTTAGCAGCGACTTTAATTCAAAGTATATTCTACCAGCCTCAAGGATGGACAAAGATGTCTGCTCAGCAACAGATATAACGTCCAGCGCATAAATAAGAATACGTAGATCAGCAACCCTTTTTGCTAGATCTTTATTTATGTTAAGCTCTAACAAAGAAGCTAATCCATGATTATAGACCTCTAATAGGTGCTCATCTAAAATATCATGGCCTAAAGTTTCAATTGCACCCCTAAATTTTGTAACACCATCTAGTTCTACAAGATTAAGCTTACCAAGATTTTTTACTAACCAAAATGATACCCTACCAATAAATTTTTGCACACTTCTCACTACTTGCAAATATGAATCAACATCAATTTTTCCATCCAATTCATCAATTTTCTGCCAAAGGCTACTTAAATTATATAGGTGATTAACAACGATATATATGTTAACTGCTTCATGTACTTTAATTCCAGTACTCTCAACCAAATTATTAATAAATATACAGCCCATCCTATTTACTACATCGTTTGTAATGCAAGTAGAAATAATTTCCCTACAAAGTTGGTGTTTCAATATGGAATCCTTGAACTCTGTTACCATCCTTTGTGGAAAGTAATTTAGTAAGTAATCACGGCACAAAAAATCTTTTTCAGGTAGCTCAGAGTGTATAACTTCATTTTTTATTGCTGTTCTTGCATAAGACATCAGAACAGAAAGCTGAGGAGAACAGAAACCTTCTCCATCAGTTAACATTCTTGCTACCTCTTCTTCAGCTGGAAGAAATTCTACATCTCGGTTTAGCAGCCCAAATTTCTCTAAACTGAGTAATAATTTATGGTGCTGCTCCAACTTTTCTTTAGCTTGCAAGCACTCAAGAAGCAATGCTTTTGTTTCAATCCTGTTATGGTTTTCAAGTACCTTAGATGCAACTTCATCTATCATGCTAGCCAGTATTTCATTCCTTTTTTCCAAGGAAATTCCCCCTTCTTTCATAATTGCAACAAAAGCAATCTTGATGTTAACTTCAAGATCGGAACATATTACTCCTGCTGAATTATCAACAAAATCTGCATTGATGTACCCACCTCTCTTAGCATACTCTACCCTTCCAAGCTGCGTGCAACCAAGATTGCCACCCTCTATAAACATAGAAGCTCTAATATCCTCACCATTCACTCTTAACTCATCGTTTGCTTTATCACCAACCATGCCATGGCTTTCACTCTTTGCCTTAACAAATGTGCCAATTCCTCCATTCCATATGAAGTCCACTTTTGCCTTGAGCAGATACCGAATCAAATCATTTGGAGATAAGATATCTTCCACTATATCAAAGCACTTTTTCATTTCTTGAGAAATGTCTACTTGCTTGCTGCTACGCTCAAATACCCCACCACCATAAGAAATCAAATCTTTATTGTAATCCATCCAAGTGGAAAACGGTAATTCAAAGAGGCGTTTACGCTCTGCGAAACTTTTTTCTGCGTCAGGGTTTGGATCAACAAAAATATGCATATGGTTAAATGCACCAATCAAGCGCATATCTTTTGAAAGCAGCATACCGTTTCCAAACAGATCGCCAGCCATATCTCCAATTCCAATAACAGTTGCATCTTGGTAAATATCCTTATTCATTCTCCAAAAATGCCGCTCTGCTGCAATCCATGCACCTCTTGCTGTAATACCCATTTTTTTGTGGTCATAACCTGCTGATCCACCAGATGCAAATGCATCTCCAAGCCAAAAATTACATTCATAAGCTATTTGGTTAGCATAATCAGAAAATGAAGCAGTGCCTTTATCTGCCGCAACTACCAAATATGGATCATCTTCGTCATACCTAATTACATTCTCTGGTGGAATTATTTTGCCATCAACTACATTATCAGTAATATCAAGCATTCCTCTAATGAAATTCTTGTAGCATTCAACACCTTTCTCTCTTAAAGTGTTTTTGTCTTTATAAACTTGCTTTATTACAAACCCACCTTTTGCACCAACAGGTACAATAACTGCATTTTTTGTCATCTGGGCTTTCATGAGGCCCAAAACTTCAGTGAGAAAATCTTCCGTCCTATCTGACCATCTCAAGCCGCCACGGGCCAATTTCCCTCCTCTTAGATGTATTCCTTCAAAAAGGTTTGAATAAACATACAATTCACGATATGGACGCGGATCAGGTAAATCATTTATCTTACTTGAATCAAATTTTATAGATAAGTAAGGTTTATCATCCTGATAATAACTGGTCCTCAAAATGGCCATCATCAAATTAAATATCGAACGTAAAACATAATCATGTGAAGCATTGCTGATTTCCTTTAGAAGCTCCTCGATTTTTTCTGTCAAAATGCTAGTAGTTTCTGCCCTATCAATATCTATTTTAGTATCAAATCTTGAATGAAATAATTCTACTAAATACCTTACTACTTTTGGATACTCTGATACTACTTTCTGGATATATTCTGGGTTATAGCTAAATGATGTCTGCTTTAGGTAGGCGCTTAGCGCTCTAATCAGAAGCACTTCCTTCCACTCGAGCCCAGCAATAATGATCAAGCTGTTAAAATAGTCATTTTTTATTTCCTTGCTGAACACTTTTACAAGTGTTACCTCAAACTGCTCTTTTAAAGTAATGTTGTCTATTAATTCATCAACTCTTGACAACACAAAATGATGTATCCATATTCCACCGTTGATTTCTATATAATAACCATTATGAGATAGAATCTTAGCCCCTAAATTCTTAGTAACCTTTAATATCTTTGACAATTCAAGGCCTCCGTTGCTTGGAGTGTAAACCTTCAATTGATAGTTGAGATTGTCACGAGTAAGCCTCAAATCAACTTCGCTGACTTTTTTCTTTCTCACTATCTCCAATTTTTTCATATCATAATACGCATCATGAGGTTCAAAATTCTCTTGATAACTTATCGGAAATGCCTTGCAATAGCGGATAAATATATCCTCAACAGTGCTAAAAGTATTATATAAATTGTCTATAAAACGATCTTCCCACTTTTCTGTAATGTTTCTTAACTTGTTTTCGATACGCAAAACTTCATCATCAAAAACGCTAGCACTTTTGGTTCTTAGCACCACGTGTAATTTCATCAAATCATATTCATTGATAATGTGATTGTTATAAATATCTGAACTTTCTGCATTCGTTTCATCTTTCAATATATCGCGTATCTTAAACATTAGTCTTGCACTAGCATAACGCATCGGTATCAATACTATGCAACTAATAAAGTTCCCTACCTTTCTCAAAAATAATTTGACTCTTGGTCTAATCGCAAGAGACATGATCGAGGTGCAAGTTTTAAATAACTCATCTTCATTTGATTGGAATAATTCGTCACAAGAAAATGCCTGTAAAATGGAAATTAAAGCTTTATTGTTATGGCCACCAGGAACAAATCCTGCCTTTTTTTCTATTGTTGTAACCTTATCCTTTATTACCGGAATAGTTCGAATATCTTGCACTTCTGCTATAGAAGTAAATAGCCCAAAAAAATGCTGTTCCTTTATTACATCACCCTGATCATTAAATTCTTTCACTCCTATACAATTCATATAGGTACGCCGATGAACTATTGAGATTAGGTCTGATCTTAGTATGTATAAAGAATTCAAGCTTTCAGAAGAAATTGATGAATTTTGGTACTCTTCACTTGCTCTCATTAACCCGAGGCTCTCCTTACCACTTAGAGCAAGCTTCCCTTCTTTATTAGTAATGTATTCTTGATAACCTAAAAATACAAAATTGTTATTTTTCAACCAAGCTAGAAAATCTCTGCCTCCAGCATCCAATGCCGGATGCTTAAGAAGCTTCTTGAGCATCAATTGCCAGTCCTTTACAACGCAGTTAACTGCTTTTAGCGTCTTTCGTAGAGATTCTTCTAGTGTATCAACAAAGCTACCACTTATGCCTTTAATAATTACATATATTACTGACTCTTTGATTCCATTACTTTCTTCCAAAAGATGAATTTTATCTATTAGGCTATTTTTTCTTTGAACATTAATTATGCTGTTACTATAATAGCATATAGTTAAACCGTGTGACTTAATAGTGGAAATGACAGAATCCACTAAAAAGGGCATGTCATAATTTGTGATTTTAATTATAGTGAAATTGCCTTCTATTCCTGAAATATCATTTACATTACTTACTGCCAATTTACTTTCTTCTTTTTCTTTTTTAAGAATGAAGTTGTATGCATCTTCTGCAATGTATAAAAGAAATTTATCGTTGACTTTTAGGTCACTATTATAAACAAAATTATAAAAGTACTGTATAAACTCTTTAATTTTTTCTTTCTCTTTTTTATTCCCTTGATCAACTAGCTTAAATAAAGACTCAACATTAACATTATGATTTATACACATTTTTCAAAACAAAAATACACAGCGAATCTAGATCTTTTTAACTAAGATTTCGTTACCAGAAGTATACACTATTAGCTCATCTCCTTCTACTATTTCCCCCGATAAAACTAACTTAGCTAGATTATTTTGAATGCATTCTTGTATTACCCTTTTCAGAGGCCGCGCTCCATATTCAGGGTCATATCCAGTTTGTGCTATTAGTTCTTTAGCTTCTTGCGATAAACTAATACTCAGTTTACGCTTAGCAAGCATCTTTTGTAAATAAGAGAATTGAACATCTATAATTTTATCAATGTCATCTTTGGTTAAGCTGTGGAATATAATAATTTCATCCAGTCTATTTAAAAATTCTGGACGAAACGCTGACTTAACTATTTTCATCACCTCATCTTTCACAGATTCGGTAGCTCCTCTTAGCATCACCTCAGCACCAAGGTTAGAAGTTAGAATCAGTATGGTATTGCGAAAATCAATCAATTTACCGTGGCTATCGGTGAGCCTGCCTTCATCCAAGATCTGCAGCAATATATTAAATATATCTGGATTTGCCTTTTCTATCTCATCAAACAAAATTACCTGATATGGTCTTCTCCTTACTGCCTCAGTTAACCTGCCACCTTGTTCATAGCCAACATATCCTGGAGGCGCACCAATTAACTTTGAAACGGAGTGTTTTTCCATATATTCTGACATATCAAAGCGTAGAAGTGCTGATTGATCATCAAACAAAAATTCGGCAAGGGATTTTGCCAACTCTGTTTTTCCAACTCCGGTTGGACCTAAGAATAAAAATGAACCAAAAGGTCGATTAGTATCCTGAACACCAGAGCGGGAGCGCCTTACTGCATTACTTATCGCTTCAATTGCATCTCTCTGCCCTATTACTCTTTTTCCTATTTCATTTTCCATGTTAAGGAGCTTTTCCTTTTCACTATGCATCATGTTATCAACTGGAATGCCTGTCCATTTTGAAACAATATTTGCAATATCACTCTCAGTCACTTCTTTCTTTAGGAAACTATCAGTAACTTTTTCCTGATTTTTTAACTCATTTTCAAGTTGAGGAATCACACCATACATCAACTCCCCTGCCCTTCCTAAATTTCCATTACGCTGAGCCAGTTCCAACTCTTTTCTCGAGTTATCCAATTTTTCAGCTGTTTCTTGTATTTTAGCTATCTTATTCTTTTCCATCTGCCATTTACTGCTTAAGTCAGCAAATTTACTGTTTAGACTCTCAATTTCCTCATTTATCTTTTTTAAACGTTGCTTAGAGTTTTCATCACTTTCTTTTTTCAAAGCCTCTGACTCAATTTTCAGCTGTATAATCTTTCTTTCAAGCTCATCAACAACCTCAGGCTTGCTGTCCATTTCAATTCTAACCCTACTTGCTGCTTCATCAATTAAATCGATCGCTTTATCAGGTAAAAACCTATCTGTTATATATCTATTAGAAAGCGTTGCAGCAGCGATTATTGCACCATCTGTGATTCTAATACCATGGTGCACCTCATACCTCTCCTTCAAACCCCTCAGTATTGAAATAGTATCAGTCTCAGTAGGTTGAGAAATAAACACAGGCTGAAAACGCCTTGCAAGCGCAGGGTCTTTCTCTATATGTTGACGATACTCATCCAAAGTTGTAGCCCCTATACAGCGAATTTCTCCACGCGCAAGAGCAGGCTTGAGCAAATTTGAAGCATCCATCGCACCACTTGTCGCTCCTGCTCCCACTAAAGTATGAAGCTCATCTATAAACAAAATAACTTTTCCCTCTGCTTTTGAAATCTCATTAATCACTGCTTTTAGTCTCTCTTCAAACTCCCCTCTAAATTTTGTTCCAGCAATTAATGCACCAAGATCCAAAGCTAAAACTTTTGCATCACGCAAACCAAGTGGTACATCATTTGCAACAATTCTGTTTGCTAAACCTTCAACTATTGCAGTTTTTCCAACACCAGGTTCACCTATCAGTACTGGATTATTTTTTGTTCGCCTCAACGATACCTGCATAGTTCTTCTGATTTCCTCATCACGACCAATTACAGGATCAAGCTTACCTTGCATAGCAAGCTCTGTAATATCTTTTGTATACCTCTTTGCCGCATTTAATTTTTCCTCGCTATTTGGAGAGTCTGCACTGCCACCTTTTCTCATTTCTGTAATAACTGAATTTAATTTTTGCGGTGTTACACCACCTTCTGCTAAAATTTTACCTACAATTTCATCTTTTTGTGCAGCAAGGCCCTGCAGTAACCGCTCAACAGTAACAAATGTGTCTTTATTTCTCCTCGCAATACCAATTGAATCATCAAAAACTTTTGCTACCTCTCTTGAAAGCTGAAGCCCACCACTACCTGGTCCTCCAACCACTGGAAACTTTTTAATTGCACTACTCACAGCATCAGAAATATTCTGAACATTTCCACCACAAGCGCCTATCAAATCCTGAACTAAACCTGACTCATCTTCAAGCATTACTTTAAGTAAATGTTCAGGCATAAAAATCTGATGCCCAGCTCCCAATGCTTTAATTTGAGCGCTCTGGATTAGGCTTTTTGCTTTTTCGGTAAATTTATTCAAGTCCATAATACAAATTTAACTCATACTTGCTGGTATATATAACAACTACTTTCTCAATTTTAAACTTAAAGTCATTTATAAATAAAAATTTTCTAAGTTCATACAAAACAAGAAAAAGCAGAATTTTGCTTATTGGCGATGCAGCACATTCAATCCATCCAGTTGCAGGTCAAGGACTTAACCTTGGAATGAGAGATGTAGAGAGTGTTATTAGACAAATAACTGCTGCAAAATCCTCTGGCATTGATGTTGGCAGTAATTATCTATTGAAGAAAATTTCACGTGATAGATACTTTGATAATTTTACTATGGCACTTGCAACTGATGGACTAAATAGAATATTTTCCAACAGAATACTTTGCGTTAAAGTTCTGAGCAATCTTGGTTTAATGGTAGTTGAAAATTCAGATTTTCTTAAAAAAAGCTTCGTTCGACATGCTATGGGGTTTATATAAATCATTAGATTGCTTTCATCATAATCAGGTGTCATTAGAGTAGTTGACACTGGAGCCCAAATTACATAATGTCATGCCAGTGCCCAGACACTGGCATCCAGAAAAATTTATAAGCAAACTTGAGCTTATGCTAAATTTGATGAAATAAAAAACTGAATTCCATCGTCACGCACTGGAATGACAAGAAAAAGGGTACTGCCATGACATTAAATGATTTTCCTTATTTTAGCATTAAACGCGATGAAGAAAATCATTTATAATCGCTATAGCAACTAGTGTTGAAACCTGACGTACCTTTTGGCTTGACAAACGAGAGTTTTTATCTGATTTGACAACAAGGGCTTCTAGATGACTTTGAAAGTAAATATTACCATGCTTATCTTCGATAGCTTCTATTACCCCGTCATTGGCAAATGCTGCAATTTTATATCCAAGTAGCTCTAGCCTTCTTCTATTCTCTGTAGTATTACTTACTGTACCTGAATGAGCATTCGGAAAATAAGTTGAAAACCAGCCATTTTGATTAGGTAGTAAAAATCTAGCTACCACTTTTTCCAAACGACTACCTGGAACAATTTTTATCTGCTGAAGAGATATATTCTCTTTTTGTGGATAGGATGCTGATTTTAAATGATTTTTCTCATCATTAACAACATTTGTTATTTCAATTTCTTTTGCATGCATAATGTCTTTTAAACCACCGCATATGGCAAGCAAATGAATTGTAGGATTGTCTTCTACTATTTTTACAATTGCTTCATTCACAAGCTGGCGGTAAGGGTTAAGAGCTGAATGAAAGTTATCTGAAATAAATATTCTGTTTATCTTTTGCTCTTTGATAAATTTTGCAACTTCAACTTTTATTCGATCTAGTATCAGCTTTTTTGCCAATATTTCATCTTGTTTTGCGAACTCTTCTTGGATTTCTTTTAGATTAATTATTTTGTCGTAGTCAATGAATATAGTTTTAACCCCAAAATTATTGAATATCTCATAGATATTTTGAGATTCATCTGTTTGCAATAAACCAACAATTATATTATAATTTACTGCATTTTCCACTGTCAAAGCAGATAATTCTTTGTTTACTTTTTCACTATAAGCGATATTACTTAATAGTAGAAATGTAATTAATAGTATATTAAATATTCTATTGTAACATTTATACATTATTTCCTAAATAATTATATTAATATTATAATATATTATAGAACATTAAGAAAAAGAATGTGGCCTGAGCAGGAATCGAACCAGCGACACAAGGATTTTCAGTCCTTTGCTCTACCAACTGAGCTATCAGGCCAACTACGTACTTTCATTTTTAGATAAAAAACGTTATCATGTCCATCAAAAGTTTTTGAAGTATAGAAACAAAGAATGAACATTAGTAACAAAATAGGAATTTATCCTGGTACATTTGACCCCATAACTTTTGGGCACCTTGACATAATAAAAAGAGCATGTAAGCTAGTCGATAAGTTGATAATTGGTGTTGCAGAGAATGTTAATAAACATACTAATTTTGACATAAGTCTGCGCACAAGCATGGCTAAAAATGAAGTGAAAGGAGCAGGAATTGATGCAGATATTATATCCTTTAATGGGTTGCTAGTGAAGTTTGCCAAAGAGCAAAATGCTTCTGTTATTATTAGAGGACTGAGAGCAGTATCGGATTTTGATTACGAGTTTCAAATGAGTTGGGTAAATTATAAGCTCTTTCCTGAAATCGAAACTATATTTCTTCCTGCATCTGAGGATACTCAATTTATCTCATCAAGTTTTGTAAAGGAAATAGCGAGATTAGGAGGAGATGTTAGAAACTTTGTGTCAAAAAGTGTCCAAAGTGAATTGATTAATCTAAATAGGGTAGAAAATGGAGAATAAGTATTTATTGTCTTTTTTATTTCCAAACGAGTATGTTAGATGTGTAAAATATTGTAAGCTAAAGGAGAGACATGTTAAAAGTGAGGGATAATAATGTAATAGTTTGCTGCCGTGGTGATGAGAATGATGATGGTTCTGGTCATCCAATAGTATACTTACACAAAGAAGGAGAAATGTATTGTCCTTATTGTAATAAGTCAATGGATGAAATAGTGAGTGCCGAAGAATTTCAATCTGTTGAGGTGAAAGTAATAAGCAAGAAGGAAAGAACCAAAGGTTAATAGTACTTCATTTTTTTAGCTTATGTAAATAGCAATGAGAGGGGCAGTAAAAATGAAACTATCCATACGGTCGAGTACTCCTCCATGGCCTGGTATAATACCTCCACTATCTTTAACATTGTAAACTCTTTTGATGAGTGACTCAGTGAAATCTCCAAGTTGGGCTAGAATAGCAACTATCAAACCAATTATTGGAGAATAAAAAATTGGAAATAAACTCAAAAATATTGAGCCAAAAATTGTACACACTATTCCAGCTAAGACTGCACCAAAAAGTCCTAACCAAGTTTTCCCAGGGCTAATGATTGGACAAATTCTAGTTTTACCAAAATTTTTGCCGAAAAAATAGGCAGCAATATCGATGCTCCAAATAGTTAAGATAAGCCATACTAATGCATATTTTCCCTGTGGTAGATTATATAGGCATATTAGCGAGGCATTTGGTAGTGCGATTAATAGTAATGCGAAAATGTATAAGATTCTATTGCCCTGAGTTAGATTATACCATTCAAAAGAAGATAAAACTGCAATTGAAAAAATTAGTAGATAAAATGATAAATCACTGAAATATGTAGCAAAAGAAAATATGAGTAATATTACTATTGAGGACAATATTCTAACCATAAAGTTATTATCTACCATATTTTTTTTCTCTTTTTGTATAATCTTCTAGTGCTTTGGTCAAATCTTGACAAGAAAAATCGGGCCACAAAGTATCACAAAAATACAATTCAGCATAAGCTGCTTGCCATAATAAAAAATTGCTTAACCTTTTCTCGCCACCAGTGCGAATTAATAAATCCAATTTTGGTAAATCTTTAGTATACAGAAATTTTTCAAATTCCTCTTCCAATACGCAATCAATATTTCCTTTTATGACGTTGTTGATAGCATGTATAATTTCCTGCTTTGCTCCATAACTAACTGCAACAGTGAGTAATAGACCATCGTTCTTATGTGTCACTTCTTCTGCTTTTTTGATTTGATCGAATATTTTACTGGGCAATAGACTTAAATTGCCAATAAAATTTAACTTAATGTTACAATTGCAAATGAATTTCATTTTATCTTCATTAGTTAAAGTGGAGTAAAATAAATTAAATAGGTAGTCTGTTTCGTTTTCAGGTCTGAGCCAATTTTCCATGGAAAATGCATACAAAGTTAAGTAAGATATGGCTAAGGTTGTGCAATGTTTAGCAATATCAAATGCAACTTCACTGCCTTTTCTATAACCATCAATTTTTACCATTCCTTGATTCTTTGCCCACCTACCATTACCATCCATAATAATTGCTAGATGTTTTGGTAGAGATTCTAGATTTAACATTTAAATTCAACCTGTTATTCGGTTTTACCAATATTACCAATATTACCTATATTAAATTAGCTTAATTTCTATATTTCTGTATGAAACGTTCACTATATTCACCTAAAACTATATTATTACTGAAAAATCATCGAAGGTCTATATTATAAAAATTTTCTCAATCAGCTGCTTAGTGATCTTACCAAGAAAAAGCGGAGAGAAAATATAGCAAAAACAGTCTAATATAGATGATTTTACGGTATAGTAAAATTATTATAAACAAATGAATTTAGTGGTGTTAGGAATACCTGGCTCTTTTATGTGGATTTATATTCTCAATAACCTGCGCTAGAGATAAATTATATAATGTTGACGTAGGTTCTTCGCATGCAATACCTTTCTTGAATATACTGGATTCTACAAATGACTTTATATCTATGTCCAGCTTTTGAGGAAGATCTTTAACGTCCATGGCAATTCCTGGTAAAGGATATTTAATGTCTATGCTCAGCTCTTGGGGAACATATTTAATTATATCTTCGTAAATACGTTCCTTGTTGTTCAAGTAATCGATATTAATATCTGTAATTTTACCAGCTTTACGCAGGATTATAGCAAGCCTCAAAGTCGACTTTACGCTAGGTTTAAAATTTTTAAATATATTGACAAATACCTTACCAGTAACATTATCTGTTATTGCTTTTAGCTCTTCATTATTGACAGAATTGATATGCTTAACAGCATTTTGATCTTTTAGTAGTATTATAATCCTTTTGCCATGCAATTTGATACTATTAAGTAGAAGTCGAAATTTTTCAGTATTAATAGAATCGATAAAATTCTGACTTTTTAGTAAATCCATAATCATGGGGCGATAAAACTTACTACTATTAGATATAAGTTCAAGTTTTTCAAGATCAATAGAATTGACTCGAGCGAGTAAACTCTGATCTTTTAGTATTTCTACAATCTCTTCATCTGTATAAAAATTATTACTTATCATGATACTAACTTTACTCCCATCAAGAGAATTGATTTGATCAAACAAACTCTGATATTTCAGTAAATTCATAATATATCCTTTATCAAGATATTTAAATATCAAGTTAAATATTTCACTATTCATCGAATTGATGCGTTTAACAACTTCCTGATTTTCTAGTAATTCTATAATAATGGTATGATCAAATTTCCTAAATACGGATTTAGATTTTTCAGAATCAATCAAATTAGTAAGCTTAATAAATTCTCGATCTTTTAGTACTTTACTAAACCTAACACTCTTAACTATGTATTTAAGCAGTCCTTCACTAATAAGATTGATGTTCTCAGCAACTTCCTTATTTTTTAGTAGTTCTACAATAATACTGGTATCATTAAACTTATCACTATTAAGTATGATTTTAGATTTTTTAGGACCAACCGAATTAATGCGTTCAACAACTTCCTGATTTTCTAGTAATTTTATGATATCTTTAAGACTAAATTTATCATTCTCAATTATATATTTCAACGTTTCTTTATCAATAAGATCGATGTTCCTAGCAGCATTTTGATTTTCTAGTAATTCTATAATACTGGTACCGTCAAACCTATCAATACTAAGTATGAGTTCAAATCTTTCATCAGTAACTGAATTAATGCGTTCAAGAATTTCCTTATTGTCGTATAACTTTGTAAAATCTTTATCAGCAAACTTCTTACTATTAGTCATGTATATAAATATTACGTGATTAATATTATGAGACTGACCATCATCAATACGTTTTTCATTAGTTCCTTTATTTCCTAGTGCTTCTTTAGCAAAGTTATTCAGATCATTTTTTTCATCTTCCTCGTAATCAGAATTATCATAATATCCATAATCTTCTTCATTTTCCTCACTATCACTACTCTCAAATTCATTATTGGTATTGCAAACCTCTCCACCTTTTAGTATTTCTAGAATATTGTGCTCCGAAGTTGCATGATTTATCATAGACCTAAACATTTCATCATCGTAATCGTTGATGTTATCAACAATTTCTTTATCTGATAGTAATTCTTCAATACCTTTGTAACTAAACTTATTATTATACTTGCATAAGATTTTAAGTTTACTGTAATTCATTGAATTGATGCCATCAACAACTCTTTGACTTGATAGTAATCTTCTGTTATAAGCCTTACATATCAGTTGAAGTTTTTCGTTATCTAAATCTTCTGCATTGCCTGCTTTATCAAAATCCATAATCTTATTTCAATTTACTTGGTATTTTAATTTTAAATATATAAAAAGAAATAATCAAGCATTATGATAAAAGGCCTAATGAATTTATTAGTTTATTTATGTTTCTTTTCATGTATAAATTTATAGAAAGTTTTATAAAGAAGTTGTTTTATGAGCAAAATTATAGAAGTCAGAGCACCAAAAACTCTTGGTGGTGAATCGGTTACGGAAGGTATAGTAAAAATAAAGAAAAATATCGGTGAAGCAATAAAAGTAGATGACTTGATCTTTGAAATTGAAACTGATAAAACGGCGCTAGAACTAACTGCAGAAGCTTCAGGACAAATAACCGAATTTTTTGTGAAAGAAGATGATGTAATCAGCCCTGATCAATTACTGGCAAAACTTGCTGTAGGAGAAGTAAAAGAAGAAGTGAAAAAAGAAGATAAAGGCGAAAGCGCTGATAAAAAAGATGCCCCTTCAGCTCGTAAAATTATGGAAGAAAATGCAATCAGTGCAGAAAGTATAAAAGGAACTGGCATGGGAGGCAGAGTAACCAAAGCAGATGTGATAGACCATATGAGTAAAGCTGAACAACCTGCGGTAAAACAATATGAATCGCCAAAAAGTGTAGCAAGTGGAGAGAGAAGAGAAGAACGAGTAAAAATGAGCAAAATAAGGCAAGTCATTGCTGCTCGTTTGAAAGCATCGCAAAATACTGCTGCAATACTGACCACGTTCAATGAAATTGACATGAAAAATGTCATGGATCTAAGAGCAAAATATAAGGAAATTTTTGAAAAGAAATACGGAATAAAACTAGGTTTCATGTCGTTTTTTATAAAGGCAGCAGTGCAAGCACTGAAAGAAATTCGTGAGATTAACGCTGAGATTTCAGGTGATGAAATTGTATATAAAAATTACTATGACATAGGTGTTGCTGTTGGCACTGATAAAGGTCTTGTTGTACCGATTATTCGCGATGCTGATCAAATGTCATGCGCTGAAATTGAACTAACTTTAGTTGCCCTTGGCAAAAAAGCACGAGAAGGTAAGCTGCAAGTATCGGAAATGGAAGGTGCAACATTTACTATCTCAAACGGTGGTGTATACGGTTCACTTCTTTCTACTCCAATAATCAACCCTCCGCAATCTGGAATACTTGGAATGCATACTATACAAAACAGGCCAGTTGCTGTGAGTAACTCAATTGAAATCAGACCTATGATGTACATTGCCCTCTCTTACGATCACAGAATAGTTGATGGCAAAGGAGCAGTTACTTTCCTTGTGAAAATCAAAAATTACATAGAAGATCCAAATAGATTGGTTTTGGAAATTTAAGCAGGTTAAAAGCGACAAGTAAGTTTTTCTGAAGTTTTCAAGGTGGGTGGCTTTGTTGAATGGCAAGGAATGAGGAGGAGTGATGGAAGAGATTTATGAGATAAGTTCGAAAATAGGCATACCGATATCAGAAAATTTGTTAATCAAGTAGCATTTTAAGAGCATCTCTTAAGAGCGGTTTATCTCAGATTTATTCTTAAAACTAAATCCAAATGTTTTTTTGAGTCTAAAGAAAAAACTCTCAATACGTGACCGTATTCCATACCCTGTCTGCCTTTTCCATTGAGTTAGATTGCATCTTTTTCTTATATTAATGTTGTTATTTCTTTCCGAGAAGTGGTCTATATTGTTACAGATTTTTGCATTCTTTCTTGGCTTTATAATTGGTTTCAAATTATATTTATTGCATAATTTATATAAACTTATTGTATTATAAGCTCCATCTGCACAAAGAGACTTAATCTTATAGATATCACCCATTTCCTTTAGGATTTTAGATGCTATCATGTGAAAGAAAATTAGTATATCGAATTGCTATTGCCTTTTTGCTGTTTTCGTCCAAAGCAACATGTAGCTTTCTTATTTGATCTGTACCATTATACTTCCTTATCTTGGCGTTATCTTTGTTATGTTGAGTACTGTTACTATAAATATGGATTACAGTACTATCTATAGCAATTTCAATATTCTCTATGTCATTTTTATCTGTTCTGTGGTCACATAATTTCAAATTAAGTTTGACGAGAAGCTTGTGAATACTTGGAGATTCTTCACTATACTTTGTAAATATCCTTTTATAAATCCAACTGCTTGCCTTAAGCCTATTCTAAATAGATTCACAACTATATGTACTGCAATAACAACCTTATCGCTATAAATCTCCAGGAATTTTTTCTGAACTTTCGTACCAGTTTTCTATAGCTTCATCGATAAAATGAAAGACATTTCCTCTTTTTTCTAAAAATTGATTATACTCTTTATGATTACTGACTTTCATCTTCTGTGGCATATACTCTACAAAATGTTCATTTCTTAATAGAGTAACCACTTTCTTTAGATTTTCTCCCTTTTTTTCTCCCATCTCTACTCGCTATTCAACAAAGCCAGCTCTGCTCTATTATAACTACTACCAATGCTGAATATTGCTTCTTGAAGAACTTTAATTCCAATAAGAGAAAAGGCCTTTATTTTTATGTCTTCTGTTCCACTTTTTCCTATATCCATTATTTTATTAGCAAACTCAGCCCATTTACCTGGCTTTCCTATTTGATTTTCTAGTCTCTCATAGTACTCTGATAAAGAGCGTTCATAAATAAAAACAAAATCTTCAACAAACTTTCTGAGCTTTTCATGCACTTCCTTTCCTTGCGCAGAAAGTCTTTCTGCTTGATTAGAAGATTCTGTTAAATGTTCTTCTAAAGTTTCAATAATCTTTTCCTTATTGGATTGCTTAGCAATATCGAGTGGAGTTTTACCTTGATTATTTTTAATGTTTTGGTCTATACCAGACACATTCAAAAGAAGTTCGACAATGTCTTGATGTTCTTTGCTTACAGCAACATGTAGTGGTGTATTACCACCATCATTGAGATCTATATCATTAATATTTTCTACTTGAGCAGGATTGCCCGTTTTGTGTTCACGTATCATAAGAAACAACTTGGCAATATTAGTATCATCAGGGTTATATTGACGTCTTATTCTCTTTTTAAACTGAAAAGATTTTTCTTCCCTATCTGAACTAGTTGCTTGTGGGTTAGTCTTTATATCTTGCATAAAATCCCTCTCTATTTCACATAAAAACCTAAATTTTGTTATATGCTAATCAATACAATTGGCAATGCAAGTAGTTTTTATGTGTCTTTTAATATTTTATCTTCAGGCTATTTTATTTAAGTTTTTGACTAAAGAGTTATATATCTCTTTAGCCTAGCAATACATTCTACTAAAAATTTAGATAAAATAACCATTTCCAGAACTCAAAACCAGCTATTGTGTTATCTAAGTGGAGAAAGTCACCTCTCCCCACTCGACTTCAAAACCGGACTTGGAGAGTAGACCGGCGGAACTTCCCCAGCCAGTCTCTCGCAAAACTGTACGTAAATCTCTCGATTTATACAGCTTCCATTATTCAGCCTTTTGACCTAACCCTACTGTCCAGTGGTAGAAAGTCTTTGGATTCTCTTCTTTTATTTTTCCTAGAAGTTGCCTTGCTAGTCTTTTTCCAAGTTTCGGATATTTCTTTCTTGTCCACTTTTCTAGATGTTGCTCTACATTGTTAAGAGGTTTATACACCTCCGATTGGTAAAACCTGCCATAGTACTGATACCAGCCTCTGACTATTGGATTTACTTTCTTTGATATCTCCTCTAATGTTATGTGTGTTTTTCGTAGTATTTTCCATGACCTTATGGTTGTAGTAATCTTTTTCTTAACCTTATTGCTAATTGCTGGAAGAAATGCAACGAAATATTTCCCTATCTTGCTCTTTGCTTTTCTAGGTCTAAAAGTATATCCTAGGTAATCAAAGCTTTGTGTAGGAAACATATTCTTCCTGTTGCCATCCTTACAATACACAATTTGTGTTTTATCAGGATGTAACTTTAGCTTATATTTGGCTAATCTTTCTTCGATCATTACTCTCATAAGTTCTGCCTGTTTTTGCGTCTTGCAGTGCACTATTGCATCATCTACATACCTCTCAAATGGTACTGTAGGGTAGTTCTGTTTCATCCATATATCAAATACGTGATGCATGAATATATTCGAAATGATTGGGCTAACTGAACCTCCTTGCGGAACTCCCTTTTCCCTAACTACCTTACTGCCATCTTCTAGCTGAATAGCGGCTTTCATCCACCTTTCAACATACAGTATGATCCATTTGCAGTTTGTATGCTTCTTGATAGCTTGCAATGCCAACTCGTGATCCAAATTGTCGAAAAACCCGGATATATCTAGATCTATCGTCCAATCATACCTCCAGCATCTTTTCCTTGCAGTATCTACCGTATCCAGTGCTGATTTATTTGGTCTATAACCATATGAATCTTCATGGAATTTTGGCTCTACTAGCAGCTCAAGATACATAGAAGCAGCCGTTTGCCCTATCCTGTCGAATACTGAAGGAACACCTAAAATTCTTTGTCCCCCTCCCGTATCTTTCGGTATTGCTACAGCTTTTACAGGCTCTGGAAAATAACTTCCTGATGACATCCGATTCCATAGTTTGTACAGATTATCCTTCAGGTTCTCTTCAAACTTTGTTATCGATACCTCATCCACACCAGCCGCACCTTTATTTTTCGATACTTGTTTATAAGCCCTCCAAATAAGTTGCTTTGGTATATCAAAAGACTTTGTTTTATTCATTAACTCCTCCCTTTCGGTTGATACATAATTAAAACTGAATAACTCAGCTCCTTCGCTCCCTTTCCATTACAGAAACTTCTTCACTACTACAAGCTGATCCGCCCCTGTTCTTCGCATCGGTACTCTCATCCTTGAAGTTTAGCTTCTTGGATTTCTCCCTTGTCATCGAAACGACAGGTTCCCGCAGTTCTACACAATAGCCTATAATAGTTTTCACGCCACCTATATGCCGGACGCTACCTACCCAGTAAGCAAGTTCCTTGTAGATCTATCCCAGGAGAGATGGGAGCTCCTGGTTTTGACGTCGTCTCAGCCCTTTCGACACTTCATCAGTGGTTCATTTTCATTCGCCTCTCTATTTCGTACATGACACGTATTTGCGCCTTTTCCATAACGCTCACTACCTTAACTCTTTATCAAAGCAGCTTATGGTTGTTTAAAGCCTGCTCTTGCAAGCCGACTTTGAGGGACCTTCCCTCATCTATTGTGCAGCTTAAGCACTTAGTTTGCTCATTTCTGATCATTCTTTGTGTCTCTACGGCACACCCCATCTTGAAATTTTATACTGTTTATTTCTTTTTTATTCTCTGATGCAGGGTACTTTTCCTGATATATTCCTGCTAACACCACTCCTAATGATAGTTCACCAAGAGGAGAAAATACCACAACTTGTTCATCTATATCTGGCGGTGACCAATCTCTATCTTTTCCTACTTTACTTGTTATCCATGGCAGATAATCTGTTACAATATCTCCTATTTTCACTCTTACTTTTGCTTTTTCATAATCTATTTCTTTTACAACTCCTATACGAACAATATTTGCCAGTTTCCTCTGTAATTCCGAAATTGCAAAATTATTTTCTAACATTTATTTCACCGATTTCTATTTTGTGTGGCATAAATTTTCCTTCTTTCCAAATAGATCGCCCTACGTGTATTGTATGCACCCATTCAACCATCCACACTAAATACGCATCAAGCTCTGGCCTAAATCCGTCAACTTCTGCAGAGATAAATTCTCCTGGTGAAACATTTTCCACATTCCAAGTATTTTTATTTACTACTTTTGCAACTTCGCTAGCTAATGATCTAACAATAATAGGTGCATTTTCTATTGTGCTATCAATCACTATTCGTGCCTCAAATCTTACCCTCAGAGCTAGTTCACCTGTACCTGGATCACTTCCTTTTTCAAGACTGCTAAGTTCTACAAATACCGCTGGCGCTAATAATTCTACTTTCTGTTGACCATCAAGATGGCTGAAATAATTATCTCTACCATTAATTATCCTCCATAAATAGCTTAACAACGTCCCAGTGGGCATTTTTATAATCTTCATTTAGCTATTCAGTCCTGTAGCGAATCTTACGCCCACCAGTTTTCAAATGTGTATCTTCATCATTAAGGTGAAAATCATTAGATTTGTTTGCCAACTTTAAAAAAATTGTTAAGCTCTCCTTTAAATTCAACATGCCATTTTATAAACGAACCTGCTGCGTATGTGCCCTCACCTATATCTGTTAATAATCATGCAATAGGTAATGGATTCGTTACTAACCTTACAGCCCACTTTGCAAGCAAAAAAGCTTTGTTCCGAGTTGTTGCCTCTTCATCACCTAAAATTAGCAATGGCCAATCCCGTACTTTTTTTATTCTCAATTGACCACTTTCATCTTTTAGAACTTCGCCAGTTTTTGGGTCAAACATTCCTTTGATTTTCTCTATGCTACGTGTAAAGCGAGTATAATTTATATTTATATCAAACCAATCTTTCACGTCACTCAACAAGTCTTGCTTTTCCCTCCCAGACAAATCCACAAACAGCTTGTATACTTCCCCTACCTGAGGATTACAAGCGTTTATTAAATTTGGTGCAGATAGGTAGGTAGTGATATCCAGGGAATTTATACGAGAAGGACTATAGCGATCCATAAGTCTGCTTTGAATACGCCTTAACATCTCTTCGCATCCTGGTGGATCAAAAATTACCGCGCTTGCATGATAAGCAGTTTTTTCAAAATCAGTACTTGCAACAAAATAATCACCCTCTTTTACAAGATACTTTGCAGAAAAAGCAGTAATTGGTGCAAGCCACGCACCTAACGAGTGCCCTGTGATAAACAGTTGTATATTTGATCCTTTTTTCTCGTTAATTTCTTTAAGAACACTGATGATCTTGTCAGTAAATGTAACTGCAGAGTCAATTTGATAAACATGTTGATTTAATAAAACACCGTTAAGATCTGCAGTATCACCACCAAAATTTTTAGTGCCACTATGGACAATGATAACTTGTTGAGTATCTGGGTTCCAATATGCTGCACCAAAATAACCACTCGTAGCACCTTGAGTTGTTGCATTGACGGGAGGCATTTAAAATGGTTTTAAAGAGTCCACCAGACCTTTCTGCAACAGTTAGCAGCTGCCAATTGCCTAATCCAGGTACTGCTTCTCCGTGTGAATATTGGCCTGTGCTATTTCTCTTCTCGCCTTTGTAAATTCTATTTGCAAGTGATGCTAAGACGTAGTTATTTGGATAAGAAATTGGCTCTTTTAACGCATCAAGTTTGTCTTTCAAGTTTTCAACATCAACTGGTTTTATTAAATCAGTTATTGCTTTTTTCAATTTATCTTTACTGTTTAATTTACTATATTTTTAAACCTTTTCAATACTTAACTCCAACTTCTTATCTACTCTTAATTCTCTTGATAAAATTGGTCGTTCTGTTTTTTGTTCTGCAGCTTGCATAGAACACCTCACTTTTGACAATCGACATTAATTATATTGATGTAATTATAGCACGCAAGCTTTTTTTTAACATAAATTGTTAAGAAGTTTTGCCTCAAATGCTTCTTAGTTGACTCTATTCTACAGGGTAGTCATAATATATTATTTAATCACAAGATTTAAGGGGAATACTATGGGTCTACTACACGAAATATTAGAAATACTAAATAATAACCAAAATTTAAACTCAAGTAATATAGTTGAAAAAATAAAACAAGAGTTTGAAGGGAAAATGAATGAATTGTACCCAAAGTGGGATACTCACAAGCATGAATATAAGCTATGTAAAAAAGAATACGAATCATGGCAAGAAAGTGGGTTCTCGTTAGACCATGGTTTTAAGGAAGGTGGTAAATTACTTCACTTAGCTGCTAAATGTAACTATTTCAATGTAATAAAGTGCCTAAAGGATAGGAAAGCAGACATTAATATACACAATTGGCGCAGATATACCCCTTTACATGAAGCCGTTGAAGATGGACGCCAAGAAATGGTACAATTTTTGTTCGAAAACGGAGCAGATATTAATGCAAAAACTGGACCGAGCGGAGAGACTCCTTTACATCTTGCTGTTGCAAAAGGAAATGCAGAAATAATAAGGCTACTTATAGAAAAAGGGGCGGGTATTAATGCAGGTGATAAAAATGAGAATACTCCTCTACATTATGCAGGAGATATAAGGATAGCTAGGTTATTAGTAGCAAACGGAGCAAATGTTAATGCAAAAAGTAAAAGTGACCCTCCTTATTCTACGGGCTCTACTCCTTTACACTATGCTGCGAATGCGGGTGGCTTTGTTGCATCGCTATCTACGATGGATAAAAGATAAAAAATGTAGAATATCAATAGCTTATTATTCTAGCATTTATAGTAAGGACAGTCAGTAAATATCTAAATTTAAGTAAAAGAAGTTTTACTATCATTCACTAATCTAGCTAGAATTCAAGAATTTCAATGCTTTAGCTATTTTAAGTAGAATTAAATTTACTAGTACAAACAATAAATTACTATTCTTAAATTTGATCAGATTGATTGCAAAAAATAAGATTTTCAATAAGCTGCTTGTATAGTTAGCCTTTCATAGATAGTGATGCAACAAAGCCAATGCGGGTAATAAAGAGGTAGCAGAGTTTCTTATAGACAATGGTGCAATTGTCAATGCTCAAAATGCACAAGGAAGTACTCCTTTACATAAAGTATCTGGTATAGATACACTAAAGCTTCTAATAGAAAGAGGAGCAAAAGTTAATATAAAAAATGGTGAGGGGTTTACTCCTTTACATTATATGGCATTCATGCTTGATGCGGCGTCAACACTCATTATGGTAGAACATGGTGCAGATCCTTGGGCAATAGGTGATAATGGTGAAACTCCGGTAGATCGCTACGTAAATAGGTTGGAGCATGCTAAGGAAGAGGGAGCAAGTGGAACCGATGAGCCTCCTGGGTACTCAATGAAGTTAAAACAAGCATACAATAAAGATCTCTTTGTTCGTTATTCAACACTGTTACTAGGGGCTGTAGCAGCAATAACACTTTTCACAACTGGTAATATTACACCTGATGCACCACGCATAATAGGCGCAGCGGCCATAGTTACAGTAGCAGCACTTGCAGCTGGTCGTATCACATATGAGATATTTAAACCCAGTACTAAAATGGAAGAAATAAAGGAAGAATGTGTGTACAAGAAGATAAGGCTAAGTGAAAATCCACTAAGACTGATTATCCAAACTTTTGCAGATTAGTCTAGAAGCTAATGTTTTTTTCTAATTGGTTACTTATCCTTATATCACTCAAATAAGATTCAGGTTTACCGTTTATTTCGCCAGTAGCTTCTGAAAATTGACTTTTCTGTTGATTATTGTTAGTGAAAACTAAAGAGAACTTGAAATTACGTGTCCACTCCGCTTCTTCAATTTCACGTTTTGAACCTATGAAAGGAATTACTTTTGTTGCTTGTACTACTTCTTCTACATTCTTGCTGTTTTTAAGGTTGCCAAGATATTCTCTAGCTGTCATGCTCACTTCTTTTTTATTCAGATGATCTTGGAATTTTTTGCTACTTGAATTCATATCGGCATTGATAAGTAAAGGTACGCCGCCTTCTACATGAATTTTAGTTCCAAAGTCATATAGCTGTACTCTAGATAATTCTCGATCATTAATCTTAATAAGACCAAACTCCTTATCCTGCTCTGCTAGAAGTTGATGCTCTGTTTTTATTTCTTTTGTCAGAACTTGTCTATCTCCATTCGATAATAGCTTATTAGCTCGCTCAATATCAAAGTGTTCAACAAGAAAGCCTTTTTCTCCCATTTCATAGTCAGTACCTTTTTTTACAACTTCTATCAGCTGATCGATGCTTTCTAACCCAGAAACAAACGCCGTATTACTATCAAAATAAGCATAGTTATCCCCTGTTCTATAAACGGCAACTACATGATTACTTGTTACTAAATGAATAGCAAAATCACCAGCTATATAATTTGATAAATCACTCAGTGTTTTGTAGCACTTAGTGTGAATCAAGCTTAAAGGTAGACTATTTCTAGCAGAATCTAGCTGTTGTTCAAAACTGTCAAGTAAATTACTAAAAGCAAAAACTTCTCTTTCTTCTCTTTTAGATATCTGCTTACCCTGTGCTACACGCTCATAAATTTTGGCTGAAGTTTTTAAATTACTCAAAAATGACTTGCTACTCTGTAAAAGTAAAGCTTGAGATAAGCCACGTGTAATTGCAGTACACTTACCATTAATTTTCACATTCCTTGCTTCAAAAGAAGGCAAATAAAGACCTTGTTTTACCAGCTCAATCGATGCATTTTGTAAATTATGTGATACAAATTGTGATAAATGTAAATAGGCTTTCTGTTGTTTCTGATAAGACTGTATTGAACATCCAGAATCGTCATCGTAACCGTACTCCCTTCTCACGTGTTCTGTTCTTTGGTAGTAGTGAAGGGATCCAGGTTGTGCTCCTCCCGCTGCTGTTTCTAATCTTCTCCGTCGCTCTACATCATATTCAGATGGTTCTGTTGTTGCAGCATCTGCCACAGCTTGCACTGCTCCTACTGCCACCTCTCCCACAGCTACTGCCGCGTCTATCGCAAGCCCTGCTACTCCTGCTGCCGTTACTAATGCCACCGTTCCCGCAACTTCTGCTGTTCCTACTGCCACCTCTCCCGCATATGTAGCAACTTCATTTAAAGAATAATCATTTTCATAAAGTAATTTCTCAACACTTGAATGATTTCTCTCTCTGGCAAGGTCAATTGTTTTTTTACCATCCTTATCTTCAGCATACACATCAGCTCCTTTATTAATTAGAAGTTCTGCAACTCCCAGGTTATTCTCTCTGGCAACCAAATGTAATGCTGTCATGCCATCATTATTTTTTACTTCAGTATTTGGACCATGATCTAATAATACCTCTGCTGCATTTACTCTTCCATATTCAGCAGCCCACATCAATGACGTATCACCTTCTGTATCCTTAGCATCAATATACTGGTTCTGCGTTTCTTCGATTTTATTTAAAACTAATTTTATTACTTCTTCATTATTACCACTAACTGCTGAATGTAATATTGTATGATGACTGTTCCTTGCCAATACATTAGCTCCTTAATTAAGACATCTTTGCACTCTATCAAGATTGCCTTGCTCTACAGCATCGAATAATTTTCTATCAATTCCTCCATAAACCCTCCAAAGTTGCTACTAAATTATGTAAAATACATTATCTATAGCATGGATATTTTTAGCATACAATAACTTTTTTCTCATAAAAAACTAACCGTTACAGATGTTACAGCTATATGCAATTATTTTAGAAAGAAGTTTCTTTTTGGTTTCAAAGATTTTGTCTGTTCAGAACTCTTAAGATAAATTGCTACTAATTTAGCAGCATATAATGTTAAAAACTTAAGTAATATGTCCATTTCTAGCCTTCAAAACCAAGAAGCGTGAGAACTGTTTTTCTTGGGATGCGTTGATCTACCACTCAATACATACGAACTTTTTAATATAGTGATTTCATTATACGCTAAAACTAGCCATATTAGCCCATTTGATCCATATCTACATACGAACTGTTTTACCTAAGCTTATTAAAATAATTTAAATCTTCTATTTTTATAACCTTATTTTTACGCGGCTTGTTCTCACAAATATACGACCCTTTTTGCAATCTTAGGAAGAGTCAATAATTCAAATTTTTGTGGCACTAAAATAGGAATTTCTTTAGTTACAGCAAGGTCTATTTTTCCGTAAGTAAAAGTGTTTTACAATTAATTATTAGAATGAAAATATCATACTTGGCTCTCAAGAAATTTCCTCTTGTGCAGTGGTAAGGTTTGGAGAAAAAGATTGGCTTGGCAACGATAATTTACTAGACTAAAGTTTATATTAAAATACAAAATGGAGTTGCGGGTATGGAATCTGGTTTGGATCACAATTACAATAAAATACTTGATATATTAAAAGGTGCTATTAAAGGCGACGATAATCAAGTTAAAGCGAGAAAACACCTTAGAGTAGAAAGATGGCTAAGGGTTTATATTCAATTAATTGAAGATTTCGATGAGGGAAAATTAAAATTTTTCTCTGATATATTCTCTGATAATTCTTGTTGGGATGGAATAAAATTAAAAAATAAAGCTGTTGGTGAAAGGCTAACTGAAGAAAAAAATAAAAATGGAAAAGAAAATCCGCTTGATCTTGCAGATAGATATTACTTGGCATGTAAATATTGTCTAGAAGATAAGATTCCTGGATTGTTTGAACAAGTATTTATGAGATTTAAGAGAAGTGCCTTTGAAGAGGATGGATCTGATGATGATCTGAGAAGAGAATTATTGGAAAATATCGAAGAAACTAGCCCTATAGAAGCTTTCTGGTCTTTTCTTATTGATAAGCAGATTGGAAAACTAAACGAATATAAATCAGTTGAAGGTTTGCAAAAATCCATACAGATAAATTCTAATAAAAACTGGGAAGAAGGTATAGAGTTCTTCTATAATAAATTGCACAATGATTCCAGTATTTCTAGTCAAGATAAAAATAATTTGTTAATTGAAGCAGCTTTATCTGCAGTAAAGGGTTACAAAGAAGTAGAAACCATAGAGTTTTGCCTGTCTAAAATGGATGATGAACAAAAGAAAAAATTACTAAATAGAGATTATAAGGAAAATACTTATTATGCAGTATTAAGTGAACTGATCGATGAATACTGCTTTGACTCTTTTAAGAATTTATTTAACTTACTTGAATCTAATGGTCTTTCGTTCGAGCAGTATGGGGTTATCCTATCATCATTATCAAAAAAGATGCTTCTAAATTCAGATTTAGCTGAGCAAACTAGAGAAACTATTATGTATGCTTGGAAACATAAAAATTTTGAAGAGTGTAGAAAGTCTGTATTTAAGGACTACTCTTTTATTGTAATGGTAACGAATTTAATAGCAGAATTAAGAAAGGAAAGTCCAAGTAATGAAAATAGAAAGAAGGAAATATCAGGAATATTGGAGTGTGTTGAACATACACAAGTTAAAGAAATGCAGGATTCTTTAATAAATAGAATGAGTGCAGTGCATGGAATTGGTGAAGAGCAATTTACTCAAGATCAACAGCTGATAGAACAGCTCTTTTCTGAACTAGATAAGTCCTTTAAGCACAAAAAAGAGGATCCAGTTGTTCAAGGTAATGATGGGGCTGGTGAACCATCTGGTTTACCACAATCAAGTTTTAGCCTGACTGATACCCCGTATAACGTAAAATCTTCAAGCCATAGCAAATAGGAGATTATATGCCAAATATTACAAAGCCACTTGAATTGGTGCAGCTTCTATTGATAGAAAATACATCAAGGGAAGAGTTTTTAGATTTTCAAAAAAGGTTTCAGTCATTTATTGATCAGTCTCCTTCTTTCTTACACTCAGTTGGAAAGGAAGGCTTTTTCCCTAGTTTCTTCTTTGGCGCTTTTGCCACTTTGTTGGATTCAGATCTTGCTGACTTTGAAGATGTTAAGGTTAAGGAAATTCACTTTCGTTTTGATGATCATGGTACTTTAAAGCTAGCTGTATTAACTGAAGATTCTAAGGCAATAAGTGAAAAATTAATCTATATTGCAGTATCCGATAAAAAGAATCATAAACCAAAATTTGATCCAGAAGAATTGGCAAATATACATTCAAGATATGAAAATCTCAGAGAAACTATATATAGTATAACAATTAAAAAGGAAAGAAAGGTTGCTTGTGACGTGACGGAAAATCCCAAAGTAGGTCCTTATGATTCAGAACAGGCAAAAAAATTTACTTTAATAAAAAGCAAAAAAGAAAACTTAAAAGATTTAATTGGAGGGTTAGCAAATAAAAGCCATGAGCAGGTCATGAATACAACTGAAAAAGTGCTGAAATATATTACTGATGTCTACAATGAATATAAAGGTGATAAAGGAGTTAAAAAACAATTTGAAGGAAAGAATCAAGTTACCATGGCTTTTTAGCGGGATTCTTAATGAATTTTAAATATCGTTTTCACCTAAAACTTTATCTCGAATTATTTGCTGGAAAAGGTTATGCAGACATTATTTTACTTGTACGTGGTTCTGATAAGTCGCTAAGCTCTATTCCCATGATTATTGAGCTTAAAGCAAAAACAGATGAAAAGAGTACAGCACAAAAAGCAATAGAGCAAGCGCAAGATTATGTTAAAGGCTACTTTTTCAACTCCATTAGAATGGTTACTACAGCTAATAAAGCAGTTTGTGTAGGGTTAAATTTTGAAATGAACCACCATCCTAAATATTTACTTTTTGCACAGCAATTCTTGAACAGAAAAGGTAATTCTGTAATAGAAAAGTTACTTGGCACTGAAGCAGCGAATGCTGAGGTGATAAGAACACAGCTAGAGTATCTTTACTATGGAATTGTTTGGAGCAATGGTGGAAGTGATAATATTAATTATGTCAGCAGAATGATCTTAGGTCAGCTAGTACTTATTTCTAATATTATTAAGCGTGAAAAGTTAGGTAAACATATTTTTATTTATGATCAAAATGATAAAATGGTTACTGGATCACAGAAACGCCCAGAAGCAGCAAAAGAAAGTATTGAGGATTGTGTTACAACTATAGTGCTAACTTTAGGTAAGAAGGTGCTTATACTCAACATAAATGAAAAAAATGAATTTGCATTGAGAGTGCCAGATAACAAAGGAATTCCTATTGAAAATATTAGGGGAATTCAAAACGTCAATGACATAAAGATACAAGAAATAACCTGTAACTTATACAGTACACCTAGTAATAAGAATCCATTTGATCAGTACTGTAATAAGAATAAGGGAATTACAGTAAATACGTATGACTCATTGGACAAATACAAAAGAGGTAAAGAAATTTTACAAGGTAATTTTACTCGAATTGTGGAAAATAAAAAATTTAAAGCAGCTTTGAGCAAAGCTATAGAATCTGGTAAATATGATGATTACAAAAAACTATTTGAAGAAATTTCTCATATACTACATCCTTTCAAATCATTAATAAGCAATGAGGCTACATTTCAAGCTGTATTGCATGGTTTATTTAGTAGCTACGGAGAAGATAATATAAAAGTTATTACTGAATTTCAAATAGGTGGTGGAGAGAAGTTGGATGTTATGTTGGTTATAAATGCTACTGATCAAAAAAAAAGAATACCCCCCAGTTGGAATAGAGCTAAAATTTGCTAAGAAAGGAGAATTGGATAAAAAAGAAAAAGATGCTAAGGACCAGTTAAAAAGATATAAAGAAGGTGAAGCGTATAAGGTAATTACTGATGCTGGCAAAGTGAAACTGATATATGCTGTTTTTAATAAAGGTGCAACAGATGAAGGTTCCCTTATAAAAATTGGTAATGAGTTTGTAGAGGTAGATGTAAGACATAGCTCTGTGGTTGCTTTTGGTCAACAGCCAGGTAGTCTCCAACAACCTTATGTTCAACAAGCAGGTCTATCTCGAGCAGTTAATCAGTGATCTAGTCTTAAGAAATAGTCATCTTAAGTAGGTTATGCTGTCGAGAAGTTTTGTGACAAAGTTATAGAAGGAAAACAAAATGATCCTGATACGAGTACATGGAGTGCTGTTAAAAGTTCGTTTTCCGATACATTTATTACTAAGCATAATATGAATTACATTTATAGTAATCAATCTCCAGTGAATTCCTTAGATAGCTAAGAGCTAAAAGTATGTATTGTGTAAATAGTTACCAAGGCTGGAAGGTTTTGAACTTTTTTTCACAACACTGATGTTCTTGCTAAAATATTTTTGAAAAAGTTAGTTGACTTATAAATAATTCTCTACTAATACTGGCATGTGTTTGTTTATTCTGCTGAAGTGGCTCCGCAGGTTACTGTATAAGCTTCAGCAGTTTTTGCACTCCTTTAAAGCATAATCCATCATGCTCTTATAGTAGTGATATCAAATATAGGTCTTAACCATGTTAATTTATAGTAAAATTAGCTCAAATTTGGAGTCATAAGCAACTTTTAACCTATCTACATACTCCATTGTTACTCACCATAAAAACTTAACAAAAGCTTAACGACATAAGTAGTAAAAAGATTATGGTTATTGACTTAATGTTACATATCGCATACAATATATTATATATATTAGCTTAAGGGGTAAGTATGGGTGAATCTAACGGGATAGTAAAATCTATCATCAATCTACTAAAACCAAAATCCAAACCAGAACCATCTGATTTTGAATATGAATCCATTATAGAACATTTATCATCTAAAGAGCATTTATTAAATGAACTGATGAATGATATGTGGTACTCAGGAGATTTACCATCAGTTAGAAACTATAATGAACCATCATCTTTAATAGATAGCAAACTTGCACTAAGAGAACAGGTTTGTATTTGGTCTGCTCTTGAGTATGATCTCACTCCAAATCAAAAGAAATTAAATGAAGAGTTATTCAAAACCCTAGAATGTTTAACTTCTTACTATAGCTCATTTGATAATACTGAATCTCTTAAGAAGTTTTTACATGATAATAAAAATAATAAAGATTTAAAAGTAATTCTTAATCTCAAAAGAGGAACATCTGAGTCAACAGTACTACATGCGATTGCAGGAGCAAAGATTGATGAGGTCTGTCCCCTAGGAAATCGTGCTATAGATCTACTTTTAGATGCAGGTTCAGATCCTAATATAAAGAATAATGCAGGAAAGACACCATTACACCTTGCTGTTGCTATAGGGTATGGATATAGCATAGACTCTCTTCTCTCTAAAGGTGCTAACCCTAGTATAGTAGATAGAAAAGGAAGAACTCCGCAACAAATAGCAGTTAATAATCATCGCTACGACATTGAAGTGTTCTTTTTAACTGATAAACAGAAAGAGTTGATGAGAGAATTGTATAACTTAGATAGATTTGATTTAGACTACACTAAAAATTTAAAGAAGTTTTTAAGTAAGCATGAAGGAGACTTAGATTTAAAAGTGGTACTGAACATTCGTAACGCAAGAGGTGAATCAGAATTGTTTTCACATCTTGATGATTGTTGGGACAATGAAGATGGTATGAAAGAAGCAAAAAAGATCTTGCTAAAGATGGGAGCATTAGATTATCGTGTAAATATTGATTATCCTAGCAAAAAGAAAGAACAGATCAGCACTCTACTTGTTAAATTAACTTTACAGCAGAAGGAAGAGCTGCGTAAGTCTTTTTTTGATAAGGTATTTTATGCTCAAAACATGGTTGAACTTGAAAAGATTGTAAACGATGCTATAAAGTCTGGTGTACGATTAAACTATTCTCTTTCACAAGATTTCTTTTCAGGTAATGAGTACACTTTTACCGATTATGTGATGAAAAAAATCAGTGAGTTGGAAAAAAATCCTAAAGTTGCTAGTAGTATAATATGTCAATTAGTATCAAAAGGGGCAGTGTTTGGTAATACAGTTGATGCTAACACACTGACATCAGAATTTAAAGAGCATAAAACTAACCTAAAAAAAGCTTATAGAGATTATATTAGCAATTCTCATAAATTTATTGAAATCGCAAAAAGTGCAACCAATAGCGAGCTAAAAGATGCAAGAGTAGACAACTCCGTTTTTTACTTAGAATATTCTAAAGATAGTAAAATAGACATTATAAAGATAACAGATGGGGTAAGGGATTTAGGTCTAACCGATGGAGATGTAAAGTGTGGAAGAAATATAGTAAAAATCGGTAAAAGTGAAGTAGAAATTAAAATTGAAGATGGCATAAGGAATTACACAGATCTTACAGAAGGTAGCAGTATAGTATTAACTTTCTATACTAGTTTAGGAGAATTAGAAGTTAGGTTATATCCTGATGAGAAAAATGAAAATTGGATAAAAGTAGAGGTGAGTGAAGAAGGCCTACTTCTACTCGATGAAATAGAAGATTGCAATGAAGGAATAGAAAATTATGAAAAAATAGGGCAAAATTGCTTATTGGGAGGTTTATCAGTTATTGAAGCCATAGACCGAGGTGTTTTTGCTAGATCTGGTGGATTAATTCGTCCTGAAGTAATAAGCGAGTCTAACAACAAATGGACAGAACGTGAAGAGTTAAGAAGGACTTCTGATCCTAGGAGAGAAGTTTCTAGGTAGATTAATTTGCTAAAAAAGTTAAAGATTATTATTTAAATATAAACTTCTATAATTTATAGATTTTGGATCATTTTCTACCACTGTTGCATCCAGTATGCTAGAATCTTCATTGTTTATATTGATATTTTCATATAATTGATTCTGTAACATTGATTTACTTTTCTATATCAATCTCAACATCTTTTGGCATGGCCCTTTTCTGTTGCTTTTATAAATCAAGACCGTAGAATTTCTCCAATTGCTCACTCCACAGCATCGGTATTTCCCTCAAGTTAGCTAACTTCAAACTCCTTGGCTGCCTCCCATTTACTATGTCTTCTTTAATCTTTGGTGCTAAATAGTTCAATCTCAAAATTTGCTGTATACGTCTTGTACCTATATTAATTTTGGCACTCAGCTCTTTCACACTTTCGTATTTTCTCTCTTCTAGTTGCCGTTTCCACAGATGGGCTCTTACCACTGCTTTCAGTAATGCATTGTTTGTTTTCCCCTCTGGCTCTACTACTGTGCATTTATTTCCTTTCTTCTTTATTGATATAAATTTTTCCTCCGATTCAGAATACACCTCTATTCCATCCTCTCTCACCAATACTGCTTTTATTAACTTTTTCACTGCTTCTTTCTGTTTTCCAAAGCTTAAATTTTTCCACTCTTCCACTTTTTCTTCCCAATTTTCATACAGGCGCTCAGCTCTCTTCATTACTTCTTTTTCTACTTCTCCTGCTATTACATTTCGGGTTTCTGATTCACAACTTTTTCCCCTTAAATGATTATTGCATACGTAATATCTATACCTTTTATTCTCTTTTTTTGCGTACGTCAGCGTCATATTTGCATTACAGCTCTTGCACTTAATTATTCCCTTTAGCAATGCTTCCTCGTATTTCGCCTTTCTATATGGTTGATTCTTTATCAATTCCTGCGCTTTTTGCCATTTTTCCTCTTTTATTATTGCTTCATGCTTTCCCTCATACTCTTTCTCATAATGTCTTATCTTTCCCATATATATCGGATTTGTTATTATTCTTCTCACCGTTGCTTTTTTAAAGATATCTGATTTTGTTCTATAACCTTCTCTATTTAACTCCCTTGCCAATTCTGCCATTGATTTTAGCTCCAAATATCTTTCAAATATATGCTTCACTGTCCTTGCTTCTTTTTCATTTATTATTAATTCTTTATCTTTTACATCATATCCAAGCGGCAAAGTTCCCCCCATCCACAATCCCTGCTCCTTTGATGTTGCTATTTTATTTTTTACCCTTTCTACGATCATTTCTCTTTCTAGCTGTGCTGCTCCTGACAATACCGTTTGTACAAACTTTCCCATTGGCGTATTATTATCAAATATCTGCGTTACTGCTATAAAATTTACTCTATGCCTTCTAAAAAATGATGTCACTTCTATACTATCTTTTGTTTCCCTTGATAACCTGTCTAGCGTATATACTACTACACAATCTACTTCTCCTTTTTTTACATCTTCAAACAACTCCTTTATCGCTGGTCTTTCTAAATTCTTTCCTGAGAAACCTCCATCATCGTACCTTTTTGCCAATGCTACCCAACTCTCTCTGCTCTTTATGTATTTTTCACATGCTACACGTTGCGCATCAAGACTATTAAATTTTTGTTCTAGACCATCTTCATTTGACTTCCTAGTATATATCGCACATCTTACCTCTTTCAGCATTCTTTCTCCTTATCTCTCATTCCAAATAGAAGCGGCCCATTGTAACTCATTCCCATTATTTTTCCGGCTACTGCTGACAATGACGTAAAAAATTCTTCTCTGTAGATTAAACCCTTATCTGTTACCATTACCGCATGCATCTCTTCTCCTCTCTCTAATATTAGCTCTGTTCCTGCTACTGGAAGTTTGTCACTACTTATTCTTTTTCCCTTCTCTAGTCGATCTGCTAGATACTCTAGTCTTTTTGCTCCTTTTCTTGACATTTTTCCATACGCTTCCTCCTGCATTCTATAAGCTAATCTCGGTATCAGATATTTCTTTGAGTATCTAGGCGCCTCTTCCCCATATACCTTCTTCCATATTTTTCTCAGTTCACCCAAAGGTTTTTTCTCTAAATTCATTACTTTCTTTTCTATTTCTTCCTCCATATTTTTAGCCTTTCATAAATAACTTTTCAATTCTGTCTGTTTCTTTCTTTAATACCTCGGTTATCTTTTTGCTATTTTTCGCATAATCCATCGCTGTCATTCCAAATTTATCCGCTTGCTCTATTTCTCCTCCAGCTTTCACTAGCTCCTCCACTATTTCTTTTTCACCTACCATGCACGCAAGGTGTAGAGGTATGCATTTATTTCCATATTCCTCAGCATTTACATCTGCTCCTGATTTTATCAATTCCCTCACGATTTCTAGACGTTTCTCCGTTACCGCTAGGTGCAGTGCTGTATATCCTCTTGCATCTGCTGCATTCACATTCGCTCCTTTTTCGACTAATAACTTCACTGTTTTTGCTTCTACTGCATAATGCAGAGCTGTTCTTTCCTTTTCGTCTCTTGCATAAATACTTTTAAATGAGTTCTCTAATAATTCTTTTGCTGACTTATTAAATTTGCCAAGCTTTAACATAATCCACCTCACCTTTTCTTAAAATTTAAATCCCTCTTTTAAGCATTCCTTTTCGCTACCTCATCTATCATTTCGTTCACTTGGTTCATTATTTTGCTTGCTAAATTTTGACATTCTTTCTTTATTAGCGATTTGTCTCTCTTCCTTATTTCTTCTATCTCTATTATTTTTAACTCTGGTAAATAACTCCCATTCAACATGTCTGCTATTTCTCCCACTAGCCTCTCTATTCCATAGCACGTCAGTTCTCTACTTTTTGTTACTCCACCTTTTTCTCTCAAAAATTTACTCGCCTTTTCACTCTCTTTGCTATCACACAGAGAATACTTTTCACTTTCCCAAATGTAATACATTGGTGTTGCACCATATTTATTAAGTTGATTAACCTCAGCTCCTGCTTTTACTAGCTCTTTTATTATTTCAACTTTCGCTGCTATCTTGCATGCAGAGTGCAGTGGCGTACATCCGCTAATGTATTGAGTGGCGTTTACTTCTGCTCCTTCTCTTAGCAGCACTTTTACATTTTCTAAACTTTTTGCGAATACTGCACAGTGCAGAGGTGTATAACCATTTTTGTCTCTTGCATTAACCTCTGCTCCTTTCTTTATTAAGAACCTCACTGTTTTGTAATCGGAGATTTCTACTGCTTGATGCAAGATCGTCTCTCCTTCTTCATTTCTTTTATTAATGTTTTTAAACCCGTTACTTGATACTTCTTTAAAAAACTTACTCTTGCTAAAACTCATTTCATACCTCACAAAATTAGCTTTTCTAGCGCCAGATAAATTTCTTATATTTACCTGCTGCTATTCAAGTCATGTCCTTTTTGGCATGAGAAAGCAAGTCCTTTTCTTTTTATTTCATATATTTTAACCTATTATTCATATAATATATGAGGATCTAAATATAAGTATTTAACTTATTACACATATTGCTTGACTATTTTTCCAACTTCTGTGCAAATGTCTATGTTCGTGCCACTTCAGTACTCCAAGGTAAAATACTAAAATGTGCTTTTCTAATTCGTGTATTGAGTCTTTTTGCTCTGAATCTAAGTTGTTTTTATAGTAAACGTTGTGTTCTGCTAAACCGTATCTTATGATCTTCTGATCGGTGTAATTTTCTACTTTGTAATCATGTATAATGCTGAATCTTTCTAAAATTGGCTTGTGTTTTAAATTCCAACGTTGCCCTGAAAGTTTATCGTTTCCCAATACAAATTTATTTCCTTCTTCTTCTATGCTACCAACCGGAAAGCACGCATTTGTTTCTCCTAAGTTCCAACTGTCCGATAATATAACTTGCGCTTTCGCAAACTTAATTGCCGGTAATAAGCTCTGTGGTAGCGGATATAGCGCTTTTAAGTTGTACCACAAATGATCTCTTTCATAGATGCCTTTATAATCCCTTGTGTGAGGCTCGGTTTCTCCAAGGATTGCTACATCTAGGCGATATATATCATTGCTTAAAGCTCGTTCATAATGATCGCGTAGATAGTTTTCTATAATCCTAATAACTGGACCACTAGACCTGAAAAATTTACTCTTCCAAATGATAACACTGGTCCATCTTTTTCTATTTTTACCCCTGAATAATCAGAAAGAAGATCTCCAAATAAACTCTCATCCAATATAAATCTCTGCACATTATAATTATCGTTAAAAATCCTCATCAATCTGGATCTTACAGGCAGTGATAGTTTTGCCAGCTCTACTACTGCATCTACGAAGAAGTCATTTGCTACCTCTTTTATCCCTACTTGCAACTCAAAAAAGTGTTTACCGGGTGGTTCTTCGATGATTGTAATGTCTTCTATATTTGCCCACTTGAGTGCTATTTTAAGTGATTTAGGTGTTCCTCGCAGTCTTTGAAATTTTACTCCTTCTACTACTGCTTTTCTTCTATCTTTTACCCAGCGTAGTATTTCTTCTAAACCATATTCTTCTATTATCCACGGCAATGTTTCTTCTTCCAATCTAAATCTAAATCCTCTAATATAGCTTGGATCTACTTTATAATCTATCGCATCTACTAGCGCTTTTTCCTGTTTTGTTGCATTTGGTGGCAGTAACATTAATTCAACTCAATCTTTAAATTTCGCAAATTTGCACATTCATTTCCTAGCACTACAACATCTTCTTTTGGCTCGATTAATTCCACATTTTCTACACCATCTACAAATAGATTCGCTATTATCCATGATCTTGTCACACTCCATCCCAGCCTTCTATTTGCTTCAAACTTCTCAATAAAATGCTTCTTGATTTCCTCCTTTGATATTATAGGACTTATACTCATTCTGCTGTGAATATCTATTTCCGTAATATTGCAACCTATCACTGTTACTGTATCTGTTAAAACCCTTATATCATCTCTAGTAACTTGCTTTCTTACAACTTCAAGTAGCTCTTCTGGCAGTGTGGATAATTGTGTTGATAAAATCGAGATCTGTACTTTCCCTGGTATAGGTGATTCTACTAGTGCATCTTTTACTCTACTATCTGCTGACAGTGCATGATATTTATAATATTCCTTACTTCCTCCTGTTGACCAACCTGCTATTTTTGCTTTTACCCTCTTTCTAAATCTTTCATCCTCTTCTTCTTTTCTCTCTCTACTCCATAAAATTCAGCCAAATTATCAAGATCTTCTCCCCTTGCAAATTTCAGTAAATTACTCTTTACTGCTTCGTTCATCCTTTGTCTGAGCAAAAGTTCTCGCCAGGCTGCTACCTCCAGAATCTTTATCGCTGGATCGGATTCTACTAACGCTGAAAAGGTTTCATCTCTACACACTAACTCCTCCTTCATTCTGGAAAAGATTTCCTCATAGCTTAGTTTTTTAATAATATTAGATGTCTGCATTTCTAAACAACTATTCCACTAATACCTATGAATTTGCCTTCTGAAAGATACATACCTTCAAGCACAAGAGTCATTTTTCCTTCTTTAGCTTCAGCAATCTTTACTTTTTCTAACTTAAATCTCTTTTCCCATTTTTCCAGTGCTTCTGCTGTTGCTGCATAGATTTCCAAAGTTAAATCTCTATTTATTGGCTTATCCACCAACTCAAATAATCTCGACCCATAATCCCTTCTCATGATCCTACTGTTAACAGGAGTGGTCAGTATATCAATTATTGATTGCTTTAAGTGTTCTAAACCCTCTAGTTCTTTACCTGTTTCTTTGCTCATTCCCTTCATACTGGCTCTGTAAAAACATCAGAACTCCCTCTAATTACTTTAAACCCACATGAAACTATATCTTCTACTCTTCCTATACCAAGACCATTTGCAAACACTGTTTTTGATCCTTGAATCATTACTTTTCCTTCACTAAAACTGTCTCCTTGTCTACATATTGACTTACCGTTTACAAAAACATTATTACTTCCGCTAATGCAGAAATGTGGTATAGCTTCTCCACAGTAGTCTCCTAACCTCACTATTCCTTTGTTCAATTTAAGTCGATCCTTTCTGCTTTCAGTTTTATTCCACTTTTTGTCATTTCTATACTTGATCCCCCAGCCTTCAGTGTTATTTTGTCCACTACTTCAATCTCTAAATGATGTTTTTCCTTATCATATGTAAACTTCGTCCCATCTTGAAATTTTACACTATTTATTTCTTTTTTATTCTCTGGTACATGGTATTTTTCCTGATATATTCCTGCTAACACCACCCCTAATGATAGTTCACCAAGAGGAGAAAATACCACAACTTGTTCATCGATATCTGGCGGAGACCAATCTCTATCTTTTCCTGCTTTGCTTGTTATCCATGGCAACCAATCTGTTAAAAATTCTCCTATTTTCACTCTTACTTTTGCTTTTTCATAATCTATTTCTTTTACAACTCCTATACGAATCATATTCGCTACTTTTCTCTGTAACTCTGCAATGGCAAAATTATTTTCCAACATGCATTTCTCCCACTTCTATTTTATGTGGCTTAATTTTCCCCTCTTCCCATACTGATTTACCTAAATGAAGCTGATGACTCCAATCAACCATCCACACTAAATATGCATCTAATTCTGGTCTAAATCCGTCAATTTCCGCAGATATAAATTCTCCTGGTGAAACATTTTTCACATTCCAAGTATTTTTATTTACTACTTTCGCAACTTCGCTAGCTAATGATCTAACAATAATAGCTGCATTTTCTATTGTGCTATCAATCACAATTCGTGCTTCAAATCTTGCTTTCATGGCTAATTCCTCAGTACCTGCATCTTTACCTGGTTCTAAACTTGCTAATTCTACAAACACCGCTGGCGCTAATAATTCTTTTCTTATCGATGGATAAATTTCACATGTCTGTATAGACGGTATTTCTTCCTTCAGTGTGCTGCAAATTGTTTGATGTAAATCTGTCCAGAACTTTGTCATATCTTTAAAATATAGTTTAGCTCATGCTTAAAGTATTTCTCAAACTCTCTCTCACTCTCATAATTAACAAGGTCTTTTATTATTCTTGAGCCTTCTGGTTCCAGCGGTAGTTTTACTTCCTTTATTGGCAATGCTGCTCTTCCTTCACGTTTAAAAATACCGCTATTTCCTTTTGGCATAACTGCTGCAAATCCTCCTATAAACTCATGCTTTCCTACTTTCGATCCTCTTCTTGTTTTTTGTATTTTGCCAATTGTCGATGCTCTAATGTCGTAGAGATTTGCTCTAATTAACACTTCTAATCTGCTAGTTTTTGCCTTAAAAATTCTTAATCTCTTTCTTATCAAACTTAATTTTATCTTCTTTTCCTCACTAATTTCTTTTGCTGTCTTCAATTTTAGCCATAGTGCTGTTCTGTTTAACGCTCTCACTATTGCTAATTCTATTTTTTTCTTTTAGCATTTACACTTTCTATTACCTCAACTTCTATATGAACAGACATTTTACACCCCAGACGCTTTTATTTTCCACGTTATTCCAGACTTGTCTCTAAGTGGCGGTGAGTGTACTTTATATCTTCGATCACCTATAACAAAAACATCTCCCACTATTGGCTTTAACACATCAAACGCACTTACTTCTAACGCTAAAGTTTCTTCCACAAATTGTCCTTCACCAATCTCGTATAATTTATCTGGCTGTTGCTTTAATACTTGTACCATGTATGACTTATCCTTTGATTTATACAAAGCTACTTCTCCTAAATGGGCAAAACAATCTTCTAATAATCGCTTAATATTCTCTTGCATATTTCTTTTTGATATACTAACCTTTACATGCTAAGAAAGCGCATATCGGTAGAGTCGTTCTGTGCCTCACCACCTTGTAGTTACTCTACCAGTATGTTATGCTATAGCGACTTTTACTAATACGCCAGGTCTATGGCACATTGGCAATGGATTTGACTGCGTATGTAAATCTGTTCCTCTATCAAATCTTCTTGGTTCTTGTTTTGCATATAATGGCTGTCCAAGAGTATTTACCGTCTCATTAAAGTCTGCTGGTGCAAAATATGTTGTAAATGTGCTTGCTGTACCAAGTGGAAAACAGTGTCCTGTATCTCTTTCTATAAATCTTCTTACGGTTCCTTCAGGATCAGTTGCTTGTCCTCTGTACTCCTCAAATGTTATGCCACAGAACGTAAACCCTGACCTCATATCATTCCTTAGCGCTGCTCCTTCTTACCATCTTTCATATGCTTCTTTTACTTTAGCATGAGAAGTGAGTGCATCAAAAAACTCAGGGCTTACCAGTGCATGAATCCCGGTCATATATTCACCACTTAAGTTGTCTTCAATATGCCGCAATACTTCCAGACACTTACGTTTTACATCAGTTGTTGCTGTTCCCAGGGCAAAATTTACTACTTTTGGTGTTATTTCAAATTCGTTGTACAGATTTAATAATTCTGACCCATCAGCATCTAAAATTATTCCTTTGAGCGCTCCCATTCGCAAATGCTCTAATGTTATTGCATGTTTGTTTCTCATTAGCTGCAAATGATCAGTTATTACATCTGCAAGCGCTTTAAGTTCACTCTCTGATCCAAATGCCCTTATTCCTTGTACTTCTTCTGGCAGCACTACATCATCATGCGGAATGTGCGGAATCGTAAATGTTCTTACCTTTCTTTTTCCTCTTTTTCCTACTGTTGCTGGTGCTCCGGGTACTTGCGTTGGTAGTAAACTTAACACTCCGTTGTGTTCTTCTATCGTAATATGTCTAAATCTTACTGACCTACTTGGAAACAAATTTAAATTTTCAACTCGTCCATAATTTATCGGCAATATATTTATCGCATTTGTTAGTGCCGTCATGCTAAATGCTGTATTCGTAAATGGATTTTGCATTCTTTTTCCCCTTATTAATTTAAGTTACACTCCCTTGCGGACAATGATCCCTCGTCCTTCAAGTTGCTTTATTGCTGCAGCTTTTTGCTCTTCAGTGATACCTGTTGGCCACACAATTGCATGATCTGCTAGCATTGCTATACGTGTAATGATTACTGCTTTGGCATTTTCTGTCGCATTTACATCACTTACTATCGCACCTATTGCTGTTTGTGTACCATCTGTTGCAGTTGGATTTATTATCTTAATCATGTTATCCTTATCACTACCAACAACTGTACCAAGTTTAAGATTTTGTCCCTTGGCTACCGTTATTTGGTCTCTTGAATATAGACTTGATGCCTCATACTTTAATAAGTCACCAAGATTATTTTGTTCGCTTATACAACTCATAAAATTTCCTCATTTATTTTCCCCTTTAGTTTTACCGCCATGTTTATAATTGTTGTACGCGGCGGTTATAAAAAAACTTAAATACTTGATTGTGCTCTAGCTTTAGCTACTTGTATCATCAAATCTTCTCCTGAATTCTGCGGTATTGCACTCAGTATCTCTGTCTTTTTCGTTCTCTCTGCAAGTAATTCCATTAAAACTTCCCTGGCTTGCTCAATACTCACGCCTTGCTCTATAAATTCTTCTATTTTCTCTGGCATTCGTGATAAGTTACATAAACGTATTAATTCAAGAACTTCAGTACGATACTTAGTTAAATTATCAGTTTCTAGGTCATTTGTAGTTTGTTCATTCATAGTAATACTCCTGTTTTATTAATAGATGAAAGAATTGTCATTCCGTCTGCAAGGCCTATTTCTACTGCTTTCTCCCCAAAATATAGACCTGCTTCTGTTGATTTGATTTTTTCCGTTGAAAGATTTCTGTTTCGTGCTATGAGCTGGACAAACACCTCATATAGGCGGTCTACTTCCTCTTGTAAGCTTTCCAGACTTTCAGACGTCATTGGCTCATGTGGATTTAAATCATTTTTTCTACTTCCTGCAAATACTGTGGTATATTTTATTCCACATTTTTCATTAAATCCACTTTGATCTATATGACTTGCTATTACCCCTATGCTTCCTACTCCTGAAGTTCTGCTCACAAATACCTTTTCAGCACTTGACGCTATAGCATATGCAGCAGAGTAAGCATCATCATTTGCTAATGCCACAATTCTCTTTTTTGCTCTTGATTCGTAAATAAAATCAGCCAGGTCAAACACTCCATTGACCTCTCCTCCTGGACTATCTATATCCAAAAGAATTATTTCCACTTTTTCATCCTCTAAAGCTTCTTCTATTTCCTCTTGTATCTTCTCGTACGATGTCATACCTAGAAAATCATCAAAAGCTTCTGTTTTTTTAGTTAAAATGCCATGTATTGGTATTATTGCTGTCTTTTCTATATTGTTCTTTACATAGTGTTTTACGTTTTTAAAGATAGGTTGTTTTTGACTATGAAGCGATAGTAGTTCAAAACTTTTTGCTTCAAGCATTAATGGTCTACTTAGAAACATTGTTTCCCCCAACATCAGAATCAAATATTAAATTGAGACTATTTGCTCGCTTTTGATCTTCTGCTATTTCTTGATCAATTTCTTCTACGTAGTAACCCATTTCTGATACTACTTCTGATCGACTTTTAAAGCCATTTCTTACTGCCATTTGTTGTGCTTGCTGGTCTTTTAAAGGATCAACCCAATCAAACCCTTGTGGTATCCATTTTACTTCTTTCAATGACTCACTTGTTAAATCTTTAGCTATAGAAAGTTTTCCAGATACTAACGCTAATTCTAGCCATCTATTCCATACTGGTCTGCAAAATTGAAATACCATAATGTTGTGTTGCAGCATAGCACATCTACGACGAAACTCTATTAATCCAGCTCTGATTGATGAATAATTAACGCCTGTTAAATCTCCTGTTAACTGCTCATATGTTATCCCTGTACCAATCGCTATTGCCCTCAGTTGCTGTCTCATGAATGCTTCATAACTTCCTCCAACATCAGACGGCTCTGAAATTTTTATATCTTCTCCTGGGTCTAAAAGCTGCATTGTTCCAGGTTCTAGGCCAGATAATGCTACTCCTTGCTCACTTGCTTCACCTTCTCCCATGATATTTGCTTCTGGATCGAGTCTTGTAATAAATCCAGCAAACATTGCTGCAGTTTTCTTTCTCACCAGCTCTGCATCATCATATTGATCAAGCTCATAAAGCTTCAGCAGTATATTAGAAAGCCATGGCTCTCCTCTAATTTGCCCAGGTCTTAGTGGTCTATATATATGTAAAACATCGTTTGCTGGTACTCTCACTGATTCTCCAAACGTACTTTCACCAGGGTGTTCTCTAAATAAGTAATATGCTTCTCTTTGCCCAAGTCTATTGAACTCAATCCCGTTTCTTATTACATTACCATTGGCTAGTGTTTGATTGCTCTTATTGTCCAAATGCTCTGATTCCAATACTTGAAGTTGCAATGGTACAGAAAATCCATCTTCGAGTTTACGATGTCGGAGGCGTACAAAACACTCTCCACCTTCTATCATGCTCCTACATACCAGAGCTTGTAATCCATAAAAATCACTTATTCCACAGCTATCTGCTTCATCTGTCCATTTTAGCCATAATTCTTGCACTTTCTTTCGAAATTCTGCATTCTTTGCTTTTGATTGTGGTTTTATTCCTGTTCCAATAGAGTTACTTACTATTGTATCAATAATATTTGCTGCATATGGATTTTTTCTCACCATATCACGTGATCTACTACGTAAAGTTTCAAGGCTTTGAGACAGCAAATTGTTTATACTTCCTAACTCTGGTTGAAAGTGAAAAAATCTTCTTCCTGAGCCTGCTGCATCCCACGCTGAGCTTTTGATTTTTGGCTTACTAAATAGTTGTTTGAACGATTTTAATAGCATTTTGCCTCTTTGATTATGCAGCAGTTTGTTGCGCAATTTGACATTAAAAAATTACAGCAAGCTGCTGGAGAGTCTGGCTGTTAACACTTTATAAATTATGCATGAGGCTCTTGCACAAATACCAACGCTTATTCTGGGCTGCGTTCATAAATGTCCTTCCGATGTCCCATTGCAGTAATAGTTACTGTGTGTTTTGAGTAATTTATCCTATAAATTACACGATAATCACTTACTCGTATCCTAAAATACCCTTTGAATTCATGCGGTAATGCTTTACCTATTGCTTTAGGGTTGGTTGCAAGACGACTATCTATAGCTCTTCTCACTCTAGATCTTATCGTTGGTGGTAATGCAAGAAAGTCTTCCTCAAGAACTTTTTTTTGAATAGATAATATCGTATCTCAGCTTGTATCTCCACCTTTAGACTGTTTTTGCAGATAATATTCTATTCCAATCTACATCCTCACTTCTAATTTCTTCATCACCTCTAGCATCACGCTCAAGAGAAAGCTTAGCCAACTTTATATCTACTTCATCTTCTTCAGATAATTTACTTGCTTCAATTTCTTCTTCCACTAGGTCCTTTACAACCTCTTCTATAGTTCTATTTTGAACTTTTGCCATTTCTATAAGGTAGTGAGCAAATTCCCCCTCAAAATTTACATTAACATTAAGCCTTTCTTGACTTTGATCCATATTTTAACTAGAAAATACCAATTTTAAACTATAACATTTTTACACAATTTTGTCAATTCCCTTACTTGTCGCAATCACAATTCTTCTCTTCGGTCTCACACCTGCAACTTTCAGTTCAGCCTTAATACGTTGCCGTAGATTCAGCAGGTCATTTATCTGAACTTCAGCATATCTCACCACATGGTCACCATATGCAATTGATACTACTCGCTCTCCGCTTTGCAGTTTTTTTATCGCTTCTTCGACTTGACTTAAATATTCCTGATTGTACATTTACTTCTCATTCAACCATTTACTTTGTCTCACTTTTTTAGGCTTTTTACTTTCCATTTTTCCACTCAAACTATTCCACTCACTCTCTGGCCATCTGTCTATTCCCAGTGCTATCGATGCTGCTCTTGCATAAATCCTACAGTCTAATACTTCATTTCTTTCTCTTACCTTTTGCCACTCCTGTTTGGTGTATCCTTTTACTACCTTGCTGACTAATTGCTCTGCCGTTAGCTGCTTAAAATATTCAGGTGCATACTCCGGAAAATGACAATATCCAGGTAGAGCTTTTCCCTCTTCTTCTTTCAAAATATTAAGTAATTGAAAAAGCTCTGACTTTAATATCGATACTCCCACTGGCCAGAGCTTTATTCCTCTCTTTAGCTTTTGACCACCAACTGTTATATCTACTCTACTTGGGCTGCTAAGTGGTACTAGTGCTTTATTTACACCTTTAACTGCCATTACTCTTCCAGATCCTTGATAACCTCTTACCCAGTTGTATACTTCTTGCGTTGCATATCCAGCATCTACCGCCATCATGCTTATCATATATTCAAGCCCATTTTTACCGATAAAATGATGACTCAGAAGCTCCGAAAGTTTTCCCCATACTTCTCCTCCTCCTGTATCTCCTTCAAATACTCGATAGTCTATTGACCAACTTTCGCGGCTTCTTCCCCATGCTACAACTTCTACCTCTAGACGATCTTTTTGGACATCTACTCCTGCTGTGAGAACTACTTCACCTTTTGGTACTGTGCCAATCTGAAAAAATTCTCTTCTGTTAAATAATTGCTTCCAGTCTGGTACTTCTCCTTTATCTACCCAAGTTTCTCCAAGCGTAGTATTTATCCAAACTTTCAGTAATTGTTCACTTTCCTTTGCATGCAGAAAATCCTCTACTGCTTGTTGCCAGCTATACCAGCCAACTGGGCTATAAAGACTTGAAAGATGAAATCCTTTTTTCTCACCTTTCATTGGATTTGTAGCTCTCCATTCTCCACGTTCAAGCATCTCTGTCTTTTGATGATTTTCTATCTTTTTACCACATTCTATACATATATAGTGTGCTGTACTTGGATTTTTATCTTCCCATTTTATTTGTGACCATTTTAGAACTTGATAGTAATTACAATACGGACAGGGAACAAAAAAATATCTCTTATCTGTTGCTTCAAATTCTTTCTCAATTCTGCTTATTCCATGAATCGTTGGTGTTGATACTAAAAAAATCTTTCGTCGTGCAAATGTATTAGTTCGGGCTATGCTGAGTAAAACTGGATCTCCTTCTCCTCCTGAATCTCCTGGGTAGGCATCTATTTCATCAAGAAAGAGATATTTTACTGGCATAGATCTCAGTGCTACACTGCTATTTGCTCCGGTTATTACTACTATTCCACCTGGAAATTCCTTACTTTGTACAGTATTCCCTGAATCTCTTGATCTTGGGTCTTTTACTTTACTTTTTAAACATGGCGTACTCTCTATCAATGGAGCAAATCTTCCTTTTGACCAACGTTTTCCCATTTCAACTGTTGGCTGCACTACTAACATTGGACCAGGAGTCTGATCTATGATGTAGCCAATCCAATTGTTACCAGCTTCTGTTCCTCCAATCTGCGCTCCTTTCATGAATACTACTTTTTCTGCTGGTGAGGACGGAGATAGTGAATCCATGATTTCTTTTAAATAAGGAGTTCTCTCTGTTCTCCATTTACCTGGCTCTGATGCTGCAGTTGGCGCTAAAACTCGATACTCATTCGCCCACTCTGATACTTTAAGCGACGAATCTGGTTTTAAACCTTCAGAAAAAGCTCTAGCGTATATCATTGTCTGCATCTACTCATAATTGGTTCTATCTCAATATTGTTAACAGTAGAGTTTATTCCTCCACACTCCTCCAATTCCATAAACATCTTTTTCTGAAATTCGTTTTCTATATATCTTTTGCTCATCTCGCTTACCATTATTGCTACAGCAAGAGCAAATATCCCTGTTATTGTTGCAAAAATGATCACACTGCTTATTGTTGTTGCTGTTAACCCTATACATACCGCTATTGCTACTGCACTTACTGAGGTAAAAACACAGATCACACTATTGTATTTTCTCACTTTTGCATCTCTATGCTCTATACACCTATAATAAATTGGTACAGATCTGCCTATCTCGTCTGGTAATTTGATGCTCTTTTCTTTAAATAAAGTTTTTAGCAATTCTAAATTATTTAACTTGATTGCTAAGTGCAGAACAGGTGTATAATTTGCTCCTTTTTTCAGCAATAACTTTACTACATGTAAATGCCCTTTTTCTGCAGCAAGGTAAATCGGTGATAGACTCTTATTATTTGAAATATCAATATCAATTTCTTCTTTTAAGATAGACTCTACAAGCTCAATTTCTCCTCTTTGTGCAGCTAAATGGAGTAGACTATTCTTTTCAGAACCGTATTTATTACTCATCAAAGCCTTCTTTATCTCAGGTTTAGCGTAATCAAATGGTGTTTTACCGCTATCGTCTTTTACCAGAGGGTCTATATCTTCTCGCGTTAGTAAAACTTCTATTGTTTTAAGTCTTTCAGCATAGTGTAGTGGTGTTTTATTTTCGTAGTCTTGCAAATTGACTTGAGCATTAGGCTCCCTTATTAAGCATTTGAGGATATCCAAACACAAATCTCTTTCATCGTAATTAGTATTACTTACAGCTATATGAATAGGTGACAATTTCATTGAGTTTTGTCCCATGCGCGCGCTATTTACATCTGCTCCAAGCTTCAGCAGTAACTTTACTATCTCCAACTTTTTATTATTAACTGCATAGTGCATTGGTGTCTGATTTCGCACATCAAAGACATCTATTTCAGCGTTTCCTTCTCTTATCAAAATCTTTACAACTTCTGCATGTCCTATGCCTGCCGCTAGATGTAATGGCGTATGATGCAAAGCATTTCGTGCATTAACGTCAATACCTTTTCTGATCAAATATCTCACTGCATTAATTTCACCTATCATTGCAGCTAAATGAAGTAAACTATCTTGTTCTGACCCGTATTTGTTATTAATTAGCGCTTGTAATATCTCTGCTTTTTTCCCTTCTTTGGCGTAATCAAGAGATGTTTTACCATCATTATCTTCTACAAAAGGATTGATATTCTTTTTTGTGAGTAGCAGATCCACCATACTTAATTCATCAAACTCTATAGCGCAATGTAGTGGGGTTTTTCCATTTAATCCTCTGACATTAACATCTAATCCAGGTTGATTAATGAGGCATTTTATTAACTCCAGACTTAAGTTATCAGCCATTATTTAAAATTTAATATTAGATAACTCTTCAAGTGAGTTTGTAATTTCCTCAGTCAATGTTCCATGAATCTTTTCAGTGTCACTCAGTGATGCAAGCAATGCTGAAACTCTATTCGGAATATTAAGCAAATTATTACGTATAACTCTTGCTACATTAAATGCTTCGCGCTTTACTTCCTCTACTGCTACAAGTTCTCCTATCTCAGCCCTAGCTTTTGCCTCAAGAAGTTTACCTCGTTCCATTTCATTTTTTATTCTAGTTTTTAGCAACATTGTAGAAAGGTTATTTGTATTTTCGTTTTCTGGATTTTTCCTCCTAAGTGGCTGACTTGGATCTCTTATTGCTGCTACTGCTTCATTTGCTTGTTCTCTATTGATCAAACCATCCTCCAACTTAACTATTCCTTTTTTTACTAAATAACAGACGTATTGCTTTGATACTCCTATCTCTCTTGCCCATTCTGTTTGCGTGATTTTCACTTTTTTTTTGCCTATTTTTTACGAGTTTTCTTCTTGAGTCTCTGAAAAGGTTTTGCCAGTATCAGCAATTCCCTACCTGTTTATACTTGCCAGCGTCTTAGAGATATTTTACTAATATAGAGCGAAGTACTCCGGTTTATAGCTGCTTTCTTTTTACATAGTGAAATTTGGCTATTTTCAACTAATACTATAAATTACATCTTTGTAGTTATGAGATTCAACCACTACTTGCTCTAGCGTTAAACTGCTGCATTTGGCATCTTTACTATGGTTTTCTTCAAGCACTTTTGTCCTTGCTTCCTTTATTTCCTCAATGAACTTTCCATTAACTTTTTCTGGTTCAATTCTTTCCTCACAATATACAAGATTTGTGCAATTTGTTTTTCTGTAGTAATGTACTCCAAGGAATATCACTGATAGTGCAAGTATACTCGAGCCTATAAGTAGTGATAACCCTGCGTTATTAATCAAAGCGTTCTGGTAAAACTTCTGTACACTATTAATACCACCTTCTACATACAGTAATAAAGGCCATACTATATTTGCAGCAACCAAACTGCTTAATAATGCTGTAAATAATGGCCTATCTTTGATTACTGATTCTACTTTATTTCTTCTACTAATGACTTTGTCGTCAATATTAATGAAATTGTTCTTACCCTTCCAAGCGTTAAGTGTAAAATGTGAATGAGTACCATTGCTGTATTCCAGTCTGACTGATTTTATTACTTTATCTTTTGGTTGATACTCTCGCACCTGATTCAAAGTTTCATTCGCATTCTTTCCCCCTATTTGACACTCTTCAGTATCTCTAAATTGCTTTATTCCACAAAATATCGGACTAATTGCAACCAATAGTGCAACAGCTAGAATTGGTATAGTCACATGGATGGTACTGTTTGCAAAAAATGCAACTAATTGTGCTTTATTCTGTAAATATACCAAAGCTGCAGAAACGCTAAGTGCAACAGCAGCTATACCGAAAATTATAAATTCCTTCTGCTGCACTGTATATTTTACTCTTGGCAAAATTCTATTTGTTTTCTTTTCTTTTTTAATTAATGGAGTTTCTGAATTCACTCCTCCACTATTTGTTTGATCACTTTCATGTAGCAAAATATTTGAAGATATATCACTAAGTGTGTCAATAGATGACCTTTCTGATGCTCCCTCTCTATCAGATATTGAGTTATCTTTCAGTTTCTGTAGATCTGATCTTTGTACTCCAAAGCTATTACCACTTATTCCACTATCACTCCCTTCTAAAACCTTTTTTGGAGATTTTGTATCTTGGTTTATTTTTGAATAAATAGGCTCGCCATTAGCTAGTTCTTCGTTTATTTCTGAATAAATAGGATCAGCATTAACTAGTTCCTCTATATTTTCCTCGTTATATGATTTTACTTCTAATGATGATTTTGATGGTGCAATAGACTGTATAACATTTGACACATGATTTTTTGCTGTTCTAGGTGAAGGTGGAGCCACACTCCTACTATTGTCCTGCTGTACGATTTTAGGTGATGACTTTGGCTTATCCCCTGATTTTCTATCCTCTTCATGCACATCTATTTTGTCATATGTTTGGCAGTTGGAAGATGTGCTGAATGCCACATTAAACTGATCAGGATAATATCCACCGTTATATCCTATTCCATTTGCCTCACAAACTGCATTAAATTCGTCCTCTATGTCTTCACCCTCATCTAATGATGAAAGTGCATCAAATTGATCAGCACCTGCCTCGTCCATTTCTAGTGTAATACTGCTATCACTACCATTTCTAATCACATTCGAAAAAGCTGCCTTGTATTCAGTGTTGCACTGCTTCAGATCGTGACTACCACAAGTTTGCTTCATATGTTTCTCCTTAATAATAGGTGTTTGCTTCGTACCTTTTTCAAACAATTCAATTCTCTTCTTAACAGATAGTGTAGAATCTGAAACATTATTTTCTACTTCTTCAGAAAACAACGATGTTTCATTACTTGTTTGCGACGTTACTACTCCAGCTGACGTCTTTGCTTGATTCATTGAGTGCATCACATTTAATCCAAAGTTATTTGTTACGCTAAACTCATTAAAATACGGTATATACCAGTAAATTAATATTACAACTACTCAGGCTTACTAAATTTCTGTTTGCATTATCCCTTCCACTTTTTTCTTACTGTTTTTCTTCTTGAATTTCTGCAAAAGTTTTACCAGTACCAGAAAGAATTGCCTCCCTACCTGTATATATTTGCCAACGTTTTATGGTTACATCTACAAACTTTGAATCTAACTCTATTGTCCTACAAATTCTCCCTGTTCTCTCACATGCAATCAGTGTACTTCCAGAGCCGCTAAATGGATCAAGAACTATGTCTCCTGATCTGCTGCTGTTTACTATTGCTCTCTCCATTAGCTCTACTGGCTTCATCGTTGGATGTAGTGTATTATGTGTTGGCTTATCATAAAACCACAGGTCACTTTGATTTCTACCCCCATGCCACTCACGTTTATTACCGCTTTTCCATCCATAGAGCATTGCTTCGTATTGTCTTTGATAATCTGATCTTCCTAGCGTAAAGTGATTCTTCGCCCAAATGATAAATGTTGACCATTTTCCTCCTGCCTCCTCAAATGCTTTTTGCAACGTTGAAAACTCTGATGATGATATGCAGATGTAAATTGCACCTTTCGTATATGCTAAAATATGGGAACAGATGTCGTAGAGAAAAAGTTCGTACTTTTCACCTTGATTATCGTTTAATATTTTTTTCTCTTCTCTCTCCTGACTGCTACCGTAATCAACGTTATATGGAGGATCACATACGGTAATATCTGCCATTTTATTATCTAATACCGCTTTATATGATTCAACTAAAGAGCTATCACCACAATAGATTCGATGATCACCTAAAATCCATAGATCAGCTGGTTTTGTTATTTCTACTTTTTTGTTATCAACAACTAAGTCAGAAGATCTTCTTCTTCACCATCTAAATCATCAAGAAACCGTTGAACTTTTTCTAATTCAAATCCAGTCATTTTAAGATCAAACTGCAAATCTTCTAGCTCTTGAATTTCTACCTTTAAAAGATCATCATCCCACTTTGCCCAATTAGCTGATTGATTGGCAAGTAACCGAAAAGCTTTGGTTTGTGGTTCATTTAAATTATCACTTAAAACCACTGGAATACTCTCCATACCAAGCTTTCTTGCTGCTTTAAGTCTTAAATGACCATCAACCACAGTTCCATCGCTTTTTGCAACTATTGGTATACGAAAGCCAAATTCCCTAATAGAAGCACACATTCTGTTGACCACATCGTCATTTTTACGTGGATTACGCTCATATTCAACTAGGTTTCGAGTAGGATAGTAGTGGATTGCTAAATTCATATCTTAATAATTAAAAAGTTAATATTCAAAATATATCTGACGCTAGAGAAGGCCTGGGGTTAAACCCACCAAATCCGCCAGTATGGCCGAAAGGACCCACTTTTTATGGATTTTTCGTCTTATTAGTATCTTTACTAATATAGAACATTAATGCCAAAGCATCCGCCTCATTATCATCTCTAGGTGAAAAACTTTTTTCACGTATCGCTTCAATAACTTCACTCTTACTTGCATTGCCTTTGCCTGCTATAAAGCGTTTTATAGTCTTTACAGGAACGCCTTTGTATGGCACATGATGTTCTTCACACCAAGCAGACAACACTGCAAGAAAACCGCCATAGCAATGGGCTGCATCAGTTCCTAGATGTCTTCTTACTTCCTCAAAATACACTGCAGAAATGTCCTTCAAAGAATTAAGCCAATTACGAAAGTTTAAGAAGCACATACCGCCTCCACTGAAACGACTACCATGAAAGTTTTTGCTTCCACTTTCAATTATTCCATCTGTTAGAATTGCCCAGCCGGTTTGTTTGCCGAGGTCGAGTGTTAGGATTGACATTTGCTATTATTAAAATTACAAGTAGCACTTACTCTAAAATATCGTCTGGTTTCTGCAAAATACACTGGAAATTCATAGGTTTTTGTAGGCCAATAACGGAAATTCGAGAATTATGTGCTACTGCAGAAAGTTGTTTTCTTGTTATATATATTCACCAAAATTACGAAAACTGTTCACTTTTTTTTTGCAAAGGATAAAAATCGTGTTAGACTTAAACGGAGATTTGTTCTGCAGTAGTAAGATTATCGGCAATGCCATTTAATTAAATTTTAGAGGGTACTACGTGCGTTCTTTGGTGAATTGCTATGTTAATATCTATAAAATCACATCTAGCTTTAAAACAAAGTTTTTATCTCATCTAAAAAAATATAAATTCTCAAGCTTACCAAATTTCCTTTCTACTAAATGTTTGTTAGTGGTAGGATTGACATTTTCTTGAAGCTCTCGTACTTAAAGCGCATCTACCTCGTTGAAACAATGCCCTTTTATTATATATATACCGGATTTCTTACTACTTTTTCCGGAATTTTCTCAAAAAAAGTTAAAATAATTTTAATGCAGCTCAGAAATTACATGAGTTTTTGGTAAAAGCATACAAAACAAAAACTATCTAAATCAGAGATAACGCTATAATAACCTTCTAAAACGTTTTAAATCATAAAATTCAGAGATTTCTCATAGTGAGAACTTTAATCTTTAATCCTCTTTAAAAAGTTATCTGAAGAAACGACTTTCACACCTCTAGCTTTTTCGAATGCCTCTCTTGCTGTGCCTGCGTTCTTACCTCCTTCCTTTGCCGCCTCTAAATTTTTATTATAGCCCTGTGCATCTTTATCTTTTATTTCATCAATGGTAGCCTGTTCTCCTAGCATGTTAAAAATTAATTCAATTGGTGTCATATGGTCTCTTAGTGGTTGTTTCCTCAAGCCTTTTATTTCCTTATGGTGCTTTGTTTTTACTCCAAACGTTCCCTCAGAAATTACGTCTGTCAATATTGCGTATTCTCTACCTTCAATATGCTTATTATTGTGGTCAGATATATTTCTGTTACCCCATTCTTTTGTTAGTTGATTTCTGACAGCTATCGACTCTATTCTCTTTTGTATCCATTCCTGAGGGTACCCTTTTGCAGCATAATCGGCATAGATTCGTTTGAGTGCAAGTTCAGGGTTTTCATATTCTTGTAGCCTTTCATATCCAACTTTTGCAAGCCAGCGTTTAAATTGTTCAACTCTTTTGGAAGGAATAGACTGCAAAATACGAAATAACCCCTCAACATTTGTACAATTAACATTCTGTTTACCACCTTTTGTTTTAATTTTAAGGGGGGTGACAAATTGTCCCCATCCTTCAGAGAGCCCTATATCTCTGCTTTTTATCTTTTTTAGATAGTCAGATGGGTTCTTACTACCTGTCAGAAAAGCTATTACTTCTGTTATTACGTACCACCATTCTCCATCGTGTAATACTCTAGTAAAATTGCTATTATCAAAAGCAGTAGTTTCAATATCTCCCTCTTTTAAAGTTAAAGTATCAGTCATAAGCAACCTCTATAAGTTAAGAATAAACATAAAAACTAAAAAGACACTATTTTTAAGTCAGAAAAACCATTACTTACAATTTAATAATTTTCCAAAATCAATTATGTGTGAAAAATAACCACTATCTATAACATCATCACTTACATCATTAACGTGGATAAGGACTGGACGACATGAAAAGCCTTTTGGACGATTTAGTGCATCTATTTTCTTTTGTACCTCTTGTATTATTGAATAACCAATTTTATCTTTTGAAAATTTGATTTCGCAAATGTAGAGAGTGTTAAACTTCGTTTGAATCATATAATCAATTTGACAACCTGCACTATTACGTGTTCTTTTCTGAAAAAATGGATTCTCGCTTATTATTCCATCAATTCCTAAGATATTATGTATACTCTTTCTATTGTTCAGCACCAAATTTTCAAATTGAAGCCCAATAATTGTATACCACTCTGGTAAGAACCCTATAGAGTAGGTGTCACGACTAATTTTTCCTAGATCTTTTTCGATATATTTTAGATAAAACCTTAAATAATTATCTTGAAGTCTGTACCTCCTGAGTCGTGAATCAGTACCAGTTTTTATACTCCAAGTATGATCCTTTGCAATAAAACCAGCAAGCTCAAGTTCATACAGATACTCAGAAATGCGTCCATGTCTTACGATATTTAAAGTAGCACAAATTTCTTCTTGTTCTTTAGCTCCAGTAGAAAGAGCTCTGACTATTTGCTTATAAAAAGCCGTTTTTCGCATGAATAAATCTGAGAATATTTGATTAAATTCTTCAACTAAAAACCCACCTTTTGTAAAACAAAGCCTTTTAATATTTTCTTCAGCGCTATGCTTAAAATTTACCTCTTCTAAATACTTTGGAATTCCGCCAGTTACTGCAAGCACCTTGAACTTTTCATATGCTGAAATATTTTTTGGCCAAAATTCATTGCAATCAGAAAGTGATAATTCTCCGAGTGTTAAAGTTAACGATATTCTCCCTACGAAACCAGTACTACTAAGTATATTTTTCTCGATCCATGATGAAGCTGATCCACAAACAACGAAAATTAGCTTGTTATTATTTTTTAGCTGCGTATCCCAAAAATTTTTTATTTTGCCTAAAAAGGTTGGATCTTTTGAGCCCATCCAAGAAATTTCATCAAACAGCAATAATGTTTTTCCTGATAGTAGACGTTCACCAACTGCCCATAGTAAATCGCTCCAGTCATCATACCTAGCAAAAGATGTATTAAATTGTCTAGCAACTTGTCTAGAAAATTCATTAAGTTGGTAGGACATTGTAGTATGCTTTTCTGGTGGCAAACCTATAAAGGAGTAATATTGTTCAAAATACTTACCAAACTCTTGAATTAAACGACTTTTTCCTATACGACGCCTTCCTTTGACTACTACAAAAGATGCAGTATTTTTTTCTGTAAGCTCCAGTAGTTGTTTTAACTCAGTTTTTCTACCAATAAATAATGGAGACATAAAACACAAAATATAAATCTTTGTCTCCGTTATACTAGATAAAATTGGAGACGTAAATAAATAAATTTAGATCTTTGTCTCCATTCCGAACTATTAAGCGGTACATAGGTTTTAGATGCAGAAAAAGCTCAATAGAAAAAAATGATCCATTTCTGTAATTTTAGGTACATTCTTTCACCTATATCCAAAGAACCCCTATCAAACAAATCATATCCTCTTTTTCTGGAATACTCCCAAATTGGCTAAAATCTTGAACGGAATACATATTGTAATTTAATTGTTAGGACATTTATATTATAAGCAAAACAGAAATTTAATAACTATAAGGAGAAAACCTACGTTTTAAAGCTAGCTACAATTTTTAAGTAAAGCAGTAGCACCTGATTAAAGATCGCTTATAAAACAACTCTAAACTCAACTAAAAGGTATTTTCAGTAGTCTTACTATCACGAAAGAAACTTACATGTAAGTTTAACACGATTTTCATGCCTTGTAAAGAAAATTTTTTAAAAAGAATTTAACGTTTCCTGTCTCAAATCTTTTTTTAGAGAGCTATCTACAAGGGTTAAAGAATAAATAAGAATGAAAAATATAAATAGGATATTATTATATACCTTATTTTTATTATTTATAATAATAGGTTTTTCCTCTAAACTAAGAAACACTCAAAATCAGCCAAGGAGCAGCCTTTTATGATATTATAGTAGTTTGCTTGACTTGTAACCTTAAATTATGTTAAACTCCTCTACAGTAGCCCACTTCTCAGCTTAATGAGATTTCATTTTCCAATCTAAAATGGCTTAAACTGCCAAAAATCTATGTAATCCCGAATCTAAAGCACTTAATTCACAAACAATTATTATTAATAGTTTTACTAATGCAGCATTTTGTGGCTACTTCTTATAGATGGAAAATCTCTCACCTGGGTATATTGTAAACACGTTAAGCTCTATTAAAGTTTAATAGAAAAATCGTAATGAAAAAAATTTTAGAGCAAATCATATTTCGGACTGCATTTCTAGTATATATCTGTTATGGAGGAGAAAAAAGGATGGCTTATTTGGTTATTCTCATAAGCAAAGTGTAGTATATTTTGCAACATAATGCAGATGCAACTTATAGGCGGCTTTTTTGTTTAAAGTTAAAATGAAATTAAATTTTGTAATTTTTTTGAGGAGTGTAAGTTGAGAGCAGAGTTAAATTTTCAATATCACCATTTACCTCTACAGAAGAGAACTTTTTTAGTGTTGCCTATATATTTTTGTAGTTTTTCGGACGAATTTGAAATTGAACGTATATATATACTACAGGGGCATATGAAAGATAAGAGAACGGAGTTGTGCAAAATTCTCTAAAAAGTGACCAGTTTTTGTAATTTTGTTGAACTTACTATAGTAAGACCTAGCAGCCTGGTCTTCTGAATTGTAAATATTTGGGGTAAATATGGACAGTGTCAACTTACGCTTGAAAAAAATTTCTCCTCTCTCCCGGAAAAACATGTGAGAAATCCGGTATTACTATAGTAAAAGGTACAGAGACATCTCTCTACCCACTTATGACTGTATTTTAAATTACCAAACCTTTAAGAACATCATCATGAGCTATGTAACAGAAAAAAAGACATTTTGTCAACAAACATAGCTTATTTTAACAGGAGAAAACAATATGCATGACAAGCAAGCTTTATTTGAAAGAGCAGCAGAAGTAAAAGCAGAACTACTCTCAAGAATAGAATCATCTTTATCCTACTTATTACCAAATGGTACTTTCCACGAAGGTAAGTTCTATGTTGGTAATATTAGGGGAGATAAAGGGAAAAGTTTAGTAGTAGAAACAAGAGGAGAAAGAGCCGGATTATGGGTTGATTTTGCTACGAGTGATGGTGGTGACATCTTTGATCTCTGGCGGGATGTTACTGGCAAGACGAAGTTTCTTGATACCATAGAAGATATAGAAAAATGGCTTGGCCGTTCAACATTTCAACCAAATCAGTTGGAATACTTAAATCAATCAGAAATACATTGGGATTACCACGATGAAAACAACCAAGTAATAGCTAAAATTTATCGTTATTATGATGCTGCAGGAAGAAAACGATATAGCTGTTTTGATGTAAAAAACTCAAGTAGTACTGCACCAAACCCAAGACCTTTATATAATATTCCAGGTATAATTAAATCTGACAAAATTGTTTTCGTTGAAGGTGAAAAATGTGCTGAAAGTTTAATAAATAAAGGCATAACGGCAACAACAACGATGTTTGGGGCAAATGCACCTATTGAGAAAACAGATTGGACTTTACTAAAAGGTAAACATATTATCATTTGGCCAGACAATGATGAAGCAGGCAATAAATATGCCAAAAACGCTAAAAAGAAACTTTTAGAACTTGGTGTTGCATCACTTGTCACGCTTAAGATTCCTCAAGATAAACCAAAAACTTGGGATGCTGCTGATTGTATTCAAGAAGGGATAGATGTTGAAAAGTTTTTAGCTACAACTGTTCGCATACCATGTAGAAAAAACGTTACCTTCTTTCTTGCAGATCAATACTTAAACGAGAAATCTTCTGGACCAGGTGATATTATTGAGCCAAGAGTTTTAACTCCAGGTGGTCTTTTAGTATTTGGTGGAGCTCCGAAGGTTGGTAAAAGCGATTTTCTCATCTCATGGCTTACATATATGGCTGCAGGAAAATCATTTCTTAGCATGTCACCTACTAAACCTTTACGAATTCTTTATCTTCAAACAGAGGTTGGTTATTTCTACATGTGTGAGCGCATGAAACAACTTAAACTTGATCCAGAGGTTCGTAAATTAGTTTCCTGTAATTTAGCTATTACACCACAAACAAGGCTGCTTTTAAATGAAGACGGCATTAAAGACATTGTCACTGAAGCAGAAAAGATCTTTGATCCAAGTACAGTTGACGTCATTGCCATTGATCCATTACGTAACATTTTTGATGCTGATGAACATGGTAGTGAAAATGATAATAATGCCATGATTTTCTTTCTCCAGGAGAGAGTTGAAAAACTGCGTTCTCTAATCAATCCAGATGCTGGAGTAATTTTAGTGCATCATACAAAAAAAAATGCCAAAGAAGTTATTGGAAGAAGATCCATTTCAAAGCTTTAGTGGCGCAAGTAGTCTGAGGGGATTTTATACTACTGGGATGGTCATGTTTAGGCCGGATGAGAAAAACAGCAATCGTCAATTGATATTTGAGTTACGTAACGGTCATTCCATTTCACCAAAATGCGTTGATAAAGTTAATGACCATTGGTATGAGATTGATCCAGAGTCACATAGGCTAGTGAATAAAGATTATGGTAAAAAACTAGATGCCGAACGTTCTCGTAGATATGACATCATCTTGGACTTAATATGTGCAGAAGGACGTAAGGGTCATGCTTATACAATTAATCAGTTTTGTCAGGCATTTGAAAATAAAGAAGGTCTTGGCAGTACACATTCTATACGTGATCGTCTCGATGTCCTTGCTACCAAAGGCTACGTTAAATTCAACAAGGAAGGCAAAAACGCTGCAAGAAACAAATACGGAGTACTTTGCGTTGAAGGTATGGAATTTGGGCAAAAAATATTTGATCCAGAGAAGAACAAAAAGGTTACAGTCTATCACAGATTGCTACCCACACACTACAAGTCACCACACTATGGCAGCGTAATTCCTGTAGAAAATCCAAATACTTGGGTTTATCACAATTAAATCATTAATATTTCAATCATTTCTTAACTAGAGGGACAAAATATGCATTCTAAAAATTCCTATGTTGGCATTAACCCAAAAGTTGTTAAACACATACGACACTATGCTAAACTTCTGAAGAGAGGAAAAGCTTTTGCTTGTAAAGACATTGAAGATGTTGAGCAAGATCTTTTACTTGACTGTTTACCTGGCCTTAATGAACTTGAAGGGCATTTTATAAAACAGTACGTTAAATGCCGTGCTCTTAATTTAAAAGAAAAAGAACTATGTAAAAAACGTACCATTAATTTTGTTGATGAAACTTTACACGAAGAGAGTGATGAAAGTCTTGAATATAGCTCCGCGGTACGGATTGATGTAAATGAGGCAATTGCAAAGTTACCTCGAGAGTTAAGAAAAATATGTAAACTATTGGCAGAAGATCACAGCATTTGTGAAATTTCCAGAAGGACTGGTATACCAAAATCAACTCTCTACGACACAATTAACAAATTACGCAAAGAGTTTTCCCACCTAAAAACATACCTAAAACGAGATTTCTAACTATAGGGGGAAAATATGAAAATAATAAACAGCAAAGAAAGGACAAAAATGGTCACAGGTGTAAAGATAGTAATCTTTGGTCCTTATGGTATAGGTAAAACTAGTCTCTTAAAGACCATAAATGAACCAACACTTTGTCTTGATTTTGAAGCAGGACTTCTTGCTGTTCAAGATTGGCAAGGAGATTCAATCAGTATTCGCACTTGGAATGAGGCCAGAGATATTGCTTGTCTTATCGGTGGGCCAAACCCTGCACTAAAATCTGATCAAGCATATAGTCAAAAGCACTATGAACATGTATCTGGTAAGTACAAAGATTTTTTCTCTGAGTTTTCTAAATACCGATGCATCTTTGTGGATAGTATAACCGTTGCTTCACGTTTATGTCTATTATGGGCGAGGATGCAACCTGAAGCTTTTTCAGATAGATCAGGAAGAGAAGATAAAAGAGCTGCTTATGGGTTGCTTGCTCAAGAGATGATGGCTTGGCTCAATCAGTTTCAACATATCAGAGATAAAGACATCATAATAGTTGGCACATTAGGTCAATATCTCGATGACTGCAATCGTCCAACTTGGCTACTTCAATGTGAAGGAGCTAAAACTGCTAGTGAGATTCCAGGGATAGTTGATGAGGTAATCAGCATGGTTGGAATCAAGAAAGATGATGGAACAGAGAAACGTTCATTCGTCTGTCAGACTATTAATACTTGGGGATACCCTGCTAAAGATCGAAGTGGCTGCCTTGATATGGTTGAAGAACCGCATTTAGGTAAATTACTTGCGAAAATTAAAGCCAAAACTTTGCTGTTTAATTAAAAATTGGAGAAATTATTATGGAACAAAGCTTTTTCAATATCGGTCAAAAAATTCCCTTTTTCAGTGTAAAAGAATACTTGGATGATCAATCGCCAATACCAGAAGATATAATCGCACCAAGGATTCTAACTAAAAGAGGTCTATTGGTACTGGGTGGCCCACCTAAGATTGGCAAGAGTGATTTTCTAATTTCATGGCTTGTCCACGTGGCTGCTGGAGTTTCATTTTTGGGTATGACTCCAAGCAAACCTATGAAAATTTTCTATCTGCAAACTGAAATCGAATATGACTACATGAAAGAACGGTTGCAACAACTTCAGCTTGATGAGGAACTTCTGAATATAGCTGCCAATAACTTAATTATCACGCCAAGAGTGCAATTATCTTTTACCAGTGAAGAAATAGATGAAATTAAAAATGTTGTCAAAGAGCGTTTCAAACCTGATATTATCGCCGTCGATCCTCTTCGCAACATCTTCAACTCAAGTGAATATGGTAATGAAAATGACAACAGCGCTATGCTATTCTTTTTGCAAAAAACGCTTGAAAGACTGAGAAATGTTATCAATACAGATTCGGGCATAATACTCACTCACCACACAAAAAAAACTGTCCAAAAAGATGCTGGAAGAAGATCCATTTCAAGGCCTAAGCGGTGCTGGATCTTTACGTGGATTTTATAGCACTGGCATGGTGATGTTTGCTCATGATGAAGAAAGCACTACCCGTCAAATAGTGTTTGAGCTGCGAAATGGTGAACGTGTGGCAAGCAAGCTTGTCGATAAGATAAATGGTCGTTGGAAACTTGTAGACCAATGGAGTTGATTCTTTTTTTTACTTAATTTATAGGAGGACAATATGTTATCAGATTTTTTAACTGATTTTAATACTGCAAAATTACAAGGTAATTTAATACCAAAAGGTACAATAGTCAAGGTAAAAATGGCAATAAAGCCTGGAGGTTATGAAAATTGGTTCACTAAAAGCTATGCTACCGGCAGCATCTATTTAAACGCTGAATTTATTGTTACTGAAGGTCCATACGCAAAACGCAAGATTTTTCAAGTAATTGGTATTAAAAGTGGCAAAGCAAGCGTTGAAGGAGAAGATACTTGGGGAGAATCTGGACGTTCTATGCTTAGAAGTATTTTAGAGTCAGCACGGAACATTCATTCAAATGACACTTCAGAAAAAGCAGTTATTGCTAGAAAAATCAACTCTATAGCTGATTTTAACGGATTAGAGTTTACTGCAAAAGTCGGTGTTGAAGCTGATCGATATGGAGAAAAAAACAAGATTGCTACGGTTATTACCCCGGAGAATGCTGAGATTGACTAGATCCCATTTTGAGGTACGACGAAGAAAAGCTATGGACTGCTGTCATTGAGAGGGCTATGAAAGATGCAGTAGGAAAAAACGTAAAGCTGAAAGAAGAAGCGATAAAATGGTTAAATTCTGAATCTTTTGAAACTGTTTGTGAGCTTTGATTTTCAATATGTCAAAAAGCATTGTCTCGGTATTCTCGAAAGAAAAAAGTAGTTCTAGTTTTTTAAGATAAAAGAATGTTTAAGCATAAAAATGTACTTCAAAAAAAATTTTCATTTTTCCCGAAAAAATCTGTGAGAAATCCGGTATATATATAATAAGGGAGGCAAACATGTCAATACTCACACAGTCAGGAAGAGCAGCAATAGCAGCAAGTATAAAAGAGCAGTCTCTACATCTTGCCTGGGGAAGTGGTGATGCAAATTGGGAAAGTAGCCACAAAGTAGAAAAAACTTTCGTTAAGGGTGAAATAAAATTTGATCATCAACCTATTAAAGATGTGAAGGTTTTTACAGGGCAAACAACTTATCAGCCAAGTGTTGACTATACAGTTGATAGTAGTACTGGTCTAATAAAACGTACGGAAAATAGCTCTATTCCAGTAAGTGATAAAGTTACTGTACAGTATACTGAAAGCACACCACCTGAACCTATAAATTCTATAAAGCTCTTGAATGAACTTGGCAGACGTACTGCAGATGAAGTGCTATTCTGCACAGGTGATGAAAATGGCGAACTTATAACTCCTTCTGGAAGGTTTAGGCCCTTAAATGTACCAACTAATAACTTGTACCTTAAATTTACTTTCGATTTCACGGACGCAGCAAATCAAGTAATAAGGGAACTAGGGGTTATGGTTGGTACTAAAATAAAAGAAGAATTACCTGAAGGACAGAGATATTTTGAACCAAAAGACGTGGAAAATCCTGGAATTTTATTAGTTTTAGAACACACCGTACCACTTATCAGAACTGCAGCAACTCGGGAAACTTTTTCGTTTGTAGTGACATTTTAGAAAAAGAGAAAAAAGATGACCTTAAATAGCTATTATAATCGCTTTAATCCTGACAAAGAATACGAAAAAAGCTTGTTTCTTGCTGGAAGAGGTTTGCAATCTGCAGAATTAAACGAGACTCAGGAGTATGCTCTCTCTAAGCTTAAAGGCATAGGCGATGCAATATTTCGTGATGGTGATGTTATAACAGGAAGCAATTGCATCATAGATGGGGAAAAAGTTACACTTGAAGGAGGAAAAATCTATCTGCGCGGTGCAGTTAGAAAAGTTAAAAAAGAAGAGTTTGTTATTCCACTGAGTACCACAGTTCGCATAGGTGTTTATTATGTAGAATCTACGATTACAGAACTTGAGGATGAAAATCTTCGTGATCCTGCTGTTGGTACACGTAATTATCAAGAAGTAGGGGCAGCAAGGCTTAAAGTTTCCACCATTTGGGGTTATCAAGCAGAAGGTCTTTCTCCACGTTTTTCTGAAGGGGAGTTTTATCCAATCTATAACATTGAAAATGGAGTATTGATAGAACATTCACCACCTCCACAAGCAAATATAGTAACTACAGCTCTTGCTCGTTATGACAAAGAAGCAAATGGTTCCTACGTAGTAAATGGCCTTGAAGTAATGTTTTTGCAAAGGGACGAAAAAGGTGGAGAAATATTCGTGATTAATGAGGGAAAAGCTCATGTTGATGGTTATGAAATTGAGTTACCTCATAGTATTCGTGTTTCCTTTGATGAAGATCCTGATATAAAATTAGTTGAATCAGAACCACATACTTTTCAGCCAAATAGCCAAAGAGTAATGGAACTTAAAGTTAATGATTTTCCAATAAGTGAAATTAAAAAAGTAGATATAACTGTTCAGAAAACCATTACCGTTACTCATGGTTCATACTCAGGAGCTGTTGATTCGATACCTGACTCTGCGGTACTTGAAATTATTCAAATTAAACAAGGTAATGTTATTTATGAAAATAGTGTAGATTATAAACTAACCGCAGGAAACGTTGATTGGTCATTACCAGGTAAAGAACCAGCTCCTGGAAGCAGTTATCAAATAACTTACCGCTGTCGTACTCATGTAAGCCCTGAAGATATAAGTGAACAGGGATGCAAAGTAAAAGGCGCAGTTGATAACAGCTTGGTTCTGATTGATTACACCTGGAAAATGCCACGCTTTGATTTAATTACTATAGATGCAAAAGGCGCAATAAGAAGGATAAAAGGCATAGCTCACCCTTGGCGACCATCGATGCCTAAAGCTCCCTCTGGACAACTTTTGCTCTGCTATATTCATCAGACATGGAAAGAAGGCGAAAAAGTGAAAGTGGTTAATAATGCTATTCATGCTGTACCGATGAATGAGCTTGAAGCAATGAAAAAAGGAATAAATGATCTTTATGCTCTTGTTGCACAGGAACGTCTACGCAGTGATGCAAATTCAAGAGAACCTACCACCAAAAAAGGAGTATTTGTTGATTCGTTTTTTGATGATGATATGCGTGATCAAGGAATTTTGCAATCTGCAGCAATAGTAAATAAGGAACTAATTTTACCAATAGACGTAGAAATTATTGATGTTGAAAAGAGCACAAAACCTTATCTTTTACCGTATGAACTTGAGCCAGTATTGGAGCAGCTTTTACAGACTAAAGGAGAAAAAATTAATCCGTATCAAGCTTTTGATCCAGTTCCGGCACAAATTACTCTAAATAAAAATATAGACCACTGGACGGAGGTTACCACGAATTGAAAAAGTCCAGTAACTAGAGTATTTAATGTTAAAGAAACAACAGAGCTGCTGTCAAGTACTTCATACGAAGCTGAATTTATGAGAGAAGCAATACAGAATTTTGAGATCGAAGGTTTTGAGCCAAGTGAGAAGCTTAAAGAGACAAAGTTTGATGGAATTTTTATTCAACCTAAAGCATAGAAAATATTTGAAAGAAAAACATGATCGCAACATTTATTGCTGATAACAGAGGAAAAATAAAAGGAAGATTTACTGTACCAAGAAACATTCCTTCTGGGACTAAGTTAGTGCAGTTCTTCGGTGATAAAGGCAGTTATGGAGAAGCAACTTATACTGGTAAAAAAACAATTACCATAGAAGAAAGAAGAAGAGTTATTGCAGCAAGAAGAATTGATCCTTTAGCCCAGACATTTACACTAAATGAAAGCAGACACATAGGAGGCCTAAACTTATGGTTCACAAATAGCGGCAAAAAACGTGTTGTTGTGCAGATTAGAGAAACAGCAGTGGGAATGTCCTCGCAGACTGTCATTGCTGAAAGTTATATTGAGCCGAAAGATATAAAAGTAGATGGCACAGCAACACGTATAGAGTGGTCGCCAGTGTTTTGCCATGCAGGAGAGGAGTATGCAATAGTACTGCTTACTGATGATTCGGGTACTGCAGTCAAAATAGCAGAACTTGGCAAATATGATGCAGTAAATAGCCGTTGGGTAACAAGTCAACCATATCAAGTAGGAGTATTACTATCATCAAGCAATGCAAGTACTTGGACACCACATCAAAATTTAGATTTAACGTTTCGATTACTAGCTGCAAAATTTAGCGAAGTTTCTCACATTATTGATCTGGGTAAAGTTACTGCAAATAATGTATCAGATTTAATTGTTTTGACGAACGTCGAAAAAGTAGCATTTGATACTAATGTAGAATTTATATTAACAGATGAAGAGGGAAGAGAAAACTTTTTGTCTGATAATTTGCCGCTTGCACTGCGTGAAAGAATAAATGGGGAATTAACGGTAAAAGCAAGCCTAAAAGGAGGGCGAGAAAAAAGTCCAGTGCTATATTCTGGGTTACAGCTAGTTATGGGTAATCTTTCAGAGTCCGGAGATTATGTTACAAGGAGCATTACAGCAGGAGCTAACACTAAGATAACAATTACCTATGATGCGCTAATACCTGGCACTGCAGATGTTAAAGCATATGTGGAACAAAGCGTCAAAGGATGGCAATTAGTAAATTTAACATCAGGAAAACCTATTGGGGAAAATTGGGTAGAGAGAACTCATGTACTAACAAACTTTAATAGCAATGAAACAAGGGTAAAATTGGTTTTAAGTGGAACGGTTATTTATCGGCCAAAGGTAAAAAACTTGCGGATTATTATAACATAAAAAAAATGCCAAATGATAAAACAAGCAGAGAGTATCCATTACCTCATCCAGAAAATATTGCAGTTCAAGATGTTGTTCGTATCCGTACTACAATTAAGAAAATAGATGAAGATATCGCTAAAAGAGAGAATGAGCACAATAAGCTTAAAAAAGCATTTGAACGACTGAATTTTGAGACTTTTTTGAATTTTTGGAATGACCATTGCTAACGAAGCCATAGATGCATTGCATCAAAGAATTAAAGATTTAGCAGCAAATAGCACACCTGATCAATTAGCGTACCTTGCTAAATCATTAGAATCGATGATAGGTAAAAAAGCTATTTCTGATATTGCGCAAATGACTAAAGTAAAAGAAATAATTGATACACTACAAAAGAGACTTAAGGATTTAGCAGCAAATAGTACGCTAGATCAGCTGGCATATCTTGCTAAAGCATTGGAATCAATAGTCGACAAAAGTGCAGTTTCTGAAATTGTACAGATGACTGATGGTAAGTTAAAAGAACTCTTGAGCGCTGCAAGGACGCACTTAAGTGACATAAATAGCAATAAGGAAAATTCAATATCTGCAATAACTGAAGCGAAAACAGATTCTGTCAATGAAATTAACAAGCTTAGGGATAATTCCTTAAACACTTTAAAAGCATCATCAGATTCACATATATCGCTACTTGATACGAGAAAGAATGCCAATATTGCAGCAATAAATAGCATTAGTAACAGTCATAAAGATGGTCTTAAAGGTTTAGTAGAAGATTTTCGTGCTGTTAATAATGTACCATCTGGCTCATCAATTATAGGAGAAATAGAAATTCGAATTGAAAACATCTCTAATGAGGTAAAAACTCGGGATGAACAGTTAAAAGTGTCTCTTATAAATGAAATAAGAAATCGCAACATGGTTGAACCAGGGTCATTACCTTTCTTATTTGGTGTACTTGGCAGAAAAAATAATTATTTTGGCCACGGAACTTTTACGACAGAGCTTGGAAAGTGGAGTAGTGATATAACAAAAACTGACTATATGTTACAACTACTAGCAGGTAGCCATACGTACAATACAGATTACGTTAGTTTTTATCGGCCAAGACAACTAAGTTTTATAGAGGGAAGCAAGGGAACATTTATTTACGGAGAGTTATACACAAACAGTTTTTCTGGTAGTTATGATCAAATATACTATTACCCGTATGCTGCACTTGGAGTAGTATTTGTAAAAAATACAACCAATGTAAACATAAATAAGACAATGGAATTTGTTGGATCATCGTATTCGAGTACGGAGTATGGGGGAGCAGGATTATTTGTGGGAACTCCTGATAACACTAATTCTAATAAATCAAGTATTTCAAAAATAGTATGGAAAAATGTTTACCAATACACGAGTTCTGATAGCAAGTTAGCCGGATCTGGTAATGTGGAGATTCCAGCAGGAAAAACAGTTGCAACATTACTTTATACATCATCTTATCTATATTCCAGAACAAAAGTTAGTGAAGGTGCGTTTTTAGGTGATGTGTACACCTATGGTCAATTTATTCAGTGGGGAATTTATAACATACGTAGCAATTTTCTCACCACAGGACTTGAGGTGGACGTAGAGAGAACGCTAAGAGCTTGGCAATGCCCAGGATTAGATGCCACTCATAAAATTTGGAATTAAAAACGGAGAAAACCAATGCCAATTTATATTAGATTTGAACATAACAAACAAGTAGAAACAACAACGCTTGAAAGTAAGCCAACTGGAAATGATTGGTATGAAGCGCCAGAAGATTTTGATTGGCAAAAAAGCTATTGTTTAACAGAAGGAGGCAAAATTGCTCAGCGGAATCAAGAAGATATACAAAAGGAGTTACTGGATAATGCGAAGCTTTGTGCATTTGATAGTATGCGTTTCTATTATGATAATCATACTCACCAATATGCAGGTCATTCTCACCAAAAATCTAAATCTTATGAGATTCAAGCGGAAGCCGCAAAAAGCATTCTAGCAGACCAGGATGAAAAGGATAAAGAAATTATAGAACCTTTAGCAAAAGTCCGTGGTATTACGGTTATTGAAATGGCAAGAATAATTGAGAAAAAAGTGAAAAAAGCAGTAAAAGCAATAATTAAATGTGAAGAGCTTGAAGATTTAGCCAAAAGAAAGATTGAAGAAGCCAAAAGTGAAAATGAGCTACAGACTTTGCTAGATGATTTTAGGAAAAAATACAAAGAAATGGCTGAAGAATTTTTACATGGCGTAAATGTTATTGAGGTAACCTCAGGAGCAAAGACAGTACGTACAGCTAAATCATCAGTGATAGGTGTAATTGGTACTGCACCTGAAGCAGATGAGCAAAAATTTCCGCTAAATAAACCAGTGTTAGTTGCAGGAAGCTTAAAGGAAGCAGCAAAGCTCGGAAAGAGTGGCAGTTTACCTTCTGCAATAAATGGAATATTTTCCCAGATTGGTGCAACAGTAGTAGTTATTCGAGTTAAAGAAAGTGAAAACAGCGATCCAAAGCTCAAAGAAAGTGAAACTATTCAAAGTATAATCGGTGGAGTTGATAAAGAGACTGGAGAATATCAAGGGATAGAGGCATTCCTCAGTAGTGAAAGTATAGTTCATGTTGCTCCAAGAATATTAATTGCACCTCAGTTTACTCATCAGTTACCTGAAATAGATGGAGTAAATTCAGTAGTGAGTGCTTTAATTTCCATAGCAGAAAAATTAAGAGCAATTATTGTTGCAGATGGACCAAATACTAATGATGAAGAAGCAATAAAATGGAGAAAAAGTGTAGGCAGCTCAAGAGTTTATGTTGTTGATCCGTGGGTTAAGGTGTTTACTGAAGGAAAAGAAGGAACCTTGCCAGCAAGCCCATTTGTAGCTGGTTTAATAGCAAAAGTAGATAGCGAACAAGGATTTTGGCACTCACCTTCAAATAAAGAGATAAATGGTATTGTTGGAACAAGCAGGCCTATTGATTTTAGCTTAGGTTATGCAAATTGCAGAGCAAACCACTTAAATGAAAATGAAGTAACAACGATAATTCATCAAAACAGCTATAGGCTTTGGGGAAATAGAACATGTTCAAATGACTCAAAATGGGCTTTTCTATCAGTAAGGCGCACTGCAGATTTAATTAACGATAGTTTACTTCGAGCTCATCTATGGGCAGTTGATCGCAATATTACCAAAACTTACATAGATGATGTAATTGAGGGGGTGAATTCTTATCTTGCAAATTTGAAAGCTCAGGGAGCGATTATCAGCGGAAAATGTTATGCAACTTCAGAATTAAACACACCAGCAAACATCGCAAGCGGAAAAGTATATTTTGACTTTGAGTTTACACCACCATATCCGGCTGAGCAAATAACATTCAAATCTCATCTCGTAAATAATAGTGTAATAAGTTAGGAGAAAGCAAAGTGTTACCGAAAATACTGAGAAATTTTAACGTATTTGTTGATGGTCGTGGTTATGCAGGAAAAATAGATGAAATTACGCTACCAAAACTTACCATAAAAACAGAGGAGTATCGTGCTGGTGGTATGGATATTCCAATAAATATTGATATGGGCATGGAGAAACTTGAAGCAGACTTTACTTTCGCTGAGTATGATTCAGAACTATTTAGACTTTTTGGCTTGATAGATGGAAACTAAGTATCTTTAACGCTCCGTGGAGGAATGCAAGGTAGTGGTAGCAATGAGGTTGAAGGAGTAATTATCAACCTTAGAGGCATATTCAAAGAATTTGATTTTGGTAGCTGGAAACCTGCTGAAAAAGCCACTCTAAAATGCACTGTAGCTGCTCATTATTATAAACTTACGATAGGTGGCAATGAGCTGATAGAGATCGATGCTAAAAATATGATAAGAAAGATAAATGGCGTTGATCAAATGGCCTTGCTGCAAACGGTTTTAGGAATATGAAAACTTATTTGAAATTTTATTTTTTAAGGAGAAGCATATTAAAATAACTTTAAAAGTGTAAAAATATTTTATTTTTTAGGAGAATTTTATGAAAACTATAACACTAAACAACCCAATTACAGTTGATGGAATTTCTGTCTCAGAGTTATCGATGCGCGAACCTAAAGTAAGAGATTTACTTGCTATAGAACGTATAGAAGGAGAAGCCTTGAAAGAAGTAGCTTTAATTGCTAATCTAACATCCGTGCCAAAAGAAGCAGTTGAGGATTTATGTATTAAAGATTATGTAGAAATACAAAAGGTGCTAAAAGATTTTTTGTCACCGCTGGAACAGAGAACTTAAAGTATAATGTATTACTACTCAGTTCTATTTCAGGAAGTGGAATTGAGCAGATTACTAATATGGATGTAAATGAATTTTTATCATGGGTAGAAATAAGTAAAGGAGTAGCAAAAAAATGTCAATGCTTTCAATAAAAATAGGTGCGACGTTAGATGGAAGTTTTAATAATGCAATAACAGGTAGTGCAGCAAAGCTTTCTAAGCTGGGTGATAGTATAAGGCAGCTTGATTCGTCAATGAAATCTGTTTCCAAATTTAAGCAACTAAATTATGATGCCCTTGAAGCAATGAAGAATTGGAAGGAAGCGGAGAAAAAAGCAAAAGAATCAGCTGCAGCAATTGCTAAAGAGAAGAAGGAAAAAAAAGAGCCAAGCAAAGCACTGAGAAATGAATTCGAAAAATTGAAAGCATCAGCATCAAAAGCAAAAGAGGCTTATATCAAAAAGAGAGATGCACTTCACACATTAAATGAAGAAATCAGGAAAAGTGGAAAGGATGTCAAATCTTTAGTGAGAGATCAAACTAAACTTGGTTCATCTATTGAAGTACTAAAAGGAAAATACAGTAAATTAGGATCTGTAATACAAAAACAGCGAAATGCTTTGGCAAAAAAAGCGCATTATAGATCACAAGTAATGGAAACTATAGGACTAGGTCTTTCACTTGCAGCACCAATTAAAGTTGCGATTGACTTTGAAAGTGCTATGGCTGATGTTAAAAAGGTAGTAAATTTCAAGGATGGAACAAATGAAGCCGAAGAATTTGCTCAAAAATTGAAGAAATTATCCCGTGAAATACCATTATCAGCTTCAGAGTTAGCACAAATAGCTGCAAGTGGTGGTCAGCTTGGCATCGACAAAGGTAAGCTGCTTGAATTTACCACAACAGTAGCTAAAATGGCCACAGCATTTGATATGTCTGCCGAACAAGCTGGTGATTCCATAGCTAAACTCGCTAATATTTATGGAATTGCAGTAGAGAAGATGGAAGGAGTTGGTGATGTTATAAATCACCTATCAGATAATACTGCAGCTAAGGCAAACGATATGATTGAAGCACTTGCTAGAGTGGGTGGTAATGCAAAACAATTTGGTTTAGATATTAATCAGACAAGTAGTTTAGTAAATGCCTTCATTAGTTTAGGTAAACAACCTGAAAAAGCAGCAACTGCTGTCAATGCTCTGCTTTCTAAACTTCAAACTGCTGAAGGGCAAGGAAAAGAGTTCAAAGCAGCATTGGAATCGATAGGTATCACTGCAGAGGAAATGTCACAAAAGGTTGCTGAAAACGGGCAAAACGCTCTACTTTGTTTTTTTGAAACTCTAGAAAAAGTAGATAGACAGGAACGTTCACAAATCCTTCTCAATCTCTTTGGTCAAGAATATCAAGATGATATTGCATTAATAGTTGGAAGTTTGGAAGAATATAAAAAAGCAATAGATTTTGTGACTGATAAAGAAAAGTATAACAAATCTATGCAAAAGGAATTTAATAACCGTGCAAGTACTACAGCAAATAATTTACAGCTGCTTAAAAATACAACAGCAGAGCTAGGAATGAACTTAGGGTCAGTTATGCTACCGCCTTTAAATTGGATAAGTAAGATTTTGAGGTCTATATCTACAGGTATAGCTTGGTTCGCAGAGAAGTGTCCAATTTTAACTACAGGAGTTATGAGCATAATTTCAGCTCTTATTATTGGCAAGATTGCAGTGGTAGGTTTTGGTTATGCATTTGCATTAGCTGGGGGTGGAATATTAACTTTTAACGCTATTTTGCAGGGAACACTTTTGCCAGTATTAACTTCGTTATCAGCTCGAGTAATTCCAGCAGTAATCATGGGACTGAAAGCTTTAACGCTAGCTGTGGCTACCAATCCTATAGGAGCTGCTATTGCTGGACTATCAGTTGGTGCAGCGCTTGTAATCGCTAATTGGCAAAAGGTGAAGGACTTTTTCTCAAGTATCTGGAAATCAATTGCAAAACCTATAGAAAATTGGATTGGTGTAGGAAAATTGTTTAATGATAATCCAATAAAAGCATTAGAGAACTCAGTAGAAGCAAAAATAGGCAGCACAACTAAGATAATCAGTGAAAACAATGTTTTTAGTAAAGAAAATCCTTTATTGAATAATAATGCTTTTAGTGGAATTTCGAATAGTAGAACGAATATTGAAAGTGCTAGCGTGATTACAGAAAAAGGTTCTGTAGCAGATAATTCAGAGAAAGTTTTAAAAGACTGTGAAAAGTGTGAACAAAAAATTTTCAATCAAACTTTTACATTTAATATAAGTATTAAAGCAGAACCTAACCAAGATGTACGTAGTCTTGCTGATGCAGTAATAAAAAGAATAAGAGAAAAATCGCGAGACGTTCTATTTGATTCAATAGAGCCAATTTACTAATGCTATCACTTGGTCAACATAAGCTTTCTCCAACAAGTGTAAGGTACAGTAAAGAAAATCGTTGGAGTACTATTGAGTGTATTGGTAAAATACCTTCATTACAAAATATTGGCCAAGGTACAGAAAATATAGACTTAGAAGGAATAATTTATTTTCATAATCTCAATGATTTAAATCAATTAAAAAGTATGAAAGAAGCTGAGAAAAATCAGGAACTAAGTATCTTAATAGACAATTTAGGAAATGTTTTGGGAAGATTTGTTATTGTGCGGTTAGAAGAAAAGCAAACGTCGTATTTTCCATGTGGATTAGCAAAAAAGGTTCAATTTAGCTTAAGTTTAAGGCGTTATGCATGACAGTACATTATATAACCCGAGAAAACGAAATGTTAGATTACGTATGTTTTAAACACTATGGATATAGCTCTGGAGCAGTAGAAATAGTATTGGAGGAAAACCCTGGACTTGCAGATTATGGAAGTTTTTTGCCTGCAGGATTAAAGATCAGGTTACCTACAATACAAGAGCAATTAAAAAAGTCGAAGTTAAAAGTGTGGGAATAAATGAAACCTGAATTTAGCATTGAAGGAATAAAAGATCATGTAATATCGGTGCATCTTACCGACGAATCTGGTACTATAGATGATGTTGCAGAGGTATGTATTGATCATGGCAATGAAAATGTAGAAATTCCAAATGAATTGAACATAGCACTAGGTTATAAGGAAACGGGAATCTTTCCAATGGGTGTATATACAGTCAACGAAGTTACGATACAAGGCCCACCTAAGACTCTACTAATCAAAGCTCATGCAACAAATTTAAGAATATCTTTGAAGGCAAAAGTATCAAAAGAATGGCGCCAAATTACCATAGAAAACTTAGTAAAAGAAATAGCCCAAAAACATGGATATGGATACAAAGTCGCTGAGGAATTTAAGAATGTATTAATACCCCATATTAATCAGGTAGATGAAAGTGATATAAGTCTGTTAACAAAGATCGCAACAGAGCGTGAAGCAATGGCAAAATTAGCTGGTGGGTACATATTATTTATTTCAAAAAACATGGCAAAATCAGCCACAGGAAAAGCTTTAGGAACAACGACTATTAGACCTCAAGACACAATTAATTGGAAAGTGCATTTTACTGTACGTGATAAGTATAATTCAGTAATAGCAAAATGGCATAGCTATGAAAAGGGTGAGACTATTAAAGAAACAGTTGGTAGTGGCGAGCCAAGTTATATTATGCTAGAAATCTATCCAAATGCAGAGTCAGCATTAAGTGCAGCAAATGCCAAGTTGAAACAATTGAAGCGTAACAATGAAACTTTAGATATAACTATGCCTGGTAATCCAGAGTTATTTGCAGAAGCTAAACTTAATCTTATAGGTTTTAATCAAGCGGTAGATGGTAAATGGATAGTTAATAGAGCGGAGCATACTTTAAATAGCTCAGGTTACCTTACTATGTTGTCAGCATCTTTGAGTAAGTAATGTTAATAAAAAATGAGTAAATGATCTATTTAATATTAAAAAGATGTTGAATATGGATAAATTGGGTCAAGATACAAAAAACAAGCTGCATTTTTGGTGGCTTATAACAGTAATAGTATGTATTATTCCTACCTATTCCTACATGAAGGCAAAAGCTGAAGGTAATTATAAAACGATACTACGCATTGCTTCTCAAAATTGTAACTTAGATGTAGTAAAGTTTTCAGTAGAAAATTTATTAAGTGTTAACACACGAGTTCCTAAATTAACAGCATTACATCATGCATCTGATTCAGGATGCTTGAAAGTTACTAAATTTTTAGTATACCAAGGAGCTGACATTAGTGCATTAGGTGAAAATGAAAGATGGACAGCATTACATTTTGCTGCATTAGAAGGGCACTTAGAAGTAGTGAGTTTTTTACTGGAAAGAGGTGCAAATCCTAATGTTAGAGATAGAAGTGGAAAAAAACCTCGAGATGTAGCTGTAATAGAATCAAGGCAAAACAAAGACAAGCCCTACGATCAAATAATAAAGCTACTTGCAGAAGCAGAGAACCGATAACATAAAGAAATCACTAAAGCTGTAAGTTTTTTATGATCTCTATATAAACTCCCAAAACCATCCATAATAGATTAATACTTTCACATGAAAAAGCAAAAAATCCCAATAGCGGTAATAATAACAATAGTTCTACAGACTGTAGGATTCATATGGTGGTTGGCAAAACTTGACTTACGTGTACACATCCATGATAAATTTATAGAAAAAAAACAAGAACTAATCGAAATAGTCTATCGACTTGAAGAGAGAGTGAAAAACCTCACTGAAGAAGTCAACGAACTTGAAGCTATTCACAAACACAAATAAATTTTACAGTGACAAAGTACATTTTATCTGTAGATGGAGGTGGCATTAGAGGGATAATACCTGCCATTATTCTAGCAGAAATTGAATCTAGGACAAAAAAGCCAATTTCCCAGATTTTTGATTTAATGGCAGGAACCTCAACCGGTGGGATTATTGTTGCTGGACTTTGTAAAAGCAATAAACTTCAATACTCTGCCAATGATTTGGTTGAACTTTACCAAGAGTATGGAGCATATATCTTTCAATCATCATTTTGGAGAAAATCAATTGCTTCTTGGCTGAGTGGTTCTCAGTACTCATATAGAAATATGGAATTTATTCTCAACAAATACTTTGGTGAAAGTACTATGGCCGATGTTGCGAGTAATCTACTACTCACCAGTTATGACATTCACAATAGTTGTGAATTTTTCTTCAAAAGTTGGAAAGAAAAAAACATTAAGTTGAAAGATGCACTCAGAGCTACAACAGCTGCTCCAACGTACTTCACACCAAAACGTCTAAAAATTAGCCAAACAGAGAGAGTATTGATAGATGGTGGAGTGTTTGCCAATAATCCAGCGGCTTGTGCATATGCAAGTGGTAAGAGGTTATTTCCAAATGATGAGATTATACTGCTATCAATAGGCACTGGTGGAACAGATAGAAGTATAAAGTATGCTAACTCAAGGAAATTTGGCAAAATAGGGTGGATCAAGCCACTACTGAATGTGATGTTTGCCTCTGGATTGGATTGCGTTGATTATCAACTAGAACAAGTAATAGATGATAAATACATAAGAATACAATCGCAATTGAAAGTAGCATCGACTGAGATGGACAATATTACACTCAAAAATATCAAATCTCTTCAGCAAGAGGCAAATGCAATGATAAAGGACAACCAGAAATTAATAGATAAACTTTGCGATTTCATATCTTAATTTATACCAAGCAAAATTCAACTGAGCCAAAAAAGTTGGTTGGCAAATTCTACTGGTTAAATCATTAACTAACTTTACTTATATCTTAAACACATTTAATTTTCACACTCACCCAACTCATCAGCAGTTAGGCCACTTGCTCGCACAATAATATCAATAGCAACACCTTCCTTAACTAGATCTTTTGCAATCTTGATTTTCTCTGCTTTTTTAACCTTTTCTTTACCAGTTTGCATTCCTTCAGATAAAGATCTGGCTACCGTATCCAGTAATTCTTGATCCTCAATTTTTTCGCATTTACCTATAAACCCAAAAACTGGCTCATTTTCATATTCTGTTAGTCCAAGAGCTTTAATGTTAACTGATAATGTCTTTGCTATCTTATATAATATTTCAATTGGAATGTCTGTATATCCTCGTTCATAGTCGTGTATTTCTTTAGGTGTTGAACCGATTTTATTTGCCAAGTCCTCCTGAGTGTATTCCCGTATTAATCTCTGCTCTTTTATCCTTTTCCCCACTTTGTAGAGTATAGAATCAGTACAAATTTCTTTCTCTATATCATCATATTCATAAGTAGATAAGCGAGTCACTTGGGAAATAATATCAACTAAAACTCCTTCTTTCACTAGATTCTTTGCTACTTCTATTTTCGCTTCTTCTTGGCTGATTTTCTCGCTAATATATACAAACCTTACTAATGGATACAGCTTCTTGCGTAATTCCTGATCCTTAATTTCTCTATGTATTTTTGTTAGATAGACTATTTCTTTATCCTCATCTTCATACCAACTGTTTTCTCTTAGTACTGTTGGTACTGGAAGTAGATCTATAACATTAACTGATAATGCTCCTGCTATTATATACGATTCTTTGATTGTAATAGCCTTGCACCCTAGTTCAAAGTTATGTATTTCCTTATATGTTAAACCAATTTTGCTTGCTAATTTTGCCTGAGTATACCCTTGTACTATCCTACAACCTTCTATTTTTTTTCCCCAGCTCGTAGCTCAATATGCTCTGAATTATCATAGATAAATCCTCTAAAAGCTGTTTTTCCTACAGAAGCAAACATATATTCTATCACAAAAAAATCCACTATTGGCTAAGTTTTTATGAAATCACAAAAATTCCTCAATCATATAATTTGATAAGCCTGTCGTTTGCAAGATAATATCAACAGAAATTCCTTCTTTCACTAAATTCCTTGCAACTTCAATCTTCTTTTCCTCTCTGACCTTTTCTCTACAAACATGTATACCTTCAAATAAAGACTTGATTAGCATATCGCGTAATTCCCGACTCTCAATCTTTTTGTATTCTTCTATCAACTTTGATAGCTTTTCTTCCGCTTCACTATCCTCATCTGATTCGGGAAGTAGATCTATGATACTGATTGATAATACCTTTGCTATTTCATCTAACATTTCAAGTGAGACAGCAGCTCTCCCTTGTTCATACTCGTATATTCCTTGATTTGTTATGCCAACTTTATTCGCTAAATCTTTTTGTGTATATCCTCGTATCAATCTCCACTCTTTTATCCTTTGCCCTACTTTGTATGGAATGGGAATTTTGTTCTCCTCACACTCACCAATAGATAAGTTAGTTGTTCGAGAGATAACATGAGCAGAAACTCCTACTTTCATCAAACCCCTTGCTACTTCTATTTTTACCGCTTTTCTGCTTCTTTCCTCACTCAAACGAATAAATTTGGTTAATAAATAAAATACCTCGCTTAATTCTTTATCTTTATAACCCTTTACTAAATTTAATATTTCTTCATCTTCAAAATATCTTTTTTCATTTGGTAGCGTCTCTCCACAAACTAGACCTTTAACATTTACTGATAATGCTTCTGCTATAGCATATAATTTCTTAATTGGAATTTTACGACTCCCTTTTTCATATTGCAGTATTGCCCAGTACTTTACACCAACCTTCTCCGCTAAATCCTTCTGAGTATACCCTCTCTCTAACCTCCAATTTTTTTACTTTTTGCCCTACCTCACAGTCTAGACTTTTTTCCATACAAAGAACCATACATATAATATTTTCTACTATAGCTCAAAGGCTCCAGATATAATGGTAGACTCTGGAACCTTAAAATAAATGAATTAAAGCCCCCTAAAAGTTTCTTTACTATTTTCACGTACTTTATCTACCCATGAAGACAATTTTTCACTTGGGCTATCAACCTCCTTCATAAGCTGCTTGCTATTCCATATGCCACATCTCATAAAACTTCCCTTTTCTACTGCTTCTTTAAGTTTTACTCCAGCAAAAAGACAATTTTTTTCCTATTTCTTCGCCTCTTTCTTGTAATTTAGACCACATTTCCTTATTTTCTACTCTGACTTGTACTTGATCATATTTTTTTACATCGTGGTACAATATAATATCTAGCTTACCAATGCTTGTAGGAAATTCTAATATAATAGAGCTTCCATCTGACATATCGATATAGTTTCTTATACCTCACTTCTCACTTTTAACCTCAACTGCATCATTGCCAATTTTTAAAATATTACTTCCTAACTCTCTCAGTATTTTGGCTACCTCTACCTTGCTATCCCCAGAAAATTCTATATACGATGTTGTATTATCTATTTCAACATCTATTAATTCTCCTTCTTGCACAGCACTTTCTCCAGCTTTCTCTAGTTCTTCTAGTCTCTCATCTATCTGTGGCTGAACTTCTGGTTGTAGCTCATTATAGATTTCACCTATCAATTTATTCTCCAATAAAGTATCATGAAACTCTGCACCGTTTAGCATTAGTTTACGTATTAGCTTTTTACGATCAGCCTTATCAAATTTATGAAAATGTGTACCCAATATTACATACTCAGCAAAGCTCCATTCCCCATCATTACATGCATTTAGCCTTTCTCCAGATGCTAATACTTGGTCTATGGCTTTATGCAATTCATTTACGCTTTTTGCCTCTACTACAGAACTCTTAAACCAGCTTAACTTTTCACTTTCGCTTGCACTTGGCTTTATTTTTTTCAAAGCTGAAGTAAATGGATTAAAATATTCTGCTTGATCGTTTAAAGGTTTTGTACCATATATATAATCAAGCCCTTTTCCATAGTTGATTTGAACGTCTCTATTAGAGGAGGGCACTTCTCCAGGTTTTTTAGCCTTATTAATTTTGCCTACAAAGGTAGATTGCTCCTTAGTACGACCAATTCCTATAATCGCATTTGATATTTCACCCTTTGATAATCTATCAAGATCAACATTTAATTCGTAAACACCTCCTTCTTGATCATCAAAAGGTACAATTATTTTATTAACCATATTAGCCTCCGCTATTAAATATACTTTACTAAGTCTACAACCGACTTTATTACTTTATTATTAACTTAATATATACTTTTTCATTAATTATAAGCAATAATTAATGCATTTACAAATACTTTCTTCATTCAAGTAGTTAAACAGCTCATGAAAATCTTCAAACATCTCCTTTATAACAGTCCTTGCTCTTTAAAGCTAAAATACCCAACACTTGTGATGATAATATGATCCAGTAACCTAATCCCTATAGTCTGACAAGCTTTAGCCAAGTCTTTAGTTACAGCTTCATCCTCATCAGATGGCTTTAACCTTCCTTCTGGGTGGTTATGCGATATTATTATTGACGTCGCTTTTCTTATTAATGCCTTTCTTGTTACTTCTCTTATGTAAAAAGGTACCTTATCTACTGTACCAGTAAACACTTCTTCCCCCTTTAAACGGCACTTTTGATCAAAATATATTATTTTCATCTTTTCCTCCTCTGAATAGCCAATACTCACCCTTAAATATTTTACTATGGTTTCCAAGTTATCCATTACAGGTCCTTTCTTTAACTCTTCTCTTGGTACTCTCTTTGAAGCTTCCTTTAGGCATAAAATTACTGCTACTGTAGAGTCAGTTATCCCTTCTATAGTTTTCAAGTCATCTATTTCCTGGCCTAAAACTCCTCCTATTCCAAAACTATCTATTAGCTTTCTAGCAATAATTCGAGCTTCTTCCCTGTCATGCACTGCACTTAGAAACGTTTCTATTACTTCACGATCAAGTAGTGCTTTACCGTTGCTTTCTAATGCTCTGAATTCTATTTCTTCTCTACGATCTTTCTTATTATTCATAAAAATCACCCTTCACTAATAACAAAATGTTTTTATATATTTACTGCTGTTTTTTTTGTCAGCATTGGCATAGAGCCATAGCTTTCGAGTGAAGTCAAATCAATTTTTCAATCTTTTTTACTTATTTTTTTATCAAAAAGTAAATATATTAATAGATACTGATTTTTTTATTTTAAATTTGTTGAATTTCGTCTAAAGAGATGCCCACTGTTTTTAAAATAATATTGATAGAAATTCCTCCTTTTACTAAATCCTTTGCAATTTTCATCTTTTCTGCTCTTTTCACTTTCTCTTCGCAAATTTGTATGCTTTTAAACAGAGATTTCATTAGTGCATTACGTAGTTCTTGGCTTTCAATCTTTTTGTATTCTTTTATTAAATCAGGTACCACTTTATCATCTGCATCTTCTGTTAGCTCAAGTAGGTCGATAATATTAATCGATAATGCCTTTGCTATCTCATATAATTTATCAAGTGGAACAGCAACCCTTCCTTGTTCATAATTGCTTATTTCGTCACGTGTTGTACTCATTTTCTCTGCTAAATCCTTTTTAGTATACTCCCGTACTGCCCTACACTCCTTTATCTTTTTTCCTATTTTGTAGTATATATAACCTGTTTTTTCTTCAACACATTCATCAGCAGAGAGGCCAATTGCCTGTGAAACAATATCAACAGAAATCCCTGCTTTAACCAGGCCCTTTGCAATTTTTACTTTCTCTGCTTTTTTACTACTTTTCTCACCAACTCGGGTAAATTTTGTTAGCAAGTAAAACACCTTGCGCAACTCTTGATCATTAATCGTTTTATATTTTCTTACTAGATTGAATATTTCCTCTTCTTCGTTTTTAAGGCAAATTGAATAAGATCTATGATGCCAACCGATAACACTTCTGCTATAGCATACAATTTCTCAATCGAAATTTTACGTATTCCTTTTTCATACTGTAGTACTATTTGATATGTTACACCGATTTTTCCCGCTAAATCTTTTTGAGTATATCCCTTTGCTAACCTAAAACTTCTTACCTTCTCTCCCACTTCGTGATCTAAAGAATTAGTATAGCTAACGGTCATTCTTTTTCATAACCTGCCATTTTAAAAGTTTTAGATAGAAATTTTGCTAGCATATGTTACCTTTGTTGAGAACTAGTATATTAAATGCCTATAATGTGACAAGCTAAGAAGTTCACACTTTAAATAGGTATCTTTGGAGGCTGCTAAATCATAAATCCATTTTTGGCATTTGAATATATCTTATAGAAGAGTTGATAAAAAGATCTACAAAAGGGCGTCTAAGGTGCATACTAGGGTTATCTATGAAGATAATTTTTCCCAACTCTTGAAATTTTGCTAACTTTAATAGGCTTTAGTATAAAAACGTTGTATATTTCTTCACAATTGTGTATAATTATCAATGCTTTTTACGTACTCTTGCTATGGCTCTTTCAAAGTTTCTCGACCCGAAGAATGATGTCGCATTTCGCCGTATCTTTGGTACTGAAAAGAATAAAGACATCCTCATTCACTTTCTCAACGATATTCTGGGCTTTACTGGCAAAAACGCAATACAGGATATAGAGTTCTTAAGTACTATTCAAGACCCTGATATTGCCTCTAAAAAACAAAGTATTGTTGATGTCCTCTGTAGAGATTCTTCAGGTGTTCAGTACGTTTGCGAGATGGTGCGACCTGAAAGTCTTCGGTCATATTGTTTAAAAGGAGAGGAATTCATTCAGAAAGAAACTGAAAGGATTCTAAAACTTATTAAACCAGATGTTTTGCCGTCTGAGTCTACGCATCAGTGCGAATCGGGCAACCGGTTGGTGCCAAGCGATGCGGACAATGAACCTCCTCTTAAAAAAGAAGATGCTCAATCGTGAGAGGGGCATAAACTGCAAGCATCATGTGGTTGGAGGGCTAGGCTAGTGGTATGGTGAACGTAAGTGAAGCTTTATAAGTACCGATACGATGAAAGAGCTAAAGATGCTGATAAGCTCTGACCAAAAGGTAATGTGACATTTTTCATTTCTGGATGTACGCAAATCACCGGTATAGAGAAGCCACCTAACCCACTGTTGTATGACTGGAGAAACAGGGTAAGCCTGTATTTTCGCCTACATGGCAAGCAAACCGCAAGGAATGCTGATGGAAGTGCAGGTAAAGGAGAATGGAGAAAGCGAATGCCATTTTGTAACGAAATGGATAGAATTTGTAACATTAATTCGCGTGAAAACGAGCAGACTTCCATTTGGTCCCTCGTGACAAGAAACTTTGTTAACCACTTAAGGTAGGAAAGCAGATGATTACAAGTAAACCTGTAAGTGCATCTACCGAAAGATTTGAAGCATGGAAGCAATTGCCATGGAAGAAATGCCAGAAAGTTATTGTGAGGCTACAAAGACGTATTGTTAAGGCTGTCCAAGAAGGAAGATGGGGTAAGGTAAAAGCTTTACAACATCTTCTCACACGCTCTTTTAGCGGAAAAGCTTTGGCTGTTAAGAGAGTAACTGAAAACCAAGGAAAAACCACAGCAGGTGTAGATCGTCAACTATGGTCAACTTGCAATGCTAAATTTCAAGGAATAAAGCTGTTAAAACAAAGAGGATATAAACCTTCTCCGCTCAAACGAATTTATATCAGTAAATCTAATGGCAAAAGAAGGCCTCTTGGTATACCCACGATAAAAGATAGAGCGATGCAAGCATTATATCTGTTTGCTCTGGAACCGATAGCTGAAACGATCAGTGATCGTCACTCCTATGGCTTTAGACCTAAAAGATCCTGCGCGGATGCTATTGCTGCTTGTCACTTATTACTGGCAAGACGCAATCGACCACAATGGATACTAGAAGGTGATATCAAAGGGTGCTTTGACAACATTAACCATGAATGGCTTATGAAGCATATTCCTATGGAAAAGAAAATTCTTCATAGATGGTTAAAAGCTGGTTTCCTAGAATCGAAAACTCTGTATCCCACAACTGCTGGCACTCCGCAAGGAAGTATAATCACCCCGCCAACAATGTTGCAAAAAACGTAAAATTAGAGAAAAGCATTTCTCGAAAACTTCTATGTCCAAAAACAAGAGTGCCATTTATTTATAGTGCCAACAATCAATTAACCATCAGTTTCAATGAATGATATGAACATATTATTTCAAGGAAAGTTCATGGGAAATAAGAGATTAGCTATACGGATTAGCTGTAGCTATGAAACTAACCGGTTGGCAGAAAAGTATTTGTTAGATGCTTATGAAAAAGCCGTGTCAAAGCAAGTAAGCCAAAAAAATTTAAAACATAAAAATGGGATTCAAGGAGGATCAAATGGTAACAGTGAGTTTATATGCAAGAGTTTCTTCGGGGAAACAAGCACAAGAAAATACAATAGCAAGTCAAGTTGCAGCTTTAGAGAAGCAAATTAGTACGGATGGATACAAATTATTAAGTGAGTATAAATTTATTGATAATGGCTACAGTGGATCTAATCTAGTCCGTCCTGATCTAGAAAAGTTACGTGATAAAGTAACAGAAGGTAAAATTGATAGAATTTACATTCATTCAGCTGATCGCTTATCTAGAAAATATGCATATCAAATGGTATTACTTGAAGAATTTGAGAAAGCAGGAGCAGAAACGGTTTTCTTAAATTATGAGATTAACGATAATCCAGAATCTCAATTGCTGTTACAAATGCAAGGTATGATAGCAGAATATGAACGAGCGAAAATTATGGAACGAAGTCGTCGCGGAAAGATTTATGCAGCTAATAAAGGTTGTGTAAGCGTAATGGGAGGAGCTCCTTATGGTTATCGTTATATAGATAAATATATGGGAGGAGGACAAGCTTTATTTGAAATAAACGAAGAAGAAGCTAATGTTGTTAGGAAAGTATTTTTGTGGATAGGAAGAGAAAGGACAAGTATTGGGGAAGTGTGTCGTCGGCTAAACACTATGTCTATTATAACACGAACAGGAAAAAAGTGCTGGGATAGAAGTGTGATTTGGGGTATGTTAAAAAATCCTGCTTACAAAGGACAAGCGGCTTTTGGTAAAACAAAAGTAGGTATAAAGTTACAACATATCAGACCACAGAAACATTCTTGTGAACAACCGAAAGATAATTACTCTACCTATTCTGTTAAAAAAGCAAATTGGATTTATGTTAAAGTGCCAAATATAGTGGACGAAGATGTATTTGATATAGTTCAAGAACAATTAGCTGAGAATAGAAAAATAGCAAGGACAAGAGAAAGAGGAGCAAAACATTTACTACAAGGTTTAATCGTATGTAAGCGTTGTCGTTATGCATATTACGGAAGTCCTGTAAGAAATAAGCGAGGAGAAAAATTGATCATTATGCTTATTATCGTTGTATTGGTAGAGATTCTTACCGTTTTGGTGGTAATAAAATTTGTGATAATAAACACATTCGTACAGATGCATTAGAAACAGCCGTGTGGGAAGAGGTTAAGCATTTATTGAAAAATCCAAACAGGGTTTTAGAAGAATACAGGCGTAGACTTTCAGAGCTTAAAAAATCATCATGGGATCAAAAAAGCGATTTACTAGAGAAACAAGAAAATAAATTAAAACGTGGTATTGCTAGACTTATTGATAGTCATGCTCAAGAATATATTAATCAAGAAGAATTTGAACCACGAATTAAAGCAATGAAACAAAGTTTCAAAAACAATTGAAGAGGAGAAGAAAAGGATATTCGATCAAAAGAAATTAAAACAGGAATTAACTTTGGTTGTAACCAATTTAGAAGACTTTTCTTCCAATATTACATCAAACCTTGATAACGCAGACTGGCTAACTAAACGTGATATTATTAGAACGTTAGTCAAGAGAATTAAAATTAACCTTGAGGACGTAAATGTGGTATTTCGTGTAAAAGAGCTACCAAACTCTCCTGGAAATAATCGAGAAGAAAAGAAAAATTTGCAACATTGTTGGCGGGGTAAGTTCTCCAATACTAGCTAACTTTACCTTAGATGGTCTTGAACAGTTATTAGAAAGTCGCTTTGGTAAATTAGGTAGCAAAAGAAGAGGAAAAATCAGAAGTGGAGTGAATGTAATCAGGTACGCAGACGACTTTATTATTTCAGGTTTCACACATGAAGTACTGGAAAAGGAAGTTAAGCCTTTAGTATCATCTTTTCTTCATGAGCGAGGTTTAATTCTGTCAGAAGAGAAGACAAAGATTACATCTATCACAACAGGGTTTGACTTTCTTGGTTGTAATGTACGTAGATATAATAAGAAGTTAATTATTAAACCTTCGAAAGAAAGTATTAAAAGACTTCTTAATAAAGCACGTACATTGATAAAAGCAAATATAGCGAACACTCAGGCTATAGTAATTAAGTCACTCAACTCTCTACTGAGAGGATGGGGAAATTACTATCACCATGTGTGTGCTAAAAAAGCGTTTAGAAAGATCGATAATGAAATTTGGCATAGTTTATGGAAATGGGCAAAGAAAAGACATCCTCGTAAAGGATTACGTTGGATAAAGAATCGTTACTTCAAAGTAATGGGTCAACGACAATGGGTCTTTGCTGCACCCCTATGCAAGAACAAACCAAAAGAGATACGGTATTTAAGACTGCTTAAGCTGATTGATATACCTATCAGACGACATGTTAAAATCAGAGCGGATGCAAATCCCCTTGACTTAAAATGGAAAAAGTATTTTGATGAGAGAGTGAAACGAACAAGAATGTTAGCAAGCTCTTTCTCAAGAGAAGGTTCTCTACTGTTGGTGTCACCATTAAGAATGATGTTTCCTGAGGAATCATGAAGGACAAGCCGGTTCTAGAAAAGAAGAACTTAGATAAGGGGCTCAAGCGTAGTGTGGGGAAACCTGCATGCTGCGTTTCTAAGGGAGGGGGTAGTAGTAATACTGCTTCCTTACCTGACCAGGTCGCTAAAACTAAGGGCTTTGAAAAACGTGCACAATACTATGCTGCTAAGACTTACTCAAGACAAGCTAGTAAGAGTGATCAATACCATGACCTTAAGGAAATTATCTTTATTGCTATAGCAGATTGTATACTGTTTCCTGATAAGTCTGAGTACAAATCAAAGCACACTATTCGTGATGAAAATACTAATGAACATGATTTAAAAGATTTTTACTTTATATTTATTGAGTTGCCTAAATTTCCAAAAACCAAAGAAGATCAGCTTTCAAGTATTGTTGAGAAATGGATCCACTTCTTTAGATATGCAGATAAAACTAGTGAAGAAGAGCTAGAGAGAATAATAGGAAGTGATCTAATAATTAAAAGAGCATATGAAGAGCTAAATAGGTTCAACTGGTCAGAAAAAGAATTTATTGCTTATGAACAGGAAATAAAACGTATTCATGATGAACAGGCTGTCCTTGCTCAAAAACTCGATGATGATAAACATGAAGGTAGACTAGAAGGTAGACTAGAAGGCATCCTAATCGGTCATGAAAAAGGCAGAAAAGAAAGGGAAATTGAAGTCGCAAAAAACTCACTCAAGGCTGGTGTCTCTATAGATGTTATAGCTCAAATTACTGGTCTCTCTCATTCTAAAATTTTGCAACTTAAGAAAAAAACATAATATCCCTACTTATTCACTTCAACATTTATGAAAATCTTTTCTAAGCTAGATATACCCCCCTAATTAAGAGTCTAATAAACTGTTTAAAATATCCTCTCAGGAGAGTGGCAGAATAAGGTAGATAAGGTAATCTAAAAAGATAACCATAGAGCAAAATGAGGTACTGTGGTAAACCTTTTAGAACTTTGCAAGAATTTAGAGCAAAAAATAGAAAGGCTGGAAAGAGAGAATGAAAATTTAAAGGCTTTAAAGATAAAGAACTCTGAATTAAAGGAAAGTAAACTCGAAAAATTCATCTCTACCGAGCTCTAGAGAGTTGACAAAATAAAAAAGGACAAGCCAAAGAGCGACAGAAACGTCGGTGGTCAGGTTGGTCATAAAGGAAGTTTTCGTGCCAAAATGAATGCAGATGAGGTGATAAAAGTAAAGTTGTCATCTACTTGCGAATGCGGAGGGGAGATCGCAATATACAAGAAACCGTACATTCACTAAAAGCTGATCTTCCGGAAATCAAGCCTTATGTAGTGAAATATCAACTGGAGCATGTTGTGTGATTCATAGAGGTTATTACAGCAAAAATGTAAGATAAAATAAAAACTTTGACTTGTGATAGTTTAAATACCTTATTACAATAATATGAATAAATTCATCAACAAGAGGCAATCAGTAAATGGATACCAAAGTTAAGTTGCGTTTGAATTGGATAGAATTATACAAAAAATTAGGTCATGCAGGCAAAGTGTGTCAACACTATAACATTTCACGCTTTACCTTACGAAAATGGTACAAACGTTATGAAAAGCTAGGTGCACAGGGATTGTCAAACCTTAGTAGCAGGCCTAAAACTTTACCCTTACAAAAAATCAACGAGTCAAATGAGCAGCTCATTCTTCATCTGAGAAAAGCTAGAAAATTAGGAGCAAGACGTATTCAAGCTGAATTGAAGCGTTTACATGATATCTCTTTTGCATTGGCTACTATACACAAAGTTTTGAAGAAACACGATGTAAGTCTTTTACGTATTAAACGCCACTATCGCAAGCAGATTAAGCGTTATAACTGCAAAGTGCCAGGGTAGCGTGTACAAATGGATGTTTGCAAAATATCCTCGGGGCTTTATCAATATACTGCTATAGATGATTGTACGTGTTATAAAGTTATCGCATTATACTCAAGGCGTACTTCAAAAAATACTCTGGATTTCTTAAAACAATTAAGGGAAAGGGCTCCATTTTATTGTCAAAGGATTCAAACCGATAGAGGACAAGAATTTTTTGCTTACGAAGTGCAAGAGTGTCTAAAAGAATGGAAAATAAAATTCCGTCCAATTAAGCCGTTTTCACCACATTTAAATGGTAAAGTAGAAAGAGCGCAGCGTACAGATTTAGATGAATTTTATAGTAGCGTTAACATTAAGGATCATGAACTGCAAGTCAAGCTTAGGGATTGGGAAGAATATTATAATAAACAACGTCCTCATAGCTCTCTTCAGGGAAAGACTCCTTGGGAAAAATATAAAGAACTGGAAAAAACAATTCCTTGTCTAAGTGAAATACAAAAAAATTATATTTCATCAAAAGAAACGTTTGTCATGCAAAATTACAAACATGACCAAGAGTTAAAGTCACTTCAAGGGGATGTTAAAAAAAGTGTGTCAAACCGAGAAGTAAAATATAATTGAGATAAAAATGGAGGTTTGACATGAGTCAAAGAATAGCAGATAGAACTACTGGTTTGGTAGATTATAAAGAATTAGAAACAAATATCTTGTCATCTATACGAGAAGGTAGACCATTAATGGGAAAAGATGGTGCATTAACGCCATTTGTAAAAAGGCTACTTGAAGCAAGCTTGGAGGGTGAAATAGAACATCATTTATCTACTGAAAGCGAAGAAAACAATCGTAGAAACGGAAGGAATGGAAAAACTTTAAAAACAAGTGCAGGTTCATTTGAACTATTGACACCAAGAGACAGAGAGGGAAGTTTTGAACCACAGATAGTGAAAAAAAGGCAAACAAGCCTACATCCAGAACTTAAAACAAAGGTCTTGAACATGTTTGCAAGTGGTGTGGGATACAGAGATATAGCATCATATGTGGAAGAAATTTATGACCATAAAATATCTGCAGCAGAGATATCTGGAATTACAGATAAATTACTACCTATAATCAATGAATGACGTAGCCGTCCACTGCAATCAGTGTATCCAATAGTATTTATGGTTTTTTAAGGTCAAAAAAGACGGTCGCTGTGTAAGTAAGTGCATGTATAACATATTAGGAATAGACCAAAATGGCAGAAAAGAAGTACTGGGTTTTTACTTAGCAGAAAGCGAGGGAGCTAGCTTCTGGTTAGGCGTATTAAATGACTTGAAAGAGAGAGGAATAGAAGACATTTTGATAGCTTGTGTCGATGGCCTAAAAAGCTTTCCTGCAGCTATAAATAGCGTATTTCCTAATGTGGAAGTACAGCTATGTGTAGTGCATCAAATACGGAACTCTCTGAAATACGTATCAAGCAAAGATGTAAAAGTTTTCATGAATGATTTGAAAAAAATATACCGCGCTACAAGTAAAGAAATTGCAGAAAATTATTTGCTTGAGCTGGAGGAAAAATGGGGCGAAAAGTATCCATTAGTTGTGAAATCTTGGCAGAACAATTGGGAAAGTTTATCTGGTTACTTCAAGTATTCAGGTCCTGTTAGAAGGCTAATTTATACCACTAATCCCATCGAGGGGCTACACAGGCAAATTAGGAAATTTACCAAGACCAAAGGCGCATTCAGCAGCATAAATGCCTTGTACAAGCTGGTATATTGTGCTATGAGAAAGGTGGAGGAGAAATGGACGATGCCTGTACATGATTGGGCATTATCTATATCTCAACTCGATATTTTTTTCCCTAGTAGGTTAAAGATTGAGTTGAATTAAAAATTCGGTTTGACACATTTTTTTGAACATCCCCCACTTCAAAAATACAAAACCTCTTAACAAGTATTTCAAGTTCAGACTTGATCTGACAAATTAGTTGCAATAACCTCTATGAATCACACACTTTTAATCCGTACGAATAGTTCTCTATTTTGTCTATACCAGATTCATCAATATATAACAGATCTTTAGGAGATTCTGCCGATATAATTTTCAAAAATTCAGCTCGTTTTTCTTCGCTCCTTTTTTCGTATCCATAAGTCTTCTTTTTTTGCGTGTCAATCCAATTTTTCAGAGCTCTATGAATCGTTTGACGACTTATATTGCCCCAGAATTTGGCTACCTCTGATTGTGTTTTACCACCGTACTTTTATAATGCACCCATTTGTCTAGACCATTTTTTTCAAAGTGATCCGATTTTTAAAATGAATATATTGATAAATACGTCGACACAAATTTAAAGTATTTATCAATATATTCATTTACTGTTTATGATAATAAAGATCAGCAGGAACTTTATAATGTAGAATCTGATGTCGCCTTCTATAGTTATACCAAGCAACAAAATCATTTATTATAAGATTTAAATCTCTGATACTATTTGGTCTATAATAATATATAGCTTCTTGCTTTAAAGTTCTCCATAAGCGCCCAACAAATATATTGTCGAAGCAACGTCCTTTATGGTCCATACTGATTTTAATATTAGCACGCTCTAATTCCATAATAAAGTTGTAGCTAGTAAACTGCACCCCCTGATCACTATTAAAAATCTCAGGTTTACCTTGTTTTAGAGATTCTTTGAGAGTATAAAGGCAAAATCCAGCATCGAGATATGGTGATAATGAATGAGCAATAATATAGCGACTATACAAGTCCATTATTGCCACAAAATAGATAAACTTACCTTTTACCATAATATATGTTATATCAGTAGCCCATACCTGATTAATTCTACAAATAATCAAATCTTTGAGTAAATAAGGATATATTTTATGCTTTTTTTCTTTAATACTTGTATTACATCTTTTTCTACAATACAGCCCACTAATCTTCATTTTTTTTCATAATTCTTAAGATTTTTTTGTGATTGACTACTACTCCACTCGCTATGATTTCAGCAGTAATTTTACGATATCCATAACGGCAATCAGAAGCCAAATATACTTCTTGAATCAAATTTGCTACTTCACTTTCGTTATTAATTATAGGCCTATAATATAGGCTAGATCTGCAAATCCCCAATAAATCAGCCTGTTTCCTAATTGACAGATCAGAATCTTTTTCTATAAACCTTACTCTATCTTTTTTGCTTATTTCAGTAATTTTTTTTTCAAATAGCTATTTTCCACTGTCAATTCTCCTATTACTTTATGTAAACTTTCTATTTCTTGCGCTAAGATTCTTTGTTTTCTCGCACTTTCACTTTCTTCAACAAATAGGTCTTTTAACCTTGCCAATACTCTATCACGCCAATCATATAGATTTGTTGATGGTATTTTATATTCACTACATATCTCAGCTGTGCTTTTTTGATTTTTTATTGCTTCCAAAGCTATCTTTGCTTTTAACTCTGGTTCATATTTTTTTGTTGCCATACTTTTACCCCTTTACCTTCCTACTCGGATCAACCATTTTTTTTGGTCTAGTTTATGGGGTGCATTATATTTTTCACAAATTCTGCAAACGCATCCCGGTCGTGAATTTTATGATTATAGCACCTATTCTCCAATTTCTTCGATTGAAAATCTCCTGTTTCTTTCCTCCTTTTCTCCCATTTGTACAATGTTATAGCCCTTCTTATAATACTCCAAATATAGACCAGTAGCGTATTATAGTCTGTTCGGACTATTGTAAAAAGGGCTATACTCTACCAATTTTGAACCTTTTTGCTACTGCTGTTTTACTCTCTCCTTCACTCAACGCTTGAATGGCTTTTTTCCTTAAGTCATAGCTGTGTGCTGCTGACACTTTTATCTTCTCGTTACCCTAAATCCCTGTTTATCATGTTTCTATTATTAATTAGAAGGGCTATGCTAATTTATAACTGGTACTAGAAGATCTTTTGCTTGGTTAGAAAAATGTAGAAGGCTATAGAAAATTGTGAACAAAAACTCAACGTTAGACGATAAATGGTCGTTCTAGCTTTCGCTTCTTTGCTTCTGAAAAGATTATGAACAGGTTCTAAGTTTTATTACATGGAGGATTACCCACAACTGTGATTACTTACCTAACGGTTATCCTATGATTATTTTTAGTTTATCTTGTCTACCTGTTTTACCACTCTGCTAAGCAGGTATAACTTGACTTGTGGATTAAAAACAGTTAAGCATTGAGAAATAACGTATAAAAAAGTGAACAAAGTTGGTACCTCTTAAAACTTATTTAGAGGTTTAGCAGTTCATAAAAATCACTTTTCCAAAATATTACTCTCTCTTCCTATTCTCCTCTGAGCTAATGGCTGATGTAAAAGGCTTGATGGATCAGAAGGTCTCATTACATGTAATAACTTTTTAAATTTTTGTTCATCTTTTTGTTCATCTTTTTGTTCATCAGGAAAATGTTTAGCCAGTAATCCTCTATCTACATCCTGCTCTTCTGGAGTATGTTCTGGACCCGGTCTTATATTCAGCTCTTCTGGAGTATGTTCTGGACCCGGTCTTATATTCAGCTCTTCTGGAGTATGTTCTGGACCCGGTCTTATATTCAGCTCTTCTGGAGTATGTTCTGGACCCGGTCTTATATTCAGCTCTTCTGGAGTATGTTCTGGACCCGGTCTTATATTCAGCTCTTCTGGAGTATGTTCTGGACCCGGTCTTATATTCGGATTATATAGGCATTGTAAAACGCTTTGATAAGAATCAGGGATAGATTGAAATATAACTTTCCTCAAATCACTAGTGGTCTTTTCAATTAAAAAATTAAAAGCCGATCTGCCATTCCATCTTCTTCCTTCGTAAGGTTTCTCATGCGAGTAAATAGTAGCTTTAATAGCTTGAATCAGAAAATGTTGATCATCTCGGTAGTAGTTATTTGCTTTCTCTAGTAGAAAGTCTAGAGTAGCAAAATTATTACTACTCTCATCTAAAACTAAGGAGTATAAGATACCACTTTCCATCATCTGTCGACGAGAAGGGCTATCCACTTTATCTAATATCAAACTTATGGCCTCATGATCAGCATAATCGATAGCCAACCGAATCGAATAGCACTCAAAACTAGAAAGGATTACTTGATCCAAACCTAATCCTGAGGCTTGAGACAACACTTCCTGCAATCCACTCGTATCCTTATTTTTCAATACAGACCATAAAAGAATCTGTAATACTATTTGTTTGTTTAGCAGATTTATTTTACGATAAGAACTTGTTTCTAACGTATGGCTTAAACTTATCTCACTTAACTGGGCTGTTCTTAGATAAGCAATAACTTGAGACTCTCTTTGACCTTTTTTATCTTTCCAGTACTTAATAGCTTCATCCTGGACTTTCTCCATATTCTTTAGTAGATCTACAACTTGCCCTTCTAAAATATGTTCTGTATCCAGTCTTATATCCTGCCTTTTTTGAGGTGTATCTTCTGGAGGTGTATCTTCTGGAGTATGTTCTGGACCCGGTCTTATATTCAGCTCTTCTGGAGTATGTTCTGGACCCGGTCTTATATTCAGCTCTTCTGGAGTATGTTCTGGACCCGGTCTTATATTCGGATTATATAGGCATTGTAAAACGCTTTGATAAGAATCAGGGATAGATTGAAATATAACTTTCCTCAAATCACTAGTGGTCTTTTCAATTAAAAAATTAAAAGCCGATCTGCCATTCCATCTTCTTCCTTCGTAAGGTTTCTCATGCGAGTAAATAGTAGCTTTAATAGCTTGAATCAGAAAATGTTGATCATCTCGGTAGTAGTTATTTGCTTTCTCTAGTAGAAAGTCTAGAGTAGCAAAATTATTACTACTCTCATCTAAAACTAAGGAGTATAAGATACCACTTTCCATCATCTGTCGACGAGAAGGGCTATCCACTTTATCTAATATCAAACTTATGGCCTCATGATCAGCATAATCGATAGCCAACCGAATCGAATAGCACTCAAAACTAGAAAGGATTACTTGATCCAAACCTAATCCTGAGGCTTGAGACAACACTTCCTGCAATCCACTCGTATCCTTATTTTTCAATACAGACCATAAAAGAATCTGTAATACTATTTGTTTGTTTAGCAGATTTATTTTACGATAAGAACTTGTTTTTAACGTATAGCTTAAACTTATCTCACTTAACTGGGTTGTTCTTAGATAAGCAATAACTTGAGACTCTCTTTGACCTTTTTTATCTTTCCAGTACTTAATAGCTTCATCCTGGACTTTCTCCATATTCTTTAGTAGATCTACAACTTGCCCTTCTAAAATATGTTCTGTATCCAGTCTTATATCCTGCCTTTCTTGAGGTGTATCTTCTTGAGGTGTATCTTCTTGAGGTGTATCTTCTGGAGGTGTATCTTCTGGAGGTGTATCTTCTGGATCCGTTCTTATATCCTGCTCTTCTGAGCTTGGATAAGATAGTATTCCTTGATACCTTGTCCTAATAATATCTCAATATTCTTCTTTATATATTTGTTAAGATTTGTAAGCTTTCTCAAGTTGTTCAATTTTTCATCTCTGTTATTAACTAACAACCTTTCAAGTACTTTCTTATAATTAATTTCTTTTCTTTCAAAACTCTCAAAATGTTCTTTTATAAATTTTATGGAAATATTCTTCAGCAATAGGTTTATTATTTTAATATATTCCTCTTCACCTAAGGTCAATACCATACTGAATACTCCTCTATCAATCATAAACTTCCTTGCAACTTTTCTCTGATATTCGGGATTGAGTTTTCGATACAATTCTTGATATAATGAATACTCACCTCTATTAATAAGGTAATCAAATAGATTATAACCAGAAGAGTTAGTAGTACACAGTACTCTAGATCTGAAAGATATGACCTTCTTCTTATTGCCATTTACTTGCTCTGCTCTTTCCAGATGATTAATCAGGAGGCTAAGGATTCTTTTTTTTGTTCCTGAATTAGTTTTATTACTTAAAACTGTAAAAAACAATGCATTATTCCCAGTATGCAATGACTGACGGGTAACATCATCTTTTTTTTCTAATAACAGTTTTATGGTATCTTCCTGCCCTAAATAACATGAGAACATTAAGGAAGTTATCTGTTGTTGCCTATCATATCTATCAAAGCACCATTTCTTATCCCTGAAAGTTACTGCATAGATTGGAACATATAATCCTTCTAACGATAGTACTGTACTGCCTGACACATATTCTTGTTGAAAATTATGTTTATCATATATTTGTTTAAATAATTTAGTTACCACAAAATGCTTTGAACCATGATATCCTAAATCTCTAGTAATCTCCTTGTCAAGATCAATAACACAACCATAATAAAAATCTTTTTCTCTATTATAACGTTGCGCAGGTGACTCGTGATTATCTGTATAATGCGGATAAATGGGAGTGTAACCTAATTTAAAAGAAAAATCTTGCACATGATCACAAAGCAGTTGATGACCAGGCAAAATTTCTCTATTTGTACTCAAGGTAAGATGGGCATGCCTAGCTATCCTCTTTGAAATACAACTAACATTGGAGTTGCCTATTGATACAAGATTCATGTAACTTGCCCAGTTACGTCCTTTTTCTGAAACAATTGATACTGTTGAATCGCGCTCCAGAACATGCTGGTTCATTTCCTTGTCATCTTCCATCCCTGTTCCTACGTAGGTCCCTAGGAAAGTTTTAGGCGCTATACTTTCATTAGTTGCTAAAAATACCCCGTAAACCGTTCTTTCTACTAAGTAGGCAATTTTTGCAATCATAATCTTAGAATGATTTTTCTCTATATTAAATTCATAATCGAAGTCAAGCGCACCGTGATCATACCGAACATAATTCTCTATACCCTCCTCGTACTTGACTTTTCCTTCTTTCTTAAGTTTTTCCTTAAATTGCGTTAAAGTATATTTCTCTGATCGATCTTCATCAATAAGTATATTATCGGTGATTAGATGATGGCCTTTCGAGACTTCCACAGGACCATCTTTTCCTATACTTTTTAAGAATTTCTCTTTTTTACTTAAGGGTATATTACTCAAAAGATGGTCTAAGAACCAGTTTAAATGTAATAAATTCTTTAATCGATCTGATAACTGACCAATGTTAGAGTATATTTCTAATGCTAAATCCTGATCTGAACATTGATGAATATACTGCAGCTTATCTAGTACCTTACCAATAGCCCTTACTAAGAAATTTGTTTCTACTTTCTCTCTCGTCGATCTTGATATTCTACTTAATACCAACAATATCTTACTAGAATCAGAAATATTGCTTTGAAGACTATCAATATTAGAAAGTAAGTTTACTATATTGTTAGTAAATCTCTTATCAACAAAAGTTTCTTTTTCTCGATCAACAAGATTGACAAGTATATCCAAACAAGTTACAATAGAGGAAATGTGCAACCAATTTTTATCAGAGTAAATATTATCTAACTCACAATTACTAAGGCATCCAACTAAAGAATCAATTAATATAGATAGCTGACTTTTTATTGTTACTAAATTGTTATGAACTAATGCAGACAATATATAGGTCATATTTATAATATGCTCTATATTATGTTCTTCAGGAGCGAGTTTAATAGCCTGATCTAGAAGATCAGAAACAAAAATCCTGTAAACATTAGCATAAAAAGTGACATGAGAAGAAGTAGCTAATTCCTGGTTAATTTTACATAACCTTATTAGCCCGCTAAGGATAGAAACAATCTCCCGAAACTCAAAATCCTTGGAGAATTTTTTTCCATTTTCTATAAGCTTACCAGCAAGGTATTGGACATTTCTACTGTTTAATACCTCTACCGGCCATCTTGATAAGACTTTATAGATGTAAGCAATATTTTTACCAAAATTAAATAATGAATTGTTTCCCATCATCTCAAGATTAAAGATAGAAGCTATATAATCATCGCTCACTTTTTCTCCCTGAGGACTAAACCAAAAACCACATAATTCCTTAAAACATTCTGCAGCTTCCACTCCCGTTTTAGATAAAACACTGCACACTTCAGCAAAACTTATTTTTTTATCTAATATATGCTGTAGCTCTGGCTTTGGTTTACCTCTATTATCGAACAAAACATCATGAAATTTCTTGAATGCTTCTCCAATCCTTACTCCTGACCCCGATAGCGCTCTGGATATGCTGCTAAAATCTATCTTACTATTTAATATATGCTGTAGCTCTGGTGTTGGGTTTCCTTCAGCATCAAATAAAACATCATGCAATTTCTTGAATGCTCTTGCATAATTTATTCCTGATTGATTTAGAACACAGAGTATGCTGGTCATTCTTATCCCGCTATCAAATGTATGCTGTAGTTCTGGTGTTGGGTTTCCTTCAGCATCAAATAAAACATCATGCAATTTCTTAAATGCCTCTGGAGCCTTTGTTCCTGCTTTACCAATAATAGCAGACAGAGAAGATAAATTTATCCTGCTACCTAATATATGCTGTAGTTCTGGTGTTGGGTTTCCTTCAGCATCAAATAAAACATCATGAAATGCCTTAAATGTCTCTAGAACCCTTGTTCCCGAAGAGATTAATACGGCGGATAGGAAGGAAAAAGTTATCTTCGTATCAAACGTATGCTGCAGCTCTGGTGTTGGGTTTCCTTCAGCATCAAATAAAACATCATGAAATGCCTTGAATGTCTCTGGAACCTTTGTTCCTGATTTTCTTATTATGGAAGACAGACTAGCCAGAGAAATTCCGCTATTTAATATATGCTGCAGCTCTGGTGTTGGGTTTCCTTCAACATCAAACAAAACATCATGCAATGCCTTGAATACTTTTGGGGCTTCTTCTCCTGTTCGAGCAGGTATCATACTGAATACTGTAGAAAAATTTACCTTGTTACCTAACATATGCTGTAGCTCTGGTGTTGGGTTTCCTTCAACATCAAACAAAACATCATGAAATGCCTTGAATACTTTTGGGGCGTTTACTTTTGACCCATTAATAATACCAGACAGAGAAGATAAATTTATCCTGCTATCCAATATATGCTGTAGCTCTGGTGTTGGGTTTCCTTCAGCATCAAATAAAACATCATGAAATGCCTTGAATACTTCTGGAGCCTTTCCTCCCGTCTGAGCAAGAACGCAGGATATGTTGCCAAAATCCATCTTACTATTTAATATATGCTGTAGCTCTGGTGTTGGGTTTCCTTCAGCATCAAATAAAACATCATGAAATGCCTTGAATATCTCTGAAGACCTTTCTTTCGATCCATTTGTGATGTTGGATATAGAAGATAAATCTATTTTGTAATCTAACATATGCTGTAGCTCTGGTGTTGGGTTGCCTCTAATATCAAACAAAGCATTATAAAATTTATTAAATTTCTTCACAGCCTCCGCTCCTGAGTGAGATAGCGCACTGGATATGTAGGAGAAACTCACCTTACCAGATAATACACTAAGTAGCTTTGGTGTTGGGTTTCCTTCAGCATCAAACAAAACATCATGAAACTTCTTGAATACTTCTGGAGCCCTTATTCCCGATCCAGCTAATATGCTGAGGAGATTACTAATAATCAACTTGCTACTTAGTATATTCTGTAGCTCTGGTGTTCGCTTTCCTTGATCATCAAACAAAACATCATGAAATTTCTTGAATGCTTCTGGAGCCCTTATTCCCGACCCATTAATAATACCAGACAGAGAAGATAAACTTATTCCGCTATCTAATATACGCTTTAGCTCTGGTGTTGGGTTTCCTTCAGCATCAAATAAAACATCATGAAATGCCTTAAATGCTTCTGGAGTCCTTGCCTCAGATATTCCACTGCAGAAAGAGGAAAAATCCATCTCATTATCTAATATATGCTGTAGCTCTGGTGTTGGGTTTCCTTCAGCATCAAACAAGGCCCCATGAAATTTCTTGAACCTTTCTGGACCATGTACTCCTGATCCCTTTAACACTACGGATATACTACTCATACTCAAGTTTTGCTTCAGTATATGCTGCAGCTTTGGTGTTGGGTTTCCTTCAGCATCAAACAAAACATCATGAAACTTCTTGAATACTTCTGGAGCCTTTCCTCCTGTTTTACTAATAATAGAAGACACAGAAGATAAACTTATCCCGCTATCTAATATATGCTGCAGCTCTGGTGTGGGTTTCCTTCAGCATCAAACAAAACATCATGAAACTTCTTGAATACTTCTGGAGCCTTTCCTTCTGCTTTACCAATAATAGAAGACACAGAAGATAAATTTATCCTGCTATCTAATATATGCTGTAGCTCTGGTGTTGGGTTTCCTTCAGCATCAAATAAAACATCATGAAATCTCTTGAATACTTCTGCAGCTTTTTTTCCTGATGAATTTAGCATGCCGGAAATATTACTTATAGTTAAACCTTGATCTATAAAATGCTGTAGCTCTGGTGTTGGATTTCCTTCAGCATCAAATAAAACATCATGCAGTTTCTTAAATGCTTCTGGAGCATTTGCTCTTGATTGGGAAAGTATACTAAATATGCTAGGTAGCCTTAACTTGTGATCTAATATGTGCTGTAGCTCTGGCTTTGGTTTACCTCTATTATCAAATAAAGCATCATGAAACTTCTTGAATACTTCTTGAACCTTTAGTCCCACTCCCCCAATCACGGAGGACACATTGGAAAAAGTTATCCCGCTATCTATAAAATGCTGTAGCTCTAGTGACTCTTCTCCCTTATCATTAAACAAAACACTATGCAAATTCCTAAATGCTTCTGCAGCGTTTACTCCCGCTCCAGTTAGCATGCCAGACAAGCAATTAAAACCCATACCTTGATCTATAAAATGCTGTTGCTCTGGTGTTGGGTTTCCTTCAGCATCAAACAAAGCATCATGCAATTTCTTGAATACCAATGCACTCTTTGCTTTTGACCCAGATATAATGCTGGATACACCAGACATATTTAACCCGTTATCTAACATGTGCCGCAGCTCTGGTTTTGGATTTCCTTCGGCATCAAAGAAAGTATTATGCAATTCCTTGAATGGGCATGCAATCTCCCTTGCTCCACCTAGCATGCTGGAAATATTACTTATAGTTAAACCTTGATCTATAAAATGCTGCAGCTCTGGTTTTGGATTTCCTTCAGCATAAAACAAAACATCATGCAATTTCTTGAATGCGTCTACAGGCTTACTTTCTGCTACTCCAATCATAGAGCACACAAAGGAAATAGCTAACCCTTCATCTATAAAATGCTGCAGCTCTGGTTTTGGATTTCCTTCACCATCAAATAAAGCATCATGAAATTCTCTAAATGTCAATAAAAAATTTTTTCTTGATGCTTTGAGAATATTGAATAAACTAACTAGATTGAAACCTGATTTTAAAAAATGATCTAGCTCTGCTTTTCCACTTCCTTGTGCAGGAAACAAAACATTATGGAGATTATCGAATATTTCTTCAATTCTTAATACTGATCCATTTATAATAGTTAATACATTACTTATAGTTAGCCCTCTATCTATAAAATGCTGCAGCTTTGGTGTTGGATTTCCTTCAGCATCAAACAACATATCATGTAATCTATCAAATAGCCTTACAATATTTGTTCCTGCTTTATTTAGTATTCGAGCTACATTAGAGACATTTAATTCGCCACCTAACATATGCTGCAGTTTTGGTGTTGGATTTCCTTCAGTATCAAACAAAACATCATGTAATTTATGGAATGTCCGTACAGCCTCTACTCCTGTTCCACCCATCACCTTAGTTATATTATTGATATTTAACCCGCTATTTAACATGTGCTGCAGCTTTGGTGTTGGATTTCCTTCAGCATCATATAGGACACCAATAAATCCTTGAAGTGATTGCACAGCCAACGGCCCTTTTTTATACACAATATGGGCAATATTCCCCACATTTATATTGCCATTTAGTATATTTTTTAGCAATGGTGTGTAATCTCCGTTATCATAAAACAAAACATCATAAAATGCGTTGAATACTTCTGCAGCACGCATTTTTGTCTGAGCAAGAATATCTTTTATATTATTGGAAGTTATCCCAGCATGTAACATGAGCTCTAGCTTTGGTGTATTTCTTCCTTGATTATCAAATAAAGTGTTGTAAAGTTCCTCGAATGCTCTTGGAGCGCTTGCTCCTGCTTGACTCAGAATGTGAGCTGGATTAGCTAGAGTGATCCCCAGATTTAATATATTCCATAGTTCTGGTGTTGGTTCTCCCTGAAGATTAAACAACCTATCATGGAACTCCTCAAGCACTTTCACAGCATTACCTCTCAATGGATTAAGAATACAAGACATACTACTTGTACAGTTATTCTTAACAAAGGAATTAAAGATAGCTTTTCCTTTTTCTGTATCGAAGAATTCTAAGAAAAGATGTCTATTGCATTTTGTACTAATGGTTTCCGCAAATTTAACTCTTTTACTTGAATTGACATCTTCTCTTGAAATACTAAACATAACTCTTAATAACACCTCTTACTATTTTTGATATAATAAAACAACTATATAAACCCTTGATGCACTCATTATTAACTAAACACTTATAGTCACATCTAAATGGAAGGCCTATTAGACAAATTTTCTTCTAACCCAAATTTAACTCCTCTCACGTAATAGAAATTAATAATTCTATTTGATAGTATTTCATTTTTAAAAACTATCAACTATCACTCTGGAAATTTTTTAGAGATTTGGAATAATTTTTTATAACAGGCTCAATACATGGACTTTTATTTTCTTTTAAATTCTATTTTTGTCACAAGCTTACCTTAATTCTTCTGCAAGTAAATCAATATTAATTTAGTAATATATCTTATTAAAAACCTAGACAACACAACCATTTCCAGCGCTTAAAACTCAGGGTGGTGAGAAGTGTTTTTCTTGGGATGGGTTGGTCTACCACGTAATCCATACGAACTTTTTTATATGGTGATTTTATTATACGCTGAAATCAGCTATATTGGCTCACTTTTACTAAATCTACGTACGAACTGTTTTGCCCAACTTTGTTGTAACAATTTCATGCTTTTATTTTTACAACGCCGCTTTTGTTTTAATTGTTCTCACAAAGGTAGGTACTTTTTTGCGGTTTTGGGAAAAGTAAATAATAAAAACTTTTGTAGTGCTAATGAACTTGTGTTTTTATAAAAATAATTCTTTGGTATCTTCTACGATAAAAAAACTATATAAAAGCTATCCACTTTCAAATCTTCCATTATAAAAACTTCAAAACCCTTATATCTGCCAAGAAGGTCCTGCAACTTGTTCATTAGTTACGCTGTTAATTGATTGCATGTATCCATTTTGATAATTACTTGCTGATGTTTGTGAAAGCATAACTTTAACCTCATGATAAATTTTCAGTATAACGATCAATACGTCTTGCAAAGTGCAAAAATGAATGCAAAACATATCCTGAGAGAAAGGATAGGCTAAGCAATCCTAATACTCTATATCTCTCATACAAAGAACAAGCAACTGCTCCTGTTAAAAGCAGCACTGCAACCACTTGCCCATGAGAGAACTTTTTGCCTCTTGCACTTTCAGCCACCGATGGCATCCAACACACTATCTTTAGCTTGCCAAACTCATCAAATAACTGATTTATTTCCCCATGGCTTTCTGGCTCTTGACATTTTAATCTTTCATACAGAACGCTTTTTAATCTTTCGCGCTCCAAGAATTTTATAAACTTCTTTGTTCTCATATTCGCCAAGAAGGCCCTGCAACTGATTCATGACTTACACTACTGAATGCAGAGCTTGGTGTTTGCACTGAATCTGACATTTGTAATTGCATCACTATTTCTTCAACTGCATTTTTTTCCTCTATCAATGCTTTTCTTTCTTGCTCTGTAGCTTTTCTTGCTTGCTTTGTTTCTGCAATTACATGGAATCTTAATTCATTAATAGCCTCATCATCGAATTTTCTTGCAGGTTCATTCTCTTTATGCTCACGCTGAACAAAGTTTTTGCTTAATCTATCAATTTCATCATTTGATTTTGCCAACTTACCCATAACATGCTTTTTTTCTTCCTTATCGAATACATATTTTTCTTGTTCATCATCAAGTCTAAGCTGTTTACTCTTTAACTCTTCTTTGAGGTTTCTATATTCATTGCAAATACCCTTAAATTTTTCTTTATAGTCTTTATTTAGAACTAGAAAAGTATATTGTTGTTCTAAGGATTCCTCCACAGCCTGATTACATCTGATCTTCTTTCTAGATATATTGAATAAATCTTCTGCTTCATCATACAATAAACCAACAGCTTTTTTTCCTGCATCAGCAAAAATACTGAAAAAATTATCCAGAGTTAGCTCACTATCTAGTATATGCTGTAGCTCTGGTGTTGGGTTTCCTTCAGCATCAAATAAAACATCATGCAATTTCTTAAATGCCTCTGGAGCCTTTGTTCCTGCTTTACCAATAATAGCAGACAGAGAAGATAAATTTATCCTGCTACCTAATATATGCTGTAGTTCTGGTGTTGGGTTTCCTTCAGCATCAAATAAAACATCATGAAATGCCTTGAATGTCTCTAGAACCCTTGTTCCCGAAGAGATTAATACGGCGGATAGGAAGGAAAAAGTTATCTTCGTATCAAACGTATGCTGCAGCTCTGGTGTTGGGTTTCCTTCAGCATCAAATAAAACATCATGAAATGCCTTGAATGTCTCTGGAACCTTTGTTCCTGATTTTCTTATTATGGAAGACAGACTAGCCAGAGAAATTCCGCTATTTAATATATGCTGCAGCTCTGGTGTTGGGTTTCCTTCAACATCAAACAAAACATCATGCAATGCCTTGAATACTTTTGGGGCTTCTTCTCCTGTTCGAGCAGGTATCATACTGAATACTGTAGAAAAATTTACCTTGTTACCTAACATATGCTGTAGCTCTGGTGTTGGGTTTCCTTCAACATCAAACAAAACATCATGAAATGCCTTGAATACTTTTGGGGCGTTTACTTTTGACCCATTAATAATACCAGACAGAGAAGATAAATTTATCCTGCTATCCAATATATGCTGTAGCTCTGGTGTTGGGTTTCCTTCAGCATCAAATAAAACATCATGAAATGCCTTGAATACTTCTGGAGCCTTTCCTCCCGTCTGAGCAAGAACGCAGGATATGTTGCCAAAATCCATCTTACTATTTAATATATGCTGTAGCTCTGGTGTTGGGTTTCCTTCAGCATCAAATAAAACATCATGAAATCTCTTGAATACTTCTGCAGCTTTTTTTCCTGATGAATTTAGCATGCCGGAAATATTACTTATAGTTAAACCTTGATCTATAAAATGCTGTAGCTCTGATGTTGGATTTCCTTCAGCATCAAATAAAACATCATGCAGTTTCTTAAATGCTTCTGGAGCATTTGCTCTTGATTGGGAAAGTATACTAAATATGCTAGGTAGCCTTAACTTGTGATCTAATATGTGCTGTAGCTCTGGCTTTGGTTTACCTCTATTATCAAATAAAGCATCATGAAACTTCTTGAATACTTCTTGAACCTTTACTCCCACTCCCCCAATCACGGAGGACACATTGGAAAAAGTTATCCCGCTATCTATAAAATGCTGTAGCTCTAGTGACTCTTCTCCCTTATCATTAAACAAAACACTATGCAAATTCCTAAATGCTTCTGCAGCGTTTACTCCCGCTCCAGTTAGCATGCTAGACAAGCAATTAAAACCCATACCTTGATCTATAAAATGCTGTTGCTCTGGTGTTGGGTTTCCTTCAGCATCAAACAAAGCATCATGCAATTTCTTGAATACCAATGCACTCTTTGCTTTTGACCCAGATATAATGCTGGATACACCAGACATATTTAACCCGTTATCTAACATGTGCCGCAGCTCTGGTTTTGGATTTCCTTCGGCATCAAAGAAAGTATTATGCAATTCCTTGAATGGGCATGCAATCTCCCTTGCTCCACCTAGCATGCTGGAAATATTACTTATAGTTAAACCTTGATCTATAAAATGCTGCAGCTCTGGTTTTGGATTTCCTTCACCATCAAATAAAGCATCATGAAATTCTCTAAATGTCAATAAAAAATTTTTTCTTGATGCTTTGAGAATATTGAATAAACTAACTAGATTGAAACCTGATTTTAAAAAACGATCTAGCTCTGCTTTTCCACTTCCTTGTGCAGTAAACAAAACATTATGGAGATTATCGAATATTTCTTCAATTCTTAATACTGATCCATTTATAATAGTTAATACATTACTTATAGTTAGCCCTCTATCTATAAAATGCTGCAGCTTTGGTGTTGGATTTCCTTCAGCATCAAACAACATATCATGTAATCTATCAAATAGCCTTACAATATTTGTTCCTGCTTTATTTAGTATTCGAGCTACATTAGAGACATTTAATTCGCCACCTAACATATGCTGCAGTTTTGGTGTTGGATTTCCTTCAGTATCAAACAAAACATCATGTAATTTATGGAATGTCCGTACAGCCTCTACTCCTGTTCCACCCATCACCTTAGTTATATTATTGATATTTAACCCGCTATTTAACATGTGCTGCAGCTTTGGTGTTGGATTTCCTTCAGCATCATATAGGACACCAATAAATCCTTGAAGTGATTGCACAGCCAACGGCCCTTTTTTATACACAATATGGGCAATATTCCCCACATTTATATTGCCATTTAGTATATTTTTTAGCAATGGTGTGTAATCTCCGTTATCATAAAACAAAACATCATAAAATGCGTTGAATACTTCTGCAGCACGCATTTTTGTCTGAACAAGAATATCTTTTATATTATTGGAAGTTATCCCAGCATGTAACATGAGCTCTAGCTTTGGTGTATTTCTTCCTTGATTATCAAATAAAGTGTTGTAAAGTTCCTCGAATGCTCTTGGAGCGCTTGCTCCTGCTTGACTCAGAATGTGAGCTAGATTAGCTAGAGTGATCCCCAGATTTAATATATTCCATAGTTCTGGTGTTGGTTCTCCCTGAAGATTAAACAACCTATCATGGAACTCCTCAAGCACTTTCACAGCATTACCTCTCAATGGATTAAGAATACAAGACATACTACTTGTACAGTTATTCTTAACAAAGGAATTAAAGATAGCTTTTCCTTTTTCTGTATCGAAGAATTCTAAGAAAAGATGTCTATTGCATTTTGTACTAATGGTTTCCGCAAATTTAACTCTTTTACTTGAATTGACATCTTCTCTTGAAATACTAAACATAACTCTTAATAACACCTCTTACTATTTTTGATATAATAAAACAACTATATAAACCCTTGATGCACTCATTATTAACTAAACACTTATAGTCACATCTAAATGGAAGGCCTATTAGACAAATTTTCTTCTAACCCAAATTTAACTCCTCTCACGTAATAGAAATTAATAATTCTATTCGATAGTATTTCATTTTTAAAAACTGTCAACTATCACTCTGGAAATTTTTTAGAGATTTGGAATAATTTTTTATAACAGGCTCAATACATGGACTTTTATTTTCTTTTAAATTCTATTTTTGTCACAAGCTTACCTTAATTCTTCTGCAAGTAAATCAATATTAATTTAGTAATATATCTTATTAAAAACCTAGACAACACAACCATTTCCAGCGCTTAAAACTCAGGGTGGTGAGAAGTGTTTTTCTTGGGATGGGTTGGTCTACCACGTAATCCATACGAACTTTTTTATATGGTGATTTTATTATACGCTGAAATCAGCTATATTGGCTCACTTTTACTAAATCTACGTACGAACTGTTTTGCCCAACTTTGTTGTAACAATTTCATGCTTTTATTTTTACAACGCCGCTTTTGTTTTAATTGTTCTCACAAAGGTAGGTACTTTTTTGCGGTTTTGGAAAAAGTAAATAATTAAAACTTTTGTAGTGCTAATGAACTTGTGTTTTTATAAAAATAATTCTTTGGTATCTTCTACGATAAAAAAACTATATAAAAGCTATCCACTTTCAAATCTTCCATTATAAAAACTTCAAAACCCTTATATCTGCCAAGAAGGTCCTGCAACTTGTTCATTAGTTACGCTGTTAATTGATTGCATGTATCCATTTTGATAATTACTTGCTGATGTTTGTGAAAGCATAACTTTAACCTCATGATAAATTTCAGTATAACGATCAATACGTCTTGCAAAGTGCAAAAATGAATGCAAAACATATCCTGAGAGAAAGGATAGGCTAAGCAATCCTAATACTCTATATCTCTCATACAAAGAACAAGCAACTGCTCCTGTTAAAAGCAGCACTGCAACCACTTGCCCATGAGAGAACTTTTTGCCTCTTGCACTTTCAGCCACCGATGGCATCCAACACACTATCTTTAGCTTGCCAAACTCATCAAATAACTGATTTATTTCCCCATGGCTTTCTGGCTCTTGACATTTTAATCTTTCATACAGAACGCTTTTTAATCTTTCGCGCTCCAAGAATTTTATAAACTTCTTTGTTCTCATATTCGCCAAGAAGGCCCTGCAACTGATTCATGACTTACACTACTGAATGCAGAGCTTGGTGTTTGCACTGAATCTGACATTTGTAATTGCATCACTATTTCTTCAACTGCATTTTTTTCCTCTATCAATGCTTTTCTTTCTTGCTCTGTAGCTTTTCTTGCTTGCTTTGTTTCTGCAATTACATGGAATCTTAATTCATTAATAGCCTCATCATCGAATTTTCTTGCAGGTTCATTCTCTTTATGCTCACGCTGAACAAAGTTTTTGCTTAATCTATCAATTTCATCATTTAATTTTGCCAACTTACCCATAACATGCTTTTTTTCTTCCTTATCGAATACATATTTTTCTTGTTCATCATCAAGTCTAAGCTGTTTACTCTTTAACTCTTCTTTGAGGTTTCTATATTCATTGCAAATACCCTTAAATTTTTCTTTATAGTCTTTATTTAGAACTAGAAAAGTATATTGTTGTTCTAAGGATTCCTCCACAGCCTGATTACATCTGATCTTCTTTCTAGATATATTGAATAAATCTTCTGCTTCATCATACAATAAACCAACAGCTTTTTTTCCTGCATCAGCTAAAATACTGAAAAAATTATCCAGAGTTAGCTCACTATCTAGTATATGCTGTAGCTCTGGTGTTGATATGCCTTCAGCATTAAATAAAACATCATGCAATTTCTTAAATACCTTTGGAGCATTTGCTCCCGCCTTGGCTAAAACATTTAACAGTGCGCTAGAACTTATCTTGCTATTCAATATATGCTGTAGCTCTGGTGTTGGGTTTCCTTCAGCATCAAATAAAACATCATGAAATGCCTTGAATATCTCTGAAGACCTTTCTTTCGATCCATTTGTGATGTTGGATATAGAAGATAAATCTATTTTGTAATCTAACATATGCTGTAGCTCTGGTGTTGGGTTGCCTCTAATATCAAACAAAGCATTATAAAATTTATTAAATTTCTTCACAGCCTCCGCTCCTGAGTGAGATAGCGCACTGGATATGTAGGAGAAACTCACCTTACCAGATAATACACTAAGTAGCTTTGGTGTTGGGTTTCCTTCAGCATCAAACAAAACATCATGAAACTTCTTGAATACTTCTGGAGCCCTTATTCCCGATCCAGCTAATATGCTGAGGAGATTACTAATAATCAACTTGCTACTTAGTATATTCTGTAGCTCTGGTGTTCGCTTTCCTTGATCATCAAACAAAACATCATGAAATTTCTTGAATGCTTCTGGAGCCCTTATTCCCGACCCATTAATAATACCAGACAGAGAAGATAAACTTATTCCGCTATCTAATATACGCTTTAGCTCTGGTGTTGGGTTTCCTTCAGCATCAAATAAAACATCATGAAATGCCTTAAATGCTTCTGGAGTCCTTGCCTCAGATATTCCACTGCAGAAAGAGGAAAAATCCATCTCATTATCTAATATATGCTGTAGCTCTGGTGTTGGGTTTCCTTCAGCATCAAACAAGGCCCCATGAAATTTCTTGAACCTTTCTGGACCATGTACTCCTGATCCCTTTAACACTACGGATATACTACTCATACTCAAGTTTTGCTTCAGTATATGCTGCAGCTTTGGTGTTGGGTTTCCTTCAGCATCAAACAAAACATCATGAAACTTCTTGAATACTTCTGGAGCCTTTCCTCCTGTTTTACTAATAATAGAAGACACAGAAGATAAACTTATCCCGCTATCTAATATATGCTGCAGCTCTGGTGTTGGGTTTCCTTCAGCATCAAACAAAACATCATGAAACTTCTTGAATACTTCTGGAGCCTTTCCTTCTGCTTTACCAATAATAGAAGACACAGAAGATAAATTTATCCTGCTATCTAATATATGCTGTAGCTCTGGTGTTGGTTTTCCTTCAGCATCAAATAAAACATCATGAAATCTCTTGAATACTTCTGCAGCTTTTTTTCCTGATGAATTTAGCATGCCGGAAATATTACTTATAGTTAAACCTTGATCTATAAAATGCTGTAGCTTTGGTGTTGGGTTTCCTTCAGCATCAAACAAAACATCATGAAACTTCTTGAATACTTCTGGAGCCCTTATTCCCGATCCAGCTAATATGCTGAGGAGATTACTAATAATCAACTTGCTACTTAGTATATTCTGTAGCTCTGGTGTTCGCTTTCCTTGATCATAAAACAAAACATCATGAAATTTCTTAAATGCTTCTGGAGCCCTTATTCCCGACCCATTAATAATACCAGACAGAGAAGATAAACTTATTCCGCTATCTAATATACGCTTTAGCTCTGGTGTTGGGTTTCCTTCAGCATCAAATAAAACATCATGAAATGCCTTAAATGCTTCTGGAGTCCTTGCCTCAGATATTCCACTGCAGAAAGAGGAAAAATCCATCTCATTATCTAATATATGCTGTAGCTCTGGTGTTGGGTTTCCTTCAGCATCAAACAAGGCCCCATGAAATTTCTTGAACCTTTCTGGACCATGTACTCCTGATCCCTTTAACACTACGGATATACTACTCATACTCAAGTTTTGCTTCAGTATATGCTGCAGCTTTGGTGTTGGGTTTCCTTCAGCATCAAACAAAACATCATGAAACTTCTTGAATACTTCTGGAGCCTTTCCTCCTGTTTTACTAATAATAGAAGACACAGAAGATAAACTTATCCCGCTATCTAATATATGCTGCAGCTCTGGTGTTGGGTTTCCTTCAGCATCAAACAAAACATCATGAAACTTCTTGAATACTTCTGGAGCCTTTCCTTCTGCTTTACCAATAATAGAAGACACAGAAGATAAATTTATCCTGCTATCTAATATATGCTGTAGCTCTGGTGTTGGTTTTCCTTCAGCATCAAATAAAACATCATGAAATCTCTTGAATACTTCTGCAGCTTTTTTTCCTGATGAATTTAGCATGCCGGAAATATTACTTATAGTTAAACCTTGATCTATAAAATGCTGCAGCTTTGGTGTTGGATTTCCTTCAGCATCAAACAACATATCATGTAATCTATCAAATAGCCTTACAATATTTGTTCCTGCTTTATTTAGTATTCGAGCTACATTAGAGACATTTAATTCGCCACCTAACATATGCTGCAGTTTTGGTGTTGGATTTCCTTCAGTATCAAACAAAACATCATGTAATTTATGGAATGTCCGTACAGCCTCTACTCCTGTTCCACCCATCACCTTAGTTATATTATTGATATTTAACCCGCTATTTAACATGTGCTGCAGCTTTGGTGTTGGATTTCCTTCAGCATCATATAGGACACCAATAAATCCTTGAAGTGATTGCACAGCCAACGGCCCTTTTTTATACACAATATGGGCAATATTCCCCACATTTATATTGCCATTTAGTATATTTTTTAGCAATGGTGTGTAATCTCCGTTATCATAAAACAAAACATCATAAAATGCGTTGAATACTTCTGCAGCACGCATTTTTGTCTGAGCAAGAATATCTTTTATATTATTGGAAGTTATCCCAGCATGTAACATGAGCTCTAGCTTTGGTGTATTTCTTCCTTGATTATCAAATAAAGTGTTGTAAAGTTCCTCGAATGCTCTTGGAGCGCTTGCTCCTGCTTGACTCAGAATGTGAGCTAGATTAGCTAGAGTGATCCCCAGATTTAATATATTCCATAGTTCTGGTGTTGGTTCTCCCTGAAGATTAAACAACCTATCATGGAACTCCTCAAGCACTTTCACAGCATTACCTCTCAATGGATTAAGAATACAAGACATACTACTTGTACAGTTATTCTTAACAAAGGAATTAAAGATAGCTTTTCCTTTTTCTGTATCGAAGAATTCTAAGAAAAGATGTCTATTGCATTTTGTACTAATGGTTTCCGCAAATTTAACTCTTTTACTTGAATTGACATCTTCTCTTGAAATACTAAACATAACTCTTAATAACACCTCTTACTATTTTTGATATAATAAAACAACTATATAAACCCTTGATACACTCATTATTAACTAAACACTTATAGTCACATCTAAATGGAAGGCCTATTAGACAAATTTTCTTCTAACCCAAATTTAACTCCTCTCACGTAATAGAAATTAATAATTCTATTCGATAGTATTTCATTTTTAAAAACTGTCAACTATCACTCTGGAAATTTTTTAGAGATTTGGAATAATTTTTTATAACAGGCTCAATACATGGACTTTTATTTTCTTTTAAATTCTATTTTTGTCACAAGCTTACCTTAATTCTTCTGCAAGTAAATTAATATTAATTTAGTAATATATCTTATTAAAAACCTAGACAACACAACCATTTCCAGCGCTTAAAACTCAGGGTGGTGAGAAGTGTTTTTCTTGGGATGGGTTGGTCTACCACGTAATCCATACGAACTTTTTTATATGGTGATTTTATTATACGCTGAAATCAGCTATATTGGCTCACTTTTACTAAATCTACGTACGAACTGTTTTGTCCAACTTTGTTGTAACAATTTCATGCTTTTATTTTTACAACGCCGCTTTCGTTTTAATTGTTCTCACAAAGGTAGGTACTTTTTTGCGGTTTTGGGAAAAGTAAATAATTAAAACTTTTGTAGTGCTAATGAACTTGTGTTTTTATAAAAATAATTCTTTGGTATCTTCTACGATAAAAAAACTATATAAAAGCTATCCACTTTCAAATCTTCCATTATAAAAACTTCGAAACCCTTATATCTGCCAAGAAGGTCCTGCAACTTGTTCATTAGTTACGCTGTTAATTGATTGCATGTATCCATTTTGATAATTACTTGCTGATGTTTGTGAAAGCATAACTTTAACCTCATGATAAATTTCAGTATAACGATCAATACGTCTTGCAAAGTGCAAAAATGAATGCAAAACATATCCTGAGAGAAAGGATAGGCTAAGCAATCCTAATACTCTATATCTCTCATACAAAGAACAAGCAACTGCTCCTGTTAAAAGCAGCACTGCAACCACTTGCCCATGAGAGAACTTTTTGCCTCTTGCACTTTCAGCCACCGATGGCATCCAACACACTATCTTTAGCTTGCCAAACTCATCAAATAACTGATTTATTTCCCCATGGCTTTCTGGCTCTTGACATTTTAATCTTTCATACAGAACGCTTTTTAATCTTTCGCGCTCCAAGAATTTTATAAACTTCTTTGTTCTCATATTCGCCAAGAAGGCCCTGCAACTGATTCATGACTTACACTACTGAATGCAGAGCTTGGTGTTTGCACTGAATCTGACATTTGTAATTGCATCACTATTTCTTCAACTGCATTTTTTTCCTCTATCAATGCTTTTCTTTCTTGCTCTGTAGCTTTTCTTGCTTGCTTTGTTTCTGCAATTACATGGAATCTTAATTCATTAATAGCCTCATCATCGAATTTTCTTGCAGGTTCATTCTCTTTATGCTCACGCTGAACAAAGTTTTTGCTTAATCTATCAATTTCATCATTTAATTTTGCCAACTTACCCATAACATGCTTTTTTTCTTCCTTATCGAATACATATTTTTCTTGTTCATCATCAAGTCTAAGCTGTTTACTCTTTAACTCTTCTTTTAGGTTTCTATATTCATTGCAAATACCCTTAAATTTTTCTTTATAGTCTTTATTTAGAACTAGAAAAGTATATTGTTGTTCTAAGGATTCCTCCACAGCCTGATTACATCTGATCTTCTTTCTAGATATATTGAATAAATCTTCTGCTTCATCATACAATAAACCAACAGCCTTTTTTCCTGCCTGTGCCATTTCATTTCTTACTTTTTCTTTATTCAGACTCTCTATTGCTTTTTCCAAACGTATTGCGACTTCTTTTGCTTCCTTCTCAAGAAACTTAGCCTTTTCTTTTTCGTCCTTCAGATACTCTTCAACATTAACTTTCGCTCATTTTGTGTTTTAAATTTCCCTTTTAAGCTTTCTGCTTTTTCTTTTAATTCTTTTTCATTTTCTTTATGTCTTATGCCTACACTAACTAGAAAATTACCAAGTATTGTCCCTTCCTTCATCAATTTATCATATCCATTACATAGATCCTGGTACGCTATCATATAGTCATGCTCTGTCTCCTTCGACTTTCTCTCTTTACGTTCTTCATTGGATTTTTTGTAATCATCATAAAAACCTTTTATAAATGGTAACACAAAAACCAATGGCAATGCTATAGCTGGTAACTTAACCGCTATCCCCACACTACCAGCAGCTATTGCAGCTAAAGCACAACCTCCTATTTCCAGTTTATGGTTTCTTACTTCTTTGAGCAATATTTTGCCCTCTGTTTCCTCAACCTTAAAAAGGAAGTTTTCCATATTCTCTTCTTCCCTTTCATACATTTCCAACTTTATTTTTAGGTTTTTTATACGTTTCGTATTCTTATATTTTATAAACTTATCCTCTGATGAATTTATTGTTTTCTTACATCTTTCTATCTCTTCACTAAAGTGTTTTTTAAGGTATTTATAAGACACTCTTAATTCTTTAAGTTGTGATTTTAATTTCTCCGATAAATCTTTTTGTTTATCTTCTATATCCTTCTTTTCTTTCTTTAGTTCCTCATTTTTATCATCATTTAATAATTCATTTTGTACTTCTATTAATCTTCTAAAATTTTCTAATATTTTATCTTTAATACCTCTAGTTGATTTTTTATGTGCATTATATGCTATAAGTGTTAATTCACAACCAGATGTTAACGGTTGTTCCATTGATAACACATGCTCAGCAACACTCTTTTCTGTTATATCTTCTAATTTCCAACCTAAAAACTCCTTTAAATCACAAAATACTGCTCCGAAGTAGTACTTTTCATATATTTCTATTATTGTACTCAGTGCTTTATATATACTGTTTTCTTTTTCAAAAATCTCCCTACTTTTTTTATGACTACTCTTGTCTGTGTGACTCTTTAAAAAAAACTTTTTTATTACCTTAGACAAATTCTCTATGTCACCTGTGTAGTGCAAAAGGCATGTCTTTCTTAAACATTCTTCCAAAGTATCACTGCCTTTTAAGGCTTTTAGTCTACTGTAAACAATATCTATCATCTTCTCTTTATTTCCTTCTTGAGGCACAACTTTCCACAATAGGCTTTTTGTAAAAGTAAAGAAATTGTTATACGCTTTCCATTCCCTTAGATCTTCCTTTAGCTCATGGGAGTAACGCAATTCTGCAATATTATCTTTGAAGTTCTTATTACTTCCATTCCTTATAGATTCTACATAACTTAAAAACTCTTTAGCTACTTTCTTCTCAAAAAAGGCGTCCTTATACTCTTTTTCCACATCTTTTTTATACTTTTCAAATTCACCTCTCTTCATACTTACCAAGTACTCAACGTGATACTCAAATTCAGCACAATTTACCATCCCTGCAATTGATTGCATGTATCCATTTTGATAATTACTTCCTGATGTTTGTGAAAGCATAACTTTAACCTCATGATAAATTTCAGTATAACGATCAATACGTTTTGCAAAGTGCAAAAATGAATGCAAAACATATCCTGAGAGAAAGGATAGGCTAAGCAATCCTAATACTCTATATCTCTCATACAAAGAACAAGCAACTGCTCCTGTTAAAAGCAGCACTACAATCACTTGCCCCTGAGAGAATTTTTTGCCTCTTGCACTTTCAGCCACCGATGGCATCCACCATACTATCTTTAGTTTGCCAAACTCATCAAATAACTGATTTATTTCCCCATGGCTTTTTGGCTCTTGACATTTTAATCTTTCATACAGAACGCTTTTTAACCTTTCGCGCTCCAAGAATTTTATAAACTTCTTTGTTCTCATATTCTCCAAGAAGGTCCTGCAACCGGTTCATGAGCTACACTACTAAATGCAGAGCTTGGTGTTTGCACTGAATCTGACCTTTGTAATTGCATCACTACTTCTTCAACTGCATTCTTTTCCTCTATCAATGCTTTTCTTTCTTGCTCTGCAGCTTTTCTTGCTTGCTTTGTTTCTGCAATTACATGGAATCTTAATTCATTAATAGCCTCATCATCGAATTTTCTTGCAGGTTCATTCTCTTTATGCTCACGCTGAACAAAGTCTTTGCTTAATCTATCAATTTCATCATTTAATTTTGCCAACTTACCCATAACATGCTTTTTTTCTTCCTTATCGAATACATATTTTTCTTGTTCATCATCAAGTCTAAGCTGTTTACTCTTTAACTCTTCTTTGAGGTTTCTATATTCATTGCAAATACCCTTAAATTTTTCTTTATAGTCTTTATTTAGAACTAGAAAAGTATATTGTTGTTCTAAGGATTCCTCCACAGCCTGATTACATCTGATCTTCTTTCTAGATATATTGAATAAATCTTCTGCTTCATCATACAATAAACCAACAGCTTTTTTTCCTGCCTGTGCCTCTTCTCTTCCTTGTCTTTCCTCCTCCTTATCCTGTGCCATTCTTTTTACTTCCGCATTTGATAAATCTATCAACATATCCGAAATTTCACGTGCTACTGCACTTAGCTTCTTTGTTGTGTCATTTTGTTCATCTACCATACTCTGCGTTTTTAAACACCTAATATAGGTTCTCTACTTCTGATTATATTCATTGCAAGATCTCCAAATGTTACTTCCTTTACTTTACTTGATTCAGCAACAGCTTTATTAAACTCACGCCAAAATCTTCAAGCAGTAACATAATGAGTTCTATATCTTTCCACTTTTTTTTTTCTTTTATCTCTGAAATAAGCTTACCAACTCCTGGTATTTTCTTGCATACCCTTTTCATAACATCTGAAATACGCGAGAGATTTATAAACTTCTCTTTACTTTTATTTATTTCTTCTTTCTCTTGTCTCAATTCTTCTAAGAAAGTATTACTTATTCCTGAAGGAACATTTTGTTTTAATAAGTCTATAAAAAGATCAATTGCTTTATTTAAGTCTTGAAGATTGTCACGACTTATTTCAAGATCACCTTGTTTGTTTATAAGTATATGTACACCAGAAGCAAGCAAACTAACCGTTATAGAGCCAACAGCAACACCGGCAAAAACAAGAGCAGCAATTGGAGGAGCAAGAAAGAAAAAAGCACAAGCTCCCCCAACTCCTCCAAGACCTGCCCCACCTAGAGACCAATTACGTAATAATTTATTACGTTCCTTTTTTTCTAGGTACTGCGCTACAAGTTCTAAATTCTCTGTTTTATTCTCTTGCTCTGAATCTTTTTTACCTTCAGTTCTTTTTAATTTTCCGCTTGATATTTTTTCATTGTAACTCATTGTGATATCACTCCCCACTTTTAATAGAGATCCTTCAGGGAATAACTCACTTAGTTCTTTTAAGTTGAAAATCTCACAAATTTCTAGTACTTCTTCGTCATCATTTTCCTGATTCCTATCAAGAGGGCTTTTTACAGTAAAATCTATTATTTCTAACTCCCTATTTATTCTTGATTCTCCTTCTTTTATTTTTTTGCACTTTACCCCAATTATAGGCATTTTACTGTATAAACGCGCAACTTGTTCCACTCCTTTTGTTCCTAATAACTCATCACCTAATTTTGCAATAACAGTAGGCGACACAATAATACTAGCTCCGTTACATATCAAAAGTAATGCCATATCTCTTCTATCTTTTTCTATAGCTTCAAGCAACATAGTATTTAAAATATCCTGTTCTGCTTTCACTATATCATGAGGTTTTGTCAGCTGGGTAATGAACATCAATGCTAAACTATGGTATTGTTTTCTCTTCAATATATTAACAAGAATTTTCTCTGTGAAACTATCATCATAAACATTATTTTTATTCTTACCTAATATATCAGATACTCTATCGTGCAAGCCCTTCAGTAGAACCTTGTGGTCGCGTTGCGGTTGCTGTAAACTTAACCTATTTCTTTTACTAAGTTCTAATTCTACAATCTCTTGACCCAATACCTTTAACAGCATTATTAGAAAATCCTTAATCTTTAACTCACTACTTTCGCTTTCTTTCCAGGCCTTGGTTGCTCTTGGCAATGCATCTTTTAAAGCTCTATTCTCTTCATTGGTAAGTCCTTCTATAGACCAAACCGTAACCTCACTTAGTTTCTCCTTTTCACTTTTAACCTTATAATCTGGAACACTTTGCATTGCATTAATAAGTTTCTTGGGATTAAGCACATTGACACTAGATTTTTCTAGTACTTCCCTCTTTAAATAATTCTTACCTACATCATATTCAATACTTACTTCCTCCAGCTGGTATTTCTCTTTTAATTCTTTCAGTTTATTATCTAAGACTTTATCAAAAACTTTGCTGATTAACCAATTACTTACATCCGTATCTAACTGAGACCTATTATAATTACGCAGTATGTGTACCATCCCCTCATCTGACTTGTCTGAATCTTTCTTTACTTGCTCTAGTAGTACACTGCACCAATCTGACAAAAGAGTGCGATTTTCTATTTTTTTTTATAAAATCATAGAACTTATTAATCTCTTCACTATATTGCTTATACTTTCTTTTGCACTCTGCTAATTCTTCATTTATTTTTCTTCTTCCTTCATCAAAGTGTTTATTATTCCTAACTATATCTATGATCTTTTGGTCAGTTTCCTCTATTGTTTTCTTTGCAGTATTGTCATAAGCTTCTAAAACTTGCTCACAACCTATAAGACATAACCATGCTGTGTCTATACTGTACACATGCTCTACATTTTCTCCATTACCTGGCTTCAGTATTACCTTCTTTAAACTTTCTCTAATACCACCTTTAATTAGATCACCTTTCCCGTTTAAAAACTTTCTCAATTCTACTTCACCTATCTTATTACTTACATTATAAAAATACTCAAAAATTTCCTTGTATTGTTCAAGACATAGCTTTTGCAGTCTACATTCACCATAACGCCTTACATTAAGTAATATTAATTTTAGCAGTTATAAAACTCGAGTAATATTTTATGAATGCATCAGGATTTCTCACACCAATTAATGCCTGTAGTAACCTTAAACTTTCTGCATTTTCAGTTTTTGTTATTTCTTCTACTTGTTCTTCAAACGGTTTATCAAAAAAACTTGGCACATTACCTCTCTAGCTATACAATAAGCATAGCTTAATTGTCATGAGGTTACAAGTCAATACCTTTTACATAATCTCTTGATATCTCAAGCTTCTTGTTATTAAATGGCATAATTAAAACCGTAAAACTTCTCCAATTGCTCACTCCATAACATCGGTATTTCCCTTAAGTGTATTAAACAAGATTTGATCCGACACTTTAAAAAAGTAAGTTATAAAATAATAAGAACAAGGAGTGTTAGAAATGAGAAACAAAAATATTAAAACCAAAACTAGGTTTATTAGAGCTAGCAAAACAGCTCGGCAATGTATCTCAAGCGTGCAAGGTAATGAAGAGATACGTTTTAAGATTTAAGGAGTTATATGAAAATGGAGGAGAAGAGGCATTACACGAAATCAGCAAGAAAAAACCACTGTTTGCAAACAGAGTTTCCGAAGATATAGAAAGAGCAGTAGTGAATATTGCTACCGAATTTCCAGCATACGGACAACAAAGATCTGCAAACGAACTTAGAAAAAGAGATCTCCGAAGGTGGTGTGAGGTCTGTATGGCTGAGAAATGACCTAGAGACCTTCAAAAAAAAGGCTTAAGGCTCTTGAAACAAAAGTTATGCAAGACGGAATAATTCTGACAGAAGAACAGCTTGCAGCGTTAGAAAAAGTGAAAGAACAAAGAGAAGCTCACGGTGAAATTGACACAGAACACCCAGGTTATTTGGGATCTCAAGATACTTACTATGTAGGCAATATCAAGGGTGTTGTGCTCATTTACCAGCAGACTTTTATTGATACATATTCGAGAGTAGCGTTTGCTAAGCTTTATGTAGATAAGACAGCTATTACTTCTGCTGACTTGCTAAATGATAGAGTGATACCGTTTTTTGATGGACAAAATATTCCTTTATTGCGAATTCTCACGGATCGAGGTACAGGATATTGTGGTAAACCAGAAAATCACGCTTATCAGCTTTATTTGGGAATTGAAAACATTGATCATTCAAGAACTAAGGCCAATTCTCCACAAACTAATGGCATATGCGAGAGGTTTCATAAAACTATGCAAGATGAGTGTTACAATATTATCTTTAGAAAGAAAATCTACAGCTCTTTGAAAGATTTGCAGATTGATGTTGATCATTGGCTGCGTTCTTACAATGAGACAAGGCCTCATTCAGGCAAATATTGCTTTGCCTATGCAAACTTTTCTTGATAGCAAACAAATTGCTTTTCAGAAAAATATTAGTAACATTAAACAAAAGACTGATATTAGTTTTCAATTCTTCTGTCAGTTAATTCTCACCTGTCAGATTAAGTTGTGTCTAGTACACTTTATCTCAATTTCTATCAATTTTAGTCATTCTGAGAAAACATTATTACTACCTCTCTTCATTGTATTAGAACAAGAAACAATGTCACCAACTCTTCCCACTCCATAGCTATTCGCAAACACTGTTTTTGATCCTTGAATCATTACTTTTCCTTCACTAAAACTGTCTCCTTGTCTGCATATTGACTTTCCATTTACAAAAACATTGTTACTCCCACTAATGCAGAAATGCGGTGTTACTTCTCCACAATAGTCTCCTAATCGTACAACCGATTTATTCATTTAATTAAGGTTTATTCTATCTGCTTTCAATTTTATTCCACTTTTTGTCATCTCTATTCTCGATCCCCCAGCTTTCAGTGTTATTTTGTCTACTACTTCAATCTCTAAATGATGTTTTTCCTTATCATATAACAATCTTGTTCTATCTTGAAACTTCACACTATTTATTTCTTTTTTATTTTCTAGTGCAGCGTACTTTTGTTGATATATTCCAGGAAGTACTACTCCTAAAGATAATTCTCCCAGCGGGGAAAGTATAACTACTTGCTCATCAATATCTGGTGAAGACCAATTTCTATCTTTTCCTGCTTTGCTCGTTATCCATGGTAAATAATCTGTTAAAAATTCTCCTATTTTAACTCTTACTTTTGCTTTTTCATAATCTATTTCTTTTACAACTCCTATACGAATAACGTTTGCTAGCTTCCTATTCAGCTCTGAAATCGCAAAACTATGATCCAACATTTATATTTCCTACGTTTATGGTATGTGGCTTAATTTTTCCTTCTTCCCAAATAGATCGCCCTACGTGTATTGTATGCACCCATTCAACCATCCACACTAAATATGCATCCAATTCTGGCCTAAATCCATCAGGTTCTGCAGAGAGAAATTCACCTGGTGAAATGTTCATACTAAAAGTGCTTTTATTCACAACTTTTGCAACCTCAGCAGCTAATGTTCTGACAATAATAGGGGCATTTTCTATTGTGCTATCAATCACAATTCGTGCTTCAAATCTTGCTTTCAGCGCTAATTCCTCTGTTCCAGGATCTTTTCCCGATTCTAAACTCACAAGCTCTACAAATAACGCTGGCGCTAATAATTCTTTTCTTATTGCTGGATAAATTTCATATGTCTGTATAGCCGGTATTTCTTCCTTCAGTGTGGTGCAAATTGCTTGATGTAAATCTTTCCAGAACTTTGTCATGCATATAATTTAACTCATGTAATGTATAAAATATTTTTCAAATACCTTTTCAACTTCATAATTAACAATATTATCCTTGAAGCCTCAGGTTCTAGTTGCAACTTAACTTCCTTTATTGGTAATGCTGCTCTTCCTTCACGTTTAAAAATACCGCTATTTCCTTTTGGCATAACTGCTGCAAATCCTCCTATAAACTCATGCTTTCCTACTTTCGATCCTCTTCTTGTTTTTTGTATCTTGCCAATTGTCGATGCTCTAATGTCGTAGAGATTTGCTCTAATTATAGCTCTTCTCATAATAGTCTGACAGACAAATAAACGTTTCTCTGTACCATCATCTTTCTTGATTCCAACCATACTAATTACTTCATCAACAATACCTGGAATTTCACTAGCAGTTTTTGCTCCTTCACATTGAGGAAGCCAGGTTGAGCGATTGCAATCATCAAGATATTGGCCTAATGTGCCAACTATGATGATGTCTTTATCTCTGATATGTTGAAATTGATTGAGCCATGCCATCATCTCTTGAGCAAGTAACCCATAAGCAGCTCTTTTATCTTCTTTTCCCGATCTATCAGAAAAACACTCAGGTTGCATCCTTGCCCATAAGAGACATAAACGTGAAGCAACGGTTATACTATCTACAAAGATGCATCGGTATTTAGAAACTTCAGAAAGAAGATCTTTATATTTGCCAGATACATGTTCATGGTGTTTTTGGCTGTATGCTTGGTCAGATTTCAGCGCAGGGTTTGGACCACCAATAAGACAAGCTACATCTCTTGCCTCATTCCAAGTGCGAATAATGATTGAATCTCCCTGCCAATCTTGAACAGCAAGCAGACCTGCTTCAAAGTCAAGACATAGTGTTGGTTCACTTATAGTCTTTAAGAGACTGGTTTTACCAATACCGTAAGGACCAAAAATTACTACTTTTATGCCTGTAGTTGTTTTCAATCTTTCATTATTGTTTAAAATTTTAAAAGTCATTTATTCACCTCAATGGTATATGTTATATATTCAGGAAAGGTAGAATTTATGTTCAATTTTTCTTTTTGCTCTTGTAGTAGATGGAAGAGAGTTTTATACGTATTTTTCTTACCATAGTATTTAAAGTAGTTCTTGATATGTTGTTCATCTTAGCAACTTCATATAAGTTAAAGTACTTGAGTTGTTCGCATATCTTTTGCATCTTTCTTGGTAGTATTGAAATCATGTAATCTACATCAGTACGTTTCGCTACTTCATCTTCAAAAGCTTCTGTTTTCTCAATATTGACATAGTTATTAATATTGCGCTTCATACATAGTTGTTTCTCAATAAGTTATTGGCACGACGTTCGGTTAATCTTGCTACAAAAGTGTTAAAGCTACCTTTACTTTCATCATATCTATCAAGATAAGTCCAAATTTCACAGAAAAGTTCTTGCTCAAGATCTTCATGGGTTTCATGAGTAAAGCATTCAAAAAGTTTTAATCTCTTAGCTTGATACCGTATATTTTGAACAACTATGGCAGTTTTTAGTTTCATAACTTTTCCCTAAAACAATTAATGCTTTAAGGATGAGAACTTATAGGTGCACTTTGTAGGACAGGAGCAAAAATAAATAATACAGATGCAATTTTTAACCCATTGATATTCTATTGTTTTTTTTTAAGAATAGTACAGTTCGATTTTTAAATAATACTGCAATAAAAAATTAGATTTTTTTTGGACAAAAATTTTCCAAATCCTGAATATATATTATATAAGCCTTTCAAACTCATCACAGGTGTCAATTCTTACACAATCAGGAAGAGCAGCAAGCATAAAAAAGCAATCTATCCATCTTGCTTGGGGCAGTGGTGATGCTAATTGGGAAAGCAATCATAAAGTAGAAAAAAAACTTTTGCAGCTGATAACGAAATCAAGCTTGATCACCATCCCATTAAAGACGTAAAAGTTTTTAAAAGACTTGGTCTCTTCTCATAAAACTCTTTTTGATTTTTTTTCTCTTTACTATTGACTTGCTCTTGACTTTTACTAGCATCAAACTCTTCAATACTTTGATCACTTGCTGCGAACGTGCCTATTCTCATCGATAATGCTTTCTCTTCTCACTATTTCATATATTAACCTTTTATTCTGAAATCTTACTTCTGATTTATTTGGATGCACATTTACGTCCACTTGATCATACGGTATCTCTAAGTGCAACGCTGCAAAAGGATATCTATTGCTTGGAATAAGGTCATGATACGCATAACGGATCACCAATAAGCAGATTATCCTTAATTGGCCTACCACTAACAAATGTATAGATCATATCAGACTTACCACGATTGACAGTTGACTTGCAGATGTGTCCTGTAAGTCTAATACCGTCTTCTTCTTCATTAATGCCCAGAGAATTATTCTGAAATTCCTTCTCTACTTCACATAGTCTACTAAATAACGAGGCCTGCTTAGCATATTTCAAAAGCTTTTTATTACCGGAAGTGAGAGTAAACCCAATACTATAGTTAATTATTGCTAAGTTATTTACAATATCAACAATGCTTTGTGTTTCCGCCCTTTCGGTTTTTAGAAATTTTAGTCTATTTGGTGTGGCAAAAAATAAGTCACGAACTTCAATATATGTACCCTTTAGCAAAGAACAAGGTGTAATCTCTCTTATTTTTTCTCCTCCCTCATACCTTATAGACCATGCTTCCTTTGCTCCACTTGCCTTAGATATTCTACTTACTGCTGCAATTGAATTCCCCCCCCCCTAAAGCCAAGATTTCTATTAACTCACTATCGCTTAATTTTGAAGTGGCATGCCTCATAAATGCTAGTTCTAGATCGCTCTTTTCTATTCCATTTCCATCATCTGTCACAATTATAAGGTTACGCCCACCACTTTCTATTTTGATCTCTATTTCTAGCATCTATTGCATTTTCTACTAATTCCTTTTGCTGGCCTCTCTATCACCTCTCCCGCTGCTATACGATTTATAGTTTTTGTGTCTAAAAGAATTATTGCCATGTTTACAACTCTCAGTCTGATCAGGATATAGCTTGAATATCAATGCGAATCAAGTTCTCTATTAAATAAGCCCTTTCATGAAGATCATTCTCTGATTAACATGTTGGAATTTAGTTGAATATTTCTTCAGAATTGTGTATAATTATTAGTGCTTTTTATCTTACTTTCTCATGGCTCTTTCGAAGTTCCTTGATGCTCGCAATGATATAGCTTTTCGTCGTATCTTTGGTACCGAAAAAAATAAAGATATTCTTATTCACTTTCTTAATGATATACTAGGTCTTACCGATGACAACAAGATTAAAGATGTCTCCTTTCTCAGTCCCATTCAAGACCCTGTCATCGCCTCTCAAAAGCAAAGTATTGTTGATGTTCTCTGTGTTGATTCTACAGGGGTCAAAACCATCATTGAGATGCAAGTCGCTAAAACTACTGGCTTTGAAAAACGTGCCCAATATTATGCCGCTAAGGCCTATTCAAGTCAAGCTGATGTAGGTGACCAGTATCATGATCTTAAAGGCGTTATCTTTATTGCCATTGCCGATTTTATCTTATTTCCTAATAAGCTGGCTTATAAGTCTGATCATGTTACTTTTGATAAGATAACTTTTGAACATGATCTCAAAGACTTTAGTTTTACTTTTATAGAGTTACCTAAATTAAAAAAAAGAGAAGATCAATTAGAAAATATAGTAGAGAAATGGTGTTATTTTTTTAAACACGCCGGTGAAACAAGTGAAGAGGATCTAAAAAAAATAATAGGAAGTGATTTAATTATTGGCAGGGCTTATGATGAGCTGAACCAATATAATTGGAGTAAAGAAGAACGTCTTGCTTACGATCAAGCTAAGAAACGTACCGATGATTATTTATCTAGTCTTGAAGAAAAACTTCATGAAGGCATCCAAATCGGCCATCAAAAAGGTAAAATTGAAGGTAAAATTGAAGGTAAAATTGAAGGTAAAATTGAAGTTGCCAAAAACTCACTCAAGGCCGGTGTCTCTATTGATGTTATCGCTGAAATAACTGGCCTTTCTTTGGATGAGATTCAAAAATTAAGAAGTTAATTTAACCTTAAACTTCTATCCTGAGTAAAATTACTTTGAGGTCTTGAATTTATTCGCCCATCATTAATCTGTTCCGTACGTATAGCTCTTTTTACAATAATCCGAACGTATCGTAATACGCTACTGGCCTACTATCGACATAAATACATATCTTATCACGTTCGAACTATTATAAGAAAGGCTATACTTCTTGGCACACCTTACATTTTTGTGATTACTAACTTTCATCATCTGTGCTCTCTAAAATATTCGTTGCATAATAGAGCAATCGCTCTTTATTTAGCTTTCCTCCCTTTTTCTTACCTCCTATAAACTTCTCGAAGTGTCTTTCAATTTTGCTATAGGATTAATAAACTCGGTGCTTGGCGAAACAATTTCTTCAGTAGTAAAAGGCTTGACGTTTTTCTCAAGATCATTTTTAACTTCATTTGCTTTATCAACAACACTATTGATAATTTTTTTATCTTCTTCTGAGCTTTGCTTATTTTTTGTTGCACAAGAAGAGTCACCAAGCAGTGGAGAGATAACATAATCTGCAGCTTCTTTTGCCAATTTTATATTTTCCCTTTGTGACAAAATCTCTAGCTCATTTAAGTCACTTTCACATGTAATTCCAGCTTTACCTTGTTGTGATTTTATGTAGTACTCTCTATCACCTTTTGATTCTTCACTCTCTCCAATATCAGACCTACTATTAATCCTATATTGCGATACCGCAGAAGGAATAGTAGAGTCATCATGCTCTTCTACTCTATAATAATGACTATTATAAATGTTAATCCTTTGAATTATATTCTGCAGATAAGATTGCACCTGTTCTATGTTTTGTAAGTCATCTTTTGTGAATTTAAAAGATTTATCTTTTAAATTTTTCCTGAATTTTCTCAAACTTTCCACTTTATCTTGATTTCTTCCTCCTGGATAAATTTGATCAAGTAACTTAAGCAAATAATCACCTTTTTTCAACGGTGATGTTATTTTATCAAATAATTTTAGATGTACTGGATGTTTCAAACATGCATTGATATGCTCTAAGTAATTATTGAAGCTTTTAGTGTCATTTTCGTCCTGTGTTTTTTTTCTCTGTTGATAAACTTCATTAAATTTCTCACTTAACAAATTAATCTCTGTGACACTTTTAACGCTATATTCTGCTATAATATGAGCATAAGTATCCACACTAGGATTATTCCTTAACTTATTAACTTTCTCTGAAAAGCTATTGTAAGTACTTTTTGTTTTTAAGTAATACTCGAAACGATTAAGAAGATACACAACTGTTATAAAAGCATTTCTTAGCATTGTAAACAAAGTACCACCATAATTATCTCTCAATTCTTTTTAATAATTATTAAGCTTTCTTCGTGCATGTTTTAATACACCAATAAATTCCTTCTTACTTTTATTGAAATCATGCTCATTGGTATTGTAAACTTCTATAAACAAATTTAAGGCAATTTCAATACTTTGATCAGCCAGATCGTCAATTCTTTTTAGGCTTTTTATTTCCTGGTTAATATAATCTATTATCTCTGTTGCAAGTTTATTTCCATAAGCTTGTTGATTTGATAATCTTACTACTGATTTATTATAAGCATCAATATACTCTCCTCCTTTCTTGAGTAGATTTATGTCAAAGCTCAATTCACCACTCGAATAGCAAAAGAATGCAGACTTTCTATTAGAGTTTAGGCATCTAAGTCTACCTGGAGCTTGAATAAGCTGTGCAGGCTTGTTGAGATCAGTAGATATTGGATCTATTAGCATTCCAACATGTTGTAAATTGATATCATTGTATCCCTGTACCTTGGTAGGATTTACATCATTACCAACTAATCCCATGCGGCACAAAGCATGATAATCCTTTTCTTCTTTCAATAGATCTTCATATAAATCTTTTAGCTTAGCTTCTGATAAATGGTCTATTGCTAACTTAGCTAACTGTTCCTGATTTAAGTCTTGTAAAATTCTTTTTTTATGATGGTTGATAGACAAATTATTCTTCTCATTTATTGCTTTCTTGAGTTCCTTAGCATGATATGTATCTAGGTTAATTAGATCTTCACATACGCTTTGATTATCACTCGGGGACAATTTCTTTTTTACAAGCTCTTTTACAAGCTCTAATTCTTCTAATGGTTGAGCACTTATATAGTCCGAAAGCTTACTTTTAAGATCTTCTGTAGATAAATTGGCTGAGCTATCTAACATTACTAATTTTACTTTGTACTTATTTTCGTAACAAAAATCTTGTAGTGCTCCTAATGGATATTCTTTTTTATTACAAGAATAACAAGGACTAGAATATCTTGAATAAGTTAGCTTACTACCATCTTGTAATGTCATTCCAAGTGCTTTCCCGAGATCTTCAAGTAGCTTTTTCTCATTTTCTCCTAGGCGTGTAGATCCTTTTTTCTCATCTTGTTCTTTATCTCTCAATCCTCTTAAAGAAGAGGCAAACTTTCTTCTTTCAGCAGCTACTCTTTTGAACAGGTCACAAAAGTCATCCATTTTACCTTCTTCTACTCCATAATATTCAAGGTAGTCTCTCACTACATCGTAATAGCCTCTACTTAGCAAATCTACTAGCTTTGTAGGAACTTGTTCTAATCCCTCAGATGACATCAAGAGATGAAGTTCTTTATCTTGGTTCCAATTCCTTATTAATCTTATAAATAAATCACGGTCTTTATTTTCCTTTAGAAGGTTAATTACAGATCGCATATGCTTAACAAGGTTTTTCTTTAATTTATCGCTTTTAATCCCTTGATCTTCAACGTATGTTTTTAAATCACAATTCTTGTCTAACGCTTTTTTAACTTCTGCTACTAAACCTTCCAAATCTGCACACCTCTTCTCATCAAGCTCGTGTCTATTTAGACCTGTTAAGTATGAAAGTGTATTCTCAATTATTCCATGCATTACACGGAATGCAGAATAATCAGCAATACCACTGAAGTCATAATATTCTTTTACGATTCCTGATGCTTTTTCTTTTGTAATATTGAACCGCTTAGCAACTTGCTCTGTTATGAGAACAATTTTTTTTTGATTGAGTTATTAACTTATATTCTGGTTGGGGTTCGAACGTTCGCTCCAAGAAATCAAGAATCTTTGATTCATTAAACTTTGGTAAGGTTTTGTTTCTACCATATTGCAATATTTTTTTCAGATTCTCTATCTGCTTATTTGACTCAGCTAAAATCAATGCTGGTTCACCAATTACGCTTTGAACATTTCTATATAAATAATTCTCTACTTCTTTTTTTAATTCATCGTCTGTTAAACTTGCATCGCTATATTTATTGTTTTCTTCCGGCTTAAAATCCACATACTCTTCAACGCCATTAGAATATTCTTTTGCTAGATTTTTACTTTTTACTTTGGTATGAACTTGTAGATTTAAATCCCCGTATACACCAGACTTCATTTTATCTGTCAAAGAAAGAGTTTTAAGTAAACCATCATTTTCTTTGATATATTTATGAGTGCTTATTGAAGGCGTTGCACTTAAAAACAGCGTAGGCATAAGTACAGATAAGAGTCCCATACGGTGTTTACACAACTCCTGCTCTGCTACTCGGTGCTCTTCATCAAAGGACAGAGATATAGATTTTTCAATATTTAGTTCAAATTCTTGATTATTAATTGTAACTTTACCATCTTGAATTTTATATTCCTTATCTCCAAATTGAATTTTATCTGCAAGAATTAAAAAATCTTTCTCATCTATATTTATTTTCCCATTCTTTATTTTAAATTCTTTATCTCCAATGTTGAGAGCTTTTATAATATCAGGAAGCTGTTCAAGACCTATTACCTCTAAAAATTGATCCCAATTTTTCATTAAGCTTTCGCTGCTCAATATATAGCACCCTTTATTATCGCTTATCTCTTTCAACTCAATATCTTCAATATCAGAGTCAGATAATACTTTTTTCCAGTCATCACGTTTCTGTGTTACAAGATCTTTACTAGGTGCTAGAGATATGTAAGGTACACCCATTAGCCTAGCTGGTAAATATTCAACAAGCAGTTCTATAAATGTTTTTCCAGTTCCTGTTGCAAGCGCAAACTCTTTAGTTGGACTCTTACCTTCTTTTAAGTGTTCTATTGTTTCTTTGATGTAAGATAAATGTTGTGGAAATATTACAATTTTACCAAGCCCACCTATTGTTGCACTTTTTTCTTTACCTTTGATTGTTACACTATAATGGTGATTACCTTTCTTATCTCTGCTGATTGTCAACTCATGCTGTGTGCACAAAGTAAGTAGATATTCGTCAGTGTAATCTGTCGTATCTTTAATATCTACCGAAGAAGAAGCACTTTCATCAAATTTAACATTGTATGTACCTTCTTCCTTCTTCGTTAAAGTTACACCAATTTGTCTTTCACCTATTGTTACTTTATCATTTATTTCATCTTTATTGCTACTTAACAAACTTTCTATTTTTTCTTTAATGCCCTTCGCAATTTGAGAAGTTTTGCTATTTAATTCAATTGACAGCAAGACTCCCAAGTAAGTCTTTTCTAGCCCTTCTATATTTCTCTTTTTTGAATCGTCATCAAACTTTGTGAATATTTGCGCAGATGAATGTACCATGTTTTTACCTTTAAAATACAGTGTTAATCTTTTAATAATATAGGAAATTAAATAATTAATCAATATATTTAATTAATGAATTACAAAGTAATCATAAATTTTTCTATTATTTCCAAATGAATTAGTATGAACTCTTTAATGTACATTAGTAAAAACCCAAATAATATAACCATTGATAGCAATAAAAACCAAAGATCGTGAAAACTGTTTTCCTTTGAATCTGCAGATCTAGTTTATTAATTAATTTAAAATATTGTACGTGTAAGTTTAGGAGAAGGAAATAGTGAACAAGATGTTGCTGCTTTGGCCAAGTCACTAAATAAAATTAAATCAAAAAGTGTTGCAATGTGTTAGGAAGTCAATCAATAAATAATTATATTCTGATAGGTTGCCCTGGAAGTGGAAAAGGTACTCTTGCAGATGAGATGTCAAAATATGGTTATTTAAAAATTAACACAGGGGATTGCTTGAGATCTGAAGTAAATAACAATACTTCTCTTGGAATTAAAATACAAAAAGATCTAAATGAGGGAATTTTTATCTCTGATCAGGATGTTTGGGAGAGTATCTTACCATCTTTAAATAATGCTATCAAAAGCAAGCAAAAATTTACTCTAGATGCCTTCCCTCAAAATCTTGGTAAATTGGAGTTACTTAAAACTTTTTTAAAAGATAATAAGTTAGTTAATACTGTACAATTTTTTATTTTTAGAGTTGATAAAAGTTTAGCTTTACAACGTATACAGGGAAGATTAACATGTCAAAATTGTACAAAAGTTTATAATGAAATAAGTAAAAAACCTAAAAAAGCTCTTAAATGTGATCACTGCTGTGGTACCTTAATAAAACGTCCAGAAGATAATTTGAATAAATCTACCGAAAGAATAGAAAATTTTTATAATATTACTGCTCCTATTGTTGGAGTAATAAAAAGACAATTTGCAAGTATAGACATAAATAGTAATATAAATGAAAATGCTATTGAAAAATTAAGCTCCAATGAATCTATATGTCAAATAAAATAAGGTTTAAAAGTATAGTTGCAGTTTATTTAATAGTAGAACAAGGCAACAAAACTCTCCTTCTTTTAAGAAAAAATACAGGTTATGCAGATGGACTGTTTGGGTTAGTATCTGGACATGTGGAAGAAAATGAAAGCATAAACGAAGCGTGTGTCAGAGAAGGGCATGAAGAAGCAGGCATTGTACTTAATAGTGAGAATTTGAATCTTGCTTATGTACTACAAAGAAAAGAGAAGGCGTTAACTATACTTGATTTTTTCTTTAGAATTAAGAAATATGAAGGAGCTATTACCAACACCGAGCCACACAAATGTGAAAAATTGGAGTTCTTTAATGTTAAGGAATTACCTAAAAATACTATTCCATACATTAAGTATTCTTTAGATAGAATTAGAATAGGAGAGCGGTATGGGGAATATGGCTTTTAACAGCAATATAACTATCTCCTCGCGCAACGCTGAAAATAGAACCCAAGAAGACTTGGATATGTTGCAAAGAATTTTATTTAAAGGGGAAGAGTTATCAGGAAATCACAGTGTTGTTAGGGAGTACGAAGGAAAGTTAGCAAATTTTTTTGGTGTGAAACATGCAGTTGCCACATCTTCAGGTACAGCAGCCTTACATATAGCTTTAGAAGCTGTAGATACAAAACCAGAAGATGAAATAATTGTACCTGTGACAGGTGCTGTGATGTCAGCTATGCCTATAATTATAAGTAAAGCTACTCCTATATTTGTTGATATTGAGCCAAATAGCTTCGAAATTAACATAAAGGAATTAGAGCAAAAGATAAATTGTAAAACTAAAGCCATTATCTCTGTGCCAATGTGAGGCTATTCTACTTATAGCAAACAGTTAGATAGGATATCTAAAAAATATAACATCCCTATCATTGAAGATGCAGCTCAAGCCATAGGAACTAAGAATGGTATAAAATACGAAGGTACTTTAGGTAAAGTAGGGTGTTTTAGTACGCATGAGTTAAAGTTAATCAGCACTAGCGAAGGTGGCTTTATCTTAACTTCAGATGAAAAGCTTGCTATGAAAATGAAGTCTTTCTCCAAAATTGGTTTTTGTACAATAGAAAAAAGTTTTGGGTGTCGGAAAGGATTAAACTATAAACTATCTCCCTTATCTGCTGGTTTAGGCATTCAACAATTAGCTAGACTATCAAATAAATTAGAACGTAGATTATACATAGCTTCTTTGTGGAAAAAATATTTATGTATCGGTGACATTGCGGAAATAAATTATAATGCAATGTCAATACCTAGTTATTATAGCTTAGTTTTAATAATATCAAAGTTTAAGGGAAAAGACGCAACAAAACTATCGAGCATTTTAGCTCAACATAATGTTATTACGGATATTTATAGATATAAATATAAAATATTACCAGAATATCCTGTTTTTTCACAAGGTATGCAAAATAAGTTATCGAATGACTTCGTTAATGCTAGGAAACTTATTTCACGTTTATTAATTCTTCCAACTCATGAAGGTATAAAAGAAGAAGATATACCATTGTTATCAAACCTAATACTACAGTGCATTCAGTAAATAAATTTAAGTTTTAATAATTATTTCTGAATACCCATTAACTGCACTAGACACAACTTAATCTGACAGGTGAGAATTAACTGACAGAAGAATTGAAAACTAATATCAGTCTTTTGTTTAATGTTACTAATATTTTTCTGAAAAGCAATTTGTTTGCTATCAAGAAAAGTTTGCATAGGCAAAGCAATATTTGCCTGAATGAGGCCTTGTCTCATTGTAAGAACGCAGCCAATGATCAACATCAATCTGCAAATCTTTCAAAGAGCTGTAGATTTTCTTTCTAAAGATAATATTGTAACACTCATCTTGCATAGTTTTATGAAACCTCTCGCATATGCCATTAGTTTGTGGAGAATTGGCCTTAGTTCTTGAATGATCAATGTTTTCAATTCCCAAATAAAGCTGATAAGCGTGATTTTCTGGTTTACCACAATATCCTGTACCTCGATCCGTGAGAATTCGCAATAAAGGAATATTTTGTCCATCAAAAAACGGTATCACTCTATCATTTAGCAAGTCAGCAGAAGTAATAGCTGTCTTATCTACATAAAGCTTAGCAAACGCTACTCTCGAATATGTATCAATAAAAGTCTGCTGGTAAATGAGCACAACACCCTTGATATTGCCTACATAGTAAGTATCTTGAGATCCCAAATAACCTGGGTGTTCTGTGTCAATTTCACCGTGAGCTTCTCTTTGTTCTTTCACTTTTTCTAACGCTGCAAGCTGTTCTTCTGTCAGAATTATTCCGTCTTGCATAACTTTTGTTTCAAGAGCCTTAAGCCTTTTTTTGAAGGTCTCCAGGTCATTTCTCAGCCATACAGAGCTCACACCACCTTCGGAGATCTCTTTTTCTAAGTTCGTTTGCAGATCTTTGTTGTCCGTATGCTGGAAATTCGGTAGCAATATTCACTACTGCTCTTTCTATATCTTCGGAAACTCTGTTTGCAAACAGTGGTTTTTTCTTGCTGATTTCGTGTAATGCCTCTTCTCCTCCATTTTCATATAACTCCTTAAATCTTAAAACGTATCTCTTCATTACCTTGCACGCTTGAGATACATTGCCGAGCTGTTTTGCTAGCTCTAATAAACCTAGTTTTGGTTTTAATATTTTTGTTTCTCATTTCTAACACTCCTTGTTCTTATTATTTTATAACTTACTTTTTTAAAGTGTCAGATCAAATCTTGTTTAATATAGTTCATCTCTCTATTTCATACATGACGCATAATTGCGCCTTTTCCATAAGGCTCACCACCTTAGAGCTTGACTTTATCTAATTGTTATATTGATGCTCAGTGCGGAGAAGTTTTAAATGAAGCATTAGACAATATTAATCTTCCAAATATTACTGAGTGTAAATTAACTTCTAGCATTATTGGCGCAGAAGGCTCAATAGCGATCACTAAATTGTTAAAGAATGGGTAACTTTCCAAATCTTGTTAAACTTGATTTAATTTCTAATGATATTGATGTTGAAAGTGGAATAATATTAATGAGTGCGCTAAGGGGTGGTAGTTTTTCAAATATTAAAGAATTTAATTTACTTTATGACAACGTTTGCAACGAAGGCATAGCAGCATTACGTGAATCATAGAACAACAATATGCTTCCAAATCTTATTAAGTTTAGTTTTCCCTTTAGTATTACTAATGATAACAAAGATATGGAAATGTCAAGCGAATACCTATTAGGTTAATAGCATCATATAGAAAAAGGCAAGTTACATTTATTTGTTGCTGCTCATAGAACATCCAAATTCAACTATAGACCTGCTAAAGGGTGTAGGAAATCTTACTGCTATTGACATTATTGCGAAAATTCCATCAATTGATAACTTCCTATTCTGTGTAAAAAAATAAGAAAGGAGAGGAAAAAAGGATTAGTTTCTTTTATGATTATCCAAGAAGTTTAGTCTAAATTCAAGTTTTGTGAATAGGCCTAGCGCTTAAATTTTTGATCAAAAAGGGACAAGTTTAGTAAAAAATAATGATATTATAAGTGGAACATAAAATAGTCCCACTGCAGTACTAATTAGGAGCAATAAAGTAGCTTTATCTGGTTGGTAATTTAAAATATTAGCAAGTATTATACTGGATCCAGAAATCGGAATAATAGCCAGTAACATCAGTGCTTTATAGATGCTTTCATCGTATATACCTGTAACATGCTTGTCTAGCAAGACAATTCCCAAAACAAATAACGGCCAGAATATGTACTTTGCTACAATAGTGGTCAAGGCAAGCTTCCAATCTACTTTAAAATTTGTAATTTGTGCAATACTTACTCCAAGCAGCACCATTCCTAATGTGATAAATGTACTTCTGATATTTATCATAACATCTGTCAACAAAGTGGGTATTTGTATATCATATATACTTAAAAAGAAACCTAGAATCATTGCATATAATGAGGGAAGTTTGAGTAACTTTAATACGCATTCTTTTGCAGTATAGATACCATTTGCAGCTATATAAAATCCCAAGCTATTTTCAAATAGTACCATTCCTATGTAACAGACAACATACACAGACACTGAATCTTCATCAAATAAAGCCATGGCAATCGGTAGACCAAAATAACCCATACTTGTGCTGCCCGAGCTAAACGCTAATATGTTTCTCGTGTTGTCCTTAAATAAAAAAGAAGAAAGATAATACACTGATAAGGACATAGTACTACCTATAAACCATATCAAAATCGGTAGAGAAATTACTTTTAAATTAACTTCTGTATGAGATACTCCGTATAAAATCACTATTGGATTAGCTATATAAAAGAGTATTTGAGATATAGTATTTCTATCAATTTTAAGATATCTTCCTGCTAAGTAACCAATAAGTATTGTAATGTAAATAGGTAATATTTTGAGGAAAAGAGTAAAGAACATACTAGCCTATTGTGATATCTTTGCTGATAAAGTGATATTAGATTTTAAGGTATTGTAAAAGTAAGTAAAATTTATTTTCCAATTAATCAAGTTCATAGTTAGTTAAAAAAGATTCACTGAGTGCCAAAATTTGTTCTTATATAGGACTTAATAGTGATATTTTTATGATTAAATTATGTTAAGTTTGTATAAAGCTCCTTGTATATTTTTATAAACCACTTGTGGTAATTTAGGTAGATTGTTGAAAAAACACTCATCTTGAATGGTTCTCAGGAATTCTTGCCTTAATCATTAAAATCGCATCATTACTTTCCATAATTTTTTTAAAGCCAACTTTTTCGTAAACACGGATTGCACAAGCATTTGCTATACCTGGGTCGACAAAGGCATTCTCATAAACTTTAAAGACAAATTTGTTTAAAAATATATTCAAAGCTTGTGAACCAACTCCTTTACCTACATAATTCAGCTCTCCGATATACCAGTCTATAGCAGCACAACTTTCTGGAAGCTCTGAAGTATCGTAGCCTTGTTCAGGTGGAAAATCTTGCCTATTATAGTATTGAATATAACCAATATCAACTGCGTCACAATTAATAATGAATGCATACATCGGTTTTTCAATAATTTGCGTCTCAAACTTCAAACGTTTGAACCCCTTAATGTAGGTACTATATTTTTTCTCAATTAACTCTGGTGTCCAATTTATATCTGCATCCCACCATAGCTTTACGTGAGGTGTTTCTAACCATTTTAATAACAGTAAAAAATGTTCTTCTTTCAACGCTTTAAATGTGATATTTTTATTCATTAATGAAAAATCTCAAATGTTACTACCATTTCTGTTAATCCTGTCTCTAATTGCCAAGTTCATTGAGATTGACATTTCCGTACCTAGTTTTCCTGATATGGTGCGCTATTTTAACGTATCAGAAGGAACAATTCAATTAACTATTGCTTATAATTTCCTAGGCTTTTGCATAGGAGGGTTATTTTTTGGTCCATTGTCTGAATGTTATGGCAGAAGAAGGATTATGATCATAGGTAACACTTTGTTATTAATTGGCGCTGTTGGTTGTGTTTTTGCACCGTCGGTTTTTTCTCTTTTAATTTCTCGTTTTATTCAAGGTATTGGTGCAAGCACATCTGTAGTTGTGTTTGCAATCGTTGCAGACAGTTATCAGGGTGACAAAGCAATAAAATTTATTGGAATCATGAATTCTGTTCTAACAGTTGTCATGGCAATTGCGCCAGTGTTAGGCAGTTTCATCAATGAAATTGTAGGGTGGCGTGGTAATTATGCAACTGTTGCAATACTTTGTTTAATCTCCTGGGTTTTACTGCTTTTTCTGTTACCAGAAACAAAAAAGGACCGCGATATTTTCAGTTTTAAAAAAATGATGAAAGATTACAGAAAACTACTATCTAGTCCGAGATTTGTTACGTTGTCTTTGGTACCGAGTCTCTTTTCTGCCGCTTATATGTCATTCATCACTTGTGGACCTTTTCTGTATATGAAGACTTTTGGTTTATCTAGCACTATTTATGCACTACATCAAGGTGCAATAGTTGGGTCCTTCTCACTTATTAGCCTGTTTTCCAGTAAGATCTTAAAGAAACTTGGAGCAATATGGTGTATAATTTCTGGTACAAGCGTGGGTGCTATTGGGTCTCTATTGCTTGTAATACTTAGTTTAATCATGCCCCATTCTTCCTACTTAGTAACACTATCTATGATTATTTTTTCTATCGGTTGTGCAATATGCCAGCCAGTGATTTTTAACGCATCAATAAACGTTTTTCCTGAAATTAAAGGTACGGCTTCTTCTGCACTCTCGTTCATTAGAGCTTTTGTTATGGCTATTTTTATCAGCTTAACAAGCTACGTTTACAACGGTCAGGCAATCAATATATCTCTTCTTGTTCTATCTGCAGTAGCGCTAGAACTTATTTTTACTGCCTATTTATTGTTTTCAAGATCTGGAGAAAATCTATAATCACCATATAGATCCTTCTCATTTCTAGTTATTGCGGTAATATGTATTGCAATTTTGCCGGCTGCTCTAAATGTATCTCTTCCACATCACCTAGTCTATATTAGTTAACAAGTATGAGCTTGCTCATGCGTCTAAAATTTGAGAGCCAACTTTCAACAATCCAATCAAATTCTAACTTTCTTTAAAATACTGTTTCTTGCTGTTTTTATACCCTAAAAAATTTAGCTTACTTTTGTGCTAGTTCGTTCAAATAGCATTAGTACGATTTACTTTTTTTTGGGATGTAGAGATTTTCTAGGGATTGTCTTCTTGAGTTCCATAGTATTTTGTTCAACATTGAAACGAGAGTCCCGTTTCAAGCATTGAAGTGACGAATCAAGAGCTGCTTTTATCCCATCCCTATCAACTATTTGAGTAGTTGACAATGGAATCCAGTTATTTTCGTTTATACTAATCAATACATCAAATTCTATGCTATTATTGTGTTGTTTGACGTTGCTGGCTCTAATCTTATCATTCCCAAACCCAAACGTTATAGAATTATTCTCATCATAATTGACGCTTGCAGAATCAGGTAAAACCGCAAAATCCGCGTTGTTTACAAATCGAGAAAATGCATTTTTGATTTCGTTAAATGTACCGTAATGGTCTATATGGTCGTCATTAATACTTGTTACAACAGCAATATTTGCAGGAATTTTTAACATAGTTCCATCAGACTCATCAGCCTCGATTAAAAAAATGTCACTCTTGCCAAGTTTTGAATTACTCTGATAGGAGTTTAATACTCCTCCCACAATTACAGTAGCATCAGTACCAGAATGATCAAAAATGGAAGCAATCATAGATGTTGTTGTTGTCTTGCCACTTGAACCAGAAACCGCTATCACATATTTACCTTTCATAATTTTAGCCAGCATGTCTGACCTATGCAAAACTGTTTTATTGTTATTTCTTGCTGCAACTAGCTCCACATTATCAGGTTTTATTGCGGAAGAATGTACAACTATTTGAGCTTGTCTAATACTACTTGCATCGTGACTAATATAGACCTCTATACCTAATTTTTGTAACCTATCTATATTGTCGTTTGATCGCGTATCACTGCCTTGAATTTTATAACTGGAATTATGAAGAATTTCAGCAATTGCGCTCATTCCAATTCCACCTATACCGATTATATGTATTACTTCTTTTTTAGGGTTCTGTCGCATTTGTAGGGAAGTAGAAAGAAGAATGATATAATTGTCTAAAAAAAAAGCAAAGATGTTTCGTATCAATCAAAAATTGTTGCCATATTTCAAAGGATTTAGCTTTTTAGAGGATGTTATCTGTATACATGAAATGTCGATTCTCTTTGAGCTATCGAGATTTGGAAGAAATGATGAGTATAAGGGGAGCAAAATGCTACGTTACAAAGGTGGGTTATCACCACTGATAGATGAGGCAGTAAGGAAAAGAAAGAAGCAGGTTGGTAGTAGTTGGAGAGACTTACATTAAATTAAACGGTAAATGGGTTTATTTATATACTGTACTCTTGTGTGTTAGTAGAGACAAGTCTGCAGCACTTGCATTCTTTCGTAAAGCCTTCAGGAGTAACTATCTTCCTGAGAAAATTGTAATTGATAAAAGCGGCAGTAATACTGCTGCTCTTGATGATTTGAATGCAGAAATTTCTGAAGATTACAGTTCTTCAAATAAAATATCTAAATAATATTGTTGATAGATTTATCAAAAAACTAATAAAGCCAATGCTTGGGTTTAAAAGCTTCCATTCCGCAAAGATTACCATCACAGGCATAGAAAATATTCGTATGATTCAAAAAAGACAAATTATTAAAATAATGTTTCTACTTTTGAGAATTTTGCTATATTAATGGCTTCATAACTCCTATAATCCCACCTTTAATGATCTTCTTTCCTATGGTTTATAGATGCGACAGAACCGTTTTTATACGTTAGCTACAGTTAAAACATAATTGACTTTGCCTAGTTAATATTTCAAATTATAAAAAAGGCAAATAATTCTATGATATTGCAGGGTAAAAAAGGGTTAGTAACCGGAATAATAAATAAGAGGTCAATAGCATATGGTATAGCAAAGACTCTATCAGAACATGGAGCTGAGCTTGCAATCACTTATCAAAATGAAACAATAAAAGAGAAATTATTACCAATAGCAAGTGAATTAAATGTAGAGTTAATATTGCACTGTAATGTTTCAAATGAGGAAACTATAGATAATGCTTTTAAGGAAATAAAGGAGAAGTGGGGTGCTATTGATTTTTTGGTACATGCAATAGCATTCTCCGATAAAAATGAGCTAAATGGTAAATATGTCAATACTTCACTAAACAACTTTATTAATGCAATGCATATATCGTGCTATTCTTTTACTGCTTTAGCGCAAAGGGCGGAAAAAATGATGTTAAATGGCGGTAGTTTACTTACTTTATCTTACTATGGTGCTGAAAAAGTTATGCCAAATTATAATGTGATGGGTTTATGTAAAGCAGCACTTGAAGCAAGTGTAAAATATATAGCATGTGATCTCGGACCACAGAACATCAGAGTAAATGCAATTTCTGCTGGTCCAATCAGAACTTTGGCATCTTCTGGAATAAGTGATTTTCACTCCATATCGGAATGGAATAGAAGTAATTCTCCACTTAGACGCAATGTTACAATAGAAGATGTTGGCAAGGCAGCACTATACTTATTAAGCGACCTGAGTAGTGGTACAACTGGAGAAATTTTACATGTTGATTCAGGGTATAATGTTGTGGGAATGAAGATAGTAGACTAATACAGTAATGCAGATGCATGTGAAGCCTGTGTTTTTTTTGTTATCCGAGTAATTGACATTGGAGTCCAGTATCAGCTACTAGAATGACAACATTTTTTAATTAAATCTTCGCATATTAACCATAGGGTTATTATTTTACAAGTATTTGTTGCCGCTGATCTTCTATTTTTACTTCTTCCATTTGGGTTAAGAGATTGTGCATGAGGGTTGCTCTTGAAGTTGCCTTGCAAGGAAAAGTCTTTTTCCTTCCGATCTTGGAGTTGCTTTGCAAGCAAGAAATCCTATTGTTCTTGTGTTTGTTTTGCTAAGACTTTATTCTTATTAAGCAGTGGTTAAAAATGAGCATGGCTTTTATTATAGAATGCCCCCTATAGAAGTATATAGACTATGAAGACTTATCTTACAGGTTGTGGTACTTGTTGTTGATAAAATGTTTTTTCTACACGTGCTTCTTCCACACTGCACCTTCTTGATAAGACTGGCTCCTCAAGGCATTTTATACGTTGCTGTACATCATTAATGCACTGCCCTATAACATCACCAATTTTTCCATCAGCATTTTTTGCCAATAACTCATCAAACTCCCTCTCAATCTCTACTCTCTCAGAGATATCCTTTGAAAGATCACAATATTCCAAAATTTCATCTATATGAAGTTGTTTTGCTAATAGAAAGTCTTGCTCCTGCTCTGTTTTATTAACTCTTGAGTTACAATTTTAGCCCTAGAGTAATGATTTCCTTCAAGATATATTGTTTCTCTCTCTTTACTACCCCATAACTCGTCATTTAATTTATAACTCTCACGATCAAACATCTGATTTAGTTGATCATCATTTATTATTTTAGGATTTGGTTCAAACTTTTGTTGTTTCTCTCTGCCGCTAACTTTACAATGGACATTAATTTCAATGTTAGCTAAAGAAGCTAATAATTGAATTTCTTCAATAAAAGGAAAATAACTTTTACTTTCTATTGCTTCTAGATAGGATTGATAGAGTTCAGGTTTGTCAAGAAATGAGCGTGTAATAAAATCACTGTTATATTCGGTATTATATTCACTCTCACCAATGCCATCAAGAGCCTCTGCATATTCACTGAGATTAAGCACAGCTTGATTATGCGATATATTAAATTTGCTAACAGCTCTACTTACTAACCTCTTCACATTACCTTCAGCATTTTTAATTTTCCTATTTGTTTGCTTAACCAGACCCTTTATTTTATCAGACTTGCCAGTTAAATCCCCTGGCTTATAAAAAAACATATTAAAAACCTTTTCTAGCTGATCCTTTAAAGGAGCTGGCATACTTGGATCATCTAAAGACGTAAATCGACTTAAAAATTTGTGCCATTCCATTCTCATATCTTGCGCTCTTTCAGCTTTATATGTACCAGAACTGTTATCACCAAACACTGCATGAAAAAAGCAATTGCCATCACCTGCAGTATCATATTTAACTACTTGGTTATTAGAAGGTTCTTTTTCTACATTACTCTCTGAAGTCTTGCGTACTTTAGCATTTTCAATACTGTCAAAACCATTTGATAATTTCCGTTTTCTAAGCCCAACCATAATTTCTACCTTAATTCAAGCTATATGTTATTATATTAACTAACTTATTAATAAGTAACTAATTAGGTATAGCAAAAATTTTTTAATTATGCAATAATTAAGGCTTTAAATAGCAAATATGAGCTTTAACTGTGGTATAGTTGGGTTACCAAATATAGGAAAATCAACTTTATTTAATGCACTTACAGAGTCAAGTGCAGCTGAAGCTGCAAATTATCCTTTTTGCACAATCAAGCCAAATGTTGGCAAAGTGCCAATACGAGATCAGCGTTTAAAACAAATTGCCGCGATTGCTCACTCAGGGAAAATAATCTACAATCAACTGGAAGTTGTCGATATTGCCGGCTTGGTTAAGGGTGCGAGCAAGGGTGAAGGACTAGGAAATAAATTTTTGAGTCATATCAGAGAAGTTGATGCCATTGTTCATCTGCTCAGGTGCTTTACGGATGACGATATCAGCCATGTAAACAGTAAAATAGATCCAATATCAGATGCTGAAATAGTGGAAATGGAATTAATTCTAGCTGATATTGATAGCATAGAAAAAAGGCTTCCTCAATTAGAAAAGAAAGCAAAGCAAGGTGGTAAAGAGCTAAAAAAGCAGCTTGAGTTGATGCAAGAGGTTTTAGCTACTTTAAAACTTGGCAAGCCTGCAAGAAGCTTAGAGCATATTGATGAAGATGAAATGAAGTTGCTTCAATTGCTAACAACAAAGCCTGTTATGTATGTATGCAATGTTGAAGATACGAATATCATAACTGGTAATGAACTATCTAAAAGGGTGGAAAAAATGGCGGAAGAAAATAAAAGCAAATTTTATTGTATTTCAGCGAAACTTGAAGCAGATATTGCAAATCTTGATAGTGAAGAGGAAAAACAGAATTTTTTATCAGAATTTGGCTTACAAGAATCAGGACTTGATGGAGTAGCACGTATTATGTATGAAGTGCTAAGTATGATAACTTTTTTTACTGTGGGCCCCAAAGAAGCACGTGCATGGCCAATAAAGATAGGATCAACAGCTGACAAAGCAGCAGGTGTAATTCACACTGATTTTGAAAAGGGCTTTATAAAAGCAGAAACCATAAGCTTTGAAGACTATATAAAATATGGAAGCGAATTAGCTTGCAAAGATGCAGGGAAAATTCGCTTCGAAGGCAGAGATTATATCGTGCAAGATGGCGATATAATGCACTTTAGGTTTAATGTGTAGTATACATCTAACTAGCAAAGTACCCGGGAGTCCAGCCTTTCTTTATGGCTTCCTCTTCGCTGATCTCATCTAGTTCCACGTCATGGAGAATGGAGCTAGGTGTTGTAACAACTTCTTTCCCCTGTGGTTGTATATTCTTCTCCTCCTCACATAATACGTTCTCCAGATATTCTTCTAAAAATTCATATAAAGCTTGATTTTCTATAAGCATATCCTTATTTTGCTTAGCTAATTCTAAAATTTCCCTTACTTGAACATCTTTACCATTAATAGTTACCTGACCAATCTCAATATTACTAGGATTTGCATTTAAACTAATAAAGCAGTCAACAGAATTACCTTTCTCATCTTCTGCACTCCACCTAATTTTCATATCGCATGTTGCATCTTTTGCAAAGCGGTAATTTCTTTGTTGCTTATCATTCTTTTCAATCGTTACAATTAGTTTACCATCGCTGTATATTTTTGCTCTTTTCACCTCATTTTTATTTCTTTCCATCCTTTCAATTTTGTCAGTGAAAAGACGGCTTGTTTCTAAACTCTTTTCAGGTTTAATAATATTTACACTAAGATTATCATAATGATTAACTTCTGCATTTTCGCCTGGCCAATAACGTCCATCAAAAAAGCCTACTAGACCATCTTCTTTTAGAAATTCTTTTGCATCATTCATCCCTTCTTCAATTCGAATAAGATATATACCTAACCTATTTTCAAAATTCTTTTTCTGATCTTCATTAGTAAACTTCTTATCTAATATATTCATTATTTCTTTTTGCTGACTCAATATCGCATAGTTAAAAAGAAAAATATCCCTTTTTCTTCGATAATAATTTGCTATTTTATCAAATGGATCTGCCGGCCGGCCGCTATTATAATTTACATAATCATTAGGGTCTTCACATTTATTATCCTTAAAATCGAATCTCAAATTTTTAAAATCTGATAATACTTCTTCTGCCCTACCTTTAAGAAACTGAAGTGTACTTTGGAGATTTTCTCCATAACTCATTCCATCTTTAATCCTAGAATAAATATACTCACCCAATCTTTTTCTAAACTCTTCTTGTCTTTTGAGATCAGGAAGCTTATTATCTAATATATTGATTATCTCCTTTTGCTTGCTTAACACTACATAGTCAAAAAGGTCTCTCTCTTTTTTATACTTCTCTGCTATTTTGTTAAAACACTTACTATCATTATAATCCAATTTTTCGAAGTCTTGGAGCACGTTTTTTACATCATCCTCACTAAATTGAAGATTTGTTTGAGGAGATGCGTCAGTTCTACTTTGATCATCAAGTTGAGGATTTTTTTTAGTAGATTGGACTAATAAACTTTCTGTGCTGTTAGAGAAAGAATGATTATTTTCTTCAGATTGAGAACTTTTCTTTTTAGACGTATTCGTAAAAAAATTAGTTAGTGAACTAAACATTAAGCACCTCTTAGTATTACTATTTAACTATAACTTAATGCCAAATGTTGTAAAGCTAAAATTAATATGTAAATTCATTTTTTTAAGACAATTATAAGTATCTTCCTTCTATAAAATTTTATAATTAGCATATAACAAATGTTTAAGATATTGATTTTGTTTGTATTTTTATTACTTTACCAGGCAATATTATTAATGAATTAGTCAGACAAATATCTTGGCCAAACTTTACTCCATCCACAAACTCTCCATTTGTTACTCCAGTTGCAATGAACACTGATTCACTTCTTGCCATGTCTTTCACGGTGTAGATTTTTTCTGGGTCAGTGATATTCAAATTTTTTGCTCTTTCTTTTAATTGATCCGTGTCAAATATTAATCTTCCTTCTATCTGCCCACCGATTGAGCTTAGCGCTGCTGCTGCAAGCACTCCTTCTGGAGCTCCTCCTGTGCCGATATACATATCGTGATTGCCATTTATTAGCGAAACTATGGCTGCAACATCACCATCATCTATTAATTTCACTTTTGCTCCTAGCTTCCTAATTTTTGCTATTAATTCATCATGTCTTTCACGTTTAAGTACAGTTACTATAAGATCACTTGCTTTACATCCTTTTGCCTTGGCTAAATTGTCCAGATTCTTCTCAATCCTATTTTTTAGTGAGACTACACCCTCTGGGAGATTTTTTCCCACTGCTATCTTTTCCATATAAACATCAGGTGCATGTAAAAAATCACCTTTTTTTGTTGCAGCAAGAACAGACATTGCCCCTTGTTTATAATGAGCGCAAATCGTAGTGCCTTCAAGTGGATCAACAGCAATGTCAATCTCAGGGCCACTTCCTGTGCCAACTTTTTCTCCGATATATAGCATCGGTGCTTCGTCCCTCTCCCCTTCCCCAATCACAATTGTACCATTTATTTCCATTGAGTTTAGCACCGTACGCATTGCATCAACTGCAACCTGATCGGCCTTTTTTTCATTACCAAGGCCTGCCAATTTATATGCAGCAAGTGCTGCAGCTTCGGTTACTTTCACTAACTTATAGGCTAAATCTTCTATCATTTGCTCGAGAATCATAAATCAATATATATCATGCCATTTGATACTGCAAGATTACTTGACTGAATAATGAAAAAGTTGATATAATAAGCGTATAGCAATAATAGTAAGATTTGAATATGATCGGTAATTTAACTTATGAAGATGTAAAGAAATTTGTAACTGATAATCCTAATATAGCTGCTCAGGAATTTGGTGAGAAGCTAAAACAAAGTGGGCCAACAGATGCAAAGTTTGTGATTTGTTTATGGATATTCTCCGCTCAGGGAAAAGCAGTATTTTAAATGATTATGATACATTTCTAAAAATTGTTGAATTGCTCGCAAAGTCAAATATTAAAATTGATATTGGAGATACTACTTCTAAAACTGTATTAGATTACGCTGTGTCAGGTGAAAAACCTAACGTTATAAAGATATTTTTGGATAGCGATAAATTTGATCAAGAAAGAAAATCGAATGCTTTGTTGACCGCCGTTAATGAAGGTAAAGTTCAAGAGTTTGAGATATTTTTAGATTACATAGATCATACGGAAATACTAGAGGTTCTTAACACAGCTCCTCACAATGAGAGCACTGAAGTTATGAAGATACTCTTGAATAACAAAAGATTTACTGGAGAAGAGAAAGTTCAGGCTTTGAGTCATGCCTCTATAGATGGTGAACTAACAAAAGTTAGGTTACTTTTAAAGTATATGAAAGGCGTACCAGAAGATGGCATAAGAAATCTTTTAGAAATAATTGAAGAGAAAAAATTATCACTTAGAAAAGAACTTAAAATAGATTCTGAATTTAAAGTCGATTTCAGCAATTCTGATCACAATAAATATCTCTCAAGCTGTGTAATAATTGCACTGCTTAGATCAGCAATAAACAAGAAGCAAAACACACCTGATGGAGCGGAGTCCAATGTCAGTAATACAAGCACTGGTCTCACGCTAAATAATGATGACATTAGGAATCTGTGTCTTGATATAGATAGGGTTACAAAACAGGATAGCACAGTTACTAGTTTTGAAGATTTGCAAAAAAGGTTAAAAAGGAAGGGAATTAATCTTCAGAGCAAATGTAAAAAAAATGCTGTACTAGAATATGCAATTAAAGATCAAAATTTGAACGTTATAAAATTTCTCTTACAAAATGGAATGACCATCATCAATGCAATCGGTCAAGAAGGAAGGTATTACGTTAGCAAAATTGAAGAAGACAAATCTATATTATGCTCTGTTGTTCATTATACTGATAACAGTAATGCTGAGATTCTAGGCACGCTACTGCGAAATATTAATGCAGAGCAATCAAAGTTAAATCCTGAAGATGAATTGTACAGATTATACCAACAATTAAAAGATGATGCATTCTGCACTGCTTTTGCAGAAAAGAATTCTGTAGCAGCGACAGCACTGATACAAAATGATCGAGAAATAATTGTGCCGCATGGATCAGCAACAAATAAGGAACAAGAAACATTCCACATAGAAACAAATAGTGTATCCAATAGTAATAGAAATGTTATTAGTAGACCTGTAGCAACAGCGCCTCCAGTTAGTACTAATGGTAATAATAACAAAAATGAAGCACCTGTATCAACAAGGACTGGCCCAACTGTCACACCAAATAATGATAAGAAAGCTAACGGCTTTGTAGAGGCTCAATTTTCTCCACCACATGAAAAAGAAACTAAATACAAAAAAAGTAAGGAGAGTTTTTACGCCTCATTAAGGAGTGATGTTGTTGGAGTTGTTATTGCAGGATTGTTTTTTGCTGCTGCTGTGACGGTTCCATCTTTAGCTGGTGCATTAGTTTGCAGTGTCCTAGCTATTTTAGTTGTAATGGTAACTGGATTACATGTAAAAAATTTTACACTTCCAAGTTACAGCGAAATGAGAGAAAATAAGGTTGAACCTGTAAATTCAAGTTTGAGAAACCATGCAATCTAGCTCCTAGAATCACTTTTTAAACCAATTATAATTTCTTGATTGTTAAACCACTTTATCAAAATTAAGTGGGACTAGTGCGATTCGAACGCACGGCCTTCGGATTAGGAATCCAACGCTCTATCCTACTGAGCTATAGTCCCATGTCTTATGCTATTTATGCAAAATTATAGCAAAAAGTCTCGCATTTTTCTAGGCACCCTGTACAATTAATTCACAATAATAAAAAATATTTCTGTATTTCTTGAATGTAATACTGTTATATTTAATAATACGATTCCAATTGAAAGATTAATGCTAGTTAACAATATTAGTTACTTTTATAGCAATCAAGATGGCTTTGCTTTAAGCAACATCAACATTCAAGTGAAGAAAGGGAGTGTTGCCTGTTTACTAGGTCATTCTGGCTGTGGCAAGTCAACAATTCTAAAATTAATCGCAGGAATAGAAAATCCAAAATCTGGAACCATTGTTATAAATGATAAATTAGTTGCAAGTAACAAAGTGTCAATTGCTATAGAGCGTAGAAATATCGGATTGATTTTTCAGCATTCTGCATTATTTCCTCATAAAACAGTAATAGAAAATATAACTTTTGCTATTTGCAGTACTTCTAAGAAAGAAAAATACCTTACTGCATTGGAAATCTTAAAGCTATTTAATATAGAAAAATATGAAAACATGTACCCTCATGCTTTATCAGGAGGACAGCAACAATTAGTTGCAATAGCAAGAGTAATGGCGCAAAATCCTGATGTTATTTTGCTCGATGAACCATTTTCTAATTTAGATATACTGCTCAAATATCGAATAAGGCACCATATATTGTCACTTTTTAGAAGCAAAAATATTCCTGTACTCATGGTAACTCATGATCCGCAAGAAGCGTTGAAAGTTGCAGATTTTATTTACGTGATAAAAAATGGTAAAATTATTCAATCAGGAGTTCCTAGCTACATATACCACAGACCTAAAGATGATACGTTAGCAAAATTTTTTAGTGAGCTTCCTTTTACTCTACAGCTAAACTAAACTTAATGTTAGGCTAAAACTATTATAAGATAATTAAAAACTCTTGATTTATAATTCAATAAAAGTGATATAATTTATGTATCACTTGGCTTCAGTCAAGTTCTAATACCTAAAAGTTAATATTTTCAACGGAGGTACAAATGAGTTTAGGTCCATGGCAGCTGTTTCTAGTCTTAATAATAATCTTAGTTCTGTTTGGTGCAGGTAGGTTACCACAAGTTATGGGTGATTTAGGCAAAGGCATTAAAAACCTTAAACAAGAACTTAAGGATTCAGAGAAACTATCATCTAATGAACCAGATCGTTAGCTTCCTTATGTTTCGTGACACGCACTAAAGTGCGTGTCATTTGTTTAAACAAGGCTAAAGAATTGAAGAGGTATGATTGAAGTACAGTAATAATTATGTTAGTTAGAATGTTATTAAAGGTTAATCGTGGAAGAAAGTGAGAAATTGACTAAAGATAAAAAATTGGCCTCTGATATTCTAAAAGAGGTTGCAGATACCAATAACAACGATAGTGATAAAGTAACATTGTTCGACATCAAAACAGCTTTACATGAGCGCGGTTTTGGTATTTTAATAATCATCTTCTCTTTACCGCTATCAGTACCTATACCTGTTCCACCTGGCTATACAACCATTCTTTCTATACCTTTAGTCTTATTTTCACTGCAGCTTCTATTTGGGTTTGATTCTCCTTGGATGCCTAATTGGCTAGAAAGGAAATCTTTTCAACGTTCAACACTAGCTCTCGTGGTAGAGAAAACTTCACCTATATTAAAAAAAATAGAAAAGTTCATGAAACCAAGAATGTCTTTTATTTTTCTTGGTCCGGGTGAAAAGATTCTAGCTTTTATGATGTTGCTTTGTGCAATAATAATAGCTCTTCCATTACCTTTTACTCACTTCCTTCCTGCAATTGGTATAACTCTTATTTCACTCGGCATTATGGGTAAAGATGGATTTTTATCTACGCTGGGAGTGTTATTTTCATTCTGTGCGTTATTGGTTACCCTTATTGTAATAGTTAAAGGACCAAAACTTATAGCCGGAACACTTTCTCTTCTTAAAAGCCTTATAACTTAAAAGCTTTAAAACACTTTAATAAAAGAATGAAGTACAGAATGAAATGAATAATCTATATTGAAATATAGCAATAACTATGTTAGTTAGAAGTTATATTGTTATTAAAGGGTAACTGTGGAAAAAAGTGTGAAATTGACTAAAGATAAAAAATTGGCCTCTGATATTCTAAAAGAGGTTGCAGATACTAATAATAACGATAATGATAAAGTAACATTATTTGATATTAAAACAGCTTTACATGAGCGTGGTTTTGGTATTTTAATAATCATCTTCTCTTTACCGCTATCAGTACCTATACCTGTTCCACCTGGCTATACAACCATTCTTTCTATACCTTTAATCTTATTTTCACTGCAGCTTCTATTTGGGTTTGATTCTCCTTGGATGCCTAATTGGCTAGAAAGGAAATCTTTTCAACGTTCAACACTAGCTCTCGTGGTAGAGAAAACTTCACCTACATTAAAAAAAATAGAAAAGTTCATGAAACCAAGAATGTCTTTCATTTTTCGTGGTCCTGGTGAAAATATTTTAGCATTTATAATGCTGCTTTGTGCATTATCGATAGCAATCCCACTTCCTTTAACTAACTTCATTCCTGCAATTGGTACAACTCTCATTTCACTGGGTATCATGAGCAAAGATGGATTTCTCTCTATAATGGGAGTATTAGTATCATTGTGTGGGTTATTACTTACTCTTGTCGTAATAGTTAAAGGACCACAGCTTATATTTGGAGCATTTTCTTTTCTAAAAAGCTTTTTATATGGTTAAGCTTTACAACACTTTAACAAAAAAAAAGAGCCCTTTACACCGATCGATAAAGATCATATAAAAATGTACGTTTGTGGGCCAACAGTATATGATACAGCACATATAGGTAATGCACGTTCTATTGTTGTTTACGATGTATTATTTCGACTGCTTAAATTTTGTTATGGAAAAGTTACTTATGTGCGTAATATAACCGACATCGATGACAAGATAATCAATGCAGCAAATGAGAAAAATAGTAATATAGAAAGCATTAGCAAATATTACACTAAAACTTTTCATGAAGACATGGAAAGCATAAATTGTGCAGAACCAACATATGAACCAAAAGCAACGGAAAACATAGATAACATTATCAAGTTAATTGAGTCTTTGCTGCAAGCTGGTCATGCTTATGAATCCAATAAACATGTATATTTTTGTGTAGAATCTTACCCTGAATACGGCGTTTTATCAGGAAAAAAAATTGATGAATTAAACTACGGTAGTAGAGTTGAAGTTGGTGAAAATAAAAAACACCCAGGAGACTTCGTACTTTGGAAACCTGCAAACGAAACTGACTATAAACTTTCAAGTCACTGGAATAGTCCATGGGGAGAGGGAAGACCAGGGTGGCATATAGAATGTTCAGCAATGTCATATGCTTACCTTGGCAAAGATTTTGACATTCACGGTGGGGGTATAGACTTGCAATTTCCTCATCATGAGAATGAAATTGCACAGAGTAAATCTGCATTTGCTGAGTCAACGTTTGCAAAATATTGGGTACACAACGGGTTTCTTACGGTAAATGAAGAGAAAATGAGCAAATCCTTATTTAATATAGTCAAAGTAAGGGATTTGTTAGATAGTGGAATAAAGGGTGAAGTAATACGTTATGCGCTGCTTAAAACTCACTACAGAAAACCACTTGATTGGACAGAAAATGTTATCTCTGAATCGCAAGAAACTTTAAACAAGTTTTATCGGTTATTACGTAGTACATGTATTGAGGAAAGTGATGCAGAAGTCTCTAAAGATTTTATAGAGGCTTTGAAAAACGATTTAAACATTCCTGAAGCTGTAGCCATATTGCATGAAATGGCTACAGAAATCAATAAGACAAGTAATGAATGTGAGAGGCTCAAATTAACTAAGAAGTTTGTTAAAAGCGCAAGGTTCATTGGTATTCTTGAGTCAAGTTATCAAGAGTGGTTTGCAAGTGGTGTGAGTCATCAAGAAATAGAAAGGTTGATAGACTTAAGAAAAGTAGCAAAACAAAATAAAGATTATGATACTGCAGACAAAATAAGAGAGCAATTGAAACAAATGGGGGTTACAATTTCTGACAACGAAGATGGTACAACAACTTGGTATGGAAAATTATCTCCTATTGTTTATAGATAGCCTAGTATCATCGCTTATCTTACCCATACATCAAGGTTTTGTACTTTACACTATGTTATGCTTTAGGTCAAACTACGATCAACTACTTATATTACTTTTTGGAGTATTAGGATCCAGTCTTGGTGGAATAGCTAACTGGTATTTAGGTAGAATAACAATTTTTATCAGAAGATCACATCACAAATTAGAGAATGAAGACAAAACACCAAAAATTGTAAGGCACCCACTGATTTGTGCAGTTGCATTGCTTTCGTGGGTACCAGCACTTGGAAGTGTGACTCAGATTTTATCCGGTTACTTCAAGTTAAACCTTTATATTCTTGTTCCCTTAATTATTTTATCTAACTTCCTCTGTTTGTTGTATCTAACGTTTACCATCTAACTAAACATCAATAAATAACTTTTCTTCTGGTCATATTGAGCTAAATTTCTTCTTCAAACTACCTTTTAAAATGCTTTTATTAGTTTTTGTCATAATACGATCAAATACTCCTAATAACCTCTTAAGTAAGCTTGGGGTTAGCGAAGAGATAGGATTAACAGATACGTTGTTGTTTTTATCATCACCATTTGCTTTGTAGTCTATTGAAATAATCCCCCTACTCTTCCCACCAGTCAGAAGTTTTCCGATTATAGGGATTTTCAACAAAGATTTGTTAATTGAATATGCTGGTATTACTTGTCCTTCAACCTGGAATTTATAACCCTTAATATCGAGTGTACCACTAGTGCTAATGCCTAGTTCCGCTCCTTCGAGCCAAGTTTCCTCAATTTCAATAGTGCCATCTTTATATGAAAAAGGTGCATTACACTTATAAAAATGCACACCTTCGTTCTTTATAGCATTTACAATACCAGGAAGTGAGGACATTGATAATAAAGTAGTAAGTAGTGGAGCATCTTTGATATAGAAATTGTTGATAGATAACATACCATAATGTTCTCCATTTTCTCTCTTAGAAGATAGATAAAGAGATAATTTGCCGTTTTTAATTGACTTACCAACACCGAAAGAACGTAAAAGCATACCTGAATTATCCGAATATACTTCTAGCCCTATTTCACTATATTCTACTAGTATATTACTGTTATCTTCTAAAAACTGTCCTGTGAATTGACTTCCACTACAATCACCTTTAGCACAAGTTACATTTAGCTTAGCATCTTTTATGATAATTCCTTCTTTCATAATTATATTGTCAACATTCATAGTAACTTCTATGTTGTTATTTAATCGATTACTATCTTTGCCAAGTAAACCTAAAACATCACTTAAGTTGATTTTCTCACCATGAATAGTTATGGCATTTTTCTCCTTACCTGACTCAATCTCTATACTAAAATTATTATCAGGTAATTTAAAGTTGCTAGAATTTAAATATAGATTTCCATTTTCTACTCTTCCGCTGAATTTTATGTCTAGATCATTTCCTACAACGTCTAGTTTGTCTATTAGCAACTCACCTACTCCTTTTAGCCTTGTAGAAAATAAAACTTTATTGTGATCTTCAAAATGGTTTTTCCACCCTAAGTAGGTTGAACGTGACTCAAGCTCTGATAAATCTATATTACCATTAATATATCCCGTCTTATCTTGATATACCACTGATTCTATATTTGCATTGATGTAACCATCACCGAAATTAAGTATTTGAGCAGGCAAATCTCCAGTCAAATTCCAGGCAAAATTTTCATTTTTATTGCTACTTTTGAGGTCAAATAGAAGCTGTGTATTATTCACCATACCACTACCATTTAAATCTATAAAGTCACTCCCAAAATCGAGCTTAATATCATACTTACCAAAACTTCCATTATACACCACCAAATTATCAATTTCAGAATGAAATTTGGCCGAAAAATCTACTTTTTTATCACTAGAGTTTAGATTAAAAATACGAAAATTGAATACAGACTTTGCTATTCCACCTACTTTATCTCTTTCAAGTTTTACCACATCATCCAGCTTAAATCTTATAGGCTCATATAACCCATAAGCATCACTTACAGCCTGACCGTTAATGGTAAGAACTGAATCTTCCTTATTTAGAGAGTTCATTTCAATATCACTACTATCGATAGTGAAATTCTGGAACTTGGCACTATTTACAATAATTTTGAGATTGTTATCCTTGAGAGTTAACTCACCGTTCAACTTCTCCACTCGTTCAAAATCTTCATCAAATTTAACGCTGCAATTTTCTATATCAGCCACAATTATAATGTCTGATAGATCGTCATTAACCAAATTGTTAATTTTGCCATTGAAACTTACAATGGTATTTAGAACATCCCCATCAATATTATTACAATACCAGCTTTTAAATTTACTATTTACTACACCATCTGGTACATAAGTACATAAATCTTTTGCAACAAGTTTACTAATATTAACTCTAAGCAAAGCATGATTTGTGCCAAAGTTCATTTTGCCAATCAAAGAAAGGTAAGTATCATTTAACTTAAAATGAAAGTTTTTTACGCTAATGATTTCATCACTATATGTCAAATTTACATTTACATTAGTCAAGGCTAAGTTTTTACCTGAGTGACTCTCTGTATTTAACACGTATATGTTTCCATCCATAACTTCATCCTTTCCATTAATCCTCATTGAGAAGTTCCCTTTGAACCCTATTTCTTTGTCCAAATTGTAACTTTTAACTAGTGTGGAAAACTCGTTAAATAGCCCCAACTTTAGGTTATAAAATGTTCCATACAAATTTAACAAATTATTGCGATTTTTTATCATAATAGATAAATCATCTAGAATCCCCTTTTTATCTTTTGTATGAACACGAATATCCAAAACATTGAAATCTTCCCCCTTCCCTGCATATACTTTATCGATGAAAAACTCACCTTCCGTGCTTTTATTGACAGCAATGTTAGTAATTTCAATCCTTGAGTCTGCATTTAAGTAGAAAAAAATTTTTCTTATTGTCTTCAGCAGATTTTTTGTACTACTCATCTTATCTGTCATTACAGATGTTGTTATTCCTCTGGTCTCTTCCTTCTTGATATATATGTGTACATTACCAGCTAAAACCTGAGAGAACTTTTTGGAACTTAACTTAAAGTGTACGAAAAGCTCAGGAACTTCTATGGTAAAGTCAGGATTTGTTATTTTTAAATCTGTAATGACTAGCTTGCCATCTTTCTGCCAAATAACCGAGGTACTCTCCATGCTGACATCCGAATTGGTAAATATCTTTAATATTTTTTTCTTTATATAAAAATCAATATAACTAATATTGATTTCTAAAGGACCTTCCCCTTTAAAAGGGATAAAGAAGCAGAATATAAATAATAAAATTATAGAAAATGATAGAGCTATTTTTTTAAGCATCGATTATTGCTTTTCTTGCTAAGCTGTCGGCTTCTTCATTGTATTTATCACCATTATGCGCTTTCACCCACTTCCAGTTAATCTCATGTTGCAAAGCAACATCGTCTAATTCTTTCCATAATTCTATATTTTTTACTGACTTCTTATTACTTGTCTTCCAGCCGTTCATTTTCCACTTATTTATCCATTCTGTTATACCGTATTTAATATAGAGGCTATCCGTATACAAACTGATATTACAAGGAAATTTTAATACCTTCAGTCCATTGATCACTGCTGTTAACTCCATTTTATTATTTGTAGTATTTTCTTCTCTACCACAGATGTTCTTTATATGATTTTGAAATAATATGATTGTTGCCCACCCTCCTGTCCCTGGGTTACCAGAGCATGCTCCATCTGTGTATATTGTCACTTCCTTTTTCTTCATCTTTAACTGTAGTGAATTAATAAAGTATATCGTTGCTTCTATAAAATCACAATTTTTATAGATATAGAGGCAATTTAAGCCGCACCTTTAAATTTTATTATGGAAATAAAAAAAAGTGCTACAACGAGCATTATTAGAAGAGAAAGTAAAAGATAGTTTTTATGTTCTTTCATGGTTAAAATAAATCAATAGAGCAGTAAATAACGCTGGCAAACAGAGAAAATAGATAAGAAATCGAATAAGAAAACATTTTTTTCTGCGAGCTATGACTTTTAAGCCTTATAACGGATGCAGCAAACCAAATAAAAACACACCCTTCAATAATTGCCATACTGAGGTAAAATAGAGCCTTTTTCAAAAATAGTGCTGGAAGTAAGCTAGTTAATACGAGTAACACGCTATAGATTAATATATATTTCCTCGTTTTTTCTGGACCATAAACGATATTGAACATTGGAATCGATGCTTTTGTATAATCTTCAGATCTATTTAAAGATAGAGCCCAAAAATGTGGTGGAGTCCACATAAAAATTATTAAAAATAGAATACAACTTTCCCAGCTTACAGAATCAGTTACAACCGCCCAGCCAATCATTGGAGGAAAAGCACCTGCTGCACCACCAATAACAATATTCTGCGGAGTACGCCTTTTGAGCCAAATTGTATACACAAAAACATAAAATAATATGCTAATTGCAAGCAAAGCAGCAGAAACATAGTTCACTGCTATTGCCATGATAAATACTGACAATATTCCAAGAGTTATGCCAAATTCAAGCGCGCTTTCTGCAGAAACTCTACCTGAAGGTATAGGGCGGTTTTTTGTTCTCTCCATAAGCAAGTCTATATCTCTGTCATACCACATATTTATTGCACCTGCAGATCCTGAACCAAGAGCAATGCACATAAGAGATATTAGTGCAAGGAAAGGATGAATGCTACCTGGTGCAGCAACCATTCCAGCAATTGCAGTAAACACTACAAGGTACATTATCCTTGGCTTCAGCAAATGCCAAAAATCCAGTATTGTTGATTCAACATTTAGCAAAACACTTGTGTACATTCTATTTTATCACTGGTGGTTTTTCAAAAGTATGAAAAGGCGGTGGTGAAGATACCGTCCATTCTAAAGTGTCACCTTCCCAAGGATTATCTCCAGTTTTTTTGCCCCACTTAAAGAGATGTATAACTATAAATACAAAAAACATAACTGAAAGAAAGGACATATATGAGCCAATTGAGGATATATAATTCCAAGGGATAAACGCGTCGGGATAATCAGGTATACGCCTTGGCATACCTGCTAATCCCAGGAAATGCTGGGGTAAGAAAGTGACATTGGTGCTAATAAAAGTGAGCCAAAAGTGTATCTTTCCTAAACACTCGTTATATTGCTTACCTGACATTTTGCCTATCCAATAATAAAAACCGGCGAAAGCTCCAAATAATGCAGCAAGCGACATGACATAGTGAAAGTGAGCAACGACATAATAGGTATCGTGCAAAAGCTTATCTATTCCACCGTGAGAAAGAATTATTCCGGTTATACCACCTCCAACAAACATGAAAATAAAACCTAATGCAAACAGCATTGGTGTCTTCAATTCAATCGCTCCACCCCACATAGTTGCAATCCAACTAAAGACTTTTACACCAGTTATAACACCAATGAAAATTGTGCTAGTGCTAAAAAATATAGCAGCATCCTCGCTAAGCCCAACAGTAAACATATGGTGAGCCCAAACCATGAAGCCAAACGTTACTATTCCTATCATGGCATAAACCATTCCCATATAACCAAATACTGGCCTATGGGAAAAAGTTGATACGACTTGACTTATGATGCCAAATGCAGGAAAAATAATTATGTAAACTTCTGGATGACCAAAAAACCAAAACAGGTGTTGAAATAACACAGGATCACCGCCACCAGCAGGATCAAAAAAGGAAGTGCCAATATTGCGATCAGTTAGCAGCATAGTTATAGCACCAGCAAGTACCGGTAAGGCAACAATTAACATAAATGACGTTAGTAAAACAGACCAAACAAATAGTGGCATTTTAGTGAGTGACATACCTTTTGCACGCATATTGAATATAGTGACTATAAAGTTGATCGCCCCAACAATTGATGACATACCAGCAACATGAAGTGCAAGTATAGCAAGATCAACTCCTGCACTTGGGTGAGACATGATTTGCGATAGAGGTGGGTATAAAGTCCATCCTGTTCCAGGACCTTCGCCAGCAAATACCGAGAGGATAAGCAAAATAAAAGATGAAACTAACAACCAAAAACTTAAATTATTCATACGAGGAAATGCCATATCTGGTGCACCAATCATGAGAGGTACGAACCAATTACCAAATCCTCCCATTAAGGCTGGCATTATCATAAAAAACACCATTATTACCGCATGCCCTGTAATCATTACGTTATATAGCTGGTAATTATTGTTAAGTATATTAATGTGCATTAGCTGAGTACGAATAATTACCGATAATAATCCACCAATAATTCCAGCTAATATGGAAAAAATAATGTATAGTGTCCCTATATCTTTGTGATTAGTAGAAAATAGCCAACGTCTTATACCTTTTGGTACATCACTCATATCTATACTCCAAACTTAACTTACTAATTTTTTATCTTCAATCCACTTATTAAAATCTTCTTTACTCACTGCTTCAACAACAATTGGCATAAATCCATGACCTTGACCACATAGTTCATAACATTGCCCATAATAAATACCGGGCTTTGTAACGTTAAACCATGCTTCATTCAGCCTACCTGGTATTGCATCAATTTTTATACCAAAAGCCGGTATTCCCCAGCTATGTATTACATCTCCTGCTGTCACTTGTAAACGAATATTAGTATTGATAGGTAAAATAACGTTATTATCAACAGAGAATAGTTTTAAATCTCTTTCGGTAAAGTCTTCTTTTCCTTTTATATAGCTGTCAAATGAAATACCTTTATATTCTGGGTACTGGTAACTCCAATACCATTGATGACCAATAACTTTTAGTGTTATGTCAGCTTTTAGCACTTTCTCCTGTAGTTTAATTAATTCAGCATTTTTAAAAGCCAATACCCCAACAATAATCGTTGGTATAACAAACCAGATAATTTCTACAAAGATATTATGAGTTATTTTACTGACATTTTTCACTTTGCCCTTACGAAAGCGAAATACTACATAAGCAAGCAGGGCCCATACAAAAAGCATAATTGCAATCATTACAATCATCACAAACGAATGTGACTTAACTACAACCTCCATTATCTCAGTTGCAGGCGCAGGAAATCCAAATTGCCAAGAAGTAGGAGCAGAAGCAATTGATATGTTTGAGTAAAACATTATCAATAATGCAAATAACTTCACCATATTTTTTGCTGTAAAACTAACTGTATAATAATATATATACACTTACTATGCAAACAGAGATTATAGAATGTACACAAGTGTTTTGCTAAATATTGAATCAAAAGTAAATGATGATTAATGTTTTTTTAGCATTTAATAAATATACTAATACGATACTAACTTGAGGAAAAAGCATTTACATGAATCTATTTTAAGTTAAAATATTATAATATTTTAAGTTAAGTATTTACTTTAAGGAAGTTCTATAATAAGTTTAATAGTGTCTGTTATTGCTAATAACCCTCTAGCCTCACATCTAAAAGCAGTAACAGACACTATTAAACTTTAGGTAAGTTTGCCTATTTATAATTCATTGAGGTAAAAATCTTACTAATTCCTTTAATTCTATTATACAGCTGAGTTTACTAATTAACCTTTAATGTTTACGTTAGCATTTGCATCTTAAATCAAAGATTTACATATTATAGAAAATAATTATAAAATAATACACTACTTGTGTGTAATTTTTTTTGCATATCAAACTCTGTAAACAAATTTTTTAGAAAAGCAAAATAAATTATCTCTCTATGAAAGATCTATCGAATGTTGCAATTATAGGTGTAAACAAGAACGATAAAAGAGTGCGGGATTGAGTAACTATATATACTTCTACTGGCATGCCAGGATATAGGTATACGTTTTTAAATTGAGCAAGTTCTGATTTTGGTATCACCACTCGCACTGAATAATAACGCCCCATCCTTGGATCATCAAGAGCATCAGGGGAAATATGGTTTACTATACCGTTAATTAAACTTAAGCGACGTGCACTATAAGCGCTCAGCCTTACTTTAACTTTCAGCCCTTCTAGTCCGTCGATAGAGACTATATTGCTATCTTTCTTTTTTGCTGACAGTATCTCTTCTATGTTTCTGGTTAGAACTTTAGCATCTATTATTAGATCATCATCTGATGGTACTATACTCATGATTGGAACTCCAGATTGTATAACACCACCTTCAGTGTGGTATCTTATATCTGTAACTATACCATCTTGAGGTGATTTAATTATTGTACGTGCTAACGAATCTTCAGCAACCATCAGCCTCTCTTTTAAGTCTGCAATAGATGTATTAACTTCCTTAAGCTCAGCATTTGCTCTTTCTTGAGCATCATTCTTCACATTTATAATCTCTAACTCATTTTCTCCAATCTTTTGCTGTACTTGAGATATTGCAGAACGGTAATGTCCAACTCTACCCTCAATTTCAGCAAACTGTTTTTCTAAAGCTAAAATGTGTGGTTTGCTTATATGGCCACTATCAAGTAATTGTCTTTTTGTTTCTAACTCCTCAGTTATCAAGTCATATTGCTTATGGGCTGCATTTAGTTGAAAATTTAGCCCTGCTAATTCATCATTTAACTGCTTTATACGTTGTTGCAGTATGTCAGTTTTTCCTAATATACTCTTTCTCTGAGAGTTGAACAACTTTACCTGATTCTTTATCGCTTTATTTACAAGTTCATCGTTAGATAATCTTTTAACCTCATCAGAAAATTCTAGCGTATCTAAGTCTCCCCTAATTGCAATAAGTCTTGCTTCAGTTGCCAAAAATGATAAGAGTTTTTCTTTAATTATACTCAAATTTGCCTTTTCGTTAACATCACTTAATAAAACTAAAGGCTCATCTTTTTTAACTGTTTGACCTTCTTTTACTAAAATTTTGCTTATTATTCCCCCACCCAAGTGTTGCACTATTTTTCTATTTGAAGAGACAATAACTTCTCCACTTGCATGCACTGCTCCGTCAATTGGAGCTATAGCTGACCAAATACCACCTATTCCAAAAAAGATGAATATCACCACTAAACCAAAAAATAGTGGTCCCCATGTGACTTTTAGGACTTCATTTACGTTATTACTCTCACGTTTAAAAATAAAATTTATCATCGCATCAATCCATGCGAACGTCTTATCCAAAAATTGATATTTCTTCTTTCTATTTCCTGCCCTTTGCATATCTATATCATCACTACCAATCAGGCCTGTCAAAGAAAGTCCAGCACTAAGCTTTTTTAACTTACTCATTATAATACTACTGCGAATTCTTGTTAACCAGGATAACACACAAAAACAAAGAATCTATACCTTAAGTACTTTACTTAGACTACGGAACATCAGAATAAACTATTTAGTAACAATTCTTATACTCCATTCAATGGTTCAGCATTAGGCTAGAAAATCAAAAAGGTTTTACAATAACCATAATAACTATAATTATTATTAACACTGTTACTGCTTCGTTTAAAACACGAAAATAAACGTGAGTTTTCTTATTCAAGCCCACTGCAAAATTTTTCCTATGCTTTGCAAGTAGGCCATGAATAGCAAACATTAAGAATAATGCTAGCGCTTTTATATGAAACCACCCTTCGCGATATGCTTCCCTAATAATCATTAGCATAATTCCAAAACTAAGGGAGAAAAGCATTGCAGGGTTTATGATATATCTAAGGAGTCTCTTCTCCATTATTTGAAGTAAGCTGTCATTTTCTGACCCTGGTTTTACAGATGCATGGTAAACATAAAGCCTTGGCAAATAGAGCATACCTGCCACCCACATAATTACAGAGATAACGTGAAAAGCTTCAAGCCAGTGATAGTAGTCCATATAGATAGTATTATAAAATGTTAAAAATTTCTGGTATGATCTCAATTTAATAAAAGAAAGTCAATATGAAAGCAGAAAATTTCACTAAAGAACAGGTGATTGGATTCTACAGAAAAATGCTTCTCATACGCAGATTTGAGGAAAAAGCAGGACAATTATACGGAATGGGATTAATAGGCGGATTCTGTCACTTATCAATAGGGCAAGAAGCAGTTGCAGTTGGGACTCAAGCTGCATCAAAATCTGGTGATGCTTTTATCACAAGCTATAGAGACCATGGCTTAATGCTTGCATGTAATTCTGATCCGAATGTTGTGATGGCAGAACTAACCGGCAAAGAAACAGGGTGTTCAAAAGGCAAAGGTGGCTCCATGCACATATTTGATGTTGAAAAAAATTTCTTTGGTGGACATGGAATAGTAGGTGCACAAGTCCCAATTGGTACAGGAATAGCATTTGCTAATAAATACAAGAAAAAAGATAACGTTGTATTCACATATTTTGGTGACGGTGCTGCAAATCAAGGACAAGTATATGAATCATTTAATATGGCATCTTTGTGGAAGTTACCTGTGGTTTATATCATAGAAAATAACGAATACGCAATGGGAACTTCTGTGCAAAGATCAACTTTAGTAACTGAACTATATAAAAGAGGAGAGAGTTTTGGTATTCCTGGGAAACAAGTTGATGGAATGGATTTTTTCTCTGTCTATGAGGTAACAAGTGAAATAGCTGAGCACGTACGTGGGGGAAAAGGACCTCTCTTGCTTGAAATGAAGACATATAGATATCGTGGCCATTCGATGTCAGATCCTGCTACTTATCGCTCGAAAGAAGAAGTTGAAGATATGAAGCAAAATCATGATCCTATAAGCACCTTAAAGCAGTATATAACAGACAATAAAATCGCTTCTGATGAAGAATGCAAAGCTATTGATAAGGAAATACGAGATTTAGTAAAAAAGTCAGAAGATTTTGCTAAAAATAGTAAAGAGCCAGTCATTGATGAACTATATACTGATGTTTATAAATTTGTTAGCTAATCAGTTGCCATCAAAATTATGTTTTGGCCTACTATAGATATTTTTTGGCAGCACTTAACTTTATTATATAACAGCCTAGTCAATAGAAACTGTAGTAACTCTTATATTATTGATATACACCGCTCTTGGATCATAGGTTAAATGAGTTTTATTTGACTTTTTGTGCTAGTTTGCAGAATATAAAGTTATTAATTGAATAAAATACATGACAAAAGAAAACTGGGAGACAGTAATTGGACTTGAGGTACACGCTCAGGTTTCTTCTAAGACAAAGCTATTTTCTAGTTCACTAACGGAATTTGGCACTGAGCACAATACTCAAGTTTCTCTAGTTGATGCAGCAATGCCAGGTACACTACCAGTATTAAATTATAGCTGCATAGAGCAAGCAATATGCACCGGACTTGCAATTTCTGCAGAAATTAATAAATGCTCTTACTTTGACCGGAAAAATTATTTTTATCCCGATTTACCACAAGGTTATCAAATAACCCAGTTCTTTGAGCCAATAGTTAAAAATGGCAAAGTTTTTATCAATAATAATGAAAAAGAAATAAGAATCGCAAGAATTCACTTAGAGCAAGATGCAGGAAAGAGTATTCATGAAGAAAGCAAAACTTACATAGATTTAAATCGTGCAGGTGTTGCTTTAATGGAAATTGTTTCAGAGCCAGATCTTCGTTCATCTGCAGAAGCTGCAGAATTCATGAAAAAATTGAGGCAGATTTTGCGTTACATCGGTTCATGTGATGGTGATATGGAAAAGGGGTCGCTTCGCTGTGATGCAAATGTTTCTGTTCGCCCAAAGGGTAGTAGCGCATTTGGCACTCGCTGTGAAATAAAAAACTTAAATTCAATACGTTATATTGTACAAGCTATAGATTATGAAACACAAAGGCAAATCAAAATTTTGGAAAACGGAGGAGAAATAAATCAAGATACCTTATTGTTTGATGTCACTTTAGGAAAAACAAAAGTGATGAGAAGCAAAGAAGATTCAAGTGACTACAGATATTTCCCTGAACCTGATTTGCTACCTGTTGAAATAAGCCAAGACAAAATTGATTCTATTAAATCATCTTTACCCGAGTTGCCAGATCAAAAAAAACTTCGATACATAGAGGAATTAGGTATCAATGAATATGATGCAGACGTTATCACTTCTGATAAAGAAATTGCCGATTATTTTGAAAAATTGGTAAAAAAGCATGATTCAAAGATTGCAGTTACCTGGTTAACCGTCGAGCTTTTCGGTCGTTTAAATAAAGCAAATATTGATATTGTAAGCTCTCCAGTTAAAGCAGATACTTTGTCCGAGCTCCTAGACTTTATCATTGATGGAACGATCTCTGCTAAACTTGGTAAACAAGTTTTTGATATTATGTTTGAAACTGGAAAACTTGCATCCCTTATTATAAAAGAGCAAGATCTCAAACAAATAACTGACAAATGTCAAATCTCAGAGATAATAGATAAAATCATCAATAACAACCAAGATAAAGTTCAAGAATACAAGAGTGGTAAAACAAGATTGTATGGGTTCTTTGTTGGTGAAGTCATGAAATCCACCAAAGGAAAAGCCAGCCCTGATGTCGTAAACTTGGTTTTGAGTGAAAAATTAAAATTGAGTGCCTAGGTGTACGGTCCCAGATCTTTTGCTATTTGCTTGACTTGTTTCTTTACATAGCTTCTAATTTAAATTCTGCTGTCTATTCTCTTTCATTCATAACCTTTTGCAAAACGTTTTTGCTTTCTTCTCTGCTGGTCACTATTGCTTATATAAAGCAGGTACAGTACTGAATGATGTTGCAAGCACTCAGTTCGGCAATATTATCGATTTAAGACGAAGTTAAGATTTCGATTTTTTATTCAAACTCTTCTGAAAGTTTTTATACATATTGAAGACATCTTGATAATTTAGGTGAGTGTAAACTTGAGTAGTTTCAAGGCTTGAGTGGCCAAGCAGCTGTTGTATTGATCTTATGTCAATATCTTCCTGAAGCAAATGAGTAGCAAAACTATGGCGAAATGCATGTGGAGATAAAATTTCTGGTAAGTTTAAAAATCTTCTTATTTTTTGCAAACGATTAGCAACATAAGTTCTTCCCAATTTTTTTTTTCCTCTTACCCCCACAAAAAGATGTCCCGCTTCGTAAAGTGGGGACAAGCTTTTATATATTTTTGTATACACTTTTTTACTACTGGAAGAATAAATACCTGCCTTTGTTTATCTCCCTTACCTGTTACTATTAAACTTTCATTGCTAATATCACTAACCTTAAGATTCAGTGCTTCAGTGATTCTTAAGCCCGTACCATATAGCAGAACGACAATTGCAATTTCTCTTTTTACCACCCAAGGCTCGCCTAGATCAGGCAATTTCATTTCTTTCAATAGAGTTTCTATGTTAGATATTGAAAGTGCTTTAGGTAGAGTTCTTCTCTGAATTGGCCTTGATAAAGAAAATACCGCTTCATTATTTATTTCATAATTGTTTTTTATATATTTGAAAAAATTTCTGATTACTGACAATGCGCGAGTGTTAGATCTCGCATTTACACCTCTTGCATAACGAGAGGTAAACCAACTTCTCAGTTCAGGTATGCTTAATTTTTCTAAAGAGCCAACATTTACTTCTTCACCAATGTGAGTATTTAGGAAATTTATAAGATCTTTTAGGTCCCTCATGTATGACTCCAAAGTGTTTGGTGAGTAAGACCTGTTGTACTTTAGCCAATCATACCATTTTTCAATGATTGAACCGAGGTCCACAGTTACTTTTTAAAGAAAGCATCGATGCACGCATCCCTAAAGGCTTCATTTATATCAGGATGAGAGTGACAAATTCTGTATATATCCTCTGCTGCTGCACCATATGCCATTGCAACCGCTGCTTCATTGATTAGCGTATCAGCGTATGCTCCTATGATATGTACACCGAGTATTGTATCTGCTTTGCTACAAGTCAGAACTTTCACGAATCCCTCAGCATCGTCAGTGACTTTTGCTCTACCATTTGCAGCAAATTGACATTTACCAACTTTATACTTTCGACCAACACTTTTCAGTTCATCTTCGGTTTTACCGATTGAAGAAACTGCAGGGTGGGTGTAAATGACTGACGGTATGATTTCATAATCAACGTGAGGTAATTGTCCTGCTATTATTTCCGCAACTGCAACTCCCTCTTCCTCTGCTTTATGAGCAAGCATTGCTCCACCAATCACATCACCAATAGCAAATATTCCTTTCACATTAGTTTCATATCTGTTGTTAACTTGAACGAAACCACGACTGTCTTTCTCTATTTTTTCAAGACCCTCAGTGCATGGTTTGCGTCCTACTGCAACCAGCACCTTATCTGCCTCTATAATGTTTGTTTGGTTGTCTTGAGCAGAGCAAACTTCCACACTCAAAGAATTACTACTTTGTTTTATCTCCTCAACTTTAGTGCTAAGTAAAAATTTTATTCCTTGTTTTTGTAGACTAGAAAGTAGAGACTTACTTAATTCTCCATCCATTGCTGCAGCGATTCTGTCAAAAAATTCTACTACAGTGACTTCAGACCCTAGCCTCCTCCATACAGAAGACATTTCAAGCCCTATTGCCCCGGCTCCGATTACGACAAGTTTTTTTGGTACTTCAGTTAAAGATAATGCACCAGTAGACGAAATAATGTCTTTCTCATCAATATTAATTCCTGGCAGAGAGCTAACATCAGAACCAGTTGCAATTACTATATTTTTTGCCTTCAGCACCTTACCTTCAACTGAAACTTCAAGATTACCTTGGTCAAAAGAAGCAAGCCCATTGATTTTAGTGATTTTGTGAAGGTTAAACAGATATTCTATGCCTTTTCCAAGTTCCTGAACCCTAGCGTCTTTATAGCCTATCATTTCTCTCAAATCGAGACTTACATCCTTAACTTTTATTCCAAGTTTTGATAGATTATTTTTCGCGCTAGCATAATGATAAGAGGAATGGAGTAATGCTTTTGATGGTATACACCCAACTCGCAAACACGTGCCACCAAAAATGCTATTTTTGTCTATACAAGCAACTTTGAGTTCGAGTTTTGCAGCAGCGATAGCGCATTTGTAACCACCTGGACCACCACCTATAATAATCAAATCATAATCAGTCATAAAAAACAAACCTATTTTCTAAAGAATAAACACCATTTCCTTCAGTCGTTATATACATCTTACCATGGGTAAATACTGGAGCATGAAACACATTACCGGGTATTTTAATTACCCTTCCTGTACTTTCAGATCCAGGAAAAGCAAATATTGAACCTTTATTACTTGTTACCCAAAGCGTATGGGCATACATAATTGGAACAAACAATTGCACATTCTCTATAAAATCAGATGTCCAAACTGTTTTTCCACTTTGTATGTCGATGCCAATTACCTTATTACCTTTAGTCACCATGAAAATTCTTCCGCCTTCTTTTTGTTTCTCTGCAGGAATAAGAGGGCTATAATATGACTCAATGTTTGATATACTTTTTACTTGTAGTGGCCTTGACCATAAAATATTTCCTGAGTTTACGTCAATGCTATAAATATAAGAGTTGCTCGTAGCTATTAAGATATTATCGTGTACTCTAGGTGTAGTAGTTACATCTGTAAGCTGTGTGTCTAAAAGATTTGTAGCTAATTTTTGGCTCCATAGTTTTTTACCTTCTTCATTAAAAGCTATTAACTCGCCATTTGAAAATGGTGCCATTATTTTATCATTAGAGACTGCTGGTGAGATAGAATATAAACCTCGAACCTCATTTATACCATTTTGATAAGCCCAAATGGGGCTGCCATCTTTTATATCAAATACATGTAGATAGTTATCAATAGTCAATACTACCAACTTATTGTTTATTACTATTGCTTTCCCTCTTGCCGGAGCTCTTAATTCTTTTTCCCATTGAATCTCCCCTGTTTTCGCATCTATTGTGTGTAGAATGTTATCCACTACAAAGAAAACATTTTCTTTGTAGCTCGATAAACTCATATTACCAATTTTTTTCCTACTTAAGAGGTATAATTTCCAATTTATAACTCTTGGGTTATCGATATCAAAGGAATATAAGGTACCGTGCTTGTCTGGTAAAATAACGCTATTTTCTGTAAGTATTGGAGCTACATATCCTTGAGATAATTTTTTATCTACTAAACTTATTCGTTCGCTTGCCATTGTATAGTTACTATACAATAACATTATCATGACAATTATTATTTTCATAATTTAGTAAAAACAAGATTCATTAATATACATACTAGAAACGTAAATCACAACGAAAATGTTCTTAATTGTGGATCAAAAGCATTAACGTAATGTCATGCCATTATGTAAAGATTCTCTTACTGTAATAATTTTTATCAAGTATTGATTAAAACACATTTCGATAGCCCAGACTAACGCTGTCAGTAATATCACCATAATATGAAATGGAAATGGACGCAGCATTTTCACGATGAAAGATATTGTTGTAATGTCATTCATTTAAACTATGCATATCAATTTGAAAAATGTACATTGTCTTATGCTATAGTACCTAAAAGTAAATGCTCAACATACAAAATAACGCTTCACTTTGCAGGCAATGGATATTCTTGGCAGTACTTGCTCTTGCTTGTTCTGGACTGCTGTCAATAATTGTTATTTTTCTACGATTGCCTTTTATTTCTTCTCTCATTCCTTCTGCACAATATATCTTTGATAATGCACTGGTGATACACGTAAATTTGTCAATTTTGGTATGGATGTGCTCTATAATATCTCTGCTCTTCATCATAAACTTAAAAAACACCAATCATTGGTTTAACTTCTCATGGACTCTCTCAATCCTTTCCATGCTGCTAATGTTTATATCTGCATTTGTTCCAAATACTGAAGTTATCAAAAGTAACTATATACCTGTATTACAAAACAAATTATTTTTACTTGGACTCAGTCTTTTCATTACCAGCATATTGATAAATACAGCTCTAGCCTACATATCAAATAAACAAGACTCATATCTTTCAATCGGACAAATTGGCCTGGTCATTATACTTGTGTCATCATTTCTTTGTGTTGTTTTAGCACATAAAAATATGCCTCCAGGTCTATATCACTCAGACAAGAATTTATTTTATGAATATCTCTTTTGGGGAGGCGGACATTTACTGCAGTTTGCCTTTGCTCAAGCAATGTTTTTAGTTTATTTGATCATACTGAATGCTCGCTATATTAGTCTAAATAAAATTACCATTTTACCACTATTTATAAACACAGTTTTGACCGTAGGTGCGCCGTTTATATACTTTATTTATTCGGCGGATAGTGCTGAATTGATACAGTTTTTTACCTGGTATATGAGAATTGCTGGAGCAGTTCTGCCGTGCTTTTTAACAATATTAGTGTATTGCAACATAAAAACTCTGCTCAATGATAAGGGCAATTATCTTCTTCACTCGTTTGTATTGTTCATTTATGGAGGTGTGCTTGGAGTGCTAACTATTGAAGGAAATGTCACTATTCCTGCGCATTATCATGGTTCTGTAGTTGGTATTACTATAGCTTTTATGAATTTTGTCTACTGGCTGTTACCAAAATTGGGCTGTAAAGAAATAAAAAGCTCCATAGTAAGATTACAGATTTATGCATATAGCTTGGGACATTTTCTCCACATTACTGGACTTGTTTGGCTTGGTGGATATGGTGCCTTAAGAAAAGTTGCAGATCTGCCAAGTATTTCATCAATGTTGGCACGTGCTTGTTTTATTACGGGTGGAGCTATATCAGTTATTGGTGGAATGTTATTCGTAATAATTGTGATTTTACATCTTCTTAAAGGCAAGGCTCGTACCAACTAACCCACAGAAACAAAACTAAAAATTTTAGTGTAAAATTACTATATTTACTTTGTACTATGGCTCAAACAACCTGCTTCAAATTTGGAAAGGCAGTGAAATGAAAAAAACTATATCAAGCTACACTGAATTCTTATTTGCCACTCCTTGTGGTTCTTGTGTTCCATTTACTTGAGAGCTAGGTTTCATTATTAAATCACCAGCTAAGAATGCAGATACTGTTGCTATAACAACGATTAACCACATGTCCAATTTAGTTGTATGTTCAAGTGTAATATACACTACTAACCCAACAGCAAGACCAGTACTAGCAGTAGCGATGTATGTTGCTTTTTCTTTTAGTTGTTTATTTGCTTCATTTTTGACTTCTAATATTTTCTTTTCTTGCTGTGAATGCTGGATTTGAGTATTTAGTTTATTTTTTTTAGCTTTTAATTCTATATTTTCGTTCTGAGCTGTCTTCCTTGCATATTCTAAGGATCTATTTAACCCTTTAGCTCTATCCTTTTTAGTTTGTAAGTCTTTATTTTCCGCCTCTAGCTGCTCAAGTTTATTTATTTATTTTTTGTTTCATTTCACTTTTTATTTCATTTTTTAATTCATTTCTTATTTTATCTTTCAATGTAGCTATTGCATCTTCTGAGCTTTTTTTAACTTCTAGTTCCAACACGTCCTCAAGCAATTCTGCTAGTTTTATTTTTTCGTTGGAGGGCAGATAGTATGGATCATATAGAGCATTAACAAGATCTTGTAAATCAGAAAATTTAAAATCAGGCATAATAAACCTCAATACTAAAAATTTATCGTGTAATACATAAAAAACTAAAATCAAGAAATTTTGTATTATAAACTCAACAACCATCACCTACAAGGTGAAGGGTTAAATTTTAATCAATTTGAAATTGATCATTGTCATGAAGTGGCTCGCCTTCCTGGATAGATATGTACTCTTGTATAACCTCGTCTGTCAGAACTTACGGCTCAATATCCACGTGCCCAAAGGTGCCTGCCCCAAAATTGCTTACTTAGACTTGCAAAATCTTGCATCAGCAACCTTGAACTTGTTCCTTTCAAAAGTTGTACAATTTTACTAACACTTTGCTGTGGTTTATATGATATAAACATATGAATATGATCTACTGCAACTTTGCCTGAGATAATTTGGATCTCATTTTCCATAGTAACCTGCCTTAGCAGCTCCCTAACTCTAACAGCAATTTGGCCTATTAGCACCCTTTTCGATATTTGGGAATCCATACCAAGTGTACTCTCATATCGTACTTAGAGTGTGCATTATACCCATAACGTCGCATACGCGACTATTGTAACTTGCCCTTCGCCTCAAGGCGGGACAATCCCCGAAGGGGGACACTAAAATGTCAGACATTAAAATTGCTGTATTTGCTCAATTGTGCTAACTTAAAGCTTAAAACTGAAAAATATTTATGTTAGAAGAAAAATACAGCTTTAGAGAAATTGAAAATAAATACAACATATTATGGGAAGGAAGTAAAGTTTATAAATGGAATGGTGAAGAGAATAACACTTTTACTATAGACACTCCTCCACCAACGATATCAGGAAAGCTGCATATCGGCCATATATTTAGCTATTGCCATACGGATTTTATTGCAAGGTTTCAACGCATGCTGGGAAAAGATGTGTTTTATCCAATTGGGTTTGATGATAATGGTCTTCCGACTGAAAGGTTAGTCGAGCAAACCTATAAAACCCGTGCAAAAGAAGTTGGCAGAGAAAAATTTATAGAGATGTGCCATGAAGTTATTGAGAAGTCAAAACAAGAATTCAAGGAATTGTTTAAATCAGTTGGCATTAGCTATGACTGGGATTTGGAATACCACACGATCAGCAAGGAAGCTGTGGCACTTTCTCAAATGTCATTCATTGATCTATATAATAAAGAGTATGCATACAGGAAAATGCAACCTATTCTTTGGGACCCAATCGATAAAACTGCAATTGCACAAGCAGAAATAGAGGATAAAGTCTTTGAGTCATTTTTGAACACGATAGTTTTTTCCACTAAAAAAAATGAGCAGATTCATATTGCAACTACGCGACCTGAGTTACTTCCTGCATGTGTTGCAGTTTTTTGTCATCCAGAAGATGCACGATATGCCCATCTGATTGGAAAAATAGCCGTAGTGCCAATTACAGAGGCAAAAGTTCCAATAATAGCTGATGATAAGGTCAAAATAGATAAAGGCACTGGGCTTGTTATGTGCTGTACATTCGGTGATGAGCTCGACATATATTGGCAGCAAAAGCATAATCTGCCGGTGACAATTATAATTGATCAGGATGGAAGGATAAACCTGCATGCAGTGTGTGATCAAAAATGGATCCCAGTGTCACGCACTGGGATGACAGGGGAGAAAGATGCCCAGTATCAAGCTACTCAGGTGACAGAGGAGACACATGCCAGCGTCATCCGAGTAGCTGACACTGGGATCCATGGACTAAAAGTTAAAGAAGCAAGAAAGAGGATCATTGAAATCCTCAGTGGAAAAGGACTTTTAATAGAAAGCAATAGCATTTCTCATTCTGTTAAATGTGCTGAAAGATCTGGTGCGCCGCTTGAAATATTACCTACTTATCAATGGTTTGTCAAGACTTTAGAGCAAAAAACTCAAGTATTAGATAAAGTGAGTAAATGTAATTGGCATCCAGAATCTATGCGTAAACGTATGGAGGTGTGGATAGAAGGGCTAAGTTGGGATTGGTGCATCTCAAGACAGCGTTATTTTGGTGTACCATTTCCAGTTTGGTATTCAAAACGTAAGGGAGAAGAAGGCAAAATCATTCTAGCTGAAGTAAAGGATTTACCTATCGATCCATTAAAAGGTTTGCCGAAAAGCTATAGCAGAGAAGAAGTTACTCCAGATCAAGATGTGATGGATACTTGGGCAACAAGTGCGATCACTCCTCAACTAAGTGCACTGGCAGTAAACAGTGAGCTCGGTTTACCAAGCCATCGGTATGATAAGATATTTCCTGCAGATCTGCGCAGCCAAAGCCATGAGATAATAAGAACTTGGGCTTTTTATACGATTTTGAAGGCACATTATCATGCAGATTCACTGCCGTGGGAAAATATCATGATTAGTGGTTGGTGTTTGGCTGACGATAAAAAAAAGATGAGTAAATCAAAAGGTAATATCATCACTCCTCATGTAATGCTTGAAACCTATGGAGCTGACGTAGTACGCTATTGGGCAGCAAACTCAAGACTTGGAGTTGACACAGTCTACTCTGAAAATATCTTCAAAATTGGCAAACGACTTGTTACGAAACTTTGGAATGCTAGCAAATTTGTTTCCATGTTTATGGAAAAACATCAAGCATTGAGCATAAATTCCATCAGTGAGACGATGGATAAGTGGATATTGTCCAAATTATATAAAGTGATAGAAAAAACGACGAACAACCTATTACAGTTTGAATACTGCGAAGCTTTGAGCGCAATAGAAGAATTTTTTTGGAAAGATTTTTGTGATAATTACTTAGAGTTAGTTAAAAAACGTGCATATGGAGATGCATTGGACAGCGAGGCAAACATGAGTGCGAAACAGAGTTTGGCATATGTACTAAATATTATTTTGCGGTTATTTGCACCATTTTTGCCATATATTACAGAGGAAATATATCATCAGTTGTATAGTTATAACTCTGTTCACAATAAAAGTAATTGGCCTAACAAGGAAGAACTTATCTATGATAAGTATTCTGAAGAAATGGGAGATAATTTCGTGCAGATATTAAACCTTGTGAGAAAAATAAAAGCAGATAATAACGTATCAGTTAAGCATCTTATACAAAAGTTGATGATAAAAGCGAGTGTAAAAGAGGATGAGTTAAATTATTCTGCTCAGCATGATTTGCAGTCAGTTTGCAATGCTGAAGTGATAGAATGGGTTGAGAGTACAGAAGCAGCGCTTATAACTGAGAATGGAAAATTTACTGTAAGTTTATTGATTGATGTAACTTAGCATTCGTATTACTATACTAATTATTTAGTTGTGAGGTAATAATGATTGGTAATTCATATAATAATAAAATTGAAGAACAAAAAGATGATTATCATGACTTCATTCAAAGGTTTTTGTTTTTGCTCGGTAAGATAAAAGAAAAGAATAAATCAATTCACACTGCTGTAGCTAGTTTTCACATATTATCTTTTTTAATAAAATACAATGCCAATTTAAATAAAGATGAAGTGTATAAAGCCGTTATCCAAGATTTCAATAATGTAAAGGAGGCGAGACTAGAGCTTCAAGATAAGGCTAAAAAAGTATTGAATGGGTATATTGAAAGTGGTGTTGAAACGGTGTCAATATATGGTAGTTGTGCAGAAGTTAAATTGGGAGCTAATAAAAACAAATTCAAAGTCAGTGAGTTTTTAATAGTAATTTCTGTCAAGATAATGGAATTTCATGATTTTCAACTCTGCATAGCAATGGAAAAAATGGAATGCACGGTTTTGTTTCTGAAGAAGGAATAAGGCACTATGTTGTAACTGATGGTGCATACGAAATGACTCTGAATTGGTGTGATGAGGACGGAAAAAAGTGCACTATTATAATTAATATTGATGCTAATGGTATAGAACTTATCGAGCGTAATCGTGTTACTGATGATCAATTGAAAGCAAATAAAGATGTAAAAATAGGTAACTTATTCTTGTATCAAATAAAATTTAGAAATAAGGAGAAAGGCAATCATAAATCATCTGAGATTGTGATAGAAAATAGTAATAGAAATATTAACATTCAAACAACTCAAGAAATTGAGCGTGGCATCAAAGAAGCTCAAATAGGTAGTACTAAAATGCAAGACAAAATTGCACAAGTTGTAGATGACAGCTTAAACGAAAGAATTAATAAATTGGAAAAAGAAAATACAAGATTGACTGAAGATAAAGAAACTATGTCAGAACAATTGCAGCAGAAAGTGAGAGAGATAGAGGAGTTAAATGGAAAGGTAAGGCAATTAAATGAGGTTTTGGCTGAAATAACACAAAAATTCGGGCAGCTAAGTGATTCGGTAGAGAGTGAATTTGAGGAGAAAAGAATAGAGAAGGAAAAGTTAAATAAGAAGTTAAGGGAAATGCAAGAAAAGATACAACAGTTAAGTAAAGAAAAGCAAAATTTGGAAGAATATGCTGAAGGTCGAGATGTCAGAGTAAAAAGACTAAAGGATCAAATAAGGAAATCAGAGTACGGACTGGCTGAATCAATGAATGAAAATAAAAGGTTAGAACAAGAACTGAATGATGCTCAAAAAAAGTTAAGTAATAAGGACAATGAAATCCAGAGATTAAAAAATCAATCACATGAATTAGAATCTAAAAAAGTAACAGAATTGATGACATGTTTAGAAAAGAAAGAGAAAAAAATAGCAGAGTTAGAAGCGCAGTTGCAAAAAGAAAGTTCTGAAACTTATGATTTAATACTTAAATCATCGGATTCAGAAGAAGAAAAAAGACGATTACAAGAAAAGTTAAATGAAAAAACTCAAGAAGTGATTAAACTAACTGTAGATTTAGAAGAACTAAGTAAGCAATCGGAAGAGAAAGAAACTAAATATTTCAGTAGGATTAAAGAGTTAGAAAAAATTCTTAATAAAGAAAGAAAAAACAGTGAAAAGTTGGAAAATTATAGCATCAATCTGGAGGAAGAAAGTCAAATTCAACATGAAAAGTACAAAGAGTTACTATTTGAGAAGCATTCTATAAAAGAAGAAATTTCAGATTTGAATGATCAATCTTCATTAGTTCATCAGAATCGTGTGAGCTTAGCACAAGATTTGGCAAAAAACATGATATATTTGTTCAAAGAGAATGTAAGAGAAGGAGATAAAGTGATTATATCGCAGGAAACTGTATTAGAGATTTTGAATAGATTGGAGGAATTAATCAAGAATGTTGGAGTCAGTGATCAAGAAATAAAAGGAGTAATTGAAGAAATATCTGTACAAACTAATGATAGCCTTCCTCCTTCAGATATAAGTAATGGAGATTTATCAGCACTACCAAATAAAGAGCTGGATGAAGCTTCATATTCAGAAGATTTTGGATATTCTAGTAGATGTTCTACTCCTAGATGTTCTACTCCTGTCTGATGCCACCTTGCATTTTGAGTTTAGTTAGAATATCAACTAAAGTTTATCACTGGTAAAATTGTGATAAGTGTTCTCCTCTACAGGTAAGACAATTTTAATCAATATATACAAGACTGCTGCAGTTTTGTGTATAGGTGATGAGCAATTTACTTAATAAATATAATACATTTTATTTTATAGCTAGTTCTCTGGCTACTCTCACGTTACTTACATATTTAGCGCTTATTAATGTACCTAGTTCTTTAATTCTCGCTTTAGCTGTATTATCTGTTTTGGCTTTTATGATTTTGTATAAAATAATTATTGACACTAGGAAAGTGGGAAAGGAATTTGCTCACAAAGAGCGTGAGTTGACTCAAGAAAAGCACAATTTATACGAGGAAGAAAGAAAATTTGGTCAAAAAATAGAAGCTGAGAGGAAATCTTTTCTTAAAGAAAAAAAATCTTTGGAGGAGAAATTAGAAGCAAAAATGATCCATATAATTGGAATAACAGACGAATTAGAAAAAGTAACGAAGGAGAAAGATGAGCTTGCTGCACAAGAAAAAGAACTACTCCATAAAATCTCATATTTGTGTAAACAGTTACAGGAAAAAGAAGCTAATCTAACTGAGAGGAAAAAACTTATAATCGAATTGAAAAGAAAAATAGACAATGATAAATATGAGGAATTATATAAGGAAGTAGAGAAATTATCTAAAGAAAAAGAGGAGTTATCTAAGGAAATAGACAAATTACGTAAAGAGAAACATATACTGTATATGAAAAAAGAAGAATTACATAAAAGAAAAGAAGAACTTTGTGTGAAATTAGATGAATTACAATGTGAATTTAAAGAAATTGATCAGAAAAATAAAAACTTATCTCAAGAGTTAAAAAGGAAATTTGAAGAGCTAGATAAAGCAGACGGTTTAATTAAAAATCAATCTTTTGAGTTAGACAGAATAAGACAAGATTGTAATAACGAAGTGAAAAATTTAAGAAATTCACTTTTAGAGCGAGACAGTCAAATAAAACAACTTCAATATGTGATAGATAAGATAGAAGAATCGATAAGAGAAAATGAAACAATTAAAGATTATAGCAAAAAAATAATATTAGGGGAGACTCAGAAAATAAAATTTATATTAGGGCAGCTTGTGCAATTCAAGCCAATGAAAGGTTCCAAAACATCGGAGGAAACGTCTGATTCTTTACAGGAAGATCTTGGATATGCCAGTCGTTCACCCACTCCGACCAGATTATCGTGTTCAGTGTCTGTACAAAGCATTGCAAGTGGACCAATCCCTGAATATGGATTGTAAAATGCAACAATTACTCTTATTATAAAAAAAATTATACAAGATAATGAACCCAATAATATGCGCACTGGATACACAAGATTTGAATGAAGCCATATCTTGGGCTAATGGTCTGCGTGATAAGGTTGGCATGGTAAAACTTGGGTTAGAATTTTTTGCTGCACATGGTCCTTCTGGAGTGAGAGAAGTTGCAAAATGCAATGTACCAATTTTTTTAGATCTAAAATTGTATGATATTCCAAACACTGTAGCTAGAACAGTTGAAGCAATAAAAGCTCTAGATGTTGAAATGCTAACATTGCATATCAGTGGTGGAACAAAAATGCTTAAAGAAGCACTAAGTATAGTGCAAGGAAAGAAAATAAAGCTAATTGGAGTAACAGTACTAACTAGTATGGGCAATGAAGATCTGAGTGAACTCGGAGTAGCAAGGGAAGGAAAATCACAGGTAATTTTGCTAGCAAAGCTTGCAAAAAAGATTGGACTACATGGAGTAGTTTGCTCTGCACTAGAAGCTCAAGAAGTGCGCCAAGAATGTGGTAAAGACTTTAAAATTATTACTCCAGGAATCCGTATGAATCGAGGTCATGATGATCAAAAAAGGACAGCAACACCAAAAGAAGCAATAAATTCAGGAGCTGATTATATCGTAATTGGCAGACCCATTACAGAGAGTAGCAATCCCGCAAGTAGTGCAGAGTTAATATTGAAATCCCTTACTGATTGAAGCAGGGCAGATAAGGTAGCATAGAGTAAAAGCAACAAACGGTATGTATCCGTTCAGCAGGGTGGCAAAACAAGGTAGACGAGAAAAGATAACTAAATGGGTGTCATCCCAGTGCTTGACCATTTTTCTTTTTTTTCTGGATTCCAGCGTCACGCGCTGGAATGACAGGGCTGTGAGTGTCATCGAAGTAGCCGATACAGGCCTTTTTCTTCTGTCATCCCAGTGCCCTGACACTGGGATCCAGTTAAATTTACAGGTATAAAAGTAATCAACGTTTCTGGTGATGATAGAAAAATGGATCCCAGCACAGGATACCATTTATTGTTTTGGCAAATTTGTACGGCTACGTACTTTATTTGCACATTCTCCTGAATAGATACTCAGTAAAAAAAAAGTGCTTGACACAAAAAAATGGATGCTGTATAGTACTGACAATTAAGTATAATACTTAGCGTGGTGTAATACTACACTGCTTTTTTTACTTCAACAAGTAATCATTATCATTTTTCTCTCGTTACCAAGCAGCTTACATTCATTTGTATCTACCATGAAGCCAATGCTAGAATCCAGAAAAAAGACCGGTGAATGGCAGGTACGAGCATTATACATATACAGTTGTATGAACGTTGTTTACCATGAGGGCGCCTCCCAGCACTGGGATCCATATTGTAAACAAGCGTTTGAGTTATACTAAGCTGCCATTCACCGGTCTTTTTTCTGAATGCAGTTTGCATGACAACAAAAAGGTACTGAGATTACTGATAAAGATTACCTTCAAACTACAATACTATTCTAATTTTATTTTTAAAGGAGGCTATTATGTCACTTACTGATATCGCTCACCGTGTTAATGAACTCGCTTCATCATGGGAGCAATTTAAATTAATAAATGATCGCAAACTAAAAGAAATCGAAAGCAAAGGACCTGAGCAGCTATGCAAGATAAATAGTAATATTGATAATTGCAAAGAGCGCTTAGATTTTATTGAAACTTCAGCTCAACGCCCAGAGATTAGCACAGATTTTAATACAGGTGATAAATATTTTTCTGATTATATTCGCAAAGGAATGGAAAGTAGGTTATCACACAAAACCCTAAGTGGAGATGACAATGATATTGGAGGGTATTTAGTTACTCCTCACATTGAAAAACGGATAAACAAGCGTATAGCTGATTCATCTCCAATGCGGCAAATATGTTCCAATCAAAGAATCTCTACTGAAACGCTGGATTATATTATAGAAGATTGTGACCGTGCTGGTGCAGGTTGGAGTGGTGAAACAGTAGAAGATGAAGATGGTGGCTATAAATCCAAGTATGATTTTGCAAAAGACACAAGTACACCTAAAATTCAAAAGATTTCCATCACAACTTACGAGCTCTATGCTCAGCCGCAAATATCACAAAAATTGCTCGATGATGCATTTGTCAATGTTGAAAATTGGCTTGTAGAAAAGGTTGCCGAAACTTTCAGTAAGAAGGAGAATGAAGCCTTTATTAAAGGTGATGGCACTTTTCAACCTAAAGGAATTTTAACTTACGAAAATGGAAATGGTCATAATAAGATAGAGCAAATTAAAGCTGATAAGCTAGACAGCGACGCCATAATGATATTGTACTACTCTCTAAATGAACATTACTCTAAAAATGCATCATTTTTGATGAACAGGAGTACGTTAAAGGACGTGAGGCTACTAAAATCTGAAACAGGTCAGTATCTTTGGCAGCCGAGTTTATCGCTTGAAACTCCAGATACTTTGATGGGAATACCGGTATATCAATCTGCTGATATGCCACCTACAATGATTGCAGTAGCGGATTTCAAACAAGCTTATAAGATCGTAGATAACAGAGGAATGAGAATATTGAGAGACCCTTATACAAACAAACCTTATGTTAGATTTTTTGTTACTAAGCGTGTCGGTGGGGAGGTTGTCAACACCAGTGCTATTAAATTATTGAAAATTGCAAGCAAGTACTAAAATTTTTATGAAATAGTTGACGTATTATACTTTTTATGTAATAATTAAATTATTATCAATTTAAGGAGTAAAATATGTTAGAAAAAATAAAAGAGTTTTTTAAGTCGATTGCAAAAAAAATTGCATCAGGCTGGAAGTGGTTGTTTGGTGGTAAATCAAGTAATGCTAAACAAAATTTATCATCAGATCAAGAAAAGTTTTCAAGCAATACATTAACAAAAACTTTGGATAATACAGTTAATCATGAAAAGCCAGTAGTTGCAGATTATCCAATCCATAGCAATGGTAATGACGGTCGAGCTGATATTACGCAATCTAAGGAACATGATAAACTACCTATTATTGCCAGTATTTCTGAAAACATATCTGGAACGCTGGAACTATTTGTAGATGTAGATAAAGAGCATACAAACAAAGCTTTTGATGATATAGATCTTAATTCCATTGAGACTTCTGATCATTTAAAAGTAAACAATTTATACGTCCAGTCCGAAGAAGGAAAAGTATTCCAAATTACTTGTGATAAACCTGAAGTTGTTAATAAAGATGGTGTGTTCTTGAATATAAAGTCAGTAGTTACGGATAATCAAACTGTGTCTAACGAATTGGTAGCAATGAAGAAGATCTTAGGTTTGAGTGAGAAAAAAGCAGTCATTAACGTAACTCAGATATCTAAAGATCCGATTATAGTTCCTCAATCAGAAATTGCTAGTTCTACAACAACACCAGCCGCTAGTAATGGTCTATGTGTTAGTGCATAATAATTGCTATAAACCCTTCAAAAGGAGCATCTTCTTTGGTGCTCTTTTTTCTTTATAAGTTTTCTCCACAGGGAAAATTGACAAATTAAACTTTATATATAATAATTAAATTATTAATTTAAGGAGTAAAGTATGTGGGAAAGTATAAAAAAATTTTTTAAGTGGATTGCTGATCGTACAGGAATTTCATGGATTGCAAGAAAAATTTCATCAGGTTGGAATTGGTTATTTAGCAGTAAAGCAAATACTGCTCAAGAAAATATATCACCAAAGAGACCTTCAGATGAGAATGTAAATAAAAGTCCAACTGTTAGCACCCCTATGCAAAATGAGACTGAAGAACCTGTATCTAAAACAGGTACAAACGTCGAGCCAGCAGAAAATTTTCCAGAAAAATCAAATGATGAGCCTAAAGGAGTAGGTTATATTGAACTTGATGAAGATAATCACTTATGGTTAGTTTTGGAAAAGGGTATAAAAGTTCAGGATTATCAAGGTAGTCAAAACGAGGTAGAACCCCTTTTTAATCTTCTTATATATCTAAGATGTGATAAAGAAGAATATTGCATTACTGGTGTTGGTAATTTTATCCATAATTGTTATGGTATATCTGTAAAATCAATAATAAAGAAGAATAGAGATGGTAATTATATCGATAACGATAAAATATTAGTTCAAGACAATATTGAGCATATGAAAAAAATGTTAGGATTGAAAGATGATGTAACAGAGATTAAAGTAGATAGTATATCTAATCAGCCGTTTGAAGGTACAGCGTTGGAGCAGCATAATCTTAATCCTACTACGTCACAACAAACGGTTAACAATAAGGAAGTGACTACTGAATCAGAGAAGCTTTATGATACAATAAATACACAACCAAGTCTAACAATTGGAGTACCATCAACAGAGAGACATTATGTCACTAATCCCAGTGTAAATGGAAACGGTTATTATTAAAACAAACCCTTCACAAAAGAGCACCTCCTTTGGTGCTCTTTTTTTTCTTTATATGTTCTCTATAAGAAAAGTTGACAGATTATGCTTTGTATATAATAATATAAATTATTAATTTAAGGAGTAAAATATGTTTAAAAAAATAAAAAACTTTTTTAAGTGGATTGCTGATCACATAGGAATTTTATGGATTGCAAGAAAAATTTCATCAGGCTGTAAGCGGCTGTTTGGTGGTAAAAAAAGTGAAACAAGTGTTGCGAAACAAAGCATATCACAGCAAGGACAATCTTCAGGTAAAACTACTATTGAAGAAAAAAACAAGAGTTAATAAATGCTTTTACTGCATCTCTTTCTAAGTTTAGAGAAGATTTATCTGATCTTACTCTGAGGAAGTGACTACTGAATCAGAGGAGTTTTATGATGCAGAAGTTACATAACCAAGTTCAACAACTCGAGCACTAGCAACAGAAAGACATTGTGTCTCTAATCCGAGTATAGTAGGAAACGGTTATTATTAAAACAAACCCTTCACAAAAGAGCACCTCCTTTGGTGCTCTTTTTTTCTTTATAAGTTTTCTCCATAGGAGAAAATTGACTAATTACAATTTTTCGTATCAATTTTCAATAGATTCATCGATGTATAGCTATAGTTTTATCAGTGTAAGGCTAAATATGCTAAGCTTATAAAGATGACAAAGCTTCAAAAAAAGCCTAACATAGTGGAAAAAGCTTTATGAAAATCAAAGTTGGAGTAATAGGCTGCTTAGGCAGAATGGGTAAGAAAATACTCAATGAATTAATTACGAATACCAAAGTGGAAATAGCAGGTGCTGTTGCTCGCTTGGGCAGTGAGTATATAGGCTTAGATATTGGGCCTATTGTAGGCAATAATTGCAATTTAGGAATCAAAGTTACAAGTTCCATTAATGAGGTATTTGAATCGTCCGATGTTGTAATAGATTTTACAACTAAAGAATGTATGCTAGAATGCCTTAAGGCGGCCGTAAAATTTAAAAAACCGCTAGTTAGTGGCACAACTGGAATAGAAGGTCTAAATTTAAAAGAATATGCTGCTAAAGTTCCAATATTATGGTCAGCAAATATGAGTGTTGGAGTTAATGTGTTGCTGAAATTGGTAAAAGAAGCTGCCAAGCTTTTAGGTAATGAGTATGACGTTGAAATTTGGGAAATGCATCACAATTTAAAAAAGGATTCACCATCTGGAACAGCTATAGAGTTTGGTAAAGCAGTTGCTAACGCTGCAAAAGTGGATTTTGAGCTCAATCAATATTCACATAATAATTCAAATATAAGAGGGAAAGGAGGAATAGGCTTTGCAGTATCTCGTGGAGGTGGAGTAATAGGAGATCACAGTGTCATGTTTGTCAATTCCGATGAACGAGTAGAATTAAATCACAAGGCAATTGATCGTACAACGTTTGCTAGAGGGGCGGTTCAAGCAGCAATATGGTTGTGCGAGAATAAACAGGAAATACCAGGACTTTATTCAATGCAGGATTTAGTATGAGCGATAAATACGCTTTCGTTAAAAATTTAAATCTTTGGTATGGCTCTAAACAAGTTTTATTCGATATAAATTTGAATATTTGCAAAAAGAAAGTCACAACTTTTATCGGACCTTCTGGGTGCGGTAAATCGACATTTTTGCGTTGTTTCAATCGTATGAATGATTACGTACCTGGATGTAGAGCGACTGGTGAACTGGTAATCGATGGGCTGGGTAATATATATTCACGTGATATGGATGTTGTATTGCTCAGAGCAAAAGTTGGTATGGTATTTCAAAAACCCAATCCTTTTCCAAAGTCAATATATGATAATGTTGCTTATGGGCCTAAATTGCATGGCATGGTAAAAAATAAGCAAAAATTGAATAAAATAGTAGAAAGTAGTTTAACTAAGGTTGGTTTATGGGAAGAGTTGAAAGATAGATTGCAAGATAGTGCACTAAATTTATCTGGTGGCCAGCAACAAAGATTATGCATTGCTCGTGCAATTGCAGTAAAGCCAACTATTTTATTAATGGATGAACCATGCTCTGCTCTTGATCCAATGGCAACCAATGCAATCGAAAATCTTATACAAGAATTGAAATTGAGGTTCACCATAATTATGGTAACTCATTCGATGAAGCAAGCTAAAAAATTATCTGACAGCATAGTTTTCTTTTGCAATGGCAAGATTGTTGAATTCGGAAGTACTCAAGAAATATTTAAAAATGCTCAATCTCCCTTAACGAAGGAGTATATTCTGGATCATTAGCTTAATAGTTGATATTTTAATTTTTTCTATGTATAATTTTATTAAGTTTGTTGTGATAGGGGGTTAAAATGTTTAGTACAAGTGAAGCAACAAAAAAGTTGTTTAAAGCTATTGAATTTCAAAATGCTAGTGGTGAAAGAATAACACCTGAGGAAGCTTGGAATCATTTTCAACAAGCATTGAAAGAAGGAGCGAATGTTAACGCTTTTGAGGATGGGATGACACCTTTGATGTGCATTGCTTCAGCTTTTGTTACTAGTAATAACGAGGAACATCAATATTTAGAGCTTATGGCTAAGTTGCTTGTAGAGCATAAAAAAATTGATGTAAATATTAAAAGCAAGCAAGCTGTTATTAAGAGAAAACCAAAGGAACATGATGGTTATCCAGTTTACGAATTTGAGGGGAGAGAAGTAGTAGATAAGGATATAAGGGGTTGTGTATACCTTGACAATTTACAACCTGTTAATGAAGGATTTATACCTCAAAATTATGCTCGTGCAGAGGAGGAAATTAAGACCGGCAAGAAGGAAAAAAATACAGCTCTACACATTGCTTGCAAGTTGGGAAATGTAAACATGATAGAAATATTACTTACACATCCAAATATCAAACCTAATATTAAAAACTATGAAAACAAAAGTCCAAGAAATTGTATTGCAGGACATGTCAAGAAAGCAATAGAACCAGAATTCCTAAAGATAGAAGCAGTCGCTCAAAAAAGGAAACAAACTAATTATGCTTGTGCTTTTTTGTTATCTGGAGTACTTGCTGTTGGTCTATGTTTCACAGTTTATAACCCAGTTCCGTTTGCTGCAACTTCGTTGCTTTTTTTGCAATAGGATGTGGTTGTCTGTATAGAGCAAATACAGTTCTTAACGATGTAAATTTCTCTCAGGTTGATTTCGAACATGCTAAGTGATTTATCTGTTCAGGTAAGGTGTAATTCCAGCACTTGATGCTGGTTTTCATTTAATCTCATTGAATTTAGCATAAGCTCAGTTTACTTGTAAATTTTTCTGGATCCCAGTGTCAGCTACTAGGATGACAGGAGTATAAAATGGGTCTACTTGACCATTTAGTTGTCTTTTCTCGTCTACCTTATTTTATCACTCTGCTGAACGGATACCTTTATTTTCAATAATTTTGTTAGCAATAATACGGCTTTCAAAATCGATACTTGTTATGTCAGATAGTGATTTAATATCAGAGTACTTGTCAAAATTTTCTATTGTTGATTTTACTACCTCTAATATTTCTAAGAAACCGATTCGTGATTTCAAAAATTCGTTAACAGCCATCTCATTTGCAGCATTGAAAACAATACTGTTTGTATGTGGAGAAGAAGAATTTAACACTTCCATACTGAGCTTTAGTGCAGGAAAACATTTGTGGTCTGGTTCTTGAAAGGTCAATTTTCCTTGCTTTGTTAAATCTAATTTATGATTTAAAGTTGATCTTTCTGGCCAAGATAAAGCATATGCAATGGGAATTTCCATATCAGTTTCTGCAAGCACAGCAAAGCTGAACCCATCTTGATAAACTACAACTCCGTGTACTATCGACTCAGGGTGCACTACTGCTTCAATTCTATTTGGACTAATATTAAACAAATGATGTGCTTCTATTATTTCTAGTGCTTTATTCATCATTGTTGCACTATCAACTGAGATTTTCTTTCCCATTTTCCAAGTAGGGTGACTTAGTGCCTGATTTACTGTGATATTTCTTAATTGTTCAAGGCTATAATTTAAAAATGGTCCACCAGAGGCAGTGAGTATAATCTTTTCTACACATTTATCATCGTTTTGCAAAACTTGAAAAATTGCGTTGTGTTCAGAGTCAATAGGGATTATTTGTACGCTCCTTTCTTTAGCTTTTTTAAGTAGTAACTTACCACCGCAAACAATACTCTCTTTGTTTGCTAGAGCAATAACTTTAGTACCGCTTTCTATAACCTTTATAACTGGATCAAGGCCTGCAATGCCAACTATTGCAATAACTGAGAGATCAACAGGTAGAGAAGCAACATTTGCTAGACCTGGAGCACCAACTTCTACTTTGACGTTTGTACCAAGTAGATCTTCTTTTAAATCTTTGTAGAACCTTTCATCAGAAATGGCAGCATATTTTGCATTAAGCAGTTTTGCTTGGTGTGCTAGTAGAGCAAAGTTAGAATTGGCACTTAGTGCTTCCACCTGATATTCTTCCTTTCTCTTTGAGAGCAAATCTACAGTCTTTTTTCCAATGCTTCCTGTTGATCCTAAAACTGAAACTTTTTTCACTAATTACAATAAAATCTTCTTAGTTATTTAGTAACCAAGCTCATGATCATCACCAACAGATGGTGAAGGACCAGGTGAAAAAGATTGGCCATGATGATCACCTGCATCATGCATATCATGCAAACCATCAGCACTTTGAGCTATTTCATTGTTAGAGTGGGGATAATCATCCGGATGATGCCCCTCATCACCGTAGTCCATACCCATTCCTTCTGATGGCATATCTTCTCCACCACCACCTGAAAAATATTCTGCAAGACTTTCAAGAAATTTTATGCCAAACATATTACCTGATTTCCCAAATAACGTTACTAGACTGCTACCACTCACCAAACCTTCGAATACATTATTATAAGCAGCAATTGCTCCTTCATGAAAGTTGAACATCCACTTCATTCCATCCACAATTGTTGCAACAGAGTCACTATGACCAAGACCGAAACCACTTTTCTCACTAGCGGCTTCCTGGTGTTGCTGCTGTGCCTGCCATTCTGCAATATTTGGACCTTGTGCTTCACTCATAAACTTTTATTCTAAGCCTTAAGCTATTATTTTACCAAAAACACTGTAAAATATCAATTGTTTAAGAGAGGTTATCATAAAAATAGCTAACACTAAGCTATTCTTATGATTCTGATTACTCTATACCAAAACATCGATGATGTGCTGTAGTAACAAAGTGATGACTTGAGGTTTAAGATAGCTTCTATTTCTTCTTAGAAGACTGCTCCTCTCTCTTTCCTTTTTATTTTATTATCTTAATACTAACTTACTCATAAATTATTGACAAGTACTAATAATTTAATCATTATTAATATAATATTAATAATAAGGAAGAAAAATGCTTACTAATAATAATAACACACCATCATGAGCTCCGCCACCACCCCCACCTCCACCATCTGCAGATTGGAGAAAAAATTGGAAGCCAGCGAAAAATAACGATAAAAATGAAAACACTCTTGGTAGTACTCCATCAAAAACCAGCAATAGCACTCAATTAAAAAGAGGTCTATCTGAGGTTTCTAATCAAAATTTTCTTGAAGAGTTGAAAAATAAGATAAAACACAGGAAAGAAGAAGAAAAAGAAAATAATGCGAGTGACAAAACTGCAGATAAAGGAAGCAATATTAGACAGAGTGAGAAAAATAGAAGCTCAACTCCCAAACCTGTATCACCTAGAGTTTTGAGTCCTCAACAAGATAATGGTAATAGTAACAAACCTTCAGGAACTAACAATAGTACTCAATCAGAAAAAGGGCTATCTGAGAATCCCGTTCAACTTGCAACAGAACAAAAAATCGATACTCCCATTTTGATTAATACTTTAGTTGGAATAAGTAAGACAGCTGCCTTAAAATATTCAATTGCTACTTTGTTGCTATGTATATCTAGTGTTACAGCTGGTATATATACATATCTTTCGATTTCAGTAACACTAAGTGATCCAGTACTTTTCACAGTTATTGCTTTTGTTTCTGCATCGGTTATGTTGAGCTTAGCTGCATATCTTATCAATTCACACCTTTCTGCAATAAACAGCGAGAAAGGAGTTGATCCTGGTAGAAAACAATCACAAGATAGTGCATTGCAGAAAGAAGCAGAAAGCTTGGAACATAGCAATACTCCTACACCATCATTTCCAGTAATGTCTGGAATACCCATTGTACCACTACTACCTCCACCACCTCCTCCATTGCCACAAAATGCTGCACCACTACCATCTCCGCCGCCTCCTCCTACAGCTTCCAAGTATACGGAGAAACCTAAGAATGGTGCACCGAAAAAGGCTAATGAATCTAAGCATGATCGTTCTGATCTGCTTGAACAGATAAGAAAAGGTACGAAGTTAAAACCTATTAATGATGGTGCACCGGAGAAGGCTATTGATTCTGAACAAAACAAGTCATTACCTGCGGGTGCCAAACAAGAAACAAAAGAAGAGTATTTTGCAAGAATTGAGAAGTTGCGAGAAGAGAATAAGCAACGTACAATGAGGAATGCTCAATGTCATGATTCTGGGATAGCTAATATCCTGAAGAGGAGACCAGCAATAGAATTTTCTAGTAGTGAAAGTGAAGTTTCTGACCACAGTGACAGTGATGATTGGAGCAATGATAAATCGAAAAAACCGAAAGAGAAAAAGCTGACAAAATCCAGGAAAAAACCTACGCCTTCAAACTCCCAACCAGAAGATGAAAGAGGAAGCAAGAGTCCTGACAGTGGTCATGAATCTGATGATAATGTAAAACCTAAATCCACAACTCCACCACGTTCTACACTAAAGGCAGAGAAGCCACCGATATCGCCTAAGCCTGTTAATTCAAAAACGAAATATGAAGCTTCTCCTGCAGCACAAGCAAATAATGTTGACTCAGTGAATAGTGAGGTGCAAAAACCATTTCAAGTTCAAAGTGTCGTAGATCGAGGTAAGAGAAAGTAGTACACTCTTCTTAAAATAAGTTTACCTACAGGCCTGATTGTATTAAGATTACTTAGTACAATCAGATTTATCAAATGCGTTTATCTCAATATTACCTGCCAACTTTAAAAGAAACCCCGGCTGGTGCTGAAATTATTTCTCATCAATATTTGTTACGTGCGGGCTTAATCAAGCAGACAGCATCTGGAATTTATTCTTGGCTGCCGCTTGGTCTTTTGGTACTTAAAAATATTGAAAATATTATCAGAGATGAAATTGGTGCAATTGAAGTGTTGATGCCTTGTGTGCAGCCAGCAAGTCTTTGGCGAGAGTCAGGACGTTACGATGATTACGGCAAAGAAATGCTACGTATTAAAGATAGGCATGAAAGCGATATGCTTTTTGGTCCAACACATGAGGAGGTGGTAACTGATTTGATTAGAAATACGGTAAAAAGTTACAAAGATTTACCACTTTGTTTATATCAAATTCAGTGGAAGTTTCGTGACGAAGTAAGACCTCGTTATGGCGTTATGAGAGGCAGGGAATTTCTGATGAAGGATGCATACAGTTTTGATGTAGATTACGAAGGTGCACTGAATTCATATAATTTGATGTATAAAACTTACATAAAAATCTTCAAACGCATGGGACTTACTCCAATTGGAGTGAGGGCAGATACAGGACCAATTGGAGGAAATTTAAGTCATGAATTTCATATATTGGCAAGCACCGGTGAGAGCACTTTATATTATGACAATAAATTTTCTGAACTGCTAGAGAGTGAAGATATTGAAAGTCTGAAGAGCATATATGCAGTTGCAGACGATATGCATGATCCTGAAAGTTGTCCTATACCGCAAGAACAGTTAAATGTTAGCAAGGGTATTGAAATAGGGCATGTTTTTTATTTTGGTGATAAATATTCGAAACCTATGAAGGCAAGTGTTACTTCTCAAGATGGAAAAAATGTTAACATGCATATGGGTTCGTATGGTATTGGAGTTTCAAGGCTTGTTGGCGCAATAATAGAAGCTTTCCATGATGATAAAGGAATTATCTGGCCAGAGGCAGTAGCTCCTTTTAAAGTTGGTTTGATCAATTTACAAACAAAAGTAACGGAGGCTGCAGATAAAATATACAAAGCTTTGAAAAGCGATGAAGTGCTTTATGATGATACGGACGAAAGTGTAGGAGTGAAATTTGCCAGAATGGATCTGATAGGCTTGCCGTGGCAAATAATTGTTGGAAAAAAAGTAGTAAGTGAAAATACAGTTGAAGTAAAAAATAGAGCAACTGGAGAGGTAGAGGAAATACAAGTTGAAGAAGCAATAAATCGTTTTAGCGCAAAATGATATACGGTATTGGCACTGACATAGTATATATACCCAGAATATTGAGGATATCACAAAAATACGGGGAAAAATTTCTCAATAAAGTCTATACTAAGAAGGAGATAGAGATAAGCAAAAAATATAATAGCCAAGAAGTAAGGGCAAAATATTTTGCTAAACGCTTTGCTGCAAAGGAAGCTTTTGTTAAAGCGCTAGGCACTGGATTCAGCCAAGGAATTATAATGAAAGATATAGAAATATACAGTAATATCAGGGGAAAACCACATCTTGCTATCACAAAGGATTTCATCTCGAAAGACTACAAGATACACCTTTCTCTAAGTGATGATCAAGATTATGCTACTGCGTTTGTTGTAATTTGCGTTGAGTAGATATTGTTTAATACACATACTACATAACATGCTATTTTAATAAAAAATTTACTAATAAGTATTGAAATATTAATTTACTAGGAGAAATTTTATGTTTGGAGAAACCAGCAAACTCAACGCAGTAGATACAAAAATTAAATTTAGAGACTTTATTGAAAACACTAACGTGGTAGATTTATGTAAAAAGGAATATTGCATAAGTACATTACATGCAGCACCAAAACGTATAATATCAAATAAGACCATTGAAGAAATATTAGAGAAATTTAACTCAGGCGAAGCATTAGGAAATGACCTTTCATCATGCCAAAGAGAATGCTCGGATTTGAGAAATGCAAAAGCTATCCCAGGTAAAAAAAAATCATCATGCGATAGCCGTTGTAATAAACATTATAACTTAAAAGATAAAGATGAAGGTAAAGATAAAGGTGAAGATTGGTATAAAGAACTCATTAAACCAAAAGTTGAACTTGATTTTTGTAAAAAAAAATGTATCAAAAATGAAGAAGCTATAAAAAGTGCAGCTAAAGAATACTATGAAAATAAAAAAGAAGAAATAGCACAAAAATTATCAGATGATGAGATTGAAAAACATAAAACCCATATAAAGTCATTAATATATAAGAAGTACAATAAATCAATTGAAGAAGCGAATGTAATCAAAGAAGAGCAAGAAAGAAAAATAGACTCATCAGCAAAAGAAACGTTAGTAGTAACTCAAAATGTTGATGCTGAGAAAATGAAACAAGAATTGCTTGATAAAATAAAAGAGCTTATGAGTCCAAAACAAGAATTTTTAAATTTACTTGTTAAAGAGAATTACGTGGTAGATAAAGTATGTAAAAATTATTATTGCAATAAACAAGAAGAAAAAGAACTTTCTAAATGCAATTCAGAATGCGAGGATAGCAAGGAATTTGAGATTCTCAACGACAGAGAGTATAAAGAATGTAAAACAAATTGTCAAAAAGAAAAAGAATCTAAAAAATACGAATGTGAAGGAAGATGTTATTTAAAACAAGAAGATATAAAGAGTGCAGCTAAGGAATACTATCAGGAAATAAAAAATAACACATCAAAAGAAAAATTTGATACCAGTAAAATGGAACAAGGGTTTCTTGATAAAGTACAAATAATTATGAAAAATACATTTCCTTCAGAGTTAGAGTATTCTGTATTATAGTACTGAACTTTGATTAGGTGGGGAATGTAAGAAGTATAGTTTCAAAATTTTTTTTTGAAACTATACTTTGACCTACACAGATCGACCTTTCTGTGAATCCTGGTTTCTGCTTTCTTCAACTTGTTTTGCAAAAGACGTCTCTTGTGTGTTCATATGTTGAAGTGGTTTAGCAATTTCGCGCACAACAGCAGCAACTGCAGTTAAAAACGCCTTAAATAATCCACCTAAAACTCCACCAACTGCTTCTCTACCGTACATACGAGCTTGCTTTTTATTGTCATCAGCAGTTTCCCCTGCCCTCCTTCTTGGATCCATTCTATGAGCAATAACTGAAAACAACACCCCCCTAATTGAAGACTTCACTCGTGCTTTTGCCTTCTGAACATCTTCATCACTTGCTACTTCATGTTTTTCCCTACTATTCATTAGCTCCTTTTGTTGTTGAAAACTTAAGATCTCTTCCATCAGTTGTTTCTTTCTCTTTTCCAAAACTCTTTTCTTGGACTCTGATTTATCGCGAGTGTGTTTTGTGGTTTCAAGTTCTACATCAATATCCTCAGATGCTGCTTGGCTATATAAGGTTTCTATGAGCCTATCTATACTTCGCTTTACTTGCATAGTCCTTTCGTAACTATCTAAATTATCAACTCCTTCATCAATTTGACTTAAAATATCCTCGAAAGGTTTTAAATACTCTTTGCACTGCTCTTCAAGCTGATTTTCATTCTTCAAATTCCTTTCTCTTCTGTCATCGCTATTCTCTTCAACATTATCATCACCTTCTTCGAAAAGATCCTCATCGTTCATAATTTTTTTTAATTTATTCCCACTTATTATTATTGTATATGAAAAAATTAAATTAACACTAATGAAAAGTGTTCACAACTTCAGCACTGGCTAAAACTACAGTGAAGCTGTCAAAAGTGGCAGGATCATAATATCTCTCATACAATTCAACCGAACACCTGAGTTTTATCTTCTCCTTAGCATTAAAACTAATCTCATAATCATTATTAGAGTTTAACATTGCAGAATTACGCAATAATTCATCAGCCAATACTGAATTTAAAATGCCATTAATTTTTATTGTAATCTTTCTACTTCCAGCACAATCAAGCACTTTTCTCCAGCCAAAAGAGGAAATATCTTTCATCTCCTCTTTGTTATTACGCAAAGTAAACCTTAAGTTTCGTATATTATTCAGCACAACAAAATTATTGTCATGACCTTTAATTTTCAGCTGTAATTTGCTCATCGCTACCTCCTTGTATTAAAATATCAAAATTAATTGTTGAATGTAAAACTTCATCATGCTGATTCATAGCACAATTACTTTCAAAAATGGTCTCACTACTAATGCTCTTTACCACCAAGCTAACATGCTTTATAGCAGCAAGCATGCTGCTTATATGATAAGTATATATGTCGCATGAAAATCTTACTTTTGTAGCAAAATTAGATAGCATATGCAGGTTAACATAATTTACTATGCGCAATCTCAGATAAGGAATAGTAACCTGCTTAGGCAGGTAATCATAGATGTTAGTAACATATTTCTTTAAATCAGAGTTTGCTTTTAATGCTGCATAAATACTATTATACAACTCATTTACAATTTGAATTTTTTCCATCTCACAGATACGGCTAAGAACATTGCAATTTGTAGATAATTTACGTAATAAATGGTCAGTGCTTACTGTACGAACATTATCTATCAAGAAGATGTCATCCCATGCCCAGACACTGGTTCACTTTATAATGATGTCATTCCAGTAGCCCTTTCTTGTCATCCAAGTGCTTGACACTGGGATCTAGAAAACTTCACTTTAAATGAGCGCACCAGGTGGCTGTACAATAGAAACTGGATTCCAGACTGGGGATGACACCGAAGGGGCTACTTGAATGACACCATCTGTTGTATCTGCTATTGAATGACAAACAGGAACTACAAAACAACCTTTGGTTCGCGAAATGGAGAATACACCTTCTTCACTTCAGATAAATGGCTACTTACTTCTGATTCACGATTTTTATAGAGAGCAGAAACATGCTGCATAATACCTAGCTTTATTTGCTCAGGAACGCTGTCATAGCCAGCTTCGTATACAACATCAGCCCTTATTATGTTCAAATAATTGAAAAATTCAATATAGCTTCCTATATCACTAAAATAATAACTAAGTTTTCTATTCTTATCAGTAGCCAATATTATTTTATTCACAGGACCATAGCTTAAATAGATTCTACGAGGTATATAACCTTCATATGAAACTTGCCACGTTTGCTTTACTAGAGACTTTTCCATATGCCACTGAGCATAATCAGTTGCCATAAAAATAAAACTTGAAATCAACTTATCATCTTGATCATTTTCAATTCGTAAAAAAGATTTAACCTCTCCTAAAGTTACTGGAAAAGATTTAGGCTTAGACTTACGTTGTATATTTATAATTGGATACTTTAGTCTTGTTGACATAACAACCCTCCTTTTCTATATATAGCTAAAATAAGTAAGACTTATCCATAAAAAATCTTACTTATTTTAGTTATCACTTAATATTAAATTGCAGCAGCAACTCTATCGTACAAGTATATTGAGAAGAGAACGTATTAACGCTGTTTCTCCTTTTTTATTGATCAAGTTTACTAAGCCGGATTTTAGTAGATTGACATTCTGAGAATGAATGTTATTGAAAGTGGAGTTTATTTCTTTAGCAAGTAGACTGCGAAATTTCTGCACACTTTCATATGCGATATTTTCAAGTTCATGTGCAAACTTATCTTGAGCTACAGCTGATATGTCTTCAACTTTCTCATTGAACTCTTCTAGCTTTCTTTCCTTACCTTTAAAATTTTTCGTAAAAGTTTTCATATTAATTGGCCTCAACTATTCTTATAATTATAATGACAATAAAAAGACTACCGAAGTAAAAAATTAGCACTACAATACTGCAAACAACAGCAGCACACCAAACCGGTTCACTTTATAGCGTAAATTCAAGTATGTCATTCAAGTAGCCCCTTTGATGTCATTCCAGCGCGTGACGCTGGAATCGAGTCTTTCAACCGTTGTGTTTTAGCATAAAGCAACTACTTTTGTGCTTACCAACCTAATAAAATTTCTGGATGCCAGTGTCTGGGCATTGACCATTTGCTGTATTCAAAAATGAATGTTCGTACAATTATGTGTCACGTGCTGGAACATAAGGTGTCATTCAAGTAGCCCCTTTTTTCTCATCCCAGTGCCCAGACACTGAGATCCAGGAACCAGCGTCACGCGCTGGAATGACACCCTCTATACAAACGTACTGTTTTAAACGTTTTATAAGCCCGTTTCAGCTTATATTAGGTAGAAATTATTGTGAAGACATAAAGTGCACATAGCGGAAAGATTTATAAGACGCCAACTGTATAATACTTTTGTCGTTTAATCTGAACAGATTGAAGGTAATAAAACACTTTGAATTTTATAGTAAGGAAGCTGAAAGATTTGTCAAGTAGTTTTCTTATCTTTTACAGGCATAATTTACATGCTACAATCAAATTTTCATAACTGGTGAACAAAAATGCAAAGAGATAAAATTAAAGTAGAAATAAAAAAGTTATCACATGGCGAAAGCCTGCCTCTTCCCTGTTATGCAACTATGCAGAGTGCTGGCATGGATCTTTATGCTGCATTGGACGACTCTGTTATTTTAAATCCACTTGAAAGGTTACTTATTCCAACTGGCATTGTAATTGCAATACCAAACGGTTTTGAAGGACAAGTTCGCCCACGTTCTGGGCTTGCTGCAAAACATGGAATCACTGTCTTAAATTCTCCGGGCACTATAGACTCCGATTATCGAGGTGAAGTTAAAGTTTGCCTAATCAATCTAAGTAATCAGCCATATGAAATAAAAAGAGGAGATAGAATCGCACAAATCCTCATCACTCCTGTATCTCAGGTAATTTGGGATGACAGAGAAGAATTCTGCACAGAAGAAACCGTCCGCAATGAAGGGGGCTTTGGATCAAGCGGTAGGTAGTTTTTTATATGTAAGTTGACTGTATTGATTTTTTTATATGTAATATTAATATATTATTAACTTATTTTAAGAGGAAATTATGTCAATTTTCAAAACCCACTGTCATAAAACAAACATTGCAATTGTAGCGCTTACTTCTCTGTATGTTATAGGCACAGCAGTAGCACTTTCAACACCGTATTGGGTGTCTTCAACTTCGATTTTAGCGCCAATTGCGGTTTTTGCAGCTACACCACTTGGAATAAGTGTTTTAGCATTTGCTGCTGTTGCACTGGCTAGTTTAGCAATATATTCCATCATCAAAAACAATGAAATATCTGAGCTTAAAGCTCCAAGAATTGTTATTGGTAGCTCTCAAAGATATCCGATGTTGCAAGTAACAGATAAAGATTATAGATTTATTGAAGAGAACTATAAGAACAAAAATGGTGAATATATAATAGATTTTACTAACTTAAAAGGTGAAGTATTTCAAGCGGAGAGTAATGGTCAAATTAAATACAATAATAATTCTGATCCGATCTTGCTTGGCAACACTAAACTCCTTGCTGTATGTAAGCTATACAAGAAGAATAGTCATGGTTCAATTCAAGATATAAATCGTGGAGAGAATTTAGAAATGTCAGTTTTAGGCGCTGAAGAAAATGATGCTAAAGAACTAATCATTAGATTTGCGCCAAGCTCAATTGTTAAAGCACCAGAAACTGAACAAGGGAACAACGGAATAAATAAATAATTAAGCGAAATAAAAATGGTAGACTAAGTCTACCGTTTTTTTAATGTCAGTTACTCAAATTCACTATGGGAATTCCCTTGACTTTTATATAGTTGTGAGAAGCTGCTAAGGATTTTTATTTAATTTAACTGCATCTTTTGCCTTATCCAATAACCCATTAATAAAACCAATTTCGCTTGGTTTATCAAGTAAATCAGATGCAATATTAGTATACTCATTGATAACAACTGGAACTGGTGTATCGCAATTAATCAACTCACATATTGCAACACGCAAAATAGATAAGCTTATAAGATTTAACCGTGAAAGGGACCAGCTTGGGTGTAAGTAAGACTCTATTATTTTATCATATTCTTCACTGCTTTTTATAACCTTATATAACAAGTTTTCTAAGAACTGATGTTCAAATTCTTCACATTCAAATATATCTTTCAACTTACTTATGTAGTCCTTAAGCTCACAATTTTCCAGTTTAAAGGTGCTTTTGTTGTAACCTACGAAAATATTTGAATAAGCAATTTGTACAGCAAGAAATCTTGCCGTACTTCTTTTTATACGCCACTTTTTATCTACTGGTTTTTCCTCCATTATTTTAATTTATTGTGTAGATCTATCATATGCAAAACAGTTGAGGCTGCATGGCCACCAACGTTCTTTTTATTTTTGTCAGCTCTAATTAGTGCTTTATCTTTACTATCTGCTGTGATTATTCCCATACCAAGAGGTATTGCATGATGCATAACAATTGCATTTAAGCCTTCGATTACTCCTTTACAAACGTATTTATAATGATCAGTTTCACCACGAATTACACATCCAAGAGCTAAATAACCATCATAATTAGTATTCTTGCCTTTGACCGCAAAAAGAATTGCAGCTGGTATCTCAAACGTACCAGGCGCTTTAATTATCTCGTAACCAATATTATTTCCTTTGAATTTATCAGTTGCACCCTCAAGCAAAAGGTTTGCTATTTCAGTATAATAAACTGAATTAACTATTAGTATTTTCGACATTCATTCCTACTTTTCTTGTTAAAAGCAACTTTATTAATGATTGTTGAACCAGAGTTATAATATTACTAAATATCCAATATATTACCAGGCCGGCAGGAAAAGAAGAAAAAATAAAGACAGAAATGTAAGGTAAAAACTTCATAACATTTACTTGAATATCATCTTTACTGGTTTGATCTTTCTCACTTAGCTTCTGCTGAATTATCATGGTAGCGCCGAAAATTATAGGTAAAATGCCTATAGAAATAGGAAAGTTATAATTAAACAACCCAAATAATGTAAAAATGTTTGTTGGATCAGAAGCTGAAAGATCCTTAATCCATAAATAAAAAGGGGCGTGTCTCATCTCTATAGTAACAAATAATACTTTATACAGAGCAAAAAATACTGGTATTTGTATGAGCATAGGGAAAATGCTCGACATTGGATTTACATTGTTTCTCTTGAACAACGCTATTGTCTCTTTATGCTGCTTTAAGCTGTCACTTTTATACAACTCTTTTATACGAGTTAATTCAGGCTGAAGGCTTTTTACCTTAAACATTGAAATATATGATCTATTAGACAAGGGAAGCATCAAAAGTTTGATTACTAAAGTTAGCAATAATATTGCTAAGCCAAAATTTTTCAAAACAAAGTTAAAATATTCAAGCAGTAAAAACACTGGCTTGGTTATAAAATAAAGTACACCAAAATCTACAGCCTTATCAAATAAAGGTATATTAAGAGTGTCTTTATAAGAATCAAGTAAATTCAATTTCTTTGCCCCAGCAAAAAAGTAGTTCAGAGTAGAAACACTTGCACCAGGGAGTATGTGTTTGTAAGGTTTAACAAAATCTACTTGAAACTTATCAACGTTATTAACATTCGTATGCTTAATACTTACATTTATTTGATCAGATTTCTCAGGTATGATGGCTGTAAGCCAGTATTTATCAGCAAAACCAAACCAATTTTTTTCACTCGTGCTTGCCTTTATTAAACGCTTCTTAGAAATATCCTTATATGTCCACTCCTCTAGCTTATTGTTAAATGCACCTAGTACTCCTTCATGTGATATCCAATAGGATTCGTTAATATTATCACGTTTACGATTGATTTTACCATAGGGAACCAAAACTACATTATCTTTTGTATTGTTTTCAATAATTTGCTCAACTTTAAACATGTAGTTATCGTCAAGGCTAATTTTCATTCTAAATAAAATGCCATTTTCATTATCCCAAAATAAATTGACCTCTTTTTGATTGAGTTTATCTGCTTGCCATACTGTTTTAGAATCTGGAACTTTAATCTTTTCATTCGGATCGAGCCACCCAAATTCTGCGAAATATACATCTTTTGATTCTGCAGGTGACAGTAACACCACTTGTGGAGAAGAAGAACTCGGTTCTAAGTGGTAGTTAGTTAAGATTAAGTCATCAAACCTTGCACCTTTTAGAGAAATTGATCCTTCAAGCATGTTATTGGTTAAATTAACTCTCTGTTCTCTAGTAGAATTAATAATTTCAGAACGATTTTGGTATATCATAGGAGCAAGGTCGTTAGAAGATTCGATATGTTCAATATTTTCAATCGATGGTTGGCTTTGACTCGTGTTAAGAAAATTATCATAAATAATATGCCATAATACTATAATCAATATAGAAAGAATTGTTGCTAAAATTAAATTTTTTGCTTCTGACATGAAATTAAATCGAACATACCTCCTTAAAGGATATATTAAATATTGTACTAAAACAATAAAGTTTACTTGTTTTTAATAATAGCTTTTAACGCTATCTTAAAAATCTACTCTTATGGCTTCAAATTTTAATAATATGAATGCAGCAAAAAATCTAGTTATTTGGCTACTGATAATAGTCATTACTGCAATGTTTATTGATTCACAAGGGGATAAACTAAGCAATAGGTTTCTGAGCACTTTTCTACCGTACAAAGGAAGGGTTCAAAATGGCGGAAGTATTGAATTTACAAAGTCATACGATGGACACTTTTATATTCAAGCTCAAGTCAATGATCGTAATATAACGTTTTTGCTTGATACCGGAGCAACTGATATTGTTCTATCGCAAAAAGATGCGTTACATGCTGGTATTAACTTACAAAACATTCAAGACTTTAAAATATATGAAACTGCAAAAGGTCAAATAAAAGCTGGAGTGGTTCAAATACCTCAAGTTAAAATAGGAAATTTTTTAATTAATGATGTGCACGCTAGTGTTAATACTCACTCTATGTCCCATTCATTACTTGGTATGAGCTTTTTGAGATATTTTCATTTCACTATTAGGGATAACAAGCTAATATTATATCGTAGTTAAACGTTCTATACTCTACTTATCAACGCTCTGCAGGTCAATATAGGAGCAGAGATAAATATTGCGGAACAGGTGCCGATTGCAATGCCAAAAGAAATGATTAAGCAGAAGTCTCTGACCACACCTGTACAAATCAGCACTAAAGGAAGAGCGGCAAGAAGAGTAGTACCTGAAGTTAACATAGTGCGAAATAGCGTCGAATTAATGCTGGCATCAACTACTTCACCTATTTTTGCATTTTTTCCACTTTTTTGATACTCTCGAATCCGATCATATATAACCACTGAGTTATTGATTGAGTAGCCAATTACGGTAAGGAGAGCTGCAACTGATGAAATATTAAACTCAATACTCGTTAAACTGATAAAGCCAAGAGTTAAAATCACATCATGGATCAGTGCCATTATTCCACCAAGTCCACACTGCCAGTTAAATCTAAGCCAAACATAAAAAAATATTCCAATAATTGCAATTAACATAGCTGATATCCCTTCAAATATCTGCGTTGAGCCTATTTGTGGACCAACATAATCTATTTTGCGATAAGTTACTAAATTACCTAATTTGCTCTCTAATATACTTTTAACCTTTTTAATTTTATCTTCATCTCCCTCATCTTTAAACCGCACAACTAAGTTATCACCAGCTTTTGAACTCTGTATCGTAAATCCACTCTCTTTTAATATACCGAGAATAGCATCATCCTTGCTTGAAGATTTTATCTCTATCAAAATTCCACCTGTAAAGTCTATACCCAAATTCATTCCTCGCAGCATAAAAGTAAGCATTGAAAAAATGATAAGAATAACGCTAACAAGTGCTGTCAAATTTCTATATTTACTAAATTTTATATCAAGATTATCTGGAATAAGTCTAATTGCCATATTTCCTACTTAAATTGTGATTTTATATACTTTTTAAGCAATCGACTAGCTATTTTCTCTTAGCTTATACTAATAATGATCTTTGATTTACTTAATCTACTTGAAAAAGATATTTGATCAAAAAAATGAAAACAGCCTGGTTGTCATTAATAAAGTGCTACTTAAACATCTTTTTTAATCGATTGATTTCATCAGCAAATTTTGGGTCAGTTCTTATGAAATTTTCCACTTGTTTGACTGCGTGTATAACAGTAGCATGATCTCTACCACCAAAATTTCTTCCAATATCTGGTAAACTTTTTTGCGTAAACTTCTTTGCGAAATACATAGCTATTTGTCTCGGCCTCGCAAGACTGCGGAGCCTTCTATTAGATTGCATATCTGCAATCTTTATATTGAAAAATTCAGCTATTTTTTTCTGTATTTCTTCTATTGTGATTGACCTGTGATTTGACCTAAGAAGATCAATTAGGGTCTCACTAGCTGATTCTACTGTCATGCTTCTTCCAATTAAAGAGGTATGAGCAACCTTATTTAATGCTCCTTCTAGTTCTCTTATATTGGATTTTATATTCCTTGCCAAAAATTCTAGGACATCCTTGGGAACATACATATTCATTCGTTCCACTTTCGCCTGCAATATACCAAGTCTTAATTCAAAAGTTGTTTCATTAATATCTGCAACTAATCCCCAACCAAGTCGTGATTTTATTCTTTCTTCTACTCCATCAAGATCACTAGGAGACCTATCAGCCGATATAACCAATTGTTTATTTTGGTCTATCAATGCATTGAAAGTGTGAAAAAATTCTTCTTGTGTACTATCTTTACCACTGATAAATTGCACATCATCTACCATCAATACATCTACTGATCTAAATTGCTCTTTAAATAACATAATATCTTTGCTCCGCAGCGCCGTAATATATTGATACATAAATTTCTCTGCTGATAAATATACCACTTTTCTTTTTGCTGACGGAGAATTGACTATGTCCCAAGCTATAGCATGCATTAAATGTGTTTTACCAAGTCCCACTCCACCATATAGAAATAAAGGGTTGCTTCCTGATATTGGATCTATAGATTCCGCTACACGCTTTGCCGCTGTAAATGCTAACTCATTTGACTTTCCTACCACAAAATTATCAAAAGTGAATCTGGTATCTAGTGGTGAACCAAGATTATGATTATTTTCCTCTCTATTTTTTAGTATCGTATTAGAATTTGAATTTCTTTCTTCAATTAATTGAATATCAATAGAACATACACTTTGATCTTCGCTTTGCCATAATGACAATATTTTTTCCATGTAGTGAACTGTAATCCACTCCTTTATAAATCTTGTTGGTACAGACAACAAAACTTCTCCATTTCTGTTGCTGATAAATCTTAGTGAACTCAGCCAGCTGTTATATGTTGCTTCTCCATAGAGATTATGGAGATAATTTTGGATTTTTTCCCAAGTAACATTGTGGTCCGTTACTGTAATAATCTGATCAAAAAACATAGTAGAAACCTTAGGGTTAGTTAAGTTCATATACCACACCAAGAAAGAACAATAATCAGAAAGATGCAAGATAATCAATAGCTTACTGTAAGATAAAAAGCTAACACTACTTAATACATATCTAAAATTATGAGGATTTTTTGACGAGTTGTAAAGAGTATAAAAGCACTAAAATTGATCATTTTTTTGAAATAAAAACAATCAATTTGTAAATGTCGCTTGTACCGAGGATTAGAAGTATGTTATTAAAAAATAGTAATATATTATGTATAAATAAGATATTAAATTTACTGATAAATAAGTAAAGTACTTGTATAAATATAGCTGATTTAGTATAAATTTATTGAAGTAAATTTGTGATTATATTAAGTAATTTGAGTCATAATACTGTATTCGGTATTGAACTGGAGTTTTACACTGAGGGAATAAAAAAAGAATATTTATTTCTGAATAGCATCAAAAATAAAATAGCTTCTCTTGGATTTTTTTGTGAGAAAGAGAGTTCTTTAAACCAATACGAGATAAAAAGTGATTGTTATACGAGTCCTGATAATTTAATTATGCATTTTGAGTTAGTAAAAAAATTACTGATTGGAACAGCACAAGAGTTCGATGGTAATGTTTCTTTTAAAGCAAAACCTTATTTGGATAGAGCAGGCAGCGCACTAAATGTACATGTTAGCCTCATGGATTCAAATAATAATAACTTATTTTATGGCAATAAGCAAAAATATAGTGAACACCTGATTCACAGCATAGGTGGATTATGTGCAATGATGAAAAAACATATGCTATTTTTTGCTCCAAATGATGATTCATATTTAAGATTTCAGTACCCAGATATTCATACTCCAACTACGATTAGTTGGGGAGTGAATAACAGAACTGCTGCGATAAGAATTCCCTATTTTGGCAACGATTCCAAAAGATGCCGCCTAGAGCACCGTGTTCCTGGAGCAGATTGTAACCTTGAAAAAGTACTCACAGCAATAATTGAAGGTATAGTTTTTGGTATAGAGAACAAAATTGCTCCGCCAAATAGAGTGTATGGCATTGCATCTGATCCTCAATATAAGATGGAGAGTTTGATATAGCAACTACCTGTTAAACCCTAACCCATTAAACTCCTTTGAGGTAATTGGCCATTCTAGCACTTTCCTCACATCATTATTTACATTCCCATACTGTAATAGCAAGTCTGCAGCAGATAGTTTCTGCGTACTTTTAGATGATCCAAGCCCTATATTGGTAAGGTTGCTCGGTGGCTGCTCAGGAAGTGGATTACCAAGTGCATCCATGTGTTTAGGTAAAGGTTCCATAACAATATTTGTAGCACTAGAAACGAAATGACTATCTGTAGTATCAGCACTTTTAGAAAGTGAATTACCTTTGAAATCCATATGTTTAGGTAGTCCATTTTTCATTTCTTCTTCTGCTCTTTTATTTTTTAATTCTTCTTCTAGCTCAGTTTCAGTTCTTTTTGGTTCTTTTACGGTATCTTTTTCTTCACCTTCATCAACACTGCTATACCCTTCATCTTCTGACATATCATCAGTTTTAACAGACTTAGCTCCTGCTTTATTAAGCAATGAAAGTAATGCGTAAGTAACTGCAGCAGCAGTAACTATAATGGCTATCTTTGCAGCAATGTGAATCACTGTTAAAAATACTAAAGTTGATGAAACACCAACCAACCCAGATACGATCACTTTATTCTTGCCTTCTGTCACACTTAAAACTGCTACCATAATAATCCCTCAAATACCATACTAAAGTCATATTATATAGAAATTTTCTTACGCTTGCAAAATTGTAAAAATTTTAATCATTTACATAAAGCTATATGAGGATTAATTAATATATAATTTATCTTAGCTATAATATGATATAAATACGTATAATGTTTGGCATGAAAAGCTTACTTGTAGAGAGGAATAGAACAGTAATATTATTGCTTATCGTGATTTTTACCTTCGGCTCATACACTTATATAAAGATGCCAAGAGAAAGCAATCCTGATATACAGATTCCTATAATTAGTGTATTTGTCGGGTTTCCTGGTATTTCTGTCGAGGATAGTGAAAAGCTATTAGTGCTTCCTATAGAAAATGAACTAAGATCCATCGAAGGTGTAAAAGAATTGAGAGCTTTTGCAACTAATGATGGTGCTCACATGATAATCGAATTTAGAACAGAGTATAATAATAAAGAAGTGCTCGATAATGTCCGTTCAAAGCTTTTAAACATAAAATCAAAATTACCTATTGAAGCAGAATCTCCGATAATCAATGAAATAGACTTGAGCTTATTTCCGATACTAAACGTTGGCTTGATTGGTAATTTGCCGGAAAGAACTTTAACTGAAATAGCACGCAAACTAAAGAAAGAAATAGAATCTCTGCCAAATGTTCTTAAAGTTGAAGTAGCAGGTATGCGTAAAGAAACAGTGGAAGTTATAATTGAGCCCACAGTTCTAACAAAATATAACATTCAATCAAATGAGATATTTCAAGCTATATCAAACAACAACAGATTGGTAGGAGCCGGATCACTAGAAAATGATACCGGTAAATATTCGATTAAAATATCAGGGTTATTAAAAGACATAGAAGATATTATGAATATTCCTATTAGATCTCAAAGTGATGCAGTTTTGAGAATCAAAGATATAGCAAAAGTATACCTTGGGTTTGAGGATCACCAAGGATTTGCTCGTATTAATGGACTACCTAGCATTGTACTAGAAATTTCAAAACGTAATGGAAAAAACATAATAGACACGGTAAATCAAGTAAAATACTTAATGGACAAAGCAAAAGATCAATTACCTAAAAATTTAAAAGTAGTTTATTTGAATGACCAGTCAAAAAATGTACGTGATGTGCTTGACGACTTGGAAAATGGTATAATATTTGCCGTATTACTAATATTAACCATAATAATGCTCTTTATGGGAACAAGGGCTGCTATTCTTGTTGCACTATCAATACCTGGCTCCTTTCTAATAGGAATAATGGCTCTTTACCTCATGGGTATTACTCTAAATATAGTTGTGCTCTTCAGTTTAATTATGGCAGTTGGCATGCTGGTTGATGATGCAATTGTAATCAGCGAATATGCTGATAGAAAGATGATTTGTGGCATGGATAAAGTAGAAGCCTTTTGCACCTCAGTTCATGATATGTTCTATCCAGTTTTATCATCAACATTGACTAAATTAGCAGTGTTTTTCCCTCTGTTACTCTGGCCCGATACAGTCGGTAAATTTATGCAGTACATACCAATTACAATAATTCTAACTTTAACTGGATCGCTAATTATGGCTTTGGTTTTTATACCAACACTTGGTGCAATATTTGGTAAACCTTCCATAACTTCAAAAAAAGAAATAATAAGAATGAGTGCTATAGAAAGTGGTGAGATAAAAAATACTGGGCTTATAATAAGAACTTATGTACGTATGTTAGAGAAAGTCTTAGATCACCCCAAAAAATTTGTATGTGTTGTTGTGTTTGTTTTATTTTTGTCTAGTATATTATATTTTACTTTTGGTCCTGGATTAAAGTTCTTTCCGAATGTAGATTCAGATAACATTTTAATCAGCGTTAAAGTAAAAGAAAGCTTATCAGCCAAAGAACGAGATTTGATACTTAAGAAAGTAGAAGAACGTATTTTGGGTGTTGAAAAGGAAATTTATGTTTTTTATGCTCGATCAGGAAAATTTTCAGACAACGTTATTGCCAAAATTCAATTGGAACTTGTAGATTGGCGCTGCAGGCGCAAAGCTACGCAAATACTAAATGATATAAGGAGTAGTGTACAAAACATAAAAGGAGTAATAATTGATGTACAGGAACAAAAGTCAGGACCATCAGCTGACAAGCCAATACAAATTAACTTAAGCGGAAGTGCATCCAACTTGAATTCAGTAGCAGAGAAAATCCTAAAAATTATGGACCAACCTTCATCTGGATTTATAAATATTCAAGATAGTAGATCAGCACCTGAAATAGAGTGGAATATGAGTATTGATAAGAGTAAGGCTACAAGCTCTGGAGTAAGTGTTGCAACCATCGGTGATTTTATAAAGATGGTTACAAATGGAGTATTAATTGGAAAATATAGACCAAATAACGCAGATGAAGAAATTGATATTGTACTACGCTTTCCCAGAAAGAATCGCAACATGAAAACTATAGATAACCTTTTTATTAATACAGCAAATGGACCGTATTCTATGAGTAGCATAGTGAAATACGTTCCCGAAAAAAAGGCAAATAAACTAAGTAGGATTGATGGATCACGCACAGTAACAATCTCTGCTGACGTTGATACTGGCTATCTTGTTGATGAAAGAGTTAAGTTCATTCAAAATTCGATTACTCAAGACTGTAGTAAAGGAGTAAAGATTGATTTCAAAGGTGATAAGGAAGATCAACAAAAATCAGGAGCATTTTTATTAAAGGCTTTTATATTAGCAATTACATTGATGATATTGGTGCTAGTGGCACAGTTTAACAACATATACTATACATTTATCGTAATGACAGCAGTGTTTTTATCAACGACATGTGTATTTTTCATTTTCTTTCTTATTCAGAAAGTTTTTGTAGTTGTCATGTGTGGAGTGGGGATAATTGCTTTAGCAGGAATTATAGTGAATAATAATATACTATTGCTTGATGCCTTTCATCAGCAAATTAAGGTGCGCAAAAATAACATTAAGCAATGTATAATAAACGCTTCAATTTCTCGCATCAGGCCAATACTACTTACCGTTGCAACTACAGTTCTTGGTTTAATACCGATGATTACTAGGTTAAATATCAGTTTTTTTACGCTACAAATCACATATGATGCTCCATCAAGCCAGTGGTGGGTTGATATTTCAGCAACCATAGCAAGTGGAATATTGGCTGCAACGGTCTTAACTTTACTCTTTACTCCGGCATTGCTTATCATACAAAGACATGAAAAAACTTGACTTAAATTAGCAATCATTTAACATTTAAGATAGCGTTCTTTACCTGTTGAAGCTATAATTATAACTAATTAAATTGGATTTATTTATATGATTGCTAATCGTAAAAGCAGTGTTAAGCAGAAAAGCAACAAGAATAACATAGTTGGAAGCCTTGATGTAATAAAAACAGCGGGAGAGCTCTCACTTCAAAAAGGTTTGGATTTTAATATTATAATAAATGCACTTAAAAGTGCTATCGAAGCAGTAGCTCAACAAAAGTATGGTAGCAAAAGTAAAATTGTAGTTAATATAGATAGAAACACAGGCAAAGTTACCTCATATAGACAACTAAAAGTCATTAATGATGAATCAAATGAAAATGAGTGTGACTTAATTAAGTTGACACAAGCTAAGTTAATAAAAGAAGATGCAAAAGTTGGAGATACTATTAGTGAGTTGATTTCTCTTAACACTGATCTTGTTTCAGCAAGAATTGCCCAGCAAAAGATTTCTGAAATAATCAAAAATGAAGAGTTAAAAAAGCAATATGAGGAATTTAAAGATAAGGTAGGAGAAATGAGGTATGGCATCGTTAAACAAGTAGAATATTCAGATCTTATTATAGACATAAACGGAATTGGAGCATACCTCCCTTTACGAAACTTAATTGGTGGTGAGTCATTTCGTGAAGGCGATAAGGTTAAAGCTTACATACAGGCTGTTAAGCGCTCTGACGATGGACGTCAAATCATTCTTTCTAGGGCTCATGAAGGCTTTTTAGAGGCATTGTTGAATCAAGAAGTACCAGAAGTTGCTGACGGATTGATAACAATTAAAGGTATAGCTAGAGACGCTGGTTCAAGATCTAAAGTTGCTGTTTTTTCATCTGATAAGAATATCGATCCAGTAGGTGCTTGCGTTGGAGTTAAAGGAGATAGAATAAAAACTATTATACACGAATTAAACGGTGAAAAAATCGACGTCATACATTACTCATCAGATTTGGGTCAATTTGTTATTAAAGCCATTACTCCTGCAGAAGTATCAAAGGTCATTATTGACGAAAATGAAAATTGTATAGAGTTAATAGTTGCTGAAGATCAATTGAGTTTAGCTATAGGAAAAAAGGGTCAGAATGTAAGATTAGCTTCAGAGCTTGTTGGATGGAAAATTGAGATATTAAGCACTCAGCAAGAATCAGAAAGAAGAAATAAAGAATTTAGTCAATGTTCAGTTTTATTTGCTGAAGCTTTAAACTTAGAAGAGATTATGGGCCAATTATTGGTAACAGAAGGTTTTTTAAGTGTAGAAGATATATCTAACACTTCAATTAAGGAACTTGCTTCAATAGAGGGCTTCAATGAAGATATTGCAAATGAACTTCATAATAGAGCAAATAATTACCTAAAAGCAGAGAATGATAGAAAAATAGAAGAGCTAAAAAATTTAGGTATGGAAGACGATGTAATCAACTTAGCCTTATCAATAGATAATAAAATTGCTCTTAGTAAACATAATATTAAAACTTTAGAGGACATAGCAGATTTATCAAATTATGAGTTTTGTAGCATACTCTCTTCCTCAACTAATAATAAAGACAATCTAAAAGATACAGCAGATTTAATAATCATAGAAGCACGTAAAAAGCTTGGATTAATATAAAAACAATATGAATAATGAAGATATCAGTAATAAAAAATTAACCCTACAAGGCTTAAGCAAGCTTAAATTAGACATTAATTTAAACTCTTTAGATAGTCAAAGTACTGGTACTACAATAGTAAAAAAAAGAAGAAAAATTCATTCTGCAGAAGAATATAGTTTATTTGACGAGAGTAAATTAGGCTCTTTAACTAAAAAAGAACAAATTTCCCGCATTAATGCTGTACAGAATGCTACTTTGCTGAAAGAAAGGAATCAGAGAGAACAAGAAGAGAAAATAAAAAAAGAAGAAAGCAATCAAGAAGCTGAAGATAAAAATGAATCACACTCTGTACCTAAAGAAATAAATAAGGAAGTTTTAAGTAATACTAACTCAGTTGAACAAAAAGAAGATAGTATTGAATATGAGAACAATGATAAAAAGTCTTTTAAAGCTAGCAAAGATATATACTCTAAGCATTCTAAGCTAGTAATTACACAGGCAATAGATGAAAGAAATGAACACCTCCCTGTATTTAAGCAAAAATTTGGTATAAGAAGTAAACAATCAAAGTTTACTAAGGGTAAAAATATAGCAAGAGAAGTTATTATACCAGACAAAATAACTATCAGGGAGTTATCTATTCGTATGGCAGAAGATAGCAAGAGTGTGCTAAAAATGCTCAAAGAAGAAGTTGGGGAGAGCTATAGAGTAGATGATCTAGTAGATCCAGATATAGCATGCGAAATAGCAAAAAAATTTAATCATACGGCTAAACGAGTAAGTGATGCTGATAAAGAAAAGAATTTACTCTTCATAAGCAACAGAGAAAACTTACCTAAAAGACCAAAACCACCTATCGTTACTTTTATGGGACATGTGGATCATGGTAAAACATCATTGCTTGATGCATTTCGTGAATCCAATGTTGCAGAAAAAGAGTCAGGTGGCATCACTCAACATATAGGTGCTTATCAATTAACGACAAAAAATAAGCAAAAAATTACTTTCATTGATACACCAGGGCATGAGGCGTTTACTGCAATGCGTGCACGTGGTGCCAATATTACTAATATAGTTGTAATAGTAGTTGCAGCTGATGATGGAATCATGAAACAAACAGTTGAAGCAATAAACCATGCAAAAGCAGCAAATGTCTCTATTATAGTTGCCATTAATAAAATTGATAAATCACAACCTGGCGATGTAGAAAGAATAATTAATAGTTTGCCTCAGTATGACCTCATCCCCGAAGAACTTGGTGGTGATGTTATAATTGTGCCAGTATCAGCAAAAAAGAAAATCAACTTAGATAAACTAGAAGAGGCAATTTTATTAATTGCTGAATTAATGACGCTAGAAGGCATAGAGGATTGTCGAGCACTTGGATGGGTAATAGAGTCCAAAATAGATAAAGCTAAAGGAATATCAGCTACATTAATAGTTGAAGAAGGAACATTAAAGATTGGTGACATATTGATAGTTGGTACAACATACAGCAAAGTACGCAGTATGATTAATCACCTTGGTCAAAGAGAAAAAGCGTCACTACCTTCTACTCCAGTTGAAGTTACTGGTTTAAATGGTGTACCAAATGCTGGAGATAAATTTGTTGTTGTAAACTCTGAAAGGCAGGCTCGTGAAATTGTTGAATACAGGTTAGAATTAATCAAGAAAAAGCAAGAAGATTTAGACGACAGTAATTTAGATATATTCAGTCGTAATGATAGTGAAACAGAAGAACTATCTGTAGTTTTAAAGTGCGATGTCACTGGTTCTATTGAAGCAATATCAAGCTCAATTGATAAGCTTGGTAAAGAGCAAGTGAAATTAAATATTCTACACAAAGCAGTAGGAGGAGTAACAGATTCAGATGTGCTGCTTGCAGAAGCATCAAGCGCAGTAATTTTAGCTTTTAATGTAAAAGTGGATTCAAAAATAAGAGAATTAGCAAAACAAAAAGGTATAGAAATACATACTTACAATATAATATATGAGCTTATTGAAGACATGAGGATGTATCTAACTAAAATGTTAAAGCCTGTTACACGAGAGGTTCGTGTTGGTTCTGCATCTGTAAGGCAAATATTTAATGCATCCAAAGCCGGTAATATAATCGGATGTTATGTCACTGATGGAGTTATAAAAAAAGATTCTTTAATTAAGGTAGTACGTGGCAGCAAATTGGTGCATGAAGGAAAGTTAAAAGCACTACGTAGATTTAAAGATGATGTTAAAGAAGTGGGTGTAAATTTTGAATGCGGAATATCGCTAGAGGGTAATATCGATATTAAAGTTGGAGACATTTTGGAAGCTTATCAATTAGTGCAAGAAGAAAGGACGTTATAGTAGTTGAATATGAAAAAGGAAATTAGAAACCTAAAAGTAGCATCGGTATTACATAGGGCAATATCAAAAGTCTTAATGGAAAGTAATGTGCTTAATGAAAAAGTAGTAGTATCTGATGTAAAGCTAAGCAAAGATTTGAAGAAAGCAGATGTATATATTGTGTTATCTTCATTGAACATCCAAAATGATAATGATGATATCAGCACTGTTGTTAATGAAATGAACCAATCTGCATGGTCAATACGTAAATCTATATTGTGTTATGTTGATTTGCGATTTATACCTGAGTTAGTTTTTAAGCCTGATTTAGCATTCGATAATTTTGTCAATGTAAGCAAAATATTACATAATCACACTTAATTAATGTATTTCAACCATTATTTCTCATTAATGAGAATACACAGTTTAACAGGTTTATGGCTTGTGCTATTTTCTAGCTTAAGCGGCATTCTTTTAGCCTCAACTTCTCTATCGTATCAGGCTCTTTTTCTCCTTGTTTTGTTTACTATAGGTGCATTTTTAATGAGACCCGCAGGGTGCATAATCAATGATATCTTCGATAGAGAAATAGATGCACATGTTGAACGAACAAAATATAGGCCACTTGCAAGTGGTGCATTAAACATAAAGCAGGCTTTGGCTTTACTTTCACTGTTACTGTCTATTGCCCTGGTAATCTTATTATTAACCAATAAAACTACTCTTATACTTGGAATAATTTCAATGTGCATGATAGTTATCTATCCCTTGCTAAAGCGTTACGTTTGGTGGCCACAATTGTTTTTAGGGTTTACTTTCAACATGGGATCACTCATGGGTTCAGCAGCAATAACAAACCAGATTAGCATAGAATCCTTGCTATTTTATATAGGATGCGTCTTTTGGACGCTTAGTTATGATACTATATACGCTCATCAAGATAAAAAAGATGATGAGAAATTAGGAATGAAATCTACTGCATTATATTTTGGCAATACAACAAAATCTTGGTTGAAAAGATTTTATTTAATAGCCTTAATGGCATGGTTGTACGCTGGTATACTATCATCATTAAATAACATCTTTTATATTGCTTTACTTGCCATAGGATTCATATTTCACCACCAACACAAAAATTTCAATCCAGACGATTCTAATCAATGCATGTCCATATTTAAAAATAATTCCCAGATAGGACTCCTGCTCTTTTTCGGTATCCTTTTAGATAGAATTCTAAATTCTACTTTTGTATCCGTTCAGATGCATGGCTAATGTGTAAATATCGAAGCAAAAATGTTGTCATTCCAGTGTCAAGTACTGGGATGACAGAGAAAGCATCATATTGAAATGACACCATTTATTTCTATGGCTGTCTTTTCTATCTTATTTTGTCACCCTGCTGAACGGATTCTACTTTTTAGAACATATCTTGAAAGGAAATCAGGAAGATAATATGATAGGATCAGTAAAAAATATATCCAGGTGATGTAAGTGACAAAGAATGGAAATTTCTTGAGCCAAGAGTTGCACAAGGTGTGGCCAAGAAAGCACAAAATAAGCAATTATTAATGTTATACAATACATAATGAAAGGTATTTGCCAGTAGAGCAAAAGATTTTCCTCTATGGAAGACAGTGTATGATTATTTTTTTAGGTGGCGTAATAGTCACACATTGCTTGAATGCATACAAAACAAAGGCTGGTGTGCCCATTGATGTTATAAGATCAAATTACCGACCTTTTACTAGATGAAATCAAAAAGCTAAGGAATTAAGCCTTACCATGATTTATTAAACCTCTATCCTGAATTAAATGACCTTGAACAGAAGTATTACTTAAATAACTTTGAGGCTCTAAGTTTATTTGCTGTTCTTCAACTTCTAATGTACTATCTCTATTGTGTAATATCTGCTCTATTGATTGATTTACTATTAAATCTAGTTCCTTATTAAATACAACCATAAATTTGTTAAACTTCTTTGGACTTAACTTACCTGTTTCTCTATCGTGGCATGCTTGCTCTACATATGAGTTTAAAACTCCTGAAATGTCATTAAACTTACCACCCGTGATTTTTGCAGTAACCTCTTTCTGCATTTCTACACAATCAATATTTAACCGATGCATTGATATCCCAATTTTTAATGCAGCTTGCTCTACTACTTTCTCAAATTCCTCTATAATATTTAATGCATAGCCCTGTGCTTCTAATGGTGATATAGACTGAACTACTGTGGAAATATAATTCTGACCTGTGATTTTCCTTATAAATACATCTAATAAAAGAAGTATACCGTTGTTATCAATACCTTGAACTGTAATAGCTTTAGAAGGTTCCATACTTATAGCTGCCTTAAAAGGAGAAGAAACAAACTAAAAAATACCTTTAATAGTATCTACCGTAGTGTAAGCAAAAATATTGATAAATGAAGATGGCTTACTTGTTCCGCTTGTAACTCCTATTTTATCAGGACCTATCTTATCATTTTGCAACGAATTTTCATCTTCTTGTGCAATACTGAGGCGATTATGGACACGTGTTGATAGGGAGCTGCTTTCTTCTTGCAAGTTAAGATGTTGGGTGATTTCTTCATTTCTTCTTATTCTTTCTTCTAGAAGGTTTCGTATTTCTAAGCTGTTTTCTTCATTAAGCGTATTTGCTACGGCTAAAGCTCCTCTAGCATCAACATAATCACTTTTATCAAGAATGAGCTTAACTACACCCAAATTGCCACGAGCAGCTGCAGTATGCAAAGGTGTCCAACCATTCTCATCTTTAGCGTTAACATTAGCACGCTTATTTATAAAAAGACCAGCTACTTGTAAATTATCATGAAGAGCAGCCCAGTGCAGAGGAGTAGAGCCATCATTGTTCTTAGCATTAACATTGGCTCCTTTCTCTATAAGCTTTTCTGCTGTACCTAAGCAACCATTAAAAAAAGCAGCATAGTGCAGAGGGACATTGTCATATTTATTCTTCTCATTAACATTAGCCCCTTTCTCTATAAGCTTTTCTACTATACTGACATTCTGATTAAGAGCAGCCCAGTGCAGAGGAGTAGCGCCATGATTATTCTTAGCATTAATATCAGCTCCTCTCTCTATAAGCTTTTCTACTACCTGTAATTTATCTGCAAGAACAGCTAAATGTAGAGGAGTATTGCCTCTATTGTCCCTGGCATTAACATCATCCCCTTTATTGATAAGATCCGCAACTTGATTAGCATCTCCACTACGTACAGCAGCAAATAATTCATTAATCATTTAACCCTCGATAAAAACCACTCAATTTCAAAGTAAGAAAAAAATCTTTTTCTGAATAAAACAGCTACCTCATAATATAAAGAAAAATATTTTCACTATCATATTTATTATACATAAAAAATTAATAGCTCAATATACTTTTCATAAAATACTCCATCTCTAAAACTTGTCAATCCCTGTTTAGAAGTTTTTTTGATAATCTTTAATGAAAGTTCTTAACGAATTAATACTGACTTAATAGTATATATTACTAAAAATTTAAATAAAACAACCATTCCCAACAACTAAAACTGGCTAGTGAGAGAAGAGTTCGTTTTGGGATGGATTGGTCTGTTGCTGGAACTCAAGAACTGCTGCAAAAGGAAAGCCCCAGTTTTCATAGTAATTATGATATTAAAAAATCACGTTTAAAAATACTTTATACAAGTGAGAAACACCTCTTTTTGTTTTTGCAGCAGGTCTCCATGTATCCCTCTTTAATTAAGAGACTGACTAGCTCCTTGAGTTTGTTCAGTGTGTGGGTGATGAAGATTGCTGTTTACACCTTTGTTTTTAATCATTTCTGCAAATACCCTTACTTTAAGCTTAGGCACATGCCTTTCTTTCACATCTTCAAAATCTAAACAATTAATCAAAGTTACTCCCGTTTCTTGTTGAATATAACTATAATCATTATTATGAGACATAAGAGAGTTTTTTATGCCAGCAAATGACATTTTTTGAAAATCTTCTTTATAATTTTCTGATAAAACATCAATCAATGGTCTATGGTTATGAAGGAAAATTTCTTTTTTCACTTTATTAACCTCATTAGCCTTATTAATTAAAATATGAGCATATTCTGGATATTGCTTCTTTAGGTTATCATGATTATCAATCTGATTCTTTATGTCTGCATTCCTTTCCCACATACTAATTAGTTCATTAATATCACTTTCTTTCAAAAAGGAATGTAGTTTCTGACTTTCTTTTCCAATTTTTTTGACTTCTTTTCTACAGTTTTGAAGCTGCTGAGAATAATCGTTATCTCTCTCACGCGAAGCGCTTATACGTTTATCTTTTTCTTCTAAATTTCTTGAATCCACATACAAGCCAGCAACTTCTAGTCTTGCTATGTGGCTTAGTATAGTCTTACAAGTCTCTGCACCTAAATATTCACTAATGTAAAAAGAAGGAGTCATGCGACTTCCATTCACTCGATTAATATCAACACCTTCTTCTATCATAGCTTTTACTAATTCTGCAGAACTATTTTTAACAGCATGGTGAAGAGGCATTCTATTAAGCTCATCTTCCACATAAATATTAGCCCCTCTTTTTATTAAAGCTCTTACTGTTTCTATACTGTTATTTTCAACAGCCACATGTAAAGGAGTCTGTTTGCAAAAATCTACCATATTAACATCAGCACCTTCTGCTATTAGAATTTTAGCTATATTTATGTGGTTATACTTAGCAGCCACATGTAAAGGAGTCTGTTCGAAAAAATCTACTATATTAACATCAGCACCTTCTGCTATTAGAATTTTAGCTGTCTTTGTCCAGTTATAATTCTTAGCAGCCACATGTAAAAGAGTTTCGCCACAGTCGTATTTTGCATTAACATCTACTTTGTTATCTTTTATTAACCTTATGAATTCCTCGGAATTTGGTTCTCTAGATGCATTAGAGAGATTTTTATATAATTCTCGTTGTTCTATTTGTTTCATAAATTACTCATTTATATATTAATATTTGATATTAATATATTTTATCATAAATGTCGATTTTTTACTATTCAGTCAAACTTGCTATAAGTTTACTCGATTCTTCTTTACTATTTCCAAATGAGCTATTATTAATTTAATATATCTTCTTATTAAGAATTTAATAAAACAACCATTTCCAGCGCTCAAAACCAAGGGCTGTGAGAAGTGTTTTCTTTGGAATCGTATGGTCTACCACTTGTTCTACGCGAATTTATATCAATTTATTACTTTATTTCTCTGTTTTTTTGAAATTCCCCTCATAAAATTAAATAGCTTACTGTAAAATTATAGTCTTAAGTCCTTGTTTGCAGGTTGTACAGAGACGCTGTTAAATGAAGATATAGGTGACCTATGAGTTAAGTTAACCGTGCTTTTATCTTCAAATTGCAATGCTTCACTATATTTTCTAATTTTCTTTTTTTAGGTAGTGTATGTTCATCAAATGTCTCTAGGTTTCTTTTATGTGATTGTGTTTTTAAGTATGGAGCTGAGTACACAATAGATTGAGGTTGATAGCAACAAATACTACTTGGGTAATAATTGGTAGTATAATGGTACAAATCATCGTTGAGTTCAAGTTTTACATTAGCTCCTTGTTCTAAAGAAAAAAGGCACCTAGCGCTGTCGTAGCAATGAAACTTAACATCGTAGTTCTGAGGAATATTATTACTAATATCCTCTAGATTCGTATTAACGTTATTCATTACAAGGTAGCGAACAGTGCTTGAGTGACCATATATATCAGCAAGGTGCAAAGGAGTCATATGATCTTCATTCTGTAAATTTATATCAGCTCCATGCTCTACAAGGTAGCGAACAATTCCTAGGTAACCATACATAGCAGCAAAATGCAAAGGAGTCATACCATTCTTATCCTTTAGATTTATACCAGCTCCATGACCTACAAGGTAGCGAACAATTCCTAGGTAACCATATATAGCAGCAAAATGCAAAGGAGTCATAGCATCTTTGTTCGGTACCTCTATTACAGCTTTTTTCTTTATAAGGGATTTAAGCATGCTTAATCTACCATTTTTAGCAGCAAAATGCAAAGGAGTCATACCCTTTTTATCCTGTAAATCTACTGTAGCCCCGTACGCTAAAAGGTACTCAAAAATCTCTAAGGAATTATGTTCAACAGCATAGTGCAAATAACCTTTACCTTCTCCGTCCTTTAAATTTATATAAATCTTTTTTTCCTCTATAAAGTATCTAACGACCTCTAAGCAATTATTTTCAATAGCATAGTATAAAACAGTACTATCAAACTGAAAATATTCGTTATCAATAAAATACCTAACTATTTCCAGTCGATTATGGAGAGCAGAACAGTCTAAAAGGGTAAGGCTCGGGTCATCATTTACCTTAAAATCAGCCCCTTTTCCTATAAAGTATTTAACTAACGCTAAGTGACCATATATAACAGCATATTCTAAAGGAGTAGATCCATCTTTATCACCGATATTAACAATTTTACTTAATTTACTTAGATCTACATTCTCGAATATAAGCTTAATAACTTCTTCATTATCATCTATGGCCAGAAAATGTAAGATATTAATTCCATAATAATCAGATTCAATAAATTCATTAACTAACTTTTTATATTCACTTGCATAATTCCAAATGGATATGATATGGCTTACATTTTTACAGTTATTATTCATCAATGATGTCATTATTTTTCTTAAAAATTCTTCTTCTCTTTTTTCTTTTCTTTGCTCTAACCTTATAATTTTTTGTACTTCTTGATGAATTTTTGCTATCCCTTTCTCTAATCCAATCAATGAGAACTGATTAAGTAGATCAAGTGCATCCAAAACCCTTTGTTGATTTTCTTTTGATTCCCCCTTGAAAAAAATTTCTTTTGTATTAATTTGATTAGGGTCCAGGTAAGCCATGAATACTAAAATAACATACGCTTGCTGCCCAACATTTTTTTCTTCTTTTATTTTATCAATGTTAATCTTCAAAGCTTTAAAAGATTTTTTATTAACAACTTGTGTCTCCAAAAAATCAGGTTTTGATTGCTGAGCTACTCTATATTCCTCCAGATATTCTCTAATACTAAGACCTTTTTGTTTAATGCATGATGTTGCTGCTTTCAAATCTAATGGAAAACAATTAAACTCTTCTATTAACTCTGATATAGATTTACCTTGTGATTCATCTTCCCCTAAGGCTTTTCGAGTAAATTCCTCGGCTTCTTCTTTTTTTAAATTACCCAACTTTATTTCTTCTATATCTTCTATTTCTTCTTTCCAATTCTTGTTAGGAGAAGTAATTAAAACGTAAGGTTTTTCTCTATTAGAAAAAACAGGGAAGCTGGATGGTAAAAAATTCTCAATCTCCTTATAACTACTAGCATCATCGAAAACAAACAAACTTTTTGTGTCTTGAAGATACTCATATACATCCTCGACAATAGATTTAATGTTTCTCTCTCTCCTTTGCTCACTTTTTCTAGAAACCCCTAACCTTTCAGCCAACCCATGAAATGAATTTGAAAGATTGGTACATGACGAGGCATCTATCCACATAATCCTTGCCCAAGTAGCCTTACGCCTTTCACTAAACCCATAGCCTCTAGCAAGTTCGCTTTTTCCTATTCCAGACTCCCACTAATTAAGACTACTCGTGACATTTTTACTTCTTGACTACTACTATGTAACCTTAGGTTCAAATTTTTTACCACCTCTTTTCTTTCAATGAAATTTTCTGGTGTCTTGCCAAAACTATAGGAAAATTGACGCCTATCTTCATCTTGCTTTCTAAGATGTTCTTTTACATCTTCTATATCTTTCCTTTTCACAGGATCTTGTTCATTAATCTCCTTTAATATAAAACGAGCTAATTCTTCTTTTTTTTCATCATTTAAAATATACACATATCTTTCTATGGGTACTTCACTAGATACATACTTTTGTTTTACCTCCTCCCACTTTCTTAACTCCCATTCAAAGGGAAGCCGATAGCCGTATTTTTCAGCACAGTTATATTCCTCTAGATTATGTTCCTCAGAATTATATTGATAATAATTAACAGTTTCATCTTCTTCTTTTTTCTTTATTCCTACCCATTCATACAATTCTGAGGTTACTAAACTTTCACCACTTTGCTCATCTTTTACTTCATATCCAGGACGCGTAAAATATCCTTTCTTTTTTGACTTACCTAGAACAACACCTTGTGTTATAAGATCAACAGAAAAGTCTTGTTCCTCAGAAGTTAAAAGGTAATTCATTGTTCTATGTACAGCATCTATTGCTAACTTCTTAACTTTCCTATGATAAAAAGAGGGATTGATATCTACAACTTTTATGAATGGTACCTCAAACCTGTGAAAAATTTCTAAGCCAGCTTTTACTAAAATATCTCTCATTTCAGCTTTGTAGCAAGGCGTAGTTATTGTAAAAATATTTTTCGCTCCTTTCTTATGCCGTTTTCCTGTAACACAATGATTGATACTCTCATTAACTTTAACACTAAATAATTTTAGTGGACTTGCTGGAATAGTATTATTCAAAAAAGAACTAAAGCTGGCTGAAGCTTTGCTTATTTTTTGTATATTTGAATCTGGTTCTGCCTCCTCAAAATATTTAGATAATTTTTCCTCGAATTCTTTAACAAAAGTCTTAACAAAAAAAAAGTTGCTTTTTTCACTATTTCATCACTTGTAATGCTTATACAGCTAAACATTTCTTCATCATCAGTCGATGTACTACTGCTGCCTATAGATGAAGATCTTGTTACTCTAGGGCTCTCTTGACTTCGTCCACGCTGAAGTTCTTCACTAGATGATCTATCTTCATGATTAAGACCTCCTTTTGCTCCTATTGTTGACTCATCATCTACATAATCCATTTGATTATCTATTACTTGTCCCTTTGTATTTTCTTTACCTAACATAAAGCCCCCTATATTTTAATATTCATATTTTGATTGTTTTGTCGTAAACCTCTTTTCTGAAGATTGGTTTCAACATTTGATTCTTATGCAGTTGTACCAAAGCAATTTACTGTAGAAAGTTTATAGTAACCCTAAGTAACTTTAATTGCTGAGTAACAGTGTGTTTTTCTTTTTATTTCTTACTAAACTAGATATATGCCTAAAAAAGCTAGTATTGCTTTCCGAATGACATACATAATACAGTGCATCTAACACCATACCCCACATATTGATTACATTAAATTGTACTATAGCTAAAAAGATTTAGCAGAGCAAGGACTTTTTTGCATATTCTAGCATTTTATTTTAAAACTAAAGCAGCTCAGTTTCATGTACTTTTATTTCTTTATCGACTCTTATTTTCTTCTTCAATGCACCTGTGAGTAATGATAACGTGGCAGTTAAAGCTTGTAAAGCAATTTTTATATAGCAAGATTCAGCTATTTAATAAAAAGATCGTGGCTAGACCAAAAAATATAAGAGCTGAGAGAATATCAGTTGTTGCTGATGTTAGAATTGAAGACGAAACAGCAGGATCGGATCTTAAACGATGAAGCATTATAGGAATAAAAGTGCCGATAAATGTTGCAATGATCGACATTGCAATCATGGAAACTACGAAAATGATCTCTACTTTTAAACTATGGAACCTTATTGCTAATACTACGAGTGAAATTGTAGATAAAATCACTCCATTTATAAGACCTATTAAAAATTCTTTCATCAGTATTCTTTTTGCATTTTGCTCAGTTAGATATTTTGTTGCGATTGCCCGGATAGTTAGTGTTACTGTTTGGGATCCTGCATTTCCGCTCGTTGATGCAATTATTGGCATAATTATTGGCAGTACTATAAAACTTTCTATTACGTTATCGAAAAAGCCAACTACTATAGAACATATTGTTGCAGCTAAGAGGTTAAATAATAACCAAGGTAGCCTTTTAATTATAGTTTTATGTATAGGAGCATTTATATCAGATTTAGATGATACACCGCTTATTTTAAGCACATCCTCTTCTGCTTCTTGTTGAACAATTTTGATTACATCTTCAATAAGGATTACACCTATAATTTTACCATTCTTATTTACTACTGGAGCTGATAATAGAGCGTAATCTTTAAATATTCTTGCTACTTCTTCTTGGTCCATTCCAGTTTTAATTATTTTTATATCTTGACTCATTATCTCTTTTATTATTGTTTCTCCTGAGTGAGATATTACCTTATTTAAGTTGAAAATGCCTATGGGTTCTAATTTTGAGTTAATGATGAAAATTTGATAAAATGTTTCTGGTATTTTTTTATAGTTGCGTAAGAATTCCATTAGCTGATTTATCGTCCAATAATATGGAGCTATAACCATATTTTTATGTATCAACCTTCCTGCACTTTCTTCTGGGTATGATAACAATTCCTCTACTAATTTTTGAGTTGCATTGGGTAAGTAGTTAAGTATATTTTCTATAGACTTTCTATCTAAATCTTTCACTATAGCTACTATGTCTTCTATATCAAGAAGCATTAGTAACTTTGCTGTATTTTCTATTCCCAATATTTCTATGATCTCTACTTGTAAATCTGGTACTACATGTACTAAGGCATCACTTAACAAATGTTGATCGAGGATATTAACTAATTTCTCCCTGTGATCACTGATCGAAGTAGATAAAAAATAAGCTAACTGAACGCTATCTATCGTTTTTACAATATTACGAACATTCTCTAATTCTTGATTATCAAGAGACTCTATTAAATCATCAATAGCCTTTTTGTCTAAACCATAATGAGAACTTGTTTTAATATTCATTACTTTACCTTATTTTTTTAATAAATACACACACTTGATTTTATTGAACATTCAAGTATAATAAAATTATTTTGAATTAACTATTATATGGTTAAATTTCTATTTTGTTTGCTGTTATTGTTAGTGATAATAAATATATTAAAGTCTAAAGTATAATGAAAACCCATCCAGAAATCCTTGAATACTTTCAAGGCTTAAATAAAAGTATTTCTCTTATCAGGAGGTGTCTTTGACATAGAAAAATTGAAGTTGCGTCTTGAAGAGCTGGATTCTCAAGCGTTGAATGATAATCTGTGGCAAGACAATCAAAAAGCACAAGAAATTTTAAAAGAACGCTCTAAAATTAAGCATGACATAGAATTGTTTTCAAAGCTAGAAAGCGATTACAACGATTCTATCAGCTTGATAAAATCTGCTATTGATGAGAATGATGAAGAATTTTTTTCTGAAGTTAAAGGTGAGTTAGTAAAGCTAGAGAAATTAATCAAACTTAAAGAGACAGAATCCTTATTTACTGGTGAAGCAGATAACAATAACTGCTTTTTAGAAATCCACTCAGGAGCTGGTGGAACAGAGAGCAATGATTGGACTGAGATGCTCATGCGCATGTATACAAGATGGGCAGAAATTTATCACAATTTTAAAGTTGAAGTTGTAGAAAAATTAGATGGTGATGCAGTTGGTATAAAATCTACAACAATAAAGATCATCGGAGAAAAAGCTTACGGGTGGGCAAAAAGCGAAAGTGGAGTTCATAGATTGGTTAGAATATCACCATTTGATGCAAATGGTAAACGTCATACCAGTTTTGCAAGTGTAGGAGTAACTCCAGTGATTGAAGATTCAATAGATATTGTTGTGGATGAAAAGGATTTAAAGATCGACACTTACCGTGCTTCTGGAGCAGGTGGTCAGCATGTAAATAAGACTGAAAGCGCGGTACGTATTACGCATATTCCAACAGGCGTTGTAGCTCAATGCCAAAATGGTCGTTCTCAACATAAAAATAAAGATGAAGCACTTAAACTACTTAAAGGACGTTTATATCAAATTGAATTGGAAAAAAAAGAACAGAAAATGGCCGAAGAATATGGCAAGAAATGCGATATAGGTTGGGGCAGTCAGATCAGATCGTATGTTATGCATCCGTATCAAATGGTAAAGGATTTAAGGACTGGACATGAAGTTGGCAATATAAATTCCGTTTTTGATGGCAATATAGATTGTTTCATAGTTAGTGTATTGGAGTTAAAATGAGATTTATTAAAAAGCTAAGTTTTATGCTCTGCTAATAAGGGGAAAAGAAAACCAAAACCTATTGAGAAAAATGGAACAATTTTGTGAATATATCTATTATCCAAGTAGCTGATGAAAATGGCAACTCGTTTCTTATGGGCACAAAAATGTAATATGAAGAGAAATCTTCGTACATTAAGTTGTAGCCGCGCAACGTCTGCCATTGATGATTATTTCACCTACTGTAACTGCTGCTAAAATAAAGCAGTAATACACTTGTGTTAACAAAGAAATAGGTGAGACAGAAGCAATGCTACCTGCTAGCAGCAGCTGGGAACCATAAGGCAAAATGCCTTTTGTAACGCAAGCAAAAATGTCTAACAAGTATGCACTACGGTATGACGGAATATTATGCTTTTGCGCGAGCCTTTTTGCAATATCGCCACTTAATAAAATAGCAATGGTATTATTAGCAACTAAAACAGTAAACATAGATGCTATGCCCGCTATTACAAATTCAGCTTTAGTTTTTGTGATATTGCTTTCATCGATAAGTTTGTGTAATGCCTTTTGACCCTGCTTGTACATTATATGACTCAATCCGCCAATAAATAGAGCAAATATCACTATCTCGTTTACTTTTTTGAAACCGTCATATATGTCATGAGAGAGTTGAATGATAGTATAGTCAAAAAAAGTCATCCCTAATACACTAGCAACAATTATATTTATAGTTATTGTTACTAAAGTAGTAACTTCAAATAACCCCATGATTATTAAAGAAATATAAGGAATAATCTTTATTACTGATAAATAATCTAAATTTGATGTAGGAATAATTTTTGTACTATCTGCCATAATTGCCAGATAGACAAGCGTTATAATGCTGGCAACAAATGCTACTTTAGAATTCACTTTAAGTTTATCCTTTATCGTGGCCCCCTGTGAAGAAACAGATGCAATAGTAGTGTCAGATATCATTGAAAGATTATCACCAAATACGGCACCTCCAACTACAGTTGCAGTTCCTATTTCAAGACCAAAAGCCCCACTTTTTGCTAAGTTAACAGCTATTGGTACCATTAATACAACAACTCCCATAGACGTACCAATTGCAGTTGATATAAAAGCGGAAGCCAAAAATACTCCAGGCAGTAGTAATCTTGCTGGAAGGAAATTGAGAATTAAATCAGCAACAGTATCTGCACTACCAATTGATTGAGTCACCACAGAAAATGCTCCAGAAAATAGAAAAGTTAAACACATAGTAAGGGTGTTTTTATCGCCCATACCCTCGATGACAGTATCGATGTTACGTTGAATTTTACCTGCACTGCATGCAACAGCAAAAAATAGCGCCGGTAGTAGGCAAATTACCGGTGAAACTTGGCGAAGCGGATTATCAATTCCAATAAAGGAAAAATAGACACCACTTCCAAGGTATAAGATTAAAAAAATAACCAAAGGAAAAAAAGCTGTCATTTTACTGCCTTAAAACTTATGATTATAATCAATTAAGTGGTTTCAGGCAAGCTTGGTTTTCTGTAAGTTAATAACAGTCCTTTTAGACTCTCAAGTTACGCTATGGAAAATGCGTTGACTATTCTACCATAATATATAGCATCAAAAAATACTCTGTAGTATGAGGTAAAGCTATGGTAATGACATATGAACAGTGGAACATAATATTAGGTGTAATTGATCAAGAGGTAAATTTAAGTAAAGACAATGTAATTGAAAGAATAAAAGAGCTATTAAAGGAAGTAAAGATACTAGGGCAAGCAGAAACATCAAGAATGTTAGAAGAGATATCGCATGGATTAGAAGTATCAAGCAAGATTCCAAGAGTAAAAGAGACACAAGAGCCATCAAAAAAGAGACTAAAGGTGGTAAATGTACCGCAGACAAAAGAAGAAGCAAAAAAGATACTAAAGGAGTCAAGGGTATCAAATGCGCAACAGATGGTAAAAAGAATGCTAAAAAAGTTAGGTGTACAAGAGACATCAGAAGAACCAAAAGCAGTGGCGCTAGAGGATGTGCTAAATGCACGAAAGATCTCAGAAAAGGTACCAGTGATGCTAGATACACAAAAGATACTAGAAACACTAAATAGACTAAAGAAAGAAAGTGGAAATGTGTATAAAGAGTGGGAAGAAAATGAGTTTAATATAAATTATTGGTTTGAAATAGATTGTTTGCATGAACGCTTTTCATACACGTTATTATATTTAGCTATTGATTTTAAGCTGAACAATTTAATCAATTCTATGCTTAAAGTAAAAGGAATCGATATTAATGCACCAAGTCCGTTTTCCGAATGGACTGCTTTACATTGGGCTGTTGAAAATAGGAACACAGAAGTAGCACGCAAGCTAATAGAAGAAGGGGCAAATGTTAATCAGTTGGATTCATCTCAACGGACTACTTTATATCAGCCAGCTGTAAATGGAGATATAGAAATAACAAAAATCTTAGTAAAAAATAATGCAGATGTTAATGCAGAGGATCTAGCGAGATTGACTGCTTTATATGAGGCTGCCAGGAATAGCCATAAAGAAGTAGTAAAGTTCTTAATGAATAGTGGAGCAGATGTTAAGAAGAATGGGGCGCTTAAACTTACTCCTTTACATATTGCTGTTGCAAATGTTGATGAAGCAATGGTGGATTGTATAATACAAAACGATAAGAATATTGACGAAAATATTGAGACAGTGGATGTATTTGGATGGACTCCTTTATATTGGGCTGCTGCAAGGAATAATACATCAATATTAGGGAGCCTATTACAGGCCATATTACGATATAGAGCAAGTGTTGATATAGAGGATATGTTAATTGGGCGATCTCCCTTACATATTGCTGCTACGAATGATAATGTGGAAGCAGTAGAGCTCTTAATAAACTATGGAGCAGAGGTTAACTATAAGGATGCATGGGGATGGACTCCTTTTAATTGTGCTGCTGCAAGAGGCAATATAGAAGTAATGAATTGTCTAATAGCCAATGGAGCAAATATTGAGACGAATGATCCACAGAAAATATTATTTTCTATTCATCCATATAATTTTCTAAAAGCAGTAAATACTATGATACAACTTGAAATATGTAAGGATGTGATAAAATTGGTGGAAACTGATCTTTTACGTTATGCTTCCAGAAATGGTAATATACTAATGGTATGTGCTTTATTAGAAGCTGGAGTAAATGTTAATGCAAGTGACGATTTAGGATCAACTGCTTTACATAAAGCTGCCAAGTATAACCATCCGAAAGTAGTAATGACCTTAATTTCATATGGAGCAAATGTTAATGCACAGAATAACTCAGGCGAATGTCCTTTAAGTTATGCTATCGAACGTAGACACTGGATAGTAGTAATGACCTTACTATTTTATTGCGCAAAAACTTCATTGCCTGATCACTGCGGTGAAACTGTAAAAGATTTAGCTGAACGTCAAGGTATAAGTAATCTTCTAATAGAAGCAGAAAAAAGAGCACTAGATATACTTACGCGGCTTAACTTAGAATTAAGTATACTCAGAAACAAAGCATTAATGACAGTGCAACACACAGATTCACATATGGTGCAACACATAGCATCACATATGTTGAGAGAAATAGAATTACATCTATCTATCAGCTTTGAATTTATGATAAGAGATCAAGCTAATCAAATTGAACAATTACAGTATAACGCTAAACTTAATGAAAAAGGAGTAGTACTTATAACTGACCCCATTAAATGTATGCAGTTAGGAACTAACACTAAAGCGTGTCCAGCTAAAATGGATGGAGTAAAAGAACAAATATTACATAGTCCTTGCAGGTGGTCATATCGCACTAAAAATGTTAATGTAGGAAGAGTAACATCTTTAGCTAACGGCATTGAGTGTATGAAGTTAGGACCTAACACTGAAGCGTGTCCAGGCCCTAGTACTAAAGAGCCTAATACTCACCTCTCTATGATCGAGAAACTATCATTGTTACCACTTTACTCAGCTGTAGGAAAATATGAAGCTGTTATAAATAGTTAAATAATCCTCTAAATTCCAGCACGTAGCACTCGATGCAAGTAGCTGAAACTGAGGAGTACATTAGCTATGTTAGATTTTAGTTTACACAATAAAATTTTTATAAGTAAGATGTCAGAAGGTATCAAAACTATATTAGTAGAAGACAATAACGTTAGGCTCGATAGGTACATCAGAAGAATTTTTCCCAATTTGAAACAATCTGCAATTGAGAAGTCTTTAAGGAAAGGATTAATCAAGGTTGATAATTGCACGGCAAAATCCAGCGATAGGGTAAGCTCTGGGCAAACTATAATGATAAGATACTTAGACTATATTGAGAACACTAATTCTGACTGCAAATATAATGAAAAGTTAGTGAATCTACTAAGAGAGAACATATTATATGAAGACGAATATATACTAGCTATAAACAAACCCGCAGGGGTCATTGTTCAAGGCGGCATAAAGGTAAAAATTAGCATTAGTGATTTGCTTGATCAAATAAGAGAAGGGAAAATATTCAAAATTGTCCATAGACTTGATAGAGATACAAGTGGAGTAATAATATTCGCACGCAATGCTAGTGTTGCAAGATATCTTATGGAAGAATTTAAAGGACGGAGAATAAAAAAAACTTACCTAGCATTGACTTCTGGTATACCAAGCAAAGATAATGGAACAATAGACTATCCGTTGGTGAAAAAATATATTTCAGGGCAAGAAAAAGTGGTCGTTGATGAAGATTCACCTCAAAATGCCACTACACATTTTTCAACTATAGCAAAGCTAAAACACAATACAGCTTATTTAAAATTACAACCAATTACGGGTAGAACTCATCAGTTACGTGCACATTTAGCTCATATAAATTGTCCTATTCTTGGTGATGGTAAATATGGTGGTAAAAAAGCTTTTATTGATGGGGTAGTAAATCAGATCCACCTTCATTCGCATTCTTTATCTTTAAAATTGCCAAATAATAAAGAAATCACTATTACTGCTCCTATCCCTAGGCATATCGAAAAATCTATTGAAGTGCTATCTTTCAACTAAAACGATTTCACCAATCAACTTTTCTATCTTTGGCTTTAATTTGAAGTACAGATATTAGGCTAATTAATGCACAGATAGTAAGATAAATGCCTGCTGCAAGTTTTGTTTCAGTTTTTTCTATAAGCCACATGCATATCGATGGAGAAAGACCACCAAAAATACCTGCAGATATGTTATGTGCTAGGCTAAAGCCAGTGCATCTAACTTTTGTTGGAAATAACTCGCAGGCGAGAGAATTATATATTCCAAAAGATGCGCCTATCGGCACACTTATTAATAGAAAAGTGAGCGTTACAATATAGTGGTTATCATATGATAATAGTGAAAGTGCCGGCAAACTGACACAAGCTAAAGCTAATAACGTAGGGATGATCACGTTTTTTCTTCCAACTTTATCAGACAGTATTGCAAACAGCACTGCAGACGTCCCAAATGTAATTTCAACCATAATCCTTACTACATTTTTAATATCAATATCTGAAAGAATAAGCTCTTTTACAGATATGTTGTAAAACATGATTACTGAATAAACAATTGCGTTTTGAGCAATGCCAAGTCCAATTGCTATCACAAATGCTCTTTTATAATTCTTGATTAATTCTAAAAAGGGAGAATTAGATAAGCTTTTATTTTGGTCATGAGTTTTATATGCTAGACTCTCTTCCATTATGTACCTTATTAAAAAGCCTATTACACCCATAACAGAGCAGAAATAGAAGAGCAACCTCCAGCCCCAAATTTCATAATTTTCACCTGTAAACTTTTTGCAAACAGCTATCATTACAAAGCATGTAATAGAACCAAGAGCACCACTAAAAGCTTTCATGCTACCTAAAAAGCCTAGATTTTTTTTGTCGCTTGAATGCTCTATTAAAAAAGCTGAATTGATACTTGTTTCTCCACCTGCTGCCATTCCTTGTGTTATTCTACAAAGCAGAAGCAGTATAGGAGAAAATATTCCTATTTCTTTAAAGCTTGGTATAATCGCAATTGCAGTAGATGATATCGAAGCTAATATTACGGAAGTCAGCAAAATTTTCCTTCTGCCGTATTTATCTCCAATGTAACCAAAAATAAATGCACCAAGTGGTCTAAATCCAAATCCAATTGCAAAACTGCCAAGAAATTTGATTGTGCTTAAATAATCACTTTCTGAAGGAAAAAAAACGTTGCTTATTATATGCGTTAAAACTCCAAACAGAGTTACTTCATACCATATAATCATATTGCAGATTATGCTTGATAGTATTGCTTTTTGAATATTGTTCATAACTTCCAGTTTACCACACTCCGCTATAAAAATTTTTATTCAACAACCTTTAAAGACAACTCACGTAAATGCTTATCCTCTACTTTAGAAGGAGCACCCATTAGAACATCTTCACCTTGCTGATTCATAGGAAAACAGATTACTTCACGAATGTTCGGCTCATCAGCAAGCAGCATAACCATTCTATCAACCCCTGGTGCTATTCCACCATGAGGTGGCAGTCCAAACCTAAATGCACGCACGAGCGCACCGAATTTTGTATCAACTTCCTCTTTACTGTAGCCTGCAATGGCAAAAGCTCTGTACATAATATCTAGTTTGTTATTACGAATTGCTCCACTTGACAGCTCTATTCCATTGCAAACAAGATCATATTGGTAAGCAAGGATATCCAGTGGATTCTTTTCTTCTAAATCTTTCAAGCCACCACGTGGCATAGAAAATGGATTATGAAAGAAATCAATTTTTTTACTTTTATCGTCATACGCAAAGTAAGGAAAATCAATCACCCAACAGAATTTGAAGATATTGTCATCTATAAGACCTAGTTCTGATCCCAAAAGAATACGCACTTTCCCTGCAATTGTTGCTGCCTCATTCTCTTTGTCAGAAGCAAAAAACACACTATCTCCAGGTTCTATATTTGTTATTTCTTTTATGGAATTTAACCTATTGTCATCAAGGAATTTAGCAATTGGTCCTTTTGCAATTCCATCTTTATCGAACGTTATATATCCAAGACCTTTAGCACCGAATTCTCTTTGCGCATGTTCTATTTTTTTATCAAAAAAGCTACGAGGTTCCTCTGCTGTTTTAGGAGCAGGAATGGCTCTCACTACCATACCGCGTTCAATATTGCTTTTGAAAATATTGAACTCTAAATCACGGAAAATTTCTGTTACATCGCTAATTAATAATGGATTACGCAAATCTGGCTTATCAGATCCATATTTGAGCATTGCTTCTTTGTATGTAATACGTGGAAAATCTTTATCGACAGACTTGCGAGAAAATTTCGCGAACACTTTATATAAAGTAGATTCAATAACCTGAAATATATCTTCTTGAGTCACAAAAGACATTTCAAGGTCGAGCTGATAAAACTCCCCAGGAGAACGGTCAGCCCTTGCGTCCTCATCACGAAAACAAGGTGCAATTTGAAAATATTTATCAAACCCTGAAACCATAAGCAACTGCTTAAAAATCTGTGGAGCTTGTGGTAATGCATAGAATTTACCAGGATTTAGTCTGCTTGGCACTAAGTAGTCACGTGCACCTTCAGGAGAAGAGGCAGTAAGTATTGGAGTTTGAATTTCCAAAAATCCTTGCTCTATCATGAGCCTCCTGAGCTCTAAAATGATCTGTGAACGCAGAATAATGTTGTTACGGGCTTTTTCACGTCTTAAGTCAAGAAAACGATATTTAAATCTCATGTTTTCTGGGTATTCTTGCTCACCGGCGATACTTGCTAATATACTCCTTTCTTCTTTTGCTATTTCTTCATCACAGTGGAACTCAACTTCCGATTCAACTTGTAAATTACTAACTATAACTTCAATTTCTCCTGTGGAAATAGAGCTGTTTACCGTATCTTCAGTTCTAGCTTTGACTATTCCTGTCACAGTAATCACACTTTCTGATTTTAAATTTGAAATTTCATCAAAAAAGTCTTTGTCATTATTGAATACCAGTTGAGTAATTCCATAAAAATCTCTTAAATCAACAAAGATTAGGTTACCATGGTCACGTTTACGGTACAGCCACCCAGAGAGAGTAACTTCCTTTTCTACATCATTCTTCCTTAATTCATTACACGCGTGAGTTTTATAGCAGTTCATTTAATTGAAATTTCTAGAATACAGAAAGATTATAAAATAAATTAACCTTTGGGCAAGCTAATATCTAAAAATCCTTTACAAACAATTCTGATTTGGATATAATTTTTTTGATTGTGTGTGTTGAGGTATACTTATGAATTCTGAAGAATTAGAGGAAATGTTGGCTAAAAAAAAGAGGGTGGATGCTGTAATAAAAGATCTTGTTGATACTGTTACCAAAAATGATTCAGAAAAAGTAAAGTCAATTTTTGAGAAAAATAGTTCCATTATTCGAGATGTTGTTACTGACGTTAATTCCCAAAGCGGTACAAATTTATTAGGTGATGCTGTTGATGAAGAAATAGCTAAGTATTTAATAGAGCAAGGTGTAAGTTTCAGCGCTGCAGTCAAAAAGGCGATTATGAAAAGAAATTTAGGATTAGTAAAATCAATCTGTGAGATAAACAAATCAATAGCTAAACATGAGTTACAGCAAAATCCTGAGCCACTACAATCTGCAACTTATGATCACAAATTTAATGATAAAATTGCAAGGTATTTGATTGAACAAGGTGCAAATCCTAATGCAACTGATCATCTTGGTCGTTACTTACTTCATCTGCAAATTGCAAAAAGCAATTTCAAAGGAGCTAAGGCTTTAATAGAAAACGGCGCGGATGTTAACTTAATAAATCAAGAGGTAAAAAGCTATCAGAACTTAATTATTGGTGGTAGTGCGTTAAAGGGTGAAACTGCGTTGAATTTTGCAATTAGAATATATTACAAATATAAAGACATAGACGATCAAAAATCTGATGAAACCTTAAAATTTATAAGTTATTTAATAGAACAAAAAGCAAACTTAAATATTAAAGATTGTAATGAGATGGTCCCTTTAGATATTGCTATATTTCATAATTCTCCAAAGATAGTAGAATTATTGATAAAAGCTGGTGCTGATCTTAATGTTGGAAGGGAAAAAGCAGAAGGTGTTTTAAAGTATGCAATTACTGAAGAGCATATAGATATAGGGAAAGCTACAATTCGATATATTTTGGAACATAACTCACGGTCAAATAAACTAGCTCTTCTTAATAATCAAGAAGAGTTATCAGTCTACTGGGACGAATATAAAGCTCAAGTTAAAGAACTTCATGATATAGTGGAAGATAGAATTGACTTGACTGGTGACGGCTCTACCCGTCCTATAATGAGAACAGTGAGTGGCTTTTTAGATCATGAAAGTAGAAAAAATCTAGTAAAATCATCATTCATATCTAGTGCTGAGGCACCAGAAAATTTTTGTCCGAGAAAGCTGGCTGTTATAAGTGTAGCTGCAATAACCTGTGCTTTAGCGATATACTTTCTTGCTCCATTAATAATGGGTTCCTCTATTGGGGTTGGCACTCAATTGGCATTAGGAGCTGTAGGTGCAGTTGTAGGTGGTGGAATTGGAATCTTGACCAATGTGGCAATAGATCAATGGTACGTTAATTTAGCTGCTCAGAAAGCTGACTAAAATTAAAGCGTCATAGATTGCTAAAACTCCATGATTGTGTAGTAATATAATATTACTTTCCTCAAGCCTTTAGCTCCTCAAACACTTCACTTGCTCTATTTAAAACAGAGTCAGGAAAACCAGCAAGTTTTGCTACATGTATTCCATATGACTCATCTGCAATGCCTTCAATTACTTCATGTAAAAAGATGACTTCTCCTTTCCATTCTTTTATTTTCATACAAAAACATTTCACATTTTCTAAGTATTCACCTACTTTAGTTAATTCATGATAATGAGTTGCAAAAATGGCGCGGCACTTATTTACATTGTGAATATGTTCAATCACCGCCTGTGCAATAGATAATCCATCATACACCCCTGTGCCCCTACCAATTTCATCAAGTATCACCAAGGAACGGTCCGTTGCCTGATTTACTATCGTTGCTGTTTCGATCATCTCTACCATGAAGGTAGAATAACCAGCTGTTATATTATCTGTTGCACCAACCCTGCTAAATATCTTGTCAATCACTCCTACATGCGCACTCTCTGCTGGCACAAATGACCCCATGTGAGCTAAAACTGCAATGAGAGCGTTTTGCCTCAAGAAAGTGCTTTTTCCAGCCATATTAGGACCAGTAATTAGATGTATACCAGCTAAATTGATGCTATTTGCAATGAATTTATCGTTAACTTCAACCACTGGATGTCTTCCGCTACAGATATTGAACTCTTTGCTGTCATCAATGATGGGTTTTACGTAATTATTTTGCACTGCAAGCTCTGCAAACGCGGTTCTAATATCAAGTTTTGCCAAAGCATTTGCAGCAAGAGCAATTTTTTCAGATTCTTTAGCGACTTCACTACACAGTTCACTAAAAATTTTCATTTCTAAGCCGATTGCAGCATCACGTGCCGTAAGAATTTTATTTTCTAGTTCTTTCAACTCATTAGTAGTGTAGCGCATGCTATTTGCTAAGCTTTGTCTATGAATAAATATATCCGAAGTTATTTTGTGATTTGCCGACACTTCAACGTAATAACCAAGTATGTTGTTATGTAATATTTTAAGTGCGGCAATACCAGTTAGGTCGCGATAAGATTCACGGAGTTTGGTTATTAGTTTATTACTATTATTTAATATGTAGGATAACTCAGATAATTCTGAGTTGTATTTTGAGTGAATAAATCCTCCTTCTTTCACGAAACTGAGGTTATTATCAAGTATAGCACTATTTAACAGTTCAAATAGGTCTTTATGATTGCCAAGGCTTTTATGTATTGTGCTTAGTTCACTTTCGTCACTACTTATCACCTGAGTAGTAGACACTGGTTCCTTTTCTCTGGTCAAGCACTGGAATGACATCTGAGAGTTAATTTCTGATTTTTCACTTAAACAATAATTATGCAAGGTAGACAGAAACTCAGACAACTCTAAAGTTTTTCCTAGGCCTATTTTTAATAGGTTCATATCCTTTGGTGAACCACGCCCTAGTATTAAGCGCGATAAAGACCTCTCAATATCTGGAATGTTAGATAATATCTCTCGTATTTTTCTGCGTGGCTCATGATTATTTACAAAAAATTGAGCGGTGCTGAGCCTCAAATTAATTGCCTTAGAGCAAGCAAGGGGTGAAGCGAGCATTTGTTTGAGCAGGCGTCCACCAGAGGCTGTTACTGTGTGATCAATAACTGAAATTAGTGAACCTTTCTTTTCACCAAATTGAGTTAAAAACAACTCAAGGTTTCTCCTTGCTGAAGCATCAATAAGCATGAAATTTTGTTGCTTATAGGTTTTTGGGAATTCAAGCCTTGGAATGGAGCCCCTTTGTGTTACTCTGACATATTCAAGCAGTGCACCACACGCCATGATTTCTACTTTGCTGAAATTTCCTATACTCCCAAGTTCCCTGATTTTATAAAACTCGCATAACGTTCTGTGAGATTTACTATACTCAAAAAAGCTCTGTGCGTGTTGCGTAATTGATATTTTATAATTTTTTAAAATCGATCTAATTTTTTCGTCCTCAGTGAATTTTTCAGAAATTAATAATTCTCTTGGTGATATACGCAATAAATCACTATCTAGAGCTTTCAAACTCGTTAAAATGTGAAAAAATTTTCCCGTCGATAATTCAAGCCAACTAATAGCATATTCGTCATTTTGTCCAACTATGGATGCGAGATAATTATTGCTTTTATCCTCCAGTAGTGAATCTTCTATAATTGTACCTGGAGTTACAACTCGCACTACATCACGTTTTACTATGGATTTATATCCCCTCTTTTTTGCTTCATCAGCAGTTTCTAATTGGTCACAGATTGCTACTTTGAATCCTAAATCTATTAGCTTGTGCAGGTAAGACTCACTACTGTGTGCTGGTACTCCACACATTGGTATTTCTTGCCCATTTGAATTGCCTTTCTTGGTTAGCACTATATTCAGCAATTTCGCAGCTTTAATAGCATCATCGAAAAACAATTCATAAAAATCGCCCAGTCTATAAAACAATAGATGATCCGTGTATTGAGCTTTCAAATTTAAATATTGCTCCATTACAGGGGTATTTTTTTCTCTTATTAAGTTCATAACATTTTTAAACATGTTAGCAGCAAACCACTTACTCTGGTGTTGGTTATTTTATTATGGATCAATAATTTTTTTTAGCTATAGTACAAAAACAAATAGTTTGAGGTAGAATTATGGAATATGAACGGTTGTTAAAAATATTAAGGACAATAAGTGACTTAAATGAGAACAATATAATCGAAAGGATAAAAGAGGAATTGGAAAAAGAAGATCCAGACACGTATAAAAAGTGGCAAGATAATGGATTTAACATAAATTATACATTCGATGATCAAAGTACATTGTTACATATAGCTGCTAGAAATGATCTTGTAAAGATAGCAGAGCTTTTAATAAAAAAAGGGGGTAATGTTAATACAGCAGATCAAGATGGATGGAATCCTTTACACTTTGCTGCCGCAAGTGGTAGTATAGGAGTGGTAGAGATTCTCATAGCAAACGGGGCTAATGTTAATGCAGCAGATCAAGATGGGTGTACTCCTTTGCATTGTGCTGCTCACAATGGACATAAAGAGATAGTAGAACTCCTATTAGACACGTGGGCTAATGTTGATGCAGTAGATAAAGTTAAGATAACTCCTTTACACGCTGCTGTTCGCTTTGGTTATACAGAGATAATAAAAGTTCTCATAGCAAACGGGGCTAATGTTAATACAGCAGATCAAAATGGGTGTACTCCTTTGCATTGTGCTGCTCACAATGCAAATAAAGAGATAGTAGAACTCCTATTAGACACGGGAGCTAATGTTGATGCAGTAAGTCAGGCTGAGAGTACTGCATTACATCATGCTGTTTCTGCTGAAAATTGCCAAGTGGAAATAGTAAAAGCTATCATAGAAAAGGAAGCTGCTGTTGACATAGCGGATAAATACGGGCGTACTCCGTTATGCTGGGCATTAGAAATGGCTATTCAGAAATAGCAAGAATTCTACTTAAAAACAAAGCAGATCCTTTATTGGGACATAAAAGTTTTAACACATTAAAGCTCTTGATTGAATTAATAAAAAATGATTTTAAGCACTCTAAGAAAGCAGAAGAAACACAGCAACAAGAGGATGATGAATATGAATTGATTAAATACTCACTGGTACTTCGCAATGACTGTTCTTTAACTGATATTGCTGAAAGAGGTGCATTTGGTAAGCTGATATCTACGTGGCTTGTTGACATGTCCAACTTAACAGAGAGTCAGAAGGAGTTGAATAAAAAATTCTTAAGTACTTTTAAAGACTTTCCACATGTTACTTATAAGGATTATAAGAACGATGTTGAAAAAATTAAAAAATTTTTACTGGATCATAAAAGTAATCAAGATCTAAAAACCATCCTCAACCTTAAAAGAGGAGAATCTAAACTGACAATACTGCATATTCTATCAAGTATGGAATGTAGCAATGCGGGAGAATTCATAGATTTACTGTTGAATTCAGGTGCTGATCCTAATGAAAAGGACGACACAGGAAGAACACCTTTACATTATGCTACTCGTTCTGGTCATTGTGATACAATTATCAAATTGCTTCTAAGGAAAGGAGCTAATCTTGATATAAAGGATAAAAAAGGTAAAACCCCAATAGAATTTGCAGTTAATAATCCCAACCTTAATATTAAAGAGTACTTTTTAACTGATGATGTTATTTATGGAACTTTTCGTAAAAAAACACAAGTTGACTATAATGGAAAAAAGTATTTGTGCAAAAGTGTAAATCTATGGGGAGAGGATTTTCTACTAGATGTAGCAAGATCCAGATAAATATTTTTGTAAATTAGATGAAGTTCAAGACATAAATCAGCTAGAACAGGTTGTAAATGAAGCTATAAAATCTAGGGTAAGGTTCAATCTTACTTGTGAGGGAAATATATATGAAAATACTTATGAGAATAAGTATAATTTTACAGATTATGTAATAAGAAGAATTAGTGAATTAAAGATTTTTCAAGTTGAAAGGGACATAGAAGTTGCTAGTCGCATAGTATGTAATTTGGTAAAAAGAGGTGCAGTATTTGAAACTTTAAGTAGTATAATTGTAATTGATAAACTAGAGAAGTTTAAAGACCACAAAGCTAATCTGAAAGAAGCACGTAAAAGCTATATACATTATTCTCTAAGGTTTTTGGAAGCTGCAAAAAACGCAACTACTGGTAAGGTAAAAGAGGCAAAAATGGACAACTTCACTTTCTACTTAAAATATTCAAAGAATAGTATAGTCGAGGTTGCAAAAATCATAAATGGAACAGATGAAAGCACAGAATTTCGAAGAGACGTGATAGCAATAGGTGAAAGCGAGATAGAAATTTTAACGGAAGGTGGGGTAAGAAATTATACTGACCTTATAGGTAATATAGTACTGACTTTTCATACTGATTTGGGAAAAGTAGATGCTAGATTGTATTCTGATGTGCAAGATGAAGGAAAAATTATAGTAGAAGTGAGTAACAAGGAGGAAATATTGGAAAAGTTTAAAAATTATAAAGAAGAGTTAGGTGAGAACTGCTTGCTTGGTGGTTCTTCTGTCTACGACGCTATTAAGCAGGGATATTTTAAAAGGCCTGAGGAAGTAGATTCCATATATCATGTAAGCTCTTCATTAGAAAATATATCTTTATTGCCTATTGTACAACAGAACACAGAGAAAATTCGCTAGCAAGGTTAGTGTTGCTTAGCTTAAGTTTAAATTGCCAAAAAATGCAAACTTTATGATACTGAAGGAACTACTTTTTTGCTAGAAGGCAAAGCAGCAAGGAGCGAACCAAAAGCAATAAGAAAGGATCCAAGCCAGATTATAGACATTCCAGGTTTATAGTGCACTTTAGCTGCGATTTTGCTCTTACTCTTATCAATCTCTCCAATTACAACATAAATATCAGAAAATAAATTGTGGTAGATACTGCTTTCAACATTTTTCTGACCTTCCGCAAGGTAAAATCTATATTCAGGAGTTACATCACCTATTACCTTACTATTAAGCAAATTCCTGATATCCATTGTACCCCTCACTGCATGGAAATTTTTTTCTTTTATTAGCTCAATATTTCGTAAAGTAACTTTAAATTTATTGACTGTTATGCTGTCTCCTATTCCCAAGTAGTTTTCTTTTTTCTCCTGCCAACCAACTGAATAAGATATACCAAGCACTAGAATTGCCACTCCAGCATGAGCAAGCATCATTGCATAGTAGGACTTAGAAACTCTTCTTGCTAATAAAATTGATTCACCAAATGCTACCTTAAACAAACAAATTCTTTTACTATATGCTTCTAAAACAAAGATTAATAATGCTATGGAGATGGTAATTGATAGCACAATCATTAGCTCCATGTAAAAGATAAACGGCAAAATAGCTGCAGCACTACAAAATGAAAATCTATATTCACGGAATATTGGCAATAGACTATTTCCCTGCCAACTGCAGTATTGCCCTATCATGGTGAGCACTAGAATAGCTAGTGCAATAGAGTTAAATAAAGAATTGTAATATGGTGCTCCAACTGAAATTAATTCACCGGTTAAATACTCAAGCACTGTAGGGTATAAAGTGCCAACGAACACGATGAAAAAGGCAGTGATGAATAATAAATTGTTCATCAGCATCATCGTAAGGCGTGAAAAGAATCTTCTACCTTCTGTCACTTGAGTAGCAGATTTCTTTTCAGATTCCAATATCGAATACTGGAAAGATGTGTTATTCTTTCTCGTAAACACTACAAATATTACTAAGCTACTGACTGTAATTACACCAAGTAGAGCTAATATATACAGTCCATATCTTGGGTCATCTGCAAACGTGTGCACTGAGGTAAGTATTCCTGAGCGGACTAGAAATGTTCCAGTCACACTCAATATAAAAGTTGTAAGCGTAAGTAAAATAGCGAAATTCCTTAAAGTATTGAAATTTTGTACAATGAGCAACAAATGTGTCAGCGCCACTGCAATTAGCCACGGCATCAAAGAAACGTTTTCCACTGGATCCCAGAACCAAAATCCACCCCAACCGAGTTCACGATATGCCCACCAGCTACCCAAGCTGATGCCCAAAGTGAGCAGCGACCAAGAAATAAGTACCCAAGGCCTGACAATTTTAGCCCAAACATTTCCTTCAGTATTTGCAATTAATCCAGCTATAGAGAGCGAAAAAGGAACGCTAAATCCAAGGTACCCCAAATATAATATCGGTGGATGAATAGCAAGGCCTATATCCTGCAATATCGGATTAAAACCCAGTCCATCTGTTTCAATGCCTGGCATTTTAGTGAAGGGGCTGGATTCAAGTAAAGTGAACAGTAAAAAACAAAAGCAAATCAAGCCTTGGGTGATAAGAGATATTTTTTTTAATTTACTACTATTAGTTCGTTCTGGTGTCATGCAAGTAGCTGACACTGGAATCCAGTTTTTATTACACTGCCATTTGATGTACTCATTTGCAATTAAATTCCAGTGTCTGGGCACTGGGATGACAGAAGGTATATAAATATCCATTAGTAATAAATACATGACAAGCACTAAGGTCCAAAGCAACATAGACCCTTCTTTATTTCCCCAAACACCACAAATCTTATAGATTAAAGGTTTTGTTGTGTGTGAGTGGTAATATACGTTTTTAAGTGAGAAATCATTTTTAATGTGGCAGTAGATCAAAATAGCCATTGATGCTGACACACAAAAAAATATGGCAGAGGAGACGAATCGGTAAGAACTAAACGGTAGAAACAAATACGTTAAAGATAACAAACAGGCTACCAATAACAATATATTCCCAAATTCAGGCATAAGATTCATATAATGATATTACTAATAATAAATTGGGAGTTAAAGTTTTAATATAGGAACAAAGTTAATCTTCAATTATATTAATAGTAAGTAAAAATTAAGCATTAAGCTTTTATACTTTATATTATATAACATTAATATTGTGAGGTAATATTATGGGCACAACTAAGATTAGTGAATTTCTATTCAATATAAAAGGTAAAGTGGCAAAACAACATGCTGAACCAATAATTGAAAAAAATCTCTATACTATTTTAGGATTCAAAGATGTAGAAGATTTAGAACATAAGACAAGTAAGTCCGTTAACAAAAAAATTTGGCAGCTATTTATTGATTGCTTTACAAAGGAAATAGATTATGTAGCAACTAAGCAAGTTGTAAAAAACGTTGTTTGTAATATTGCCAAAAGTGCCCAAGGCAATGCTTTTACTGAAGCTGAAAGCTTAATCTTAAACGAAAAACAAGATAATAAAAAGAGAGAAAGAGCATTAAAAAATGCTACTAGTATTTTAAAAAAAATCAATCCAGAAAAAGCCTTCAATGAACTTTCAGTAATAAAAAAACAAGCCGAAGATTTTTTACAAACCGATTTTTATAAGGCGCAGAGCAAACCACTGCCAGGATTTGCTACATCTGGTGCACAGCTTTTTGCGGAAACTTTGAAATATATAGAAACACTAGAAAAATTATCAGAAGTTAAAAAGGAAGATTTAACTAAGAGTTTCCTATTAAATTATATTAGTTCACTGAACAAAAAGTATCCTAAATCACAAGGTAAAAGGGAAGATGCTATACGAATACTATCAAGCGATGAGTTGAAGAATTTTTACAATAAATGTATAGAAGAAGGAATGTTACAACCAATGGTATCTTATAAAGAATGCAAAAACCTATTTGATAAAATGAACCAGGCGAAGAATGAATCCAAAAGTATAATTGGAAGAAAAGAACAGGAAGGAAACTTGGAGAAAATAGATAAGTCGATAGTCAGTGCAATTAATGACATAAAAAAACATAGAGAAGCAATCCTTAACTGTAAAGATTTTCAAAGTTCTTACATAAAAGAGAAAAAAGAACATCCATTTAGAGGTACCTCATGTCAAAAAATGATTGATATATATCAAGAGAGAATTGCTGGATATCAGGAAAAAATTCGTCAAAACCTAAACCAAATAAGAGCAATATTAAAAGATACGCCGCAAGATGTGGAAGAATTTAAGGAAATAATCAATTGTGTGCATGAAGCAGAGCAGTATGATGAAATTTTTGATTCGGCTTTAATTTGTTTACCGAACATACAGAATAAGCTAGATATTCAACCAGAAAATCCCCTAACAGAACTCAGAGCTTCACAAATTAACGTTGAAATTGAGCTAACTAGGCTCTGTGAACAAAATATTAGAGTAAGCATGTGAGTGCTTCAACAAAATTCAAAAACCAATAAAGACCTCATAAGTCTTATCAAAACAGGAGATTTCTAATAGTGGCAAATACCATGTATTTCTTTCAATTTGCCACTACCTAAATCACACATTGTCTTCCAGAAGGAAAATTTTTGTTCCACTGCAACCACCTCATGTATAGCTTTACTTCCATAATAAGAAAAATGGCAAAAGCAATTTTAGATCTACTCTAATAAAAGCCTATTTTCCTTGAAACTAAAATAGCTACTAAATGTGATAATAATATGATCTATTAATTCTATTCCTATGCTTTTGCAAGCTTCTGCAAGCTGTCTGGTGAGAAACATATCGCTACTTGAAGGCTGTATATCTCCACTTGGGTGATTGTGGGATATTACAATCGATGTTGAGCCAATCAAAAGAGCGCGTTTTATGATCTCTCTAACATAAAGAGGAGTTTGATCTATTGTACCAAAGTTTTGTAGATCTTCTGCTATTAGACGATATCTTTTATTCATATAGATAACGCGAAAATTTTCTTTATTAAGGCTTCCTATACTTGCTTTTAAATAATCAAGCAATTTTTCCCAATTATTGATTATAGGTAAGTCCTTTATTTCTTCTCGTGCAGAACGAACAAAAGCCTGTTTTACACAAAAGATAGCAGATATGGCTGCATTATTAACTCCTTTAATATTTTGCAGTGCTTCTAAATCGGCATTAAAAACCTTATTTAAACTACCAAAATTTTCTATCAAACTCTTTGCTACTGGCTTTACATCGATTCTACTATATGCTGAATATAAAATGTGTTCTAAAATCTCATAATCAAGTAATGATTGTCCGTTATCTAAAATAATTCTCTCTCTTAGGCGCTTTCTATGACCTTTTTTGTAATCTTTCATTATTCATGAATTGCTTATCTCTTATAATAAGAAATTGAATTTTTAAGTAAAATATTTAATAAAACACATGAAGCATAATTGTAAATTTTTGAAGACAGCAAATGAAAGTAGCCCCTCTATTGTCATCTCCTGCTCCCTCCTTCTTGTCATTCAAGTAGCCTCTATCCCAGTGGGCTTTGTTGCAAATATTAATAAATTTACCAAGCGAAAAAAAGGCAAAAAAATCCCCATGTAACGAGTTTTAATAATGTAAATTGGCGCTGTAATAATGTGCTAACGCTTAAAATAAGAGCGTTTTGGCTGAATGTAGAAAAAATAAAAAAGACATGCAGCCGCTATAATTTTTATGTAATTTGCCAATAAATATCTGAGTTTTTTACTGAATTTTTGTTGTTGAACCCGCGCGGATCGAAAACAAGGATAAATACTCTTATTGTCATAATAAGGGGGCTGGCGCAGTTTGTCAAGGAAGTTTTATGCGAGAGATCTATTGAAATGCTCGTGCAAAATCATACTATTAATTAGTACACTATAAATTTAAAATTATAAATATGTTAAGCAAATTAGTAACTTTGCTATTAATTTTTATACTCCCTTTTAATTCGTACTCATATCAGTTTAGAACTAAAGCAAAGCAAGCAGTTGTTTTAGATTTAGCTTCAGACTCTTTCATTTTTGACCATAATTCCAGTGAAAAAATGGCCCCATCTTCAATGAGTAAGTTAATGACTTTATATGTAGCTTTTGACTATCTAAAAGCTGGAATAATAAAAATGGAAGATAAATTTCGAGTAAGTAGAAAAGCATGGGAAAGGAAAGGCTCTTCTATGTTTTTGAAAGAAGGTCAATTTGTTACGGTAAAAGAATTACTTGAAGGAGTTACAATCGCCTCAGGTAATGATGCATGCATAGTGCTAGCCGAGGGTATTGCAGGATCAGAAGAGAATTTTGTTGCTGAAATGAATGAAGTTGCACAAGATTTAAATCTTAATGATAGTCATTTTGTTAACTCAAGCGGTTGGCCAGATGAAAACCATTTTATGAGCGCAAAAGACTTGGTAACATTGGCAAAAAGGATTTTTACTGATTTTCCTGAATACTATGATCTATTCTCTGAACAATATTTGACATATAACGATATTGTACAAAAAAATAAAAATCTTTTACTTTTCCATGATATTGGAGTTGATGGTCTAAAGACAGGTCATACAAGTGCTGGTGGTTATGGCATTATAGCATCTGCAAAACGGAACGATAGGAGAATTTTTGCTGTTGTGAATGGTTTGGACACCGAGAAAGAGCGAATAGAGGAAGCAAAAAGACTAATACAATATTCCTTAAATCATTTTAATACTAAGAAAATATTTGCTAAGGATAGCGTAGTTGAAGAAATAAATATTGTTTATGGAAAAGATAAAAAAGTGCCCGTTACAGTTGCAAACGATGTTACCATAACTTATAACCGCAGATTACATGATAAAATTAAAGTGCGTATTGAGTATAAAGATATGGTACCCGCACCAATTAAAAAAGGTCAAGAAGTGGGCAAAATTTTTGTAGAAATACCTGGTACTGAGCAACAAACTATACCTGTTTATGCAGCAAATGATGTGCAGGAATTGAGCTACATAAAAAAAATTTTTAGAAAGTTGTTTTAATCAGCAAATGTAAGTTAAGTAGACCTGAAATACTAATCTACTTTCAACCCCTCAGCATGTAAACTGCGTGGTAAAGATTCCAACTCTTTTGCAGCAGTGAGTTCTTTATTTTTTGCATGTATACCAAGCTTATTGAATTCTCGAGCAGCGGGAAATACTCTTGCCTCAAGCGAGCCAGCAGTTTTATTGTAATGGTCGACAGCGCTTTTTAAGCTCCTGCGTAAATTGTCAAAGTTTTCGCCCATTGTGCAGATTCGCTCATATAAAATATGGCCTAGTTTACTTATTTTCTTTGCATTTTCTGCTATCACCTCTTGCTTCCATCCATAGGCTACTGCCCTAAGCAGCGCAATTAAAGTTATCGGTGTTGCAATAATAACTTTTTTTTCTATTCCAATTTCTATCAAAGCTGGTTCACACTCCAGTGCTGCGCTGAAAACTCCTTCTCCTGTTAAGAAAAGTACTACAAGTTCTGGCGTATTTTCAAACTGATTCCAATATTCCTTTCTGCCTAGATCGTTTATATGTTTTTTTATTGCCAGAGAATGATTCTTCAATTTTTCCCTTTGTATCTGCAAATCATTTTGCGACATAGCATCCATATAAGAATCAAGTGGTACTTTAGCATCTATTATTATTTGCTTTCCTGATGGCATTTTTATTATCAAATCAGGACGCAACAAATTGTCCTCATTTTTATCAATTACTGAGGCTTGAGTCAAAAAATCGCAATATTCAATCATTCCCGCCATTTCTACTACTCTTTTTAGCTGCATTTCACCCCATTTGCCCCTAATGTGAGGCTTCCTCAGGGCGTTAGCAAGGCTAGAAGTTTGACTCATTAATGCTCCAATTTGCTCCCTTAAACCTTCATAGGCCCCTACCCTCTCCTTCTCTAGGTCACGTATTTCACTATCGAATTTTTCTAACTTTTCTTTTATTGGAGTGACAACTTCGTTGATCGTTGCTTGCCTTTTTTTGAAATCACTTTCTGTTTCTTTTAGTTTACTATCGATTACTTCCTTCGCTAAATTCAGAAAATTATTGTTGTTTACCTGCAAAGCATCAAGAGAAAGCGCTTTAAAAGTATTTGTAAGCCTCTCCTCTGCTTTTGTCAGTAATTCTATTTCCTTTTTCTTTTCCTCACGCTCTTTTTGTAGAATTACTTCAAGCTCTGCTTTTTTGACTTTTAACCCAACTATCTCTTCATCCTTATTCAGTAAAGTTCGCTTTGCCTCTTGAAGCTCACGCTCTAATTTAAGTTCAAGATTTGCTTTCTCCTCACTTAGCTTTCTATTCTTTTTTACGACGAAAAAGAGAAATAACAGTAAAAAAAGAAAATTTAACCCGAGAACTATAGAATTGAGAAGCATCAGAATACAGAAAAAACCGCACTCACAATACTATCTAATTTTTCTATATATAAAAAAGAAAAAAGAGCATCAAATGAGGTACTCTTTTGTGAAGGATTTGGTTTACTAATTAATAATCGCCTACACTTGGATTAGTGACATAATGTCTTTTTATTAAAAATCTTATATAATAGTTATTTTTATCATATCAAATAGCACATATATTAACAACTCGATTTTACTCTCATTGCTTACTATTTACCACATTACAACACTTACAAACCGGTTATTTCATTAAAAACTTAGCTTCAGCCCAGCCAAAAGCACATACCCGGAGTTATTACTTTCGATTTTAGGTTCTTTGGTACTAAATTTTACAATATCGAAGTAGTATGAAGTGCCAAGAGCTAATGGATATTCAAGACTGAAAGCCTGTGATGTTAATTCGTTTGTACCTTTGCCTACAATATCCCTGCTACTACTAAAATATGTTAAGCTCACTTTACGAGAATCAGAATGATAAGCAACACCTGCATTTATATAATTCATATTACTTGTTTCAGGACTACGTTTCTCACCAGATTTACCGCCATTACCGTACGAAAAAATGCAATCAAGTTCAAAAAGTTTTAGCTTCAAGCCAAAATTCCAGTGTAGCAATTGATTACGGCATTTATAATTTTCAGAAGTACCATCCGAGCAATCAGTTAAATTTTCTCTTGCAAACTCACCAGTAAAAGCAGTAGTAAAATTTATTTCATCTGATAAGCCATTTTTATAGGAAAGACCAGCGGCTATTAGATTGTTATATTGCAAATTATTTTTTCCTGGAACATAACTGAGTCCAAGTTGAAAGTTATAGATTTCAGGAGAAATATAGTTTATCGTTGGTTGTTTTAACTTCAGCTCTAGTCCATTATAGTCGCTGTAAATATTGGGTTTTACCCAAAATACCTCATCTTTATCATACCCAGGATCATTATCTTTTTTTTCATTACCGCGCAAATTTGAGTAATTTGTCCAATGACCATTTATTCCTCCGGCAGCTGTGTAAATTTTTGAAGTGTTAATTAACATACTCTGACTAACTAAACTTCCTTTACCATATTCAATTGATCCAAATTCCTTGTTCTTTATGATAAAATACCACTTCTCCATTTCTAACTTTTCTATGTCTAGTGCCTTTAAGTTTGCAATACCAGAAACTCCTACCTTAACATTAAACCCCATTTGTGTATTTGGATAAACTTGCTGCAAATAAAGAAAGCGCAGGTCTGAATAGCTTGAGGTCTTGTCTTTTGTAGAGCTAAAAGAATCTCTGTTGAAAGCGTAGCCAAATCTTAAATCTATTTTTCCATCTAGTTCTGCATAAAATATCTCCTTATCTAGAATTACCCTAGCGTTAGCACTCCCTACCACGAATAATAATGAAAATAGTGTGATCAGTAACCTCATAGGCAAGCTTAAATTTTTAATATAAGCTTAACAGAAATAAAAAACAATCCTTATATTGTGTAGAACTTAGATACTACAAAGCAATTAATGACAAAAGCGTTTAAGCATTCTTCACACTATGTTTTTGAATTATATTTCCATAAATAATTGATATACTTGATAGTTTTCGCTTTAATAACTGCTTGTTAATGGAAGAATGTATACGATTAACTATTTTAGATGTGTTATTTGCATCACAGTTCATCAAAATAAAAAGTACCTTATTCTCATCAATACATCCTAGAAAATCATCACTACGGCAATTTTTATAAAAATGCTCTATGATCAAACTCAATGCATTGTTTGTCTCATTCAATTTACTATTAAAACCTATTATCCCTATAACTGCATTAATTTGATATTCAAAGGCAAAATTCAATACAACATATAACTCCAAAATAGTGGACTCATTGTCTGGTATATCAAACAAGTTGTGTTTTTTATATTTCTTACCCATCAGATATTTATCCCTAAACATTGCTAGCTTATGAAACAGGCTAATGTCACGTATCAATAGCTCATAATTAATCTTGCTATTAGTAAATTGCGTGGTGCGAAAAACTTTTACCTTTGTTTTTATATCTTCTCCTTTAGCATCAATTAGAGAAAAGCCTATCACTTTTGGCAATATATCGGGCAAATCGCGCCCATCTTCAGTATACTCCAAATAGCTTTTCATATCTTCAGCTGCTCTTTTACTTAAAATATTGATTAACGGCTTATTAAGTAAATTCCCTTCCTCACATTTTAATAAATTCCTTGCAGCTTGATTGAGTCCCGAGATTAATACGTTCTTTTTCTCATTATCCTGACAAACAGATATCACAGCATCATCTTTCCTTCTTGCAGTCATAAAATCTTCCATATCTTCTCACATATAACGTATTTATAAGTATAATAAGATTGTATTAAAATTCATTTACCCATTAATATACTTGATAAAGCATAGACAAATCGTCATGTTGCTGCATGTTCTAAGTCATGATAAAGGAAGCAAAATTATAAATATAATTTTGCTTGTTCTCTTTATACCTTCACTACAACAACTTATTTTGCTGTATTGGATTAGATGGTTGAATATAACCTAAACTACTGTAACACGATTCTTCGTATGAAGGTAGTAGTTCCTCAAGCGGTGCTGAAGGTTGTACTTTTTCATAATTGTCAGAAGGAAAATTGTCTAATTCTTTATTATTAGTTGCCTTATCCATACATTTTATTGGTTGCTCTATATAGTCTTGTATTTCTTTTGTAAAACTATGATTTAGATAACAACTTGTTAAGTAAGCTACACCTGCTACTGTTAGTGCTAATGCTGCAAAAACTAAAGGTGAAGCTCCTATACACCTAAAAACCTTTACTTTATACATACTCATATGAGCAGGTGGATCAATGGTTGTTGCTAAAAAAATAAAAAAACCAAGTGAAAAAAATATTAATACGCAAATTCCACCCAATGAACAAGATCCTAACGCTACTTCTTTTAATGATTCTTCGTTTTTCTTTTTACTATTAAGGCTTCGATACATTTTATTAACGTTAGTATTGCTAATATAATCTTCTAGTTCTTTTAAAATTTTAGTCTTTAACTCTTCAATCTCATTATCTATTGACGAATAGTATTTTTTATACCGCTGCTTCAATTGAACGTCTAATACTGATTTACCACCATTTAGAAGATTTAAAATGTCTTTTTTTGCATAACTCAATCTCCTGAGAAATTTTAGAATCGTTTTGTTCTTTTATATCTTGATCCATTTTAGCCTGTAGTTTTTGACCAAAATCTTTAAATACAGTTCTGCAAGAAAGGTATTTTAATATAATAGGTAAAGCCAGCTCATTTCCCTTACTAAGCAAAGATAAAAGCTTCAAAGCGAAAGAATTAAGGTACTGCTTCTCTTGGTAGAATTAAGGTAAAATCTTCCCATCCTTGGCAAACTAATTTTATTGAAGAATCTTTAAACCCTTTTGTACCAAATTTTAATGAAGCAAAAAATTCTTCTAATTCTTCAAAAGGACAACTATTTTTCTCTAATTTTACTTTTATAATATTGCTTGATATTGTAACTCCACTAACCGTTTTATAAATGTAGCTTAACACTATTTTAATAATTTATCAAGAAAGTTTAATTATTAATTATAATATTTAATAAAATAAATAGACTCTTTTACATTTCATCTGCAAGAATCTTTTCCTTAGTTTGTAAATAAAGATTTTCTGAATCTAATTGCCGCAGGTTACGTTTAGTAATATAATCTCATATTAAATAAAACTTTACCTAAGTTTATGCCAGACTCTACGTTAGTTTTAACAACTATTCTTATATTCTCCATCTTTACGTTGTCACTTTTTTTTATAAAAAGGATATTTGGATCAACGAACAAGAAGATAATAAAATCCTTCAGAAAAATTGCTCAGCAGATTAATGCGCTAGAGCCAGAAATGCAGAGCTTATCTGATGAGGAGCTTGCTGGTAAAACCGCGAAATTTAAACGAGAACTGAAAAACGGAAAAACACTCAATGACCTTCTTGTACCTGCATTTGCGGTTGTACGCGAAGCATCGCGAAGATTCCTTAACATGAAGCATTTCGACGTTCAGCTAATTGGTGGAATGGTGCTCCATAACGGCATGATATCAGAAATGAAAACAGGAGAGGGGAAGACACTTGTTGCAACTTTAGCTGCATACTTAAATTCCTTAGAAGAAAAAGGTGTGCACGTCGTCACTGTTAACGACTATCTTGCAAAACGAGATACAGAGTGGATGAGTAAATTATATAATTCTCTTAGAGTTTCTGTTGCATTTATTACAAATAATTTTAAAGACGACGAGAGAAAAAAGGCTTATAGCGCAGATATAGTATACTCAACAAATAATGAACTTGCCTTTGATTATCTACGAGATAATATGAAATTTTCTCAAGAAGATATGGTTCAGAGAGGCTTCAATTATGCAATAGTAGACGAAGTAGACTCCATACTGATTGATGAAGCGCGTACTCCGCTCATTATTTCTGGCCCACTTGAGGAAAATAATCAGATATATAAGCATATCAATAAAATAGTAATCAAATTAGTTGATTCTGACTATGAAGTCGATGAAAAGAGTAGAGCAGTGTTCCTAACTGAAAATGGCATTTCACGAGTGGAGGAATTACTAAAATCGTATAACCTCATTCCTGAAAATTCCTCGCTCTATGATACTAGCAATATTATACTGACTCATTATATAGATCAAGCACTTCGTGCACATAAGCTGTTTACTGCTGATAAAGATTATATAGTGAAAAACGGTAAGGTGGTAATTATTGATGAGTTTACTGGGCGCATGATGGAAGGTAGGAGATATTCTGATGGTCTTCACCAGGCACTGGAGGCAAAGGAGAATCTTGAAATTCAGCATGAAAGTCAAACTTTAGCATCAGTCACATTTCAGAACTACTTTCGTATGTACAACAAACTTTCTGGTATGACAGGAACAGCAGCAACAGAGGCAGAGGAGTTTCGTGATATATATAGATTAAATGTAGTAAAAATTCCAACTAATGTGCCTGTTAAGAGAATAGATGTTGATGATGAAATTTATGGCACAGAAAAAGAAAAATTTAATGCTGTATTGAAGTTCATAGAAGAATGCCACAAACGCCTTCAACCAGTGCTTGTTGGCACTGTGAGTATTGAAAATTCTGAAAAACTTTCCGATCTTTTGAAAAGCCATTCTCTTAAGCATTCAGTATTGAATGCTCGTTATCATGAACAAGAAGCGTATATAATAGCGCAAGCTGGAATACCAGGCAGCATTACTATAGCAACAAACATGGCAGGACGTGGAACTGATATTCAGCTTGGTGGAAATGTTGAAATGATTGCAAAAATAGAGCTCGAGAAAATAAAAAATGCTGATGAAAGAGAAAAAAAATATCAAGAAATAGTCGAAAGAGTAAAAAAAGATAAGGAAATTGCTATAAAAGCTGGTGGCTTATGTGTTATTGGAACCGAAAGGCATGAAAGCAGGAGAATAGATGATCAACTGCGTGGCCGTTCTGGCCGTCAAGGTGACCCTGGACTTTCTAAGTTCTTTCTATCACTTGAAGATGATTTAATGAGGATATTTGGTTCTGATAGAATGAGGAATTTTTTGCAAAGAGTGGGACTAAAGAACAACGAGGCTATTCATCATCCATGGATTAATAAAGCACTTGAAAAAGCACAGAAGAAAGTTGAAGTTAGAAATTATGATGTGCGGAAGTCTTTGCTAAAGTTTGATGATGTAATCAACAATCAACGTAAAGTTATTTTTAAGCAGAGAAATCATATTTTAAACAATGAAATCAATGATTTAGTTGAAGTATATAGTGAAGTAAATGAGGATATAATAGAAGGTATAGTACAAAGTGGTTATTACGAAGATTATGTTGAAGATATTGCAAAAGAATTCCACATAAGATACGGGATAACGCTTAATCTAGAAGAGTTTTTGAATAAACAAGAAGCCTTGGATTATATAAATGACAAGATACAAGAATTTTTTACTGAGAAAGAAAAATATTTCAATAGTCAACAAACTACAGATTTGTGGAATACGATAGTGAAACAAGTGATGATCATGACACTTGATCATTTATGGAGGGAGCACCTTTCGGTCTTAGAGAGCCTAAGACAAAGCATAAATTTGCGTGCCATGGGGCAAAAAGACCCACTGAATGAATTTAAACGCGAAGCTTTCTTAATGTTTGAGTCGATGCTTGAAAAGTGGGGGGAGCTTACCATTCACCGCCTAGCGCACTTTAAGTTGCTAGACAATCAAGAAATAGGCAATAGGTCACGCTCTACTAAAAATAGCAGACTTCCAAAAGTTTCAAGAAATGACAAGTGCCCTTGTAACTCTGGAAAAAAATACAAACACTGTCACGGTGCAGTTGCCGTAGTGAATTAGTTGTTGCAAGAACATTATAGCTGCTATAGCTAACCGAAGTAAGATTTGCCCGAGCACTAAAAAACAAAATCAATAGCCGAATTAATATTGGGCCAAAAGGTTTGTAGAGCCTTTCTTATGTCGTGCTTGATCAGAATCGGATTTAAATCTGGCGAGTATGGAGGCAAGAACAAAATTTTACACCCAATATTTTCTATCAAATTTTTCGTCCTTGCAGATTATCGCATTGTCGAGAACAATAGTCTGTCCAGGTTTAAATACAGGGACAAGTACATTTTCTACATAAGCATCAAAAATCTCGCTGTTGCAGTAGCCATCAATTATCCATGGTGCTTTAACTTTTCCTTCATTCAGTGCTCCAATTATGCTTACCTTCTTTCTTTTGAACCCTGGGCAAATAACCTCTTGCCTCTTTGAGACCACCCATATTCATAAAATTCATTGTCCTCTATTCCAGACTCATCTATGTATATCAAGTTTCCTTTATTTATTTCTTCTACTTTTTTTTATGAACTCTTTGCGTTTCTCTTTATCTCTTTCTCGATAAAGAAAAGTTTTTTTTATATGTATAGTTTACTTTGCTAAGGTAGTTATATACTGTGCTTCTACACATATTACCAAATTCTTCAATTATCTTTTCAATTCTAATATCCTGATTTCCATTCAGAAATTTGATAAATCTATCCATATCTTTAATCTTATGGCCATATCCTTTGCGATAGCCTGAAGATGGTTTCTGTTTCTTTTTTCCTTTTCCTCCACAAATATATTGGTTTTATGCTCACTTTGAATATTTGACTGATTTTTTTATCGTCATTGTTTTTTTATCGACTCCTTTGAGAACACGTTCTTTCAGATCCTCACTATATGGACTTGGCATCTTCTTCTTTCTCATTACTTATTATACCATTCTAACCAATTTTGCCATATAGCTAAACCTTTCTTGGGTTAGCTATAGATGATAAAATATTTGATTCTAGTTCTTTATAGTCTACTAATCCGGTAGTTCTATTTGCTTGACTCATTTCAAACCTCCATTTTTTATATCAATTTATTACTTTTCTTTTCGGCTTGACACACTTTTTTGAACGTTCCCCACTTTTTCTATCACCTTTTCAAATTCTTCTACAGTTAAGCCTGTTATATTACGAAAATTTCTTGGGTGTTTCTTTATATTGTGGTAACTAAAGCTCATTTTTTTACCTTACTCTATCTGCTTATTCCTCTTCCATCATTTTATCATTACCTTTTGCAGCAGGTCTATTGATGCATGAGTCTGGAATCTAGGAATTCTGATTATATATTAAGTTAGTAAGTATAAAAGTTATGTAAAAATACAACGTTTTTAGTGAGATTACGGAAAGCCAGCGTCACACGCTGGAATGACATCTTTCTTGGTGGACTCAAATCATAATGTTTGTACGGTTGTGGATTTATAACTAAAGCAATCTAGAAAATTAATGATATTTTATTCCCCGGCGAACGCTCTATTTTATTTTCCGTCTCTAGTTCCAAAAGAGCCATTAGAGCTATGTTGGTAGAAAGTCCGCTTGCTAATATAAGTTCATCTATATCAACAGGTACAGAGTTAATATGATCAACTATAACAGATTTTGCCTGTTGTAATTTTTCTTGTTTTTGGTCAGCAACGGTATCAAATAGATTTTTTTGCTGAAGAGGTAAACTAAATCTCACGCTCTCTACTATATCATCAGCGGATTCAACAAGTTTAGCGCCGTTCTTAATTAAATAATTACTACCACTACAGCGTGAATCTAAAGGGAAACCAGAAACTGCAAACACCTCTCTTCCTTGATTCAAAGCAAAATCTGCTGTGATGAGAGAACCAGACTTTTTTGATGCTTCAATTACCACAACACCGAGTGAAAGGCCAGATATAATTCGGTTTCTTTGGGGAAAATACTGAGGCTTTGGTTTAGTAGCAAATGGAAGCTCAGTAATTACTAACCCGCCATTTTCAGTGATTCTTTTGTATAGATCAAAATTTTCTCTTGGGTATACTACGTCAATTCCGCTTGCTGTGACAGCAATGGTTGGGTGATTTTTGTATATTACACTGTTTGCTGCAGTATCGATCCCTCTTGCAAGTCCAGAAATTACGATGAAACCAACTTCGCTTAAATCAAGTGCCAACTTATTGGCAAAATTTCTTCCATTGATTGAAGAATTACGTCCACCGATTATTGCAATTATCTCACGGCTTAACAATGATATATCACCAAGTGTAGTTATTACAGGAGGACAACTCGGTATATTCCTTAAAATGTCAGGGTAATCTGGATCACATGCTGGTATTATTTTGGCTCCAATTTTTTCTGCATTCTTAATTTCTTCTTGTACATTTTTAATTCCATAATCCTTGTTAGCCAATTCATTAAGATACTTAAGCACTTCATCTAGTGAGCCACATGCTCTTAGTATACTAAAAAACTTTACTGGTCCCACAGTTCTAGCCAAGCTTAGCCATATTTCTAATTCTTCGTTATTTAATTTATTTATCTTCATAAAAGGCTTGAATTTCTTATCAGTTTAGTGTACCCAAGATAATGCAAATATACAGTATTTTATGACGCATTTTGTTACAGATAAATGCATAAAATGTAAATATACGGACTGTGTAGAAGTATGTCCCGTTGACTGCTTTTATGAAGGTAAAAATATGCTCGTGATTAACCCAGATGAGTGTATTGATTGTGGAGTGTGTATACCTGAATGTCCAGTAGATGCAATTGTAACTGATGATTCCATAAAAGATATTCTAGAGCTAGATGAAGGCTTACTGAACAATGAACAAAAAATCTTTAAATCATTTTACAACATAAATGTAGAATATTCGCAAAAGTGGCCAAATGTCACAGCTAAAAAGCAACCCCTAGATACAGCAGAAGAGTATAAAGAAAAAAAGGATAAAACAGCTTATTTTGACGAAAATTTAGGGTAATAGAGTACGAAAGTGGACTCACACTTTTTTGATTAAATAGACATTGAACTGTAAGCATCTATTTCATCTGCCATAGACGATAATTGTGCACTCTCAAAACGGAGATTGTTTGCAATGTCTATTAATTTCTCACTAATTTGTGAACGAGGTTCAGGCACTGGAAAGAAAGCATCACATCTAGCCTTGCACAGAGGTTTGTCTGTTTCATTGAACGCCTCTTCACAGTTTTTGTGGCAAATATGAGATAGGTTGCGTGCCTGAAACGTTAATGAATTCGAGTTTTGTGTAGACATAACCATAATATACTCCTAAATTAAAAAACTAACTCCACGGTAGCATTTATGTGTTAATAAAATTGTAATATTTATATTAGCATAATTACTTTTCAGATACGTTTATTACTTTATTGAAAAGTTCAGAATAAATAGAGAGTACAAAAGAAGCCTCACATCTTTTTGGTTAAATAGACATTGAATCGTAAATGTGCGTTTCATCAGAAAATATATCAGCAGATGATATATTACTATCAATATTGTCTGGTTTAAGTTCATCGTTCAGATTCTCGAAATCTTTTTGAATTGTTTCAATTGTCTTCTTTAAATTACCATACTCTCCCCATAACTTGGTATTGGTTAAATGAATATTATTGCTTAGATTCTTGAAATCTTCTTTAATTGTTTCAATTGTCTTCTTTGAGTTATAATGCGCTCCCCATAACGGTCCAGTGATTAATTTAATACAAACTTCACTTAATAAACATTGATTATTATCTTTTTCTGACATAATATTCTCCTTAATTAATATTATATTTAATATAGTATTAAAGTATTAATACTATATTAAATATGGAATCAAAAGTAAATAAAGCAATACAGGAACGTCTTACAGTTGATTCAGTGAATCTTGCACCATAGCTTTAAAGGGTTTAGAAGACTAAGAGTTGGCGATGTGTATTATACAGACACCAAAAACATGAAGTAACTATCGTTACAATAGGATATAGGGACACCATTTACGTTTGAAGGAAATATGTTTTGCAATAACCCTATTCTATAATGCAAAACCCAATGTATTACTTGCAATCTGGTGTCTGATCACAAAGGAACCAGTTTACATAAAACTACTTGCCACCTGCAAATTGCAATATCTGTACAGCTGTGGAATTTTTCAAAGCGTTTTTTCTATTGAAGATAAAAGTATCTTTTATATATGATATATAGCAAAATATTAGGGTGCTTATGGTTCCAACTATAGCAATTTTAAGTGGTGGATTTTCTTGCGAAAGAGAAATATCGCTTATGAGCGGAAAAGCAGTAAAGAAGGCGCTTGATAGCCTTTCATATAATGCAATAGAAATAGATGTTGATAGCAACATTGCTCAAAAGCTTAAAAAAACTAATCCCGCTCTTGCTTTTATTGCTCTACATGGACCTTATGGTGAAGATGGCTGTATTCAAGGTTTACTGGAGATTTTAGGTATAAAATATACACACTCAGAAGTTATGGCTTCGGCTGTTGCTATGAATAAAGTGATGTCAAAGCATATATTCCATTCTCTTAATATCGACACTCCAAGAGGTTATGTAATTAGTCGAGAAGATGTGCTAAAAAATAATATTAAAGTTGATTATCCGTACGTCTTAAAACCGATTAACGAAGGCTCAAGCATTGGAGTACACATGATTTTCTCACATGAGGATTACTTAGAGCTGAAAAATAACAGTTCTACTATAATGGAAAAGATGATCATAGAAGAATACATACCGGGTATAGAGTTACATACTGCTGTGTTGCTGAATGAAGCAATTGGCACTATGGAAATACGACCAAAAAATAAATTCTATAATTATGAAGCAAAGTATACAGATGGATTTGCAGAACATATATTTCCTGCTAAAATTCCTGACAACATATATAGAATGACCTTGGAACACGCACTAAAAGTTCATCAATTTTTAGGATGCAAAACTGTTTCCCGCTCAGACTTCCGTTATAATCCCCAAAATAACACTTTAAAAATGCTTGAGATTAATACACATCCTGGCTTTACTGAATTATCGTTAGTACCAGAAATTGCAAAATTGACAAAAGGAATTGATTTTAATGAATTAATTAAAGTTATTGTCAAAGACAGTTTACACCACAAGAATATTAAAGATCAAGCCGATGTTGAACAATGTTACTAGAAGCCAAAGGAGTTTTTTGCGCAAGTGTGCTTTCATGATTATAACTGCACTTTTCCTTACACTAGTACTTTATAGTTCACTTGATAAAATAACAAATCGATTCAATTACTACTTTACTTGGTGTAATGATCGCTTATCGAGCTTATTAATTAGCAATGGATTTTCAATCGACAAAGTAACCGTTACTGGAAACAAATTTACAAATGAACAGGACATTCTAAGTTTAGTAGATAGAACACAACCTATCATGTATGTATCACTCTCAAAACTAACAGATAATATACAATCTGTAAGCGAATGGATAAAACATGTAAGAATTTATAGGATTTTACCCAACACCTTACGCATTGATGTAAATGAACACAAACCTTTTGCTCTTTGGAAAGATGATAACAGAACTTCAGTAATTGACTCTGAAGGTAAAGTAATCGTAGATGATTACCAGATAGATAACCTCGTTATAATCAAAGGACAAAATTCGTTATCAAGCCTAAAATTCATTAAAGATATACTAGAGAGGAAAACTCAATTAAGTGATCATATTTCTTCTTGTGTTTATGTAGGCAATAGAAGATGGAATATCATACTCGATAACAGTGCCACAGTAAAATTGCCTGAAGATAATCCTTATAGCGCATGGGATTATTTAAGCCACTTGCAAAATACAACCGACTTTACTTTTAGCAATTGGAGCGTAATTGATATGCGTGTTGCTGATAAGATCTTTGTGAAGAAGTGATCTGCTCGGTGCTCCTTTTAATTTCATGCAAGTAGCCCTTTCTCTGTCATCCGAGTAGCTTAAAACTGGAATCCAGATTACAAGTAATTGATTGGGTTGGGTGAGTATGGGTTTTGCATTATAGAAGGAAGCATTAACCATTACTAAACAAAAAGGGGAGTGTTAAATAAACTGTGTCAAACCGAGAAGTAAAGTAATAAATTGATAAAAAAATGGAGGTTTGACAATGAGTCAAGCAAACAGAACTACCGGTTTGGTAGACTATAAAGAATTAGAAACAAATATCTTATCATCTATACGAGAAGGAAAACCATTGACAGGAAGAGATGGAGCATTAACACCATTTATAAAAAAACTGCTAGAGGGAAGGCGAGATAGAAAACCATTTGTCGGCTGAAAGCGAAGAAAACAACCGAAGAAATTCAAAGACTTTACGGACAAGTATTTGAACTATTGACACCAAGAGATAGAGAAGGAAGTTTCGAGCCACAAGTAGTCAGAAAAAGGCAAACAACCGAATTTGAAGCAAAGGTTTTAAGTACATATGCCAGTGGCATGGGATATAGCATCGCATGTAGAAGAAATATAAAATATCTGCAGCAGAGATATCAAGTATTACTGACAAATTGTTACTGGTAATCAACGAATGGCGCAGTCGTCCGCTGCAATCTGTATATCCAATAGTGTTCATGGTTTTTTAAGGTCAAGGAGGACGGGCATTGTGTAAGCAAATGTATGTATAACATATTAGCAAAATGGCAGAAAAGAAGTTTTAGGCTTTTATATAGCAGAAAGTGAGGGAGCTAACTTTTGGCTAGGGATGTTAAATGACTTAAAAGAGAAAGGAGTAGATGATATTCTGATAGCTTTGTGTTAAAAAGCTTTCCTACAGCTATAAATAGCGTATTTCCTAAAGCAGAAATGTATAGTACATCAGATAAGAAATTCACTGAAATATGTATCGAGCAAAAGTTTTCATAAATGATTTAAAAAAAACATATCAAGTAGAGAAATAGCCGAGAATTTACTAAAACCAAGGGCTCATTTACCAGCACAAATGCCTTGTATAAACAGGTATATTGTGCTATAAAGAAGGCAGGAGAGAAATGGACTATGCCTATACATGATTGGGCTTTAACTATCTCTCAACTTGATATCTTTTTTCCTGGTAGGTTAAAAATCGAGTTGAACTAAAAATGCGATTTGACACAGTTTATTTAACACTCCCATTCTTCTATCAGTTAATTCATTCCCGTCAGATTAAGTTGTGTTTAGCACAATTTGTTCCACTGTTCTTCATCTAAAATTTCCACACCCAATTCCATTGCTTTTTTATATTTTGAACCCGGATCTTCTCCTGCAATTAAATAGTCAGTTTTAGTAGAAAGGCTTGAACTGATCTTTGCCCCTAAAACTTTAGCTCTTACTTTTGCCTCCCCTCTGCTCATAGCACGTAGCTTACCAGTAAACACTATAATTTTGTTATTCAAAAAAGAATCGCTAGAGTTGGAGCTCACGGGAAGAATTTGCAGATATGCAGTAAGATCATTTAACATTTTAATGTTACGTTCCTGAGAAAAAAACGATTTTAAAGATTCAGCTACTTTTTCTCCTATACCATCTATACCTACCAACTCAACATCATTTGATGACATCGAATTATACCAGTTATCATAAGATACATAATAATTTGCGAGCAATTCTGCTGCAACTTGGCCGATAAATCTGATACCCAAAGAAAATATGAACCTATCTAGAGAGATTACTCTTCTGCTTTGTATAGCACTTAATAGATTAGCTATTGACTTCTCGCCCCAACCATGATGCTCTTTTAAGGAAAACTCTTTTAATCTTTCCTCTAAAATAAAAATGTCTGGAATTTGTCTTATTAGTTCCAGATCATAAAAAAACTTTATTTGTTTTTCACCAAGGCCAACAATGTCAAATGCATCTTTTGACACAAAATGTTTTAGTTTTTCTACTATTTGAGCCTTGCAATTAAATTCTTCAGGACATCTTACTGCAACTCCTTCAATCTGCACTTTACTACCACATTCAGGACATATGTCAGGAAACATAAATTCAGGCATATTTGCATGACGAGAACCTTCATCTACTTTGACAATTTGAGGAATTACATCTCCAGCTCTTTTAATTGTTACAACATCTCCTTCTCTTATGTCTTTACGTTTTATCTCATCTTGGTTATGTAGACTTGCTCTGCTAACTAGCACTCCGCCAATATTGACTGGTACCAAATCTGCAACTGGAGTTAAAACCCCCGTTCTACCCACCTGTATAAATATTTTATTTAACTTTGTCTTTGCATAAACCGCAGAAAATTTATATGCAAGCGCTGAGCGTGGCGCTTTGTGTGTACTTCCCAGACGACTTTGTAGCACCAAATCATTCACTTTATAGACTATCCCATCGATATCATAATCCAAGTTATAACGATAATCATAGATCTCGTTATAGAACTTTATCATTCCATTCAAACTACTTGTTAAGGAACGATGCTCATTTACGCAAAAACCAAGTTTCTCAAGTTTTTCTAGTACTTCACTTTGACTTTTCTCTATTCCACCAATTAAAGAATAAGCAAAATATCTAAGAGGCCTTTTTGCTGTAATGTTCGCATTCAATTGCTTTAAAGAACCAGCAGCTGCATTTCGAGGATTAGCGAATTCATTATTTTCATTTAACTTTAAAAAGTCGCTGTTACTGATATATATTTCACCCCTTACTTCTAGTCTTCCTTGCACATCTTGTAAAAACTTAGGAAAGCCTTTTATTGTTGCAACATTGTGAGTTACATCCTCTCCTACAAAACCGTCACCTCGAGTTGCAGCTTTAACAAAATTCCCATCTTCATAAATTGCAGAAAATGACAATCCATCAATTTTTGGCTCACATAATATCTCTATTTCATCTGCAATTAAAAATCTCTTTATTTTAGACAAAAATTTTTCTACACCTTGTTCATCATAAGCATTCTCAAGAGAAAGCATAGGTTCTTGATGTTCCACCTTAGAAAATCTCTCATCAGGCGGAGCACCAACACTATCTTGTGTTGCATAAGCTTCTGGCTCTATTGCAGCTAACTTTTTTTTCAGTTCATCATATTCAGCATCACTTATCTCTGGCTTACTTTTTTGATAATATAAGATATTATGATAATTAATTTGATTTTGCAGTTTTTCTCTCATCTTTTCCAAGTCAGTCATGATACCAATATAATGCTCTTTGTCGTCAAGTCATGAATTTTTTCAAAAGGTACTATAAATTTATACTACTGCCCTGAAAAGCAATACTAATATTAATATAATTTTTGTACTTGTATATTAATGTTAGTATAGTTTTTTAATTAAGGAGTACATTATGAAAGAATACAATTACAAAAATTTGGCTGACGAATCAAACTTCGGCTCTCAAGTGTATCGTGCAGGAATGTTTGATAAAATTCTTGGTATAAGCAAAACAGCAAAAGAAGCTGCGAATCAAGTAATATCTAAAATGGGTAACGATTTAAAACTAGAAGCTAGAAAAGCAGCTCAAGATGAAGTAAAAAAAATAGAAGAAAAAATGCTAACTTTAGCTGAAGAGAAAGCTAACAAAATAGCTACCGAAAAAGCTAATCAAATAGAAAAAAAATATCGACTTCAATTGATAAGACAGTAAAGTCAGTAGAAGCAAACGCTGAAAAAGCAGCAAAAAATGCAGCTAAAAAAGCAGTGAAAAAAGTAGGACCAGAAGTTGCAGATTTGCTAAAGCCAGAAATAAAAACTCAGGTAGAAGAAGAAGTAAAAAAATATACTGAAGAAAAAATTGAAAGCCTTATAAAACCTAAAATTACAAGCAAAATAAATGATCTTGTCACTACACAAAGTAAAGAAGTAAGTACACTTTTAGAAGATGAAATGAATAAATTAGTCGAAGATGCACATAAAAATTTGAATGGGAAAATAGATCAGATTAAATGTGAACTTACAGAAGTAAAATCTAATCTCTTAGAAGCTAGTGCAAAAAATTTCCTTGAGAGCGCAAAATTATTGTCTTTTGCTGCACAAGATGAAACATGTGAAAACCAAGATTTAGTGTATTTTTAATCACAACAGGGGTTTATATAAGGTTTTTATGGGTTAAAAAACCCATAAAAACCTTAGGATAAATGAAGAGAAAAGTATCTGTTAAGTTGCATGGCTACTGTGCAAAATATTGAAGCAAAAAGGTTTCATCCCAGTGCTCAGACACTGAGATCCATTGTTCCTTTCTGGATTCCAGCGTCACGCGCTGGAATGACACCTATTTGTTTTAGTAGTTCCTTTCCTGTCATTCAAGTAGCCTTTTCTTGTCATTCCAGTGCCCAGACACTGGTGCTCACAAGCAAACTAATCATAGGAGGTATTATAATAAAAACAACGTTTTCAATAAAACTACATAAAGCAAGTGTCACGAACCGGAATGACACCTATTATTGTTTTTACTTTATATCTTTATTTGTCTATCTTATTTTGCCATTCTGTTGAACGAATACAGGAAAATAAACTGTAATATCTAACTTTGATGCAAAAAGATCAACATATAACACATAAAAGTTACTGAATCACTTTAGCCATATATAGAATTATTTTGTTAAATATTCTCTACTCCCAGGTTTCATTATAGGTAATTGTTTTAATTCACTTGGCAGTTCTTCCTCGCTATAGTTTTTGATATTTAGTTCAATCAAAGATATTACAGGAAAGGGCAGTTTTGTTTCACTATTTCTCTTGATCAAAGAAGCTCCAGCAACAACTTTACCTCCCTTCTCTTCTCCACATTTTACTGCTTCAAGTGAAGATTTACCTGTGGTAATCACATCTTCAATTAGTAAGATTTTCTCACCTTGTTTAATCTCAAATCCACGGCGTAATTCAAATTTACCATTAACACGTTCGCAAAATATTGTTCGGATTCCAAGCTGTCTACCAATCTCATAACCCACGATTATTCCACCAATCGCAGGAGATAGTATTAAATCTATGGGTTCAATAAGCTCTTTTCTTATTTTATTCGCCAATAGCTCACAAACGTTCATTGCTCTGCTTGGATTTTCAAAAATTTTAGCGCATTGTATGTAAGTGTTGCTGTGCAGCCCTGACGAGAGTACAAAATGTCCGTGCAAAATCGCACCAGCCTCTTCAAATTCTTTTATTATTGTATTATCTAATATCATTCTTGAGTTTGAAATTCTTTATTAATTATCTGCGTTATACAGATATCAGACCACACATTTATTGCAGTTTCAAACATATCAATGATTGTATAAATAGGCAAAATCAATCCCATAATGTACAAAGGAACATTCATTGATACCAAATAACTAGTTGCCATAAAATAGCACCCCATCGGCACTCCAGCGTTACCAATTGCAGCTCCTGTAGCTAAAAAAATCCATATGAACATCTCACTTAAGGAAAATGTGTGCCCATTCATCTCTGCAACAAACATCACTGTGATTAAAATAAATGCAGCACACGCATTCATATTGACTGTTGTGCATATTGGTAGAATAAAAGATGACAATTTCTTTGGTACCTTTAGCTGATTTTGCACACATTCTATAGTTGTAGGCAGCGTTGCACTAGATGATTTAGAAAAAAACGCAAGTGTAAGTGCTGGCATCACACCTTTCATCGTTTGAATTGGTGATATACCTTTATACCACATGAGTAGTGGCAAAATCACAAATGCTTGCACGAAATTTGCAGACATTATGCAAGCAAAATACCAAAAAAGACTATGGAATTCGCTGCCACCTTTTAACTCGTATAAAAAACATGTGATAAAAGACCATACAGCAAGAGGAATAAACTTTAATAACCCTTGAGCAATTCTAAGAAGTGTATCAAATAGTGCAGAAAATATTTGGTGTAATATATCTTGTTTTTCTTTTGAGAGCGAAATAATAGCTCCACCCATCAAAAAAGCAATCAATATGCTGCCAATAACATTATTTTCAAGAAAAACTTGCACAAAATTCGAAGGAATGAGTGATTTTAAGTATGAAAAGTAATTGTGGTTGCTGTCACTCACACTTTCTATTGTGTTACTTATGAAATTTTTTCTTACTGGATCTATAAATAAATAGAAAGATAGCGCAACAAATGCAGCTATAATGGTTGTAAGCAGCGTATAAAACAGCGTCTTCTTAAGTAATACTTTAATTTCAATTGAGTCTTTAAGCCCTGAAATTATGGACACGATAGATAGAAAAACCAAAGGTAAACTGATTAATTTCAACAAACTGATGAATATATCACTAAATAGCTTTGCTACTTCAAATATTACTTCATTGTTTAAATAGTAAGCAATTACCGCAAACAGTATAGAAAAGAGTATTGTGAACTTATGCATTAAAAACAAAACTTCAAATTGATACTATACAACAATTTTTGGAATTAGGTTAAGATAACTTTACAGATGAAGGAAAAATGAGTAACATTTTATTATTGATTAAGTTTTAAAAATATGCCATATCCAATAGATGCTCCATTATCTATACTAGCTGGAATAGGGGGACTTACAGGTTATACAGTAGGTCTTGCATGTTATGCGCTGAGTGTACCTTTATCTCCTCTTATTATAGGCAGCATTACTACTGTTGTTTCTGCAGCATTTATTTCTATACCTCTTGTATTGTTCATGTCCATATTCGCTGATCGAGATTCAGACTTAGAGTTATTTAAGTTATTCAATATACTATTTATTCCTCAAGTAGTAATCGGAATTGGTTTAAGTGCAGCTATAAACGCCATTCCTGGTATAACACTAGATATAAACTCAGCAGCTAATTTTGGTGTAATAATAGGACTTGCTTTACCAATCCTAACAGTGCTTGCAATGATATATCTACCACCTATAGTTGAAAAAGTAAAAGGAACCTTTTTTTCGCAGGAAAAGAATAACAACCATACTGCATCAAATGATAACAATAAGGACACTTTACAAATAGATAGTGTTGAACAGCCAAGAGATACAACTATAAATTTAGCTACCTAAAACCCTTATCTCCCACTCAAGTTCAATGTTAAATTTATCTTTTACTGCATCTTTTACTCTGTTGCTAAGGTTTTCTAAGTCAAGTGCAGTTGCATTGTTGTAATTGAGCAGAAAATTACAATGTTTCTTAGAAATTTTAGCTCTACCGTTACTTAATCCTCGGCAGCCAGACTCATCAATCAGTTTCCATGCCTTGCAGCCTATTGGATTTTTGAATATACAACCAGCAGTTTTTCCTCTTACTGGTTGACTTTTATTTTTTTTATCAATAACTTCTTTCAATCTTTGCAATATAAGCTCATACTCTGAACTTACTCCTTTAAATTCAGCTTCAATAAAAATCCACCTGCCTTTTAGACTATGTCCACGATAAAAATATCCCATTTCTTCACTGGAAAATTCATATAAATTCCCATCTTCTAGATTCACTGCCCTTATAAACTTTACAACACTCGCAATATCACTACCATATGCACCTGCATTCATCTCTATCCCACCGCCAACTGTTCCTGGAATTCCAGCAAGAAACTCAAGCCCACTAATTTGCTGTTCTCCGGCAAAGTATGCAAGGTTACTAAGCAATGCAGCACCACCTGCAACAATGGAGTTATTATCTTTACATTTTATATATGCAAATTCCTTACCTAATTTCACCGTTATTCCTCGAATGCCACTATCTTGCACTATTATGTTGGATGTTGCACCGATAACGCTAATTGGTAACTCCGCATCTTTTATCAAGCACATTAGATCTTCAATGTCACGTGGCTTAAATAGTACATCAGCTTGGCCACCAACATTTAACCAAGTCATTTTAGACATTGAAACATTATAACGGTAGATTCCACATACTTTAGGTAAGCTTATAAGCATTTTGATTTTAACTCTAATCCTGCATCCATACCCATTTTTTCTGCATCTTCTACAAACGAAGTGCGTTCAGTAAAGTATATAACTCTCTCGCCCGCTAACATACAATAAAGATGTAGCATGTTTTCACTCACATATTCTGCTAAAGCTGCAAGCGGTGTAAAGCATGAACCATTTACTGTCTTCATGAAACTGCGCTCTGATTTTGCCCTTATAAAAGACATATTATTATTAATTTTCTCTAAAAGATCGATAACTTTTATATCATTCTTTCGGCATTGAATGCAAATTGCCCCCTGCCCTACTGCGCTTAACATGACTTTTGGTGGCAATACCTCTGTAATTAAGTGATATTTTTTTAATCTTATCAGCCCTGCTTCAGCTAAAATCATTCCATCAAAATTCTGATTTTGCAGTCTAGTTGTCACATTTCCACGCAGTGTCACTACATTTAAGTCTGGCCTGAGATTTAACAGCTGAACTTTTCTTCTTATTGAAGAAGTTGCAATTGTAGCCTGCTGTGGCAAAGTTTTTAGGCTCTTATATTTATGAGAAATAAATACATCACATGGACTTATCCTCTCTAAAACACAAGGAATTGTTAAGTCCTTCGAGAAAAACGCAGGTACATCTTTTAGCGAATGAACCGCCATATCTATATTATTTTTGAGTAATTCAGCCTCAATCTCCCTGAGGAACAGTCCTTTACCTCCTATTTCAGCAAGGGTTACATTAGCATATTTATCACCAGAAGTTTTGATTTTTATGATCTCAACGGATAGATTAGGAAAAGACTCTAATAATCTTTGTTTTGCTTCCAAAGCTTGGATGATCGCAAGGTCGCTTCCTCTCGTACCTATTTTAACTAGCATATATCCTTCATATTATATGTCTATATTCTATGTCCATTTTTTATTATCTCCAGTTTAGTTATTGAATACTTTATAATTAGTGCATAGTATCACGAACATTTAGTAATCGACGAGTATGTATGTTTGATATTTTAAAAGATTCTAATGGCAGATTTAATAAAAAGAATATTTTACCTCTTGTAGGTGCCACTGTCGCTATTATTCTAACAGCATTAAGTTCAGTAGTAGCAATTCCCAGATTTTCCTCTCATCCTTCTCTATCTAGTCCTCTCGGTTGGAAAGATCCAAGTTATAGTGAATTTCTTGCTATTCACATACCAGCTACCATAGTTACTTTCTCAATACTTGGTTTATGCATTTACCTTCCGATTGATAGCATTAGAAAAAATAAACAAATAGAGAATCTTAAAGCTACCTCTGAACCTCATTCATGGATTTATAATGATATTTTAGAAAAACAAACGCAGACCATCAATTATAGATCAGGGCTTTAGGCGGTCCTAATCTTTTAGGTGCTTGTGATTAGCAACTATTCGGTCTACAATGCACTAATATAGTTTAAATTTATGCCAAACAAGATAATAGTAAAATCTCTTTCAGTGTTACTAATTTTTTTGCTGTCCTTATATATAATACTGCCAAATTTTATTGATAATAAGTTCTTTACCTCAAAAAAGAGAATAAATTTAGGGCTTGACCTGAAAGGTGGATCATCTCTGCTTCTAAATGTAGACTTAGATTTTTACTTCAAAGAGAAACTAAGCATGCTAACCGATGAAATAAAAGAAGGTCTGTTAACACAAAAGATTGAATTTAGCGCAAAAAACGATAAACAAGTGGTTGTAACTTTAAATAATATTGATGATTACAAAAAAGTTTCAACGTTAATACATAAAATAAACCCAAATTTAGAATTGAGTAGAAAAAATACTGTAATTTTCATTTCATATAAACCGCATTATAAGAATTCATTAATCAATGAAGTAGTTTCAGAGTCAATAGTTAATGTTCAAAGACGCTTAGATAAGCTTGGTACTAAGGAAGTAAGTGTGCAAAAACAAGGACAAAATAAGATATTAGTCCAAGTTCCTGGAGTAGAAGACACTCAGCAGATAAAATCTCTGCTTGGCAAAACAGCCAAGCTGGACTTCCATTTAGCAAACACCAATGTAGCTAAAATGCAAGATATCGATCATGACACTACGATTATGCTCAAGGATTCTTTGGGTAATTCCTACCCGATATTCCGCAAAACTGAAATAGGCGGTGATTCATTAGTTAACGCATCAGTTAGATTTGGCAATTTAGGTAAACCAACAGTACATTTCAAATTCGACAGCATAGCAAGCAAAAAATTTGCAAAAATTACTAAAGAAAATGTAGGAAAGCCTTTTGCAATTGTTTTAGATAACACAGTCTTAACTGTACCAACAATACGTGAACCTATTCTAAATGGAGAGGGAGAAATTAGCGGTAATTTCACTGAAAAACAAGCGAGTGAACTTGCAATACTTTTAAAATCAGGTGCACTACCTGCACCACTTAAAATAATTGAAGAAAAAAACATTGGTCCAAGCCTTGGAGAAGAGTCAATAAAAGCAGGAGAAATTGCAGCAATAATCTCTATCATAGCCGTTGGTTTATCTATAATCATTACTTACGGCAAATTAGGCTTGTTAGCGTCTGTTGCACTCGTTTTTAATGTAATCTCTATACTACTCATTCTTACCTTACTTGAAGCAACTCTTACTCTCCCTGGAATTGCTGGCATTGCTCTAACTGTTGGCATGTCGGTAGATGCAAATGTTTTAATATTTGAACGCATTCGCGAAGAAATAAGAGCAGGAAAAAGAACAGCTCGTGCAATTGAAGAAGGATTTAAAAACGCAATAAAAACAATCCTTGATTCAAACCTCACTACACTAATTGCTTCAGGAATAATGTTCATTATTGGTAGCGGAGCAATTAGAGGATTTTCTATCACTTTATCGATAGGAGTTTTATGCTCGATGTTTTCTGCAATTATAGTCACAAAACTTCTGATAGAATTGTGCATCAACCCACAAAAGCTAGTACTTTAGTATCTGTTCAGAAAAGTGACAAAATAAGATAGACGAGAAAAGACAACTAAATGGTTGTCATGCAAGTAGCTATCCAGTCTTTTCGTCGTCAAAAACGTTGTAACATGCTCACCAATTTAGTGAGCATAAAACCAATATATTTGTGGAGGAAAAGGAAAAAAGAAACAGAAACCATCTTCAGGCTATCACAAAGGATATGGCCATAAGATTAAAGATATGGATAGATTTATCAAATTTCTGAATGGAAATCAGGATATTAGAATTGAAAAGATATTATTACTAAAAATTAAACATCAAACCAACTTCAATATTATGAGTGGATATATCGTCTGCAATAGGTGTTGGAATATTAAAGTAACGATAGCCGAGAAAGGTTTTAACTTCTGGAATTACTGAGTAATCAACACCAAGCTTTATTTGATAAACAAGCCAAGGAACATTCAGTGGCATTAAATTTTTAGATGATTTATCAATCCTTTTTAATCTAAAAACTGTTGATCCTATACCAAGACCAATATACGGAGCAAATTGAGTATTTTGAACATTAGGGTTATAGTAAAAATTTAATAAGAATGCAGATACACTTGCTGATTTATCAAATACCGGAGGAGAGTTACTATCTTCAATATTGACTTTAGAATACATGGTCTCAAAATCAACTCGGCCATTTTCTCCAGCATAGTAACCTACAGATATGCTGCTAAGCCACTGAAAATCAATTTTACCGTTAAATTTTTTTATGTTTTTAATTTCATCTCCTAAGAATAGGTCTAAAAGAAAACCACCATAACGGCCCTCAGCTAAAGCAAGAACTCTTTTTCCTATTGCACGTATACCCTTCACAAATACTTCTGAGCTATCAGAATATATCTTACCACCATTAGCACTAACATAGAAACCAAGTTTTTTTGATTTTTCCTTTGTAGGTTTAGCTTGATCTGCAATACTTGGCCACATATTTTTCTGATTAGCTACTTGGAAAACAGAAGGTGAACTACTTTCAAGTTCTTGACATTTTATTGGCACTTCTTTTTCAGTAACTTCTTCAGAATGTATCACACTTTCATTATTGTCCGTTTCTAATTTTAAGGGCTGCACTTGCTCAATGTGTGTATTGTTACTGATATAAGTAATAAAAAAATAGACACACGGAATGAAGATGAAAAATAAAGCAATAGATATTCTAATTATCATAAATGAATTATCACTTATAGTATAACTACTATATCATATATTCCTTTAATGTACAAAAATTAAGAAATAATATTTCCAATTAAACAATTATTTTCTATTCCTTTAACATGAGCTTTCACAATACTTTTAGCTTGAACTCTTGATGTAAGTTTTATTAATGCAAAATTTTCTGTTCTACCAATATTATTCTGCTCAACCAAAACGCTTTGCTCAGTGCCGAGCAAAGATTGATAAAAACTGCTCATCATTTCTTTATTTATTTCTCTTAGATGCTTTACTCGTTCTTTACGTACATTCTCTGGTATTTGTGGCATCCGTGCAGCAGGTGTGTTTTTCCGCTCTGAATATGGAAAAGCATGTAGATAAACTACATTTATTTTTTTCAGTAAATCAACTGTATCCTGAAACATTTTATCAGTTTCTGTTGGAAATCCAGCAATAATATCAGCGCCAAATGCTATATTAGGTCTTAAGCTCTTCATTTTATGATAAAATTCTATCACCTGTTCTCTATTGTGACGACGTTTCATTCTCTTTAGTATTAAATTATTACCAGACTGTAGACTCAAGTGTAAGTGAGGCATAAGTCTTGACTCATTAGCTATTAAATCCATTAGTTCATCATCAACTTCAGCAACATCAATAGAGGAAAGTCTTAGTCTCTTTAACTGTGGTATATCCTTTAAAACTCTTCTAATCATTGAACTGAGTGATTGCTTACCAAACAAATCTGTACAAAAGTCAGTAATATCAACACCTGTAAACACCACTTCTTGATACCCATTTTCTATAAAAATCTTAATTTGCTCTATAATATTGTTTACTGGCACAGATCGATTATTTCCTCTTGCCTCAGTAATTGAGCAAAATGTACAACTATGATTACAACCATTTTGAATTTCAATAAATGCCCTTGATTTATCTTCAAATCCATTAATGAGAATAGGTTCTACTTGGTTATCACTGACTAAGATTTCATCATTATTTAGTAGATAATTTTCAGCTCTGAGCTTGTCTTGATTACCTAGCACTTTACTTACACCAGGAATATCACTATATGATTTAGGATCTAATTGAACGGCACAGCCAACTACGATAATTTCTTTACTTGGGTCGTTTTTATAGATCTTACGTATTTTTTGCTTCACTTGGCGTTCTGCTTCGTTTGTCACTGCACAGCTATGCACTACAACAACATTTTCTCTCTTTGCTTTTTTTAATGCTTCTTTGATTAACTCACTCTCGTAGAAATTTAGACGACAACCAAATGTTATTACTTCATTCATGCTTTTGCTTTAATAGATCTAAATTATATCAAATATCCAAGCAAAATGACTATTTTTTTGTAGATATTATAATTTAAGCATAACTTCTGGAGTTGAAAATCACAGGAAGAATTTGTAGATATACAGTAAGATCATTTAGCATTAAAAAAAGCTTAGGCCAATGATGTTAACCTCAAGCGAATATAAACCAAAAAACATTTTGCTAAACCTTGAAGCTCTACCATGCAAATTCATCTATATCATTTGGTACATAAGTGTCAGAATAAGCTTCATCCAAACTTTCTGCTTTCCATGGAAGCCATGAAGAAGGTTTTATCTTCTCTAAAACTTTACCTGGTATTGATGTTATCTCTTGCTTTACGTCTTCTTTTAATTTTTCTATTTGTAACCGAGCAAAATCTTCCACGCGAACCATGAGTTTATCTGTTAGCTCTTTTATCATGTCTTGATTTTGTTCTGCAACTTTCTTTGTAATAGGTACGACAATTTTACTTATAATCTCCGTTCCTAATGGAACAACGATTTGCTTTGCAACCTGATCACTAACAGGTTTAATAAGGTAATCTGCTATACTCTTTGCTGTATCTCCAGTCAGATTTGTTATTTTTTTTAAACTATCACCAATAATACCATAGTTTTTTTGGTACATCATATCTTCATCAGCAACTTCATATCTCCCTAAATCATCATACATTCCCATTTGTTGGTGAGACAATCCATTTGCATCAGATACATATCCGTATTTATTAAGTGAATTGGAATTAGACCGCATAACATTCTCCTAATTATTTATATATGCCTATTTTAGGCATGAAACAACTAACAAAACATTAACTTTTAAGAACTCTTCTCAATTAATACATCAATAAAGGTAAGACCATATAATTTTCTCCTTTCTTGATACTATTCTCCTCCGAACTTAGTTCACACAGTTATTCAGACACTTCTGAATTTACCACCCCCAATTCCACTGCTTTTTTATATTTTGACTAGGTCTTCTCCTACAATTAGATAATCAGTACTCTTATCTGAAATGTACCATATAACTACACCAAGCTACAAATATGACACAAGAGTTTAGATTATTTTAGTTATTCTCTTGTATAAGATACTCTTTATATCAAAAAGAGGACCATATGAGTGAAGCAACTTTTTCTGAAAAAAATCAGCTTTCTAGAGAAGACATAGCAGAGTTAACAGAACTTATGTGTCTTGAACGAAGTGAAGTAAGTGAAAGTGGAACAGGGCTATTAGAACTTATAGCTGAACAGGAGCAAATACTTGAGGATTTAGGAATAGAATCAAAAGAGCTTTTATGTTCTCAGCATACAGGAATGTATGAGAACCTTAGTCAGCCCTATTCTACGGATCTCGAGGTTTTATAGCAGATATATAGATTATCATTATTATTGATACCTACTCAAGAGTTGCTATGGCAAACAGAGAAAACTGCAATTACTGCCGCTAATCTTTTTAATATATCTTTCTTTGATGGTGCTATTATCGCGCATTTTGACTGATATGGGCTATGATAAACCAGAAAATCACAGCTATATTTAGGAATTGAGACAAGGCCTCATTTAGGTAAATATTGCTATGCAGACTTTTCTTGATAGCAAGCATATTGCTTTTTAGAAAAATATTAGTAGCATCAAACATTAGAGATTGATATTAGTTTTTCTGTCAGATTAAGTTGCGTCTAGTACAACTGACTATGCAAATAAGCTAACAGAACTTGAGATATTTTAATTGTTAGTTTTAGGGTGTATTTTTGTGTTCATTGCTATGAATGGGCAGAGCTACCTCTTCGAGGTAGCTCATCGGATCACCTAAATCATGCTCTATTTCTACTTCAAACTTGAACCCTAACTTCTCGCAGAATTTGTAGAAATATTCTTTAATAATATCAAATAAACTTATGCCATCAGTTTTATAATCTCTCAATTTTCGAGGTACAGTAAGTGACAATTTGCCATCTTGATATACTACATCATCTTTCCCATCTTGATACTGAAGTGTGAATTTGATTGAACTTTGTATAGTAGCTATAGCTGCATCTTTTGAGTTTTCATATTCCTTTGTCTTGTTAGAGTCTAATACAGATATAGACATTTTAGATTCAATTTTTGTATAACTTGATTCAGTGCAATTAATATTTATTGTTTTCTTGAGAACCCCAGTTACGAGGTTGTGGCTTGCCAACTCAGGTGTATCAACATGAAAAGATAAATTACCATCATAACCAAGTTGGTTACAACTGGTGATTAACTCTTCCAAAATAGGATCACTTGGAACTTTTGCTGCAGCATATTTGAACATTTCCCTGAAAACTTCTTTTGCAATTAGGCGATAATTATTGTTTTTATCTCCTTTTTTTGGTAATAGATGAGTATACCCTTTACCTAGATTGTAAAACCTTTCAAACTCCTCTTTATATTGGTCGGTTTTTTTATTGCCAGGTATCTCTTGCTTTTTATAATGTCTATCCCAAACTTCATCAAAATTATGTTGATCTACTCCATCTATCAATGCACCAATTAAAATTTCGTCTAGACTTTTGCTGTTAATAACAAACCTCATTCTTCGAAAATCGTCATACATCTGTTTTCCAGTAGTTGCTAACTTGTTGTTTTTGTCAGCTCTTAACCTGCTAAAATCAAACTTTTCTGCCTGAGCTTTTAGTGTAACGACTGGATTTCCCTTTTTTTTCCTGTATAGAGTTGTTCATTATTAATACTTTGATATGAATTGCTGATAGTATAATAATACATAAAAATAGTTAATATGTCAATAATATACTTAACATAGACAGTCATAATAGGGTGACAGGATTTTAGTAAGGCTCTATTATGAATAAACGGTTTTACACAGTATGAATGTTGATGAGCAGTCAAGTGTGCTGACTTTTCTAAATAGTAAAATTGAGAATATACCAAGGTTTCATTCCGCAATATTGCCTAAACTTTGCGGTGGAGACAGAGTAATGGACTTGCTGTTTTATAGGCCGTTCAGTTATGTGGATAGAAGTAAATCACTACCTGATGCTCAAGTGGGAGAATTTACAACTTTTGTGGCAAAAGTGTATGAGCACCAGCGCCCCACTGTTAGAGGTAGGCCATATAAAATAATCGTTGAAAGTGAAAGTCAGTATTTATTTATAGTTTTTTTTAATTACTCAGTTAAATATTTGTATAAATTATTTCCAGTTGGAACAGATATAGTAATCAGTGGTAAACTTGAAAAGTTTGCCGAACATTGGCAAATTACTCACCCAGATTACATGTTGTCTGATATCAATCTATTTAAAGAAATAGCCTGCATAGAGCCAGTTTACCAATTATGTCGCGGTATTACTAACAAGAGCATTAGAAACATAATAAGTTCTAATCTAAAAGATTTGCCTGATTTGCCAGAGTGGATAGATGAAACATTAATCAAGCAAAAGAAATGGCTGAATTGGAAAGAAAGCATCATAAGATTGCACAGACCGAGCTCACTCGCAGAAGCAGAAGTTTGCAGAGAAAGACTTGCTTATGATGAGCTATTTGCGTACCAGTTGGCACTAAAGCTTGCAAGGGAAAATCATGTAAAAAAAGAGGGAAAAGAATTTATAATATTGAGTAAATACAAAGAGCAGGTCTTAAATGAATTACCGTTCCAATTAACAAATGATCAAATTCGAGCGATAGATGAAATCTCAGAAAGACAAAAATCCAGATACCGCATGGTAAGTCTGCTGCAAGGTGACGTTGGGAGTGGCAAAACTGTAGTTGCACTCTTTGCGATGCTGAATGTGGTAGAAAATAACATGCAAGTAGCTCTAATGGCACCAACTACTATCTTGGCTGAGCAACATTATAATTGGATCGAAGAAGCTCTATCTTGTACTGATATAAAAGTTGCTTTGCTTACCGGTAAAACTGCGCGCAAGGAAAGAAAGATTATTATGAACGAACTTGCAAGTGGTATTTTAAATATAGTAATTGGTACTCATGCATTATTTCAAGCCAACGTTACATTTAAAAATTTAGGACTCGCAGTCATAGACGAGCAACAGCGATTTGGAGTGATGCAGAGGAATCGGTTGGTAGGAAAAGGAGAAAATACCGATATACTTTTTGTTACTGCAACTCCCATTCCAAGAACCTTGCAGCAAGCTATGTATGGTGATGTTGAATGTTCTATTTTAAGGGAAAAACCAAAATCTAGATTGCCAATAAAAACCGTTATTATGAACGTTAAAAAAGTATCAGATATTATTCAAAGACTGAAAGATGCTATAAATAGAGGCGAAAAAGCATATTGGATTTGTCCATATATAGAAGAAAACGAAGAACTCAATATTGCCGCAGCAGAAATGCGCTTTCAGGAACTACAAAAGACATTTTTTGATAGAGTTGGAATAATACACGGAAAACTAACTCAAGAGCAGAAAGATCAAGTGATGTTTTCCTTCAAGAGGAATGAATTTTCTCTGCTTGTTGCAACTACTGTGATAGAAGTTGGCATAGATGTACCAGATACAACTATTATGATTATAGAGAATGCAGAGCAGTTCGGGTTATCGCAATTACATCAGTTAAGAGGTAGAGTAGGACGAGGAAATAAACCGTCTTTTTGTGTACTGTTATATGACAATCTCAGTAAAAGTTCGTATTCAAAGTTAAAGATTATGTGTGAGTCACAAGATGGATTTTATATTGCTGAAAAGGATATGATGCTGAGGGGTAGCGGAGATATTCTAGGCACAAAACAATCAGGGTGCATGGAGTTTAAATTTGCTGATTTATATGAGGACAGAGAATTGCTCAACCTTGCATATAATAGTGCAAAAGGTACAATAGCTAATTTTGAATTACTGCTTGATATATTTGAATATAGAAGTAGACTACATTTTTCAAAATTTCAGTAATCTTCCAAGCCATAACCTTCATGAGTAGAAATTCCTTGACAGACGGGAGTATTTAACAAACCATATGCGTCAAGTTAAGGAAAAATAAGAGTGAAGAAGAAGTTTTTACCATAAGAATAAATTGTGCAGAGTTAATAGCAGGCCCTGTAAACAAAATGTTAGCAGGTCAAATTAATCAAGGGCAGGAAGTATAAAAATGGAAAAAAAGCGGTAACTTAGCCTAATGACAATAAATATATATATATAGAAGGTACCGTTTTAAAGAGCACAAAAGGAATACACAGTAAAAGCGAGAAGAAGTTGAGAATATGTATGGAAGCAGTGTGGAGAAGTGGCTGCCAATGATCAAAAATTTACCACAATTACAGAAGTATACACAAGAGGTTTAAAAGGTGATGCAAAAAGGGAATTTTGGCAAAATGACTTAAGTATGCACAACAAGATTTGCATAATTGATGATCAGATGTCATTCATGCTCAGCCTATATATAGAAAAAATTCTCAAGCTCAAGAGGGCTTGGGGTGGAACTAAAATTCATGGACTTGTTGACGCACGTAATTAATTTCTTTTTTTTAAGTTAATTAATGTTAACAAGCCACGTCTGCCTGTAATCATGTTAATACCAAAATATAATGTAAGAGAAGAAATGGGCAGTGCTATGCAACAATTTTTGTTTCTTTCTAACCATGCTTCCATATGAAAAACATATGACATAAAAAGGAAAACAAAAAGCTAAGAACCTTGACGCGCTTTACATCTTGGCTTTACCTTATTTATAATATAAACCTTACCACCCCTTTTCACAACTTTACAATTTTTATCTCTGTTACGATGAGATTTTAGTGACCCTTTAACTTTCATATCTACAGTAAGAATAGAATTACCTTACATTATGATCACTGACAGAGAGTTAGTCAATTGATAAATTTTTCACATTTTATTAAAATACTGTATAATTGTTGCTGATACTTCTTCGATTGACCTTTGCGTGACATCAATAATTGGCCAGTTATTTTGCTTAAAGAACTCCTCTGCTTCTTTAATTTCCTTTTCTACTTTTCTAGGGTCAGCATATATATTATTACCTTCATTATTAATTGAAGTCAGTCTATTTTTGCGTATTTCTATTAGCCTTCTTACGTCTATTGTTACTCCTATAGTCAGTTTATTTTTTAATTTTGCTAAGTCGACGTAAAAGGGTATCTCGCTAACAAAAGGAACATTTGCAACTTTATAGCCTCGGTAAGCTAAATACATACTGGTGGGAGATTTTGATGTGCGTGAAACTCCAACCAAAATTATATCGGCTTTATCAATATCTTGAATATTTTGTCCATCATCATGATTAATGGTATAGTTTATTGCCTCAATGCGCTGAAAATATTCGTTATTTATCTCAGCATGTAAGTCAAGTTTTTCGTCTTTTTCAATTTTAAGATAGGATGAGATTTCCCTAATAATGTGTGATAATATCGCTCTGTAGGGAATTTTTAGCTTTATACAATTATTTTTTAGATATTTTCTTAGCTTATCATTAGTAATAGTGCATATAACAAAATTATGCTCATCACTTTTTCTATTAATTTCCTCTAAAATTTTGTCAATCTGCTCTTCTCCTTTTACGAAAGACCAAACATATTCGATCGTTTCTACAGAACGAAAGTGTTTCAGAGCTGATTTTGCAACTGATATAACAGTTTCACCACTTGAATCTGACACTAAGTGTAGGTTAAGCTTTTTAAGGGTCATCAACGTTATAATAAAAATAATAGCAAGCAATCTGCTACTGAAATTGTGCTAATTTATTATACTACGTAAATATAGAAAAACTATCTTGTTGATAAAACTCAAACTAATTGATAAATTCTTAACACAATTATTCTCAAAACGAATGTTTTTATTAAAGCCTACAAATTTCACTTCTTTTGCTAAAAAAGCTCTACCTTGGCTTGGGGTTATTTGTTTCGCATGTTTTTTAATTGGAATGTTCTTGGCATTATTCTTCTCCCCAGGAGATTATAAACAAGGAGAAATTGTACGAATTATGTATCTTCATGTGCCTTCTGCATGGCTTGCTCTTGGAATATACGGACTCATTGCATCACTCAGTTTCATTTCGTTGGTATGGAACAATAGTGTTGCTAGTGTCTTAGCACATGCCGCTGCTCCTGCAGGGACAGTCTTTTCGGCAATATGCTTAATCACAGGTAGCGTCTGGGGAAAAGGAACATGGGGTACTTGGTGGGTATGGGATGCAAGGCTTACTTCAATGCTGATTTTGTTTTTTCTGTATGTTGGTTATCTTTCATTGTGGAGCGCTTTTGATAATCAAGCAAGAGCAGAGAAATCATCAGCAGTATTTGCCATTTTTAGTGCTATAAATATTCCCATAGTAAAATTTTCTGTGAATTTATGGTCTACTCTTCATCAGCCAGCAAGTATTTTTAGAAAAGGTGGAGTAGCAATAGAAGGTTCTTTACTGCTGCCACTCATTGCAATGTTTATATTTTGTACCACACTTTTTTTAGTAGTGTGGATACTTAATGCCCTTCATTTAATTAATTTGCAGAAGATAAAGAGAGAAATCAGCATGCGATATTAGGTATATAGTTCCAGAGTGTAATGTTGTGAACAGCTACGGAAATTAAAATGTAGAGCAATCATCAGCAGAGACTGAGTGGTATAAAAAATAGCTGAAGAATGTGAAAAAGGAAGTGGTATAGATAAACCTGTTACCGATAGAGAAGGTGAAATTGATACGGGCGAACCTGTTACCGATGAAGGAGAGAATGAAAATGGAGAAATTACATCTTGAAAAGTAACCTCAGATTGTTCCAAGTATGAAAATTGTGGGCCGTATTCTCATTTTTATAAAGTTGATAATAAGATAGGTTGTCAAGGTTTTAGTGCATCTGATTTACTAAAGGAATTATATCCTGAGATGTACAGTAATCCTAAGATTGCAAAATATATAGAAGAGGGAGCAAATGGTAATTATGGTGCAGTAAATTTTAAATTTGCCTTTACAGAGGATCTTAATTCAATATCCTGGCTTGGTAATATAGAATGTGAAAAATGTGTCGATGATCAAATAGAGTTAGCGTGTCAAGAAGAAGAGATTAAGAGTTTCTGCTACCCGAACGTTTACCGTAGTAATCCAGAATTCAACAAGAGCTTTTTTTCCAGAGGAGCATGTCCTAATCTCTTTAGAGAGTCCAGTGAAACAAGTGTTGTAAAAGCAAAACAAGTTGCACCATTGATACTTGTTAATACCTTAGGACAAATGATAGATAAAGAGGGTAATAACACTAAAGTATACTATGATGCATTGAAGCGTTATCTAAATGATGATAGTAAAATCAAGGATTGTGGAGATAATCAAAAGTGTAAGGATTATATTCCAATTATGGAGAAAGTTGCATGGAATAGTGATAAGGAAGTACTATTAAAAACTGCTGTTAATAATACGCAAGAAGCAAATCTTTACTATTATGACAATGAGGATAATTTTGTTTCCGTTGATAATTATCCTATATAAGGTTGAATGTTATCTAGTCTTTTCTGCACTAGAAGCAGCTTAATCGTATCTGAACAGATACATAATCTATATAAAGAGGACATAGGTACCATCTGTCCTTTTAAGGCATTTATGTCAATGATATGCGTAATCCATGATTTTAAACATGATGATCCTCCTAAGTAATACAAAAAAACTCAGAAAAATGTATATAGCTATGATAGAAGTTATCTATACATAAGTACAATATACTTTAACTAGAGATTATAGATTAATGAAGTTGAAAAGTCTGCAGACGAAGATAGATTTCGAGCTCTAGAATATCTTCACTATCAAAATAACAAAGCTGTCAAAATTTGTCAAGTAATTTTTATCGCAACTGTACAAACATTGCACAGGACAAATTTAAAATGCTGTAAAATGGTGTCTGTTCAGACGCATGTGAAACCAGTGCTTCTTTTCATCCCACTTCCATACGGCTAAACCCTTTTCATAATCTCCTATCTATCATTTCTTAAACCACTCCCCTGAACGGATACAATTAAATACATTTTTAACATTTTTATAGAAAACTATTAGTATAGATTTGTATGCTGCCCTCATGGCTATTTTAAAATGTTTAATACTCCTTTTCATTATTTCTTGTACACATCTACCTAACAAGCAACATTCTGTTAATATAGACAATTATAAGCACGATTATTCGTTGCAACAATATAATACTCCTTTGAAGAATAACGAACCAGCAATACCAGAAATGATACCTTTACCGGTAGAGTTTCCCGATCTTACAACCAGTAATCAGTTTCTTTCGATTAATGTTGATGAAAAAGTACCAGTAAAGGATTTACTGATTGAGATAGGAAAACTTTCTGACGTTAACTTAGACATAGATCCCAAAATATCAGGTAATATTATTTTAAAGCTAAAAGATAAGAACATAAACGAAGTAATTCAGAATATAGCCAACAGCGCCAAATTGCGTTACTCAATGAATAATGGTGTAATTAGAATTGAACAAGATTTGCCATATGCACAAAATTATTACGTAGACTTCATCAATATTCAACACTCTGCGCAAAGGAGTTTTATCATTGGTAACAATATTACCGACAGTGATGGTGATAGAAACTATATGAAATCTCAATATAGTAGTGATTTATGGAATTCATTAGAAAAAGGCTTAAATGCAATAATGGATGTTAACGGAGTAGATGATGGTGAGTTTCTTTCATCCAACAGAGAAGCTGGTGTCATTATTCTAAATGCTAGAAAAGATATTCACAAAGCTGTTGAAGAATATATTAATAAAGTTAAGAAATTGGCGTCTTCTCAAGTAATGATCGAGGCCAAAATAGTTGAAGTTTTATTAGACGATAAATACCTTTCTGGTATCAACTTAAACGATTTGCATAATGAAACCAAATCTATAACAAATCAAGGTAACTCTATTATTGACCTAGCAATTAACTCTAGTGTGAGTGATTTAGGAGATTTAGTAAAAATTTTAAATAAATTTGGCACTTCAACCGTAATTTCAAGCCCTAGAGTACATGCTATAAATAATCAGCAAGCAATGATTTCATTTACTAAAAACCATATCTATTTTACTTCCGATATACAGAAAGATACCGGAAACTCCAATCATGCCTTAATTACCAAGATGAATAGCACTCCAATAGGTGTGGTGTTAATAATCCACCCAAGCATTAACATTGATACTAATGAAATATTCATGGATATACACCCAACCTTATCAAGAATTAACGATTACACTAAAGACCCAAATATAGAATATGTCGCACAACAGAATAAAATGAAATTAAATAGTGACATTCCAATTATTGAAACCAGAGAAATGCACTCTACGTTAAAAATTAAGAGCGGCGAAGTTATGGTAATTGGTGGGCTTATAGAGCATAGAAAAGATAACCAAAACTTATTGCATCAAAAGTCAAAAAAACTGGCTAAGACAGTAGAAACCGTCATCTTCCTGAAAGCAACAATCGTACCAACACTTGGTTTATTAGATATAAAAGATAGGAATTTATATATATATTAAACGTATCCGTTCAGGCAATGGCATCAACTTAAGGAAAGATGTTGGGGTTGCTATTATGATAAGAAGAGAGTATCAGAATGATAATTAAGACAGCTTAATCACAAATCTGTTGCGGTAAATTTAAGTTGCTTTAGTCATATATTAAAGTTTTTAAACAGGTCTTAGTTTACTTACTTTATTGTTTTCTTTATTATCAAATATTGCTTTAAATAATATGGAGGAGCACATTGTCAGCAATTGCCGTTATTGATTTTGGTTCACAGTTTACACAGCTTATTGCAAGACAAATCAGGGAAATGGGCGTTTACTGTGAAATATTTCCAAGCAATATCGATTTCGAAACAGTATCAAAATTCAATGGATTTATTTTTTCTGGAGGACCGCAATCTGTAAATGACAATTGCTCTGAAGTAAGTGAAGTAGCACATAAAATTATAAAACTTAACGAAACAATAAACACTCCTATACTTGGAATATGTTATGGACAGCAACTCATTTGTCATTATTTCGGGGCAAAGGTAAGAAAAGAATTCAATCAGGAATTTGGCAAAACTAAAATCAAGATACTAAAAGAATCCCCAATTATAAAGGATACTTGGAACGTTAATTCCGAAGTCGATGTGCTAATGAACCATGCAGACAGTGTCGAAACTATACCGCAAGGATTTACTGCTATTGCCTCAGGTATAATAAATCAAACAATCTCAATAATTGCCAACGAACAGCGGAAGATTTACTGTACTCAGTTCCATCCTGAAGTTAAACCTACGACAAATGGTAGTAAACTTCTCTCTAATTTCTTAGATATTGCAAATTGTGAGAGAGATTGGACAATGAAGTCATTCATTGAAAAACAGAAGGAAAAAATTCAAAACTTAGTAGGGGAGAAAAAAGTAATTGCTGCAGTAAGTGGGGGGGTTGATTCAAGTGTTGCAGCAGTTCTTACACACAAAGCTATAGGAAAACAATTAAACTGTATTTTTATCGATACTGGGTTATTGCGTAAGAGCCAGACCACTGCTATGTTAAAAGAAATTCCAATAAATTACGTTGATAAATCAAACTTGTTTTTAAGTAGGTTAAGGGGAATAACTGATCCGGAAGAAAAGCGAAAAATTATCGGCAATACTTTTATCGAAGTATTTGAAGAAGAGGCAAAAAAAATAGGTGATGTGGATTTTTTAATGCAAGGCACCATTTACTCTGATGTAGTTGAATCAGGGCACGCTTCAGGAAACACTAGTACAATTAAATCTCATCACAATGTTGGTGGGTTGCCAGAAAAAATGAATCTGAAACTAGTAGAACCTTTACGCTATCTCTTTAAAGATGAAGTAAGGCTGCTTGGCAAAGAAATTGGGCTTTCAGATGAGATAATATTTCAACATCCATTTCCTGGGCCTGGACTTGCAGTGAGGATCATAGGTGAGGTTGATGAAGAAAAGGTACGAATATTGCAAGAAGTAGATGAAATATATATCAACACAATGAAAAATTATGATCTGTATGATAAAATATGGCAGGCTTTTGCTGTACTGTTACCAGTAAAAACTGTGGGAGTTATGGGAGATAATCGTACATACGGATATGTTTGCGCTTTAAGGGCTGTGACTTCATCTGATGGCATGACAGCTGATGCATTTCCATTTAAAAATAAAGATCAACATTCGTTAGTATTTTGGAGGTTTTTGCAAGACGTCAGTAGTATAATTGTTAACAAAGTTTCCGGAGTAAATCGAGTTGTGTATGATTTAACTTCCAAGCCACCAGCAACTATTGAGTGGGAGTAGCAATAATTTCATTCCAGTTTCAGCTACTCGAATCATACCAAAGAGGCTGCTTGCATAACTCAAATTTTAAGGAAAACTATTTAATGTCATTCCAGCGCGTGACGCTGGTTCCTGGATCCCATTACTGGGATGACAACGAAGTTGAATGACACCACAGAGGCTACTTGAATCTAATTTACTATTCACAATCCCAGTTATTAGCTTGTTTTAATTGACTTTTTATCATAATCATGAATAATTAAACATATAGTTTGATATTGAAGGTAAAATCATGACAGGAGAATATGAATCACTGAAAACAGTACTGAGGACGATTGAGGCTAAGAAAGATTTAAATAAAGATAATATAATTAAGAAAATACAAGAAGAACTAAAGAAACAGAATCAAGATCTATATCAAGAGTGGGAGAAAGGTAATTTTGATGTAAATCATGTATTTGATATGTACCCATACGAAAAGTGGACGTTATTAATTATAGCTGCTGAGAATGGTTACAAAAAGACAGTAGGGTTTTTAATCGGAGCAAAAGCAGATGTTAATGCGAAAGATGGGTTTGATCGCACTGCTTTGCACTCTGCTGCTATTCGTGGTCGCAAAGAGATAGTAGAGGTTTTAATCGGAGCAAAAGCAGATGTTAATGCGAAAGATGGGTTTGATCGCACTGCTTTGTACTATCCTGCTTTGTATGGTTTCAAAGAGGTAGTAGAGGTTTTAATCGGAGCAGGAGCAGATGTTAATGTGAGAGATAAAAGTGGGTACACTGCTTTGCACTTTGCTGCTTACACAGAGATAGTAGAGGTTTTACTCAAAGAAGGAGCAAAAGTTAATGCAGTAGATAAAGATGGAAAGACTCCTTTAGATCATGCTAAGAGTCAAGACGTAGTAAAAGCTCTATTAGACGCAGGAGGAGGCTCTTTTGTAAAAGCACGTAATAAAGCAAAGATTGCCGGTGGAGTAACTGGATTATTAGGCACTGCTATAGCAGTGGCACTTTTTACAACTGGAACAATTACAGCTCAGTTGACACCTATCGTTATAGCAGTGGTTGCAGTTACAGCAGCAGCACTGGTAGTTGGTTGTGCTACATATGCATTACTAAAGCCTAGTACTAAAGTTGATGGAGCAGAGAAACCATCTGCCGTTTTAACAACAAATGAACAGCAAGGAGCTGCTTGACAGTAGAGCGTGTGACGCACAGCTGTATGAACATTATCTGTAGGATGCCAGTGTCTGGGCACTGGCATCCAGTTAAGTTGGTAAGCATAAAAGTAATGTAAAAATACAATGTTTTTGATGATGGAAAAATGGATCCCAGTGTCAAGCATTGGGATGACACCTTCCTGCTAGAAAATGTTTGTACAGTTATGCGCTTTTTGCTTCGTGTAAAATAGTTTCAAGGCTGTATTTTCTTTATTTTGCTTATAGCTTCCACAAGCAATGCAAACATAAATGAAGAATACAAACATGCTTTTGGTAGTTCTATGTGAAGCCCTTCAAGTGTTAGATATACACCGACGAGTAAAATAAATAGAATGGCAATTACTTTTAAGCTTGGGTTGGATTTTATTACCTGAGCGGTATAACTTGATGAAAATAGCATTGCTAATATGGAAAATGTAAATGCTATGGCAATGATTATCATATTGTGAGTTAATGCTATGGCAGTTAATATCGAATCAACCGAAAAAACTAAATCTATTAATATAATTTGTAGCACAACTAAAAAAAATTGTGATTTAACATTTGCCTTTGTTTTATTCTCCTTATGTACAAAAATGTCGCTCCATAACTCCATAGAGCTTTTAACAATAAGGAATAACCCTCCTGCAATCATAAGTAAATCCTTTACTGAGATATCCAGAGATACAGTGTGAAATATAGGCTTTTGCATTGATAATATATATGATGTAAAAAATAGTATTACAAAACGCATCAATAGCGCCAAGCCAAAACCTATAAGGCGGGCTCTTTCTCTCAGCAGATTTGGCACCTTATCTATTGCTAGAGAAATAAAGATTAAATTGTCTATACCAAGTATAGTTTCAAGTAGCGTAAGTATCAATAAAGTCCAAGCATCAGCTAGCATTTTCATTCCAAAGTCAGATTTTGTACTTTACAATAGATGTGTAAAAATTAAGTAACTTCGCCTAGGTAATTAAAAAATCAGCCTTACCCGAAAAAGGAAGAGAAAAAAGGTCATTTTTATAATAAAAGTACTTTTGTAAGAAGAATAATAAAATTAAAAATCTAACTCTCTTTACGAAAATTTTAAATAGGTTCTAAAACAATTATACTAGAAAATATATACCCCCTGTGTAGACTAAGATTTTTTTTTAATTTAAGATAGATACATAGTAAAAGAAATTTATGACAAAAGAATCATTAGCAAAAACTGATATAGTGAAAGTTGAAGATAAGAAAGCACCAAAGAGCTTTTTTAAGATACTAGGTGAAGTAGCAAACGCTGTAAGATCATGGGTTGGCAATATTGGCCCTGATTTAAGTAGTAGTCGCGATGTCGATAGTTTAGTCTTGAAGATGAACGAATGCTTAAACCCAAAGGGGGGGGAAGTCTCAGCACGTAAGAACACCGTATCTCTTGGTAATTTGTACTTGAGTTTATCAGAGGCAGGTCAAATAAAATTTTTACAAACCCTGGCAGAAAAGTTCAATCCGGATAAAACGAAAATAGATGAAGAAATAAAAGTATATAAGAAAAATCAAGATTCTGAGTCAAGCTATAAGTTTGAACAAGACTTAATAAAAGTCCTTGAATCACCACGCTCTAAAATATTGAAGCAGTTTATCTCCTTACCAGAAGGTCTTAAGTTTATTGTTGATATGCGTTCTGATGTGCTTAAGCTAAAGAACCAATATGAAAATCTAAACCCACTAGAAAATGAATTAAAAAATATACTCTGTACTTTGGTTGATGTTGATCTACTTGATCTTCATCAAATCACCTGGGATTCACCTGCATCATTGTTGGAAAAACTTATAAAATATGAAGCTGTACATAAAATTTCTTCTTGGGGTGACCTAAAAAATAGGCTAGATTCTGATCGTCTCTGTTTTGCTTTCTTTCATTACAAAATACCAAACGAACCTCTAATTTTTGTAGAGGTTGCATTGATGAATGAGATTTCAAATAGTATTCAACACCTTTTGGATGAGTCAGTGCCCTCAAGTGACCCAAGCAGTGCAAGTACTGCTATATTCTATTCAATATCAAACACTCAAACTGGTTTATCTGGAATTAGCCTCGGTAACTTTTTAATAAAGAGAGTCGTAGAAAAACTATCGCAAGAATTTAAAAGCGTAAAAGTGTATGCAACTCTTTCTCCAGTTCCTGGATTTACAAAATGGCTAAAAAATCAAGACGTGGCTTTATTAGGTAAGCTTAATATAAAACAATCAGGTACAGAAATTTTAGAAAGCATAAAAACTAACATTGAATGCGAAAAACAGTCCCTACTGAAACTTTGTGCACATTATTTGCTAAAGGTTAAAAGCAGTGGTGGGGGTGCTTATGATCCGGTCGCACACTTTCATTTAAGCAATGGTGCATCAATCAAACAAATCAACTGGATGGCTGATACTTCTGAAAAAGGCATTAGTCAGTCAGCCGGAATAATGGTGAATTATTTGTACGAATTGCCTAAAATAGATAACAATCATGAGAATTATATGATCAATAAAGTGGTTTCTCATTCAAAAAAAGTGTCAGCTATGTTAAAGGAATAATAGGAAGTGCGCAAGCATATAGAAAGTGCTAACATTCCCTAATGTTTATGTATATAATATTGAATAGTTTTATGAGGTAAAATGTATTAGTGGTGAGATATTAAAAAAAATAAAACAAAAAATACAAGATAGAGTAACACGTAAAGAACTGTACAGTGTCTTTACATATTCTGAAGAAATAAAGTCATTTAATGATTATGTTAGTAGTATTAAACGTGATGGAATAAACTCAGAGAAATCAAGTCTATTGAAAGATATTTATGAAGGCCTTAATTCTATGTTTACTAACATTGCTATCGACTGGGATAGCAATCGAGGTAGCCTAAGTAGTGAAAAAATTAATATACATTATCAAAACTTAGGGTCTATCTTAGAGATGGTAATCATAATTGAAGGATTGAAGACAGGATTGGGCCAAGAATACGTGATACTCGGCATTGATGAATCCACGTTAATTTGTGATATCGAATCACTTCAGAAAAAAATGAAAGAAGCGCTGGAAAAAATGCAACAACAACAAAGTGCAGCAATGCAAAAAAAAAGTTAGAAATGCAACAACAAAATGAAGCAAGGCAAGAAGAATTAGAAAAGAAAATTGAAGAAAAGTTTAGAAAGTATATATAAAACGGCACTATTGATGCAGTATCAATTGAAAAATATGATAATTGTAGTTTGTGTGATGCAGTAATCAATCTAAAAGACAACAGTAAAAGCATAAATATTGAGATAAGCGAGTTTTTAAATAATGATTTTCGTAAAAAAAACAATATTCATGAAATTCGTATTTTAAATGGCGATCAAGAAGAAGTTGTCTGTGGCTTTGTAGATAAAAATGGAGTGAGGTGTTATAATTTAGGTACTGCAGCTCAATATGGAATAAAGTTTAATTGGTATATAGATGAAAGGGAATTTATCATTATATTAAGTGCTAATAGCGATGGCACTATTAAAATAGCAAGTGATAAGCCAGATGATAAAGATTTAGAAGAAAATAAAGATGTAAGAATTAAAGTTGGTAATGATTACCTAAGCCTTGCTGATGCAGTAAAAACATGCAAGCAGGAAAAGAATGAGGCAAGTAGCAAACTGAGTCAACCATCAACTACTGAATACTTCCGACCAGTACAGACGCCAGCTTAATGTTTTCAGCAAAAAGGAAGATAAGTAATTGCTCTTGTAATACTTAAAATGTAAAATAGATCTACTTAAATAAGTAGATCTATGAACAATATAAGAAATTTTGCAATAATAGCACATATAGATCATGGGAAGTCAACTCTTGCTGATCGTTTGATAGAAGAATGTAACGGTCTTGAGACAAGGGAAATGACCAATCAGGTACTTGACTCAATGGATATAGAGCGTGAACGCGGAATCACAATCAAAGCACAAACGGTAAGACTCAATTACACTGCAAATAATGGTAATAAATATTGCCTCAACCTCATGGACACACCAGGTCATGTTGACTTTTCATATGAAGTCAGCCGAAGCTTAGCTGCATGTGAAGGCTCACTTTTGGTGGTGGACAGCAGCCAAGGAGTTGAAGCTCAGACTCTGGCAAATGTGTACAAGGCAATTGACAATAATCATGAGATAATAGTTGTGCTCAATAAAGTTGACCTTCCTGCTGCAGATCCAGAAAAGGTAAAGCTTCAGATTGAAGAAGTAATTGGTATTGATGCAAGTGAGTCAATTTTGATATCGGCAAAAACTGGTCTTGGGATAAAGGATGTACTTGAAGCTATAGTGACAAAACTTCCCGCTCCTCAAGGTGATACAAATGCTCCACTGCAAGCAATTTTAGTTGATAGTTGGTATGATCCTTACCTAGGAGTAGTAATTTTAGTGCGAGTTAAAAATGGAGTACTAAAAAAAGGCATGAGAATCGTTATGATGTCTAATAATGCTACATATCAGGTCGATAATATCGGTATTTTCACTCCTAAAAAAGTTATGACTGGTGAACTTTCAGCAGGTGAAGTTGGTTTTATAACTGCTTCAATGAAAGAAGTAGCAGACTGCAAAGTAGGAGACACTATTACTGAAGAGAAAAGGCCGTGCAGCAAGGCATTACCTGGCTTTAAAGAAGTACATCCTGTAGTATTTTGCAGTATTTTCCCCAATAACACAGATGATTTTAAATATTTAAGGGAAGCACTAGAAAAATTACATTTAAATGATGCTAGTTTTACATTTGATGCTGAAACGTCAAATGCCCTAGGTTATGGATTTCGTTGCGGTTTCTTAGGAATGCTACATCTTGAAGTCATTCAAGAAAGACTCGAAAGAGAATTTGATTTAGATCTAACAGCAACTGCACCGAGTGTTATATATAAAGTTGCAACACAAAATGGTAAAGTTTTAAATATCCATAACCCAAGCGATATGCCAGACCCTACAAAAATTGAAATAGTGGAAGAACCGTGGATCACTGCAACTATAATGGTACCTGATCAATATTTAGGAGAGATTCTATCTCTGTGTGAAGAGAGGAGAGGAGAACAGCAGGATTTATCTTATGTTGGTAATACGACAACAGCACTACTGAAGTATAAATTACCGCTGTCTGAGGTTGTTTTTGATTTTTACGATAGACTAAAATCAATTTCCAAGGGATATGCAAGTTTAGATTGGGAAATATCCGATTATCAGGAAAGTCAGATAGATAAATTAAGTTTTTTAGTTAATGGAGAACCTGTGGATGCGTTAGCCTGCATTGTTCATAAAAGCAGGGCAGAAAAAAGAGGCCGTGAAATATGTGCACGTTTGAAAGACTTGATACCACGCCAGCAATATAAAATCGCGATTCAAGCGGCAGTAGGCGGAAAAATTATTGCTAGAGAAACGATTAACCCGTATAGAAAAGATGTAACAGCCAAGCTCTATGGTGGAGACGTCACACGAAGGATGAAGCTGCTTGAAAAGCAGAAGAAAGGTAAGAAAAGATTGCATTCTGTAGGAAACATAAACATCCCACAAAATGCTTTTATTGAGGCTTTGAAAATAAATGATTAATATATATCCAAAAACATAAATTTAAAGAACTAAGTGATATTTTCTCAATAAATTTACTGACATTGATATGGGTAAATTTGAAATAGCTATGTGAATTTGTAAAACACTATATAAGATACCATACAACGAAATCATCCCAGTGTTAAACGCTGGGATGACAGAGAGCAGCTCAATTGCTCCACTAAATCAGTAAAAATCAGATATATGTAGACATTCGCTAAAACCATTCCAACAACATTTTAGTGAAACTTAACAAGCTTATCTATAGTTTTAGTGATGATTCTTGGAGTATTTGGAGAGACTTCTGAGCCCAGTCTATTTAACCGCTCTATAGCAAACCCGCTGTTCTCATTTATTATGAAATCACATAAAATATTTTCTATATCTTTAATAACACTTTCATGCTTTCTCAGAGGATGGTTATTCGGATATCTATGAATGGTTTTGATGCTAGAATACTCAACGAAAGCTTGATCTTTAAAAGCAAGTTGTCTCAATTTCTCTTTGAATTTTTCTTCTTCATCTCTTGCTAAAAGGCAAGACTTTATCAGTGATTTTATAATCGAGTTTATAGCCTGATGTATTTCAGAATGCACTATAACTTTGATGATATTTTCTTCCACTATGCAATCATAAGTGCTTTTTTCGCTCTTTAATGACTCTATAAGCATTTTGCTATTTTGCGAATTCAATTCCAGATTCTCTTCACTTATAGGAGTCATTATAAAGGTATTCTTATTTACCCTGATGTAAAATTGTGGCAACCCTTTAGAACAGGCAAATGCTACATCCTTAGACTCAAGTGCGTGATTGTATGAAGAAGAAAGGGTGCTTGCTATAACGCTACTTGGTACTTTCATTCCATGATTACTTAGGTGATTTAACACATTCTCAACATCATGATATGTAAAACCTGTATCTTTTATCAATTCAACAACTTCTATGCAATTGTGTTGTTTATACTCTATTGTCACTTCTTCTGTAAAAAGAGTTTTAGCTGCTATATGCTTATCAAGCACTGTAAAAATCTTGATGAAACTCTCTAAATCTTGTTTGTTAATTAATTCAATACTAATTAAGTTTTTGCTAACAATTATAATATTTTTTATCATTTTTTCCCACTAAAAAAACTCACTAGATGAATTGTATTTTTAATTCATTAAAAATTGTTTAAAGTGGGTATGCCAGCAACAGTAAGACAAAAAAATCACATAAAATCTTCATTATGTATTATATTACATCCCTCGTGTTCATCACTGCCGCTTGTGTAAGCTGTTGCATTAATGCTATCTTCATTGTTATTTAACATATTATCCAACTTTCCTTCTTTTTCAAGATCCATCAATTTGTCACATCCAGCAATATGATGTACATAATCACCATTTTCATCAGTAATAAAAATTTGTGGAACTGTCCTGACGTTATATTTTGATTTTATACCGTCAAACAAATCCGAGTTTCTAAGTACATCAATTTCTTCGTATTTCACACCTTTTTCATCCAATAACTCTTTTGCTTTCTTGCAGAATGGGCAGTACTTCTTCACATATATTACAACTTTTCCTTTAGTGTTTTTCACGATTTATCTCCATAGTTTATAAAATACAACTATTATATATAAAAAATATATATAAAATATCAAATTGTATGAAAATTATTTACAACTGTGAGCAAGGGATAAAAGATAATGTGGCACTAACTTTCGGAAATTTCGATGGCGTTCATTTAGGACATAAGTTTGCAATTTCCAATCTAAAGAATGTAGCAAAAGAAAGAGGATTACCCTCTGCAGTTTTAACTTTTGAGCCTCACCCATCAACTGTTTTATTTAGTAGGAACAATTTTAGGTTAATAGATCAAGAACAAAAAAAGGAACTAATCAGCAGCTATGGTATAGATTACTTGTATATTATTAATTTTAGTAGAGGTTTTTCTGAGGTTAGCTGCGATGACTTTATTGGTAAGATTTTGGTAAAGAAGTATGGTGCTAAACATATAACTGTTGGAGAAAGTTGTACTTTTGGTCACAAACGATTGGGTAACATATTAACTCTAGAAAAATATTCTCAGATGTATGAATATTCTTTAACTAAATTAGAGCCATTGATAATCGATAGAAAAATTTGCTCTTCTTCCTCAATCAGGGAGTGTTTACAAAAAGGAGAAATAGAAATTGCTAATAAATTGCTTGGTAGGTCTTATCAAGTTTCTGGTATTGTAACAAAAGGTGCATGTAGAGGTAGAGAAATAGGGTTTCCAACCATAAACATTCCGATAGAAGATTACATGATAAAACCTAAGTTTGGTACATATTACGCCAAAGTTGCATTTTCTGAAAATAGTTCAAGTTGGCTATATGGAGTAGTCAACATTGGTATGAGACCTACATTTAAGGACTTAAAAAAACCTATAGTAGAAATGCATATATTTGACTTCAACGAAAATGTATACAATTTTAAGGTTGATATACAACTTTTAAAATTTATTAGGGCAGAAAAAAAATTCCATAGTATTAACGAGTTAACAAAACAGATAGATCGTGATATAATGAAGGCTTACCAGTTAAAGATAAATTTATGAAAAGGATATGTTTAGTTATTATATTGATTATAGTATCATTCGATCAAACAAGTAAATTGTATATAAACTCTTTGATTGATGAGGGGGAGTCAATCGAGATTACTAGTTTTATGAAATTAGTTGAAGTTTGGAATTCAGGAATTAGCTTTGGAATGTGTAGTACTCTGCCGCATGGCAGCTTCTTTTTTTCAGCATGTTCAATATTAATAATTGGTATACTTGCATACTTGATATATAAATCTAATGATAAGTCAATTTACCTTAGTTTTTCTCTGATGATTGGTGGAGCGATCGGAAATGTAATTGATAGAATCTATTGGGGAGCTGTATATGACTTCATATATTTTCATATCAATGATTGGTATTGGCCAGCCTTTAATTTAGCAGATCTATCTATAGTTTGTGGAATGTGTACATTGTTATATAAGTGGTATATATATGATAGGTCTATCTCTAAGCAAAATGAGGAATGAAATAATGCTTCGCAAATTCTTTAGTTTTTTTATACTACCTGTGTTTTTTTTCATTTGTCCGATTTCTTTGGAAGCTGAAATCATAAAGCATGCTAAGCTCAGTAACGGATTGGATGTTTATGTAGTACCTAATCACCGAATTCCAGCTGTTTTTCATGCAATAATATATAAAGTTGGGGGAATGGATGACCCAATTGGCAAAGCAGGCTTGGCTCACTACTTTGAACACTTAATGTTTAAAACTACAGGAAAATTTAAAGACATAGAATCCACTTTGGGCAGCATTGGGGCCCAATTTAATGCTTTTACCACTAAAGAATACACCTGCTACTACGAATTAGTTCTCAAAAAAGATTTACCACTAGCAATGGAAATTGAAGCAGATAGAATGGGCAATTTTGATGTTACTCAAGACAAAATAGATAGAGAAAAAAAATATCGTATTAGAAGAAAGATGAGATTTGATAATAATCCTGAAGCTTTACTATGGGAGGAAATGAACAGTGCATTTTATCGTAATGGCTATGGTAGGTCTGTTATTGGTTGGGAGAGCGATATTAAAACTTACAATCAAGATGACATAACAAGGTTTCATGATAACTATTATCATCCAGGTAATGCTATACTGCTCGTTGTTGGTGATGTAGAATTTGAAGAAGTAGCGGGATTAGCAAAGGAAAAATATGGTGCAATTAAAGCTGAGCCTGTAGTTAAGCATTATCCGAACCAAGATTCAATACATAATGCAGATATATCGGTAATTTTAGAAAGCACTGAAGTAAAAGAGCCAGTTTTATACTTTCGCTATAGTGTTCCTTTATTTGAGCAAATAAGTGAAACTTTTCCTGTTGATTTGGCAGTTGATGTTTTGGGGAATGGCAAGTCTAGTAAGCTATATAAAGATTTAGTTCTAGATAAGAATGTAGCAGTAGAAGTGTTTGCTTATTATAATAGCTTAGCTTTTAGTAATGGTTACATTGAGATTCGGGTAACTCCAAAAAGCGGGGTGAATTTGGATGCTGTTGCAAGAGAGTTAGAAAATTCTATTAATCACTTTAACTCTGAAGGAATAACCAGTGAAGAGTTGCAAAGTACAAAGTCTAAATACAAAGCAGCACAGCTTGATAATCTATCTGATTTAACTAATATAGCAATGTTTTATATACCACGTCTAGCACTAGGTATTCCACTTGATGAAATAGACATTTCATATAGCAAAATTAATGATGTCAATCTAGAGGATGTAAATAATAAAGTTCACGCTATCTTTTCTACTAATAAATTAGTTGGTCGTCTACTACCAAAAGGAGGTAATAATGATGAGAATAAGTAAGCTTATATTTCTACTTTTTTTTCTGTCTGGTCTTTAATTTGCAGGCGAGCACCTACCTAAATATAGAGGAGGTTACTACTAATAAAGGGCTTAAGTTTTTATTTGTTGAAAATTTCGATTTACCAAAAGTTTCACTCAATATATCGTTCAAAGATGCAGGCTACGCACACGAAAACGCGGAAAAACATGGGCTTGCTTGGTTTACTTCTCTTGTAATTCAAGAAGGAGCAGGAAAAAATGATGCCAAAGATTTTGCGAAAAAGCTTGAGGATAAAGGAATTAGTTTAAATTTTATTGCTAATTTAGAAGCATTTAGGGTTTCATTAAATACTTTATCTGAGAATCTAGAGGATGCAATTTCACTACTGAGTGATGCTATAATGCGCCCTAAAGTTGATCCTGAGGGATTAAATAGAGTATTCGAAAAAGTCAAAGTAAACTTTAATAATTTTGAAAAAGACCCTTATTTTATTGCTGCAAAAGAGTTAGATACATTGTTGTTCAAAAAACATCCTTACTCAAGAGATCCATATGGAACTCTAGACACTATAATGAACATTACTAGAGATGATGTTTTAACATACATAAAGCGTAGTTTTACTAAGGATAATATCGTTATTAGTGTTGTTGGTTGTGCAACAAAAGAAGAAGTTAGTGGATTGCTAGATAAGTATTTATCTAAATTACCATCAAAAAGATCAAAAGTTAGAAAGATACCTGTAAAAAATGAATTTGGGCCTGCAGAAAGTAAGAGCGTTTTTATGGATATACCACAGAGTGTAATATTTTTTGCTCAAAAAGGCATAGCATATGAAGACCCTAATTACTATAATGCTAGTGTTTTGATTAATGCGCTTGGTGGTATGAGTCTAAACTCAATACTGATGAAAGAGTTGAGACAAAATCTAGGTATTACTTATGGTATTAGTGCACGTAATGTTACCAATAAACATGGAAATGTTATATTTGGGTTTATGAGCACCGATAGCTCTACTGTTAGCAAAGCTATATCAGCAGTAAAAGATACATTTAGCAGAATAAAAAAGGAAGGAATTGACGAACAATTATTCAAGGATGCAAAAACCAGTTTAGTAAATAACCTTATCTTATCTTCTCTTTTCTATCCAATAATGCGAATACAGCAACGTTGCTAGATAGTATGCAGATAGAGGATCGTGATGTTAACAGTATAAATAATTATAAGAATACCATTAATAATATTAAATTAGAGGAAGTAAACAAATTGGCACATTCTTTACTAAATCCTGAAAATTTATTCTTTGTTGAAGTTGGAAGAAACGCTCAAGGTCAATAATTAATACTTTCTGCTATTGATTTTACTGCTTCAACATAACACTTGTGCTCTTCAGCTAGAATGCGCTCTGAGAGACTGTGAACATCATCATTTGGTAACACTGGAACAGTAGCTTGAGCGATTATGGCTCCAGCATCAATTTCAGGAGTAACATAATGCACAGTACATCCTGTAATTTTTACACCCGCTTTCAGAGCTTGCTCCTGAGCATTTAGGCCCTTAAATGACGGAAGTAAAGAGGGATGAATATTTATAACTTTGTTATGCCATTTATTCAGGAAATTGGCCTTTATAATTCTCATAAACCCTGCAAGGCAAATTAAATCAACCTTATGTTGAACAAGTATTTCATGAATTTTATCAGTATCAAGTGGCTTATCTTCAACAACAAACGCTGAAACTCCTGCTTGCTTTGCTATTTTAAGGCCTCCAGCTTCACTATTATTTGTGATAACACACACAGTTTCAGCAGGGAAATTCTGATCTTGACATGCTTCTATTAAAGCCTGCATGTTTGACCCTCTACCTGAAATTAGTATTCCGAGTTTTATCTTTTTCATTTTAGTGCAGCCGTAAGAATGGATATTAATAAAATAGCTAAAAAGAAAAGTTTATTTTAGAATAAATACTATTGTGTAGCAATATTTTACACTGCTGGATAATATGGAATTAAAGAAATCATTCAGTTTGAAGTAACTTTAACATTTAATTTTAGGAATATTATACAATTTATGGTAAATAAATGCATATTTTTATGGCTGCGTTATTATTTATTTAACAAAGTATTAGTATAATTTACTACACTGAATTAAATGGAGAAAATTCAATGAATAAATTACCAAGCAATGCAAAAACAAGCAAGTCTCAGGTTACTCAGTGGGAGGTAATAAAAAATTGTGAATATTCTGATAATTGTTTATCAAAAGTAGTAACTTTATACGTCATTAAAATGGCAGAATTATCAGATATTTATACGAGTAATGAACCTGAAATTAATACTATACTTACAAGAATAAGCATAACAAGTGAAAATGCATTTTTAAATAAGGTTGTTGATATTGAAATTATGGAGGGCATTTTTCCGTACAAATTCAACAGCAAGAAAAAAAATAACATATCAAGGCTAGAAGATTTGTACAATTATTTATGTTCTACTGTTATTGATAGCCTTCCAAAAGAAATGCTTGAAAGCCTAAGAAGAGAATACAGAGACGCTGTTAACTTATTTAAAGCAATTACTTAACTAGGTGTAGCATTTTTAAGACTTTACCTTCTATTTTAGAAATGCCACTTTCAAGATCTTTATCTATCAAACATATGGTAGATAAATATGTTTTCTGCTTCTTTTTAACATTGATAGTTAAAGTTCCAGGAGTAATCGTAACCGAGTTAGCAAATAATGCAATGGTCTTATCATTATGTCCTATGCATTCTCTTACAATAACAATTGGCTCAACTGTAGATTTGAATCGTAGCACCTTTTTTGTTACATAAATACTTGAAAAAATAATTTGGTAAATTAGCCAAGGTATATAACTTATAAGCTGATAAAGTGACAGCCTACCACTATCATTTAGAATTTGACTAAGGGCACTTTCAGCATCAATTAACCTTTTAAAGATAATCAATGTGAACACAGAAGAAAATACTCCACAGAGAATAAAAAAAGGCTCAAAATAACCAGACAATGTAATCCATAGAGAAGATAAAATCACAAATGATAGAGAAAAAAACTTAATATTTTGCCTGACTTTCATGATTTGGAGTATAACTTAAATGATTTTTTAGGAAAATAAAAAGTTCTTGATTTTTGTGTCAAAGAACATAATAACCAAGTTATTTTAATAAGTAGTGGAGATTATGACGCTTGATGATTTTCTAAAAATGCTTGAAGAAATAAATGATACTTCAGGTTTAAGCAAGAACAACATAGTTGAACGAATAAAAATAAAATTAGAAAGAATTGATTTACGGAGTTGGAAAGATAGTGGATTTAATATCAATCATATATTCACTACACATAGTGATCTAGATCCTGTAGAAACTACATTGTTGCATTTTGCTGCTAAGAGTGGCTATGAGAATGTAGTAAGAGCTCTAATTGCATGTGAAGCAGATGTTAACGCACGGGATTGCGATCGGTGCACTCCTTTACATTTTGCTGCTGAATGGAACCACAAAAGCATATTAGAGATTTTAATTGAAAGTGGAGCAAATGTTAATGCGTGCGACAATGATGGATATACTCCCTTACACTTTGCTGCTGAAGGTGGCAATGAAAGTGCAGTAGGAGCTCTAATTGCATCTGGAGCAAATGTTAATGCGCAGAACAATGATGGGCATACTCCTTTACATTTCGCTACTGAAAGCGGCAATGAAAGTACAGTAGGGGCTCTAATTGCATGTGGAGCAGATGTGAATGTGCAGAGCAATAATGGATATACTCCTTTGCATTTTGCTGCTGAAGTTGGTAATGAAAATATAGTAAGAACTCTAATTGAACACGGAGCATATGTTGATGCGCAGAATAATAATGGACAAACTCCTTTGCATCTTGTTACTGAATGGGGTTGTAAAGGTGTAGCAGAAATTTTAGTTGCAAATGGTGCAGATGTTTATGCGCGGGACAATGATGGACAAACCCCTTTACACTTTGCTGTTGAATGGGGCTTCAAAAGCTTTTTATTAAGTAATGCTAGTCCTAGGCTGAAATGGCAGTAGGAAGAGTGGAACAAATTACACTTGCAGGAAGATTGGAGCTTTTTTAACCAAACTTGCATTTACTGAGATAATTGTTTTGTTATGAATTAAACCAAAAGTTCTGTAATATATTGAAGCTTAAAGATATCTTTAGATATGGAAGTTATTGCAGAAAATAGAAAAGCAAGGTTTGAATACTTTATCTTAGAAGAATTTGAAGCAGGTATGATCCTCTTAAGTAGTGAAGTGAAATCACTAAGGGAAAGAAAAGCAAACATTTCTGATGCTTACGTTACTGAAAAAAAAGGTGAAATATGGCTAAACAATATGCATATCGCAGAGTATAAAGCTGCAAACCAAAAGAATCACAAGCCAAAAAGAGAACGAAAATTGCTTTTGCATAAAAAAGAGATAAATAAGCTAATTGGTCAAATCAAAACCTCTGGAATAACTGTTGTGCCACTTTCTATCTATTTTAATGATAAAGGGTTGGCAAAAACTAAAATTGCTATTGTTAAAGGAAAAAAACTCTACGATAAGAGAGCAACTATAAAACAGAGAGAGTGGGACCGTGAGAAAAGTAGATTGTCTAAGAATAATTTGTAGTAAAATATGTCTTTAAGTCCAGTTATTTTTAGCATCGGTCCTGTTTCTATATATTGGTATTCTTTAGCATATGTTTTTGGTATAGTTTTTGCATATTGGTATTTACATAAGCTAGACAATCAAAAAATCTTTACTAAGAATTTTTACGATTCGTTATTAACAACTACTATTATAGGCGTTATTCTTGGGGGCAGGCTTGGCTACGTGTTGATATATGATCCAGTTTTTTATATAAGCAGCCCTATTGAGATATTAAAGACCTGGGAAGGAGGAATGTCATTTCATGGTGGTGCTATAGGAGTTTTGCTTGCAGTAATAATCTCCTGTAGAAGACATAACATTCCTATATTTTACACACTGGATCTAATTTCTTGTGGAGTTCCGATAGGTTTGTTCCTAGGTCGCATAGGTAATTTTATAAATGGAGAGTTATTTGGCAGAGTTACAACTATGCAATGGGGTATGGTATTTCCAGAAAGTGGTGATAATTTATTGCGCCATCCAAGCCAACTTTATGAGGCATTTTTTGAAGGAGCGCTACTTTTCGTAGTTGTAAATTCACTATTTTTCTTGAACAAAATGAGATTGTATTATGGTGCAACAACTGGAGTTGCAGTTATGTGGTATGGAATAGCACGTTTTGTGGTTGAATTTTTCCGCGAGCCAGACTATCAAATTGGCTATTTATGGTTCAATTTAACTATGGGACAATTTCTTTCTATACCTATGATTTTGCTGGGAATGCTTATATATTTAGGTGCGTTGAGCTTAAGATTTAATACGAAATCTGTTCAATAGAGAAAAGGTAAGTTTAATCGAAAAATATAGTGGAAGTTTATTTATTCCATACTATGTACAATTATGTGAATTTTTTGTCTTGCAGAGAATAAATGTAAGACCAGCAAACCTTCGTTGTATAGATATAAGAAAAACTTAGTAGCTACTTACCAAATTCATTACTAAGTAGATATTCATTTTCCACCAGAATATTCCTGATTGAGAAGCTACTTTATTAAAACATATTTTTAAATTTTTGCCAAAACCCTGGTTGATTATCATTAACCTTTGTGAAGGCTATGTTTAAACTGTATCTCGTATCATTTGGCATATCATATCTAATATTCAGTATTGAAAATTTGTTTTTATTATGAACAGAAACATCGTCATATGATAACTTTGTCGTGTAGTACTTTATATGTTTTTGCTTATCATATACTATATCACCTGATTCACCTTCTAGTTCTACAAATTTAGTTTTTTTCTGACATTCTTTTATTTTTATTAGATCCTCGTTTAGTGATATTGAAACCGGTAGTGTATTCCCAGCATACTCTTTAGCTAAAAGCTCACTTTGAGGATACATTTTTATTTCCCTTCCAAAATGTGAGTCTATAAAATTATTGCTCCAAAATTTGTCTCCAGAATGTACATATTCGTCAGTAGCATACGGTACACCACCATAATTGCATTGAACTTTGTAATCTCCAACACCATTATTTTGAAAAAAATCATGAATGGCAGCGTAACTATCAGCAGCATCATTTATGTAATCCATTACCTACCCCTTAAAACCTTTTAATTTATTATCTCACAAGAAATTACATCTATCAATAAAAAGACTTTTTTTGATATCAAGTATCTAGGGAGCATATTGATAGGATTGTGACATTCGTATTTCCCAGTTCTTCACATACTGCTGGACTAATTCAGGATAATTTTCAATAATTAATAAATTTTCAGCGTTTCCCTTTTTAGCTGTCTTACTGAGGTTAAACGATCCTGTGATGACTTTTTGATTATCAACAATTATTACCTTATTATGAGCAATTTTTGGCTTATTATCGATCCAAATCGGTATTCCATTTGAAAACAATTCGCTTATGACACTATATTTTGAATGGAGTTGTGATTTATCTAAAATGACTTTAACATCAACACCACGCTCTTTGGCGTTAATCAAAGATTTTGCAACTGTTCCAAGAGTAAATGTATATTCTTGAACTAAGATAGATTCTTTAGATTGGTCTATCTCGCTGATTATCGGTACAGCACAGTCTTGTTCAGGTGAGAAGCAAACTGTTGCTTTTGGGCAAGGCGAGAATGTAGGACCCACATAGTAATACAGAGAAAAACATGCCGACAAAAATAAAAGATATAAAAGCCTCACAAACCACACCTAAATACACGGCGGTAGTCTACATCATAGTTTAATCATCTGTCAACCCATATTCCTTCCACTTCTCTGTAACTTTCTTTATTATTTCCTCGCTCATTTCAATTTTTCTTCCCCATTCTCGTTTGGTTTCAGGTGGAAGTTTGTTTGTTGCATCAAACCCTATTTTACCTCCGAGACCACTTTCAGGAGAAGCGAAGTCTAAATAATCAATTGGAGCATTCTCTATCATGATTGTATCACGTACAGGGTCCATTCTTGTTGAAACTGCCCACATTACTTCCTTCCAATCACGTATATTTATATCATAATCAACAACTATAATAAATTTCGTGTATAAGAACTGTTTGAGAAAAGCGAGTATGCCCATAACAATTCTTTTTGAATGCCCTGGATAAGCCTTTTTTATCGACACTACCGCTATTCTATATGAACAACCTTCTGGGGGCAGATAAAAATCTACTATCTCCGGAAACTGATTGATGAGAATCGGCACAAAGATTTCGTTGAGTGCCTCACCAAGAATTGATGGTTCATCAGGTGGTTTGCCAGTAAAAGTGCTGAGATAAATTGGATCTTTGCGCATTGTAATTGCAGTGATGTTAAACTCAGGAAACTGTTCAACAGCATTATAGTAACCGGTATGGTCTCCATATGGCCCTTCATCTTGGTAATTATCCAAACTTACATATCCTTCCAAAACAATTTCTGCATGAGCTGGAACCTGAAGAGGAATAGTTTTACAATTTACAAGCTCAAGTGTTTTTTTTCGCAGCAGCCCGGCAAATTGGTATTCTGATAAAGTCTCCGGCACCGGAGTTACCGCAGCAATAATCGTTGCAGGATCGCTACCAATCACAGCAGCCGCAGGAAACTTCATATTTTGCCCCCTCTCCTTCCACCGTTTATGGTGACCTGCACCACCACGATGTGCAAGCCAGCGCATGAGAGTCGTTTTTTTATTCACAACCTGCATACGATATATTCCAAGATTGAAATTATCTTGCTTGTCTGCTGTTGGTCCTTTTGTTACCACAAGTGGCCAAGTGATAAGCGGTGCAGGCTCGTTTGGCCAGCATGTCTGAATAGGTAGCAAACTAAGATCCACCTTATCCCCAGTTAGCACCAGCTCTTGACATGGGGCTTTGCTCACAACTTTGCTCCGCATCGACAATACAACTTTTAGTAGAGGAAACATTTTCACAGCATCTTTGAAGGTTTTTGGCGGCTCAGGTGATCGCAAAAATGCTAGAAGTTTACCCAGATCCCTTAATTCATCAGAATTTATACCAAGTCCGAATGCAATTCTCTCAATAGTACCAAATAAATTCACTAAAACGGGAATTGAATTTTTGCCATTTTCTGTGACAACATTTTCAAAGATGATAGCTGGTCCCTTGTTTGACAAAACCCTACGATGAATTTCTGTCATTTCAAGAATAGTTGAAACTTCTTTTTTAATTCTAATTAGATCTTTTTTTTCTTCTAATGCTCTGATGAAGTCGCGTAAGTTATTGTACATATTTTAAAAATTTTAAGCCTTTTAAGAAGTGCTTTTCCCAGCACAACTCATTCACTTATTATTATAGAGGCTCTAGAAAAATTATTCTCCAATTCGCTTTTTAAGTTTTTATATTCAGCAGTCTTTAATTCTTCATTGGTAATAAAGCTTTTCTTTATGGTTATTAAATTGCTAAATTCGGTTCCATCATTTTTATATTTACAGAACCTATTTACATATAACCAAGGAGAATCTATTTCAAAATTCAAATTTTCACAGTTTTTAATTTTGATATCTTTTATTATCATATGGCTTTCCTTAGTTTTAGGAACACCAATAAAAAGGTCTGACACTTGGTCAGAAGCTGTATTGACAACATCATTAAGCCAATTATCTCCTAAATTCAAAGCCGGCCCTAGATTTGTCTTGAAAATCTTATTTTTTTGCTGGAACTCATATTTTATTGTAAGATCCTCTACATTACGCAAGGTAAGGTCAGGCAATTCTAAGAACTTCTTTTCTTCTTCATCAAGATATACTCCACTAATCATACGAAAAACAGAATCTCTTAATTGCTCATCTGAATAATATAATCCAACACCTGTTAAGCCTAAGGCTGCTTCCCCTTGCACGGTAAGCTGGCCATATTCATTTACAACGTTATCTTCTATAGTTAATTCACTATGGGATATCACTTTTGAATTTTCACCTTGTACAGCAGGAATCTTTATGTAATCTGCTTCCTCAGAATCCAGTACTAGAGCGTTCCTATCAGCAATGTCTGGAAAAACACCCTGTGCCATACTGACGGTATTAGTTGGATCGATCCAATATATCTTCCCACCTCTATTTGTTACTTTGAGCATCACATGATTAAAATTACCCATATTAGGTAATGCTTCAGGATTGGAAATACTACTAGTTCCTCTCATAACTAAAATAGGTTGAACTTTATAACCAAGTTTTTGCAGAATAGCAGCCGTGCTAGCAGAAAAGTCTTTGCAATCCCCAACTTGAGAATCAGCAATTTTCTCCAAATCTCTCGGAAAAAATTTTCCTGACACTGTACGCCAGTCTCCCATGTACTGAACTTTTTCATTCAATAAAGAAGTAACTGCATTAATTTTCTCCTCATCGGTACTCTCATTGGCAGCAAATTCTGCTATAGCTTCAAAAGTTGCAGGAAGCGGCTGATTGATGACGCTATGATATCCAGGAGCTAATTTTTTAGCTAAATCCTCCCATTCAGATAAGCTTGAAAGTGATACCCAAGTGTTGTGTTTTATGTTCAATATTCCATTATGTGGTTCATTTGTTGTGTTTTCATAAACTGCTTTCTTTAAAGCAATGCTTATAGAGTGTATATCATCATTTTTTTCCTCAGCGATTTCTAATACTTCTCTTGGATCATTAACTTTAATCTCCAGGGGTAATTCAGAATTGATTTTAGTATTTTCTGCTTGTAAATAATCCCCATGATAAGAAAAGCTCAAGCCATAAAAATTATCAACAGGAACCTTTTTGTTAACTTGTTTATACCTTAAATATACTTCTGTACCAATTTCTATTTTAGGAAACGATATAGTTACTTGCCTTAACTGATCGAAGCCTTTACTAGGACTAGCTAGCGGTTTATCCTCTATCATGTCTTCAGTGACTATATATTCCTCTCCGTTATAAGCTGTTTTAGCTTCTAAAACAGTCAAATCTGCACTATCATCATTGTAGATTAAACTATACAGAGAAAATCTATCACGCCCAGACTCCTTGAGTATTTTTGCTTGTAGTTCTACTTCCGTTTCGTAGGTACCATCTCTATTAACATTAATGTTAACATTAGAAAACTTAACCTCGACAGAAGCATCTTCGTACTTACTCCACCTTGCTTCAGCTGTCGAAGCTACAAAAAATGCTAACATTGCTAAGTTAAAGACAGCTTTTAAAAACCTCATTTTTTACTTACATTTATTGAAAAATCATTCTATTATATCCGAACAACACTATCGGAAATGTAAGACTTAGTGTGTTCATATTACTTAGCGACGCGCTTACCGATATTATATGCAGCGATTACAAGATAATCAACTTTTTTGCTTACAATTTGCTAGAAATAGTGGTAAAGACTATCTAAATCTTTATAAATGCCTTACTCTGCAAAATTTTTCATCACCAAATCTTATGATGAACTTTACAAAAATATCTTAAATTTCATTTTATAAAGTTTGCATTTCTTGATAAAAATGTTTTAACATTAAGCATTTCTTTAATATTTGTATTCTTTAACTAAGTATATGTCTAAGATACCATTTTTATTGATTTTTATACTTGCAGTAGCAAGTTTACCAGTAATAAACAATTGGCTTTCACACCGCAGTCAGAACTTAAATGATGATTATATAGGTGAGAGATTGGATAATTACATCAGTAAAAATTTTGATAGAGTTCTAAAAGCTCTCCAGGAAGAGTCAGCTAAAAATAGTTATGCTAATGCAACCAAAAATAAAATTTCTCAGCATAAAAATGAAATATTCGACTCCACTTATCCTTACTCGGGAAATGAAAATAGCAATATCATAGCTGTAGGTTTTTTTGACTATTCTTGTGGATATTGCAAAGCTATAAAGAACGATGTAAAACAATTGATCAATGATGGCAAAATTAAGTATATCTTTAGAGATGCTCCAATACTTGGTAACAATTCTTTAAAGGCAGCAAAAGGTGCTTTAGCAACTTATTTTATCGATAAAGAAAAGTACTTAGATTTTCACTATGCTGCACTAGATCACAGAGGAGAATTTTCAGATAAAACTATATTAGGTATAGTGAAAAATATAGGGATTAACGAGAACGATTTTAATAACTCTATTAAAAATAATGCAGACAAAATTGAGCAAATGATAAACAACAGCAAACTTTTAGTAAGGAATTTAGGAGTAGGCGGTACACCTTTTTTGATAATTGGAGATAGTCTTTTTGTAGGAGCAACTGATTTAAATGTGCTACGCAAAAAAGTGGATGAGTTAAAAGATTAATAAATTCCCTGCTTGACAGCATAAGAGAGTTTAAGTATAGTTAAGATATACTAAGTAACAATATGTATAGGCTACATATTAGTTCAAGAAAAGTAGGTGATGTTTGCTTGCAACACAGCACGACCTTAAGTAATTAGCCTTCCTAGGCTGATTAATCTATTAAAATACAATCATTATTTTGGAGTTATAACATGAAAAATTTCAACAGAAAACCAATTGCTCTTTTTCGGCAAGTCGAAAAAAGCACAAAATTAAGTCAATTTTTATTTAAGAATCTAGACTCTTTTTATTCTCAAAGGCTAGAAAGACTAGTTTATAAATTTCGGGCACAAAAAACAAAAAGAAGTAGTTTATTGAATGAGCTAAAGAGAGCTTATCCTGAAAAGCTAAAAATAGGAGCTTCTATATCAGAAGGAGATTGCTTTTTTGACTCCTTGGCTCAAGGATTGAATGAGCTAAATATAAAACCTGGTCATCGTTTTACCGCAAAATCATTAAGAGAAGATTGTGAAAATTATGCTAGAGCAAATGCAAATTCGTGGGTTTATAAAAAAATAACAGGAGATGCTGAAGAAGGAGGATACTTTGTAGGTGAAGGAAATTTGGATAGCAAAGTAATAGCGAAGGAAAGAAATAGCGAAGATGAAAAAGGCATATCTGCACAAACAGACTGGTGTAAAGGTGAAGAAATAATAACCAAATATACAGAAGAGGAGTTTTTTAGCTGGTTACTAGAGGAATATCGTGAAGATAGAGAAGAGAAGATTTCAGAGATTTTGAAAAGTAGGTATGGCACAGATAATGATTGGTTACTAGACGACTATGACGAATATGAAACAAGTAAAGATAAAGAAGAAGAAATAAGCAAAGATGGAAAAGAAAAAGGAGAAAAAGTTACTATTAAGCCAGATAATTCCAAGTCTTTTTCTAAATATCTAAACAACATTAAAAATATGTCTACAGAAACTAATTCTCTAGCTATATGGGGTCGTCCAAACATTGAAGGTAGAATGATATGCGACAAGTACAAAGTGGAACTTTATATTTATTCAATAGAGGAAGATAGTCAAAAAGTTACGGTAACTAAAATTACAGCACATGATGATGATCCAGAAGTTTTTATACAAGATATAAATCTCAATCAACTAGAGATAGATAGTAGCAAAAAAACTGTAGGAGTAGTGAATTACATGAGGCATTTTGTGCCACTCCTAAGTGAAATTTCTGAAGATATAACAGAAAGTCAACCAGTTTCTAATGAAGAAATCTTTGGTGAGGTGAAAGAAGTTCCTGCTTCTGATCAATCAGAGCAAGAAGAACAATATAATATCAGAACTAGCAAATCAGCAATTGTGCAAGATCATGAAACACAAAAAGAGAGAATTAATACCAGCGCTACTGAGCCAATTCATACAGATACAGTAATTACTATTTCTCATCAACAAGGGCAAGAAACACAACAAGAGGAAATAGAAAAGAAATTAATCAATAGTTACAGAAGCGAAGCTATTTATAGCATAGCTACTGTAATAACAGCTATAGCATTCACAGCATTTGCTACAGTTGCTATTTTTACCCAACCAATTCCTTTAGCATGTCTTGCTGGAGTTGCTTTAGCCATTGCATGTGTTTGTGTATATCAGTTAACGCAGAGTCATCAAGACATTAACGAACTGAAAGGTAAGGTAGGAGAAAACAACACCTTTACTTTTTTAGAAGAAACGGGATTTAAAATTTATAGCCTGATTGATAAAGCAGCTTCAAAAATTTAAGATCTTTCCTACTTCATCTATATCAACTCAACTTTATTTTTACAGGAGGACATATGTCATTTACAGAAATTAGATTTCCAGAAAATATATCTTATGGCTCTACTGGAGGACCTGAATTTTCCACTGACGTTGTAACAACTCATAATGGTTGTGAGCAGCGCAATATCAATTGGTCTCGTGCACGTGCCAGGTATAACATAGCTTATGGAGTTAGGTCAAACGAGCAGCTAACAGAACTCATAACATTTTTTCAGGCACGAAAAGGTAAAGCAATAGGATTTCGTTTTAAGGATTGGTCAGACTTTACCGTTATCAATCAAGAAATTGGCATAGGAGACGATAAAAAAACGATCTTTCAACTGATGAAAACTTACATAAGTGGAAAAGACAAGCATACACGAACTATTAAAAAGCCAGTGCATGATACAATAAAAATTTACCTAGATGGTGAAAAGACAGAAAAATATTCAGTGAATTATTCAACTGGAGAAATAGCATTTATGAAACCACCAGCAAAAGGCAGAATAATTACTGCAAGCTTCGAATTTGATGTACCAGTACGATTTGATACAGATTACCTAAACGCTTCTATTGATAACTATGGCAGCAATAGCTGGAACAATATTCCCTTGGTGGAAGTGAAATAAAGTTAAAGTATGCTCCATAAAAGTTAAGCGATACTGAGGCTCATATTTAAATGAGCCTTGCACATTTTAAAGTCTATCGCCCATTACAATGTTCCACACTCGAAATTTGAGGAAATTCTAATGTAGTGTTTTCTCTTTCTTGTAAAATAGAAAGTTTTAATAATTCTTTTAGAACTAACTTTACAAGTGTTGTACCATTTTCCTTAAAGAGGTAGTCCATCCTATTAGTTTTCTGTATGTGATTGACAAAATTTCTAGCTTCCTCATTAAAAGCCTCGATTGTGTTGATACAAGATAATACTAAATCCGAGCTATTTATTGCTAAAATTCCATTTACGAAAATATCTAATTTTGTTTTATCTTCAGTCAAATCTTCAGCTAACCTATTTCTAATATCATCATTCTCAAACAAAATGTACTCTAGGTACGAAGCAGACTCAATAAGTATAAAGTCTTCTAAAGGTACTGATTCTAAACATTCGTCAATATAAGTAAGTATTCCAAACTCAGTAATACACCCTTCTTTTCTCACAACATAGCACTTAGGAAGACCACGATACATTGATAGCAAAGAAAAAAGACGTATTATACTTGTACCTCTATCTTTCATTTCCTCGAGAAGCTTTCTATCATTTATTAGTTTGTGCAAAATGTAATCCGTAGCAGGACCTGGTTTACGAAAACGAAACATATTATTTTCTGCAAAAATAGCCTCAGCTAATTCGATAGACTTTTTATCCTCATCTATAAAAGCCTTTTTGTCTCTATTTAACCGTATGATTTTAGCCTTGCTATCGCTGCGTAGTCTAGTTTGCCCTATTAGCCTCTCAAATATTTCTGTCTTCATATATATCTTAATATAGTTAATATTAATATTAACTATATTAACTATATTAAGAAAAATAAATGAAAATGTTAATAAATATTATACTTTTATAAAAAAATAAAAGTCTTTTTATATTTGTATAAGTATATAAAAGGTTTGATTGTTGTAAGTTATCTAAGTGCTAGAGTCTAATTAATAAGTCTGCTTGAAGCCGCTCAGTGTTTGTACAGTTGTACCTGCGCAACTTGCTTCAAAATTTCTGCTTGTTGCTGAGCATGGATATTAGCATAACCACATGCAGGAGATGCAGCAGCAGGTCTTGCAATGCACTTAGGTCTTTTTGCTTGAGCATTGAGGCCAGACAATACCTCTTCTATCAATGGGTTGACAAAGAACCATCCTCCCATATTTTTTGGTTCCTCTTGACACCATATAATTTCAGCGTTCTTATATTTTTCGAGTTCATTGTTTAGTTTATCGGCCGGGAATGGATAAAATTGTTCTAAACGCACTACTGCTATATCGTTTATTTTTTGTGCTTCAAGCATTTCAATTATGTCGTAATAAACTTTACCACTACATATTACAACTTTACGTATTTTATCACTTGCAACTAAACCTGTTCTACACTCTGGAATTACCGTAAGAAATTTTCCTTCAAAGTCAGAAAGGTTAGAAACTGCGCTTTTATGACGCAATAGTGATTTAGGTGTAAACACCACTAAAGGCTTACGAAAATCTCGATTAATTTGTCGGCGTAAAGCATGAAAATAATTCGCAGGAGTAGAGCAATTAACCACCTGCATATTATCCTCTGCACAGAGCTGCAAAAACCTCTCTATACGAGCAGAACTATGCTCAGGCCCCTGCCCTTCATAACCATGAGGCAAAAGTAGAACTAGACCACTTGACCGCAACCACTTTGTTTCTGCAGATGAGATAAATTGGTCGATCATAATTTGCGCGCCGTTTGCAAAATCACCGAACTGCCCTTCCCAGAGCACAAGTGAATAAGGAGAATCAAGGCTATATCCATATTCAAAACCCATCACAGCATACTCAGATAGTGCGCTATCTATAACTTCAAAGCGAGCTTGCTTCTCACTTATGTTGTTCAGTGGAATAAACGTTTCTTCTGTTACTTGATCAACAAGTCTTGAATGACGGTGCGAGAAGGTACCGCGACCAGAATCTTGTCCTGACAAGCGCACTCCTATTCCTTCTTTAAGCAATGACGCGAATGCAAGACTTTCAGCAGTTGCCCAGTCTATGTTGCTACCGGAATTTATACTTTCTATTCTGCCATCAAGTATTCTTCTGACTTTATTATTGAGATTAAAACTACTTGGAATATTGCTATTTATGTGTACACCTAATTTTTTTAGCTCATCTGGTGAAACACCAGAGTCCGTATAATATTCACTCAAATCGTTCAACTTTGCTCTCCTGAGTTTTAACCACACTCCATCAAACCAATCAGCTTTTTTTGGAGTATAAGTCGTTGACTCAGTAAGGCTTTTATCCAATCTTGTTCTAAATTCGCTGCGTAATTTACTTACTTCATCGCTACCTAGCACTTTCTCTGCAGTCAGCTTCTCTTCGTACAGCGTGCCTGGAGTTTTATGCTTTGATATTGCTTTATACATAAGTGGCTGAGTAAAATTTGGCTCATCGCCTTCATTATGGCCATATTTGCGGTAGCATATTATGTCAATCACCACATCCTTTTTAAATTTCTGCACATACTCCATTGCCAAATTCGCAACAAAACTCACAGCTTCTGGATTATCTCCATTAACATGAAATATTGGAGCTTCTATTGATTTTGCTACATCAGTGCAATAAAAAGATGAGCGTGCGCAGGATGGGTTGGCGGTAAAACCAACTTGGTTATTAATAACAATATGCACGATACCACCTACTGTATAACCTTCAATGTTGCTCAAAGTAAGGGTTTCGGCAACCACTCCCTGCCCGATAAAAGCTGCATCACCATGAATTGATATGCCAAGCACAGATCTCGTATTTTGTTTTGCTCTTACTCTTCCAGCTAGAACCGGATTTACCGCCTCAAGGTGAGATGGGTTAGGACATAAACTTAAGTGTATTTTTTTACCACCAGCAAGTGCTCGATCAGAAGAGTAACCAAGGTGATATTTGACATCACCAGACACCTCAAGACCACTTGGATATGCAAGGTTGCCTTGAAATTCAGACAGCATTGCCGCATAATCTTTTCCCATCACTTTGGTTAGAACATTGAGCCGTCCTCGGTGGGCCATACCAAGAACTATTTCTTCAATACCAAAAGCTGCAGAATCACTAATAACTCTTTCAATTGCAACAATGGCTGACTCCCCACCTTCGATAGAAAAACGCTTATATCCAGGAAATTTCATATGGAGAAATTGCTCGAACATCTCAGATTCAATCAAGTGCCTTAGTATTTCTTTTTTATCCTGAGGGCTTAGCGTATAGACCTGATTTTCAATTTTCTCCTGCAGCCAAACTCTTTCCTCATAAGAGGAAATATGCATAAATTCAAAACCGATATTCTTGCAGTAAATATCTCTGTAGATTCTAGTGTCACTTGTAGGAGAAAGATTCAAGTATTTTTGATAATCTATTTCCTTATTTACATTCGGTGATAATGGATTTAAGTCTGCAAAAAAATGACCATAAAATCTGAAAAAATTTGCTAAATCATCAACATCTACCTTAGCTTCATTCTGTGCTCTGCAGGGTTCTGCTTTATTAACTTCTAAATTGCTCGAAAAAATTCTGTACCAATCTTCTCCAATTGATTTATCGCCTTGCAAGTAACGGCTATAAATTTCTTCCACAAATTCGACATTATCGCCATAAAGGCAGCTTAAATTCGACATAATCACTACAAAAGATATCAAATACTTATAAGTATAACTTAAGTTTTTTAAAAAAGAACTCCTTTAGTTTCTAATTATTAAGTTATACAAACACTGTAATCCGAGTTTTCCAGAAAGGGTGTCATTCTAGACTGACATCTAATCTTTCCATAAATGCTGTATTTCAACATAAAACAACTATACTCATCAACTTGTGCCCAATCATAATTCCTAGGTTCCAGTGTTAGCTACTTGTTTTTTGGATTTCTATACTATTGCTGATTGAAGATTATTGAAATTTTTGTGCACATTAAGGAACGCAAGCGTTTATGAGTCAGAGGACAAGTCATATAACATTTACTCGGTCTTAATACTTTGAATTTATATTTGAGTAAACGATAAACAGTAATTGGTATGAGTGATCTATTTAAAAGTGACAATTATGATAAAAATCTCAATTCTTTGATAAGAGTCATAAAGCTGAAGGATACAAAAAAAATTAATGAACAATATGATGAAACACTGAAAGATTTATCTCAAGCTCTGAAGAATTTTACAAACAACGCAAAAGATGTAGCCAAATTTGTTATATATAGCGACTTGAATAATTATGTAGAACCTTTGAGCACAAAGCCACTCGGTTTTATTGGAACATTAAAAGGGATATTAGATAGAGTCTTGGGAAAAGATATTCCAACTAATGATAATGACATAAAAAATTTTGTTGGTGATGAATTATCAGGTTTCACTATAGAAAAAGCAGCCGAATACACAAATATTTTAAGTACAATTAATCTATTCAAGAAAGGACTTAAAGAAATTTTAGATTCGAAACAGAGTGGAAAAGGCAATAAAGAACATAAATCATACGAAGTAAGCACGGAAAATAAAACGACATCAAAGCAGAAGGAAGATACTCCTAAGCTGCAAGAAGGAAAACAGCCGGTAGGAAAATTAGTTATGAAGAGAATAAAACGGCCAACAACAGCACCTCCGCCACCTCCTACTGCCTCAAAAAAGGTACACTTTAAACCAGAAATAGAGAATGTATCTCCTGAAGATTCAGGCTATGAAAGTTCATTAAGTGAAGAGTCTGGACATGAGGAAATATCAAATTATCAAGAGAAAAGTAGTAAATCTTCAACAAAAGATTCGGAAGACTCAAAGTTAGCTAAAAAGGAGCCAACTCACAAAACGAAACCTAAGAAAAATGCAGGAACAAGAAGAGGATATAAAAAGAGACAGGCTCCAGAGCCACCAGCGCTAAACGCTACCAATCAAGAAATTAGGCAAGAAACTAAAGAAGATAAATCTGAAATACTGTCAAATCCTAAAAGGCTAGATATTGTTGATCAACAAGTGAGCACGAAACCAATAATAGTAGAAGTGACTTCGCAAAAATCAGCTGAAAGTAAACCAATCCTGAAAAAATCTGCTGATAAAGCAGCATCAGAAGTAAAAGCGGTTATTATAAAAGAAAAAGTAAATAACAAGAAGGACGGTAGAGTAAAGTCAATAGTAGGAAAATTTGAGCAAAATCAAGTTGCTAAGAGCAAAGCCACCCCTGCAACACAAGCAGATATCGGTATGAAGAAAGATCCTGCACCATCGCAAGAAACTGCCTCCCAATCTCACTCATTTCCGGTAGGAAATAAAAGATCTAAAATGAACCCCATAACAGCAAAGTCCGATTCTAAACTTCCGGTTAGTAAAAAACCTCTTCTCACTCATGTTAGTGTAAAGAAAATAGCTGCACGATTTGAAAGCCATGGGAAGAAATAGTTGTAACCTATTGAACAAACCCTATAATATCCTTGATCTTTTTTATATTGTTATTTGCAATCTCTGCTGCTTTTTCTGTACCTTCTTTTAATATTTTATGTAAATGGAGCTGATCCTTCAAAAGACCGTTCAACTTCTCACGTATGGGTGATATAACACTGATGATTAAGTCAGCTAACTCTTTTTTAAAGTGTTTCATATCATGTTTATTCACTTCTTCACACACTTTTTCCACATTTAAATCACTAAGCACTGAATAAATGTTTACCAAATTGTTTACTTCTGGACGGCACTTTAAAGTAGCAAAATCAAAGCCTAGAATTGAATCTGTTTTTGCTTTTTCTATTTTCTTGACAATCAAGTCATCTGTATCGTCAAGGTTAATGCATGAGTATTCTGAAGAATCAGATTTGCTCATCTTGCTTGCTCCATCTCTTAAGCTCATTATCCTTGATGTACAATCCAAAGTTAAGATTTCAGGTATGATGAAATGACTACATTTATAATGATTGTTAAAAGCTGATGCAATATCACGTGCAAGTTCTAAATGCTGTTTTTGATCATCGCCAACAGGAACATATTTAGTTTGATACAGCAATATATCCGCAGCCATAAGTACTGGGTAGCTATATAACCCAAGAGAAGCTTTTTGTCTATCGCTTCCAGCCTTATCTTTAAATTGAGTCATACGATTAAGCCAACCAATTGGTGTATAGCACCCTAGCAGCCAGCCCAATTCTGCATGACCACTAACTGCGGATTGATTGAAAATAATCGACTTTTCCGGATCTATTCCACATGCAATATAAGTTGCTGCTGCTTTAAAAATATTATTTTTTAATTCATTTGCGGGAAGCTTATTTGCTGTGATTGCATGCAGATCAACAACACAAAAAAGAGATTTATATTTATCCTGCAAGCCTATCCACTGCTTAATTGCACCAAGATAATTGCCCAAGTGTAATACTCCACTTGGCTGAATACCTGAGAAGACAACTTCTTCCATACCTTGAGTGTTTTATTAGTTACTTTCGCAATCAGCAGATTTTTTAGAAAGAATAACCATTGCAGGACGAAGCAACCTATTTTTAATTGTATAACCAGTTTGTAATACTTCTACAATAGTACCAGGCTCTTTTTCATTATCTTCTCTTTCCACAACAGCTTGATGTAAATTGCTGTCAAAAGAGTTACCTATTGGATCTATTTCTTCTATTCCATGTTTTTTTAGATCACTCACAATCTTTTGGTGCGCCACTTTTATTCCTTCATGAATAGGATCATCATCTTTCAAGTTTTCCATTGCTTTTTTTAAATTGTCACAAGAGTCGATCATATCACGTGCAAATTTTGTGACTGCATAATCACTTGCATCGCTAATTTGCTTTTGCATTATACGTTTAACGTTTTCATTATCCGCAACAGCGCGACGTAAATGATCTTCAAGCTGAACTGCACGTTCTTTTAATATATTAAGCTCTTCACTTAAATCACCTGTTTGCTGATCTTCTTGATCATCCCCTTTTCGTTTACTGACCATATCTGCAAATTTCTTTTTTTTCTCTTTATTACTATCTGACATATCATTCACCCTTACAAACTTAATAAATATATAACAATCAATCTAAAAATATCAAGCGTTAGCTATCCTTGTCTTTCTATGCTTGCATTTAAAAAGTCAATCAAAGCAGTTTTATAAAGAGAATCAGAAAAAGTATCAATATTACTTTGCGCCATATTAATATAGTGTTTAGCTTCTTCCATAGAAACATGAATGGCATTATGATGATTAATATATTGTAATGCTTGGTCAAAATTGTGTCTAGCTGAAGAAAAAGATTTCTCCCAGAATTTTTGTTCTGATGGGCTGCCTTTTTCATATGCTATAATAGAAGGTAAAGTAACTTTACCTTCAAAGAAATCTTTTCCAAGTTGCTTTCCTAAAGTGCCTTGATTAGCAGTATAATCTAGCACGTCATCAATTATTTGGAATGCCATACCAAAATTAAACCCGAAATTCCTTAGCCTCTCTGTTTCGTCACTTGTGGCTCCAGATACTACTGATGCAGCCTCGCAGCATGCAGAAAATAAAGATGCTGTCTTTTCTCCAATGATATTAAAATAATTTTTCCTAATTGTGTTAGGGTCAAAACGCGTTGTCATCTGCTTTATCTCACCCTTGACAAGCAAATTAGATGCCTTAGATAAAATAGAGAGAACACTTAAATTCCCACATTCTATAAGCCATCTAAATGCTAAGGTCAATAATAGATCACCAACTAAAATGCTTGATTTATTCCCCCAAATTTTATTTGCTGTTGCAACTCCATGGCGTGCCTTACTTTCATCAAGCACATCATCATGAAGTAAAGTAGCGTTGTGTATAAATTCTACCGATGCAGCAATGTTGATCCTACTCTCTCCAGAGTAATTCAGCATTTTACAAATAATAAAAATGAGCTTAGGCCTTATCTTTTTTCCTCCTGAATTAATAAGATGAGATGTAATATCGGTAGCAAGCTTAGTACCTTCATCATTGACATTTTTGAAGATAAAGTCATTCATAGCCAATAAATCAGAAGATACAATATCATCTAATTTACTACTTTTTGTTAAATCAGTGTTTAGCATTTAATAGGACTTATGCTTCTTGCCCTTGTACTTTCTCAACTTTTTTCTTTTCTATTTTTTTCGATTCTGTTTCTAAATCTACTATGTCTTTTTTAATGAACCACATTACCCTTTCAGTTGCTTGCGCTCCTACACTTAGCCAATGTTTTAATCTATCAGCTTTTACCACAACACGATTTTTATTGTCTTTTGGCAACATTGGATCATATTGTCCTATTCTCTCAATAAAGCGCCCATCTCTTGGTGCTCGTGAATCGGCTACAACTATCCTATAAAAAGGACGTTTCTTTGCCCCAAACCTTGCTAACCTTATTTTAACTGCCATGTCAACCTTTATTCATATATTAATTACAATTTAAATACAATAAACAGCTCAAGTCAAACTAATTGTACCTCTTTTACCTAAAAATACAATATAGCCCCCTCCAATCACTCATAAAAGGAAGATAATAAACTTTTTTATATATCATCAATCATAGCATGATTAACTTCTACTCTATACTTTGATTTTAGATAGCTAATTAACTGTTCCTTTAGCGATATCATCACACGTTTTCCGGTATCAAGCATGTTTAATTTACCATTTGATGAATGCATTTCTTTTAGAACGCCTATTATAATTTCATTATTGTATTGAATAGGATCTGTTACCGAATTAGTTGTTTTCATATTGAAAATCTCTTCTATGAAAGAAAAAGGGTGGTTTTGTTCATTGCGTTGTATTTGCTGGCCTTTAACCAATTTTATACCTTGCATTTCTTCCAAATCTGTCTTTTCTCTTAGTTGAACTGCTACTTCTTGTCCCATTTTAAACATTCTTTCTTTTATAAATTCACTACGCCAAAGCTTTATGGCTGATTCCCTACTTTCTTCAAAATTTTGTAATTTAGGAGGAACGATATCACTGATTTTCACACCAACAACAGTATCTCCAACACCCTTAAAATAACTCTTCTGATCTTTCTCGCGTGAAAAAATGAAAGAAATGAAATCACTGGAATTTCCTACTTCATTACCACTTTGGTCTTTCCCACTAGCATCTACTGGACCAATGGTTTGTATAGGTAAATTGTAATTATTGGAGATTTCTTCAATCGTTGCACCATTGTATATCTTATAATTCACTTGATTTATGAAATCATTGACTTTTTCAAAAGACTTTTGATTGGTTAAAACTGACCTTATGTCTTTTTTTAAATCAACCAAGTCTTCATCAGAGATTTGATGTATGCTTTCTACCTTTATTACGTGCCATCCAAAATTGCTTGTTAAAACTTCACTTACTTCACCTGTTTTGAGAGCAAATACCTTTTCTCTCATATTTTTAGGTAAGAAATCCTTAGTTATATTATTTACTCTGGTTTCATCGAGTTTCACTTTATTAAACTCTTCTATTATTTGTTCAAAGCTTGCTTTACTTTCTTCAAGTGCTCTTCTTGCTATTTCAGCTTTTTCTTTGGTAGGAAATATCACATTGAATATGTCTCTTTGATTTTTAAGTTCCTGATGTTCTATTATACTATCAACCTCTTCATCTGAAATTCTGATTTGATCTTCAAAATATTTTTGATCCAGAGAAATGTATTGCGCAGTTCGATACTCAGGGTAATAAAAATTGGACTTATTTCTTTCATACAAATCAAGTAAGGCTTGATCATCTGGTTCAGGAACGTCTGTAATTGCATCCTCAGTTATTTTAACAATATCAACTACTCTAGTTTGGTAGCGATTTTTGTATATCTGCTCATCAACACTCTCACCAAAAGTTACCGGATAATTATCTTTAAATAACGAAGTCATGAACATCATTGCAGGCAGGATTTTCTCTAGTTTTTCTATATATTCCTTTTCTGTTATATGCAGGCTATTTAGAGTTTGATGGAATTTATTATGGTCAAATTCTCCTTTATCGTCCTGAAAGTACTTGGTATTTTTTATATGGCTTTTGATAGATTCTTCTCCAACTTTTAATCCAAGTTCGCTAATTAGGTTAAACAATAGTTTTTGCTCTATAAGTGCGTTAAGTAAATCATATTTCAGCTTTTTTACTTGTTCTTTACTTACATCAGATCCAGAAATTTGCTTTTCATAATTTTGATATAGTAATTTATATTCATCTGATGTTATAACTTCCTTTCCTACTTTAGCTAATTCTTTCCTTTCATCATCATTTGATAAAAGATTGCCAATCCCCATAAAGATTAATAAGCAAACTAAAAGGAGAACGATTGCCTTGGTAAAAAAATTTCTAATACTCATTGTAAACTCAGTTAACTAACACTTAAATTTAGAATAGCAATAATTTAATATTTGTAAATCTATTAACAAATTAGCTAATATATGTAATATTGTAGTGTATTAAATTGAATGGAAGCTTATATTAACCTAAGAGCCTGTAAGTGATCTCTGAATATGTTAAGATGAGGTATATGAGGTAAAGTATGAGGAATACATATCCAAGTGACATAAGTTGTGAAAAATTCGAAAAGATTAGACTAATTTTAGAAAGCGTGCGAAAGAAAACAAAGCCAAGAAGATTAGGTTTATATAAGTTATTTTGTGGTGTGCTTTATGTACTAAAAAGTGGCTGTCAATGGCGAATGCTTCCAAAAGAGTTTCCAAGATGGCAAAATTTTTACGATTACTTTAAGAAATGGAGTAAAAAAACGAATGAAGATAGAGAAAGTGTTCTAGAAATTGTCTTAAAAAAATTGGTTAGAGAGAACAGTGGTCGGAATACCAAAACAAGCTTCTGCATCATTGATGCCCAAAGTGTAAAAAATACCGATACTGCTGAAGAAAAAGGTTATGATGCTGGCAAGAAAATTTCAGTAATAAAGCGTCATATCGCAGTTGATACACAAGGTTTGACACACATATAACAACGGCAGAAATAACTGATCGTAGCAGTGCTTTGACAATGGTTAAAAATGCTAAAGAAAGTCTCTCTGAAGTTAAAAACATACTGGTTGATGCAGGCTACACTGGAGAAAATTTTGCAACACAGATGAAAGTAACTATTGGTGCAACTGTTGAGGTGAAGCACCTTTGCTGTATTGCCAAAAAGATGGGTTGTTGAGAGATCTTCTTTTGCCTGGTTGGAAAAATGTAGGCGACTTTGGAAAAATTGCGAGCGTAAACTTAATACTAGCCTACAAATTTGCTTTTACTTCTTTCCTCCTCAAAAGATTATGAACAGGTTCTTTGATGATAGAGGGTTTATTTCTAATAGTCTTTATGTTGATGTAACAATATTTGGTACTTTGTCATTGTTAGCACTGCTAGCTACTGAGATATTTAGTCCTATATTTTCAAAAGGTTGTGAAATATATGCTGAAAAGCACACAAAAGATTTACTAGAAGAGGATCCAAGAGATAGGGTACAAAAGGAAACTGACCTGTTAGGATGGTATGATCCACGAAAACTGTTAATGCCAATTGTTATGCCTCTTATTAAAAAGTGTTTTGCGGAAGTGGCAAGCGAGTTTGCTGAAAGGAATTTTGATGAGGTAAAAACTGATATGTCTGATGTTAATATTGAAGGACTATCTAATCCTCAAGCAATTGAATTTGCACAGCAAACAGTATAGTATAAGCTTTTAGCTCTATGCATGGACTCAAAAAAAGTAGAACTGATATTTGAAAAATTCAAGCAATCAAATCCTGCGCCAAAAATAGAGCTAAATTATACCAATCATTTTACGTTATTAGTTGCAATAGTTCTGTCAGCGCGGACGACCGATATAAGTGTTAATAAAATTACAAAGGAGCTATTTAGTATCGCTGATACGCCAGAAAAAATGTTGAATCTTGGGCAAAGTGAGCTGAGAAAATGCATAAGCAGTATTGGTTTATATAATTCTAAAGCAAAAAATATAATCGGGCTCAGTAAAATATTGATTGAGAGGTACAATAGCACAGTGCCTACTAATTTCGATGATTTGGTATCTTTACCAGGGGTTGGGAGAAAGAGCGCTAATGTGTTCTTAAATTCAGGGCTTGGTATTCCAACATTGGCAGTTGATACTTACGTTTTTAGAGTGAGCAATAGAGTTGGGCTTGTGAAAGAAAAAGATGTACTTAAAACAGAGCAGTCTCTTTTGAATGTAGTGCCAAAAAAATACCTACTTTATGCTCATCATTGGCTAGTTTTGCATGGTAGATATGTTTGCAAAGCGCAAAAACCTTCGTGTGAAACATGCATAATTCATGATTTATGTGAGTTTGAATGTAAGAGGTATAAAGTCTAGCACAACACTTCGATATTTCTTATTTATCATCAAAGTAGCTGATCTCTATGATGGTGTCATCCGAGTAGCTGACACTGGGATGACAATGAAGGGCTAATTGATGACGCCTCTGTGCACTGCCGTTATAAAGCTGCTACTTTGATGAATAAAATGATGTCATTCCAGAGCATGGAGCTGTAATCCAGTTCTTATTACCTGATATGCTCATTTGACAGTTAAGTCTTCTCTACCCCTATTTGCATAATACCTTCGTTCATGGTTAAAAGATACCGAGGTAGTAGGGTGTATTAGTTTTTGCAAGCTGTTATTTTGCTATGGATTGCTGTAATGGCATCATCTATTTTATTGTTATCACAGCCTGTTTGGGCAAGTTCGGCATTTCCACCGCAATCCCTTCTGGTTACAGTAGATACTAGCTCTTTTGCATTGATCTTATTAGTTAAATCTTTACTTACTTTGACAATCAAAACTGTTTTATCCTTTTCTGTTACCATGAAGGCTATTACAGTTTTCGGTTTTTGTTGCTGTAGAGCAAATTCCCTTATTATACTTCCTGGAACGTTATTGAAAGTGTGGCTTACGAAATTTATTCCATTTATTTCGGTACTTTTTACAGTTTCTACACTGATAAGCTTTTTATAAAGATTTTTTATTTTGACTTCAAATTCTTTGCGCTCCTGGCTTAAAATACTGAGTCGACTTATTATTTCATTTACTGGTGCTTTTACGCATTCTGCAACTTTTTTTAAGCTAATTTCGTTATTGCGTACATAATTAATTGCTTCTTGACCGGTTAAAGCTTCAATTCTTCTTACTCGAGATGCAACGGAACATTCTGCTGCTATCTTAAACAAACCAATTTCTCCGGTACGCTCCACGTGTGTACCACCACATAATTCTTTTGAATCTCCAATTTTTACAACCCTAACATTATCACCATATTTTTCACCAAATAAGGCCATCGCTCCTTCGTCTATTGCCTCATCCATACCTTGAACTTTTGTGGACGTAGAAAGATTTTCTCTGATTAGAGAGTTTACTATATCTTCTACTGAAGACAGCTGATCCTGAGTGACTGGCTTATTGTGACTAAAGTCAAATCTTAGTCTATTTGGTGCGACTAGAGAACCTTTTTGAGTAACGTGATCACCTAAGATTTTTCTGAGTGCAAAGTGTAGAAGATGTGTGGCTGAATGATTTCTTCTTAAGTCTTGTCTTCTTTTTTTGTTAATACTAGCTGTAACTGTATCACCTTTACGAACTGAACCAGATTCAACTATACATCTGTGTAAATATAGGTCGTTAATCTTGTTGGTATTTTCAACTGTTAACGTACTTCCATCAGACTTTATAAAATTTCCAGTATCTCCCACCTGTCCACCTGACTCGCCATAAAAAGGTGTTTTATCAAGTATAATAGTTATCTTTTCTCCTTCTTTTGCAGAATCAATCATTTCATTTTTAGGGGAAATTATTGCGAGTACTGTTGCATCCTTTACTTCATCACGTTCATAACCAACAAATTCCGTTTTGCCAAACTGATCGATTAAATTAAACCATACTTGTTCAACAGACTTTTCACCAGATCCAGTCCAATTAGCACGTGCTCTTTCTTTTTGCTCTTTCATTGCATTATCAAAACCTTTTTGGTCAAAATTTATTTTCCTTTCTTTCAAAATATCAAGTGTGATATCCAAAGGAAATCCATAAGTGTCATATAGTTTGAATGCTGATTCTCCAGATAGAGTGTCACCTGATTTTAAATCTGCAGTGAATTTGTCCAAGAGATTAATGCCTTTCATTAAAGTGTCTTTAAAGTTTTCTTCCTCTGATTTTAACGTTGTTTCTATTAAGCTTTTAGCTCTGATTAGCTCTGGATAAGCATCTCCCATATAAGCCAAACTTGTGCCATCTATGAGTGCAGGAAAAACAAGGTTCAATAGAGAATCATTATATCCAAGTGGGTGGATATAACGTACTGCTCTCCTGATCAATCTGCGTAGTACATAATTTCTTCCTTCATTTCCAGGAAGCACTCCTTCTGCGATGAGAAATGCAGCTGCACGAAGGTGATCTGCGATAATCTTATGAGCTACTTTATTTTCCGTATTTCCACAGTACTCTTGCGATTTACTTACCAGAGCAGAAAATAGGTCAATATCATAGTTATCATGAACGTTCTGCATAACAGCTGCTATTCTTTCAAGGCCCATTCCAGTATCGATGCATTTTTTTGGTAATTTTTGTAAATTACCTTCTTCATCTTTATTAAATTCCATGAACACCAGGTTCCAAATTTCAACAATTCTGTCGTCTTCATGCAAATCCTGATTTGCATGATCGTAAAAGATTTCAGAACATGGGCCACATGGACCAGTATTGCCCATGCTCCAAAAGTTATCATCTGTTGTAATTCTTATGATTTTATCATCTGAAAAGCCACTTATCTTACGCCAAATTTCATATGCTTCATCATCAGTGTGGTAAACAGTTATGGATAGTCTGTTTTTATCAAGAGACAATTCTTCAGTAATAAATTTCCACGCAAATTCTATCGCAGTTTCTTTAAAGTAATCACCAAAGCTAAAATTTCCGAGCATTTCAAAAAATGTGTGATGCCGAGATGTATAGCCAACATTTTCAAGATCATTGTGTTTACCACCTGCTCTGAGACACTTTTGACTTGAGACGGCACGTTTCATTTCAGTTTTTTGCGTGCCGGTAAAGATGTTTTTGAACTGTACCATACCAGCATTTGTAAACATGAGTGTTGGATCATGCTCTGGAATCAAAGGAGAAGAAGGAACTTGCTCGTGATTATTATTTACAAAAAATTTTATAAATCTTTCTCTAATTTCGTTTAGCTTCATCGTTTTTACTGAGGTTATCTATGCATAATAAGTTGTAACAGAAGTAAAATCAATTTATCAATCTAAATATTAATATATACATTACTTAGTATAATAAAAGTAACTTTTATATAAAATATTAATAAAAAGATATAGGTTTAAATATTTTATCCACTAACATAGAGAAGTATTTGTTAATTCAAATAATATTTTTGTTAATTAATTTAAGGAGTGTGAAATGCCAAAAAAATTCCAAAACACTAAGAATAGCATACGAAAGAGGGAAATAACAAATAAGCAGGAGATGAATGGTCCAACAATTAGAATTGTATCTGACTTGGAAAGTATAGAGCAAAACAGAAGGGTAGAATTTTTAATTAAAGGAGAGAATTTAACAGTAAAAGACCTCTCTATATCTTCTAGAGCAGCTGAGATAGGCTTGGTTACAGGAATAGTAAATTCAATAGACATTCCTCAAGCAATTCGTGAATCGACAATAGATGGAATTATTTTAGGTCTTAAGAGTGGAGAAATAGAAAAAGGTAAAGAATATAATTATAGAGAATTTAAGAAAATATATCTAAAAAACCTTGTAGATGAATTGGGTAAGGATAGTTCAAAAAAGCTAAAAGAAAGAACTGATGAAAATAGCCAATTGAGAGAATCTACTACTGAAGAAATTGATTATCAGATGCAGGAAGATGTAACTATCGAATCAGCTTCTTTAACAAAACAAGAATTCGATTTTGCATCAAGCAAAGTAACTACTAAAGAGATTAATGACGTAATAAATGAAATAGAAGAATCAAATTCTAGTTATGGAATTACTCCTGAAGATATAAGTAGTGTTTCCCGTTTTGATAGTAATTCACAAGAAGTGTTAGATCATTCTATATTTAATAGCACAGATGTGGAAGGGCCTAAATTACCCGAAATAAATGGAGGACAGTATATAGGAATAGCAGGGATTGCTGGTGGTATATTGGGTGGAGTGCTAGCAGTAGCTTTTGCAGGATTAGGATACTTTGTATGGCATAGAAAAATAGGGAAGGTAGCTACGATGTTGAAAAAGCGATGAAAAACCTTCCTGAACAAGCTCAACTTGAGCATTCCGGATCTACATCAGAAATAGAATCTTTGCTCAGCAATGCTACATCGGTAGCACATCTATCTTCTCAGATTAGTGTCGAGTAAAATTCCAGAGTTTGATGGCACAACAGTGCCATCAACTTAGCTCTTACAGCACTTATATGCTCTGGAACCAAAGGAGAAGAAATTTTCCTATCTTACAAAAAATTTTATAACTCTTTCTCTAATTTTATATCGTTTTTACTAAGGTATAATAAATTGCAATGAGAAATTCAGATATTAATATATGTATTATTTAGTATAATAAAAATATAAAAATCTTAGTGAAAAGATGTGGACTTAAATAATTTATCTTTTATACATAAGGAAATATTGGTCAGCTTGGGGGTCATATATGTCAAGAAGATTTAAAAATACTGTAGGAAAAAAAAGATCAATCAATAAAGAAAAAAGGAATAGATGGATTAGTATTGAATCAGAATTGCGAGATGTAGAACAAAACAGAACAATATATTTTCTATTGGGAGGAGGTGATTTAAAACTTAAGTATGTATGTATGCTTGACGATACATCTTATCGTATTCTTGTTGCTGAAGGAGAAATAGTGCATGCAGAAAATCCAAAAGTGATGATTGATGATATTGTTTCTGATCTCAAGAGTGGGAAAATACGAAGTTATAAAAGATATAATGCCAAAGAGTTTTATGAAAAGTATCTCAAAGAGTTTTTGAGTAATGAGAACTTGCAAAAGCTGGAAGCTGGTGATATTGAAAATACAACAGCAGAACTACCAAACTTAAAACAAGTAATGGAAGAAATGAAAAAATCAAACGCTAGCAATGGAATTACAATGCGAAATATAGAAAGTGTTCAAAATACGACGAATATTTTGGGTAATCCTATGATTCATGATACAAACTTGAGAGAGTTTAAATTATTGGAAACACCTTCAAACGAGAAAAATAATATAGTGTTCACAGTAGGTATGTTAGCAGTAACAGTAGCTTTGGTAGCAGCTATCGCAGCAGCTGTACCATTTAAATGTTGGTTTTATAATAGAAAAAATAAAAGCCATAGTAGTGCTAAGGAAGAAACTCCATCTAGTTATTTATTAAGTGCAATAACTTTAGAAAGTGGAACTAATTCTATTCGTTAGCCAAAATATTGCAAAAATAGAATTTTTTTTTATTTCACAGTTTCATCATTTAATAATTTTTATGCTCTAATTATTATACTTAATTTATCATTACCTGTTGTGTAAACAGGATGAGAATCTTCAATAATCTACATCCTTTAGTAAGAAAAAATCAATACATTCACGATAAATTTACCTCATATCTGTGTTTTATATGTGGAATTTCGAATGGAAAATTATGCAGGCAAAGAAAGAAGAATAGTGAATATAGTTACTCAACATTGGAGTGATATAAAAGGATCAGATAGAGAATGGCCAGAAAGACATGAAATAGACACTGCAGAAATCATGGAGTCATGGCAGCATTGTTTTATCATTGAAGTTAAAGATCGAGGTTATATTTGTGAAAATGCAGGAGAAAAAGCTATTGAATTTTATGGTTTTGAAAAAAAGATGTACATCGATAATAAACATGCAATTGATGCACCATTTTTGCGGCTATATAAAATAGATGCAGTTATTGATAAACTTGAGACTATAATAGAAAGTAAATGCCCAATTAACGAAGAGGAAGAAAGTGAAAGTGTTAAAATGAGGCAAGTATTGTTGCCAATTGGAGATAAAGAAGGTATAACACATATACTGGGTGTGATTACATTCAAGCTGCTTTAAAATACAATTTTAATTTGATTTTTTAATAAAGTTATCTATACTCATACTTAATTACTAATAAAGAACTAAATAGTGGTGTTTGTAAATTTGTTTAGAATATGACGAAAATAAAATTAAAAACCAAATCTTCTGTCAAAAAGCGCTTTCACCTTACAGCTAAGGGTAAAGTCATCTCTACTCAGTCAGGTAAAAGACATGGTATGGTAAAGAGAAGTAAATCTAATATTCGTAATCAGCGTGGTACGACGATTCTTAGTAAATCTGACTCGCGTATAGTTAAGCTTTATATGCCTTATGGTATTTAACAAAATGGAGGTAAAATAAAAATGGCTCGAGTAAAACGTGGAGTCACTACTCATGCTCGTCATAAAAAAATATTGAAACTAGCAAAGGGTTATAGAGGACGGGCAAAAAATTGTTATAGAATTGCATTACAAAGAGTTGAAAAAGCACTCCAATATGCTTACAGAGACAGAAGAACCTGTAAACGTGATTTTCGTGGTTTGTGGATAATACGTATTAATGCAGCAGTAAGAGAACATGGACTTACTTACGGTAGATTTATGCATGGTCTTAAACTTGCTAAAATTGATTTAAATAGGAAAATTCTTGCTGAGATGGTTGTTAATCATAAGGATGATTTTGCTAAATTAATAGAAATTGTAAATAGTAAGTTAGCTTAAAGCAAAAACACCATGAGAATTATTTTCATGGGGTCACCGGAGTTTGCTGTTGGTGCGTTAAACTTACTATTGAAATTACAGAGTGAAATAGTAGCAGTATATACCAAAGCTCCAAAACCTTCTGGACGTGGGCAGAGGTTAACAAAATCCCCAGTACACATCGTTGCTGAAAAAAGTGACATAGAGGTATGTACTCCTGCCTCTTTAAAATCTTCGATAGAGCAAGAAAAGTTTGGAAATTTTAAGCCAGACGTTGCAGTTGTTGCTGCGTATGGATTGATACTTCCAAAAGAAATTTTAAATATTCCCAAATATGGTTGTATTAATATTCATCCATCATTACTGCCTAGGTGGCGCGGTGCAGCTCCGATACAGCACACAATTTTAGCCGGAGATCAAGAAACCGGAGTTAGCATTATGCAGCTAGATGAAGGATTAGATTCTGGCCCTATTTTAAAACAGAAAAAATTTCTTATTGAAAAAAGCGATAATTATAAGACGTTGTATGATAAATTGTCTGAATTAGGTAGTGATTTACTGCTGAAAGTACTAAACGAAATTGAAAAGCAAGTTCCCTTAAAACAGAGCGATAACGATGCGTGTTATGCTGACAAAGTAAAAGACTATAAAATTTACGCAAGTGACGCCTGTGAAATTGCTTATAGAAAGGTTAAAGCATTTTATCCAAAAGCATTCATTAAGGTAGAGAACAAACGTATCAAGATACTTGATGCTGAATTTGAAGCCTTCACTTCAGGACAAGGTGAGATCATTAATGATAATATGCATATAAGTTTAAAAGGTGGTACTTTAATTCCTAAAGTTGTACAAATGGAAGGAAGAAATCCTTGCGATATTAAAGACTTTGTTCGTGGCTTAAAATCAAGTTTAACAAAAAAAATTATAGAATAGACTACTTTGAAGGGAGGGTGAGGAGAGCTAAAGCAACTTCTACAATTTGGTATTCCGCTGCTTGTTAGCGGAATCTACAACAAGATAACGCGTTTTGGTGTACGAACATTGCAATTTGCAGGTAATTTGAGTAATAGATGGTCAGTGCTTGACACTGGAATCCAGTTTCTATTACCTGGTGTGCTCATTTAAAGTGAAGTTTTCTGGATCCCAGTGTCTGGGGACTGGGATGACATCTTTCTTGCTCTCTTGTATCACAATGTTCGTACAGCTATGTGCTTGTTAGCGGAATCTACAACGAGATACCGCAGTAGTATGACGTAGTAGCTATATATAGACAAATTTTCTTTTCTTAGATATAATCTTAAGAAACCTTCCATATGAAAATTAAAAGAGCTTTAATATCAGTATACGATAAGACAAATATAATTGAACTTGCATCGTTTTTGATGCAGCAACAAATAGAAATTCTCTCAACAGGGAATACTTATAAAGTGCTATCAGGTGCGGGAATAAAAACGCAAGAAGTTTCAGATTATACACAATTTCCAGAAATACTAGATGGCAGAGTGAAAACTTTACATCCTAAAATTCATGGAGGAATACTCTGTGATCGAAAAAGGCACGAAAAGGAAATGCAGAATCTAGAAATTAAGCCGATAGATCTGCTTATAACTAACTTATATCCATTTTGGAAAACGGTTAATAGCAACTCAAGTGAGAAGCAAATCATAGAACAAATAGATATAGGTGGAGTAGCATTAATTAGAGCTACAGCAAAAAACTTTCATTTCACTTCAGTGATTTCTAGCATTCAAGATTACGAAACACTGAAAGCTGAGATGATCAAAAATAACAATCAGACAACATTAGAATATAGAAAACATCTAGCAACTAAAGCATTTGCTCTGACTGCACAGTATGATTCTAATATTTACAATTGGTTTTTATCACAGGGTAAAAGCAATGAGTTACCAGAGTTTTTTACTTTATATGGATGTAAAGCACAAGGACTCAGATATGGTGAAAATCCTCATCAAAAAGCTGCATTTTATAGCAATCAATTTAGCAAATATCCACTGGAGAAAATACATGGAAAAGAGTTGAGCTATAATAATATAGTCGACATAGAGTCTGCACTTAACATAATTTCTGAGTTTCAAGAACCTGCAGCAGTGATAATAAAGCACAATAATCCATGTGGCGCTGCTGTTAGTGATAGTGCTTTAAAAGCATATGAAAAAGCTCTATCATGTGATAAAATAAGCAGTTTTGGTGGAATAGTTGCTTTCAATCGGGAGATAGATTTCAAGCTATCAGAGAAATTAAACGAGATATTTTTGGAAGTGGTGATAGCACCATCGGTAAACAAAGAGGCACTAAAAATTTTACAAAAAAAGAAAAATTTAAGAGTGATTATTCATCAATCTCTTCAGCAAAATGCAAAATATCAAATCAAAAATGTTGTTGGCGGGTTCTTAGTGCAAGAAAATAATAACCATACAGTAAAAGTAGAAGAAATAAACCGAGTGACAGAATGCACTACAACAAAAAAAGAGAAGGAAGATCTTATTTTTGCTTGGAAAATATGTAAACATGTAAAATCCAATGCAATAGTGATAGCAAAAGACGGTTGTGCTATTGGCATCGGTGCAGGACAAACAAGCAGAATAGATAGTGTGAATATTGCAGTAAAAAAAGCAGGTGAAAAATGTAAAGGCGCAGCGCTTGCTTCAGATGCATTTTTTCCATTTCCAGATAGTATAGTAGAGAGTGCAAAGCATGGAATTACAGCTATAATTCAGCCAGGTGGCTCATTGAAAGATCAAAACGTGATAGCAGCTGCAAATGAGAATAAAATTGCCATGTTTTTCACTGATGTTCGTAACTTTCTCCATTAAGCTTTGTATCTTGTCAAAATTATACCCACACAGGGCTTTGTTGCATAGCAGCTTATAGGTATGAAAATTGTAGTAAATTTATGTAGTTACTTTAAACTCAACTATACCTATCTGTAATTGTAAGCTGTACTCTTGAGCTCCTGATGCGATTTATAGCAAATCCTAAAATGCCTTGCTGTTTTTCCTTATAGACATTCAGCTTACCTTGTACATTAGTCTATCTGGATGACATTTTACTTTTTCTAGAATATAATAATTCCCTAGAAATTACCCTACTCAATTCTATTGTACCTTGTTTAACATTGAAACATGAGTCTGAAATCTAGAAATTTTTTAAGAACAAAAGTTATTCTAAGTTTTTGTTGGTAAGAAAAACTGGATTACAGCTCCATGCACTGGAATGATATCTAGGTCTAAAGTCTACATAAAAATCGTTTACAATCGGCGTTCAATGTGATAAGTTGAAAGCAGTTTATTCCTCGGTAGCTCAGTGGTAGAGCAGTTGGCTGTTAACCAATTGGTCGCTGGTTCGAATCCGGCCCGGGGAGCACTATTTTATACAATCTGTACATTTCACTTTTAGCCCAAAATTCACTACTTTTTTTTTGTCTATTAAACAGACAAAACGTGTGAAGTTATATAGGTTTAAAGCCTTTACTGTCAAAATGCAAAGATGTCTGCGCTTCACTTAGCTTGCTATCTGGCTCCTCTCCTATTTTTCTTTTATTACATTTCCTTTTTAATTGAGGAAGGACATTTTTTGGCAATGTTTCATCAATACTGCAATAATTGTAAATGAGCGAAGTAAGACGCACCAAATTTCCACTCGCCAAAGTCTGTACATCTCTGTAATTAATGCTGTTATCATATACTTTAAGTGTAATAAGATTTTTAAGGTTTTCACTTGCTGCTAAAGCCTCTGCACCTTCATTACTGATTTCATTCCATCCTAAACTCAGTAAAGTAAGCTTTTGAAGGTTTCCACTTGCTAAAGCTTTTGCCCCCTATCGCCAATTTTATTATCATATAATTTAAGCTCAGTAAGACTTGTAAGATTTCCACTGGTTAAAGCCTCTACATCTTCATCACCAATTCCGTTTCCTCCTAAATCAAGCGAAGTAAGATTTATAAGATTCCCGCTTGCTAAAATCTTTACATATTCTGTAACAACATAACTGCAACTTAGATCAAGTGAAGTAAGATGAGAAAGCTGAGCTAATTCTTTTATAACCTCATAATTAATTTTTGAACATCGTAAAATAAGTCTTGTAATGTTTGTATTGCTTTTTAAAAAGTTTACTAATCTATCAACATTAATTATAGCAGCTGATGTTGCTAAAGTATTACCCTTTACATATTGACTATAACTCATTTGACCTCACTATTAAAGCTATGCAAGTGTTTTAGTAAACACTTCAGCAACTGTCAATCACTTTAATAAAATATTTTATGAAAAACTTCATATACCATTGCCTCCAAGCAGCTTTTTATATCTCTTATTTTAACACAAAAGTTGTGAGAAGAGTTTGTTTTTGTTATCATCGGAGGTTCTCGATGATAACTTTTATATGAACTTTAAATCAGTCGTTTTATGTATATTAGATGGCTGGGGTAATGGAATAGAAAATAGTAAATACAACGCTATTAGCAATTCAAATCCACCTTGTTGGCAACATATTAGCTCTAATTATCCAAAGTGCAGTTTATCTGCCTGTGGAACTGATGTTGGATTACCAGAAGGCCAAATAGGCAATTCAGAAGTTGGTCACATGAATATTGGTAGCGGTAGAGTGGTAATGCAAAGCCTTCAGCGTATTAATCAAGCAATCGAAACGATAGAAAATAATGCAAATCTACAGAATTTTATTAATGATCTAAAAAGTAAGAATGGCATATGCCATATAATGGGATTGATATCAGATGGCGGTGTTCATTCGCATCAAAAGCACATTTCAGCTTTAGCAAACAAGATATCACAGCGCGGAATTAAAGTTGTAATACACGCATTTTTAGATGGCAGAGACACACTGCTAAATTCAGGGAAAAGATGCATTCAAGAATTTACAGAAAGCATAAAGGAAAATGATATAAGAATCGCCACTGTCTCTGGGCGTTATTATGCTATGGACCGTGATAATAGGTGGGAAAGAACAATTGAAGCTTATGAAGCCATCGCATTTGCAAAGGCGCCTCGTTATGATGATGCAGTATCGCTTATTGATAAAAATTATCAAAATAATATAACCGATGAATTTATCAGGCCCGCAATAATAGGCGATTATCAAGGTATAAAACCAGAAGATGGATTGCTATTGGCTAACTTTCGTGCTGATCGAATGATACAATTGGCAAGTATTTGTCTTGGTAAAGCAGGCTATACTGAAGTGGCAAAATTCTCTTCAATTTTAAGTATGATGCAATATAAAGCGGACTTAAAAATCCCTTATCTCTTTCCTCCTGAATCTTTTGCCAACACTTTGGGACAGATAATAGAAGACAATAAACTACAGCAACTGCGCATTGCTGAAACTGAGAAATATGCTCATGTGACTTTCTTCTTCAATTGCGGAAGAGAAGAACCTTTTTCTGGTGAAGAAAGAATACTCATTCCTTCACCAAAAGTTAAAACTTATGACCTGCAGCCTGAAATGTCAGCCTTTGAGCTCACAGAAGAGCTTGTAAAAAAAATTTATTCTCAAGAATTTGCGCTGATAGTTGTAAACTACGCTAACCCTGATATGGTGGGACACACAGGTAATATAAAAGCGGCCGAGCAAGCTGTGCTCGCTGTAGATGATTGCCTTGCAAAAGTACTCAGCGTTGTCAAAGAAGTGGGTAATACTGCACTCATTGTTACAGCAGACCATGGTAATGTGGAATGTATGTTCGATGAAGAAAATAACACACCTCACACAGCGCACACTCTAAATAAAGTTCCATTTATTATATCTTGTGAAAATTTAAAACTGAGAGATGGAAAATCATCTGATATTGCTCCTACTATTTTACAGCTACTTGGACTTAAAAAGCCAAACGAGATGACAGGTAGTTCGTTAGTGCGTTCCATGTTGCTATAACTCTATTGTTAGGGTTGAGGAAATAAAACACTGTGTATAGAAGATAGCATATCTATTTGCTGCTCTAAATGATCATGCTCAGCTTCCACATTAGAGTACCGAATATTATTCTTCCCTACATATACAGATAAAGAACCATCATCTTCAACTGCTTTGTTATTTTGCAATACTATATTAAAAATTTCTTTCTGTTTTAAAGCATCGAACCAATCTTCAACTGTCGTATAGAAAAACTCACCCGTTCCACTTTCCGGACACACTTCTGGAGAAATCTTTAGCACATCATGAGAAAGTGGTGGAGAAAAATAGCTCTTGAATGAGTAGCTGGGAGAATTGTAGTTATTGTGCAGAGCGATAACGTGATCTTGACCAGGAAGTAAAAAATCTAAAATTCTTTCTGCAAAGTTTCTAACAGCTCTCAAAGCATCTTCTGAAACACTGCCAAACTCTCTTAAGCTAGCTTCTGCACCTACATCATCAAACATGCGATTGGGATCGAATTCATACCGCTCACCATTTAAGTAAAATTCTACATTACGCGGAGTACCATCACCATGAGTAATGTATAGCATTCTTCCACCAAACTGCTGGAGTATATGCTCACCAGCCCCTTTTGAAGTTACTTCATTTTGATGCACATTAATAAAATTGATCCCACTTGTATCGCTACTTTTAATAAAAAGCTTAACCGTGGTATCACCCAACGCTAGATCATATTCTTTAGTGTCGATGTTTGACATTCCGCTGCTATCAATAATCAAAGCAAAAAATAGTACAAATTTTACTTTATGTTAGTTATAAGCTTTTATTTTTAAATTTTTTGCTGTCAACATTAATGATTCATTAAAGAAGTTATCAGCATCACTAATGCTACCTATGCTTTTTGTATTGATAGATTGGTCAATTCTTTTAACTAGATTAGATAAAACTTTGTTAGGGCCAACTTCAACAAACTTATTAGTGCCATGGCTTATCATATATAAAACCATCTCTCTCCATCTTACTCTACTTACAACTTGCTTAGCGAGCAAAGCTCTTATGATCTCTGGATCACTTTCTTCCTTAGCTGTAACGTTTGATACAAAAGGAATCGAAGGGCGAGTTATGTTGATGCTTTTTAAAAATTCCAGAAGTTTTTCATCAGCAGGTTTCATAAAAGATGAATGAAAAGGCCCACTAACTTGTAATTTTATCATTTTCTTGACACTTGAGTTTTTGAATAAATCAGGTAAGACCTCAAGAGCCTCTGCAGTACCACTCACCACTACCTGCCCACCACCATTATCGTTTGCAATTTCACAATCAATTTGAGCTGATTTTAATATACCTTCTACTTCGCTTATTTCTGCTCCAAGTAGAGCAAACATTCCACCTTTGCATTTTAGTGAAGCTTCATGCATTGCTTCGCTACGAACTTTTAGCAATTTGACTGCAGACTCAAGCGTCAATGCCCCTGCAGCACACAGCGCTGTATACTCGCCAACTGAATGCCCACAAACATACTGAACGCTGTAAAGAGATTCACCAAATACGTGCTTCATAACACGTAGCGTTGCAATTGACACCGCCATTATAGCTGGCTGAGCGTTTTCCGTGATGGTTAATTTCTCAATAGGGCCATTGAAAATCAAATGAGACAGCTTTCTACCCAATATGTCATCTACTTCATCAAATACGTTCCTTGCAACTGAAAATTCATCATATAAACTCTTTCCCATTCCTACAAATTGGGAGCCCTGACCAGGAAAAGCAAAAATCATAAAAAATTTTTCATTCTTCATTGAGAATACTACTTTATTTATTTTTTGTCAATATTTCACAATAATGATTGACCAAATGAACCAGATTCACTAAAATCTTAGCTGGTAAGAAATTTGTAAGAACAATGGCAGAAATCGATTATCACAAAGTTACTATAGTTATGACAGATGGTCAAGAGTTTGAAACTTATTCCACTTATGGAAAAGAAGGTCAAAGAATAAAGCTTGATAGAGATCCTCTTACTCATCCTGCATGGACTGGAAGTTTGACAAGCGGTTCAGGGGAGAAGGATAGTAAAATAGCTAAGTTTAATGATAAATACGGGAGTTTTTTTTAGTTCCTCCCCTCTTTATTTAACATGTATAAATATAAAAATGTAGGCTATATTGCTTCTTCGCTACCCAAGTCTCAGGAAGTATCTAAACTAATACAGAAACTCAATTTTATCAATATAGCAGAAGCAGGTAAGCATGAAGTTGATCTGCTGATAGTTGTTGGTGGCGATGGTTTTATGCTACGCACCCTACACAACTACGTCATAGGAAATAAAGATATACATGTGTATGGAATAAATACCGGTAACGTCGGATTTTTGATGAATAAATGCTTTGAAGATCTAATTGATCATATAGAACATGCAGTTCCTACTCAGCTAACTTTACTAAAAATGGAAGCCACAGACATAAGTGGCAAAAAACACCGTTACATCGCAGTAAATGAAGTGTATGTCTTTAGAAATGCAAATCAAATAGTAGAGATGAATATTACCATTAATGATAAGCTAAAAGTAGAAAAATTCAGAGGGGATGGCATAATATTGTCTACTCCCACAGGCAGCACTGCATATAACTTCTCTGCCGGCGGGCCAATCTTACCACTCAATTCAAATTTATTTGCACTTACTTCCATAAATAGTTACTACCCAAGGCGTTGGAATGGAGCGCTAATCTCAAATGATACAATAGTGCAAATTGATATCAACGACGTGGAAAATCGTCCAGCACTTGTAGTATCAGATTACAAGGAATTTCCTGATATATCGCAGATAAAAATGCAGAAAGATCACGAAAACACAGTCACTCTGCTTTTTGATAAAGATTGCTCATTAGACGAGAGGATTTTTGATAAGCAATTTTTATACTAAATTCTTCATATTTATCTTTAAATTAGTATTTACCATATCTTAATAATTATAACGTAATCAACACAATATAGTAATTAATTTTGGAGCGAATATGCCTGAATCAGGAAATGGAGAGAACGTCGGAATAAATGGAAACGGTGTGATAAAACAAACAACTCCACCACAACCAAAACCTCGAAAAATAGGGAAACAAACAACCGATGAAAATGAAATTTTACAATCTACAAGTTCGGCTAGCGAATCAAGTTCTGATGAAGAAAGGCAAGAAGAATCGAATGGTGCAAATACAGAACCTATTTATGCATCCATAGAGCAAAATACAGAATCTCCAAAAAAGAGTTCAGATAGTGTATCAGTTAGCAGATCACCTTCTCCTCCACCATCATATCACACAAATGGCTCTGAAGAATCTTTCCTTGGAGATAATAAAAAGACAAACAGATTTTTACAGAAAGTAAAATATACGATGCAAAAGAAGAAAGTTACAATGCCTTTTGTAGGCCTTGTTACGGCGTGTTGTATTACAGCAATCGTTTTAGCTGTGAAGCAAAGAGAATTCATTGGATTCATCGGCAGCATAAATCCTGTTACTATATTTGTCGGAGTATTAGCGTCTTGTTTAGCCTTGGGAATTATGTGGGAATTTATGCAAGCAGTACGTACTAAGGAGCACAAGATCACAAAAAGAGATACTCAAGAAGTTTTAGATGAGATATCAAATACACTTTCAAAAGACGAGGAATGCATCAAATCTTTGGTATTAAAATATAGCAACGGTAATCGTGTTTACTTTACGTTTCACTCTCTTCCAGAAAAAGCAAAAAGTAATCCGAACATCGTAGAACTTACAGGCCAGCCAATCTATTACAAGAGTAAAGTAAATTCATTAATCAATGATAGAATATGGCTTCCTATCTTAGGAACAGTTCTTATTACTGGAAACATAACCTTCCCTTTAGCACTTTATTCAACAGGTGGTTTGAGCAACATAGTAAGTTCATACACAAATCCTACTATTTACTGGCCAATCGTTGCAATTTCAGGCACTCTACTGCTTTTCACTTTAGCTTGCACAATTCATCATTGGAGCAAAACTGATTTTAAAGATTACTTGTTATTAGATACAAAAGATGCTAATAGTGAAAATCCTAATGAAACAGCTATTAAAACTGTAAAAAGCAGTCAAGAAAAGATTAGTTCAAAATTGTTACAAGTAGTTGCTGAACGATGTGGCCATCCAGATATTACTTATATTATTAATTAAATCTGGCTCGTACTTCTTTTTATCGCTATTCCAGTACTGTAACTGCAACGTTTTGAAGATTTACACTTGCTAAGACCTTGCTATTTTGATAGCTTGAGATGATGACAAGGAAGGGGTTTGTTTATGAAAAAAGGTTTAATATTTATATCTTTAGTAACGGCTTTATTGATAGTCGTTAATTTTTTATATAAAAATAGCGGAATTGATGATTCACAAGTAGTAAACGTTTATTCATCACGTAAAGAAGAATTAGTACATAGTTTGTTTGATGATTTTACAAAAACCACTGGCATCAAGGTACGTTATATCATTGACGATTATTCCCAATTGCTTTCACGCATGGAAAATGGCGGTGAAGCTGATTTGTTTTTAACTGCAGATGCAGTGAATTTGATTTTAGCCAAAAAAAGAGGGCTCTTATCTCAAGTGGATTCAGAGACTCTAAAAAATGCCATACCTGCAAAATTTAGAGATAATGAAGATTATTGGTTTGGTCTCACAAAAAGAGCTAGAATATTGGTTTACAATAAAGAATCAGTAGATCCCAAGGAATTAAGTACCTATGAAGATTTAGCGAATGAAAAATGGAAAGGGAAAATATTAGTACGCTCTTCCACAAGTCCATATAACCGATCATTGATCGCTTTTATGATTGCAAAAAATGGTTTTGAAAAAACAAAAGAATGGGTGAGTGGAATTGTAAGCAACATGGCAAGAAAACCAAGCGGTGGTGACACAGATCAAATTTATGCTGTAGCCGCTGGTGAAGGCAATGTTGCAATAGTAAATAGCTACTACTTTGCAAGAATCCTTTCATCAGAAAATAAAAAGAATATCACAGAAAAGTTAGGAGCTTTCTTTCCGAGTGATGGTGTAATGGTGAATATTAGTGGTGCAGCAGTAACAAAAAACGCAAAACACAGAGAAAATGCCATAGCTTTATTGGAGTTTTTTGTAAGCAAACAGGCTCAAGAGCTATATGCTAAAAAAAATCAAGAATATCCTATTGTTGAAGGTATTGAAACTTCTGATGTGTTAAAATCTTGGGGAAATTACCTACAAAGTACTCTGCCTATAAGTGAGCTTGAGAAGCATCTCTTTGAGGCTGTTATGATAGCAGATGAATGTAAGTGGAAATAAAATTTTATAGCTTCCTTCTACTTTACTTTACAGTTGTGTAATTGAAATTAAGAAAGTAGAATAAGCTCAAAAAAGGAGCTATGGACAAGAGAAGGAATTTATTAAATATCTCAGACCTCACAATCGGTGATGTAGAAAATATAACTAAATTAGCCAACCAATACCTTGAAGAAAAAGTTGAAAATAGTCATGTTCTGAAAAATAAAATAGTCATAAACCTATTCTTTGAAGATTCAACACGTACGCTCGCATCTTTTGAAATAGCAGCAAAGAGCCTTGGAGCAAATGTTATAACTTTACCAATAAAATCTTCTTCTATTAACAAAGGGGAAGATCTAAAAGATATGATAAAAACACTAAATGCAATGAATCCTGACTATATGATAATCAGGCATAAAAGTAGTGGTATTATTAATACATTGGCAAAGCATGTCAATTGCTCGCTAATCAACGTAGGCGATGGAAGCAGTGAACACCCAACTCAAGCTCTTGCAGATTATCTCGTAATTATCAGTCATAAAAAGCAAATAAAAAACCTCAAAATTGTGATATGTGGAGATATTTTGCACAGTAGAGTTGCAAGATCAAATATAAGATTGCTAAAAATGTTTGGAGCAAAAATAAGCTTAGTTGCACCACCAGCTTTGATTTGTAAGCATCTTCCTGAAGTATATTCACTTCACTATTCATTAATCGAAGGTATAAAGGATGCTGACGTAATTATGCTTTTAAGGTTGCAAAAAGAGCGCATGAATAATAATTATTCAGAAAAAGAATATTTTCACTTGTATGGACTTGATGCACAAAAACTATCGCACGCAAAACCAGATGCAATTGTTATGCACCCAGGACCAATAAATAGAGGTATCGAAATTAGCAATGATATAGCAGATTGTGTTATTTTACAGCAAGTAAAGTTTGGATTAGCAACGCGTAAGGCAGTACTGCACTATTTAATAAATGTTTAAGTTAAAAATTAATGTTTAAGGAATTTTAGACATAATGACCCTCCTATAAAGAAAAGATTTAGAAAAATATAACACACCTTATGACAGAAATTAAGCGTACGTGTACGCACTGAAGTAGACTGTGCTATATTTTTTATTGAGAAATTAATTGAAAAGTCTGCAGACTTGAATAAGGTGGATTTCGAGCTCTAAAATACCCTCATTTTTACTGATAATAATCAACTTACCAAATGTGTCAAGTATTTTTTTGCATTTAATTTACAACTACGAACGTTTATTTGCAAAAAATACTATAAACATAAAATGATAGATGTCATAAAAGTAGCCAGTACTGGCATCCAGTTAAATTTGTGAGTTAAAAGTTATGCTAAAATATAACGTTTCTAATGATGATGGAAAATGGATCCCAGTGTCAGCTACTTAGATGACATTGTTTAGTACGCAAATTACCACAATGTTCATACAGCTGTATACTGATTTCTTTAATGTCCGTACAGTTGTATGTCAGCTACTCAAATGACAATTTCAAATAAAACCTAGATAAAAGAGAAAAATAAATTTTTACATAATCATACTTGTACAATAACTAAAGCACTTTTTACTGTAGATTAATCATTTGATTATAGTATCATTTTAATTAAGCCTATATTTGCAATGTTTATGAAATATAAAGCATTCTTCATACTATTAATTGTTATATCTAACCTGCTTGCTGCAGAACAGCCTGAAGAAAATAAAAATGAAAGCAGTATAAATCAAGAAGACGTATCGAAAAGCAACACTGATGCTGAAAAAACTTCTCCGCTTCTGAGCGAACTCAAAGAAATCACAGACCCAACAAATGTAATCAATGAAGAAGTACCTTCAAGTAATCAAACAAACCTACAGTCTGAAGAGGAGACTAATATAAAAGATACCAAAGCTCTAACAAGTCCTTTATCAGAAGAAAAAAAAGAAGAACCTGAAGAGAAGAAAATCAGTCACAATAATCAAACAAACCTACAGCCTGAAGAGGAGATTAGCAAAAAAGACACCGAACTTTCAACAAGCCAATTAACAGAGAAAAAGAAAGAAGAACAGCCTGACAATATAACACCTGTGAAAAAAGAAAATGAAGAAAGCGAAAAATGGACAAAGCTAAACAAAGAAATAAAAAAACATAAAAGCAAGTCTATATATAAAAGACAATATGATAGCCTAAATGAGCACCTTCCTAAAACTATATTTACTGATGATTACAGTAAGCAATTTTTTTACTGCATCAAGAAGGGCAACTTAATTTGTCTAAGAGGAGTAATAAATAAGCTAGAAAAAATTGGATTAACAATTCAAGAAATACTAAGATTTAGAAATAAATTGGGTGATACTCCTCTAGTTTATGCAGTGAAACAAGGTGAAATAGACACAGTTCGCTTTCTCTTATTACAAGGTGCTGATCCTAGAGTAGTTGATAATAATTTTAAGTCCCCTATTGAAATAGCAATCGAAAGGAATCAGATCAACATAATAAACGCAATTGCCGAAATGATGCCATACCTTTTAGAGGATAAAGAAATAAACAATCAAGAAAACTCAGAGATGTATAACTTTGCTATAAAAATAAAAGAAAACAAGTGTGATGCAAAAGATAATTAGACTTTTGATATTAATTTTAGTTGGTCATTTATGCTATGGAGATGATGCAATCAATGATTTTTTAAGCGCTCTGCATGATGTAAAATACGTATCTTACAATACAAAAGATTTTGCTAAATTTTTAGTACAGTGTAATAAAGCCAGCATACCACAAGATTTTAAGAAAGGTTTTGGTCCTAATTTAAATGGTGCTAATTTTAGTCAATTGTATTTAAGCAAATCTATTTTTGATGGAGTAAGTTTAATTGGTGCCGATTTTTCTAACACCGATTTATCAGATGTGTCTTTTATCGATGTTGATTTACGTGGTGCCAATTTTTCCAATGCTAATTTACATGGCGTTAAAATAAAAGGCACAAATTTAAGTTTTTCAAAATTTGCTTCTACAAATTTAACAGATATCATATTTGATCAGTCTAATATCAGTTATGCTGATTTTATCAATTCTAATCTCAACAAAGTAAGTATGCGTAATATAATTGGTTTGCATACCAAGTTTTTGAATGTAAAAATGAATTTCTCCAATTTATCAAACTCAAGTGCCAGCTACATCAATTTTAGTGATAGTGAAATAAACGACACTGTTATGCAGAAAAATAATTTCGACAACGCAAGTTTCTTTGGAGTGGATGCACATAAGCTCAAGGTACAATTTTCTTCATTAAAAAATGCTAACATATATGGTGCAGAAATAAAAAAATCGGATTTTACAGGTAGCAATCTTTCAAACGCCTATTTTAATTCTTCCATTATAGTCAACAGTAATTTCGAAAAAGCCAATTTAAGCAATTCACAAATTTCCTATGTGAAAGGGGATAATTCAAACTTCATTAAATCTATACTAAATGGTTCCAAGATAAAACATGCATATGTTTTCGAAGCAGACCTTCAGGATGCTGACTTATCTAATATTGATTTTAGTTTTAGTGAATTGTATAAAGTTAACGCCTATGATGCTAACATTTGTCACGGAAAGTTTCATAATACTAAAGTTGTGAATTCTGACATGAATGGTTCGTTCTTTGACCATTCATTGTTTACCTCTGCAAAAATAGAAGATTCAGATCTTTCCACAACTTCAATGTATAAGACAAAAATTAAAGACTCTCAAATTTATAATAGTATTCTTTTCCACCATAATATGGATTCGAGTGAGATAGAAAATTCAATATTCTTCAAATTATTAGCTGATAATTCGAGCTGGTCTAAGTCAAAAGTCACTAATTCAAACTTTATTGAAAGTGATTTCAAATCCTCCGTGTTTTATGATAATACCTTTAGAAAGACTAGTTTTTTTCTTAGCAATTTGAGTAATTCAACAGTTAGTGATGTCTCTTTCCTCTCTTCAAGCATATATAAAAGTTCAATTGCTGATATTCATTTAACAGATTGCAAATTTGATAATTCAATTTTGATTGACAATCAAGGACAGACAAAAATTACAAATCTAGAGAATGCCATAACTTCAATTAAAGATCTGCAAGAGAAAATATCGCAGGGCAAAAAATTTGATGTAAATTATTCTTACTTTGAGTTTAAGGATATGAATTTAGAAAATGCTAATTTTTCTAATTCAATATTAAGTAGAGCAAAGTTTGTAAACGTTAATTTGAATAAGGCAAATCTTGAAAAAGCCGATTTACGTTATACTGTCTTTGATAATTCCTCTCTTATTGATGCCAATTTATCAAATTCTAATTTAGAGGGCTCTAGTCTTTTAAACTTTGATTCAAAAAATACAAAGTCTTAAAAAAGCTCTATAATGTACTTGTTAAACAAAGAAAAATGACCGTAAAAAATGAGGGCATACTACTGATTCTATCCTCTCCTTCTGGAGCTGGAAAAACTACTATATCAGAAAAATTACTTGAGCAATCAACTGATTTAGTTATGTCTGTTTCTATGACTACACGCAAACCTCGTCCCGGTGAAGTAAACGGAAAAGACTATTTTTTCGTTACTGAAGAAAAGTTTCACGAACTATGTAAGGCTGGTCAAATGCTTGAATATGCCAAAGTTTTTGAGAATTTTTACGGTATACCAAAAGATTTTATAGAACAAAACCTGAGTAGTGGAATAAGTGTTTTACTGAATATAGATTGGCAAGGAGCATTTCATTTGTTTGAAATCTTAAGAGAAAAAGTTGTAAGTGTTTTTATACTACCTCCCTCAATGGAAGAGCTTAGACTGCGTCTACAAAGGCGTAATAGTGATGATGAAATTGAAATAGAGCGTAGATTAGCCGAAGCGCAAAAAGAGATAAGTAAAAGTAATAAATATGATTACGTAATAATTAATGATGATCTTGATAAAAGCGTAGAAGAGATAAAATCAATACTAAGTAAAGGAATGCTTAAAAAATTAGAAGAAAAATCAAGTTTGAAAGATCTATAAAAACATTGGTTTGTCTCTTTCAGAGCACTCATGCTTCACAGTTTAGCCACATTTATTATTTTTTAAGATAAAATAGTTAAAATAGTAGACAAGTGCTAAAGTGGGGATTTGACTATGACAATAGATTTTCTAATAGAAACTAGTTTTCTGCCTTTTCACCTATATTTCGATAACATCTAGCTCAATTTAAAAGTTTAATACAATTCGTTAACGCCAAATAGCTTTTAATATTGAGGTTTTAATATGAGTATAGATCTAAGTATATCAGTTACTAATGCAAACAAACTAGATAAACATATAAACAAAAATGAAAAACAAGATAAAAAAGACAAGCAATTGTATAATATTATAGAGAGAAAGGTAAAAAAAGAAAAACATCAGCATAAAAAACCAGGAAGTCGAGATGGAACACTCAAGGAATGTAAAAGGTTATTTAAGGAAGGCGCTAGTCCTGAAGTATTAACTAAATTAGAAGAATCGCTTAGAGAACAGGAAAAATATCACAGATATTATGTCCAATGTTTCCTTCCAGTGCTAGGTGAAGTAATAGAACGATCGAAAAGAATATCAAATGAAACAAAAAAACAAGTAATTTCTGAAGTCACTAAAAGTTGTTTTAGTAGGCACAGCGAACAAGACAGTGGCTACGGTAGCGATTTTGAAGATGAAATAAACGGAATATCAGATTCTGATAGCGATTTTGAAGATGGAATAAACGGAATATCGGATTCTGATAATGACGTTCAATTACTAAATGCAATCCAAAATGGAAACAACAGGAAATTTAGAAAATACCTAAAAGATTGCACAAATGTCAGTGGCATAACAGATGAAAAAGGAAATAATATTTTACACCTTATTGCATCGCTCAAAAAGAAACAAAAGCTTAAGTTTCTAGATACCTTGATAAAAATAGCTAACGAGAAAAATTTAGTACAACTTGTTGATAGTGAAAATCAAGAAGGAAAGACTCCTTTTCAGGTAGCACTAATTAACAAGATAATAAAAGGGAAACATGAGTCTAATACAGTTAGAAGTAGCGATAATACACTTAAGTTTCTTGCAAAATTGTTAAAGTATGGAGCCAAGCTAAGCTTACCTACAGAGGATTTAGAAAAATTATCTAAAAAGCAAAATGAATACTATCTTAAATTTTTAGAGAAATTGGCTGAGCGAAAACCAGAAATAAAAACAAAAGTTGAAGAAGTTATAGCCCATACCATAAATACTCCAGATAGTAATGATAATTATCAATTACATTTAGCAATTAAAAATAAAGATGAGAAATCCTTTAAGGAGTTATTGCAAAAAGGAGCAGATATTAGCCTGAAAGATACAGATGGTAATAATGCTTTACATCTAATAGTTTTAGAATTAAAGCAAAAACGAAAGTTTGAATTTTCAAATATAATATTAAATATAAGTAAGGAGGAAGAAAAAGAGTATCTTAAAGCACAGTTTAAAAAAGCTATAAATGCTGAAAATACAGCAAAACAAACACCTCTTTATTATTTATTCCAGCATATAAAAGAAAAAAATGAGGATCGATCATGTACAGATAAAAAATTTGAAAAAACAAATAGATATAAAGCCTTAGAGTTATTTCTCCAAAATAGTGCAGACATTACTGCTCAAGACAAAGAGGGTAATAATGCTTTGCACTATATTGCTTCGCTAAAAGGAGAACAAAAGGTTGCATGCTTGGAGTTGATTTCCAGTTTAGTAAAAGAAAAAGAAATATCTGAAGATCAGTTAGGTAAGGCCATAAAGGCCATTAACGAAGAAGGAAGAACACCGCTACAAGTATCATTAACAAAAAAAGCAGAAAAAGGCAACCACCTTTCGCAAATGAAAACAATTTTTGATCTAGGGAAAAAGTACGACAATACAACAAAGTTTTGTGCAAAGCTGCTAGAAATAGGTGCTGATTACCGTTCTCTAAAACTAAAAGATCGAGAATTTCATACTGAAAAATATTATTGCACTTTACGTAATTTAGAAAATTACTCAAAAACTCCACAAGAAGGAAAGGTGAAAGCTAAAGAACTAAGGAAAAAACTTAAAAAAAAATATAACGTTAGAACTTTTTCAAAAAAATGTCAGCATATTCTACACAAAACAGGAGATGGCCTAAAAGCTGCATGGAAATGCATTGATCCGGGCAGGAGAGCTAGTGTATTGTTAGCAATCACAGTAGCAACTACTATTATTACAATGGTAACACTTTCTTGCTTCCAAGGACAAATTGCAATTGGAGCAGCGTTACCCATCATAGCTATAACAGGAGTGGTGTGTCTGATATTCACTTTGGGACTTAGCGACATTAGGAAGTCTGTTAAGGAATTAACCAACGATAAGCAAAGCCGTAAAGATGATCACCTAGCTGCAAAACAACCTAAAAATATTACTGAACAACAAAATTTAGCTAACAACTCAGCAGAGCAAGAAGTACAAAGATCGTCAGATCAATCAGAGCATACAGAAAGTCCAGCTACTCAAATGAGCAATATATCAATATCACGTCAATTTACAAATATGCTAGATGGATTGACTAATAAATTCTCTTTTCCGGGGCGATGAAATTAATCTCATCGCTCAGAGTTTTTTTAGCAACTTTTTTATAGTCAATTTCTACACTGACTTGGCTTTTCTCTTCTTTAAGCCATGCCATAGTATGTTTCATCCAATTTTTATCATCACGCTCGGGAAAATCTTCACGAGCATGGGCACCTCTGCTTTCCTTACGATTAGCTGCGCATTCCATGGTAATAACCGCTTGTGGAATCATATTTGCAAGCTCCAGTGCTTCAACCAAATCACTATTCCATATCATACTGCGATCTTCAACTGCAATTTTAGGCATCATTTTTGCTACTTCTTTTATAGCTTTTTTACCTTCTTCTAAAACTTCAGCAACACGAAATACTGATGCATATTTCTGCATAGTGTGCTGCATTTCACTGCGTATTTTTGCTACTTTGAGCTCTCCAGAAGCAAATCGCATTTTATTAAATCTATCTACTATCCAGTCTGTGCAGTCTAAATGCAATTTTTTATGTGGTGCATCAGGTTTCAATTTTTCTTTTGCTCTGAGCGCTGCAGCTCTACCAAAAACCACAAGATCAAGAAGCGAGTTAGAGCCAAGTCGATTTGCACCATGTACAGAAACACATGCCGCTTCTCCAATTGCAAACAATCCATCCACTACTTCTTCCTTACCTTCCTTCAGTGTTATCACTTCTCCATGATAGTTGGTTGGAATACCGCCCATGTTGTAGTGAACAGTTGGAATAACAGGTATCGGATCTTTAGTAACATCAACTCCTGCAAAGGTTTTTGCTGTTTCACTAATACCTGGCAATCTGAGTTTGATCACTTCCGGATCAAGATGCGATATATTCAAGTACATGTGATCTTTCTTTGGCCCAACTCCCCTTCCCTCTCTAATTTCAATTGTCATTGCTCGACTTACTACATCACGAGAAGCCAAATCTTTTGCCTTTGGCGCATAACGTTCCATAAACTTCTCACCCTGAGAATTAACGAGGTACCCACCTTCACCGCGGCATCCTTCCGTCATCAAGCACCCTGAGCCATATATTCCTGTTGGATGAAATTGCACAAATTCCATATCTTCAAGTGGCAACCCAGCTCTCACCACCATGCCATTACCATCACCTGTGCAGGTGTGTGCACTTGTTGCAGAGAAATAAACACGTCCATAACCACCTGTTGCTATTACCACAGAATGTGCACGAAATCTATGCAACGTACCATCACACAGAGACCAAGCTATCACCCCACAGCATGTCCCTTTGTCCATAATCAAATCGATTACAAAATATTCGACAAAAAATTCAGCGTTAAATTTAAGACATTGCTGATATAGAGTATGAAGAATTGCATGCCCAGTTTTATCTGCTGCTGCACAAGTACGCTGAGCCGATTTTCCTTTACCAAAGTGAGTTGTCATTCCACCAAAGGCACGCTGATATATTTTTCCATCTTCCGTACGAGAAAAGGGTACACCAAAATTTTCAAGTTCAATCACAGCTTTTGCAGCATTTTTACACATATACTCTATTGCATCTTGATCGCCAAGCCAGTCTGAACCTTTTATTGTGTCATACGCATGCCAGCGCCAATCATCTTCAGCAATGTTGCTCAAGGCTGCACTAATTCCGCCTTGTGCTGCAACTGTATGACTTCGTGTAGGGAAAATTTTAGAAATGCAGGCAACTGAAAAATTAGTTGCAGCCATTCCAAGTGTTGCTCTAAGCCCTGCTCCACCTGCACCTACTATCACCACATCATACTCATGCTCTATGATTTCATACGCTGACTTATCCATATCCACTTATTTTATCATCACAGGCTTATAATATCACAGAAGTAGAAAAAATCTATACAAGTTTTCTGGATGTAAGCTTCTGAAACAAATCTATAGTAAACGATGTAATAACAACCATAGGGTGTTATGAAAGTAGCTGACATTGGAATGACACTATCATAAAGGAATAAGTGTAGTTATTTGCATAACATTGATGACTTATGCCTATTTAATTAGATCTAAAATTAGATAGAAAAAGGTAATCTTGATAAAACTCATTTACAACAAGTTCTCTCGCACTTGAATTTTCCGTTTGCACTTTTTTGTATCCTAATTTATGGCTTATTGAATCTTTATATGAACTAACTGCTTTATATATCTTACTTACCTCTCCTGGAAAGATACCACCAACAATTATAACGCATAACCCTGCAACTGTTGCAAAAGCTAGAGTTAAACTTTGCCTCCAGCTAGCTTTTTTTTCTTGTATACCAGCAGGGCACAATTCACTTGACATTTCTTTTAGATACTCATGCCACATGTGATTGCAGTTTGTACATTTCACTTTTCTTCCAGATTCACCTATTTGCCCACGAGATACTAAGTAAGTTTTAGTACAATTATGACATTGTATTTTCATAGTGCTTACGTATAAAATAATATAAATTTGATATCAATATGTATATAATAAATGAAAAATTTGCAACTAAAAAATTACAAGATGAGATCGAAAATATTTGGAAAGATAAAGAAAAACTTAACCTAAAACACGAAGCAAGATTAATAATCAAAGAGGTAATTGAGTTACTTGACAGTGGTAAAATTAGAGTAGCAGAAAAGCTATCAAGTGGAGAATGGATAGTACATAAGTGGATAAAGCAGTCAATATTATTACATTTCCTCACTGAGGAAAGCAAAATAATAGACAACACCAATTGCTGGTTTGACAAAATCGGTAGTAAGTTTAGTGAATGGAATGAAGAAAAATTTTACCATTCAAAAATTAGAGCAGTTCCTGGGTGTTTTGTCCGCCAATCTGCTTACATAGGTAAAAATGTTGTTCTAATGCCAAGCTTTATCAACGTTGGTGCATACATTGATTCTGGCACAATGATAGACACTTGGTCAACAGTTGGTAGTTGTGCACAAATAGGAAAAAACTGCCATATTTCCGGTGGAGTGGGAATAGGCGGAGTTCTCGAGCCTATTCAAGCTTCTCCAGTCATTATAGAGGATAATTGCTTCATTGGAGCGCGTAGTGAGGTAGCCGAAGGTGTTATAATAAGAGAAGGATCAGTCCTTGGCATGGGTGTGTTTATTGGAGCATCAACAAAAATTATTGACAGAGAAACAAGCAAGGTATTTTATGGTGAAGTACCACCTTACTCTGTAGTTGTATCAGGATCTACTCCACCTAAAAACAACATTTCAACCTATTGCGCAGTTATAGTAAAAAAAGTGGACGAGAAGACGAGATCAAAAACTTCTATAAATGAAATATTGAGAATCTAACTACTTACCGTCACTTTTTTTATCATTATTACTAACTATAGTAATGGCATATGCGCATAATTCTGGAAAAGAGATCCCGTTTTCTTGAGACAGCTTGTATAATTTTTGCAAACTTTCTTTAACTTTATTAGGAATGTTTCCTCCACGCTCCTTTGCAAGCCATGAATCTTGATGGTGAATTGGATGAGTATCACCCTTTGGATTTCCTATATATACTGCAAAAGGTGCATTCTGTCCTTTAAAATCACACTGTACAGTAAATTTTTTTATAGACTCAGCCATTTAAAGACCTCTACTTTTCTTTTTAACCGATTTTATAGAAGATACAAGAGGTGGTTTTTTGATAAAATCTTGCCTATTAAACACACTTTCTTTGCCTTCTAAAGCTCGACGAACATCGGCTCTGCTTAGCTGTGACTCTTTTGCTACCCTCATTCCATGCTTTACCATAATATTAGTATATGCTAACACTTTTTTTACTAACTCTAGATCACCATTCAACATTTGAACCAATGCTTGAAATACCTCCGCTAAAGTTAATCCATCAGCACTTACAACCTTATTTTCTACAAAATTGATAGCTTCTTTAAATTTATATTCAATACCATCATCTTGAGGTATAAGGGTAACATAATCCGTATCTTGATTGTCCATAACCAAAGCAATACTACTCATATGTTTTTAAACTTATATTATATATATAAATACTCCACTATTTTATAGTATGGCACGCTATAGTTAAATGTTTATTAATAATATGCTTACTTATATACACGAATTAATTGATAAAAGCCAAGGATCAATATCCATCAGTAATTTTATGAATGCTGCTCTATATCATAAAGAGTACGGCTATTACATGAATAAATTACCACTTGGCAAAGATGGTGACTTCATTACTGCACCTGAAATTAGTCAGCTATTTGGTGAAACAATTGCAGTGTGGATAATGAATACATGGGAAAAATTAGGAAAGCCATCAAAATTTTCTCTAGTTGAACTTGGACCAGGTAAAGGAACACTCGTTCACGATATAATAAGAGTTACTAAAAAATACAGCTGTTTTTTTAGCTCAATGAACATTCATCTAGTTGAGATAAGCCCTATTTTACAGAAAATACAAAAGGAAAAATTAAAGGGATTAGATATTAACTGGCACACAAATGTCAACAACTTACCAAATCAGCCAACTATTTTTTTTGCAAATGAGTTCTTTGATGCTCTTCCAATTGATCAGTTTGTTTATCGTGATGGGCAGTGGTATAAAAATAGAGTGATGAAACAGGATGGCGGTCAGTGTTTGACACTCAAATCCAGAAGAAAAGGATCATGTGTTCCAGCATCATCTATTCAGATAACAAATGGAAAACTTTTTAATGGTGCGGTAGTAGAAGTATGCTTAACTGGAATTGAAATATTAAGAAAGCTTGAGAAGAAGATAGTCAATAATGGAGGAGCTGCTTTGATCATAGATTATGGCTATATATATCCTTCATACAAGAGCACTTTGCAATCGATAAGGCAGCATCAGTATGCTAATTTTCTTAAAAATATTGGTAACAGTGATATTACTGCACTTGTAAACTTTCAAGCATTAAAAGATTCATTAAAATACTTAAATTGTGAGATTTTAACTCAAAGAGAATTTTTATATTTGTTTGGTATAAAGGAAAGAGCGCAAGCTTTAATGGAAAATGCAAGTAATGAACAGAAGAATAAGATCTTCAGTGAATTTTTAAGGTTAACTGAAAATATGGGTACTCTCTTTAAGGTAATGCTGATTCACCATTTGTAGTCTTGTGTAGTTCTTATGTAAAACATACAAATACTAAAAAATTTACAGAATAAAAAAGGTAAAAGAAACGTATCTGTTCAGCAGAGTAGCAAAATAAGATAGACAGATAAGACTATCATAGGAACAAATAGGTGTCATGAAAGTAGCTGACACTGGCATGACAACAAAAAAGTTACTCAAATGACACCCTTTTGATGCACAATTTTTGGTGCATCACGTACTGATTTTCATCCAAGACGATGTCATGCCAGTAGCTGACACTGGCATCCAGCCTTTTCGCGCAAAAAACGTTGTAAAGTGTTTACCAACTTAGTTGGATCCCAGCTGGAATGACACTTAGTTATGCAAGAAATCTATTGTCAAAAAAATTACTTCCGCATATTTTGAATCTGATTATAATGACAATTAGAGATATTTTAAGAGCTCAAAATCTATCTTTGTCTGCAGACTTTCAGTTAACTTTTCAATAAAAAACGTAGCGTATCTTTTTCAGCGGTCTGTCATATGTGCGCTGCATTTTTTTCTAATCTTTTTATACAGGAGGATTTTATGTCCAGAATTCCAGATACTTGACCTTTACTTTAGCTAATAACAGGCGCCTGTGATTTTTATAAAGAAAGTGTAGGAAAAACTGTTTCCAGGCATAAATTTGCCATGTATACCTAAAAAGTAATTATATTAGCATAATATTCATACTTATATGCCAACATTAATATTCTTTAAATGGAATACGAAATTAATGTTGAAAAAATATGTACCAAAAAATTTATGTGGGATCTATGCCGAAGCTCAAATTGCATGACACCATTTATTTTTATGGTTTTGTCTATTTTATTTTGCCACTCTGCTAAACGGATACATTTAATTCCATTTTTATCGAGCAGATAATTGTCATATATTAGCTTAGTTCTCCTGTTATACTTAAATATAAATCAGCATAGCCCTAATTTTTTTATATATTTTACTTCTTTCTCTATATTTAATAATAGGCTTGAAAATAAATGGTAAACCTATAATTGTTAAGCTTAGAGCTAGGATTGAAAGTACACAAAAGGCTTTGTGTTTACTATGTAGCTCTTTCAAGTAAAGCATCAAAAACCTACAAAATTTTTTGTAATTTTCTTCAATATTTTTTTTGCTATGAGCCTTGTCAATAAACATATCTATTGCAGTATAATCATTACTACAATTAATTGCCCCTTTTTCTATTAATAGCTGAGCTATATCAAAATAATCCTTTTGAATAGTAAGATGCAGAGGTGTAAAACCTTGTTGATCACAAATATTCATATTGGCTTTTACTGCTAACAACATTCTTACAATTTCTACATGGCCTTTTTTAGCTGCAAGTAGCAGAGGAGTTCTGTTGCATCTAGTGACGGCATTAACGTTTACCTTAAGCTCCAATAAGAACTTAACTGCTTTAGTATCACCATTATAGCTAGCTTTATGTAACCTGGTGTTACCGCTACAATCTTGGTCATCTGCTTCTATTCCCTTTGAAACAAGAAATGTTACCATTTGCCTATTATTATGCTTAATAGCGCAATCCAGTGCATCAAAACCATGTTTATTTTTTGTGCAAATAAACTCTTTTAACTTAGCTTTTGCTTGCTTTACAATAAGCTTTACCAGTTGCATTTTTTTGTTATATGCTGCTAGAAAAAGCGTAGTATTATTTTCTGCATCTTTTGCTTCTATGTTTGCACCTTTCTTTATCAGATATTCTATAATCTCTGCTCTACTTTCATAATGTGTAGTACATTGATAAATGGTCAAAAATAAAGGAGTACGAAAGTTATTATCTTCACATTCAAGATTTGCTCCGCTATCAATTAAAATCTGGACACTCTTTTTAGAACCGTATAATGAAGCTATGTGAAGAGGAGTATAGCCTTCCTCAGCATCTTTTTCATTAACTTTTGCGCCTTTTGTTATTAAAAAATCCATTAATTCTGTGTCATCTTGTAGTGTAGCAAGGTGAAGTGGAGTAAATCCATTTTTATCTCTAGAATTAATTGTCAATTGATTAACAAGAAGTTTAGCAATTTTTTTTGTGTCCATGCATAATAGCATAATGCAGTGGATTTCTATTTTCATTGTCCACAACATTAAAGTCAGCTTCGTGCTCTAATAATGATTTTACTCCAACTAAATCGCCTTCTTTTGTAAACTTATGCAAGAGAGTGACTCCGCTTACATCTTTTGAGTTAATATCAAATCCACTTTCTACCAATTGATGTATGTCTTCCTCACACGCCATACCATTTTAATTAAACCCTTTTCGCATTAACAATACTCCCACTTAATTAAGTTTGAATGAATCTGTAAGAGAGATATCACAATTTATTGAAGTTACTAAATCCGATATATTAAAGTCCACAATTTCCTGAATAAAGCCCTGACGATATTTTGCACACATCCATCTGCACACGCTCTCCAGGTACTTTACAGTTATAACGCTTGACCTGTTTGCGATAATGACGTTTAACATGCAGAAGACTTACATCATGTTTTTTGAAAATTTTGTGTATAGTAGCCAATGACAAGGATAAATCATATAGACGTCTTAACTCGGTTTGAATACGCCTTGCCCCTAGCTTTCTAGTTTGTCTTAGATGAAGAATAAGCTGCTCATCTGATTCATTGATCTTTTGCAAAGGTGAAGTTTTAGGCTTACTACTGAGATCTACTAATCCTTTTTCACCCAACTCTTCATAACGTTTGTACCATTTACGTAAGGTAAAACGTAAAATACCATAATGCTGACATACCTTTCCTGCATGACCCAACTCTTTGTATAGTTTTATCCAACTCAGACGTAGTTTAACCCTAGAATTTATCCTTTGCAATTGTAATAAGGTCTATAAACTACTGCAAATCCAAATTTCTATTTGATCTTACATTCTTATTGTAATAACCTCTATGGATCACACAGCATTAGTCGTGTATCTGAACAGATACTTTTGTACATGGATCAGCTTTATGTGTATCAATTCTGTCTACTTCAAGTTTCCAGCAAAACTACTTTCTAATGTATTGCTTTCAATCAAGTTCTTTGTTAAGCTCACTGTTAGTGGATGTTCAATTATCTTAACATAAAAATCAAGGCAGCTTTAGGTATAAATACGAGTAACTCGTATAAGTAAAGAGGCTATAAGAAGTTTCTTACCATTCTATTCAAACGGGTTTTAAACTTTTGAAATGTCATGACATTGTTGATACGTTTGTCAAGAAACGACAGGGTATCTGCAAAATCTTCTGAATAATCATTGATAAAAAAAAGTATCGTACTTAAGTACACTCCAGCTAATATTGCTCTTTTTGTATAGTAGTTAAAATCTGTTGATTGATCATGAATGCCATACCAAATCGCGCTAACAGTTCTGTACAAGAGTTTACTAGAAAAGTATGCATTTTTTGGTAATATAGAGAATGATAAAACGTTTTTTAAAAACTCTCTGTAATTTGGTAACTTAGCATAGTTTGAAAGGCGTATTTGGACAGCTAACTTTATCCGCTCTCTTACCTTCATATCTTCTAAATTGGAATTCCAAAGTTCAGTTTCCATTGAGCTATTTAAGTCCTCTGCTATGTACTCCAAAGCACTATATATTCCATTTTGAAATTTACAAAAACTATTGGCTAGGTTAAGGTTCGTGCACACTTTCAATAAGGTTGCATCACTTATTCCTTCAAATGGAATAACCTTAATCAGCTCATCTACTATTAACTTTTGTTCCATACAATATTATACTAAACATCACATATAATTGTACCTGAGATTTTCAAACATTCTGCAAAATGCTTCACCGCGCTCTTCAAAATTTTTCCACTGATCAAAAGAAGAACATGCAGGAGAAAGTAATATCGCTACTTCTTCTTTGCTATTTATGGCCTCTTCAAAAGCCAGTTTAAATGCGTTTTCTAGATTATAGCACTTCATATAATCTATTTTATTCTCCATAATGTTTGCAAAAACTTCAGTTGATTCTCCAATAAGAAAAGCTTTTCTAATCTTGGTGAAATGCTTGCTTAATGATTCTATTCCGCCTTTTTTGCTTTTTCCGCCAACAATCCAATATATGTTTTTATAAGATAAAATTGCCTTTTCGGTCGATTCTGCATTGGTTGCTTTGCTATCGTTGATAAAAAGTACATTATGTATTTTGCCAAGAAATTCATTTCTGTGTCTTAGCCCTGGAAAGGATTTGATTTCATTGACAATAGTGCTGCTATCTACTCCAAGTAACTTGCACACAGCGTGTGCAGCTACTATATTTTCTACATTGGATACTAGGTTTATTTTCACGTCGCTTACTGATAAGCTATGATTCTCTAGTTTCCCAGTGCCTAGGCACTGGGATGACAAAGAGGGTGACATCGAAGCTGAGATTGGAATTTTGTTCCCAGTGAATTTATTGAATACATCAGAGGTAATTTTGTTATCACATCCTATCACGGCAATCTTGCTACCGTTTATCAATTTTAGTTTAGTTGCTATATAGTTATTCATACTTCCATGTCTATCTATGTGGTCTGGTGTGATGTTGAGCAATACAGAAATGTCTACATTCATTTTATTTATTAGCTCCAATTGAAAAGAGGAGAATTCAATTACATAAATTTCTGCATCTCTTTCTAAATCCAAAATAGGCACACCTAAATTCCCGCCAATAGCTACTTTTTTCCCTGTGGATTTTAATATGTCCCCTATTAGTGACGTGGTGGTTGATTTGCCATTTGTTCCAGTGATGCCTACAACCTTCTGGCTTGTAGTTTTAGTTTCAAGAAATAGCTCAATGTCTGATTTTATTTTGCAGTCAAAGCTTCTTGCAAGTTTTACTACCCAATGCGTTGGTATTGGCACTCCAGGGCTCAAAATTAGTGTGCTTATCTCATGCCAATTATACTCATTGGGATGAGTAAAGTTACACTCTTTATATATCTTTTTTGCATTTGCTATTTGCTCTTTATTATCATCCCATGCATATATTTTTGCACTGCTTTTTGTTAGAGCATTAATAACGGACAAACCAGTTTTACCAAGGCCGAAAACCGCAACACTTTGATTTTTGTATTTGTTTAGTTGCACTTCTAGATAACTTATGCGAACCATTTTATAAAGATATAATACAAATTATAATGACTTCTTCCATAGTTTTTGGCAGTGCTTAACTTTATTGTCACAACCTTAGCCAATAGAAAACTCCTTGACACATTTTGCCAACTCCCTTGCCATGACAATAAGAGTATTTATCCTTTAGAATTAATTAAGAGAAAATTTTTTCTTGACTTGTTGTATAATTTGATAAAAGTGATCAAAATCTAAGCTTGCACTACCAATTAAAACTCCCAATAGATTTGGAATACTGAGCAAGTTTCCTATATTTTCTGAGCTGACTGAGCCACCATATATAATGTGTTTTTTACCAGTACACAATTTTATTATCTCTATCACCTCAGCAATTGCGTCATTATTTGGCACATTTCCTGTTCCTATTGCCCATATCGGTTCGTATGCTATGGTATATTCACCTTGTGTTGGCAAACGGTTTTTGCATTGATATTCTATTACTTCTTTTGTTTTTTTATTTTTATAATCTTCTGAGTTTTCACCTACACAGATGATTGGGTGTAATCCTGATTCTATTGCTGTTTTCGATTTAAGTTTTATTTCACTATCTTTTTCATGAGCCCTTTCAGAATGTCCAAGTATTACGTAACTACATCCTAGTTCCTTCAACATTCCTGCACTAATTTCACCTGTGTAAGAACCGAACTCTTTATGATGGCAATTCTGTCCTCCTATTTTAATATTATTGTTCAACTCTATACTGCTTGGAAATGATGTAAAAGGAGGGCAAATTACTAATTTAGAGGTAATTTCGTTGCTCTTGTTGTTAAGTTTGCCTATAAAGTCAACAAATGAAGAACGTGTTCCATTCATTTTCCAATTTGCTACTATTAAAAAGGACATCAACTTTACTTGTATGGATAAGAGTGCCGGCTGTCGGACTTGAACTGACAACCTACTGATTACAAGTCAGTTGCTCTACCAATTGAGCTAAGCCGGCATTAAATACACTGACAATATACAATTATTGATGAATTTTCGTCAACTAATTTTTAAAAAACTGCATAATAAGATTGTATGAGAAAATTTTTACTGAAGCCAAAAAAGAGTCTAGGGCAAAATTTTATTTTATCGAATGAGATAACAAAAAGAATAGTTGCCTTAGCTGGTAGCCTGAAAGATTTTAATGTTATTGAAGTTGGTCCTGGATATGGTGCGTTAACCAGGGAAATATTGGCGTATAATCCAAAGTTTCTACTTTCTATAGAAAAAGATAGTAGTTTAGTGAAACATCACGAACAATTGCTAAATGAGCATCAGGGAAAATATAGAATTATAGAAGCAGATGCACTTAATGTTGTAGAAAAAGAGCTGGTAGAATGTCCAGTCAAAGTCATTGCTAACTTGCCTTACAATATCTCAGTAGCGTTATTTTTAAAGTGGTTAAATAATATAAAATTTTTTACGAATTTGACGTTAATGTTCCAAAAGGAGGTAGCAGAGCGTATTACAGCAGAACCTAATTCTAAGGATTATGGTTCCCTATCAGTGCTAAGCCAGTTACTATGCGACATAAAAAAGGAATTTGATATTGAACCTAAGGAATTTTTTCCAAGACCAAAAGTATATTCTTCAGTAATTACAGTAAAACCTTTACCCACTCCAAGATTTGCAGTAAATTTAGAAACCTTAACAAAGCTAACACGTGCTGTGTTCGCTCAAAGAAGAAAGATGCTGAGAAATAGCTTGCAAAGTATAACTAGTGATGTCTCAACTATTCTTGAGAATGCTAAACTGAGTGGAGACGAACGTCCAGAAAGCTTAACTATTGAGCAGTTCTGTTTGCTAGCAAATAATGTAATTTTGCGATAAATATATTAGGAGCTACATCCCTCTTCTATCCTATTTTGATCTAAAAATAGCTAGAGCTAGGCTAATTTTGCAAAAGCTCTATTGCAATTTCATTAATTGGCGTATAAGCTTTAAATAAAGCATATGAAAAAAATAGAAGCTTATTATTCGTTTGACGATGTACTTCTCTTACCGGCCTATTCTGATGTATTGCCTCGTGATGCAGACACAAGAACTTATCTAACAAATAATATAGAACTAAATATCCCTCTCATATCCTCTGCAATGGACACTGTCACTGAATCAGGCTTTGCAATAGCTATTGCCCAACATGGTGGAATAGGTTGCATACATAAGAATTTATCAATAGATGAACAAGTGTTAGAAGTAAGAAGGGTGAAAAAATATGAAAGCTGGATCGTGTATAACCCAATTACAATTTCCCCAGATAAAACAGTTGCAGAAGCAGTTTCATTAATGAGAGAGTATAATTATTCCGGCATTCCTGTAGTTGATCAACGCAAGTTAGTGGGAATTTTAACTAATCGAGATGTGAGGTTTATTGAAGACCAGAACATGAATATAAAAGTTTCCGAGGTAATGACAAAAGATAAGTTAGTAACAGTTCAAGAGCAGGCAGTAAACAGCGCCTCAGCAATGAAATTGTTGCATGCAAATAGAATAGAGAAGCTTTTGGTTGTTGATGAAAATTCTTGTTGCATAGGTCTAATCACAGTTAAAGACATCGAAAAATACAATAGATATCCAAATTCATGTAAAGACAGTAAAGGTCGACTCAGAGTTGCCGCTGCAATTGGTACTGGTAAAAAAGATGGTATAGAAAGATGTGAAGCTTTGATCGGAGAGGAAGTCGATGTGGTTATTGTAGATACCGCTCACGGTCATTCCGAGAACGTTATCAGCACTATTAAGGAAATAAAAAAGATGTATCCGAATACGCAATTAATCGGCGGAAATATTACAACAAAGGAGGCTGCTGAAGCGTTGATTGATGCTGGTGTTGATGCAGTAAAGGTTGGAATAGGGCCCGGATCAATTTGTACTACCAGAATAGTTACAGGTGTTGGTATGCCGCAATTCTCTGCAATCAAGAATGTTGCAGAGGTGTGTAGAGCAAAAAACGTCAGACTAATTGCTGATGGTGGAATAAAATATTCGGGAGATGTTGCAAAAGCTATTGCAGCTGGTGCTGATACTGTGATGATAGGTTCAATCTTTGCTGGTACTGAGGAAAGCCCAGGTGAGATTATCATGTATAAGGGTAGAGCATATAAGGAATATCGAGGAATGGGATCTATTAGTGCAATGAAACGAGGGTCAGCTAGCCGTTATTTTCAAGATTCAAAACTTGATTTAGTCCCACAAGGAGTAGAAGCAAGAGTTCCTTTTAAAGGTCCAGCTTCAGGAGTGATCTGTCAGTTAATTGGTGGGTTGCAAGCTGCAATGGGTTACACTGGCAACCGTAATATAGAAGAGATGAAAAAAAACTGCAAATTTGTCACTATTACTTCATCAGGGTTAAGAGAAAGTCATGCTCATGATATAATCATTACACAGGAAGCTCCAAATTACGCTTACCAAGCATCTAATTTATCATCTGATTCAGAGTAAATACAATCCCCTTTTGAGGGTGTCATTTCAACACTGGTACACAATTGTATAAACATAGCTTTTTTGCTCCATCAGAATTGGCTTACTTTTAGTGATTCATGGAGTTAAAAAAGTCAGCATTGCTCTTTGTTAAAAGTAGTTTGTCACGTAAAAACTCCATTGCTTCAACAGACCCCATAGGATTAAGTATCCTACGCAATACCCATATTTTATTTAGTATGGCCTTATCAACTAATAGCTCTTCCTTCCTTGTTCCGGATTTTGTAATATCAATAGCAGGGAATATACGTTTATCAGCAAGTTTTCTATCTAGTATAATTTCAGCATTACCTGTGCCTTTAAACTCTTCAAAAATAACATCATCCATTTTTGAACCAGTTTCTATAAGGGCTGTAGCGATGATTGTCAAAGAACCACCATTTTCAATATTACGAGCTGCTCCAAAAAAGCGTTTTGGTCTTTGCAGCGCATTTGAATCTACACCGCCGGTTAGAACCTTTCCAGACGAAGGAATGACTGCATTATAAGCACGTGCAAGACGAGTTATAGAATCAAGCAAAATCACTACATCTTTTTTGTGTTCAACCATTCTTTTAGCTTTTTCTATTACTATTTCAGCAAGTTGGACATGACGGTAGGCAGGTTCATCAAATGTAGAGCTTACCACTTCACCCTTTACAGAGCGTATCATATCTGTCACCTCTTCGGGTCTTTCATCTATAAGTAATACTATTAGTTCTATTTCAGGATGATTTGTAGCTATAGAGTGAGCCATTTGCTGAAGCAATATCGTTTTTCCTGTACGAGGTGGAGCAACTATCAATGCTCTTTGTCCTTTTCCAAGAGGTGTAACTATATCTACAGCACGCATGTTTATATCTTTTTTATTATCTCCGCTACTATTGTTTTCAAGGATGAGGCTTTTTTCAGGATAAAGTGGAAGCAAATTATCAAAATGTACGTACTTTCTTAATTCACTGATTTCAGTAGAGTTTATACTGTGAACCTTAGTTAAAGTAAAATATCTTTCCTTATCACCAGGTGGCCTTATTTCTCCACATGCCATATCTCCTGTACGTAAATTAAACTTCTTTATTTGGCCATTGGAAATATAAACATCATCGGTACTTGGAGCATAATTTGCACTTGATGAACGTAAGAAACCAAAACCATCAGGCAATATTTCCACTACTCCACTTCCTGTGGTTATGCCTCCTTCTTCACTCATTTTCTTCATTAAACTGAATATCATTTCCTGTTTTAGCATCCTGCCATTGCCTTTACCACTAGTTGAAATTTTTCTTTCTTCAGCTAGCTCTAACAATTCTTCTGCTGTTTTCTCTTTCAATTCGCTCAGGTCCAACGTTTTCTTGTTTTTTTCAGCACCTTCACTGGTCATTTGTTTTACTGCGTCAGCATTATGAATTTGTTCGCTTTTTTCAGGTTGACCTACAACCTCTCCTTTTGCTAAGACATCTTCATTGATTGTTGTCATAATCCTCCAAAAATTTTAATTGATGCTTACTAACCTAAAATGTGAGTATAAAACAATAAATCAGGCTGAGCTAGTTTTTAGTGCGTATTTAGACTTAATTATTATTAAACTAGATACTTTACTTACATTATACTGATAAAAACTAACAAGTCAAGTCAATTTAATATTAACAAAGTACAAGAATTTGAGAATCATCAATAGCTATTATTTATATTTTTTAATCTTTGTTTCTTCTCTTCTTCTACTTTCGCTTTTTCTACTTCCGCTTCTAAATTTTCCTGGCTACATAAACCAAGTAGTACAGGATCTTGAGGTTTGATATTGAGTATGTTATGATGAGATCCATCTCTTACCTGCTCAACTGTGTAATTTGTTGTACTAACTAGCTTAGCTATCACATTATTGTTCAAGATAGGAAATTTTTTTACCAAATAATAAATCGCATTAGGTTTATCTCTACGCCTTGCTGTGGAAGCAAAGGCAAGAAAGCTAATCGTCTTTGCCCTTTTTTTTATATTTTTTATAATAAAATTTGGTACACGATTTGGATTTTTTTTGCAATTATCGATTTCTTTTTCAGTAATTATTTCAGAAATAATAGGGTCATACTTTTCAACTTCTATTTCCTCATCAGCTATGTCTTGTACTTTTTCAAGGGATAACTTGCAACATTGTGCTATTTGATCAAAAGTTAAGCTAGTGTTATCAACCAACCAAGCAGCTACTTGCATGAGAAATTGTTCATTTCTATCTTTATTGTCTTTAGAAGATTCCATTGACATCGAAAAAACATCTCCCATTTTAATATTCCTTTACTATTATAGAAATAAAATATAAACCATTAAAACTAAAAAAGCATTAACTTTGTCATCCAATGGCTTTTTGGTTTATATTTCTTATCTCTTAGAACCTGTTCATAATCTTTTGAGGAGGAAAGAAGTAAAAGCAAATTTGTAGGCTAGTATTAAGTTTACGCTCGCAATTTTTTCAAAGTCGCCTACATTTTTCCAACCAGGCAAAAGATCTCTCACGTTAGCTAGTTGTTACTCTCTAATCCTGAAAATTGGCGTTCTATACTGTCTTAAACGTTTTATAAGCTCGTTTCAGCTTATGTAGGTAAAACCTAGAAATATTGTGAAGACGTAAGGTGCACATAGTGCAAAAAATTAAAAATAAGACGCCAACTGTATAATACTTTTGTCGTTTAATCTGCACAGATTGAAGATAATAAAATACCTTCAGTCTTATGATAAGGAAAATGGAAAAATGTGTAAAGTAATCTTTTTCACCTCTGTGAGCTACTTGAATTACAAAAGAAGAGATACTAACCTCTTACATTCAAACTCACATAAATCATGAATTATGCATGTTTCACACGAAGGTTTTTGCGCTTTGCAAACATATCTACCATGCAAAACTAGCCAATGATGAGCATAAAGTAGGTATTTTTTTGGCACTACATTCAAAAGAGACTGCTCTGTTTTAAGTACATCTTTTTCTTTCACAAGCCCAACTCTATTGCTCACTCTAAAAACGTGAGTATCAACTGCCAATGTTGGAATACCAAGCCCTGAATTTAAGAACACATTAGCGCTCTTTCTCCCAACCCCTGGTAAAGATACCAAATCATCGAAATTAGTAGGCACTGTGCTATTGTACCTCTCAATCAATATTTTACTGAGCCCGATTATATTTTTTGCTTTAGAATTATATAAACCAATACTGCTTATGCATTTTCTCAGCTCACTTTGCCCAAGATTCAACATTTTTTCTGGCGTATCAGCGATACTAAATAGCTCCTTTGTAATTTTATTAACACTTATATCGGTCGTCCGCGCTGACAGAACTATTGCAACTAATAACGTAAAATGATTGGTATAATTTAGCTCTATTTTTGGCGCAGGATTTGATTGCTTGAATTTTTCAAATATCAGTTCTACTTTTTTTGAGTCCATGCATAGAGCTAAAAGCTTATACTATACTGTTTGCTGTGCAAATTCAATTGCTTGAGGATTAGATAGTCCTTCAATATTAACATCAGACATATCAGTTTTCACCTCATCAAAATTCCTTTCAGCAAACTCGCTTGCCACTTCCGCAAAACACTTTTTAATAAGAGGCATAACAATTGGCATTAACAGTTTTCGTGGATCATACCATCCTAACAGGTCAGTTTCCTTTTGTACCCTATCTCTTGGATCCTCTTCTAGTAAATCTTTTGTGTGCTTATCAGAATATATTTCACAGCCTTTTGAAAAAATAGGAGCTAATGCTTCAATTAATACTGCCAATAACAATAGTGGACCAAGTACAGCTTCACCAACAGTTAATCCATTAGCAATGAAATTTATTGTAACTAAATAAACAGAAAAAGCAGCTAAAGGATAGTTGATAAGAAGCTTACTGCCTAGCGCGATATAGTTCATTTTACTTATGAATTCATCAGTGGAAATTTCTGAATTTTTATACTTTTCCATATAATAATTCACTAATAAACCAGAGGCTCTACTAATAGCGATGTTAAATGCTATGATCCACCATGAAAAATAGCAACCTATAGTAACTGTAGTTAACAGGCCTAAGGGTAGAACACTAAGAGTCCGAATAAATAGTAAGGCATTTTTACGTTCTATAAATCTTAACGCTAATTCTTTTTTATCCTCATCTACTAGGTTCTTTTTTTCCTTTAGAGGAGAAATATAAAGAAATAGCTGCATATTAGGTTTTGATAAGCGTTTATTAAGCTCGCCAGGGTCTGACGACCTAAAAAAACTGCTATAAATATCTCCTGAAAAATAGTATTCCACATCCTCTTCAAACGCACTATCATTCTTTTTTAATATAGAAGTCAATTCATCAAAATCTTTACCTATAGCTTCTTCACTAATCCCTAGTGTATAGAACGGCTTCTTTCTATAATGAAATTCACGTGCTGTTAAACGCCCATCACTTTCAGCATCAACGCTGACCTTAACACAAGGATTTCCTGACTCTAAAGGTTCAATGTATTTTTTTAGCTCTTGATGAGCTTTACAAATTTGATTAAATCTATTTTTATCTCCACCCTTGTCAGGATGGTTTACAAGTATCAATTTATTATATTGTTTTTTCAGAAACTTGCTAAGAGCTTGATAATCCTTACCTACAATTTGTTCAGCTTTTATCTCTAGTACGTTTAACAGATCATTATTATCATAAAACTCCTGACCAGTTAACTTGAAATGTTGACTCATTACTACACCTCACATAAATACACGATGCTATTAGTATAATATATTTAATGTTTCACACAAGCATAAAAATATCAAGCAACCACTAAGAGAAGAAACCCTCTTTCCCATCATACAAATACAACTTATCCATTCTCACTACATTAAAGTTATTTTCTTCGAGTTTGATTAGTAAATTATTCACGTCACTATTTGTAATAGTTTTCTTTTCACTATTCGCAATAAACCTACAAGTTATTTGGTCACTTAAAGATTTTGAACTTCCCGGCCAAACTGCAAGACCCTTTGAGTATATTGCTATCATCTGCAGATTACTCGATTCTAATAATCCTACTATTTGATCAAAATTGTTGGATTTGTCCCAGGCAAGCGTTATATCACTACCCACTAGCTTTTTAACTTTGTAATCTTGTTCGTAATTGTCTTGTACTTTATTTATTTTACTATCCGAATCACTGCTAATTATAAGCTCAGATAACGTTGTGGGTTTTTTCCCTAGATTATCTATAACAGCTTTTGCAAATTCTTTTGTTCCAACCTTTTGTTTACTCTTTTTCTCCTTATATAAATCAGCGGTATGTACTCCATCTTCCAAAGTCTTGAGCCATGCATCATAGATTGGTTTTGCAGTACTCACTTGACCGATATAGACCAACATATGCACTGCAGCATTTAAAAGACCAGAAGGATTAGCTATGTTTTTTCCTGCAATATCAGGAGCAGAGCCGTGAACCGCTTCAAACATTGCATATTCATTACCTATATTGCTACTTCCTGCAAGCCCTACAGAACCCGAGGTTTGTGCCACTATATCTGATAATATGTCGCCATATAGATTTTCAGTTACTATAACATCGAAATTCTCGGGTTCTGTGGCAACACGTGCCATTCCAATATCAACTATATAATGTTCCGCCTTTATATCCGGATATTCTTTTGCAATACGATCAAACGCTGCATGAAAAGCGCCGTCAGTCATTTTCATTATGTTGTCTTTAGTCAGGCAAGTTACTTTCTTTCTGTTATGTTTTTTCGCATATTCAAAAGCGTACCTGCATATTTTTTCTGAGCCAGATCTAGTAATAATTTTAGTGCATTGGTACGAGTCACCAGTGAGCCTATGCTCTATTCCGGTGTAAACGTCCTCTTCATTTTCGCGTATTACAACAACATCAAATTTATCGAATTTATTTTCTATAACAGGGTGATACGAAATGCATGGTCTAATGTTTGCATACAGCCCTAAGTTCTTTCTGAGCGCAACGTTTAAGCTTTTGTGCCCTTTACCTTGAGGGGTTGTTGTTGGAGATTTGAGTAATATCTTTGTCCTTTCGATAGATTCCCAACCACTCGGAGAAATTCCATGAGACCATTCCTTACTATAAACACGCTCTCCTATTTCAATAATATCTATTGAGATCTCTGCTTTCGCTTCACGCAATATCGACAGCACCGCTTCCATAATTTCTGGTCCGATACCATCACCATACGCAACTGTGACTGATGTTGACATAACTTCCTTAACTGTAAATGATTTAATGTTAATTCAAATAATAAAGTGGGTCAATGTTGCTAAAATAGCATATTTACGGTTATTTAATAATGAACTTTTATGCTGGTTATAGCATTGCAAAATATGGAAAGTGTATGGATACTAAAATAAGTTATGCAGGGATTACAAGACGTATTTTTGCATTTGCAATCGATTATATTTTAGTACAGGGAATGGGGTTTGTTATCGGATTTATCATTGGATTTACTTTGGCATATTCTCTATCACTCAATGTAACTGAAATGTTTTTAGATAAAGCAGTAGCTATACAAGTAATAGGGTTGATATTGGAATTAATATTTTATGTATTTACGATAATAGAATTTGGTGGTACTCCAGGACAATTGTTACTTCGCATGCGTGTAAAAGACGAAAATACACTTGAAAAAATCACTCTAATACAAGCAATAAGCAGAACAGCAGTTTTTGGAGTATTATATTTTATAATCTGCTACACACTATTCAATATTTCTAGTCTATTCATAGTTGTATCAATCTTAATCATATTATTTGCAATCCTTGACCAGCGTAAACAATTTCTTCACGACAAAATTGCAAAAACAGTAGTAATAGACTATAAACCTAGTTGATATTTTTCTTTAGTTGTTACCACCAAGGGTGTTATTCCAGCGCGTGACCCACATCTGTACGAACATTGCAATTAGCAGGTAATTTGCATAATAGAGGGTGTCATTCCAGTGCTTGACACTGGAATCCAGTTTTCCATATAATCTCATCGAAAACGTTGTAACCACTTTCTATGCTAGTGTGCTTTCATCAACCTGGATCCCAGTGTCAGCTACTTTCATGACAAGAAAAGAAGCACTGGTTTCACATGAATCTGAACAGATATCATGTTTTTCTTTAGTTTACTGCTTACAAAGTGACTTTTTTTGTTTCTGCATGAGCTAAATTAACTACCAATATCATACCTGAAGAACCCACCTGACCATTCTAGAAAATTTAACGCTGAGTACACTTTACTTTTAGCTTCTTCCACAGTGTTTCCTTCTCCTACTATATTTAGCACTCTTCCGCCATCGGAAATCCAATTACCACTTTCATCCAACTTAGTACCAGCATGAAAAACTAGCACACCAGGAATGTTTTCAATTTTATCCAATCCTTTAATTACCTCTCCTTTTTGATAATCACCAGGATAGCCTTTACTTGCAACAACTACACAAACTGTAGTTTTGTGATTAAACTCCACCATTTTTGTATTTAACTTGCCTTCTGCAACTGACAACATCAACTTTAACAAATCACAATTTGGATCAAGTCTAGGTAAAATAGATTGTATTTCCGGATCCCCAAACCTAACATTATACTCAAGAAGCTTTGGACTATCTTTGCAAATCATTAAACCAGCAAAGAGTACGCCTTTATAGGATGTTCCCATGTTAGTCAGTGCTTGAATTGTAGGATATATTATTTTTTGGATAATTTTTTGCTCCATCTCCTTACTTATAATCGAAGGTGATGAGTATGACCCCATGCCTCCAGTATTTTGGCCCTCGTTATTTTCATCAACTTTCTTATAATCTCTTGCACAACCAAAGGTTACTACTTTCAACCCATCAATAAGAGCAAAAAAACTTACTTCCTCTCCAATTAAAAACTCTTCTATGATTATTTCTTCACCTGACTCACCAAGATTTTTCTCCACTAGCATTGAATCTATTGCTGAAAAAGCCTCATTTTCTGTGTGGCATATTATGACCCCTTTCCCTGCTGCAATTCCATTTGCTTTAATTACAAGCGGCAATTTTATTTTATTACTACGGACAAAATTTTTAGCTAACCTTTCATCAATAAAACGTTCATATTTGGCGGTCGGTATACCATATTGTTTACATAGTTCCTTCGTAAAAGACTTTGATGCCTCAAGTTTTGCAGCTGCTTGACTTGGAGCAAAAACGTTTATCCCCTCCGCAGTTAAATCATCAGCAAGCCCATTAATTATCGGCTGCTCTGGACCAATAATCACTAGCTCTATATTTTCTTTCTTGCAAAATTGTGTAACATCCACTGAATCTTGAATATTTATATTCACAAGAACTCCAAAATTTTCCATGGCCGGGCGACCAGGAGTAACATATAACTTAGTCAAGGTAGGAGACTTCTTTAAAGCCCAAAGTAAAGCATGCTCACGCCCACCAGAACCTATAACCAGAACCTTCATCTTTATTTCCTCGCTTTTCTATATGTCAAAATTATTGTTTGCTTATAACAGTATCATTACTCATGTATCTTTGCAACACGTTTGGTATTGTAACTGACCCATCGGAATTTTGATAATTCTCCATTATGGCAACAATTGTTCTTCCTATGGCTAAAGCTGAGCCGTTTAAAGTGTGAACGTATTTTTTTGTTTTTCTGTCAGTTTCTAAGAAGTATTTAGTGTTCATTCTTCTTGCCTGGAACGTACCGCAATTTGAGCAGCTTGATATTTCTCTGTACTTATTTTGCTCAGGTAACCATACCTCTATATCATAAGTCTTTTGTGCAGCAAAGCCCATATCACCACTACAAAGCAGCATTATTCTATACGGTAGTTCTAATTTTTTTAATATTTCCTCAGCAGCATTTGTCATGCGTTCAAGCTCATCATTTGACTGGTCTTCAGTTGTGATGCTTACCAACTCCACTTTACCAAATTGGTGTTGCCTTATCATACCTCTTGTATCTCGTCCTGCGCTACCAGCTTCTTTACGAAAACATTCTGAATATGCAGTAAAACGAATAGGCAGTTCTTTTTCTTCTATTATTTTGTCAGCAACTAAATTTGTTAAAACTACTTCACTTGTGGGAATTAATCTTAATTTATCGGTAGTTAAATATGAATCATCAAAAAATTTTGGTAGTTGACCAACATTATACATCGCCCTATCCTTTACTAAAACTGGATGATGCACTTCAGTATAACCAAATTCATTAACATGTGTTTCCAGCATAAAATTTATTAATGCTCGTCCAAGCTTAGCTAACTGTCCTTTTAGTATTGTAAACCTTGATCCAGAAATTTTTGCTGCTTGTTCAAAATCCATCAAGCCTAACCTTTCTCCGAGTTCATAATGAAATTTTGGCATAAAACTAAATTGCCTTTTTTCTCCATATTTTCTAATTTCTACGTTGGAGCTCTCATCTTCACCTATTGGTACATCTTGCGCAGGAATATTCGGCAAGTTAGATAAAACATTCACTAACTTATTTTTTTCTGTTTGCTCCTTGAGGCTGATTGTCTCTATCTCACTTGTGATGCTTTTTGATAACTTTACTTGTTCTTCACATGGGCTTTTGTTCATTTTAAGCCTCTTTATTTCTTCCGTGACCTCGTTTCGTTGCTTATTTAAAGCTTGCAATTTAGTAGTCAGTGATCTTTTTTTATGGTCAATCTCTAATATTTCTTTTGCAGTAAATTCTTTCACCCCTCTGCTTTTTATTGCTTTTTCAAATCCTTTAGGGTTTTTGCGTATATGTTCTATATCATGCATATGTTGTGCTATTACTAACATCATTACTCTACTTCAAAAGCTTTGAATGCTCAATATTTTTACATATAAATGCTAATATTGATTTTACCTTCATAATTTGCTAGAATTAATAAACGTAAAATATAATATGTTAGGCGTCATAGAAAAATACGATGAATTTAAAGAGAGTACTCACTTCACCAAACTTAAAGCTGGTGGAAGATTTGCCATTTATGCGCTTGGTATATACTTAGCAGCTACAGTTACTATCGGCTGTTTGGGACTGATAGTGGGGTCTTTCCTCTTAACCTTACCACTTGCTATGCTAATTTTTCATCCTGTAGCTTGGATCTTAATGGGAATAGTGCTTGCAGCGACGTATAAAATGATCGTCGAACCTTTATTTCACTTGGTAAAAGGTTATGTTGATGGAAAAGGAACTGTAAAGGAAGAAAAGAGTCCAAAAGAGCAAAAATTCACAAGAAGTAAATCACTGGATAGTGGACTAGATACTATATCAAGACAAACAAATGATTCGGATAAGAGGGTAAGTAGAAATTCCTATTCTCCATCTACAGATAGTGGTATTAGTATCAGCTCAACAAAAAGTGAGCAACCTAAACAAATAAAAGTTGTTCGATGTTATACTGTAGGGGACGGTAACTGCTTTTTCCATGCTGTGTTTGGAGCGAAGAAAGGTGATTCCAGTAAATATAGAGCTGAAAAAGCACAAGAAATGAGATTAGAGTGGCATAAATTTTTAAGTCAATTCAATTCTTTAGATGATGAAAGAATGCCACCTGCTTTAAGAGCTGAATTACGGACAGTTTTTAATATGTTTTTAGACAGGCCAAGAGATCTAACAGATAAGTATAAGGAAATAGAAAAGTTAGCTGAGCACACAAAAAAGAAAATAAAAAAGGTTGAAAAAAAGGTTGAAAAATTGATAAAAAAACTACTTAGTACAGGATTACCTGAAAATGAAGTGAGTAGTAACTTAAGAGAACTTGCTGTTAATAACCTTATCAGCACAAAAAGATATGACAAAAATTATAGTAGCGAAAGTGTGACAAATTCTTTTCTGAATGGCAAATCCATTTATAGATCTTATCTAGAGGCAATTAGTAGTCAAAATTACTTTATTTTCATAGAAGAAATTCCTATCTTAGCTTCGTTGGCAAATATCGAAATCCACCTTCATCCTCATATATCACATAATCAAGGTATATTTAAGCCAAATCCTAAAATGATAAATGAAGGTTATCAACGGAACAACGAACTATGGGGAAATAAAAAACAAGAAACAATATACTTAAAACCTGGTCATTACGAGAGAGCTAAGGTAGTAGAGGCGGAGCCTTCTCTTATAGAGAAAGCAAATTCATTTATGCAAGATGTTATAATGTCAGCTTATAACGGTGTCAAAAATGCATTTTCTAGCGACTAGAAAGCCTGTGTCCCTCCAAATAGGAAATTTGGCTATTGATTCTCCAGTAATTTTAGCTCCGATGTCTGGAGTGACTGATTATCCGTTTAGGAGTATTGTAAAAAAACTTGGTGCAGGTTTGTTAGTCTCAGAAATGATTGCTTACCCCTACAACAACATTGCAAGCATTGATTTTTTTCCATATGAAAAGAGTCTGGAAGCTCTTTTACTCTAAACACGATGTTTACATCCTCAAAATTAATCTCAATTCGCTTAACTAACGTTCTAATAATATCACGTTTAGTTAGCCAGTCTGCATTATTAAGACTTGAGTTAATACTAGAGGAAAACCCCTCTAAATTTGTTACTACTAGAGTTAACTCTTGTGTGAGTTTTTTCTGATCAAATATCTTTTTCTTTTGTTCTTCAACCATTTTTAAGTTTTGTTTCATTGCTTTAACTCTTGGCTCAAATTCTTCTTGATCAATATATTCTTGAGCATAACTATCAATTAACCTTGCAATACCTCGTTTTAACTTATCTTCTTGTGTTTCAAGCAAAGCGCTTTTTTGATCTAGTGGTGATTTTTTAAGTTCTGAAAGTCTACGTTTATACTCCTCTAATATTCTATTTGGATTTTTTAATAGGTGTTTTACCTCTTCCCACACAGCCATGTCCAATGTATCTGTACGAATTAATTTGTTGTTACACATTTTATTACCGCCAAAACGGTATGAATCCGTACCAATACAACGATAATATACCTGATTATTAGTTTTTTTCCCCTCCTTATTCCTTGCAGTGCTAGTACCATAATATGCATAATTGCAAAGCTTACATACTACTAAACCTTGCAATAAATGTTTTGCTCCTCTTTGTCTTGTTCTTGCTATTTTTCTATTCTCAGCTAATTGTTCTTGAACGATTTCAAATAAATCTTCGCTTACTATACTAGGTACTTTAATATAAATCCAATCCTCTTTTGGAACAGGATAAGTAGAATAATTATCTTTTGGATGCTCGCAGGAGTTTTTTTCGGTCTTATATGTTTTAGTTTTACGCCAAACCTTGTTTTACCAAAAGCTGCTTGTCCTTTATAAGCAGTGTTTTTTAACATACTCAAAACTACAGCCCTATCCCAATACTCTTTTCCAGTTCTCGTCATAATGGAAATAGCACTTAGCCTACGACATACTTCTCCTATACTGGCTCTTTCTCTTCCTACCCAAGAAAATACTTTACGAACAACTTCAGCTTCTTCTTCATAAATCTCAAATAAGGCCTGTCCTGTTTCTGTATTTTTGTTTATATAACGATAGCCATAAGGAGCAGCACTCATTACACTTATACAACCCTTATTTGCTGCATAAATCTTTCCTCGACGACTTCGTTCCATGATTTTTGCACGTTCGTATTCTGCTATCATACCTTGCATTTGTAATAGTAATTGAGATTCTGGATTATCGCTAATTTGATAATTTAAAAAATGACTTCCACTCCTAACTTCTTAAACTCTTCAAGTAATATCATCTGATATGCATACTTACGAGATAAACGATCAGGAGAATGAATATAAACCTTATCAATGTTACCTTCTGCTATTTTATCACGTAATTTTTCCAAACCAGGACGGATTATGTTAGAACCACTATAACCATTATCAATAAATTTATATTCATTTAATAATTTATGTCCATCCATACTAATTTGATTCTCTATAGCAGCAATTTGGCTTGCTATTGTATCTTCTTGTGCTTGCCTCCCTGAAGAAACTCTTGCATATAAACTAACTGTTACCATTTTACCGTCCTCAAATCTACTTTCTTATATTCAGAGTTTTCTTCCTTTTTGCTCGCTTTTATTGGTTTACTTAACACTAATTTTTCATATGCATCTAATAGATACAACTCTGCTAATCGATTTACTTCATAACTACAACTAATCCGCACTATTAATTTCTTGTTGCCCATGAGCTCTACCATATATTATCCATCGAGACATATGGTTATTTGATCATTAGCTCTATAAATAAATTCAACTCTCCGTTCTTTTTGTAGAAGCTTTCGAGAAATAGTCTTCTCAAGTTTCAGGTTTATTGCAATATTGTTGGCGGAGTCCTAGCAGGGCTATGATCATGCAAACTCGCCAGAGCATGCAAAAAGCAAAAGTTGATGAACTAACCGCTGTACAACTTGCTGGTTGTGAGCCTGATATTATGGCGGAAGCTGCAAAGTTAAATGAGGACATGGGTGCGAAAATCATAGATATAAATTTTGGTTGTCCAGTTAAAAAAGTTGTAAACGGTTACACAGGATCAGCACTTATGCGTGATGAAAAAAAGGCTGCTGAGATAATAGAAGCTGTAGTCAAGGCAGTAAGTGTGCCAGTTACAGTAAAAATGCGTACTGGATGGAATGACGAAAATCGTAATGCTCCGCGCTTGGCAAAAATTGCAGAAGATTTGGGAGCAAAGATGATTACTGTACATGGAAGGACAAGGGCACAGCTTTATAATGGTCAAGCAGATTGGAAATTCGTTAGAAATGTTAAAGAGCAGGTAAAAATTCCAGTTATAGTAAATGGAGATATTAAGAGTTTGAATGATGTTCAAAGTGCACTTAAAGAATCTGGGGCAGATGGAGTAATGATAGGTCGTGGTGCTTACGGCAAACCTTGGCTGATTAATCAAGCAATAAACTTTTTGAGTGGAAATAAAGTTTCTGAGCCAACAGCCTCAGAGAGATTAAGCATAATACTCAAGCATTATGACAGTATTCTTGAGTACTATGGAAGCGATACAGGAATAAAGATGGCCCGCAAACATATAGGATGGTACAGTAGCGGGCTTCAAAACTCATCTGAATTTCGTGTAAGAGTAAATAACATAATAGACAGCACAGAGGTGAAAGAAAATATAATTGATTTTTTTAGTTAAAAACAGATTAAACATACTACCTCATTAGCTACATTCAATTTGACTGATCATAGTGCGATGCCACCACACTCTCTTCTTCATCAGAATGTAATTGATAACTATTATCACTCAGCAATTTTTCGTCATAAGTCTCAATATCAAAATATTTTTCATATTTATCTATATTTTCACAAAGCGAAAGTGCTTTCACCTTATTCATAATCAGACCCGTACCAGCAGGAATTAACCTTCCTACTATAACATTTTCTTTTAACCCACTCAAAGGATCACTCTTTCCGCAAAATGCTGCTTCCGTAAGTACTTTTGTTGTTTCTTGGAAAGAGGCAGCAGAAATAAAGGAATTAGTTTCAAGGCTTGCTCTAGTAATTCCCTGCAGAATAGGAAGATAATGAGCAGGTCGTTTTCCAGAGTTATTCATAGCATCATTTTCTCTATCAATTTCCAGCCTGTCGATATTTTCTCCAATTAAGTACATAGTATCACCAGGATCGGTAATTTCTACTTTTTGTAGCATTTGCTTTAAGATCACTTCTAAATGCTTGTTATCTATGCGCACACCTTGCAATCTATAAACTTGCTGTATTTCAGAAATCATATAGTGTGCTAACGCTTCTAACCCAAGCACACGTAGAATATCATGAAGATCAGGATCGCCATCCATCAATAAATCACCTTTACGCACAAAATCACCTTCATTGACTATTACATGCTTACTTCTTGATACTAAATACTCAACTTGAGAAGCTTGCTCATCTACAGGTTTAATTACTACACTGCGTTTTCCTCTACGGTCTTTTTCAGAGAACGTTACATAGCCATCTATTTCACTAACGATAGCATGCTCTTTAGGACGACGTGCTTCAAATAATTCTATAACCTTAGGCAAGCCACCAGTAATATCACGAGTTCTAACTGACTCTCTCGGCGTTCTTGTGATAACATCACCTGCATGAACCTTTTGGCCATCCTGTACATTAAGCACTGCACCAACTGGTATAAAGTAACATGCTTCCACACCACTTGAAAGTGTTATTACTTTTTCATTATCATCAAGCAGTGCAATACGAGGACGTAAATTAGCTACACCAGAGTGCAATTTCCAATCTTTTACTACTCTATTTGATATTCCTGTAGATTCATCCATCACTTCAGTGATTGAAATTCCATCTTTTAAATCCTGGTAAGATATTGTACCACTCTTTTCCGTAATAATAGGTAGTGTATACGGATCCCATTCCGCAACTTTATCACCAATTTTTACTAACTCACCCTCATTTACATAAAGTTTAGCACCATAAGGCACACTGTGCTTCAATTTTTCACTACCAAGGCTATCAATTAAAACGACTTCACAGGAACGGCTTATCACAATTTTATTTCCGTTTTTATCTATAATTATATTACTATTGTTTAGTTTTATTCTAGCATTAATAGAAGCTATAATATTTGAGGATTCAACACCTCTAGTCATTACCCCACCTATATGGAAAGTACGCATCGTTAACTGAGTACCTGGCTCTCCAACAGATTGAGCAGCGATAACACCAACTGCTTCACCTATTGAAACAATTTTACCAGTTGCAAGGTCTCTTCCATAACACAAAGAACACACACCAGGACTTATTTCACAAGTTAAAGGCGATCTAATTTTTATAGCATCAAGACCTGCAATGTTGATTTGCTTTACTTTATCTTCATCAATTAATTCCCCTGCTTTTAATAATAACTCTTTGGTTACTGGGTTATATATATCATTTGCAGCTGTTCTACCCAGTACAACACTCTCTAGAGATGCAACTATAGTACTACCTTCAACTATAGCTCTTACAATAAGGCCATTTTTCGTTTTACAGTCATGTTTTGTAACTATGCAATTTTGAGATACATCAACCAAGCGACGAGTTAAGTATCCAGAGTTTGCAGTTTTAAGTGCAGTATCAGCTAAACCTTTACGCGCACCGTGAGTAGAATTAAAGTATTCAAATACATTTAATCCTTCGCGAAAATTAGAAATTATAGGTGTTTCTATAATTTCACCAGAAGGTTTGGTCATTAACCCTCGCATTCCTGCTAACTGCTTCATCTGGGAAGTAGAACCTCTTGCACCTGAGCTAACCATCATATATATTGAATTGTACTTACTATTTTCATCATACACAGATATCGCTTTTAACATATCATTCGCTATTATATCTGTGCACTTAGACCACTCATCTATAACTTTATTATACCTCTCACTTTTAGTGATTAGTCCGTCTTGATACTGTGCAGAAAATTTCTTAATTTCACCCCTTGTATAATCAACGTGTGTAGCTTTAGTTTCAGGTATGACCATATCGCAACGACTAAAAGAAGTACCAGAAAATGTAGCATACTCAAAGCCAAGTGTCATAAATTTATCAGAAAATACCACTGTAGCACTTTGACCGCAGCTACGATATACCAAATCAACAATACCAGTTATTTCCTTAACTGTTAATACCTGATTTATTAAATCGAAGCTTAGATTCTCATGTTTAGGAAAAATCTGCCATAATATTAAACGTCCAGGAGTTGTACAAATAGTTTTATACTGAATGTTTCCATCGCTATTGATGTGTTCCATTTTGTACTTTATATGAGAATGAATATGCAGAGTACCGTTGTTTAAGGAATGCTCAACTTCACAAAAAGCACAAAAAAGTGGTAAATCATCCTTCTTAAGTTGCTGTAAAGTTAGGTAGTATATACCAAGCACTATATCTTTACTAGGAACTATAATCGGTCTTCCATTAGAAGGACTTAAAACGTTATTAATTGACATCATCAACACTCTAGCTTCAAGTTGAGCTTCCAATGAAATTGGCACATGTACTGCCATTTGATCACCATCAAAGTCAGCGTTAAATGCTGTACAAACAAGTGGATGAAGCTGTATTGCTTTACCTTCAATAAGGACTGGCTCAAAAGCCTGAATACCAAGCCTGTGTAGCGTAGGCGCTCTATTTAGTAAAACAGGATGCTCTTTTATTACTTCTTCAAGCATATCCCAGACTTCTGGCTTTTCTGCTCTTATTAACTTACTAGCAAATTTAATAGTTGGAGCGATTCCATATATTTTAAGCCTTGAGTAAACAAAAGGCTTGAATAACTCAAGAGCCATTCTTTTCGGTAATCCACACTGATTTAGTTTTAAAGTTGGACCAACAACTATTACAGAACGTCCAGAATAATCTACCCTTTTTCCTAAAAGATTCTGACGGAAACGACCTTGCTTTCCTTTCAGCATATCGCTAATAGACTTTTTATACCCAGTAGCGCCAGCTTTATTTACCAGAGCATTACGACGACTATTATCAAAAAGAGAATCAACTGCCTCTTGTAACATTCTTTTCTCATTACGAATCATAATCTCAGGAGGATTCAAACTTAACAATTTTCTCAATCTATTATTTCTATTAATAATAGTTCTATAATGATGATTTAAATCAGAAACTGCAGGTCGACCACTTTCAAGCGATACCAAGGGACGCAAGTCAGGTGGTAAAATAGGTATAGCTGTAAGTATCATCCACTCAGGTCTGTTTCCAGACTTGATAAAATTTTCAACAATACGTAATCTCTTTATAATTTTCTTTCTTCTCATTTCAGAAGCAACAGACTCTAACTCCTGTCTTAAATTCTTCCTAATTTCATGTAAATCAAGGCGTATTAGCAATTCTCTTATAGCTTCAACACCTTGCATAGCTATAAAGCTATCGACCCCATAGCTATCTTTAGCTTCATTATAAGCTTTCTCACTAATAATTTCACCTTTTTCAAAAGAGGAAACAAGAGGATCTATTACAACATAATTATCACTATACAAAATACTTTCGATATCTCTAAGAGACATATCTAATAATGCTCCAATTCTTGAAGGAAGTGACTTCAAAAACCATATATGAGCAACAGGAGATGCAAGCTCTATATGACCCATTCTTTCTCTTCTTACTTTAGAAGATGTAACTTCTACTCCACATTTTTCGCATATACGGCCCCTATGTCTTCTTTTTTTGTACTTTCCACATAAACATTCATCATCATTGACAGGACCAAAAATTTTAGGACAAAATAATCCACCTTTCTCAACTTTGAATGTACGGTAGTTTGCAGTTGAAACATCTGTTATCTCTCCATAAGACATACGTTTAATACTTTCAGGGCTAGCAATGGAAATGCTAACCTCATTAAAAGATTGCGCGATGTTAGTATGAGATATATCTTCAATTACTATGTCATTTTGCTTCAAATCCACATTAAAACACAAGGAACGCAACTCTTTTATCATGACATTAAAGGATTCAGGAATTCCACATTCAAAGTTACTGTCACCTTTTATTACCGATTCATAAATCTTAACCCTGCCATTAATATCATCAGACTTCACAGTTAACATTTCCTGTAAAGTGTAAGCAGCACCATAGGCTTGCAATGCCCAACATTCCATTTCACCAAAACGCTGACCACCAAAATGAGACTTTCCTCCAAGAGGTTGTTGAGTAACCAAACTATAAGGTCCTACTGAACGCGCATGAATTTTACCATCTACTAAGTGATGCAACTTAAGCATGTACATGTAACCAACTGTAACTTTGCGATCAAACTTCTCACCCGAGCAACCATCATATAATACAACTTGCCCAGAGTTATCCAATCCAGCAAGTTCAAATAGCTTTACTATTTGTTCATCTTTTGGACCTTCAAATACAGGTGCAGTAACAGGAATGCCATCACGCAACTTATACGCAAATTCAATGAGGTGATTATCATTAATATCGCGAATGTTATTACAAATAGATAAATTACTGCCACAACTATAAACCTCAATTAGGAAGTGACGTAAACTACTGTGTGCATCTTTACAAGAGTTGAAATAATTCTCTACTAATGTAGTCAATTCATTATTTAATTCATCCTTATTAGGCGTATCTAAAATAGAAGCCGTTATTTCATCATCATTAATATCCTCAAATTTTTTATTATCAAGATATAATGCTGCAAATTTTTCAAAATCATCATCACTGAGAGATCTAATTGCCTCACAAAAAGCACGTTTGATTTTATTGATCTCATCAAGAATATTGCCTACTTTTTCTCCTGATTTTTTACAAGCCCAACCTACATGCGTTTCCAATATTTGACCTACATTCATTCGCGAAGGAACGCCAAGAGGGTTAAGAATAATATCAATAGGAGTACCATCTTCTAAATAAGGCATATCTTCTACTGGAACAACTCGAGAAATCACACCTTTATTTCCATGTCTACCAGCCATTTTATCCCCTGGCTGCAAACTATGTTTTACAGCAATAAAAACTTTTACTGACATCGACACACCTTGAGGCAGATCATAGCCTTCATGCAATTTTTCTACTTTTCGCTTAAAGTTTGCTATCGCATGTGATACTTTTTCATCAAAATCTTTTTTTAAGCTCTCAACTTGCTTAGAAATAGATTGGTTTTTCAATCCTATATCCCACCATCCCTCACGTTCAATAAAATTAATACTTTCTCGATCTTGAGAGCCAGAATTAATAAGAATTTTTCTTAATTCATCATAGAAATATTGATTAATAACATTGATTATATGGTCTCGTTCTTTCTCAAAGTCGTTTGCCTCTTTTTGTTTAATAAGAAACGCCCTTTCGTTTTCTTCTTCCCCTCTGCGTGTAAAGACCTGCACATCAATCACTATCCCTTCAATATCTGGAGATGTATATAAAGAGGAATCCACACAATCAAATGACTTTTCACCAAAAATTGTCATTAACAATTTTGTCTCAGGAGGCAATGAAAGAGAATGCTTAGGTGTCACTTTCCCCACCAAAATATAACCTGGACCAACTCTTGTACCAACCTTTACTATACCACTATCATCCAAGTGATAAAGATTTTCTTCATTAACACCGGGTATGGCACGAGTTATTTTTTCCGACCCTAAAGGAGTGTCATGTACAACACATTCAAATTCTTCTATATGAATAGAAGTAAATAGATCTTTTTTAACAACTTCACTAGAAATAATGATTGAGTCTTCAAAATTATAACCTTGCCAAGACATAAAAGCGACTAGCAAGTTTTGGCCAAGTGCCAATTCACCGTTATTAATAGCAGGACCATCAGCTATCACATCACCTTCCTTAACACAATCACCTACATGCACCAGTGGTTTCTGGTTAATACAAGTATTATGGTTAGAACGCTGAAATTTTCTTAGATGATAAATATCTACATCCAAGTAGTTAATTCCTCCTTTGTCAAAAGCACGTATAACTATAGAGTTACTATCTGAGCTGTCAACTATGCCACCACGTTTTGCTAAAACTACAGCACCAGAGCCAGAAGCTACGAAAGATTCCATGCCAGTAGCAACCAAAGGAGCAGTGGGCTTCAATAAAGGTACAGCTTGACGCTGCATATTTGAACCCATTAACGCTCTATTAGCATCATCATTTTCTAAAAATGGAATTAAAGAAGCAGCAACCGATATTACCTGCTTAGGAGATAAATCAATGTAACTTACTTGATTACTATTTACCATTACAAAGGTACCAGCATACCTACAGTATAACATATCATCAACAAAGCAGTTGTTCTCATCAAGCTTTGCGCTGGTATCGGCTATATAATATAAACCTTCATCTATAGCAGACAGATACTCAATTTGATCAGTAACAACCTTATTAACTACTTTCCTATAAGGACTTTCAATGAACCCATATTTATTAATACGAGCGTATATAGCTAAGCTGTTAATTAAGCCTATATTCTGCCCCTCAGGAGTTTCAATAGGACAAATTCTTCCGTAATGAGTTGGATGAACATCACGCACTTCAAATCCCGCCCTCTCTCTTGTTAAACCACCAGGACCTAACGCCGACAATCTTCTTTTATGTGTTATTTCAGATAATGGATTAGTCTGATCCATAAATTGAGATAATTGGGAAGAGTTGAAAAAATCTCTTAAGACATTGGTTAACACTTTTGGATTTATAAAATCAGATGGAGAGACTTTATCTAAACTAGAAGTAGACATAGAATCAACTACTGCCCGTCCCAATTTTAATAATCCAGTTCTAAATTGATTTTCTATAAACTCTCCAACTGAACGGACTCTTCTATTTGCTAAATGATCAATATCATCTACAGATCCTTGACCATCACGTAACAATACTATTTTTGTTATAATTTCAATAATGTCTTCATGTGTTAAAGTAGTTAAATTTTCCTCATAATTTAACCCAAGGCAAGAGTTAAGTTTTAATCTACCAATGTTAGACAAATCATAATATTCCGAACTGAAGAAAAGATTACGAAAAAACTCCTCTACTATCTTTAAAACAGGAACTTCACCAGGACGCAAAACCTTATATATTTCATATAGAGCGTTCTCATAAGACATGTTTTCATCTAAGAAAAGTGTGTTTAATATGTAAGGTCCAACAGAAACATTATCTATGTTCAACACTGATATTTTATCTATAGATAATAATTCAAGCTTTTTTATATCCTCTAATCTTATAGATTCACCAGCAGATAAGACTTTTGTAGAACTAGCACTATCTATTAAATCTTCTGCAAGAAATAAACCACATATAGAATCATAAGGAATTAGATACTCTTTCAATCCGTTATCATATAGATTTTTAGCTAATTTTGAAGTAATACGAACATTAGCTTTAAGTAACACATTGCCTTCAACATTCTTTAAATCAAAAGGAAGCCTCACTCCCTTGAATTTATCAGGGGAAAAAGGTACTCTCCAGCCACTTTTATGTTTTATATACTCTATTTTTTCATAAAATTTATTAAGTATGTCATTATTTGATAAGCCCAAAGCCTTTAATAAAACTGATATTGGCAACTTTCTCTTTCTATCAATACGAAAATACAAATGATCTTTAACATCAAACTCAATATCAAGCCAAGAACCTCTATAAGGAATAACTCTAGCAGAATAGATTAATTTGCAAGAATTGTAAGTTTTTCCCTTATCACTATCAAAAAACACTCCAGGAGATCTATGCATTTGTGAAACGATAACTTTCTCTACGCCATTGATGATGAAAGTACCTTTATCAGTCATCATAGGCAGTTCACAAAAGCGAACCTCCTGCTCTTCAGCAGATTTTATAACAGTTGCAAGCTTAGAATGATCATCATCTTCTTTAATCTCTTGATATTTTTCAAGAGAAACACCATCCTGCATAATAACAAGACGTATAGAAGCAATAACCTGAGCAGAAAAAGTTATACCACGTTTTATACATTCAGATTCACTATACTTAAGATCATCTACCCTACAATTCAAAAATTCGATAGTAGCCCTATGCAAAGGATCAGATATTGGAAAAATTGTATGAAAGATAGCTTCAAGTCTTTCATTACTCTCATTATTAGGAGTAAAGGAATTATATGACCCCTTTTGGACTTTAACCAAATCCAACAAAGAATCTTTTAAATCAATCGACCTGGAATAAGAAACTCTAGGAACAAAAGCACTAGAAGCACACATATAAGAAGAATCAACCATTAAAATACCTTCACTAATTAAAAGAGCTATATCAACATAAAATTAATATACTAACATTTTATTCAAGCTCAACTTTAGTTGCTCCTGCTTCAATAAGTTTTTGCTTTATTTTTTCTGCTTCGTCTTTAGAAACATTAGCAGTCAAATCTTTGGGTAAAGACTCAACTAATTCTTTCGCTTCTTTTAAATTCAATGTAGAATTAACTTCTCTAATAGCTTTAATCACTCCTATTTTTTTGCTTGCATCAATCTCTTTGATTACAACTTTATATTCAGCTTTTTCTTGAGCAACAGGAGCATTAGCATTATCACTAATAGGCACCCCAGCACCAACAGCTCCACCAAAAAAAGAACCACTAGGCAACCCTATTTTTTCTTCTAGAACTTTTACAAGTTCAGAAGCTTCTAATAGATTTAAAGATAATATTTTATCAACCAAATCACTTATTACATTATTCATACTGACCACCTTATTTAACAACAAATTTATTTTTTAGAACTATAGTAATCCAAAACTCTCATAAGCCTCATAGAAGATGAATTAATAGACAATGCTAACCGAGCAGGAATATCATAAGATATTAAACGCATAATTTTAACACGTAATTCATCCAGAGAGGGAAGCTTAGCCAATTTGTTAACATCTTCCACTGTTAATAATTCATTTATATGAGCCGCACAAATCACAGACATTTTTTCTTTGTTAGCATTAATAAAATCAACTATTAACTTTGCAGCTTCTACTATAGCGCTAGAGTATATAATAGCAACAGAACCAGAAAATTTACCTGATAAATAAGAAAATTTACCAGTCCTTTCCAAAGCCAAGCAAGCTAGAGTATTTTTAACTACTAACATCCCACCCATTACAGATTTTAGACTATTCCTAAGAATTAATGAATTGCTAACATTCATAGACTTAAAATTTACCAATATTAAGAAATCATTATTTACAAACACATTCATTATGTTTTGTATAAATTCATCCTTATCTTTACGCTTCACAATTTCGCTCCCTTAAATTATATCTTCTACTTTGTTTATTTTATGAGCTTTACCCATAGTTGAATTTAAAAAAACGCTTTTAAAGTAAACTCCTTTCACAGAAGCAGGTTTATTGTCTCTAATTACTTTAAGAAAGGCTTTTAAATTTTCCAACAAATCATCAATATCAAATTTAATACTTCCTAATTTACCATGAATAACCCCATTTTTATCCGTCCTGAATTTTATTTGACCAGACTTAATGGTTTTAGTAGCTTCCGCAATGTTAGAAGTCACAGTACCAAATTTAGGGTTAGGCATCAGCCCTTTAGCACCCAATACTTTTGCAATAGGAGTGATTTTTGCCATGAAATCAGGAGTAGTGATGCACCAATCAACATTCAACTTTCTACCTTTTTTTATCTCTTCAACTAAATCTTCTCCTCCTGTAATATCAGCACCAGCTTTTTCAGCTTCTAATAAATGTTTATCTTGAGCAAAAACAGCTACTTTAATATTCTTTCCGATACCTTTAGGCAAAACTACTGTACCACGCACCTGCTCTTCAGATTTACGTGAATCTACACCTAAATTGACTGCGATATCAACTGATTCATTAAATTTTGCTGAAGCAGACTCAACAATCTTCTCCAAACACTGCTTAAAATTATCATTATATGTACTCATTTACCTAACCTTCCACAACTTCTATACCCATAGATTTTGCAGTGCCTATAACCATCTTCACTGCTGAATCTTCATTATCCACTTTCATATCAACCATCTTACACTTTGCCACTTTAATGATAGCAGACATAGATAATTTAGCCACTAATTCTTTACCAGAATTACCAGAACCTTTACTTAATTTAGCTTCCTGCTTAAGCAAATAAGCCACAGGCGGACCGCTGACAGTAAAATCATGAGAGCGATCATCCTTTATGGAAATTCTCACTGTTACTAAATCACCTACTTTATAACTAGCGTTAGCAGCGCTAGTAGCTTTATTAAAAGCTTCACAAAATTTAGGAACAGGTATACCACGCGGGCCAAGTACTGAAGCAATTTTCGGTCCTGGAACTGCTTTTCCAGCTTCCATAAGCAAGTTAATCTTAGCAACTACATTACTCATAATTAATCCTCTATTTTCTCTACTTGAGCCAAATCAAGCTCTATTATTGTTGGCTTACCTAAGATTGATACTTCAACATTAATAATTTTTTTCTCATCATTTACCATATCTACCTTACCAGTAAAATTTTGAAAAAGACCATCATTAATTTTTACTTTTTCACCTTTCTCATAACCATAACTCAACTTTTTCGTTTCTTGAGCATTGTAAAGCGCACTACACATTGAGCGAATCTCATTATCCTCAATCACCTTTGGAACATTACCATTTTTCAAAAATCCATAAACCTTAAGAGATTTTGGTATATTATTAATAAAATTTAATACCTCATCGCATAAATCCATGTATAAAAAGACATAACCAGGAAAGGACTTCCTTCGTTTAGCATTTTTTTTAGATTTTAAATCCATCTCACTTAATTCTTCACAAGGAATAAAAACCCTATTAAAATAATTATTAATATTCAATCTCATAGAATTTTCTAATATATATTGGCGCACTTTCTCTTCATAATTAGAGGCAACTCTTAAAATGTACCACTTATATCTATTAAATTCCTTACGTTTTAAAATCACCTCATCATCTGAAATCATCTCAAAATGACCAGACTCATCACCACAAAACCCGGTCATTTGATTCAAAATATTTTTACTTTCATCACACAGATGCATACATATATATACTTCACATAACTCTTTTATATCAGATTTTACATCACATACTGTCTGATAAGGAATAAACACCTCCTTAAAGTAAACAGTATTGGTTGCCAACTCGCATATATCCTTCTCATACCCGTAATCGACTTTAATGATATACCATTTATACTTATATTCCATAAATAATTCCAAATAAAGTCTTAATTACGTAAAGAGACATAAAATCTACGAAGCAAAAGAAAATCGAAAAGCATAATATAACAGTTATTACAATAAACAAAGATGACAATACCTGCTGTTTTTTTATCCAAGCAATTCTCCTTATTTCTTGCTTTATGTCGCAAAAAAAAACATACAGGTTTTTTAACATTTCTACCATAATATTAATGCAGGAGCGATAGGAATTGAACCTACAACCTCTGGTTTTGGAGACCAGCGCTCTACCAATTGAGCTACACTCCTATAATTCAAAGTTTACTCTAAAATTTCCGAAACAACGCCAGAACCAACAGTTCTACCACCTTCTCTTATCGCAAAACGTAATCCTTTATCCATTGCTATTGGTACTTGCAACTCCACTTCTATACTTACATTGTCCCCTGGCATTACCATCTCCTTTCCATCTAGCAATTTTATGCTCCCAGTTACATCCGTTGTCCTTAAATAAAACTGTGGCTGATAATTTCCAAAAAATGGTGTATGCCTTCCTCCTTCTTCTTTCTTCAATATATACACCTCCGCATTAAATTTCTTATGCGGGGTTATTGTCCCTGGTTTTGCCAATACTTGCCCTCTCTCCACTTCTTCTTTCTTTGTTCCTCTTAGTAGTATTCCCACATTGAGTCCTGCACTTCCCTTATCTAGCAACTTCTTAAACATCTCAACACCAGTACATATCGTCTTTTGCGTCGCTTTCAGACCTATTATCTCTATCTCATCCCCTGTCTTTATCTCCCCCTTCTCTATTCTTCCTGTTACTACCGTTCCTCGGCCCGATATTGAAAATACATCTTCTATTGGCAATAAAAACGGCAAATCTATAGGCCTTTCAGGTGCTACCACATACTCATCTAACTTCTCCATCAATTTATCTATTGATTTCTTTCCATACTCACTACTATCATCCTCTAATGCTTTTAACGCAGACCCAACTATCACAGGCACTTCATCACCTGGAAATTTATACTTACTCAGCAACTCTCTCACTTCCATTTCCACCAAATCTATCATATCAGCATCAGCAACATCAGCTTTATTTATATATACCACGATATATCCAACACCTACCTGTTTTGCCAGCAATATATGCTCTCTCGTTTGTGGCATCGGCCCATCAACCCCTGAGACTACCAATATCGCTGCATCCATCTGTGCTGCACCTACTATCATATTCTTTACATAATCAGCATGTCCAGGGCAATCAACGTGTGCATAGTGTCTCTTTTCTGTTTGATATTCAACATGCGCTGTTGCTATTGTTATCCCTCTCTTTCTTTCTTCTGGCGCTTTATCTATTTGATCATATGCTACAAAATTACCATAATGCTTTGTTATCGCCGCTGTTAACGTTGTCTTCCCATGATCCACATGTCCTATCGTTCCCACGTTTACATGCGGCTTTCCAAATGCTTCTACTATCGCTGTCATAATTACTAACCTTTAATTATACTTTAACTTTAACTCATCAACCACATATTGTGGCACTTGTTCATAACAAGAAAAATGCATACTATACTGAGCTCTTCCCTGAGATATAGAACGCAAAACATTTATATAACCAAACATATTTGCAAGAGGAACCGAAGCAGTAATTATTTTGCTATTATTACCTAAATCCAGCATATCAACAACACTGCCTCTTCTACTATTTATATCACCCATAACATCACCCATATATTCTTCAGGAGTAATGATTTCCACTTTCATTATAGGTTCTAGCATTTTTGGACCAGCTTTATTTGCCATTTCCTTAAAAGCACCTTTAGCAGCAAGTTCAAAGGCCAAAGGACTAGAATCAACATCATGAAAAGCACCATCAAGAAGAGTAGCCTTAAAATCAATCAATGGAAAGCCGAAAATTATACCACCTTCTTTTATCAACTCTAAGCCATTTTGCACTCCAGGTATATACTCTTTTGGAATAGCACCGCCTACAATTTTACTTTCAAACTGAAAGCCAAAACCAGGCTCAAGAGGTTCGAATTTCATTTTAACTTTAGCAAACTGACCAGCACCACCTGATTGTTTTTTATGAGTGTAATCAATTTCAACAGATTTAGTGATAGTTTCACGATATGCAACTTGAGGCGCACCAACGTTAGCTTCAACATTAAACTCGCGCTTCATTCTATCAATAATAATCTCAAGATGCAGCTCACCCATACCTTTCAATATAGTCTGCCCACTCTCCACATTTACTGACATCCTTAAAGAAGGATCTTCTGCAACCAATCTATTCAAAGCAACACCTAATTTTTCCTGATCTGAGGTGGTTTTCGGTTCTATAGCAGTTTCAATAACAGGATCAGGAAATTCCATACGCTCTAATAGTATAGGAAAATCAGATGAACATAAAGTATCACCAGTAATTGTTTTCTTTAATCCAACCAAGGCAACTATATCACCAACTTTAGCTTCGTTTATATCTTCTCTGTTATTTGCATGCATAAGCAACATTCTACCAATTCCTTCAGTCTCATTTTTTCCAGCATTTAACACAGCAGATTTAGATTTTAACTTACCGGAATAAATACGAATAAACGTCAAGCTACCTACAAATTTATCCGTCATCACTTTAAACGCAAGAGCAACGAATTTCTCTTTTTCTGAAGGTTTGATCTCAATTTTCTTTTCTGAATCTTTAGGATCAGTTCCAATAATTACATCAACATCAATAGGAGAGGGTAAAAAATCAACCACACCATCTAAAAGTGATTGCACGCCTTTGTTTTTAAAAGCTGACCCACATAATACAGGGACAAATTTTCCTTTAATGGTCCCGCTTCTCACACACTTTTTCAATAAATCAATTGGCAGATTGTTAGATTTAAAGTAAGTATTTATCGCCTCATCATCCATTTCAGCTGCAGCATCTAATAAAAGATTTCGATACTCTTGAGCCTTATCAAGCAAATCAGAAGGAATATCTTCATAAGAAAATTTAGCGCCTAATGTTTCTTCTTGCCATATAATAGCTTTCATAGAAATAAGATCGATTATGCCTTTAAAATCTTTCTCACTTCCTATTGGCAACTGAATAACTAAAGGTGATGCGCCAAGCTTCGTTTTTATCATATCGACACATCGATAAAAATTTGCCCCGATTCTATCCATTTTATTAACAAAGCAGATACGAGGAACGGTATATTTATCAGCTTGACGCCAAACTGTCTCAGACTGAGGCTCAACTCCAGCAACTCCATCAAATACAGCAACCGCACCATCCAAAACCCTCAAAGATCTCTCAACTTCAATAGTGAAGTCAACATGACCAGGAGTATCTATTATATTAATCCTATGATCATTCCAAAAACATGTTGTTGCAGCAGAGGTAATTGTAATGCCACGCTCCTTCTCTTGCTCCATCCAATCCATAGAAGCTGCACCATCGTGCACTTCACCAATCCTATTTTGTTTACCAGTATAAAATAAAATACGCTCTGTTGTGGTGGTCTTGCCAGCATCTATATGAGCCATTATTCCTATATTTCTATACCTAGATATTAAAACTTCCATACCACAATCAATCAGCTAATATTAAAAACGAAGATGAGAAAATGCCTTATTAGCTTCAGCCATTTTATACTTTTCTTCACACATCTTAAATGCACCACCACATTTATTATAAGCATCTAATATTTCAGACTGCAAACAATAAGCAGTAGTTCTACCGCTCTTTTTTCGAGCAGAAGAAGTTGCTCTAGCAATCCACCTTAATGCCAAAGAAATTGCTCTATCTTGACGAATTTCAACAGGGACTTGATAAGTTGCACCACCAATACGCCGAGAGCGTACTTCTATAGAAGGGGTAACATTTTCTACTGCTGTTTCAAAAATTGATAAGGCATCTTTGCCTATTTTCTTTTCAGCTAAGGACAAAGCACTATAAGCAATCTTTTCTGCAATAGATTTTTTACCACATTTCATAATTATATTAATAAAACGCATAAGCAAGACACTACCATAACGAGAGTCAGGGCTTGTTCTTTTTTTTGCTTTATTACGACGTGCCATAAATTTTAACCAGATTTCTTTACACCATATTTTGAACGAGCTTTCTTTCGATTTTGCACGCCACGTAGATCAAGAGCACCTCTTATTATGTGATAACGTACACCCGGCAAATCCTTAACTCGCCCACCACGTATTAAAACAGCGGAATGCTCTTGTAAATTATGACCTTCGCCAGGTATATAAGCCGTCACTTCACCGTATCCACTAATCTTTACTCTAGCTACCTTACGTAGTGCTGAATTAGGCTTTCTAGGAGTTGTAGTATATACCTTAGTGCAAACACCCCTTCTTTGAGGATTGCATTTTCCCAAAGCTGGCACCTTCTTCTTGCGCGTTAACCCTGATCTACCTTTACATATTAATTGATTTATCGTAGGCATATACTGTAAACTTAAAACTCTAAAAATAACTAAGTCTTAGTTATAAAATAATAAACCTCAATAGTCAATATAAAAATAAACATTACTACTCTAATAATCTCAGCCTAATTGCTTTGAAAGCTACTGATAATTATATGCTAAAGCGCATATTGGTTTTAATATTAAGAAATTATCACTTGCTGTGGTCGAATTAATATAGATATGGAACAAGTAATATACTATGATAGCTATCAAAGAATATGCAGAAAATAATGCTTATAATAGAGCCAAGAGCTTCTAACATTAATGCAAAAATACCAACCGAACTAACCGAATTACCAGTAAAGCCGGATGATTTTTACAATCCTACTCTTGACACTTAGATTTAATGCAGCTACCCTAAGTTCAAAATTCTATACTCAATTTTGCTGTTCTTGCATACAAGGAACACGTTTTTAGAATAATGAAAACAATCAGCGCTTTAATTAAAGAAGGGTCAAAGCTACTATCATCACATAGAATTGAATCACCACATTTGGATTGTGAAATCATCATGCAGTACGTACTTGGAGTAGAAAGATCATTCACAATCATGAATCACATCAATCAGGTACCAAGAAACAAAGAACTTCTATTCTGGAAATTAACAAAAAAAAGAGCAGAAAGATATCCAATATCGCAAATAATAGGTAATCGTGAATTCTGGAGTAAAAATTTTATAGTTAACCAACATGTTCTAGATCCAAGACCAGATAGTGAGACAGTAATTTCAACAGTGTTAAAATATTACCAAAATAAGAAGCAAAAAATAAAAATTGCAGATTTTGGCACAGGCACAGGCTGTTTGTTGATCTCCGTACTTAGTGAGTATGAATATGCTATTGGAGTTGGTTTTGAAAAAAGCCTGGAAGCATACAAAATTACCTACCAGAACACAAAGAAACATAATCTTCTCAACAGAGCTAAAATATTTCCAAATTCGTGGACAGAATGCAGAGATTTATTTGATCTCATAATAAGCAATCCTCCATATATTAAAAGAAGTAAGTTAAAAGATCTGCAAGCTGAAGTGCAAAAAGAGCCAAGAATTGCTCTTGATGGTGGTATCGATGGATTGAGCTGTTACCTGAGTATTTTTCCAATATTGAAAAAGTGCCTTAAAAAAGATGGGTTTGCGATATTGGAAATAGGCGAAGATCAAAGCAATATTGACAAAATAATACCCTTATATGGACTGGTTTTTCAGGAATACGTATACGACTTGGCTGGAATGAAAAGATGCATTGTTGTAAAGCAAGATAAAGAACATGACTAGTAGAACGCTAGCTTTCTAAGAACCCGTTCATAATCCCAAGAAAGGCATAAAGTAAGAAATAGAGTGTATAAATTAGGATATATGAGGAGTGTATACCCAAGTGACATAAGTCGAGAGAAGTTTGAGATTATTTCACCAGATCTGGAGTCTTGTGGAAAAAACAAAACCAAGAAAACTTGATTTGTATGATATATTTGCGGAGTGTTGTAAGCCCTAAAAAGTGGTTATCAGTGGAGGATGCTACCAAAAGAGTTTCCAAAATGGCCAAATTGTTATGATTATTTCAAGAATGGAGTGAAAAAGTAAAAGGAAATAAAAAAAAAAGTATTTTGGAGTGCATGTTAAAAAAAATAGTTAGTGTGGTCCGACAAAACAATGTTTGGAAAGAAAAAATCAGCTTTTGCATGATTGACACTCAGAGTGTAAAGAACGCAGACACTGATGAAGAAAAAGGCTATGACGCTGGTAAAAAAATCTCAGGAATAAAACGCCATATCGCACAAGATATAGATGTTTGCTATTTATTCTTAAGCTTGGGAGTGTTAAATAGCATTTTACTTTTTTTAGTATGTAGAGATTTTCTAGGAATTATTCTATTGAATTCTATGATATTATTTTTTGTAACATTGTTATACATACCATAAGAATGAACTGACGAAATTTGTAAAGGAGTTTTATGGCTTAGCTACATGGTACTAACACTCAAGTAAATTTTCATCAATGACGCAATTTGCTATGTCTATATCTCACATAGCTTACAACTTGCTTTACTCCTTTTACTTTTCTTGCAATTGCTATTACAGCTTTTAATTCCGCCTTATTTTGAGCTATACCCATCAAATAAACGACTCTATCAACTGTATTAACGCTATAATTAATTGATTTAATATTTCTTTTTCCCAGAAGCCTCGTGCTTATCTCTGCTGTTATCATACCATCTACAGTAACATCTAGCATAGAAGCCATTTTAATTGGTGTGACTCTTATTTCATTTATCACTTCTTTAATCTCTTTTTGCTGCCAAGCTATTTTCTCTGCTGTGAGTTGCTTTTCATGATTATCAACATTTCCAATGAGTAATACTCTTCCTTCACTCACTTTAACTTTTATAGATGAGAACAGTCCGTGTTTTAAGAGTCCCTTATTGATTCTTATTACTATAGTTGTATCATCAATAATGTTTCCCAAGGATTTATCTTGCATTGTTATTGCTGTAGCCGCTGCAGTTGCTGTTACCACTATACCACTCACAAGAGTCGTACAGCCACTCTGTGTAATCAGAAAAATTGCGAGTAAGAAGCTTGCTATTAATCTCATTATTAATTTCCAGAGTTTAGAGCTTTAATTAAAGAATATTAATAAGCTTTTTTTATTGTGTAAATACTATAAATTGAATAGGCCTTGAATATTTCTAAGACAGTACTTATCTCAATAATGTTAGTTAAAGTAATTCAGGCTTAGATTCATAGTGGAGTTAACCAGTATTATAAGTTCAGTCTGTGGTACTAAAATCTAATCTTTAAATTGCATAAGATGACAGAAGTGGTTATCTATAAGTTAATGAAGGGTTCTTGCGGATATGGCGAAATTGGTAGACGTGCCAGGTTTAGGTCCTGGTGAGCTTGCTCGTGGGGGTTCAAGTCCCTCTATCCGCACTTAAAGTCATGTAACTCAGGTTTTAAGAGAAAATTTATAATCACTAAGTACACTTTTGTTTGTATAAGAACCTGTTCTTAAGGATTGTATTTAACTTAAATTCTGTTAAAATGGCTTTATTAAAACATAAATAAAATATTGATAACAGGTTGTAATGTCTAGTAATATAACTCAAAATGCAGTCGAAGCAGATACATTAAGTAATATATATACCTATAAGGAACTTAGTGTAGATAAACTAAAGTATGAGTATGAAATCATAGTTAGTAGTGATTATATAGAACAAAAGATAAACTCTAGATTACAAGAAATAGCGAAGGATGCAAAATTGCCTGGATTTAGATCCGGAAAGATGCCTTACGATCTTGTTGTTACAAATTATAAAAACGAAGCTTTGGAATATGTGATAAAAGATACGATTGACTATTGCTCAAGTGATTTAATGAAAAAAATCGAAGTTAAGTCTCACATCCATCCTAAGGTTGATATTATGTCATTACCAAACCTGGATAAAAAGGATAAAAAAGGCGACTTTCTGTACAAATTATCTTTTGAATCGATGCCAAAAGTGCCAGTAATAGATCTTGATAAAATAAATTTGAAGAAAGTTAAGGCAAAAATCAAAGAGGGAGACATAAAAGAATTTATTGATTCTATAAAAACAAAATTTCCTAACTTTGTCTCTGTTGATGATGCTTCTTATCAAGCAAAAAACGAGGATAAACTGATAATTGACTTTGAAGGGCGAATTAGAAATAAGCTCTTTCAAGGTGGAAGTGGCAAAAATTTTACTGTTAATTTAGGATCTGGAACATTTATAAATGGTTTTGAAGATCAATTAATTGGCATGAAAAAAGGGGAAACAAAAAGCTTTAAGTTGAGATTTCCTGAAGATTACCAGGTAATTTCCCTTGCGGGGCAGGAGGCTGCTTTTTCTGTTCGAGTTAATGATATTCAGATTGCCGAAGATTTGCAAAGTGATAATGAAATAGCTAGGAGAATTGGTTTTGAAGATCATTCTTCGCTAATAAATCATGTAAAAGAAGTAATTGATAATCAGTGTAAAGAAATGGGAGATCTCTTAATTAAGAAAGAGCTATTTGATTGTTTGGATGCTAGTTATAGTTTTGATTTGCCTATAGAAGTAGTAAAACAGGAACAGCAGAGAGTGGAAAGAGAGTTGAATGCTAAAGATGATTCTTGTAAAGAAGCTGAAAGACGTGTAAAGCTTGCAATGCTATTTATGGAGTTCAGTAAAGAACATGAAATATCATTAACTCAAAGTGATATTATGAATGTTATTGTAAATCAATATGTCAGTAAAGATGTATCATTTGACAGAGTATTTAAACATTTTAAATCAGACGGACAATTTCAGGAATTAGTTAGAGGGCAAGCGCTTGAGTATAAAGTGACAGATTATATGATAGAAAAAGCTAATAAAGAAGAACAGATTGTTTCTGTGAAAGAATTAAAGGAATTATTTGATAATATTTGATAGGAAAAGGTATGACTCTTATACCAATTGTAGTTGAACAAACTAGTCGCGGTGAGCGGGCTTATGACATATATTCAAGGCTAGTAAAAGAAAGAATAATTTTCGTAACTGGCCCTATTGAAGACAACATGGCCAGCGTAATAGTAGCACAGCTTTTATTTTTAGAATCGGAAAATCCTGATAAAGACATTCATATGTATATTAATTCGCCAGGCGGTGTTGTAACTGCTGGTTTATCAATCTACGATACAATGCAGTACATAAAGCCAGACGTTTCAACTTTATGTATAGGTCAAGCTGCATCTATGGGTTCTTTGTTGCTTGCAGCTGGTGCGAAAGGTAAGCGCCACTCTCTACCTCATTCAAGAATTATGATACATCAACCATCTGGTGGTTATCAAGGTCAAGCAACTGATATAGAAATACATGCTAAGGAAATTTTGCGAATTAAGAAAAAGCTAAATCAAATTTATGAAAAACATACTGGGCATTCACTCAAGAAGATTGAAGGAATGATGGAAAGAGATAAATTTTTGGATCCTATAGAAGCAATGGAACTTGGCTTGATTGATAAAGTAATAGCTGAGCGTAAAGATATTAAGATTGAAAACATTAAAGTTAAACAAAAGGTAGTTTAATGGATAACAATAATGATTTACACTACTGTTCTTTTTGTAACAAGGCACAAAACGAAGTAGATAAATTGATTACTAACTCTTCAGATGGTTTAAAGGTGTTCATTTGTAATGAATGCATAGAGTTATCCCATAAAGCAATAAGTCAAAAGAAAGAGAGAGCTTTTAATTCAGATCATATATCTGATATAAAGCTATTACTAAAGAAACCTGAAGATATAAAAATTTTTCTTAGTAAGCATGTTGTAGGTCAGGAACATGCGCAACACGTTTTATCTGTGGCTATGTATAACCATTGTCAATCCATGGTGCAACTTCATTCTATAAGTGATATTGAAATTGAGAAGTCAAATATAATGCTTATTGGCCCTACTGGTTCTGGTAAGACTTTGCTAGCAAAAACACTTGCTAAAGTTTCAGATGTGCCATTTGCTATGGCCGATGCGACAACTTTGACTGAGGCAGGTTATGTAGGTGATGATGTAGAAAGCGTGTTGTCACGTCTATTACAAGCTGCAAATTATGATGTTGCAAAGGCACAGCATGGTATAGTGTTTATCGATGAAATAGACAAGATCACAAGAAAGTCTGAAAGCGCTTCAATAACCCGTGATGTTTCAGGTGAAGGGGTCCAACAAGCTCTACTAAAAATCATGGAAGGTACGGTTGCTTATGTTCCTCCACAAGGAGGGCGAAAATACCCGCAACAAGAGTTTATACAAGTAGACACTAGTAACATACTATTTATTTGTGGAGGAGCTTTTGAAGGCCTAAATAAAATTATTGAGGCAAGAAAAAAGGGAACATCAGTTGGCTTTGGTGCGGACATAAGTCAGTATAAAGAACAAAAGAAAAAAAATGCTTTACATGATGTTCAACCTGAGGACTTAATCAAATTCGGTTTGATACCCGAATTTGTAGGACGGGTTCCAATAACTGCTGTTCTAGATGAGCTGGATCACGAGGATTTAATACATGTGTTGACAGAGCCAAGAAATGCGCTAGTAAAACAATATAAAGCATTGCTTGCATTTAGTAAAGTAAACCTTAAGTTTTCAGATGAAGCAATATCAGCTATTGCTAAAAAAGCTATAAGCTATAAAACAGGTGCAAGGATGTTACGTGCTATCTTAGAGTCACTTTTGCTTGATGTTATGTATACAGCTGGCAATGGAGGTTTTGAAGGTAGCGCTATAACGGTTACTAAGAAAATGGTAGAATTAGGCAAAGCGACGATTAATCATAATAATAAGGGTAGTGTTATAACGGTTAATGATTAATTTGAGGCATATATTATGAGTATTGGACGTGCTGTAAACTTTAATTCTACTGTATTACCAGTATTACCTCTAAGAGATGTAGTAATTTTTCCAAATATAATGTTGCCTTTATTCGTAGGTAGAGAAAAATCTGTTCATGCACTAGAGTATGCAATAAGTAGCAGTAATCACCAAAACGAGATTTTTCTCATAGCACAAAAAGATGGTTCTATTGATAATCCAGAGCCAGAGAATCTTTATGAAGTAGGCGTGTTAGCAAACATTATACAACCATTAATAAAACTGCCTGACAATGCAGTAAAAGTCATGATTCATGGGGTAAGAAGGGGAAGAGTTATAGAATATATTAGCTCTCACACTTTGTTACAGGCCAGAGTAGCGTTAGATGGTCATTATGAGTATGGAGAAAATGAAGATAATATTGATTTAGAAGCTTTAAGGCGTTCTGTTATAGATGCATTCGACAATTGGTGTAAACTAAGCAAGAAAAGTCGACCCGAGATTATTATTGACCCTATTGATCAAGTTAAAGAGGTTAATCAAATTGTAGATGTGATAGCTTCGCACTTAAATATAAAGGTATCAGATAAGCAAAACATACTTGAAGTTTATAACCCAAAAGAGCGTTTAAAAAAAGTTTTTGCTCTTATTGAGAGAGAAATAAGTATTTTGAGTGCACAAAACCGCTTGTATAAGACAATTAAATCACAGGTTGAAAGTACTCAAAAAGTTTACTACCTTAATGAGCAATTAAAAGCTATACAGAAAGAATTAGGTGAGTTTGAAAATGGAGATGAAGGGAATATACTCAATGAATTTGAAAAAAAGATAAATGAAACAAAGCTTTCTGAGGAAGCAAAAGAGAAAGCCATAACTGACTTAAAGAGATATAAGAAAATGAATCCCATTTCTCCTGAAGCAACAGTTATATCTAGTTACTTGCATTGGTTGCTTGATTTGCCATGGGGAAAGTACAAAGATGCAAAAATTAACTTAAATGCGGCTAAAAAAATCTTAGATGAAAATCATTATGGCATAGAGAAAGTAAAAGATAGAATAATAGAATTTTTAGCAGTATTAAAGAGAGTAAAAGAGATAAAGGGTCCTATACTTTGCTTAGTTGGACCACCTGGTGTTGGTAAAACTTCTTTAGCTAAGTCTATGGCAAAAGCAGTAGGAAGAGATTTTGTTCGCATATCTCTTGGTGGTATACGTGATGAGTCTGAAATACGAGGACACAGAAAAACTTATATTGGCTCAATGCCTGGTAAAGTCATTCAACACATGAAAAAAGCTAATTCATGCAACCCGCTTTTTCTGCTTGATGAAATAGATAAGATGGGTTCTGATTCGCGTGGTGATCCTGCATCTGCATTACTTGAGGTTTTGGATACTGAGCACAATAAACACTTTACGGATCATTACTTGGAAGTTGAATTTGATCTTTCAAGTGTAATGTTTGTAGCTACGGCAAACAGCTTAAATTTGCCACATCCTTTGCGTGATAGGATGGAAATTATACAATTATCTGGATATAGCGAAGATGAGAAGATCAGTATTGCTACGCATCACCTTATTCCAAAATTAAAAAAAGAGCATGGTTTGCATCAGAAGGAGTGGAAAATAACTAATGAAGCATTATACGAGTTGATACGTTTATATACACGTGAGAGCGGCGTGCGAAGCATGGAAAGGGAACTTGCAAAGCTCATGAGAAAAGCAGTTAAAGCAATATTAACTGATAAAAATAAGAAAATATCCGTAGAGGTTGGTAATTTACAAGATTACCTAGGGGTACGTAAGTATACCTTTGGCATTGCAGAAAATGAGAGTTTGGTAGGGGTAGTAACTGGTCTCGCCTATACTGAAACAGGTGGTGATATTTTAATGATAGAGTCAGTCCTAATTCCGGGCAAGGGGGAAATAAAATACACAGGAAAGCTTGGAGAGGTTATGCAAGAGTCTATAAAAGCTGCGTATAGTTATGTGCGATCAAATTGTTTATTTTTCGGTATAAAACCCGAAAAATTTCAAAATAATGATATACATTTGCATGTACCTGAGGGTGCTGTGCCAAAAGATGGTCCCTCTGCTGGCAGTGCAGTATGTACATCTATTGTTTCTCTTATGACAAATATACCAGTTAACAAAAGTGTTGCTATGACAGGTGAAGTAACATTGCGTGGTAGAGTGTTGGCTATTGGGGGTTTGAGAGAAAAATTGCTTGCTGCGCTAAGAGGATCAATCAAAACTGTGATTATACCAAGTAAAAATGAGAAAGATATGCAAGAGATTCCTGCAAATATAAAAGAAGAAATCAATGTAATTTTTGCTGAGAATATTGATGAAGTTATAAAAGTTGCTTTGATGCACCCTATTACTTCAATTGATGATAATAACGAAATTAGTGTGTCTACCTCCATAGAAAATAAGGATAATACCTTCCCTTCATCAGAAACATTAAAGCACTAAATTGAAAAGGTTTATGCAATTTTCGTTTCTTTTTTTTAACCTCAAAGCTCTGATTTGAATATATAAATTACAAGTAACATATATGGAAATTTCATAAGTTCATTTTTTAAGCATATATTGCAATATCTCACTAGCAATTGCAACATCTTGGCGTGGAGTTTTACCATGTTCTATAAACACTGAGATTGCATAGCGCGGATCATGGTAGGGGCCATAAGCGATAAACAATTTATGACTTTCACCTTTAGAGGTTATCTCTGGTGTTCCGGTTTTGCCAGCAATTTGTATACTGCCTAGTCCTTTTCTATAGTTAGAATTCACCACGTCAAACATAGCTTTTCGAACCACACTAAGATGCTCATGATTCACATCAATATCAAGAAAGTCTTGCCCTGATTTACTCATCTCAATGTGGGGAATTACCTCCTTTCCTGTTGCAACCCTCGCTGCAAGAACCGCAAGCTGTAATGGCGTTGTAAGTAAATACCCTTGTCCTATAACTAAGTTAATGGTATCACCTAAATACCACTCTGAATATAGCTTGCGTGCACGCCAATCCACATCAGGCAACAATCCCGGAGCTTCTTCCTTAAACATTCCAATTAATGGTCCACTTCCTATACCAAATTTGCTAGCCATTTCTAGTAGAGAATCTACATTTATTTTTTTTCCTATATTATAAAAGTAAGTGTTGCATGAGAAGGCCATTGCCTCGTTTAAAGATACATATCCATGGACTTTGCTTTTTAGGCAACGAAATTTTCGTTCACCTATTTTCATATAGCCCCTACACGAGAACTTTTCTTCTGGTGTTATTATTCCATCTTTTAAACCCTCAAGCGCATCTATTATTTTAAATATTGAACCAGGTGGAATTTGATATGATAATGCACGGTTTACAAGCGGTAATGAAAGATTGTTTAAATTTTTCCAAGTTTCATTTGATAATCTGCTAGTGAAAAGATTATTATCGTAAGAAGGTGAATTATATAATGCTAAAATTTCTCCGTTATTTACATCAATTACCACTGTGGAACCTTGGTGGTCTTTAAATATCTCTGCAATTTTCTTCTGTAAATCAACATCAATTGTCAGCTGTATATCTTGTCCGTCTTGCTTCGGTATGCTAGATAACTCTCTCATGATACGCTTCTTAGAATTTATTTCCTGCTCAGATTTTCCGGTCTTGCCTTTTAATACATGATCATATGTATATTCAATTCCACTAACCCCTGCTTCATTTATGTCTTGCTGTCTTTTTGTATATCCGATTATATGAGAACATATCGAACCAAACGGGTAATAACGTTTATAAAGAGCAGTTATTTTTGTATCTGATGATTTTGTTGCATCAGGTTTAATTTCTGATAACATCTGAAAATCAACTTCCCTAGTAAAGGTTTTTTGCCCATCAAATAAAACAATATACGAAATTTTGTTTACTGCGAGTTCAACGCTATTCCTATCCAAAATCCTGCCTCGTTTAGGCACAATAGTAACAACTTTTATCCTATTATTATTGGATAGCACTTCATATTTTTGTCTATCTCGTACTTGTAAAGTATACAACCTATAACTAAAAATAGCAGAAATAGTAAGCTGAATACCACCTAATATGAATGCCCTGCGGTTGAAGACCTTGTTTTTTGTCCACATAGAATTCCTTTAGAACGCACTCATCCTCCTTTTATTGGCACATTTCTAGCTTTCACTACATCACAAACCCTTTCTTCCCACTCACTTAAGGTAACAAGTTTGTAACCCGATTTTTTTAGTATTTCAATAATCTGAGGTAAAGCTTCAACTGTATTTGATTTGTTATCGTGATCATGGAACAATATAATCGCTCCATTATGTACATTGCTTAAAACTCTTTCAACCAAAATCTCTGATTTATCACCTTGCCAATCCAGAGAATCAACTGTCCATAGTATGGAACACATATTTAATCGATTAGTATTTTCGATCAAATTATCATTGTGACATCCATATGGTGGACGAAACCATTTTACATTCTGTTCTGTTACATTTTTAATTGCTATATTTGTCTTTTCCAGCTCTTGCAATTGTTCCTCACTTGAAAGTGATGTCAACTTCCTATGCGACCAAGAGTGATTGCCTAACTCATGACCTGCTTCATGGATTTTCTTTACTATCTCATATGTTTTTTTATTTATACGTCCACCAAGCACAAAAAATGTCGCTTTTGTTTTATTGCTCTCCAGAATATTAATAATATCTCCCGCTCTATTATAAGACGGTCCATCATCAAACGTAAGTGCAACAAACTTATCTTTGTTATTCAATAATTTCTTTATATTACTTAAATTTCTATATGATAGATCCAAATCACAACTGAGCCCACGATATGGTAAGTTAAAGTTACAATCACTACAGAAAACTGCGCTTGAATATAGCAAAAGAAAAGCGATTATTCTTATAAACATATATAATCAGCAAAGTGATAGAGTACTACACTTTTTTGCTAAATTAAACCACTTTTAACAGCTACCGTTTACTTCGTTACTTTATCAATATACTATATTAATAACTTTGTATAATATAGTATGATTGCAAATATAAATACCGTTGCACTTCAGGGAACCAGCACAGTAAATGTTAATGCACAAATTCACATAGCAAATGGTATTCCAGCTTTTAAAGCAACAAGGACAACATTGCAAATTTAGAGTTCAAGAGGGTTATTCCTCGAGAACTCCTGCGTCAGAAAGCTGGCGTTGAATTTGTATATAATGTTGATCTTGGAGGTTTTTATGAATAATAGTGAGAGAAAAGAAAAATTAGAAACTCGTATTCTATCAAGCAGAGGTAGGTCTTTGCTTGACCATGAGCTACTGGAACGTAATCTATCTGCATACACAGAAGGAAGAGAAGTTGCCAAAAAGCTAATGGAGCTCTTTAGTAGTTTAGGAAGGGTAATTAATGCTGATCTTCACGAGCTAAAAAATGTTACAGGAATGAACGATGGAGCAATAGCAAATATCTTTTGCCTGAAAGAGATTTTCGATAGGATATTGAAAGGTAAGTTAAAAAAGCTGTCGATTCTTGATAATAGAGAAGAGCTACTAAAATACTTTAAAGCAGCAATAGGACAGTCAAGAAAGGAAAGCTTACGAGTGGTATACTTAGATCGAAGTGGTCATTTAATATATGAGTATGTTCAAGACTGTGGAACTATAGATAGAGTCCCTCTATATGTGAGGGAAATAATCAAACAGGGATTACTGATTGACGCAGCATCTGTTGCAATTTCACATAATCATCCAAGTGGAGATATAGAGCCATCTAAAGAGGATGAAGATAACACACTTACATTAGCTGCAACCTGTGAAAATGTAGGAATGAAATTAATAGATCATATAATCGTAACACAGAAGAGCCATTTTAGTTTTTATAACAGTGGTTTATTGTAATCTTTAGACTGGAAGGAAAGTTCTCTAGCTTTCCTTCTTTTTTTCCACTTCATAAATTAAAAAATTTAATATAAGCTTGAACAGCTAAAATTAGTAATAAAAAGTGGAATTAGGCAAAAAAATAAAGGAACTTAGGTTATACTGTGGTTTAACACAAACTGAGTTAGGAAAAAGAATAGGTGTTTCATATAGGCAGATACAAAGGTACGAAAATGGTTCAAATTGTGTTTTGGCCAGTAGATTATATGATTTAGCAAAAGCACTATCGATAGATGTTGCTGATTTCTTTACTGTTATGCATACTGACTCACATGAAAGTTATGATGAAGAAATACTAAAATTAGTTAAAGAATATAATAAAATTAAGAGTAAAAGGCTGCGTAGTGTAGTTTATACGTTAGTAAAATCTTTTTCTCAAGGTTACAATGAAAGTTAGTATTGTTTGTATATATGAATTAAGACATTAACAAATGGATACACAACATCCTATTGATAAACAAATAGGTGAAAGAATAAGAAAGCGAAGGTTAATGTGTGGTTTTAGTCAAAGGGATTTGGGAAAAAAGCTTGGAATTTCATTTCAGCATATACAAGGATATGAAACTGGATAGGTAAGGCTTGTAATTGATAGATTGTACAATTTGGCAGAAGCTTTGTCCGTTGATATGTCATATTTTTTTACCAAAGCTTCTGAAGACTTACACGATAAGGCCTTTTGTAGCGATGTGGGTAGTGAAGAAATATCAAGGCTAGTGAGGGAATACAGGAAAATTAAGGATGAAACGTTGCGTAATATTGTGCATTCAGTGATAAAAGCGCTTGCCAATAAATAATATTGCCTGAATATATCTTCAATCCACTTCTACAAGCAATGCTAGTTAAGGTAAATTTTTTATGGTAATCTTGATTAAATTCCAAGAACTACTTTACTTTGCAATAATTATGGCTATGTAAAACATAGCCATCAATCAAAAACGTCCTACAGATGTCGTTTTATCATTTTTTAATTTATCTACCCAAGAAAAAGTCTCACTACTCTTAGAATTTGGATCGCCCCATCTTCCACACCTAGTAAAACTGCCTTTTTCTACTGCTTCTTTAACAGACATGCCACCAAATAAACAACCTTGTCCTACGATTTCTCCTATTTTTTGCAACTCATTCCACATTTCTTCATCTTCTACCTCAACTTGTACTTGATGATAGTCTTCTGTGTCATGATATACCATTAAATTTAGCTCTCCTAGGCTAGTGCAAAGTGTTACTGTAAAAGCACTGCTATCTGATATATCCACGTAGTTTCTTTTGCCGTCTTTCCCAGTTTTGACTTCAACTTCACCATCACCTATTTTTAGGATATTGCCACCAAGGTTTAAGTCTCCTTTACTTAAGCCTAAATTTTTTGCACCTTCTACAACTTTTGCAACATCAACTATGCAGCTATGTGAAAATTCTATATAGAAGGTCTTATTATCAATTTCTATATTTTCAACAGTTCCTTCTATAGTAGCGTTCTCTCCAACTTCCCTGAGCTTTTTGAGTAGATCATATATTTGTGGCTCAATTTCTTTTTGCACCTTTTGATAAATTTCAGTTATTTTATTATCAACTTGTACATTAAAATCTGCCCCATTTAAAGCTAACTTCCTGATTATATCCTCTTGTTTATTTCCTTTGAATCCATCACGATACATCTTAAACATTGTAACGTTAGCGAAGCTAAAGCCATTTTTATTGCAGCATTTATTCTTATTCCTAAATCCAAAGCTTCATCAACAACTTTACTTAACTTGTTTATATTTTTAGCTGCAATAGCTTTTTCCAAGAATTCATTTAGTTTCATATTTTCATATTCACTTAGCCTTATCTTGGATAAAGCTGATCGAAATGGATTGAGCTCCTCAGGATATGACAAGACAGGTAGTTTACTGATCTTTTTATTTGCTGTTGGAGCAGCTTTTATAAAATTAGGTAACAACCCTTCTTTTGCTATTCGCTCTACCGCTTTTAACATTTTACTAGACAATTTTTTACTTTTTATTTTTTTCATTGTAACCCTCACTTAATCTTATTACTATTCGATCATAACGTGATAAATGTTATTTAATTGTTAACGCTATACGACTTATTGATTTACTGTATATTGCAATAACAAACTTTACAGGCATTTACACTAGAAAAACACATCCTATAAAAATTATTTCAGTTTCAACAAAAATGGGGTATTGTGATTATAAAATTGAAAGAAATGGATCTCCTATCTTACTCTACTGAAAAGCTGAAAAAGCATTGTCAGCTACTTGATAATAAAGAAAAAATAGTTCTATATGAGCAGCTGCTAGACAAGGCTAAAGATATACTTGAAAATTCAAGAGATAATGTTTCTGAGCTGAAAAGGATCAGTAAAGCAGCTGTAGCGATAGAGGAAATTACCGATAAGCAGTTACTAGAAAAGTTTAATGATGACCACCCGCTAAGAGAAGTGGACATTTTAATCTACTCTCCTCAGGGAAATACTGAATATCTGTTCAGCACAGATAACTCATCAGAACTTTATGATTTAAAAGAAGATAAGGAAAAAGCTCTTTATAATGTAGTTAAGTCAAATGATGTTGAGCTTGTAAAAAAGCTGCTGATGATTCTTTCACCTACAGAAGTAAGTAATTTTGATACGAAATACTTGGAAGAATTGAAAATATCGCTGTCAGGAATCAGCAAAGAATTACCATTATCACAGGATATGAAAAATTATCTTGAGAAGATGATAAAGTTCTATAGTTTTTTATATAGTAATTTTAGCTTATTAGTTGCAAATCCTACTGATGTAAAAGCCCTAATTAATCTATTTGCCGATCAACCAAATATTGATTACCAAATAGATAAGCTTCTCCTTTCTTTTATTGTGAGAGATATTGAGGAAAAAAAGCTAAATTCTGAAATCAGTCACATGATAGAACTCCTTGAAAAACATGAAAAATTTGCTGAGCTCGAATATAAGGTTAGGAGATTAAGATCAGAGTTTACAGGTGGCAAAAGTAGATATTCAGCTGAAGTAATAAGAAATAGCATTGCAGAGCGAGAAAAAGAGATGAGGGAAATTGAGAAAAAACACGTAAGGCCAAGCGATTTAATTAGCGAGAGGCAGAAATTATTAAAGCAATTACTTTGCTAGCTTTTTCATAAAATTTGTTGTAAATTGAATAGCTAAAATTAAAGGTGGATCGCATACAATTAGGTAAAAAAATAAAACAACTTAGGTTAGATCGTGGTTTGACACAGACCGAATTAGGAAAGAGAATAGGTGTTTCATACAGACAGATACAAAAATACGAAAATGGTTCAAATTGTGTTTTAGCCAGTAGGATATATGACTTAGCAAAAGCTCTATCTATTGATGTTGCTAACTTTTTTACTGATATGCATGCTGACTCACATGAAGCTTATGATGAAGAGGTGTTAAAGTTAGTTAAAGGATATAACGAAATTAAGAGCAAAAGGTTACGTAGTGCAGTTTATATATTGGTAAAATCTTTTTCTCAAAGTGATAATACATAGTTAATATTACCTGATACGTAAAATGACTATACAACATCCTATCGATAAACAAATAGGGGAAAGAATAAGGAAAAGAAGGTTAATGTGTGGTTTTAGTCAAAGAGACTTAGGAAAGAAGCTTGGAATTTCATTTCAGCATATACAAGGATATGAAACTGGAGAGGTAAGGCTTGTAGTTGATAGATTGTATAATTTGGCAGAAGCTTTGTCAGTTGATATGTCATATTTTTTTACCAAAGCCTCTGAAGATTTGCATGATAAGGCCTTTCGTAGCGATGTGGGCAGCGAAGAAATATCCCGATTAGTAAGGGAATATAGAAAAATTAAGGATGAAGCATTGCGCGATATTGTTCATTTAGTGATTAAAGCTCTTGCTAACACAGGCTTCAAATGGGATGTTAAATGCACGTCAATCTCAGAGTAGAGAAGTTAAGGTATTGTTTTAGTATTCTTTCCTCAAGCCACCTAATCAGTTATTTGTACTTTATACTATAGAAAGACAGCAATTCCATTTTTTAATTCTTTAACATGGATAGCGCTGTTTCGCGCAGGAAATTACTTTATTCCAGAAGACTGTATTCTATTTTGTAATTATTGAGTTTACTCTACTTTCCGGTCTTTTCTGTTTTCCTTTAATCCAAAACTTGCATTTTTAAAATAAATATTGCACTGTAAAATGTTTATACATAACCTATTAATGCAAAGAGCTTTTTGGTGAGGATTTTGTCAATTTTAGAGAGGGTTAGATGCCATCAGAGCAGTTTGAAAATATAAAACAAGCTATAAGAAATAATAATAACAGAAAAGTTGTAGAACTTATAAACGATAATGTGACTATTGCTGGGCATTCTGACGTAGATGGGTGGAATTTGCTACACTATACTGCTCAGTATGGCAACTTAAACGCTACAGAATTTTTAGCAAACTTAACAGGTATAAACCTTATCGATGGTAAAACCAATGCTCAGCAGAAGCCTATACATATTGCTGCAGATAATGGACATACAAAAATCGTAGAGTTTTTTATTAATGAGAAAAAAATGGATGTTAATGATCCAGGAAAAGATTACGTGACGCCACTTCACTATGCCGCTAAAAAAGGTGAACTTGAGATGGCAAAGTTTTTAGTAGGAAAAAACGCAACGATTGATGCTCTAGCTAATGGTGCTTGGACACCATTGCATTACGCTTCTGAAGAAGGTAAGTACTCAGTTGTGGTATTCCTCGTAGAAAATGGAGCAGATATTAGCAAAAAAAATCCTGTTGGTAAAACACCATTACAGCTTGCTGAGGAAAATAGGTTTCAATCTATTACAGAATTTTTGAGGGGAAAAGAATCAGAAAGGGAAAAGTTACGACAAAATAAAGCATTGCTTGATGCTGCAAAGGAAGGAAGTAGTAAAAAAGTTCAGGAATGTCTTAAAAAAGGAGAAATTGATTATAAAGATCAGAATGGTTGGACAGCCTTACATTATGCTTCTAATAGAACAGTAGATGATTTGGAATTTGTAAGGTTTTTAGTAGATAAAAATGCAGACATTAATTCTAGAAATTCTGATAATAATAAGCCCTTGCACATTGCTGCAAGAAACGGACATGAAAATATTGTAAAGTTCTTTTTGGATGAAAAAAAACTAAGTGTTAATGATCAAGGAAAGGATAATTGGACACCCCTACATTATGCTGCTGAAAGTAATCGCGTTGATGTCGTTAGGTACTTAGTAGAGAAAAAGGGAGCAAATATCAATGCTAAAAATTATGGCAATAAAACTCCATTTGACCTCATTAAAGACAAGGACTATGAAAAAGTGAAAGAAATACTGCTAGGTAAGGCATTAATTGATGCTGTAAAGCAGAATGATATTACAGAAGTCTCAAATCTTATTGAGAGGAAAGCTAAAGTTAGTTATCTGTATGAAAGTAATAAGTGGACTCCATTACACTATGCTGCAAGTTTAGGTTATAAATCTTCAGCAGAAGTGCTCATAGCAGAGGATTTAAGTGTTATTAATGCTAAAGACTATGAGAGAAATACGCCTTTACATATTGCTGCTGATCAAGGTCATAAAAATATTGTAGAGCTTCTTCTTGAAAAGGAAGCAAATATTGAAGCTATAAATTCTGGTAACAAGACACCGTTACAATTAGCTAAAGAAAAAGACCATCAGGCAACAACACGGTTATTATTGAGTAGAGCATTGCTTAATTCAATAGAAGAAGGAAATATTAATAAGATCAAAAAATGCCTTGAGGAAGGAGCTGAAATTAACCGTGAAGATAACAACGGATGGACCCCGTTACATTATATTGCTAATAAAAAAACAGAAGCTCAAGAGCTGGTAAAGCTACTAGTGGAAAGAGGAGCAAACATTAATGCTACAACTAATGATGGAGATAAACCCTTACATATTGCGTCCAGCCATGCACATACAAAAATTGTAAAATTCTTCATTGATGAGAAGGGACTAGATATTAATGATCAAGGAAAGGATAATTGGACACCGCTACATCATGCTGTTAACAAAGGTAGCAGCGATTTAGTAAAGTTTTTGATAAAAAAAGAAGCAGATATTTATGCTGAAAATTCTAATAGTGTAACTCCACTTGACCTTGCTCAACAGCTTTCCCAAGGTGAAAGTAATCGGCAAGAAGTTAAAGCAATGTTGCAGGGCAAGGCGTTGATTGATGCTATAAGGAAAAATGATGTATCAAAGGTCAGAAAATATATTCAAAATCTTAATTATTCATACGAGAAAAATGGATGGCAGCCGTTACATTACGCTGCTAGCTTAGGGTATAAAACGCTAGCAACAGAACTTATCAATAAAGATCCAAATGTTGTTAACGCTAAAGATTCTGACGGAAATACACCTTTACATCTTGCTGCTACTTATGGCAAAGGTGACGTGGTAGAGCTTTTTCTGAGTAAGCAAGCAAATATTGATGAAGTAGGAAAAAATAACTGGACACCGCTTCACTATGCCGTTTATAAAAATCGATTACCGGTAGTAAAATTTCTTATAGAAAAAGGAGCAAATATTGGCGCTACGGGTTTAAGTGGAGAAACGCCGTTGCAACTTGCTGTTGAAAAAGGAGATAGTCACAGGGAGGTGGCAAAGTTATTGCGGAGTAGAGAGCTATTCAATGCTGTAAGAGGAGATAACTTTGGTGATGACATTAATAAGATTAAAGGTCTTTTTGCAAATGAGATTGATGTTAACTATTCAGATCTGAATAACTGGACACCACTCCATTATGCTGCTTGCAACGGTTATACAAAAGCAGCAGAATTTCTGGTAGAAAAAAAAAGCAAATGTAAACGCAAGAGCAGATAGTAGGGAAAAACCTTTGCACATTGCTGCAAAAAATGGGCATAAGGTGTAATAGTTTAGACTTGATCTGACAGACTAATAAAGTAAGATAAAAATATAAATAAATTTTAAAGGAGTGTCAGATATGAGTATAACACAAAAAAAAATACTAAAACCAAAGTTGGGTTGCAAAACAATTAGGGAATGTATCACAGGCATGTAAAGTGATGGGATATTCGAGAGATACATTTTACCGTTTTAAAGAACTGTATGAAGCAGGAGGAGAAAAAGCATTATATGAGATAAACAAAAGCAAACCATTACTTGCCAATAGAGTACCAAAGGATACAGAAGAAGCAGTAGTTAAAATAGCAGTAGAGTTTCCAGCATATGGACAAGAAAGAGCAGCTAATGAGTTAAAGAAAAAAGGAATTCTAATATCTGCTAGCGGGATAAGGTCAATATGGCAAAGAAACGACCTCGAAAATTTTAAAAAGAGATTGAAAGCACTGGAAGCGAAGGTGATCCAAGACGGTATAATTTTGACAGAGGAGCAAGTTGCTGCTTTAGAAAAAACCAAGGAACAAAAAGAGGCCAATGGCGAAATTGAGACACAACACCCTGGATACTTAGGTAGTCAAGATACCTATTATGTAGGTAATATCAAAGGTATTGGACGAATTTATCAACAAACTTTTATTGATACCTACTCTAGAGTGGCCTTTGCTAAACTTTATACGGAGAAAACTGCTATCACAGCTGCAGATCTTCTCAATGATAGAGTTATACCATTTTTTGACGAACAGAAAGTTCCATTGCTACGCATTTTAACTGATCGTGGTACAGAGTATTGTGGCAAGCCAGGAAATCATGCTTACCAGTTATATTTGGGAGTAGAAAATATTGATCATTCTAGAACCAAAGCTTACTCTCCACAGACTAATGGTATATGTGAAAGGTTTCATAGAACTATGCAAGATGAATGTTACAATATTATCTTCAGGAAAAAGATTTATAGTACTTTGGAGGAGCTTCAGTTAGATGTCGATCATTGGTTGCATTCTTACAACAGAACTAGACCTCATTCCGGTAAGTATTGCTATGGTAAGACTCCTATGCAGACCTTTTTTGATAGTATGCATATTGCTTACCAAAAAAATATTGATAACATTAAAACAGATTCTGATATCGGTTTTGACTTCGTCGATTCTTCTGTCAGATAATTCATGACTGTCAGATCAAGTCTAAACTATTACACACAAGGATATTGTAGAATTTTTTATCGATCAACAAGGATTAAGTGTTAATGAACAAGGGGAAAATAAGTGGATGCTGCTGCAAGCAATAGCCTTAATGTTGTACAATACTTGATTGAAGAAAAAGAAGCTACTATTGATAGCAAAGATAGAAATAATTGGACAGCTTTACATCATGCTTCTAAAGGAGGTCATATTGAGATTGTAAAGTTTCTTAGAGCCTGTTCATAATCTTTTCAGAAGCAAAGCAGCGAAAGCAAGAAAGAGCATTTGTAGGCTAGTGTTGAGTTTCCGCTCGCAATTTTTCCACAATCGCCTACATTTTTGCAACCAAGCAAAAGATCTCTCAACAACCCATCTTTTCGGCAATACGACAAAGGTGTGTAATTCGTTTCGCTTTATTATAGCGCTTCCCATAATAGTCCAAAAAGAGTAAGATGTAGATTTATAGTAGTGAAGGTAAGGATGCCAGTAGCATATAGTTATGACTTAAGGAAAAAGGTAATGGAAGCGTTGGATGAAGGGGAGAGTGGAGAAACTGTTGCCAAGAGATTTAAGATCGGAAAAACAACTTTATATGAGTGGAAGAAAAGACGTGAGAAAACGGGAGATTTTCAGTCAAAAAAGCCTGGAAGCGTGGCATAAAATTACCGACTGGAATGCATTTGCCGAATTTGCAAATGAGCAAGGTGGCAAAACTCAGTCAGAGATGCTGGGGCAATATTAGTAGACAAACAATTCATCGAGCACTTAAAAATATAGGATTCACAAGAAAAAAAAGACCTACGGATATAAAGAAAGAAATGAAGAAAAGCGAGCTCAATTTTCAAAGGTTATAGCAACAAAAGAACCTAAAGAATTAGTGTATATAGATGAGTCTGGCATTGATAACACTGAACCTATGGGTATTGCCAGAAAGGACAGCGGTTTTATGCCCTAAAATCTGGGAAGAAAACTCAACGAATTAGCATGGTTGCAGCCTTAAGTGGAAGAAAAATAATTGCTCCGTTAACCTTTGAAGGCCACTGCAATATGGATATCTTTAATAAATGGTTTGAGCAGTTTCTGACACCGATTTTGGAACCTGGACAAACTGTTATCCTTGATAATGCTACTTTTCATAAGTCTAATAAGATTACCGAACTTGCTAAAGGGGTTGGTGCAGAAATTTTATATCTGCCTCCGTATTCTCCAGATTTTAACAAAATTGAGCATAATTGGTTTGCTATAAAAAACAGAATCAGGAAAAACATTTCTCTATTCAAATCTTTTCGTCATGCTGTCGATTCTTCCTTCTTATGACCTTTTTGGACTATTATGGGAAGGGCTATACTTCAACGGTAGCGCCAATAGTTGCTTTTATTTGTGTTGCAAAATTTTCTCCTGTGTAGCCAGCATCAACTATAGTATTTTCTAAAATGGATGATAAAGTTCCATTATGGTATTACCAACCAAAAGCTGTAAGTCTGTATATTTATACATGAGAGGTCTGAGGCGGCTTTTGATGGTATGCCAACAGTATTCTATAGGATTCAAATCTGGTGAATATGTTGGAAGATACAGCAAATGACAGCCAAAAGACTCTATTAATGATTTTGTTTTAGTGGTCTTATGAAATGTAGCATTATCCATAACTATAGTTGTGCCAAGTGGCAATGTAGGTAATAACATCTTCTCCAACCATGTATTGAATACCTCTTTGTCACACCCACCTTTGAAAGTCATTGGTGCAATAAATCTCTTTCCAATCCACCCGGCTACTATACTGATTCTCTCTCGAGTTCTCCCTGGAATATCTGCATAAATTTTCTTTCCTCTTGGAGCGCGTCCATATTCTCGGTATAACTTATTATCAACTCCTGCTTCATCTATATATAAGATGCTGGAATGGTCTATTTTTGAGATTTTATCAATAAATTGCTCCCTATCTTCTTGATTGCGCTCTTGATATAGTGTGACTTTTTTTTAAAGTAATTTTTAGCTGTTTTAGTCTATACCAAATTGAGTTTATTCCAAATCCAAGATTTTGTTTCATCTCTGCCAGAGTATGATCTGGATTCTTTGTAACATATTCTTCGAGTATTTTGGGGTCTATTTTTCGAATAAAGCTACCGTTTTTAGATGGCTTGAGGCTTTCACCAGCAGCTTTCTTTTTTAACCAACGGTACAGAGTTGCTATTCCTATCTCCATAAGCTCTGCTACCTCAACCTTTGTCTTACCTTTTTCTATCATCAATACTGCCTTTTCCCTTAAATCCACACTATATGCCATTATAACTCAAATACTTTATTATACCTTTATCATTTACTTTAGGAAATACTATAGTTATAACTTGGGAGGGTTTACATATGAAATAACTGAATTTATACCCAGGAAATATCGAAGTGCTTTATCGTTCCGTCCAAAACAAAATCCAAGAATAACATGACTATCGCTGCAAATAATGTCTCTGAATTTATAAACGCTCATTTCAGAAATATCAACTATACTAATCCTACTCCGTAGTGATTGAAATTTTTTATCTCCTACAAATCTTTCAACATCTTCAACCCAAAAATCAGGATCATGCTGCCAGGGAGACCTAATAATATGTGGTAAAGGTCCAGGAGGACCGCTATCTCTTACTCTGGTCCAGTTAGCACCAAACTCATTACCATGACCGCCGCTTAAAATAATAATTGAACGTTGATCCTCTTGAATCTTGGATAAATGTTTGATTGGAATAGTAATATCACTACTTGTTATTTGAGTGTCTGCACCAAACTTCAGGGCATTATTGTGCTCAATTATATGCCATTTCGGTGATATTCTTTTGTTTTTTAATTCTCGGACCACAGCATCATGGACGTCTTCAAACCAGGCTTCTTCATAGATTGAATGTCCCTGATAACTGTCTCCTCTATATCTATACCCCGTTTTTCCACGATAAACTCGCAATCCCATACCAATACCAACAGCCATTCCAGTCAGTCCCATGGCTAGTGATATCCAGCTTAGTATCGAAGAAGCTTCAGGACTAGCTTCCTCTGTTGCACCGCTGGCTATCGCCGTGATGTCCGATGCAACACCAAAAACATCAATAGCAAATGATGGAGCCGAGGCTGAACTGATGGCCGCCATTACCCCGCCAGCCGCAGCTATTGATGATCCAGCTGTATACACTGCAAAAGCAAGCCCTATCGCTCCAGCCACTATTCCAACAATACCCTGCCAGCTAAGATGACCTGACGGGTCTGTGTGGTTTATTGGGTCGCCAGCACAGTAGGCATAAGGGTTAATACCGCCAGCACCAAATGGGCTCAAGCTATCTGGACAGTTAAAGCGCATCAAAACTGGACTGTAAGCGCGGTAACCATTACCCAGATGATAAGTACCGCTTACCGGGTCAACACGTTCACCGTTAAAGCCTAGTAGTCTGTTGTCGGGTGTACCACTGCCGTAAGGTGACCAGACGTGGAGCTGACCTTCTTTGTCTGAGGTGCTAGCATTTTCGGACCACAATAGACTGTCATTATTGTCTCCATTCGTTAGAGTCAGGCCCTTGTCGTCACTTATAGCCAGGCAGGTATGACCTGTTTTAATCAGTCTGGTTTCCTTGTTTGCTGATGCGGTAACTTCATTGACCAGTTCAGCCCCACGGTAATATAATTCCACAATATCATTGTTGCCGGTGTTGCGGGTAATCAAGCGGTTCAACGCATCATAACCATAGGTGCCTGAGCGGCCATTGTTTCCGCTAACGCTAGTCAGACGTCCCATTACGTCATAGGTCAGTATTTTGCCAGTTTCATCACGGTTCATCCTACCTTCAGCGTCATAGGTTAGAATGATATCTACTGGATACTCTAGGTGTGAATTGGTGATCTTTGTCAACTGCGTCGGGTCACTACTATTGTCATAACTATACTTTGCTTTGTTTGCGCGCCCGTCAGAAAGCCAAGTAAACACGGATGTAAGGTTATTCAGTGCATCGTAGGTGTAATTCTGCGCTGTCATTAAATGACCATAGGCATCAACAGGAAGGCTACTACCTGATGCGCTATAACTGATTAATCGATTACGGTCGTCATAGTCATATTGCTCTTTGCGTAGTTCAACATTATTTTTCTGCGTAGTGCGTTCGGCAAGGAGACCATTTTTTCCATTTCTGTGACAATACCAGTGTCATTTTAGAGTTGTTAGTCAACGTACGCGTAATTTCGCGACCAAAGCTATCATAGTTTAGGGCGGTGGTCAGCCATGAGGTGGAGGCAATGTCGCGAACAGTTTGCTTTTTTAACCGCCCCAAATCGTCATAAGATATGCTAACTATCAATGTATCATCGGTAATACTGGTTACTCGACCATGAGCATCCATACTGTACTGAGTCTTTTTGTCGGTAACATCGGTATAGGAGATAGGAGCCCCATTTAGTGTATAAGTATACTTTGCTTTACGGTTCTGCCCATCATGCGAAAATGCCTCCTCCTTTAGCTTACCGGCCTTTGACCAGGTATTCTCAAGCTTTGAGCTGGCTTCCTGAGCTTCCAGCAATTTCCCGGTTTTCTTATTATAGTTGAATGTTTGGGTGATACCATCAGTAACAATGCTGCTAACTAAATTGCCCAGTGCTGGAATGTAGTTGTATTTCACAGTTTTACCAGATGGTAGGGTAACAGTTGACGGCCCTGGCGATGCTCCCTGATAACTGTATAAAGTGGTGCGACCACCGCTAACACATTTTGTTATCCTTCCCAGACTGTCAAAAGTTTGAGTGCCAAGCTTCCAGGTCCGGAAAGTACCATTAGTATCACGCCCAGAGACGCTTATGGAAACGACCTGATTACCGGTTAGGTGAGGTGCATAGGTTCGGCTCACGATAGTACCATCAGGCAGAATTTGTGTTAACACTCGACCATATTCATCATAGGTTCTTTTCGTAATATGACCCAGTTCATCTTTTTCCTCACATAGCTGGCCGAGCCCGTTCCAGGTATAGTGGCTCGAGCTGTATATTTGTTTGCCGTTTGGGTCTTCTTTTAGTACTTTACTAATCGGCAGTTGACTTTTTTCATCCAGTACCGTGGTTATGCTGCCGCTTGTTATACCTGTGGCTTGGCTATAAACCGTCTGGGTGAGAGTAATGGGGTCAGTCTGTTGCAGTGTTTTTCTACCGTCAGAAAATGCAACTTCTTTCTTTTCTCCCCATCCACCATAGGTAACGTTTGATGTCAAAGGGAAAACATCGGTACCACCTGGCAGCCAGTCCCTTACCGTGCAGGAGATTACTTCACCTAGAGGATTATGGTGCAGAAAAAGCCTCCATACCACGCAGCAGTATCTACATCAAATCTTTGCTGATTGATAGCACGTCCAGCACCGTCAAAATGCGTTTTATTTTTATTCCCTGATGCATCAGTTTCTATTGAATAGGGACCTTCTTCTTTACTAATACCATATTCCCATGTGCTGGTATTTTCATACTCGGAATCTGGACATAAGGTACGGCGTGTTATTCGACCCAGAGTGTCATAGCAATAACGAATCTCCACATTTTGTGGAGTGATTTCAGACATCACTGTGCCGTGCCACATATGCCGAACTGTCGTTTTTTTTTTGCGGTTAAACCATCGTGTCCATTGAACTCACGGCATTCTAGGATTTGATCGGATGCCTTACTAATTACATACGTAAATATCTCTTTGCTTGTAAACGTTCTTGCTTGGTTGATATCGGGTGTCAAAGTAACATCTTGGCAATTAATTCGACCATATAGTGCTGATAATCTTTTTTCAGAGTAATAGGTATTATTAGTCAGGCTACTTCTATTACCTATAGTCTGCTCCATAGTCTTCTGCACTACTGCGTATCTGTTACTCGTTAATGACTCCAACTTCTGCCAACTGTAACGAGTCATGCTTGCTGGTTCATTACCACTTTTTTTTCGGTGGTGTAACAGTTTGTATTTTTAAATACCGGGTAAACCCATACGGGTCTGCCGGACAGTTACTTCCTTCTCCTGTTGCAGGATAATAGGTATATTCACTAATCGTCCCGTCCGACGTTTCCTGGTAAACAGGATTTCCAATTCATCAAATTGATAATGCGTCACCATGGTACGGGAGGAGGTTACACATTGCTCGCTGAGCTCAGACCAAGACTCTGTCCGCTTTTTTGGTAATGCATACTGGGTGTGTTGGTTATTAAAATTGACACCCGCTTTTGCGTAATACTCGGTTTCACTGACGTATTTTTTTCCTTTCCTAACAATTGTTTCAGATATCAGTAGGTGATAGGAGTTATAACGCCTGGTTACCTTACTTAACCCATCTGCATTTTGATGTTCCGCAGTTGAACCATATTGATAATTGGCAAGCAGTATATTCAACATCTGGTCCTGGTCCGGTTGCCACTGATTGAAAGGAGCATCTTTCCCCAGATAATTTTCTTGCGTGTAAGACCATATAGTAACACTTGGAGGATTCCCCCACCAGGAATAAGCGTGTGCTGATGTACACATGGTAGTGGAGTTAGATTGGCAGTATCAGGAAAAGCCATTCTGTCTTCAGCTTGAGTATAGTAGCTAACTTTTTCTATCAGCCCAGTGGGTGAACGAACATCTGTAATCGCCAAATAATTTTTTTTGTGGACCAATATACTCGTATCCAAAGGACCAGACCAGACCGGGGTTAACTGCCTCACTGGTAACTTTTTCTAGCATTCCATTATGGAACTTAAAGATAATTTTATAACTAAGATTTGCCTTCCCCGGTAAAAGTGTGAATATGGTATCAGCCGAAGTAATATCAGGATAGGTTACAGAGCACAAAAGTGTTCCTTCATCATCGGTTATCTGGGTTAGCCTAGCCGGAGAGAAGGAGGAATCCCAGGTTAAGTTCAGTGTTCGTCCATCAGCGGATGAAATCTGTGAGGGAACATAAATTTCACCGCTACGTAGGGATAGATGTTCTATGAGGCCAGATTTACAGATAATCTGACAGGTGTTGTTATCTAGTTTTTTAAAGATAAAGCTTTTGAGTTTTTGTTGTTGCACCTGATCATTGTTACCCATTCGGTATTCTTCACCATTGGAAAGCAACAACTGTCTGGTGTTTTTATCATACCGGGAGAAGTTCAAGCGAAATCCTTTCCCGAAACCATTATCGACTGTGGATAAAGGTGAATACAGTAGGGTAAGTGACAGCATTGGTCCCATTAGTGCATTGGCTTGAGCGTTTGCTAGCGGCAGGTGAACATTAAAAAGTCCGGTGCGTGGATCGACGCTACCTTGAACAGCGCTGATGAAATTACCAGCACTAGTATAATACGATGGTGTATACATAATACTTTATCATTCTCCATTTACATATAATATTGGCCATAAATGCTCATTATTAGGTGCTTCGATTGTAACAACTCCGCCATTTCCATAATTATCTATTACATTTAACTTAATCAATTTACCTTGATCTTCCCATTCATATTTGATTATATCAGGCCATGGGATGCGGTGATTACAGATATCTACGGTGATAGAACCATCATCTAAGTTTTTCTCCCAATAATGTCTTGTATCGTTTACGCCAATCTCGTAATGGTATAAATAACCTCTCGCACTACTATTATCATGAACATTGATTTTACTATTAGAACTTAATCCATAAGTTTTTTGATTAACAAATATAAACTGAGCATCGAAATTAGCACCCCCTGTTCCCCGAATCATGTCAGGTTTCATGTTATCCGGAAAGTTACATGAAGACAGGTTTGCATTATTCCTAATTGGACTAACTAATTTAAATGCATTCCATATTCTACAAGCGCAGGTTTAATAGTAAACCTTTTCTTTGAACTAACTCCTACATACCACACAGATTCTTCTGGGTCATTAAGACTTCGCCTTACTGCCATATTAGAAACAATTTTACTGAAATCATCTATACTTTTAGGCATGCCATCTAATTTTATATTTTGTCGTAGGCTATAATCAATTTTTGGTAACGCATTAACAGTAACAGACATGGTGTCAATGCTAGTCGAATTATCTGCTGTGGTAAAATGTTTACCGTTATTGGTATCCACACTGACTGCGATACGCTCAGTTTCTCCCTTTGTCAGGTTAGCATATACATACATACAGATAATAACAGTACCTTCATCATTTACACTAAAACATGAAGTCTTTGAAGCTGAATTTACCCCAACTTCTCCGCAATAATCATTTTTGTCACCAGTAAAACACCAGCCGCTGTTGCCTTTACGGTTAAGCTTTGAGTCAGATTGAGCATAGCGTAAGTTTAATATACTAATCCACGTATCTTTCGAAAAGTGAAGAGGTTTATCTTCATCACCAACTTTCTTCGTTGCCTTTGCGGTAATTTCTACTTCGAGCTGATTCCTGCCGTTAGCGTATATCTTAGGTGATAGATTTCCGGTTGACACTTTTATTTTCAGATTATCCATGTTTTCGATGTCATTCGGATTGTCAAACTGGGTTATTTTAGTCATTTTTATTCCTCGATTAATTTATTGGTTGATAGATAGTCTTGTACCATCTATCCTCTTTCTGGAGATATATTACATTATTTTAAAAAGTCCCTTGCCTCGACACAAGCTGTCAAATGCAGATCACATTTAAAAAACTTTTTCAAGTTTATGTTATATATATACAAGATTGGTAGAAAAAACGTCCAAATTATTTTTTAAAAGTTTATTTTTATCAAAAAAGCTTTGAATTTTATAACTCTCTCATCAGAAAAAAAGTTTTTTCATAAACTTATATCATGTTGATAGCACATCAATTACTCTTTGATAACTTTCTATCATTGCCTTTGCTTCTTGCTACAAACATTTAATATTTTGAGGTGTTATATCATCCATCTCAACTGATGCAACTTTCAATTGTATTGTATTCGCATATATTTATCATCTATTACTTGCTCTAGAAAGTTAATTAAATAAAAACTTCATAGCTTTTTGATAATCAACACAATCCAGAGGCAAACATCACATTCAGTAGTAGCTTGACCCATCATGCCTTTCCAGATCATCATCTTTAATTAATCTTAGTATTCCTTCTATTTGATCGATGACTACCCTCATTTTTCTGTAATAATAGCTCTTTATATCCTTTTACCACCACTTCCAACACTTATGATTGACTTTCCCACCAAATTAAATCTTAACTGGCTTTTTTGTTCTACATCTAATTTCTGCTAGAATAATGGCAGGAGTGATTCCCACTGCCATTAAGTTAAGGGAAAGTGATGGACTGTATTGTAAAATCAGGTAAGATCCACAAATTAAAAGAAGTAATGACATGAGTAAAAAAAAGAATAATCATGTTTATAAAAAATAAATTGATGAGTTTAAACTTTATAAACGCACACAGAGCATCCTCAAAAGACTTCTCACGAAAAAGAAAGCTGCCCTTCATTAATGTATTTCTCCTGATTTTTAGAAAGAGTGTAAAGTCATTACAAGTAATGCTTAATGAGTTTGTTCTGCATACAAGAAAAGATTACACAATTACGGCAAGTGCATTTACTCAAGCAAGAAAGAAGCTAAAGCATACTGCGTTTTCAGAGTTAAATGATGATATAGTTTCCCTATACTACCAAGATCAGGAATTTAAAACCCACCATGGCTTCAGAGTACTTGCATTTGATGCTTCAATACTGATTCTGCCAAAGAGCGACAAAATAATAGGCGAGTTTGGCTCAAGAGCAGTATGGAATGGAATCCAGAGATTTGAAGACTATACAAGTGCAACCTTTGAAGTTTGCTACGATGTGCTAAATAATATTGCAATAAAATCTGTGCTAAGTAGAGGTGACAGCTATGAGGTTGATTTAGCGATCGGTATGCTTGAATCCATAAAATCAGACGATTTGTTAATCTGTGATAGAGGATACGTATCTTATCGATTTCTTGCTGAGCTTACAGGAAGGAAAATCAATTATATAATTCGCTGTCCAAGTTCGTCTTTCAATGAAATAAACGCTATGTTTAAGCCGGAAAGCCCATCTAGTACGGTGGTAGTGTCATTAAAGTAGCAAGACAGCTACGAAAGCTAGGATTACCTGATGAGATGAAATTCAGGTTAGTCAAAATAATACTTTCTTCTGGAGAAGTTGAAGTGTTAGTAACATCTCTGTTAGATGAGCAAAGTTTTACAGTCGAAGAGTTTGAGAGATTATATTACTTGCACTGGGGAGTAGAAACATTTTTTTCTAGGCTGAAGGGAAGATTAAATTTAGAGAATAACATTTTTTTCTAGGCTGAAGGGAAGATTAAATTTAGAGAATTTCACAGGAAAAAGTATTGAAACTATCAAGCAGGATTTTTGGTCAACTATCTTCATCAGTAATCTAGAAAGTATCATGATAGAAGATGATGAAGAGACATTGAGCGCACAGAATAGTAAACTAAAAAAAAGCATCAATAAATCTGTCTCATTTAATGCGATTAAAAACTTAGCCTTTGATATTTTTTCTACAGAGTCAGACATAGACTGCATTATGGATCGACTATCACAGTTATTTTTGATGAACACTTTAGTGGTAAGAAAAGGGAGAAGAGTTGATCGTCATAAGATATCTGATATTCGTTCACTCAACTAACAGAAAAGAGCTAGAAAACATGTGTTTTAAATTCAAGATATCTTTTCAGTATCATTGCATTAGTACATTCTTTGCAAAATAACCTGCAATTATTACTTTTTTAAATAACTTGCACTTTTCAGACTCCCTTTTCTTAAAAATTCACCCTAGTATTTACCATAATTATCAATCACTTCAAATTTTTTGTCCAATCTTAACTTCTCTTTCCCTTAACTTAATGGCAGTGGAGTGATTCCTCTGATTCCGCCTCCATCAGAAGATTAAATTTAGTGACTTTTTGAATTTGAACACGAATTTACTAATTTAAGAATCCTAATGTCATTAGCATAGTCCGGATGTGGGTCTAAAGATGCTTGAATTTCAACTTTTAACCCTAGATAAAAGGCGTCCTCTGCCAATTCACATATACTTTTACTATTAGTTTCATGAAATTTATTATTATATTTCGTTTTTGATGGGCGAGGATCATTAATTGCAATATAGCAACGACTATTAACAGCATTATAATAGATATCTTCTATATTGCCTTTTAAAGAATATGATTCTTCAATACCATCTTTATTTGTAAACCAACTGGAATTTCTGTCTAAAAAACGCACACCTTTGAGTTTAGTTATGCTATCTATAGTGCTAGGATCACCGATCATTTCAACAGTAACTTTTTGGTCAAAATCCCTAGCTTTTCTTATAAAATCACAGAAAATTCTATTGTATATTTTTATACCAGGCTGTTGATAGTTATCTAAAATAAAACCACAATAATTAAAATTATCTGACATTAATGTGACTTTACCACTTAACAAATAATTTTCATCAGCAAAACAGTACGATGAAAGAAAAATCGAACCTGCCAAAATACCCTTTGCCAGTTGTAATGTTTTTATATACTTCAAATATTTTTTCATGATGGCTTAAATCCTATAAATTTTATATAAATAAATCGATGACTCACTAAGTTGATGAACAATCTCAACCATTGTATTATATTTAGAGATTAATTAAATCTAACAGGTTTATGATCTGAGGGGTTTGGCACCTGCATCTGTAGTAATTGTACTACTATTGCAATGATAGCAGTTCGATGGATTGCTGGACCACCCACAATGCTATAGTCTAACTCACCTGATGATCGTGTGTTCTGCCTTGAATTCATTATATCGATAAACCTACCATTATTAGCACTAGGGAGATCTGACCTAAGTTGTGCTGGAGTTCTGTTGAAGTCTCCCATCACCATCCAGGTTTGATCAGGATAATATGTCTCCATATAATTTTGTATAACGTTTATCAGTTCAGGAGCTTCATTACGCGTTCTATTTGGTTCTGGATGAATATTAAAGAAAACACTATTGGCAATACGTATTCCTAAAACTGGTCGATTTATAAAAGTGCGGGATTGATAGTTCTCTGACGCAGCATCTATTGGTGTATGTCTAACTTCAGATGGAATGAGTACAATTTCACCTGCCCTTTGCCTGGAAATTATTGCCATATTTTGCTTAGTAGTCCCTTGACTCGTTCCCGGAGCTGACGGGGTATCTAAACGATTGTTGTAATAATACATATAAAAAGTTCCTGATCCAGTATTCCAAATATATTCCTGAACGCCTACGTCTGAGTTAGGCTCAAGGTCAAACCCTCCAAAGCAAATCTGTAATCGATTGCCGGCCGGACTAGACAATTGACTAGAAATATCTCCAATATTTCCAGCTTCTTGAATGGCTAAAATGTCTAATCCATAATTCATCAACACTTGCACAACATTCCAGCGCGGGCCGTTGGTATTCCATGTGGCTGATGTGAACTCATGTACGTTATTTTTTTGAGGTGGCTGAGCGTTACATATTGGCATAATAAAGCATGCAAGTAACATTGTGAAAAAACATTTCGACATTTTACTTTTGTATAATAAAGATTTCATGCCTTTTAACATATTACATCCCTTTTTTGATTAGAAGATTTTTTTTACTATCTTTTTTCTCTTAAAGCTGAATTTTCTTTTGTAGTTCCTGCGCTTCAAGTTTATGTTATATATATACAAGATTGGTAAAAAAAACGTCCAAATTATTTTTTAAAAGTTTATTTTTATCAAAAAAGCTTTGAATTTTATAACTCTCTCATCAGAAAAAAAAAAGTTTTTTCATAAACTTATATCATTTTGATAGCACATCAATTACTCTTTGATGATTTTCTATCATTGCCTTTGCTTCTTGCTGCAAACATTTAATATTTTGAGGTGTTATATCATCCATCTCAGCTGATGCAACTTGCAATTGTGATTGTATTCGCATATATTTATCATCTATTACTTGCTCTAGTTGATAATCAACACAATCCAATCCAGAAGCAAACATCACATTCAGTAGTGGCTTGACCCAACCTATTTTTCCAAATCTTCTTGAATTAACATACTCTATGCTTCTATCTGTTCTGCCAGTACCTATCGATACCAGTACAATATCATCATTTAGAAATAACCTCTTAGCACTTGCATATGCACAAGCAGCTGGATTATTGGCAAACACTCCGTCATCTATCAACACTCTCTCTGTTTGGCTAATTTTTAGACGTTTTGGTGTGAAATACGTTGGGCAGCTGTTGTAGCTCTGAGTGCATCTTTCAACTTAATGTTTTCTTCTTTCCAACTTTTGAAGAAAAATTCACAATTGTTGTGAATGTCATAACTGGTGAGCAGTAGATTACTCGCGACATCGGCCATAGTGCTTTCGCCGAAGTATTTGTTGAGAATAAATTCCATATTTTTATATGAGTACTGAGAACCACTCAGCCAAGAAGCGATTGATTTTCTCCAAAGTGATGCTTGAAAGATATATGCTCCATACTCTTGGTAAAGTTCAACCAAATCATTGGCAGAGTATTGAAGTTTATTGCTTTTACAAAGTCCAGCAACAATAATTCCACCGGTTGAGGTTCCTGCCATTAAGTCAAAGATCTGGGAAATTGGCTTTTTTGTCCTAGATTCAATTTCTGCTAGAATAATGGCAGGAATTATTCCTCTAATTCCTCCTCCATCTACAGATAAAATGTACTTTGTCATTTGTTATAGTTATTTTTGTCTCTGCTCAAGCTCGTTAACTTCTTCAGCAAGGTTTTTGACCCTTTCTTCAAGACGATAGATGATTTCTGTAGTCCTTTGATTTTGCTCTATAAATTTATCATGCATATGAACTCTTAAGTCGAGCTTAGCTAGCCACCAGATCAATGCTATTGTTTGTATCACCATAGTAGCAATTACTGCTACAGGAATCTTTCCTGTACTTTGGTTTTTCATGTTTTTGTACAAAAAGCTGTATACTAATATATACAAGATTTGTCAAAAATACGTCCAAAAAAAATCTTAAGAATTTTTCTTAAAGCTAACTCATTGCATTAAGCAAGTAATGTAAATAATATCATAGATATGAAATTCAGCATTTTTCGAAAACTATTAGTAAATTCGATAATACCAATAATATGTGTTATCTTTTTGTTTCAGCATTGTAAACCATCAAAAATTATACCAATAGAAAGTAAAACAACTAGTGAAGATAGAATAGCATTACGTATTGCAGCTGAAAGCTGCAATTTGGATAACATAAAATCCTTAATAAAAAATGCAGTAAATATCAATGACACCTACTATTTTGGTGCAACATCATTACACTATGCTACAAGTGGAGGCTGTTTAGAAGTTATAAAATTTCTGGTTGAAGAAGGCATTGATATAAATACTACTGATGCTTTTGGCTGGACAGCTTTGCATTATGCTGCACGAAAAGGACATCTAGAAATCACTAAATTTCTACTGGAAAACGGAGCAAATCCTCTTGCTAAAAACAAAGATAAAAAAACTCCTTTAGATCTTGCTGTAGAGGAATTAAATAATAATAAAGAAAAAAAAAGATATCTATGAGGAAATTATCAATTTACTTTCCCGTGCCTCCGTAACAGCTGTTATCATACTACGATAGCCCAGGTTATCAATTACATGCTCAGCTTTATTTATTATCCAACCACCATAAACTCCTTTGCGAAATCCCAAAAGGTTGATCTTTGCTTCGGTAAATAATTCAGGATTTCCTGCCATTGTAATGTTGAGTGTTGCTGTACTGCTCATCAGCTGATTTAATTTTGCAGATGCTGCACTTTGCGCTAAATCACTGCTTGCATAAACATCTCGCAGAATATAGCTTGGTTCTTGATCACCTATTTTTTCTGTTATAGTCTCTGCTTTTTCATAATCATACCAATAGGCAATAACCGAGCCATATTGATTACGCTCATTAAATCTTACTTGCCAACTTGTAATATCTCTAGGTGTTAAAGTAATAGTGCTTAAAGTTTTTCCGGTAACTGATTTTGCTTTCCCTTTTGAAACAAAAAGTAAATATCCTCCTGCAGGTTTTGCTATTGCTCCATAAATTTGAGCAAGCCTGGTTAAAAAATGCATATCGCTCTCTGCAGTCTGATCAATATGCGATATCATGATATTTGCAAACTCTGCAGCAACTTTAGCTTGATAGCCATGTTTGTTTGCAATTTTTTCCACTAAATCATTTAAAGTAATTTGATGCCACTCATTAAACACTTGTTCCTTTAAAGACTGTTTTAAATCTGCTGCATAACTCTTAATCTTTAGCACCTGTGTGGACCTTGTAGCGTAATTTCATTCACTATGTAATCTCCCATTGGCACAATACCAGTTTCTTTATATCCAAGTAAAATATTCAGCTTTGCTCCAGTTCTAGGAATCTCAAATAACGAATCACGGTCATCAAGGTGAATTATAGCAGTATCGCTTATTACTCCAGCTTCATCAGTAATATGAATTGATACTAACCGACTCTTTATCAACTCAGTGATGGAAATTCCTTCTACTGAAATACTAAAATCTGGTGTCACTTCAATCCCATAGTTTTACTACTTGCTTTTGTATTGCTTTTTGAATTACAGGCAGTTTAACGGTTAACCCTGCAGGAAGAAGCTCGTACTCTGCAAGACCAGGATTAGCTTCCAATACAACCTCAACTGTGCCAGAGCTGAATCCATAGTGTCTCCAGCAAATAAAATCTAACATGTCATTTTCTTTAGTTTTGTAGTACATCATCATCAAATTGTATATCGTCAACGGGATTATTTAGTGATCCATCTAACAACACGTTATCGTAGTGTTTCAGGCTTAAATGAAACTCAATCTTCCTTGGTTCTCCATTTGGAAAAAAATATTTCTGTGTTTCTTCTATTTTTACGATAACAAAATGGCCTAAAATGTTACCCTGGCCATCAATAAGTAAAAGAGGTTTCGATGAATTTCGCATATTATTTATTTGCTTCAGCCCTCCTGAATAGATTACTCCTGCAAGCTCAACAATGTCATCTCCAGGACCAATACTTTGAAGCAATGGCTTTTCCCCAATAAGCTCAAGTGCAGGCCAGCGATATTCACTTCTACGTGTAAAACCTTGCTCAGTTAATGCAAATCTATATGGACCAAGAGATAACATAATTTAATTTATATCGTAAAGTGCGCCACTAAATTGTTCTCTAATTCGTTCCATTACTTCATCAGCAATGCTGCGTGCATTTTGCCCAGGGCTTGAATGAATATTGATACTAAATTGCATTTTGTTCTCTATAGTCTTATTTTGTGCTGTAATAGGGTGCTTAAGGGAATCACTGATAACGTTATTTACAGATCTAACTTCTAGTCTAGCCTCATTTTTTTTGCTCCACAGATTATTGATTGTTTTAAAAGGCTGAGTAATATTATTCCAAAATTTTCCTATCCAATCAGAAAAAGACTTCCATACAACTTTCACTGATTCCCAAATGGTAATAAAGAAGTCTTTTACTGCTTGCCACTTGATAATCATCAGAGTTGCAGCAACAGCAAAACCACCAATAACCAGTCCCATAGGGTTACTCATTAAGGCAATTGTCAATGCTTTAAATCCAGCAATTATTGCTGGAAAAACTGCAGAAAGACCTATTTTTACCAAAGTAATAACAGATCCAAACATTCTCCAAGTAGATAAAAGAGCGAATAAAGAACCTTTTACAAAAGTCCAAGCATAGCCAAGAGATATAGCTGCTATTTTAATGCTAATCAACGCTGTAGTAGTACTCATGATTACTGTAGTCAGTACTCTATACTCCTTGGCATAAAGTGCTACTTGTGTAGTTGCTGACCTCAGAAGATTAACAGTAAAATTTAAAGGTGGTAATAATACATAACCAAGATTCATTCCTACTTCTGCTATTGAATTCTTAAGTAGCTGAAGATTATTTGCTTTAGTATTTGCTCTATTTTCAAACTCTCTTTGCATTGAGCCATGATATTCTTCGTTTATTAATCGCAAAGATTTTCTATATTCATCTAGACTACCAGTAAGTAGCGCTATATCATCCTGATATTCAAGACCAAAGAGGTCAAAGAGAACGCTAGAACGTTCTTGCTTATCTAATTTTGCAACTGTTTCTAAAAACTTAAGTAATGTACCTTGTGCATTCTTACCGATTGCTTTCTCAAACTCCTGAGCATTTATTTTTAGCACTTGAAACGCTTTTTGAAAATTGCCACCTTGTTTACTCGCTGTTTGTAGTTTGCTAAGCATTGCATTAATCGCCGTACCTGCCTTTTCAGGAGCTTTACCAAGACTAATAAAGCTGCTTGCTAAAGCTCCTGCCTCCACTGCAGTTAAGCCAAATTGCCTTGCTGTACCACCAATTCTGTTTAGCGTTGGAACAATTTCTTTAGCTTTTGCTGCAGTATTATCAGAGATATGGTTTATCGCATCACCAATATTTGCCATTTCACCAATTTCAATTTGGTAAATATTAGAAAGCTTAGCAATAGCTTCTCCTGCTTCTTCTGCTGACATATCAAATGCAGTTGCCATTTTGGCCACAGTATCTGTAAAAATTGCAAGATCTTTAGCTGCAATACCAAGTTGACCACCACTTGCAGTAATTTGCGCAAGTTCTGCTGCAGATAGCGGAATTGTTCGTGACATTGCCTTTAATGTTTCCCCAAGCTTTGTTAAGCCATTTACATCTTTATCTTCAAATTTTACAACTTTTTTTACATCAGCCATAGCACTCTCAAAACTAATTGCAGCCTTAAGTGGTGCTGCAAGGGTGAGTCCAAGTGTTACAGCATCTATCATTTGAGCTTTGAAATTTACTCTTTGCGCCAGAACTCCTTTACGTTTTTGCATTACGGAATTTAAAGCCATATAGTTATTTTTAAGCTTTTCAATAGAAGAGCCAAGTTTAGCTTGATCTCCAATAAGAGATTTTATGTCTCTACCACTTTTACTGAACTCCGTGCGTAGTAGGCGAAGAGCACTTCTTTTTTGTAAATAAGCTGTTTTAGCTTTCAGTGCTGCAGTTTTAGACCTTGTAAACTCATTTTGCAGACTCTTACTCGGTTCTTCTGCGTTTTTTATCTGCTGAGCAAGAGATTTTGTTTTTATTTCGAGTTCATTCCAAGAACGCCGAGCAAGCAGAGCATCGTGGCTGAGCTCTTTAAACTTAGACACTGATTTACTTGATGATTCAAGTTGTTTTATCGTACTACCAATACGAGAAAGCTGCTTCGTACTACCTGCCATCGTACTATTAAAACTGCTTTGCAGTGTTGCTCCAATTACTATAGAAATTGCTTTCATTTGTATAACTTTTTGCTACTTTCAAACCACGTAATAAACTCTTCAATATCCATATCAAGCCACTGATTGATTCCACCACCAACCACTGAGCTAAGCGATAATACGCTCAGCCTCAAATCTTCTGCTGAGACAAAAAACCTTGTAATGCTCCTTGAATCTTACTGTAGTCTGCAAGATCAAGTTCTTCTACTGCTTCTCTTGAAATACTTGCAAGATTTGCAATTAGTGCTACTTCTTTCTCTGCATCGTTATTACTCATACGTTCAACAGCTAAACGATCTCGAACTTTTGGACGGCGTAGAGTTAGCTCTGAAACTAAAATTCCATCGATTTTTATTGGTTCAGTTAATTTAATTTTTTGCATTATTTTACCTCTTTATTTAAATTCCTAGAGCTATGCGCATAGAAGTCATTTGATCAACACCATCGATTTTGCGAATCATGTTTTCTGCATCAATTTCAATCAATTCTCTGCCATCAATGGTAAGCTTATAATAGTTGGCAGCAATTATACATTTTAGTGTTGCTTTTTCAGCAGCCTTCCAGTTACCAAAATCAAGTTCCTTAAAGAGCCCTCTTAAGTTAATTACTACTGATTCGGCATCACTACTTCCCTGCAAACCTCCTCTTAAAGTAAGAGAAACAGCATTATTGTTTATCAATCCGAAAAGTCTAAAGAGCTCAGAGTCATATTCAGAAAAAGTGAAATCTGCTTCAAGCTTTTCCATGCCCATATCAATATTTATTGGAATATCCATACCACCAGCTCTGTATTCTTCTGTTTTTATGGTAAGTTTTGGGTGTGGCGTAGGGACACAAAGAATGCTTAAAAAAATGAGCAAACTAAGTGCAAAGCTGCACAATAGATGAGGGTGGGCCCCTCGAAGTCGGTTTGCAAGAACAGGCTTCAAACAGCCATAAGCTGCTGTGGTAAAGAGCCGTGGTAGTGAGCGTTATGGAAAAGGTGCAATTATGCATCATGTGTAAAATAGAGAGGCGAATGAAAATGAACCACTGATGAAGTGTCGAAATTCCAAAGACGACGTCAAAACCATGGGCTCCTCAATCTCTTGGGATAAACCTATCAGGAACTTGTTTACTGGATAGGTGGCGTCCGGCATAGAGGTGGCGTGAATCTATTTTAGGCTATTGTGTGGAACTGCGGGAACCTGTCGTTTCGATGATAAGGGAGAAGTCCAAGGAGCTAAACTCTAAGGATGAGAGTACCGATGCGAAGAACAGGGGCGGATCAGCTCGTAGTAGTGAAGAAGTTTCTGTAATGGAAATGGAGCGAAGGGGCTGGGTTATTTAGTTTTAATTATTTATCAACCGAAAGGGGAGGAATTAATGAGTAAAACAAAGTCTTTTAACATACCGAAGCAGCTTATTTGGAGAGCTTATAAACAAGTATCGAAAAATAAAGGAGCTGCTGGTGTGGATGAGGTTTCGATAGCAAAGTTTGAGGAAAATCTAAAAGATAATCTCTACAAACTATGGAATCGGATGTCATCTAGAAGTTATTTTCCAGAGCCTGTAAAAGCTGTAGCAATACCGAAAGGTACTGGAGGAGGAAAAAGAATTTTAGGTGTTCCTTCAGTATTTGATAGGATAGGGCAAACGGCTGCTGCTATGTATCTGGAGCGGCTAGTAGAAACAAAATTCCATGAGGATTCATATGGTTATAGATTAAATAAATCTGCATTGGATGCGGTAGATACAGCGCGTAAAAGATGCTGGAGGTACAATTGGGCGATAGATCTTGATATATCAGGATTTTTCGACAATCTGGACCACGAGTTGGCATTGCAAGCTATCAAAAAGTACACAGACTGCAAATGGATCATACTGTATGCTGAAAGATGGATGAAAGCTCCAATTCAGCAAGCAGACGGTAGTAGGGTAGTGAGGGATAAAGGAGTTCGCAGGGAGGTTCACTTACCCCGCCAACAATGTTGCAAATTTTTCTTTTCTTCTCGATTATTTCCAGGAGAGTTTGGTAGCTCTTTTACACGAAATACCACATTTACGTCCTCAAGGTTAATTTCAATTCTCTTGACTAACGTTCTAATAATATCACGTTTAGTTAGCCAGTCTGCGTTATCAAGGTTTGATGTAATATTGGAAGAAAAGTCTTCTAAATTGGTTACAACCAAAGTTAATTCCTGTTTTAATTTCTTTTGATCGAATATCCTTTTCTTCTCCTCTTCAATTGTTTTTAAACTTTGTTTCATTGCTTTAATTCGTGGTTCAAATTCTTCTTGATTAATATATTCTTGAGCATAACTATCAATAAGTCTAGCAATACCACGTTTTAATTTATTTTCTTGTTTCTCTAGTAAATCGCTTTTTTGATCCCATGATGATTTTTTAAGCTCTGAAAGTCTACGCCTGTATTCTTCTAAAACCCTATTTGGATTTTTCAATAAATGCTTAACCTCTTCCCACACGGCTGTTTCTAATGCATCTGTACGAATGTGTTTATTATCACAAATTTTATTACCACCAAAACGGTAAGAATCTCTACCAATACAACGATAATAAGCATAATGATCAAATTTTTCTCCTCGCTTATTTCTTACAGGACTTCCGTAATATGCATAACGACAACGCTTACATACGATTAAACCTTGTAGTAAATGTTTTGCTCCTCTTTCTCTTGTCCTTGCTATTTTTCTATTCTCAGCTAATTGTTCTTGAACTATATCAAATACATCTTCGTCCACTATATTTGGCACTTTAACATAAATCCAATTTGCTTTTTCAACAGAATAGGTAGAGTAATTATCTTTCGGTTGTTCACAAGAATGTTTCTGTGGTCTGATATGTTGTAACTTTATACCTACTTTTGTTTTACCAAAAGCCGCTTGTCCTTTGTAAGCAGGATTTTTTAACATACCCCAAATCACACTTCTATCCCAGCACTTTTTTCCTGTTCGTGTTATAATAGACATAGTGTTTAGCCGACGACACACTTCCCCAATACTTGTCCTTTCTCTTCCTATCCACAAAAATACTTTCCTAACAACATTAGCTTCTTCTTCGTTTATTTCAAATAAAGCTTGTCCTCCTCCCATATATTTATCTATATAACGATAACCATAAGGAGCTCCTCCCATTACGCTTACACAACCTTTATTAGCTGCATAAATCTTTCCGCGACGACTTCGTTCCATAATTTTCGCTCGTTCATATTCTGCTATCATACCTTGCATTTGTAACAGCAATTGAGATTCTGGATTATCGTTAATCTCATAATTTAAGAAAACCGTTTCTGCTCCTGCTTTCTCAAATTCTTCAAGTAATACCATTTGATATGCATATTTTCTAGATAAGCGATCAGGTGAATGAATGTAAATTCTATCAATTTTACCTTCTGTTACTTTATCACGTAACTTTTCTAGATCAGGACGGACTAGATTAGATCCACTGTAGCCATTATCAATAAATTTATACTCACTTAATAATTTGTATCCATCCGTACTAATTTGCTTCTCTAAAGCTGCAACTTGACTTGCTATTGTATTTTCTTGTGCTTGTTTCCCCGAAGAAACTCTTGCATATAAACTCACTGTTACCATTTGATCCTCCTTGAATCCCATTTTTATGTTTTAAATTTTTTTGGCTTACTTGCTTTGACACGGCTTTTTCATAAGCATCTAACAAATACTTTTCTGCCAACCGGTTAGTTTCATAGCTACAGCTAATCCGTATAGCTAATCTCTTATTTCCCATGAACTTTCCTTGAAATAATATGTTCATATCATTCATTGAAACTGATGGTTAATTGATTGTTGGCACTATAAATAAATGGCACTCTTGTTTTTGGACATAGAAGTTTTCGAGAAATGCTTTTCTCTAATTTTACGTTTTTTGCAACATTGTTGGCGGGGTACCTGCAGCCATATGAACGAGCCATGAAATCAAAAAGTCACTTTTGCCGATTTTAGGTGGGCCACCCAGTACCAATAAGCCTCTTTTTGTTAAAATTCTTGGTGAGATTATATCCTCTGGTATTGGCGATCGATCGTCCAAGTATTCTTTCACACTGAAAAAAGGAATTTTTTGACCAATAGTTAAAAAGTTTTGTAGCATATAATAACCTCCTATATGTTGGGCGTGACAGGTTGAATTGCAAAAGCTTTAGTTTTAATTTTTGTAAGAAGTTTTCCTAGATGCGGTTCTTCAACCATATTAAGGCAACCACTTCGATCTTTAGCAGGATATCCCCAAGAATTAATCGTCTGACAGACAAATGAACGAACCTCTGTACCATCATCTTTCTTGATTCCAACCATACTGATTACCTCATCAACAATACCTGGAATTTCACTTGCAGTTTTAGCTCCTTCACATTGAGGTAGCCAAGTTGAGCGATTGAAATCATCGAGGTATTGTCCAAGAGTTCCAACTGTAATGATGTCTTTATTTGGAATATGTTGAAACTGATTGAGCCAAGCCATCATTTCTTGAGCAAGTAACCCGTAAGCAGCTCTAATATCTTGTTTTCCTGATCTTTCAGAAAAAGCTTCAGGTTGCATTTTTGACCATAAAAGACATAAACGCGAGGCTACTGTAATACTATCGATAAAAACACATCGATACTTGAGAAACTCCGAAGCAAGCTCTTTGTATTTACTGGATACATGCTCATAGTGTCTTTGGCTATATGCTGAGTCAGATTTTAACGCAGGATTAGGACCACCTATGAGACATGCAATATCTCTTGCCTCATTCCAAGTACGAATACTTACAGAATCCCCTTGCCAATCTTGAACAGCAAGTAAACCTGCCTCAAAATCAAGACAAAGTGTTGGTTCATTTATGGTCTTTAAGAGACTAGTTTTACCTATACCATAAGGACCAAAGATGACCATTTTTATACCTGTTTGAACTTTTAGCCGTTCATTGCTGTTCATTATTTTCATTTTTCTCCCAGTACCTAAATATATATGTACGATGACCTAGGCAATTCGTCCGCAATTTGCAAAAAAAAAATTTTGAGCAAATATAATCGAGAGCTTATAACTTCTCTAAAACTGAGAATTTATTGCGTATTCGTTCTAGTGTGCGATAGATAGTTGTCTTTGGTATTTTGGTTATTACAGAAACTTCAGTAATAGTAAATACCTTAAGTAATTGACATAAATTACTATCTTTTTCAGACAAAGTTGAAATTATATTATTTATATCAGTGCGAATTATCGCTTCGATTTCCGAGTTCCTATGATCTGGAATATCGTCGTTTATATCATCAAAAGTTATATTACGTTTTAGACATAACTGATTGCGTAACATATTGCGAGCACAATAATTAGCTAATCTAGCAACGAAAGTACTAAAACTACTTCTTTTCTCATCGTGCTGGTTAAGATATTGCCAAACCTGACAAAAAAGCTCTTGTTCTATATCTTCGAGACTTTCGTTAATAAAACAGCTTTTGGATTTAAGGCGCGAAGCTTGAAATCTCACATATTTAACAATTGTAGAATCGATTCCTTGATAAGAATTCTTCATAAAAACTCCAAAAGTTTCATGAATAGAGATTTTTACCAAGACTTTGTATGACTAATTTATTATAAAAAAGTAGTAATAATTTTTTTATCTAAAAGAATAAAATCTTTAAAAATTAAAATAAGATTTAAACGTTTTGATACACTACTGAAGCTACTTTTTCATAGGTAAAAAACTACCAATTTCGTACCTAATTTCTGAGTTACTAATTAGTATTTCAGAAAGCAGTAATCGTTAAGTTATTGATAATATTGTCTTTTTTATGTTCTATTCCTAAAAGCCGTTTCTAAAGTTAAGTGGCTAAAATCGGCCAGTAAAGAGGGTTTACGGATTACTGAAGTCTTATATATATTATATATATATTTAAATACAGGTAAAATATAATATATGATAATATAATAATATAAATATTGGCGTAATATAAGTTATGTAAAATAGTTATTAAGATAAGTAAAGATGAAAAAAACTCAAATGGCAGGATATGAAATTTTTTTTAATTTTTTTTTCAAAATTGCGGACGAATTTGCGAGTCATCGTACATATATATTATACAGGGCATTGAACTTTAATTACACAAAGGAGTTTTTGTACGTCAATCTTAACGCTAGATCTCGGCAAGCAAACCGGCTGGGCAATTCTTACAGATGGAGTAATTGAAAGTGGAAGCAAAAGCTTTCATGGTAGCCGTTTCAGTGGAGGTGGAATGTGTTTTTTAAGTTTTCACAATTGGCTTAATTCTTTGAAACATGAGTTCACTGCAGTGTATTTTGAGGAAGTAAGAAGACATCTAGGAACTGATGCAGCGCATTGCTATGGCGGTTTTCTCGCAGTTCTGTCTGCTTGGTGTGAAGAGAACAATATTCCCTACCAAGGTGTTAATGTTAAAACTATAAAACGCTTTATAACAGGCAAAGGCAATGCAAGTAAGAGTGAAGTTATTGAAGCGATACGTGAAAAAAGTTTTTCACCTAGAGATGATAATGAGGCCGATGCTTTGGCATTAATGTTCTATATTAGTAAAGATATTAATAAGACAAAAAACCCATAAAAAGTAGGTCCTTTCGGCCATAATGGCGGGTTTAGCGGGTTCGACCCCAGGCCTTCTCTAGCGTCAGAGATATTTTGAATATTAACTTTTTAATTATTAAGATATGAATTTAGCAATCCACTACTATCCTACTCGAAACCTAGTTGAATATGAGCGTAACCCACGTAAAAATGACGATGTGGTCAACAGAATGTGTGCTTCTATTCGAGAATTTGGCTTTCGTATACCAATAGTTGCAAAAAGTGATGGCACTGTGGTTGATGGTCATTTAAGACTTAAAGCAGCAAGAAAACTTGGTATGGAAAGTATACCAGTGGTCTTAAGTGATAATTTAAATGAACCACAAACTAAAGCTTTTCGATTACTGGCAAATCAATCAGCTAATTGGGCAAAGTGGGATGATGAGCTTTTGAAAGTAGAAATTCAAGAGTTAGAAGATTTACAGTTTGATCTTAAAATGACTGGATTTGAATTAGAAAAAGTTCAACATTTCCTTGATGATTTAGATAGTGAAAAAGAAGATTTTTCTGACTTGGTTGGTGATGACAAAAAGGTAGAAATAACAAAACTAGGTGATCTATGGATTTTAGGTGATCATCGAATCTATTGTGGTGATAGCTCTGTAGTTGAATCATATAAAGCGCTGTTAGATGATAAAATGGCAGACATTACTGTTTGTGATCCTCCATATAATGTTGATTATGGTAGCAGTCAAGAAAGAGAGGATAAAAAGATACTAAACGATAATCAAGGTGAAAAGTATGAGCTTTTTCTCTATGATATTTGTACTCATATTTTAGCATATACTAAAGGTGCAATTTACATCTGTGCATCATCATCAGAGTTTTCAACGTTGCAAAAAGCATTTGAGGAAGCGGGAGGAAAATGGTCAACTTTTATCATTTGGGCGAAGAATCACTTTACGCTAGGAAGATCAGATTATCAAAGACAATACGAAGCAATGCTTTATGGATGGAAAAGCGGCAATAAACGTGAGTGGCATGGCGGTAGAAATCAAAGTGATCTGTGGTTTTATGATAAGCCAATACATAACTCACTGCACCCAACAATGAAGCCAGTAGAGCTAATGGAGAGAGCAATAGTAAACAGCAGCAGATCAGGAGACATAGTACTTGATCCATTTAGCGGTTCTGGAAGTACACTGATTGCATGTGAGAGAACAGGAAGAATTTGTAGGACAATAGAGCTAGATTCAAAATTTGTAGATGTAACCATAAAACGTTGGCAAGTGTACACAGGTAGGGAAGCAATTCTTTCTGGTGCTGGTAAAACTTTTTCAGAGATTCAAGAAGAAAAACAGTAAGAAAAAAGTAAAAAAGATAACGCAAACAGAAATTTAGTAAGCCTTGGTAGTTGTAATATTAATTTACTGGTATATACCGTATTTTAATGAGTTTAGCGTAACAAATAACTTTGGATTAAATGTGGTGTACTCAATGAATCAAGAAAAGACGTCAGCTGGAGTAGTAACGTCGCAAACAAATAATGAAGCATCGTTTTCTGAAGAAGTAGAAAATAATGTTTCAAATTCTACACTATCTGTTAAGGAGAGAATTGAATTGTTTGAAAAAGGTACGAAGCAAGAACCTGACCTGAACACTGAATGCAAACTAGCTTCTTTAAATGTGATTAGCAATAGTAGCGATAGCAGTATTACAGCAAAAATAGACGAAGCAGGTGCTGATTTTTCAGTGAGTTGTTCTTCTTTAGTATTTGATGATGGTAAAGACATAGAGGACGAATTTAATGCAGTTTGTGAGGCAAATGGAATAGAATATAACCGTCCGTATTCTCTTGATCAGCTTGAGGCAGCATCCAACACATCTTCCAACCCCAAAATAGACAATACAAAAGAAATGCAAAAAGAGGAAGAGGATAAAGAATTAGGAGATAAACCAAAGCCGTTACCTAGGAATGGAATGTTGGAGAAGGACAATATTAGAAATGTAGCTCCACCTTCACCTAGAACAGCAGAAAATCATCGGTTGAGTATTATTCAGGATATTGCACCACCAAAGCTACCACATTCTTCTTTCCAATTAAATGGAGAAAAATGTGATGAGCAAGAAGCTATAGGAGAACCTATGTATGCAACTATAGACAAAAATAAAAAATTCTCGAAAAGAGGTTTAGATGGTGAAATAAACGATCAAAGTCCGGAGATGGAAAAGTCAAATTCTGAAGAAACATCAATTAAGAAAGGATCAATTGATGAACCTGTAGATCTGAATACAAAATTTTTAAAAAAGAGTTTGGAAGGAAGTGATAGTGAAATAGACAATAGAAGTGCAGAGATGACAAGATCAAATTCTCAAGTAACAGAAATGAGTGAGTCTTGTGGCAATCAAGGATGGGAGAATATGTCATTAAATCATGATAGTCCAGTTACACTTTCAACTAGCTCATCAGAAAAAAGTAATAATGAAGAAACCCCGTTAATTAAAAAAGAAAAGAAAACAAATAGAATTTTGCCAAGAGTAAAATATGCAGTGCAGCAGAAGGAATTTATAATTTTCGGTATAGCTGCTGTTGCACTTAGCGCTTCTGCAGCTTTGGTATATCTACAGGATAAAGGACAATTTATTGCATTTTTTGCAAACAGTACCATCTATGTGACTATACCAATTCTAGCTGTTGCATTATTGGTTGCAATTAGTCCGATATTTTGTGGAATAAAGCAATTTAGAGATACTGAAGAGTGTCAATAGGAGGAAAGAATGCGAATGAAACTTTGAATCAGGTGCTAAAGTATCAACCAAAAGATAAAGTAATAAAATCATTCAAACTTGAATACAGCAATGGTACTCATTCACATTTTACACTTAACGCTTGGAAGGGTAAGAACAACTTCATTAATATTGACGACAAAGTCATTAGTAGAAGAAATAAAGTAGAATCAGTAATCAAAGATAGGCCATTATTTACAGCATTATTAAGCAGTTTGGTTGCTGCAAATATAGTATGGCCTTTATTACTGTATGTAGAAGGTGGTATTAATAGTGTACAGAAGTTTTACCAGAACGCTTTGATTAATAACGTAGGGTTATCACTACTTATAGGCTCGAGTATACTTGCACTATCAGTGATATTCCTTGGAGTACATTACTACAGAAAAACAAATTGCACAAATCTTGTATATTGTGAGGAAAGAATTGAACCAGAAAAAGTTAATGGAAAGTTCATTGAGGAAATAAAGGAAGCAAGGACAAAAGTGCTTGAAGAAAACCATAGTAAAGATGCCAAATGCAGCAGTTTAACGCTAGAGCAAGTAGTGGTTGAATCTCATAACTACAAAGATGCAATTTATAGTATTAGTTGAAAATAGCCAAATTTCACTATGTAAAAAGAAAGCAGCTATAAACCGGAGTATTTTGCTTTGTGTTAGTAAAATATCTCTAAAATATTGGCAAGTATAAACAGGTAGGGAATTGCTGATACTGGCAAAACCTTTTCAGAGACTCAAAAAGAAAACTCGTAAAAAACAGGCAAAAAAAAAGTGAAAATCACGCAAACAGAATGGGCAAGAGAGATAGGAGTATCAAAGCAATACGTCTGTTATTTAGTAAAAAAAGGAATAGTTGAGTTGGAGGATGGTTTGATCGACCGAGAACAAGCAAATGAAGCAGTAGCGGCAATAAGAGATCCAAGTCAGCCACTTAGGAGGAAAAATCCAGAAAACGAAAATACAAGTAACCTTTCCACGATGTTGCTAAAAACTAGAATAAAAAATGAAATGGAACGAGGTAAACTGCTTGAGGCAAAGGCAAAAGCTGAGATTGGTGAACTTGTAGCAGTAGAAGAAGTAAAGCGCGATGCGTTTAATGTAGCAAGAGTTGTCCGTAATAATTTGCTTAATATTCCCAATAGAGTTTCAGCACTGCTTGCATCACTGAGTGACACTAAAAAGATTCATATGGCGCTAACCGAAGAGATTACAAACTCATTACAAGAATTATCTAATACTAAATTTCAAATATAAGAAAGATTTTGAATATAAAATGGCTAATAACTTAAGTTTGGAGTTAATAAAGTGTCTCATTAATCAACCTGGATTAGATGTTAATGTCAGAGGATTAAATGGAAAGACACCACTACATTGTGCTATAGAATTTGATGAATTAAGCATGGTGGATTTGTTACTCACGAAGAAGAATATTAATCCTTTTGTGGAGGATAATGAAGGTAAAACATCTCTTGATTACGCCAAAGAAGGGAAAAAAGCAGAAATATTACAAGCGCTAATTAATAACAAGTACGGGTCAGAACAAGATAGCTTACTTCATTTGGCTGCAATGATAGGTGAAGTTAATGCAGTTAGATATTTGATAGGAAAAGGTATTGACGTTAATGTACGAAATGCTTTGCACCATACGCCATTACATCTAGCAGCAGGCATGGGACATGCAGAAGTTGTAAAGATTTTGATAAGAGAAGGAAAAGCTGAAATCGAGGTTTTTGATGCACGAAATCAGACACCGATGCACTATGCAGTTAACAACAAAAAATTGGAGATAGTAAAGTTATTACTGGAGCTAGGAGCAGATGTAAATAGCGCACGTGTAGGACAAAACTCGATGAAATTATCACCTGTTCATATAGCTGTAAGTAATACTAATTACGATGAAAGAGACTTATGTCTTGATATCCTCAAATGCTTAATAAAGGAGCCTAATGCTCAAGTAAATTTGCAGGACTACGAAAATAAAACACCACTACATTATGCTGAAAGACTGAAAACAATAGAAGTTTTACTAACGCGAGAAGATATAGACCCTCTGGTAAAAGACGATAGCGGCAAGACACCATTTGATTACGCTAAACCTGAGATAAAGAAGGCTTTGATGAGTAATAAATACGGTTCTGAAAAGAATAGTCTACTCCATTTAGCTGCACAAAGAGGAGAAATTGAGATTGTAGAATCTATTTTAAAGGAAGAAATCGATATTGATATTGTAAATAATAAAGGTCTATCACCGATTTACCTTGCTGCAGAAAAAGGACATTTACATGTAGTAAAATTACTACTGAAAAAAGGAGCAAACTATACACCTGTTTTGCACTTAGCAATCAAATCAAATAATTTGGAGTTACTTAAAGTTTTATTTACTGAAAAAATGGGTCATTGCTCTGCAGAGATACCGTTGTTAATTTTCCAACCCTTCATAATAAATATATAGCACAGAGAGAAATAGCAGATAAAAGGATGAAAAAACATAATAATATTATCTGCATCTGTATTACAGTTAGCGCAGTAGTAATGGCAGCATATATAGGTTTAACAGCAGCAACAATAAGCAGTGCAATCATTTTTGCAACAATAACAGGGATATTTGCTCTTGTTATAGCAATAATGATAAGTGAGATGAGCAAAAGATATATAGAAAACGAATTTCAGAAAAAGATGCTTATGGAGATGGAGGAGTGTAGTTCTATTGTTAATGATGTCGAGATAGAACCAATTATGAGTAGATGCAGACAATGATATACGCTAGAGCTTTTTCTGAAGGTTTAAGACCAGATCCCCAGCTTAAAGTATCAGAGTGGGCAAATGAGTATCGAGTTCTAGCGCCAACTGCAGCATCAGAACCAGGTAAATGGAGAACGGAAAGAACTCCTTATTTAAAAGAAATCATGGATTCACTATCTCCATCTTCTCCAGCGGAGAAAATAGTATTCATGAAAGGAGCGCAGATTGGGGGAACAGAAGCTGGTAATAACTGGATTGGCTATATCATCGATCAGACACCAGGTCCAATGCTAGTAGTACAGCCAACAGTTAAAATGGGAAAGCGTTGGTCAAAAGGAAGATTTGCGCCACTGATTGAAAGTACACCATGTTCAAAAAGTAAAGTAAAAGACCCAAGATCAAGAGATTCAGGGAATACTGTACAAAGCAGGGAATTTCCAGGTGGAATAGTAGTAATAACCGGAGCAAATAGCAGTGTAGGTCTCAGGTCCATGCCAGTAAAATATCTCTTTCTTGATGAAATAGATGCCTATCCAGGAGATTCAGGTGGTGAAGGAGATCCAGTGCTGCTCAGTATTGCTCGAACTAATACATTTGCACGACGAAAGATTTTTTTAGTATCAACACCAACGATTCATGGAATAAGCAGAATTGAGAAAGAATTTGAAGCAACAGACAAGAGATGTTTTTTTGTACCATGTCCATATTGTAATTACTATCAAGTTCTAAAATGGTCACAAATAAAATGGGAAAATAACGACTCAAGAACAGCACATTATGTCTGCACTGAATGTAGCGGCAAAATAGAAAATCATCAAAAGACAGAGATGCTTGAAAGTGGAGAATGGAGACCTACTAATAGAGTAAAAGGTGAGAAAAAAGGATTTCATCTTTCAAGTCTTTATAGTCCAGTAGGCTGGTATAGCTGGACTCAAGCAGTAGAAGATTTTCTGCATGCAAAAGAAAGTGAGCAATTACTAAAAGTTTGGATAAATACCACTTTAGGAGAAACTTGGGTAGACAAAGGAGAAGTACCAGATTGGAAGCAATTATTTAATAGAAGAGAATCTTTTCCGATAGGTACAGTACCAAGGGGCGAAGTGGTACTTACTGCAGGAGTAGATGTCCAAAAAGATCGTCTAGAGGTGGAAGTTGTAGCATGGGGAAAAAGTCGTGAAAGTTGGTCAATAGACTACCGAGTATTTGAAGGTGATACTGGAGGAGGAGAAGTATGGGGAAAACTTTCAGAGTTACTCAACCATCATTTTATCGGTGAAAATGGGCTTGAATACATGATAAGCATGATGGCAGTTGATGCGGGATATGCAACACAAGAAGTATACAATTGGGTAAGAGGTCATCAAGGCTGTGGAAGAGTAATGGCAGTGAAAGGTGTAAATAAAGCGCTAGTGCCGCTGAGTAGCCCAAGTAGAGTTGATATAACAGTTGGTGGTCAAAAGCTAAAGAGAGGAATAAAGCTATGGCCAGTAGGAGTATCGATATTAAAGTCAGAACTTTTTCAATTACTTAATGTTTTAAAGGACGGTGAAGAAGCTCCAGCAGGATACTGTCATTTTCCCGAGTATGCGCCTGAATATTTTAAGCAGTTAACGGCAGAGCAATTAGTCAGCAAGGTAGTGAAAGGATACACCAAACAAGAGTGGCAGAAGGTAAGAGAAAGAAATGAAGTACTGGATTGCCGAATTTATGCGAGAGCAGCATCTATTGCGCTTGGAATTGATCGTTGGCCAGAGAGTAAATGGAATAGTTTGAGTGGAAAAATGGAAAGCAAAAAGCCTAAAAAAGTAAGACAGAGTAAGTGGCTTGGTAATCAAAATGTACAGTGAAGGATTTTAACTCAAGTTGAGAAAGCAATTCAAAAACTGCAAAGCGGAGAAAGAGTTGTCTCAATTGCATATGGTGACCATGTTGTGCGGTACGGGGAAGTTCAAATAAAGGATTTATTGGAGCTCAGGCAACGAATAAAAGCGGGGTTAAAAGTTGCAGGCATGAGGCAAAAGAGGAAAATTGTTTTTTCAACGAGTAAAGGAATTTTATAAATGCTGCTAAAAACCTTCAAGCAATTATTTAACAAACAAAAGATAAAAAGCTCAGCCTGGGACGCTGCAGGGTCAGGAAGAAGGGTAGTGTATTGGCAACCGGAGAAAAGTAGTATAAACAGCTTACTCTCTCAAAGCCTTGAGCACTTACGTAGTCGATCACGTGATATGGTGAGAAAAAATCCATATGCAGCAAATATAATTGATACAATAGTAAGTAACTCTATTGGAACAGGAATAAAACCACAATCAAAAGCAAGAGATGGAGAATTTCGAAAGAAGGTGCAAGAATTATGGCTAAGATGGACAGATGAAGCAGACAGTAGTGGAGTAAGTGATTTTTATGGATTACAAGCTCTAGTATGCAGAAGTATGATAGAGGGAGGAGAATGTTTTGTACGTTTAAGAACGAGAAAGCTGGAAGATAGATTTTCTGTGCCATTACAACTGCAAGTACTTGAGTCTGAACATTTAGACAATAAAACAAATCAAACTTTAGCAAATGGTAATGTAATAAGAAACGGGATTGAATTTAACAGGCTTGGTCAAAGAGAGGCATATTACTTATTTAGAGAACATCCAGGAGAAAGCTCGTTTGGTGAATCAGTGAGAGTGCCAGCAAATGATGTTTTACATATCTATAGACCATTAAGACCTGGGCAAATTAGAGGAGAGCCATGGCTTTCGAGTATACTGCTAAAGCTCTATGAACTTGATCAATATGATGATGCAGAATTAGTACGAAAAAAGACTGCAGCAATGTTTGCGGGATTTATTACGAGACTCGATCCTGAAGCAAATATTTTAGGAGAAGGTGAAAGTAATGAGCAAGGAGTAGCACTGTCTGGATTGGAACCTGGAACAATGCAGCTTTTAGACCCAGGAGAAGAGATAAAATTTTCAGAGCCGTCAGATGTTGGAGGAAGTTATGAAGCATTCATGAGACAGCAACTGAGGGCAATAGCAATAGGTACAGGAATAACATATGAGCAGCTAACAGGAGATTTAACCGGTGTTAATTACTCATCAATCAGAGCTGGATTAATAGAGTTTCGTCGTCGATGCGCTATGCTGCAACACAACATTATAGTATTTCAATTTTGCAGACCAGTATGGAGTAGATGGCTAGAGTTAGCAGTACTTTCTGGAGAACTGAGTACAGATGAAAAAGTAGTGAAAGAAGAAGTAGAATGGATACCACAGGGATTTGATTGGGTGGATCCACTGAAAGACCAGCAATCGCAGCAAATGGCAGTAAGGAATGGATTTAAGAGTCGATCGGAAGTAGTATCAGAAATGGGTTACGATGTAGAAGAAATTGACCAAGAAATAGCAGAAGATCAAAAGCGTGCTGATTCTCTCAACCTTTTCTTTGATTCTGATGTCAGGACACAAACAAAATAAGTCTCGTTTACTTTATGGAAATTTTACAAACCAACTGGCTATGTAGGCCGATGATGATAGAGCAAAAAAGCTTTGACCTGTTGTCACTATATAACGGAAAACAACCTATCTTGAAAAATATAAAACATGCAGTAAATCAGAATATAGAAAAAACAGCAGTAATAGCAATACATGGAATTTTGACCAAAAAACCAGGGGCTTTTGACGATTTTCTGGGAATGACATCATATGAGAAAATTCAAGAAGAAATAGAAGAAGCATTATCAAACAAAGATATAGAAACTATTCTGCTTGATATAGATAGTCCAGGAGGAGAAGTAAACGGTATATTTGACCTAGCTGATTTTATTTATGAATCAAGAGCAAAAAAGAGGATAATAGCAATAGCAAATGATGATGCATATTCTGCTGCATACGCTATAGCCTCTAGCGCTGAAAAGGTATTTGTGAGTAGAACTTCAGGAGTAGGAAGTATTGGAGTAATAGCAAGTCACATAGATCAAAGTAGGTTTGATGAAAGGCAAGGTATTAAGTATACCACAATCTTTGCTGGTAGTCGAAAGAATGATTTAAACCCGCATGAGCCAATGACGTCTGAAAGTTTAGAAAGCTTACAAAAAGAAGTAGGCCGACTATATGAAATGTTTTTACAGCTAATAGCAAGGAACAGAGGTCTTTCAATTGAAAAGATTCGATCAACGGAAGCAGGGCTTTACTTTGGTGAAAATGCAGTAGAAATAGGTCTTGCAGATGGAGTTACAACATTTTTTGAATTTATCAATAATCATAAAAGTAGGAGTGTTAGTATGACAACTAATGAGTTAACTGATGAAGGCTACGAAAACTGTCGTAGAGAAATTTTAGAGATAATAAGATTATGTAATGTATCAAAGATGCCAGAAAAGATAGGAGAATTTATTGAGCAAAGCGTAAGTGTTGAGCAAGCAAGGGAAGTTTTAATGGAGTTACTTGCAGAGCGAACAGCAAAAGCTGAGATTTTCAGCGCTTTACCACAAAATTCATCAGAAGATTTGATGATACAAGTAGCTAAAGCTCGAGCGCAATCAAGTATTTAAGTTTTCTTATAACCGCCGCGTACAACAACTACAAACATGGCGGTAAACTAAAGGAAAAAAAAGGAGAAAAGAAAATATGACATGTATAACTGAACAAAATAATCTGGGTGCTTATTAAAGTATGAGGCATCAAGTCTATATTCAAGAGACCAAATAACTGTAGCGAAAGGTCAAAATATTAAACTTGGTACAGTAGTTGCCAAGAAGACAGATGATGGTTTTATTAGAGTGCTGAACCCCACTGGAACAGACGGCACACAAACAGCAGTAGGAGTAATTACAACCGATATACATAGCAAAGATTCTGATATGAAAGGAGTAATTATTACTCGCAGTGCAATGCTAGCAGATCATGCAATTGTGTGGCCAGCAAATATCACTGAAGAGCAAAAAGCTGCAGCAATAAAGCAACTTGAAGCACGAGGGATCATTATCCGCAAGGAAGCTTAAAAAAACTATTAAAAATACAAAAGGGGGAAAAGAAAAAATGCAAAATCCATTTACAAATACAGCATTTAGCATGACGGCACTAACAAATGCGATGAATATATTGCCGATAAATTATGGACGTGTTGAAAATTTAAATTTATTTCCAAATAGGTCAGTAAGATTTAGACATATTACAATAGAAGAACATAACGGAGTTTTAAGTTTACTACCAACGCAAGTTCCAGGAGCACCAGCAACAGTAGGAAAAAGAGGAAAAAGAAAGGTAAGAACGTTTACGATTCCGCATATTCCACATGATGATGTAGTGTTACCAGAGGAAGTACAGGGAATAAGGGCATTTGGATCAGAAAGTGAACTGAAAGCGCTGGCGGATGTAATAACCGATCATTTACAGCTAATGAGAAACAAACATGCAATAACATTAGAGCATTTGCGAATGGGAGCGCTCAAAGGAATAATTTTAGATGCTGATGGGTCAGAATTATTAAATCTGTATAACGAATTTGAAATAACACCAAAAGTAGTAAATTTTGCCCTTGGAACAGCAACAACTGACGTAAAACGTAAGTGTCTGGAAGTACTCCGGCATATAGAAGATAATCTAAGTGGTGAATATATGACCGGAATTCATGCCTTGGTAAGCCCTGAGTTTTTTGATGCATTAACTTCGCATAGTAAAGTGAAAGAAGCATATGAAAGATGGCAAGAAGGAGCAGCGCTAAGGAATGATATGAGGTCAGGATTTACATTCTGTGGAATAACATTTGAGGAATATAGAGGGCAAGCAACTGATCCTGAAGGAACGGTGAGAAGATTTATAGAAAGAGATACAGGGCACTGTTTTCCAGTAGGAACAGCAAGTACATTTACAACATATTTTGCACCAGCAGATTTTAATGAAACGGTAAACACTCTCGGACAGCCACTATATGCAAAACAAGAGCCAAGGAGGTTTGATAGAGGAACTGATTTACATACACAGTCAAATCCATTGCCAATGTGCCATAGACCTGGCGTATTAGTAAAAGTCGCTATAGCATAACATACTGGTAGAGTAACTACAAGTTGGTGAGGCACAGAACGACTCTACCGGTATGCGCTTTCTTAGCATGTAAAGGTTAGTATATCAAAAAGAAATATGCAAGAGAATATTAAGCGATTATTAGAAGATTGTTTTGCCCATTTAGGAGAAGTGGCTTTGTATAAATCAAAGGATAAGTCATACATGGTACAAGTATTAAAGCAACAGCCAGATAAATTATACGAAATTGGTGAAGGACAATTTGTAGGAGAAACTTTAGCGTTAGAAGTAAGTGCGTTTGATGTGTTAAAGCCAATTGTAGGAGATGTTTTTGTTATAGGTGATCGAAGATATAAAGTACACTCACCGCCACTTAGAGACAAGTCTGGAATAACGTGGAAAATAAAAGCGTCTGGGGTGTAAAATGTCTATTCATATAGAAGTTGAGGTAATAGAAAGTGTAAATGCTAAAAGAAAAAAATAGAATTAGCAATAGTGAGAGCGTTAAACAGAACAGCACTATGGCTAAAATTGAAGACAGCAAAAGAAATTAGTGAGGAAAAGAAGATAAAATTAAGTTTTATAAGAAAGAGATTAAGAATTTTTAAAGCAAAAACAAGCAGATTAGAAGTGTTAATTAGAGCAAATCTCTACGACATTAGAGCATCGACAATTGGTAAAATACAAAAAACAAGAAGAGGATCGAAAGTAGGAAAGCATGAGTTTATAGGAGGATTTGCAGCAGTTATGCCAAAAGGAAATAGCGGTATGTTTAAACGTGAAGGAAGAGCAGCATTGCAATACAAGAAGTAAAGCTACCACTGGAACCTGAAGGCTCAAGAATAATAAAAGATCTTGTTGATTATGAGAGTGAGAGAGTGTTTGAGAAATACTTTAAGCATGAGCTAAACTATATGTTAAAGATATGACAAAGTTCTGGAAAGATTTACATCAAGCAATTTGTACTAAGTTAAAGGAAGAAATACCGGCTATACAGACATGTGAAATTTATCCATCGATAAGAAAAGAATTATTAGCGCCAGCGTTATTTGTAGAGCTTGTGAGTTTAGAATCGGGAAAAGATCCTGGAACAGAGGAATTAGCGCTGAAAGCAAGATTTGAAGCACGAATTGTGATTGATAGCACAATAGAAAATGCCCCTATTATTGTCAGAACATTAGCTGCTGAGGTTGCGAAAGTAGTAAATAAAAATACTTGGAACGTGAAAAATGTTTCACCAGGAGAATTTATATCAGGAGGAGGAGATGACTTTAGACCAGAGCTCGATGCATATTTAGTGTGGATGGTTGAATGGGTGCATACAATACACGTAGGGCGATCTATTTGGAAAGAAGGAAAATTTATGCCACACAAAATAGAAATCGGTGAAATAAATGTTAGAAAATAATTTTGCAATTTCGGAACTACAGAGGAAAATGGCCAACATTGTTCGTATAGGAGTTGTAAAAGAAATAGATTATGAAAAAGCAAAAGTAAGAGTTAAAATAGGAGAATTTTTAACAGATTATTTACCATGGATAACGAGCAAAGCAGGAAAAGATAGAGATTGGTCTCCACCAGATATCGGTGAACAGGTTATGATATTTTCTCCTTTTGGTGAACTATCATTAGGAGTGGTATTAGGAGGAATATATCAGGAAAAATACTCTGCACCAGAGAATAAAAAAGAAATAAATAGTATAAAATTTCAAGATGGGACGAAGTTTACATATGATAAAGGAAAGCATCATTTAGAGATTGAAGTAGTAGACAAAATAACACTGAAAGCTGGGGAATCGAGCATAGAGATGACGAAGAGCGAAATAAAACTGAAAGCAGATAGAATAAACCTTAATTAAATGAATAAATCGGTTGTACGAGTAGGAGATTATTGTGTAGAAGTAACACCGCATTTTTGCATTAGTGGGAGTAACAATGTTTTTGTAAATGGTAAGCCAGTTTGCCGAAAAGGAGATAATTTTACAGAAGGTAGAGCATTAACTAAAGGGTCAAAAACAGTGTTTACAAATGGCTATAGTATAGGAAGAGTTGGAGATTCAATATCTTGTGGTTCTAAAGTAATAAGTGGTAGTAGTAATGTTTTTTCAGGATAAAAATAAACCATCTGCTATACTTACCAAAAATAAAGTTATGAACATGGATATAACTATTAGCCTATTAGGAGACATTAGTAATTTAATAGATAGAGCAAAGAATCATCTTTCTGTTCAATTCAACTCTACTCTAGTATTGTTAAACTGGGAAATTGGCTCCAGAATTGATCAAGATATTCTAAAGCACAAACGCGCAGATTATGGGAAGCAAATCATCTCCCAACTTGCAAAAGAACTTCAGATTAAATATGGACGTGGGTTTGATAGAGCGTCATTATTTCGTATGGTGCAATTTTCTAAATTCTTTCCTGATCAAGAGATTGTTGCGACACTGTCACAACAATTGAGTTGGTCACATTTTGTAGAAATTATTGCAATTTCTGATGAGCTGAAGCGTAATTATTATATAGAAATGTGTCGTATTGAAAGGTGGAGTGTTAGGGCACTACGTAGTAAAATCGATACTATGTTGTATGAACGTACAGCACTAGCAAAAAAACCTGAAGATTTCATAAGAAGGAGTATAAAAAATTTACGTGAAGAAAATATGTTAGCACCAGAATTCATTTTTCATGACCCATACTTCCTTAGCTTCATGGAATTGCCATCAAGTTATAGTGAGACTGATCTAGAAAATATAATCTTGGATGAATTGACAAAGTTTTTACAAGAGTTTGGGAATGATTTTTGTTTTGTAACACGTCAAAAAAGGATGAGTACTAAAACAACTGACAGGTATTTGGACCTGCTATTTTTTCACAGAGGATTAAAACGCCTTATAGCAATAGAACTAAAAATAGGTCGCTTTGAACCAGCTTATAAAGGACAGATGGAATGGTATTTAAATTGGTTAGATAAAAATGAACGAAAAGCAGGTGAAGAAAAACCGTTAGGGATTATTTTATGTGCTGATAAGGATCAAGAGGATATAGAATATCTTGAACTCGAAGGCTCTAATATTCATGTTGCACAGTATTTAACACAGCTTCCTTCTAAAGAAATTCTTGAAAAGAAGTTAAGAAAGGCTATTTCTATAGCACGTGAAAAACATGCAAGTATTCAGTCAGAGCCATGAAAAATATATGCGAGGAATGGATGCTAAAACGGGAAAAGCTCTTGAAGGAATAGAGCACTTAAAGCAGTCGATAATTGATATACTGACCACTCCTATTAACAGTAGAATAATGAAGAGAGATTATGGGTCAAGACTATTTGAATTAGTAGATAAGCCAATAAATAGAGATTTAACTTTGGAAATCTATTCAGCAGTAGCAGAAGCTCTACAAAGGTGGGAGGAAAGATTTAAGCTAGAAAAAGTAAAAATGACAGAGGTGAAAGAAGGAAAAGTAACGCTTGATCTAGAAGGATTATACTTACCAAGCGGGAAAAACATTCATTTTGATGAAATTGTAGTTTAAAGATGCAGCAGCTAAATATTGTAGAAAAGCCAAATTTCGAGGAAATCTTTTCGAGAATGAAAGAAGAGTTAGTCCGTAGAGATGAAACCTTTTCAGGATTAGTAGAATCGGATCCAGCAATGAAGGTATTAGAAGTAGCAGCATGGAGAGAGTTGTTACTCAGACAAAGGATAAACGAAGCTGTAAAGGGTAATTTACTAAAATTTGCAACGGGAGAAGATCTTGATAATTTAGCTGAGTTTTATGGAGTGGAGAGGCAAAAAGAAGAAGATGATGAACGATTTAGAAAAAGAATTAAAGCAAAAATAGTGGGCTCAAGCACGTGTGGAAGCAAAGAACACTATCGATATCATGCACTGTCAGCAGATAGTAGAGTAAAAGATGCACTAGTGGAATCAACTATACCAGGGAAAGTACAAATTTCAATCTTATCAACACAATTATCCACAACTGGCATAGTGTCGGAAGAGCTACTTGAAATTGTAAGAAAGCAAGTTACTAGAGATGATATAAGAGTTTTAACAGATACAGTAACAGTGATAGGTTGCAATATTACGGAAATAGATATTCACAGCAGAATGAGTATAAGTCCTATAATATCAAAGGAGGAAATCAAGAAGCAGTTTATTGAGAAGTTTGAAGCAAGTAGAAGGTTGGGATGGAATGTTACAAAATCATGGATAATAGCAAACCTATTTGTAGATGGTGTAGAAAATGTGGAATTGATCGAGCCAAGAGAGGATGTTGTGGTGCTAGGTAACGAATGTGCAAATTTGCGAAATTTAAAGATTGAGTAATGCTATTACCCCCAAACGCAACAAAGCAAGAGCAAGCACTGGTTGATGCAACAGATTATAAGGTTGATCCGAGCTGTATCAGAGGATTTAAGTTTAGTCTTAAAGAAGAAACATTGCCTTGGATAATAGAAGAATATGGTTTAGAAGAAATACTGCGCTGGGTAAAAGATAGAAGAAAAGCCGTAATAGAAGGAGTAAAATTTCAAAGACTGAGAGGAACTCCAGCATCACTAAAAATAGCACTAAAATGGGCAAATATAGAAGATATTACAATCATAGAAGAACCACCTGGTAAACATTTTTTCGAGTTGCAAATAGGAATAAAGGATGTCCCAAATGACTTTTTTGTGGATGCAGTAGTAGAACTTGCAAAACTATCATTACCAGCAAGATCAAGGCTAATGAGGATTTTCAATGATCACCATAACGTTGATAGGTTTATTTTAGATGAAAGTTTATTCGGCAGCTTATTGTCAGACTATTCAGGTAGAAAAGTTGAAAAAGATGGACCAGTACTGTCATTTGGTAGAAAGAACACATTTGAGCTAAAAAGCTTAAATCCAAATTTTAAGTTTAGCACTTTTCGGATTCATTATGAGCAAGCATTTAGTAATGACATATATCGATTAGATGTAGCAGTACTTGGAGAAACAGAGCCTCACACAAAGGATTACAAAGGCATCTATGAAAGAAATCATCAGTGGTACAATTTAAAAGCACTATATCCATTACCACAGAGTTTATTACCAGAAATTAAGTTTGCCAAAGCACAGATTGTACTGTCAGATAGCTGGAAATTAGGAGAAATAAATGGGTGCTTTCCAGTAAGTAGCGTAGAAGAAAGAGGAAATAAATTTGTATTGGGAAGCGATAAACTTTCAGGGCAATATTGGAATTTAAAACACAAGCCAATTTTAGAAAGGTTTAGCGTTACTCACCACTACAAAATAGAAAACTATACAGATCAGAAGATTACAAAATATGGTTTAGCAGAACACAACGTTTACTATAAAAATGATTTAGAGCAAAAAGACTCAATACACGAGTTAGAAAAGCACATTTTAGTATTTTACCCAGGAGTACTGAAGTGGCATGAACATCGACATTTGCACAGAAGTTGGAAAGATAGTCGAATAATATCTCTAATAAGTTAAGTACTTATATTTAGATACTTATATATTATATTAATAATAGGTAAAAGTGTATGAAATAAAAAGAAAAAGGACTTGCTTTCTCATGCTAAAAAGGACATGACTTGAATAGCGGCAGGTAAATATAAGAAATTTGTCTGGCGCTAGAAAAGCTAATTTTATGAGGTATGAAATGAGTTTTAGCAAGAGTAAGTTTTTTAAAGAAGTATCAAGTAACGGATTTAAAAATATTAACAAAAAAAATGAAGAAGGAGAGACGATCTTGCATCAAGCAGTAGAAATCTCTGATTACAAAACAGTGAGATTATTAATAAAAAAAGGAGCAGAGGTAAATGCAAGAGATAAAAATGGTTATACACCTCTACACTGTGCAGTATTTGCGAAAAGCTTAGAAAATGTAAAAGTGTTGCTAAGGTCGGGAGCAGAAGTAAATGCAACTCAATATGTCACTGGATGTACGCCACTCCACTCTGCATGCAAAATAGGAGGAGTTGAAATAATAAAAGAGCTAGTAAAAGCAGGAGCTGAGGTTAATCAACTGAATAAATATGGTGCAACACCAATGTATTACATCTGGGAAAGTGAAAAGCATTGTCTATGTGATAGCAAAGAGAGTGAAAAGGCGAGCAAATTTCTGAGAGAAAAAGGTGGAGTAACAAAAAGTAGAGAACTGACGTGCTATGGAATAGAGAGGCTAGTGGGAGAAATAGCAGACATGTTGAATGGGAGTTATTTACCAGAGTTAAAAATAATAGAGATAGAAGAAATAAGGAAGAGAGACAAATCGCTAATAAAGAAAGAATGTCAAAATTTAGCAAGCAAGATAATCAGCCAAGTGAATGAAATGATAGATGAGGTAGAAAATGTAGTAGGAAGAAAGGCTTAAAAAGGGGACTTGATTTTAAAGAAAAGGTGAGGTGGATTATGTTAAAGCTTGGCAAATTTAATAAATCAGCAAAAGAATTATCAGAGAACTCATATAAAAATATTTATGCAAGAGACGAGAATGGAAGAACAGCTCTGCATTATGCAATAGACGCAAAAACAGTGAGTTTATTAGTTGAAAAAGGAGTGAATGTGAATGCAGCAGATGTGAAAGGATACACAGCACTGCACCTAGCGGTAATGGAGAAACGTCTAGAAATCGTGAGAGAATTGATAAAATCAGGAGCAGAAGTAAATGCTGAGGAATATGGAAATAAATGCATACCTCTACACCTTGCGTGCATGGTAGGAGAAAAAGAAATAGTGGAGGAGCTAGTAAAAGCAGGAGCAGAAATAGAGCAAGCAGATAAATTTGGAATGACAGGGATGGATTATGCGAAAACCAGTAAAGAAGTAACTGAAGTATTGAAGAAAAAAATAGACAGAATTGAAAAGCTATTTATGAAGGGCTAAAAATATGGAGAAAGAAGTAGAAAAGAAAGTAATGAATTTAGAGAGAAAACCTTTGGATGAACTGAGAAAAATATGAAAGAAGGTATATGGGGAAGAGGCGCCTAGATACTCAAAGAAATATCTGATACCGAGACTAGCATATAGAATACAGGAGGAAGCGTATGGAGAAATGTCAAGAAAAGGAACAAAAAGACTAGAGTATCTAGCAGATCGGCTAGAGAAGGGAAAAAGAATAAGTAGTGACAAACTGCCAGTAGCAGGAACAGAGCTAATATTAGAGAGAGGGGAAGAAACGCATGCGGTGATGGTAACAGATAAGGGTTTAATCTACAGAGAAGAGTTTTATACGTCATTATCAGCAGTAGCCGGAAAAATAATGGGAATGAGTTACAATGGGCCGCTTCTATTTGGAATGAGAGATAAGGAGAAAGAATGCTGAAAGAGATGAGATGCGCGATATATACAAGAAAATCAAATGAAGATGGTCTAGAACAAAAGTTTAATAGTCTTGATGCGCAGCGAGTAGCATGTGAAAAGTACATAAAGAGCAGAGAAGGCTGGGTAATATTGGCAAAAAGGTACGATGATGGAGGTTTCTCAGGAAAGAATTTAGAAAGACCAGCAATAAAGGAATTGTTTGAAGATGTAAAAAAAGGAGAGGTAGATTGTGTAGTAGTGTACACACTAGACAGACTATCAAGAGAAACAAAAGACAGCATCGAAGTAACATCATTTTTTAGAAGACATCGAGTAAATTTTATAGCAGTAACGCAGATATTTGACAATAATACGCCAATGGGAAAATTTGTACAAACAGTTTTATCAGGAGCAGCACAACTAGAAAGAGAAATGATCGTAGAAAGGGTAAAAAATAAAATAGCAACATCAAAGGAGCAGGGATTGTGGATGGGGGGGGAACTTTGCCGCTTGGATATGATGTAAAAGATAAAGAATTAATAATAAATGAGAAAGAAGCGAAAATAGTAGGGCACATATTTGAAAGATATTTGGAGCTGAAGTCAATGGCAGAACTAGCAAGGGAATTAAATAGTCAAGGTTACAGAACAAAATCGGATATCTTTAAAAAAGCAACGGTGAGAAGAATAATAACAAATCCAATATATATGGGAAAAATCAGGCATTATGAGAAAGAGTATGAAGGAAAGCATGAAGCAATAATAGAGGAAGAAAAATGGCAAAAAGCGCAGGAATTGATAAGTAATCAGCCATATAGAAAAGCAAAATATGAGGAAGCGCTGCTTAGGGGAATAATTAAGTGTAAGAGCTGTAGTGTAAATATGACACTGACATACTCAAAAAAAGAAAATAAAAGGTACCGATATTATGTATGCAACAATCACTTAAGGGGAAAGAATTGTGAATCAGTAAATCGAACAATAGTAGCAGGAGAAGTAGAAAAAGAAGTGATGAGAAAAGCGGAGCAGATATATGAAAATTGGAGAGAAAAGACCGAAGAAAAATGGGAAAATTTAAATTTTGGAAAGCAGAAAGAAGTAGTGAAAAAGTTAATAAAAGGAGTAATGATAAAAGAAGATGGAATAGAGGTGAGTTTAGAGGATAAGGTGGAATTTATACCAATAAAAAAGAAAGGAAAGAAATGCACAGTAACTGAGCCAGAAGGCAAAACAAACAATGCACTACTGAAAGCAGTGGTAAGAGCCCATCTGTGGAAACGGCAACTAGAAGAGGGAAAATACGAAAGTGTGAAGGAGCTGAGTGCCAAAATTAATATAGGTACAAGACGTATACAGCAAATTTTAAGGTTAAATTATTTAGCTCCGAAGATTAAGGAAGACATAGTAAATGGGAGACAGCCAAGGGGTTTGAAGTTAGTTGATTTGAGAGAAATACCGATGCTGTGGAGTGAACAATTAGAGAAGTTTTACGGCTCAGCGTCGTAACGTTTATAAAAACAACATGAAAAAACATCGAAAAAAGTATGTGCCAGAAAATTAAAAAAGGTTATTGCAAAAGGAGCTACTACAAAGGGCCACACAAAAAGATGTTGAAATCGATATAGAAGAGCAAATAAATGTTACAAAATCAATTATGTAAAAATATCAATACAAGTGATGAAGATTTTAGCATATTAGGTGCAACAATGGTAGAAAATGATCCAATTTTAGCTGCATATTTTAATAGTAGACCTGGAGTGTAAAAGGCAGCTCAGCCAATTGTATGTCCCATATCCTCATTTTGTAGCCAGCTTAAAAACAATATAAAAGAGTATTCTTAGAAGACATTGGTACAATTTCCTTAATCTATAAATTATAGTAGTTTGTATTTAAATAACAATCTTCAACTTTTATGGCAAACTAGCAATTTTTCCCCTAGAATCAGAAGCCCTTCTTAGCTCTTCACGTCCTACCCATGAATCTTTGTTCTTGTTAGACTCGCTTATTACTTCAGGACGCATTAATCCAGCAGATCTAGCAAAAACACCTCGATCTATAGCTTCAATAACCGGTAAACCTCCCAATAAGCAATTTTGCCCTATTTCTTCATGACTTGCTATTTCTTCAAATAGATCTTCATCGCTCACTTCTACTCTTATCAACTTTTTATTGTTCTCATCAGGATATAATCTAACTTCTAATTCTCCTAAACTAGTATAAAAAGTTAATGCTATACTGCTACCTTCTGTAAGATCTGTGTAATTCCTTATGCCATCTTCAATTTTAATTTCTACTTCACTATTACCGATCTTTACTATATTTCTTCCACACTTTACATCTCCATCTGTTAGACCTAAATCCCTTGCCCCATCTGTTATCTTTATAATGTCTATTTTACTATCTTTAGAATATTCTAAGTAAAAAACGGAGTTGTCTACTCTTGCATCTTTTAGCTCGCTATTGGTTGCACTTTTTGCGATTTCAATAAACTTATGAGAATTGCTAATATAATCTCTATAAGCTTTTTTTAGGTTAGTTTTATGCTCTTTAAATTCTGATGTCAGTGTGTTAGCATCAACTGTATTACCAAACACTGCCCCTTTTGATACTAATTGACATATTATATTACTAGCAACTTTAGGATTCTTTTCTAATTCACTGATTTTTTTCATCACATAATCGGTAAAAGTGTACTCATTACCTAAAAAGAAATCTTGCGAAAGAGAATAGTTTAATCGTACACCAGACTTTATAGCATCGTTTACAATCTTTTCAAGTTCAGCCATATTTTGAGCATGAAACACCTTATCAGAAAACTCATTTAACTTTTCCTTTTGATTTGAGGTTAAATTAACGAGTAATTTACTGACCTGTCGTTTCTTTTGGTGAGAATAATTGATATTTATACGATAATCTAATGCTCCTGCTTTTAGAAATATTTTTCTTAACTCTTGAGCAAGATCTTCATTATCCCAAGCAAAACGATCAACATACGAAAACACTTTTGATTCACCCATTCCTTGCCGAATATTTAGCACTACTTTTAGGTCTAAGTCTCTTTTATACTTACTTAAAAACTCCTTTAAATTTTTAGTGCAGTCTGAATCACACACAAGTAAGTCATACAATTCCTTATTCAACTTTTTCTGTTTATCAGTTAAAAATAATTCTTCTATATTATAGCAGAGTTTATTAGTTGCTATTTGTTGTGGAGTTTTGCCCTTTCTACTTGTTATATTAGGGTTAGCTCCTTTCAAGAGAAGAGAGTTTGCATTATCGTAATGACCTGTGGCAGCAGCAAGGTATAGTGGTGTTTTTCCTTTATTATCTTGTATGTTAGGATCTGCGCCTGCTTCTAAGAGTAAATCTATAGCCTGATTTCCTGTGCGACGAAATCCACCAATCTTTGCTCCTGCAATTGCATGCAATACTGTTGATTGAGATTCTCCTCTTCTTAGGTTAAGAATTACTTTTAAATCTTTATTGTTTCTATTATCATGTAAAAATTCTTCAAGGGGCTCAGTATTATCAAATGAACCACAGTTAGAAGTTAAACATTTTAGAGCACTAAGTAACTTTTTGTTTAAATTTTTTTGACTTGGTGTAAGGTCATGATCTAGAGCAAACCAAACACAAATCTGTTCACTTAATCCAAGTTTGCTATCTATCAAAGATAATGGTTCATTATAGTTTCTGACTGATGGTAAGTCTCCTGAGTACCACATATCATTCATCAGCTCATTTAATAAATGCTCTTTAGATGATAGATGTTCTATAATTGATTCATATTCAAAATCAGATGGCTCTGGTTTGGATTTTAGCTTTATTTGATTGATGATAGATTTTGTTATCCCAGTAAATTTACCCATACTTACTCCTCTGAGCTAAAACATATGATATATTACATGCAATATATAACATTAAATCAATAACCATAATCTTTTTACTACTCACGTCGTTTGTTAAGTTTTTATGGTGAGTAATATAAGATCTTTAGACAATCAAGCAGTTTAGCATTTCCCTACAGTACGGCTTGTTGTCTGTTTTGAATTTGTTACTATCTCACACCAACTATTTTTTTTTCTTTTCATTAGATAAGGTAATTTTTTCAGAAGATTGACGTAGTGTTTCATGTTTTTCAAAATATCCTCGTTTAATCGCATCATGTACTGAATATCCACCAAGTAAGCAATTTTCTCCTATTTCTTCCTTATCTTTTAATTGATCAAGTTTCTTCTTGTCATCGTCACTTATCTTTACTTCAATTTTATTGTTGTCTTTATCACTAGAACGTAGATGAATACTAATCTTTCCTACTTCAGTAGTAAAAGACATTTCAATGCCACCTTCTAAAACGTCTGTATAATTTCTTTTTCCTCCTACATTTTCAACTCTTACTATACTCTTTCCAACATGAAATATATGATGTCTAAAACTTAAATCTTTCACTTTTGGATTATTTATAACTTTTGCAACCTCAACAGTGCTATCTTGCGAATATTTTACATAAAAATATCCATTATCCATTTCTACGTGTAAAGCTTTGCCTTGGGCACTACTGTTTATAATACCTTCATCTGCTACACTTTTTAGCTTGTTATCGATTTCTTCACGTTCTGCAAAAATCTCATAACTGAACCCATAAGTTGCATACAATAACTTATCATCATAAAAGGAACTGCATTTTACTCTTCCACCTTTTAATAGTAAATTACTCATGATATTGCGTATAATACCTATATTTTTATCATCTGATACACCCTCGTAGGCAGGAATATCTCTTATTCCCTTAGAAACTAAACTTGTTATAGTCTCACTATCGTCTGATAAACTCTCATAAGGTGGTAATCCCTTATGCTGTCGTATTCTATCAGGGATATTTCTTATTTCCTTAAAAATTAAACTTGTTATAGTATACTTATCATCGTTATATTTTGAATTGAGTCTTATCCCTTTTTGCAAATATTTATTTGTTATGCACTCTATACGCTCTAAAGCAGTGTTTGTAAAATTTTCATGCTTATCCCTATAACCTTGATCATTTTTTGTTACTACATCTTTTAACTCTTTACGAAATTCATCAATTAGACTTCTCTCACTTTCAGTCAGTAGTAGATCTAACTTAATTAAAGCAGAGTCTCTTGGACTAATAGAGTAATTTTTCCAATATAAATCACTATCATCAGTTTCACTCTGATACGACAATGTATGTTTTACACATGTGTCAACAGCCTCCCTAGTTTCATGTCTCTGATCAAGGTCATAACATTCCGAACGATTACTTATTCCTTGAACAAACAAACTATAATCATCTAAATCTGTTATGTCATCTTCAGGCGTTGGTTCCTCATTGCTATTACGCTCAATTTTTGAATGCCATGGCTCAGTATTTAATTCCTCTCCTAGCTTTTGTTCACTGATAGATTCCACAACATATTTTACTGACTCTGTATCCATACTACCTCCTAGCCTAGATATAGAATCTATTATGTACAATATATAATATTGGTCAAGCTAATTTCAACACAATCTTTTTACTACTCACGTCGCTAAGCTTTTGTGAAGTTTTTATGGTGAGTAACAATGGAGTATGTAGATAGGTTAAAAGTTGCTTATGACTGCAAATTTGAGCTAATTTTACTATAGATTAAAATAGTTAAGACCTATATTTGATATCACTATTATTAAGAGCGTGATGGATTATGCTTTAAAGGAGTACGGAAACTGCTGAAGTTTTTACAGCAAACCTGTATGGAGCAACTTCAGCAGAATAAACAAACACATGCCAGTATTAGTAGAGAATTATTTATAAGTCAATTAACTTTTTCAAAAAATATTTTAGTGAAGATACCATGCTAGCTAGTGTTATAAACAATTCAATTGTTTACTCCTTCAAAAAAGATCGTATATTTTTGAGAACAAGTTGCGTAAAAATAAGGTTATAAAAATAGAAGATTTAAATTATTTCCATAAGCTTAGGCAAAACAGTTCGTATGTATATATGGATAAAATGGGCTAATATGGCTAGTTTTAGCGTATAGCAAAGTCAGAATACAAAAAAGTTCGTATGTATCGCGCGGTAGACCAATGGATCCCAAAACAAAAAGCTCTCACGCTTGCTGATTTTAGTTATCGGAAATGGCTGTATTGTTTCAGTTTTGAGTAATATGTAAAGTTGAATTAGTACTTAAAAATAGAAAGAGTACATTGCAGTAAAAAAACAGAAGTGTTTTTGCAAGTACTGGCTTTAGTTTTAAAAATACAAACTAAAATAAAATGCTAAAAATTTCTTGCTCTGCTAGATCTTTTTAGCTATAATGTGATTCAATGTAAAGAATACATGGGGTGTTAGATGAATTGTATTATGTACATCATTCAGAAAGCAATCCTGGCTTTTTTAAGAATATATCTAGTTTAGTAAGAAATCAAAAGAAAGGCACACTGTAATCAAAGTTACTTAGGATTACCGTAAAGTTTCTACAGCAAATTGGTTTGGTACAGCTGCATAAGAATCAAATGAATTAGATGTCAAAACCAATCTTCAGAAAAGAGGTTTACGACAAAACAATCAAAATATGAATATTAAAATATAGGGGGCTTTATGTTAGGTAAAGAAAATACAAAGGAACAAGTAACAGATAATCAATCTAGGTTAATAAGAACGCAAAAAGAAGACACATTGTCATCTAGTAGTCAGCAAATATTACAGCTGCCAGAAGGTTTTACAATAGGGAAAACAGTTGGAGGAGGGGATGGTTTCTTTCACGCGGTTGTACAAGGACTTAAGCAATTAAAGCCAGGAACAAGTGTTACTGTGAAATCTTTGAGAGAAATTTGTAGGAAGCAAGCTTTAATTAGTCAAGAAATGAAAGAAAAGATTATAGCCGATGCTAGAAACCGTGAAGATTCTACAGTAATACCTCCAGGGCCTGGTATTGATGATGATGAATTATGGAAGACTTATTTGGTTGGTATAGAATACAGTAATGAAGATATAGAAAGAATGCAGAAGGACAATAAAGAAGTGGCTTCATCATTAACTGATTTAAAGTATGGAAATACGTTGCAGGTTCCTATATGTGGCAGACCTAAAATTGAGGGAAGCATGATTTGTAATGAATATAATGTTAAGCTGCATGTTATTGAATATCTTCCCATATATGAATGGTCAGGGTCTCTTATTGATGGATTAGGATCCAAATTTGTAAGTACAGATTATAATGAAAAAGATACTATACATATAATAAATAAAGGAGATTTTCATTTTGAGCCAATCTTGAGCGAGACACTATTAATAAGTGAAATACAGAAAGAATTTACTAGTATTCTAGAGGGTTCTAATCTTATAGAAGATAGAAAGCTTAAAAAGCTAAAAAGTTTTTTTGAAGCATATCCGAGTCTAAACGTTAATTTTTAGGTGAATCAATATAATGATACACCGATACATATTGCTGTTCGTGCTGGAGAATCAAAAATTGTTAGGTTTTTGCTAAAGATAGGAACGCAAGTTGATGTTGTAAATGGAGAGGGAAAGACTCCTATAGATATTGCTAAAGATAATAACAGAAAAGATATCGCTAAGATACTGCAACCGCTTATTTCATATAAAGAAGTTGATATACCAGGAGATGGCAGTTGCTTATTTTGGTCTGTTGCTTTAGCTTACTTAACTCCCGTAAAATTTGATGATTATGCCTTCCATGAAAGGTTTAAAGAATTATTTGCGAGCGACCATGATGTACATTCAATTCAAAGGCTAATACAAAGTAATGCAAATATTTATGAGGATAGTGTAATGAGGCGGTTGGTAACGAAGAAATTTCGTTGTGAGGTTGCTGATGAAGTATGTTTCAGCCAAAGAAGATTTGAAAATAAGGTTGAAATTATGGATCTTTTTGAGAGTCACAGTGGAAGTTATTTTACAGGAGGTACCTTTAAAAAAGAGTTTGAACATGAATTCGGTGCTGAAAAAATTGAGCAGTATAATATTGACACTAGTAAACTCCAACCCAATTTTTTTGATGAAAGTGCAATAAAGGAAATTTGTACTGAACTTAATAAGATAAAAAAACGTGATCAAGTTCAGGAATTTATATTTGATACATACTTGAAATGCATGGAAATGACTCAAACTTGGGGTTGAAAGCATGAAATAAATGCAATGTCTGATCTACTAAATACAGCGATAATAGTGTCTGAGAAAGATTCAAAAGATCTTATATACAATGAAAAGAAAAAATACTGTAACAAAATACGCTTGTCTTATAAAGAAAATAATCATTATCAATTTTATCAAGTAGAGTATTCAAATTTGATGAAGTTTGTTCTGAGTTTCATTCAATCATTTGAAACGAGGCTTATTATATATGATATACTTGCAAGTACACTGAGAGAGGGAAACAGAATATTTTCGGATGGGGTGAGCATTAACAGGTTTGTGCAAAGTATTTTTGGATGTTCAACACATGATGATTGGGAGATGTTTGGTATGAAAGCATCTTTGAGAGAAGGTAATGTAACAAAAGCGACAAAAAGTTTTATTAATCTATCAGACTTAATAGGAACGTTTAATGAATATAAACTGGGCTTTAGAAAAATATTAATGGATGCTGGATGCAATATTTTTCAAAGTTTTGAAATGCAGTTTGAGAAAATAGGCTTTGATCATATTTCAAAGATAGCAGATGATATCGTAGATAAGATAATTGAATATTACATTCAGAAAGAATACAAGGGAGATTTGAGCAATATAAGAATAGCTGAAACCCTTGTTCTAAATACATACTTTTAAGGTATGTCTGCGCAGTATGGAGAAATAAGTTATAATCTTAGAGACCTATATGAAAATATCGGAATTGCAGAAGGCAGTGAAGGCTCTTTCGTCTATTATAGAAAGAAAAGTGAGGATAAATCTAGTCAGTATGGTTATCGCCGTTCCCTTATGGGTGAAAAGTCGAAAAGAACATATGATACAAGATATATTAGAGTAGAAGCTACAAACGTAGAACTTGAAAACTATGTGTATACTTTAGATGCCTTAAATATACAAGAATTTAAGGCTAAAGTGGAGAAGATATTTTATATTGTCAATAAAGAAATCCAAATTCCAAGCAAAAAGATAATTGAGGATCTTATAGTAAAAATTAAATCCCATATTGAACAAGAGGTAAGCTTTTTAAACGAGCATATCTTATTTTGTTGTCAAGAGCGCAAACAAAATTTAGATATGAATTTGAAATACTTAGTTAAAGAAGAAGGAAAAAAAGAACAACATATAATAGGAGGCAAAGAGTTAATAGGAAGAACTGAAAAAATAGTGATGTTGTATCTTTGATGGAAAAAAAATTTAAAAACAATTCCAAATTCGTTTTATTATCTAAAAGTAAAAGAAGCATTTGTAAATCATGCTGAAACAGTCTCTCAAAACTATAGCAACCTACTTGAATCAGAGCATGGTAATACAGCAAGATCTAGGAGTTTTTGGCCTAGTATAAAAGTATCAGATATAAAAAGATTATCATCTCTACTTGGGAAAATGAATTTTAAGGATGTATGTGCTCCAGTAGAAGAATTCACTGGAAGAAAGAAACAAACAGAGGAGATATATACAAAATTACATGGGGGAGAAGTAATAATAGTAGGTCCATCTGGAATTGGCAAAACTCAACTAGCTAGAAAATTTGTTGAAGAAAACAAAGGAGTTTATCTTCATATCTATGAGGTAAATACTCAAGATATATTGTCCATAGAAAGTTCTTTTGATTCCCTTGTCCGAGATAGGCTAAGCATGTGTATGGAAAGAGAAAGAAATAAAGGAGAGGAAAAATGCCTATTCCTTTTTCAGGGAGTTAAAAAAGAAGATCTAGAGAGAATTTTAAAGATCAGAGGTAAAAGAGGTGGTTTTGACTGCTTATTTACTTCTTCTGATCAAGGTTATCAAGATATAGCAGAAGTGTCTTTAGATAGTCTTGGAGAAAAAGAAGCTATACAACTTGTAAAAAGAATTTTAGAGATAGCAGATAAGTCGCAAGATGAAAAAATAAAAGCACTAATAAGAAAACTCGAAGGTTTTCCATTAGCTATAAATCTAGCAGTAGCATGTATTAAAAACAAAGGATCAAGCTCTTTGAGCGAAGCATTTGGAATTTTTGAATATTTAATACAATACGAAAGTTTTAATCAGAAATTTCCACGAAACACTAGACAAAATGAATACGATAGAATACTGCAAATAACATTACTAATCTCGATGGAAACAATAGAAAAGATGAGTTCTGGAGAGAAAGTTCTAAAAATTTTAAATGCTATGGCTTATTTTGGTCATGGTACAATTGATCCCAATTTATTTCTTCCCTGGATTAGATATGAGGATAGGCTATACTCCATTTTTAAATTGCTAGAACAATATTCGATAATTTATCCAAAAAAGGAAGGTAAATACAAGGTCTATACTATGCATGAATTAATAAAAAAAGTAATACGTTCACAGTTTACCATAGATGAGGAAAAATACATATTAAGTTGTATAATAGAATTGGTATCTGAAACTGAAGGAGGGTTTTTAGATGTAGTTCACCTCTTATCTTTGTTTGATCATGGTCAAAAATATGACTATCTAATAGAAGAAAATAAGAATCTTCCTTGTTTAATTTTAAGTGGCTTAAATGAGTTATATGAGTATCAAAAAGTTATCAATCTTACGTCGCAATTATATCAATTACTTGCTGTAGATGATGGATATTCAAGGTTGATCAAATATGAGTTTGCCTGTGCGCGAGCTGGTTTGGGATGGTATGATAAAGCATTAAAAGTCTTTCTAGATTTGAAAAAATTAGAGAAGGTAAATGATGTATTTCCTTCTCTTGCTTTGGATAAAAAAATACTTTCTATTTATCTCAAACAAAAAAATTATAAAAAAGCATTGTCGTACAGTAAATACAATAACTTTATATTTACTAGTTCATTTAACGAAGAAATCATGGAACTTATAGAAGAACATCTAGATATGGCAGTTATTATAGCTGAAGTATTTGTAATGCAAAAAAGATATACTGATGCATTTACAACTTTGTACTATGTAAGACAACTGAGAAATGAAATTTTCCTTAAAATAAGTGATTTTAACTCCGATGATGATCCTTATCTTGATCCTTCCGAGGTGTATGAATTTTATAATTTAGATACAAAATATATCTATGCCTTAGCATATTTCTTTATAGTCAAGAAAGAAAAAAAGTAACTATAAATGAAGAAGCGTTACCACATAAAGAAGATTTACCTCGTGAATTGAGTATAAAAGCTTTATTTAGGCAGCTACAAGATATTCTGATAAATCAAGAGAGTAGTCAGTACTTACAACCGGCTCCTTATTTTGTTGCAATAGAGGTAGGAAAAGTAATTCAAAGAGAATTAAGAGAGAAAGCATTGCAATATTTTGAGAAAGTGCTGAAGCTACAAAAAAATTATGGATTTTTAGATAATCATCCTAACGTACTATCTGTGAAGTTTTATATAGCTGTTTTACATAGTTGCTTAGAGGATAAAGAAAAAGCATTACAAGAACTTCAACGATTGCAAGAATTACAAGAGAAGGTTATAGGGATAAATCATCTTGATACTTTAGATACTGTATATGCTATACAAAAGTTGTTTACTAGAGATGAAGATAAATCAACATATTTAAAAAATGAGGTAGAAAAAAGAGAATCGCTCTTACAATTTGAAAATCTGATTTGAATGCTAAGGGTGTTTCAATCTTAAAAGAGCTTTATGTAGAAAAAATAGGGAAAGTTCTTCTTCAGTATCAAGTGAAGAGTTACTGCTAGGAAACAAAAGGTTTCTAGACACAGAGAGTACAAAAACTAAAAGGAGAAAAATAGATAACCAGCCAGCCAGTAAGATTTATCTTAACGATGTCAACGTAAATCTTAGTCGTCAGCAAGATGCTATAGTCAATTTATAATATTGACTGGCAAAACATTATCTTCTTACAACAGATGGGTCTAGATGCTTAAATTTTTAATATTATTTAATGATAATCTAAGGACAATTACAGTAAGGTTTCAGCAGAAGTTTAGATACATGGTTCCAGAGTGTGATGGTAGTGTAAATAAATGAGGAGCACTGTAAACATATAAATTCGAAAGGTGTAAGACCATTAAGAGTTTTAATTCTTCTAGCATAATTGTAAGCCATCATAAAATTGTAAAGATGCTTTTTGAGCTGCTGATGTGAGCGGTGGTAATATTTTTTAACTGTAGCATTTTTAAAAGTTTTATTCATACGTTCAACTTGCCCATTTGTCCAAGACTTTTGTCAAACGATGTTCAGTGTCATTTTCTTCACAAACTCTATTAAATATGTGTTGAAAAGCGTATTTATGGTGCTTCTGGGAGGCTTTGTTGAATGGCAAGGAATGAGGAGGAGTAATGAAAGGAATTTACGAGGCAAATTTGAAAATAGGCCTATATCAGTAAAGTTATTAATCAAATAGCATTTTAAAAGCACCTCTTTGAGAGGGAGTGTTAAATAAACTGTGTCAAATCGCATTTTTAGTTCAACTCGATTTTTAACCTACCAGGAAAAAAGATATCAAGTTGAGAGATAGTTAAAGCCCAATCATGTATAGGCATAGTCCATTTCTCTCCTGCCTTCTTTATAGCACAATATGCCTGTTTATACAAGGCATTTGTGCTAGTAAATGAGCCCTTGGTTTTAGTAAATTCTCGGCTATTTCTCTACTTGATATGTTTTTTTTAAATCATTCATAAAACTTTTGCTCGATACATATTTCAGTGAATTTCTTATCTGATGTACTATACATTTCTGCTTTAGGAAATACACTGTTTATTGCTTTAGGAAAGCTTTTTAACACATACAATCAGGATATCTTCTACTCCTTTCTCTTTTAAGTCATTTAACATCCCTAGCCAAAAGTTAGCTCCCTCACTTTCTGCTATATAAAAGCCTAAAACTTCTTTTCTGCCATTTTGCTAATATGTTATACATACATTTGCTTACACAATGCCCGTCCTCCTTGACCTTAAAAAAACATGAACACTATTGGATATACAGATTGTAGCGGACGACTGCGCCATTCGTTGATTACCAGTAACAATTTGTCAGTAATACTTGATATCTCTGCTGCAGATATTTTATATTTCTTCTACATGCGATGCTATATCCCATGCCACTGGCATATGTACTTAAAACCTTTGCTTCAAGTTCGGTTGTTTGCCTTTTTCTGACTACTTGTGGCTCGAAACTTCCTTCTCTATCTCTTGGTGTCAATAGTTCAAATACTTGTCCGTAAAGTCTTTGAATTTCTTCGGTTGTTTTCTTCGCTTTCAGCCGACAAATGGTTTTCTATCTCGCCTTCCCTCTAGCAGTTTTTTTATAAATGGTGTTAATGCTCCATCTCTTCCTGTCAATGGTTTTCCTTCTCGTATAGATGATAAGATATTTGTTTCTAATTCTTTATAGTCTACCAAACCGGTAGTTCTGTTTGCTTGACTCATTGTCAAACCTCCATTTTTTTATCAATTTATTACTTTACTTCTCGGTTTGACACAGTTTATTTAACACTTCCAATAAAAAAATATCAAAGTCATCATATTATATCACGAACCTTTTCCAAGACTTTTTTCATATTTTCGCTTGAAAGTGGAATTAAGCCAAGCCTAGATAAATATCCACCTTCAGTACTAATAGAGTCTACAACTTCTCTAATGAATTCCCTTAATCCATCAACAGTATCTAAGTGTTCTTTCTTTATATAAAGATATAAAGGCCTTGCTAACATATACTCCCCCGATGATATATTTTTATAAGTTGGCTCAATTCCTGCGATTGTGCTTCCTTGAATCTCATCTTGGTTTTTCGCTAAAAAGCTGAAGCTAAATATTCCTAAAGCATTTTTATTGCTCTTCAATTTTTGTATTATTATGTTTTCATTAATTCCAACTTCTATATATCTTCCATCATCTCTGATATTACTACATGCTTTCTTTCTTTTTTCTTGGTCTTGATAATTCTCTTTGAAAATCCTTGAGTTCATACATGAATATTGATCAAGCATAATAAAATTAATCAAAGTTTCATGTGTACCTGTATTTTGATGTGGGCCATAGATTTTAATTTCTGTTTTTGGTAGAGCTTGATTTACATCAGACCAAAATTTCTTGTTATTCTTTACTAATCTATCATTGTCTTCAGAATATGAAGATAAAGTTTCAAACAGGTCATTTTTTGTAAAATCAAATCTATGGCTTTGATTTGAATTTGCAATAACAATTCCATCATAGCCAATTATGATCTCTATTACTTCATTCACTTTATTTCTTTTACATAATTCTCTCTCTACTTCCTTCATAGGGCGAGATGAAGTAGTGATATCTGGTGTGCCTTCCCCTATTCCTGAACAAAACATTTTGAACCCTGATCCACTTCCTATCGATTCTACAACTGGAGTTTTAAAGGAAAATATACGGCTGAATTCTTCAGATATAAATGAGATAAAAGGAAAAACAGTTGAAGATCCAACAATTCTGATATATCTTCTGGCATCAACATTTGACAGTGGGATGAGTAATACAAATGCAAAAATAAGGAAAAGGCGTTTCAGCATCGTTTTCGCTCAAGAGTGTAAACTTAATTATCGTAATAAAAAATCAAACTGAAAAGCTTTTTTTCTAGATTTCAAAAGGTATAACGATCAAATGTGTGCGTAATGATGAGATCTGAATCACAGCATTCATACAACTGTATCTATATCGAATCCTCTTATGTTTTTCAATACTGAAAAATTCTTTCATATTAACTTAATGATGCAATATATCCTTTTCTTTAATAGATAAGTCATCATCGACTTTTTTTACATTATCATCAGTAATGTTTTGTATTTCCTTTTTGGCAACATGAAAATCATCTTCTGAGATTTCCTTATTTTTCTTCATTGCCTCTATTTCTTCCATAACATCTCTGCGTATATTTCTAATTGCAACTCGTGCATTTTCAGAAAATTGATGCAATAATTTCACTAATTTTTCACGAGTTTCTTGTGTTAAGTCTGGAAGAACTATACGTATAGTATTTCCTTCAACAACAGGATTTAAATTCAGGTTAGCATTGATTATCGCATTTTTTACTTCACCGATAACAGTAGCATCCCAAACTTTAACTGATAGAGTTTTGTTATCTATAGCTGAAACTCCTGCAACTTGGTTCAGTTTTTGATGTCCACCATAGATATTTACAACTATACCATCAAGTAATGATGCGTTAGCTCTACCAGTACGTACACCTTTCATATCATCGTGAAAAGACTGAATAGTTTTTAGCATTCTTTCTTTTGTTTTAGCTTTTATTTCGTTTAACATAAATTACCTAATGTTTACAATCTGAAACTATAGTATAAGTGCCTTGACCCTTAATAATATCAACCATTTTTTCTCTTTTTAAAGAAAAAACTACAATTGGGATAGAATTCTCACGAGCAAGTGAAATTGCTGATGCATCCATAACTTTTAAATCACGAGTTAGCAGATCTGTATAAGAAAGCCTATCATACATCACAGCATTCTCATTTTTTTTTGGATCGGCAGAATATACACCACTTACTTGAGTACCTTTTAAAATAACATCACAATTCATTTCAACAGCACGTAAAGCTGCAGCTGTATCTGTAGTAAAAAACGGGTTACCTGTGCCTGCTGCAAAAATGACTACTCTACCTTTCTCTAAATGATGAATAGCCTTCCTTCTTATATAAGGTTCACATATAGTAGTCATGGGTATAGCAGACAACACCCTAGAGACTATAGAGCTTTTTTCTAAAAAATTTTGCAAAATTAAAGCATTAATGACAGTACCAAGCATTCCAATATAATCACTGCTTGCTCTTTCACAGCCACTTAAAGATGCTGATGCACCACGAAAAATATTCCCACCACCAACAACAATACAAACTTGAACTCCGAGATTACAAACTTCAACTATGTCTTTGGATAGTTTATCTATAACTTCCATATCATGGCCAAATAGCTTTGATCCCATCAAAGCCTCCCCAGAGATTTTGAATAACACTCTGGGGTACTTTACTTCTGAAGTTTTGTTACTTACTTGCACCATCCAAAGTAAGTAACTTATAATTAGCTAATTTAACAGCACTTGATTCTATAAAATCAGCAATCTTCATTTTATCATCTTTTATAAACTTCTGCTCTAGCAGAACAACTTCTTCATAGTATTTAGCCATTCGTCCATCTACTATTTTTTTCGCTACCTCTTCAGGTTTATTTAAGCTCTTTACTTGCTCCTCAATTATAGAACGCTCATTGTTTAATTTTTCTTGATCTAAATCATCTATAGATAAAGCTTCAGGTTTCATAGCAACTACATGCATAGCTATTTGCTTTCCAATCTCTTGTTTATCACCAGATGATTGCAATGCTACTAAAGCACCAATCTTACCTAAGCCATGCATATCACCATGTACGTATCCAGAAATAATCCCATCTTTAGTCTCTAGGTAGCAAAGATTGCTTAACTCTAACTTCTCACCAAGAACCGATGTACCACTCATAATAGCTTCCTGCACTGTACCAACATCTTCATATTTGGCATTTTTTAACTCATCAAGACTAGTACAACGTTCTTGACAAGCAATTGATGCTAAATTTGAAACTAATGCTATGAACTTCTCATTTCTAGCAACAAAATCAGTTTCACAATTGACTTTAACCAATACACCATAATTTTTAGCCAAGCACATAGCAATAAGCCCATCCGAAGCTACTCTATCAGACTTTTTGTCAGCTTTAGCAAATCCTATTGTACGTAACCTATCAACGGCTTTCTTAATATCACCATCACACTCTTCTAACGCTTTCTTACAATCGCTTAAGCCAAGCCCTGTTCTATCGCGTAATTCCCTTATACTACTTGAATCCATCTTCATTTACTTACTACTACCTCCTTTGCTGTTTCAACCTTAATACGCTTCTTTTTAGTTTGCACAATATCCTCTTCTTTTCCTTGAATAAGCTCATCATCCTTAACTCTAGACCTTGTCAAACTAGACTCTATTCCAGCTAATATAGAATCAGCAACTAATTTACAATAGAGCTCTATTGATTTTCTTGAATCATCATTTCCTGGTATAGGATAGGCAATACCATCTGGATCAGAATTGGTATCAAGTACTCCAACTACAGGAATACCCAGTTTTTTAGCCTCTTTAACCGCTATATGCTCTTTGTTAGTATCAATAATAAATAAAATATCAGGAACTGCTCCCATTTCTCTAATTCCACCCAATTCTTTATCAAGCTTTTTTCTTTTCTTTTCAATGTTTCCTAATTCTTTTTTTGTTAAGATGCTATCTTCATCATTGGATATTTTCTCATATTGTATCAAAGTTTTTATCGAAAAAGAAACAGTGTTCCAATTAGTAAGCATACCACCAAGCCATCGATCATTTACATAATACTGACCACAACGAACTGCTTCACTTGCAACAATATCTAAAGCTTGAAATTTCGTACCAACAAATAAAATGCGACCATCTTGAGATGCAACATCGTATAAAGCTTTCATCGCCGCCTCTAACAATGGTAATGTTTTTCGTAAGTCTATTATGTGTATACGATTCTCTTGATGTATACCATATATATATGGGGCCATTTTCGCATTCCAGCGACTAACTTTATGGCCAAAATGCACACCAGATTCAGCTAAATCACGTATAGTAACTTTAGGCAAATTTGTCATATTTACTCCTCCAAATAGTTTATCCTCCATGGCATAACCCTAACGGGACTACTTGCATAAGCCATGTGTGAAATTAAGTTATTTACATGGTAATAAAAAAGACAAAAAAGCGCAAACAAAAAATATTGACAAGTGGCAACACGTTGATTAGCTTTAAGGTTGCAAACGTTAAAAAGCAATGGGGGTGTAGCTCAGTTGGTTAGAGCGCATGCCTGTCACGCATGAGGTCGTGAGTTCAAGTCTCATCACTCCCGCCATTACAGCAGAAACACCTTAAAATTCTTTAAGTTTCTTATTAATTTGAATTAATTTCTTTCAGAGACTTGACATGATATTGTAATTGCTGCTTAATCTATTTAATTTTATTATTAATAATTGGGATTAAATATGTTCATTTCTGAGGTTTTTGCGGCAGATGCGACTAACAATGTATCAGCATCTGTTGCTAACTTTATTCCACTCATTTTAATATTTGTAGTATTTTATTTTCTCATTATTCGCCCCAATCACAAAAAACTAAAAGAACATAGAAGGATGATAGATCAAATAAAACGTGGTGATACGGTTATTACTTCTAGTGGAATAATAGGTGAAGTAAACAAAGTTGACGAAGTAAATGCACAACTAATACTAGAAATAGCACCAAAAATTGAAATAAAAATCCTAAAGTCTGCTATATCTGAAATCTTAAATAAAGAAATTCAAAAGCCAGTAGCTAAATCTATTGAAAAAAGCAAAGTTGAAAAGAATGGCAAGAAAAATAAACTAGAGGAAAGTAAAAAAGACAAAAATGCTTCATAATTTACGAAGTGTGTGGAATATTAGGTATAGTAAGTAGCGGTGATTCAGTAATACCAACTTTACTAACCGCGTTGCAAAAATTGGAATACAGAGGGTATGACTCTTCAGGTATAGCAATTATAAATAATAGAGGTAAAATAGAAGTCAAAAAATCAGAAGGTAAAGTTGAAAGATTATGTGAAGTTGTTCATGAGAGCAAGATATCTAGTAGCAAAGTTGGTATAGCACATACTCGTTGGGCTACACATGGAGTTCCAAATCTTAAAAATGCTCATCCCATTTATATAAATAATGTTGTTGTTGCTCATAATGGCATAATTGAAAATTACAATATATTAAAAAAGGATCTGGAGGAAAAGGGAGTATCTTTTCATACCGACACTGATACAGAAGTAATACCAAACATATTAACTGCATATCTTAATGAAGGATTGTCACCAGTTGATTCTATATTACAGTGTCTAAACAATTTACAAGGTTCACTTGCTTTGGCTTTATTATTTGCAGAATATCCAGATACTTTATTTGTTGCAAAAAGAAATTTGCCTTTAGCAATAGGATATAACTGTAATAAAGTGTTTGCTGCTTCTGATACTAATACTTTGAATTCATTTGTAGAAAAAATATTGCATTTAGAAGATAATGATATTGCAGTAATAAAATCTAACGAATTCAGTATATATAATAATGGTATACAAGTTAAACGCAGAACAGAAAATAGCAGTCCAAGAAATTTTCTAATTAGTAAAAATGGTTACCCTAGCTTTATGCTAAAAGAAATTTTTGAGCAACCGTATGCATTAAACAAAACAATAAATCAATTTTATAAACAATATAAAGAAATCAACAAAGAATTATTTTCTGAACTAGGTTACATTACTATAGTTGGATGCGGTTCATCCTATTTTGCTGGACTAATAGCAAAGTGTTGGCTGGAAAGTATTGCTCAAATTCGGGTATATCTAGAAATCTCGTCAGAATTTAGGTATAGCAGCGTCAAGCTCGAAGAAGGTAGTATTGGCTTATTCATTTCTCAATCTGGTGAAACTGCAGATACTATGGAAGCACTACGTTATGCGAGATTGCAGAAACAAATGATCATTAGCATAATTAATACATTTAATAGCAGCATAGAAAAAGCCTCAGATATTGTATTGCATACTCTTGCTGGACCTGAGATTGGTGTTGCTTCGACAAAAACCTTTTCTACGCAGCTTGCAATTTTAGCATGCTTTGCTGTAGAGCTTGGAAAAATAAAAGGTATACTGGGTAGAGAGAGGATAAAGGAACTAAGCGGTGCTATTAATTCCATTCCCGAACATGTAGAGCATGTTTTGAATGTGATGGAAATACAACATATATCAGGCAGTATATTAGAGCACAATAATATAATTATAATTGGGAGAGGAAGCTCATATGGAGTTGCAATGGAAGGTGCATTGAAGATAAAAGAGCTTTCATATATCAACACAATTGGTATTGCAGCGGGAGAAATGAAGCACGGTTCTATCGCCTTGATAGACTCTACTGTACTTGTTATCGCAATTATTCCTTACGATAATTTATTCTTTAAAACGCTATCCAATATACAAGAGATTATTGCAAGAAAAGGTAAAGTAATTGCCTTTAGTGATAAGCAAGGAGCACCGCTCTTAAAGGGAATTTGCATAGATGTGGTGCAACTTCCAGAAGTTGACAATTTTGTTTCTCCAATTATCTACAGTGTTGCTATGCAATTTCTTGCTTATTCTATTGCAGAAAAAAAAGGGTTAGATGTAGATTGTCCGAGAAATTTAGCTAAATCTGTCACAGTTGAGTAACTTATTTAAAGTGAGTTGCTAATTAACAGCTCTAATTGTCAGTTATAAATTACTGAATTTTACTAATAAATTCATTGCTATCATTAGCCCTCTGCGAAAGAATATGTAACTAATGTAAGGATGAGAGAGGCTAAAATCCACGCCTCAAATTAACAAGATTTGCCATTATGGTTACCAGACACAACTTAACCTAGCAAGCAAGAATTAACTAACAGAAAAATTGAAAACTAATATCAGTCTCTTATGTAATGCTACTAATATTTTTCTAATATGTTTTCTATTCAGGAAAGTCTACATCGCCATAACAATATTTACTAGAATGAGGTCTTGTCTCATTGTAAAAACACAACCAATGATCAACGTCTATCTGAAGATCTTCTAATGAATTGTAGATTGTTTTACAAAAAAAGAGGAGTAAATGAGAGTTCAGTAACTTGATTATAGAGTTGTACTGCCTTTCCATATTTGAAGCAAGTTGTTATTCTATCTCAAACCGTAGCACAAAGTAAATATGGCAATTTACACTAAAATTTTCTGTTTATGATTTATATTATGTAAAGATACTATTTGACCTTGAGCTTTAAAGATATTATGTAATAGCATTATTTAATATGCGAGGTTTATTATGGCTAAAGTAAGTGCTGGTGAAAACTCAAAAAAGCTTAAAGATGGTAAAAATCAGCCCATATCACCAAAAAAGTTCAAAGGCAGTCAGTCTATGTCACCAAAACGGAGTCAGAATTCTGTGAAAAGCTATGGAATGCATTAGAATCATTAGAAGAAGCAAAATCAGAGTTAAAAAAAAGAAAATTTGAAATAGAACTAAAAAAAGACACTAAAATATCAGACGAAGGAATAGAAAAAGTAGTGGAATTGGAAAGGAAAACAGAAAAAGAGATAGAAGAAATAGCAATGCCAATATCAACGTTACTACTTAAGGAAACAATAATAAAATTATAAGGAACAAAAATAATAATTTTTTTTAAAAAATTAGAAAAACAAGTAAAAGAAATGCAAGAATTATGTAAGAAACTAGAATTAAATGCTAAAATAGAAGAAGAAGATCTAAATAAGCTCGAGGATATAAAGAAAGAATCAGAAAAGTGTTGCAGAGAGTTAGTGAGCTATATGCCTAATTCAAATAATCCTAGAATGTTGTACACTGCTGTTATTGGTGTTGGTCTTGCTGTTGGGCTGGTAGCAAGTACTATACTTGAACATACAACTAGACTAAGTATATTAGCAATAATTGGCATAGCTACAGCATCTGCACTCGTAGCTGGTGGTGCTACATATGAAGCACTAAGACCTAATACTAAAATAGATGAATCAAAAGAAGTCCAAATAAAGAGTTCTCATCACTCACTTTCCTAATCACACTTTAATTCAAACTTTATCAGTTTTATTCAAGTTGCTTCTAAAAGGAGAATATCAATGGTGTTCTCCTTACTGATTTGGTTAAAATGCAGAAAACGCCTATGTCAAAATTTACACAGATGTTAAGTGCTGCCACTAATTCCCAGTTAGTACAATTTGTGTATCTTATTGACATATTTAATTTATTCTGTTACAATTTTTAGTAATTAGGTTGGGGTAAAACAATGAAGAGTTTTAAATGGCTACTTAATCAAGTCAGACTTTCATGGATTAGCTTAATATCAAAAGTAAAGAGCTTTTTTCAAACTAACGATACACATCATCAAACAACTGCTAGCAATGGAAATGATCATACAAGAAAAATAAGTGTAGAAAATACAATAGAGGAGAAAGTTAATGAAGAGGATGTATGGTATGATTCTCTGAAAGAACAAGAGCCAGGTAAAAAAGAAAGAGATCTGGATGAAGAAGAATTTTTTGATGCTATTGAAAATTTGGATGAAGAGGAAGTGAGTGCTAACATAGAAGGAAAAGAGTATGAAAAAAATAAGTACTATAGTCTACAAGATGGTCTACAAGAAAAAAATGAATTTGATCACACAACGCACACTCTTACACTTGCTTTTGAAATTGAAAAGCCATTTCCAGACTCTGACCTTAGTAAATTTAAGTTATGCGAACTTAAGCAAAATGGTGATAAATATACGTTTATCTTAGAAAATGATCAGAAAAGTCGAATAGAATTACACTCTAAATATCTCAATATTTATTTTCCTAAGTATTTTGAGAAACACAGTAAAAAAGGAGCTTACACCGAACTTTTTTCTCAAGAAGAAAATAGAATTAGCAATGATATTATAATACCGCTACAAGTTCCAAAAGAAGCAAGCATATTTACCAAAGAGTGCAATTGGTTAATAAGAAAGGTTGTAGGTGAAATACCAGATTATCCAGTGGGCAAATCGCTTAAATACTGCAGGAGTCGTGTAAATTTCTTTCTTAACTCAAACAATACTATATCTCTTTTTCTAACGTCAGCATGGACAAAATGTGCAGCTAAATCATCAGGTACTCAGATAGAAACAAACTGGCCAGTAAAGGATATTCTAGTCAGAGGTAGTTTTATTAATCAGCATATTCCTAGAGTTGAAGAAGCTTATATTGATAAGCATTATATAGTTGAAGAAACTTTTGAAGTAGTTAACGTAGAATGTGCATCAGAGCTGAAGATTTCTCAACCTAGCATATAGCCTTATATTCTTTCATCAGCATGATATAATTTTGTGCAGATTGTGTAATATGTTTTATTTCCTCATCTGACATTTTTTTGAAGAATTGTGCTGGCCTGCCAGCCCATACTTCACCACTTTTTATCACTTTTCCATGTGTCACCAGTGAGCCAGCAGCTACCATAGCTCCAGACTCGACAATCGCATGATCCATTATAACAGAGCCCATACCAATAAATGCTTTATCATGTATCGTGCATGCATGTAACACACAAAAATGTCCAACCGTCACTATACTACCAATAATCGTGTCACCGCCTGGATTTCTATCTACATGAATTACAGTGCCATCTTGAATATTCGTTTCATCACCTATTTTGATTGATCCAACATCTCCTCTGATCACACAATTAAACCAGATACTCGCATTCCTTCCTATTTCAACGTTACCTATGATACGCACACCATCTGCGATAAAAGAACTTTCATCCATTTTTGGTTCATAATCTTTGTATTTTAAAATTTGATAGCTCATAATTTAAATAAGGTTTAATACATACTTGGGTTCCAGTAGTCAAGTTACTCGGGTAAAGATATTCTTGACTTATGATCCTTATGCTCCTAAAATCTTTATTTTCAGCTCTATTCATAATGTCAGTAACAGTACTTAGTGTACTTCAAATAATATTAGTTGTTGTATTGGTAATTTTAGTGCTCCTGCAGCCACCTGGAAGTAGTTCATTAAGTGGCTTTAGTAATTCACAACAGGGAATGAATTCAATAATTCCGGTAAAGTCTTCTGAAAATCCACTCAGTAGAATAACTTCTATAGTTGCTGGGCTGTTCATTATAAATACACTGTTACTATCAGGATTATGTTCAAAAGATGTACATAAAAAATCAATTGCAGAGAAGATTATATCAGAAAAGAAGCAAGAAGGCCAATCAACTTCTGTTCCATTTGAAAATTAATGAAAGAAACCAAGTTTATCTTTGTTACAGGTGGAGTTGTTTCATCACTTGGTAAGGGTTTAGTTGCTTCAAGTGTGGGAGCACTTCTTCAAGCTCATGGATTCAATGTTCGCATCAGAAAGCTTGACCCATATCTCAACATTGATCCTGGAACAATGAGCCCAGCTCAGCACGGGGAAGTATTTGTTACTGAGGATGGTGCTGAAACTGATTTAGACCTTGGACATTACGAGCGTTTTACTAAAATTAAAGCAACCAAGGACGACAATATAACAACTGGTAAAGTATATAATAAATTATTAAAGAAGGAAAGGTGTGGTGATTATCTAGGCAAAACTGTGCAAATCATTCCTCATGTGACAGATTTAATCAAATCTTTCATTTTTAATGGTACAGAAGATTTAGATTTTGTAATATGCGAAATAGGCGGAACCGTAGGTGATATTGAAAGCCAACCGTTTTTGGAAGCTATACGCCAAGTTAATTATAAACTAGGAAAGCAAAAAGTTATCCTTATTCACTTAACTTTAATACCATATCTCACTGCAGCACAAGAATTAAAGACAAAACCGACACAGCATTCAGTTCGAGAGTTAAACTCTGCGGGGTTACAACCAGATATTATATTATGTCGCAGTGAAAAAGAAATTTCCGATAATCAAAAAGAAAAGATAGCCAATCTTTGCAATGTTTCTTTATCTAACGTAATACCTGCTCCTGATGTAAACCATATATACGAGTTACCGTCCTTGTATAATCAATGTGGGCTCGGGACACAAATTTTGGATCACTTTCACTTAAGTAAGCCAAAACCAAGCTTACCTGAATGGGACCAAATAGTACACTCTATGAGACATCCAACACAAGAAGTTATCGTTTCCATAGTAGGAAAATATACTGAATTTCCTGACGCATATAAATCACTGATTGAAGCATTAAACCATGGTGCAATTAGTAATAAAGCTAGAGTGAAGATAAATTGGGTCAACTCAAGAGAAGAGAATGGAAAATCTATAGATGCAAAGTTTATCAGAGAAAAATTACAAAGCTCTAATTCAGTCCTTGTTCCAGGAGGATTTGGTGATAATGGAATAGAAGGTAAAATATTAGCAATAAACTATGCCCGTGTAAATAACATTCCTTTTTTAGGAATATGTCTTGGTATGCAGCTTGCAGTGATTGAATTTGCTCGTAACGTTATTAAGCTTGAAGATGTACACTCTGAAGAATTTTATACTTGCAAACACCCAATCATCAAGCTCGCTGATGGTAAGAACGTTGATCTTGGTGGAACCATGAGACTTGGAACATACACGTGTAATGTAAGTCCAAATTCAAAAATGGCAAATGTGTATAGTAGTGTCACTATTTCAGAAAGACACAGACACAGATATATAGTTAATTTAGATTATAAAAATAACTTAGAAGAGAATGGAATGATATGCAGTGGTATATCAGAAGATAAAACATGCATAGAGGCAGTGGAGCTAAAAAATCACTCATGGTTTATTGGTGTGCAATTTCATCCAGAATTTCAATCAAGACCATTTTCTCCTCATCCTCTCTTTACATCATTTATTAAGGCAGCTATTGACAATAGAGTTTAATAGAACTTAATAAACTATATTCTAATAGAGAGGTAAAAAATGTTACTAAGAAATAGTAAAGATAGCATTACATATGGATCTGCACCTTCGAGGAATTGAATAGGCATGTAGAACAAATAATATATAAATTAGAGGAGGATCAAATTATAGAGGATATAATGGAAGAAGTAGTTGTAGCTATAAACGAACTAAAATCGGTAGAAGAAATAAAAAAATATTTAAAGCGAGAAATAGATAGCCTTGTAAAAAGGACAATAGTCCTTAGTGAATTCTATAACCTAGAAAAAATAGAAAAGCCAAGAAAAGAAAATTATATTTACCCAAGCACCTAATGTTTAAGTACCAATACATGGAACTTGCCATAGAGCAAGCAAAACTTGCTCAGAAAGATGGCGAAGTGCCAATAGGTGCTGTAATAGTTAATGGAAACAATATCATCTCCTCTGCACACAATATATCTAATGATCCAACTGCACATGCAGAAATGTTAACAATTAGAAAAGCATTTTCAACTTCCACGCTTTATGAAGCTGAAATGTACGTAACGTTAGAGCCGTGCCCGATGTGCGCTCAAGCTATCTCTTTTGCAAAAATTAAACGTCTGTACTTCGGGGCTTACAATCCCAAAGGTGGAGGAGTTGAAAACGGCACTAGAATATTTCAATTCTGTAACCACATACCTGAAGTTTATGGTGGAATATTAGAAACAAAATGTTCTCTTTTGTTAAAAGATTTCTTTGAGAAATTGAGAACTTAGTTTAAGATGTGTGAGATTGTTTCAATATTTTTTGAGTAAAATCTGTATTATAACTCTTTCGTATATTTGACCAATTTGCTCATGCAACGTACATAAGGGGTGTTATTACGATAACTCCGTTGCAGAAAAGTTTACTCAAAAGGGAGCTTCTTATTGATACTTATCAACGTTCTGTTCAACAAACTAGAACTTCCATATTTAAACACGTAGAAATTAGATTTCTTGCACTACTGGAATTTAAAGAGTTCCAGCGCGTAACGCTGGAATCTAGATTTTCTTGCTAAATCCCAGCTGGGATGACGCTTAGTTATGCAAGAAATCTATTTTTTATCATAAATAACTTAAATATTATATTATAAACTCTGCTAAATTTATTCTCACAACAAAAACTTCTTCTCTACTTTTTTTTTGAGTAAGGTCACCAATTCTATTTTTCTAAAAAAGTGTTTTCTGAGCTGAAAAGCCCAGAAAACATTTAGTCTTATATAAAATTAGTATCATCAGAAACAGGATTATCTTCATAGTAAGGACTCGCTCTTTGCATATCATCAAAAACAGTTTTTAACAGTACTTCCTTATCAGTATCCCATGCAACTTTCTTCATGATTGGAATATAATCCTTACACTTTTGGTCAGCTCCACAGTCCTTGATTTTACCATTAGCCTTTAGATAAGGCTTTAATGAACTATAGTTTATTTGAGTGTTATTGCCCTCTTTATCTATCATTTGTCCTGAGTTATTAACAAGTATCAATGGTGCAACTTGTTTTGCTTTCATAACACTTATTTCACCGAACTCTTTAACGAGATCAGGACATGATTCTCTAGAAAAAAAATTCTTGTTGCATTCTTTAGTATAATAGTAGTCGTTAGAGTACAGAAACTCTTAATCCCTTCTTCTTGACACGCTAACTCTTGTGGACTATTAATGCATTTATCACATTTTATATCACTAAAGTGGCCTATTGAACTAAGAGTATCAGTAAAGGCAAATTTAAAATTTACTGCACCATAACTACCCTCTGCTCCCTTTTCTATATATGGTGCAATTTTAGGATTACCGTACATCTCAGAATACAAATTCTTTAATAAATCAGATGTATTAAAACCTTGATAACCTATCTTTCCATTTTCTCCATAAAAACGAGCATAAGATCCACAAATTTCTTCCTTGCTACAATCTGGGGTTATTTTTTGAGACGTAATTTCTCTATTTTCATCCCTTCCTCCATTAGTAACAGGTTTGACTACATTAGTTTCATCTCCTCCTCCATTAGTAACAGGTTTGACTACATTAGTTCCACCTCCTCCATTGGGACAAGGTTTATCTGTACCACTTCCTTTCTCTTTTTTACATTCTTCAGCTGCTTTTTTATACCACTCAGTCTCTGCTTTTACCGTGTCAATTTTACACTGTATAAGTTCTTCTTTATCACTTCCTTTCTCTTTTTTACATTCTTCAGCTGCTTTTTTATAACACTTATTCTCTGCTTTTGCCATGTCAATTTTATACTGCATAAGTTCTTCTTTTACCTTGTCAATTTTACACCGCATAACTTCTTCTCTCTCTTGTCCAATTTCGCACCTCAAAGCTTCTATTCTTGCTTGCTCAGCTTCCAATTTTGCTTGCTCAGCTTCCAATTTTGCTTGCTTAGCTTCCAATTTTGCTTGCTTAGCTTCTAATTTTGCTTGTTTAGCTTCTGCTTGAGCATCATCATACTTTGCCTGATTAATTGCCTGTTCAGAGCCTTCTTTCATCTTCTCAGCATCTTTTTTACACTGTATTAACTCATCTTTTGCTGCCTCAGCTTCATTCTTAGTTTGTTCTACCTTCCCTTTCTCTTCTTGAATCTGTAATTTTAACTCATCAACTTCTGCTTTTGCTGCCTCAGCTTCATTCTTAGTTTGTTCTACCTTCTCCCTTTCTTTTTGAACCTGTAATTTTAACTCATCAACTTCTGCTTTTGCTGCCTCAGCTTCATTCTTAGTTTGTTCTACCTTCCCTTTCTCTTCTTGAATCTGTAATTTTAACTCATCAACTTCTGCTTTTGCTGCCTCAGTTTCATTCTTAGTTTGTTCTACCTTCTCCCTTTCTTTTTGAACCTGTAATTTTAACTCATCAACTTCTGCCTTTGCTGCTTTAGCTTCATTCTTAGTTTGTTCTACCTTCCCTTTCTCTTCTTGAACCTGTAATTTTAACTCATCAACTTCTGCCTTTGCTGCTTTAGCTTCATTCTTAGTTTGTTCTACCTTCCCTTTCTCTTCTTGAACCTGTGACTTTAATTCACTAGCTTCTGCTTCTAATTGTGTAATTTCTCTTTGTGATTCCACAGCATCTTTTTTACACTGTATTAACTTATCTTTTTCCTTCTTAGTTTCATCTCTACAGTCACGAAGTAAATCTTCTTCTGATTTATCATCCTCTTTTTCCGCAACCTGATCTCCTAGATTTTCGACTTGCTCACCCTCTTCATCATAAAAAAGTTTGTTGGCATATAAATTACTATTATCAACTTGATCGCTATAGATATTGTTTGACATTGTGACCTCCTATATAGTCAAAACTGGAATTCAATTAGAGTATAAAAGCTAGGAATTCAACATGGGTAAAAGAAACCACAGCTCAGGAAATCTAAGGTTAACTCAGAAATTATTATAAGCCAAAATGATTAAAAATTTTATAACTTATATTGTGGATCTGGCATGATAACCAACAATTAGATTTTCTTCAATTTCCACCTTACTCACCAGCTTGACACAGTCCACCTTTATTCATTAGAGAGCCGTGATTCCTCTACTCTCCAATGATTAATCACTTGTCAGTTTTGAGTGTAGTAGTTGATAGCCTGTACGTAAATACGTTGCTTGTGTTCTTTAGAAATTTTTAGTCTACTATCTTTATCCAGAAAAAAATTGTAAAATTTCTATAGTTATGGTATAATTGTAAATACCGCTTGCCAATAAGCTGAGTATAAAAATGCCATTCGGACAAATCATTACATATAGCACGATATTACTTACTATAATTGCAGTATTTCTCTTTTTGAGAAAAATATACAAAAATCATATTAGAAAAATTATATTTCCTCTAAAAGTTCTCAAAGAAGAGTGGGAAGAAAATAGAAGATTTAATGAATTATATCAAAAAAATAAGCAAAAAGAGTTGATGAAACAACAGGAAATGCTAAGGGAGGAACAAAAGAATATGCAAGTTTACAAAGAAGATCTAGAAATAGTTGATATAGCAAAACCGTTAGGTAAATGGACAAAGATGGTTATGATGGGTAATAGTTTAATGAAACATTTTGCACAATTGATACACAGAGAAGGTGATAAGAAAGGATTTTGGGAGCTATTTATAAAAGCTCAGTCTTCAACTAAGGGTAAATATAAAGGAAAAGGCAGATAATCCATGCTTGAATGTAAAAATCTATCCTGTGCTCGTAATAACAAAGTATTATTTAAAAACCTCAATTTAAAAGCTGAGCCAAAATCAAAAATCTTAATCACTGGTCCAAATGGTAGCGGCAAAACCAGCTTAATCAGAAGTTTATCTGGACTCTTACCGCCAGTATCAGGCAATATAAGATACTGCGGAAAAGACATATATGATGATCCAAAATCCTTTATATCTTCCATGGTTTACGTAGGACATAAAAACGCCTGTAAAGATAGCTTAACAATTGGTGAAAACATAGAATTCTGGGCAAGAATACGGAACACTAGAGAATCAGTTATGGCAGCTGCTTATTGTTTAGAGTTGCAACCTGTATTTAACATTAGATATGGTGAACTTTCTGCAGGCTGGAAAAGAAGAGTTGCGCTTGCCCGCCTTTTAATTTCTAATGCAAATATCTGGCTGATAGATGAACCTTTCTGTAATCTTGATAGCACAACATGTGAATTAGTATTGAACCTAATCTCAATACGCTCTGAGCAGAACGGTACAGTAATTATTACAGGACATAGCTCTACAGAACAATTGTGTGACTTCAAGACAATCGACATACGTGATTTTAACAGACCTCTTGTATAATTTTTGGCCTTATTGTACTTACATCAATAATTTATTATCACATTTAATATTACGCATTAAAATTAACTCATCTCTTTCAAAGGCTCTATATTAAAAATCGAAAGTCCAGAAGCAATGACGTGTGCTAAGGCTTGGACGAGAAACATTCTTGCAGCGGTGAGATTTAAGTTATTCTCCAGTATAAACCTCATATTTAAATCACTTTTGCCATATCCCCATAAAACGTGAAACGCTTCTGCAACTTCAAGTAAGTAGAAAGTAATTCTATGTGGCTCACAAAGCCTTGCAGATATTTCTACCACATCTGGCCACTTTGCTAAGGTTTTTATGAGGAATAGCTCCCCATCTGTCTTTAAAAGTGAAGGGTCTGCTGTTGGGAGCTCTTTTGGAGCATTACGCATTAACGAATGAGCACGGGCGTGCGCATATTGCACATAAAAAATAGGGTTGTCTTTTGACTGTTCTTTAACTTTAGCAAAATCAAAGTCCAAGACCATATCATTCTTGCGTGTTAACATTATAAAACGAGTTATATCCCTGCCAACCTCTTCCACTACATCCCTAGCTGTAAGAAAATTTCCTGATCTTTTCGACATCTTAACAGGTTTGCCATTTTCGAAGAAATTCACAATATTATGCAGTTTTACCTCTATCTTTGCTTGATCATCACTGAGCGCAGAGACAACTGCTCTAAGCCTTTTAATATAACCGCCATGGTCACTGCCGAGCTCTACGATCATATTGTTAAAACCACGTGATATCTTATCAAAATGGTAAGCAATATCCGATGCAAAATAAGTCCAGCTACCATCCTCTTTTTTTAGTGCGCGGTCAACATCATCACCAAATTTTGTAGAGCAAAATAACATTTCTTTTCTGGAAATCCAACTTTCACTTTCTTTGCCTTTTGGTTTCTCCAGGTACCCTTCATACACTAGACCCTTATCAGATAATATCTTTATACTCTCTTCGATTTTGCCATTTTTTTGTAGCTCATACTCTGAAGTAAAAATATCATGATTGACTCCAAGCAAGCTCATGTCCTCCTTTATAAGTTCTAAGATAGAACTTAAAGTATATTCTCTAATTACTCGATTATCTTCCTCTTCTCTAAGCTCCTTGCCATATTTTTTAGCTAGCCCCTTCCCTATTGGCTTTAAATATTCACCTGGGTATAAACCTTTTTCGATGCTAATTTTCTCTCCCAGAGCTTCCTTATACCGCAAATATACTGACCGAATTAGCGTATCTATCTGCGCTCCAGCATCATTGATATAGTACTCCTTAGTAACTTTATAACCAACTTTCTTTAGCAAATTTGCTAAAACATCACCAAACACTGCCCCTCTTGCATGACCAATATGCAGAGGACCTGTTGGATTTGCGGATACAAACTCAACATTGATGGCCTGATTGTTTCCAATGTTGAGAGTGCCAAACTCCGTTTTTAGCTCATTTATTTGTTTTAAAATCCCATGCCATACTTCCATTTTTAAGTGCATATTGATGAACCCAGGACCTGCTATTTCCACTTTTGCAACTTCATCAAAAGATTTAAATTCTTCTGCTAAGATCCCTGCAATCTCAACTGGATTCTTTTTTTCATGCTTTGCAAGCACCATAGCAACATTTGTGTAAATATCTCCATGCGCTCTATTGCTCGGAGGCTCTACAATAAAGTTTGTTGCATTCGTACTTATAACACCCCTTTGCTTCAACTCATTTAATTTACTAAAGATTAGAGAGGCAACCTGCTTGAAAATGTTCATTAACTAAAAAGCTATAAAATCTGTAGCAGTATAGTTGATAAATGGAAGGAGTTGAAGGGTTATCTTAACTATTTTACCTTCATTTTCTCTTTTGCTTTAACAGGCTGATGTAACACTTGATAGATTAAACTTAGACAGCAACTTTTCGTATATCATAGCATTATACTCTGAAACCATAAACTTAGATCAACATTAATTCAGAATAACCAAAGTCAAAAAACTCCGGATACCATATAATTCCAGGTAGTTCTATTTCCCAATCCCAAGTTGTATTCAGCATTACTGTGTTGCCATCGTCGCAAGTATTAAACCATGCTACGTCATGATTACTACAACATGAATCATAACAATCGTTAAAACACAAATTATAATAATACTTGCAGCATGGGTGTAGTTTACACTCATCTACGGTAGGTTTTACCTTATTTCCTTCATCTACGGTAGGTTTTACCTCATCTTTTTTATCTACTTCATCTGCGGTAGGTTTTACCTCATCTTTTTTATCTACTTCATCTGCGGTAGGTTTTACCTCATCTTTTTTATCTACTTCATCTGCGGTAGGTTTTACCTCATCTTTTTTATCTACTTCATCTGCGGTAGGTTTTACCTTATTTCCTTCATCTACGGTAGGTTTTACCTCATCTTTTTTATCTACTTCATCTGCGGTAAGTTTTTCCCTATCTTCTTCATATTGAACAGCATTCGTTAGATTATCAGTAACACTAGTATATGTTTTATTATCATACTGGTTATTAAGATTATACTTTAACATAGAAATCTCCGATACAATTAGAGTTATATATAAAATTATTAATAGAACAAGGTAAAAAATTACACGCCGAATTAGTTATTAATAAAGCTCTAAATCTATAGATATAAGGGCATAATACATACCCCATATCTATAGTATAAATTGTTATGTTATTACCATATCACATCAGTGCTATACCTATCGTCGCATTATGCTTTCAGCACATAGTATCACTACACGTCCTTCACACCTTTTACACCCTCACTAAGTTTTATCGCCTTCAAAATAAATCGTTGTGCTCTGGAGCTAATTTTGCAACTGTATCAGTTCCTATCCCAGTTCTTGTTCCCCAACCACAACATGGTACATTTAACACTACTGTGTTACCAGAATCGTGAGCATGATACCATGATGCTGTTGTACCATGACCATAACCGTGATTATTACCGTAGCATGGGTCATAACCATGTTTACAATGTGAGTTATAATCATAGTGGTATGGAGTACAATGATGCTTGAAAAACGGGTCTTGACTGTGACATAAACGAGTAGTATGACAATGCTCATCTTTATCAGGAATGCATATTGATTTACAGCCTGGAAAAGAAGTTTTGGTATTATGAGAACAAACGTTTTTTGGAGATGAAGTGTGATAGTGAGTCATAAATATCCTTTAAAAAATAACTATTAGACTATTATAGGATAAAATAGTTAATAAATTTACAATCTTAATACTAAGATTGATATATTTAAAATTTCCTTTCCAGCCGTTATACAAGTAATAGATATTAGAGCTTAGAAATTTTACTATGAGCAGAATAATGATAAGATTCCAAGAAGGAGCTGTCAGTAGTCAAACTAGTTGTGTTAATTTTGGTAGAACTGCTATAGCCACTGCAAATGACAAGCAAGCACCTGCTTATTATATTTTTAAGCAAAATGTGAAGCACATGGGAGACCATGTGCTCTTAGATGGCAGCACGTGCGTTTATGAATTGTTTAAAAACAATCTTCTAATAAAAAAAAACAAATCCATCACAAGGATTATGACATGTGTCATAATAGTTATGATGCGAGTTAAAATAATTATGGCAGGAATTAGTAGCACAAGGTACAAATGGAGGTGTACAAGCTTGTGCACAGTTCGATACTGGTACTGGTAAAGCTGCTGGTAAATTATAAGCCATTGGAGGTGTGCAAGCTTGTGCATAGTTCGATACTGGTAAAGCTGCTGGTAAATTATAAGCCGTAAATGGCAATTTTGGTAAATTACTGTAATTATAAACCATAATAATCCTTTGAAAAATACTATGATATTATTGTACTTTAAAATAATTAAAGATTTCATAACTTGATTGCTAAATCTAGCATGTTAACAACATTATGATTTAAATTTCTACCCTATCTTCACCAATTTTGCATACAGCCCATCTTTACTCATTAGAGAATCATGAGTTCCTACTTCTTCTACTTTCCCGCAATTAATCACTATAATCTTGCCAGCTTTGAGTGCGGTTGATAGCCTGTGCGTAATTATAATTGTTGTTCTGTTTTGCATTAATTTGCTCAGTGCTTTTTGCACGAGGTTCTCACTTTTATAATCAAGGGCAGAGGTTGCTTCATCCAGTATTAAAACCTGAGGATTTTTCAGTATTGCTCTTGCTATTATAATACGTTGCTTTTGTCCTTCGGAAAGCTTTAGTCCTCTTTTTCCTACAAATGTATCAAATTTATCCGGCAGCTTATCAATAAATTCCATCGCATAAGCGCTGATAGCTGCTTGCTTCACCTCTTCATATTCAGCATCTGGTTTACCATATAGTATATTTTCCATTATTGAGCAAGAAAATATCATATGATCTTGTGGTACTAAGCCAAACAGCGATCTTAGGTCATTTAGCGCAATTGTCTTAATATTCTGTCCATCAATAGTAATACTGCCTTCACTTGGATCGTGAAAACGGAGCAGAAGCTTTAAAATGGTGCTCTTGCCACTGCCAGATGGTCCAACAATTGATACTGATTGGCCTGCCTCTATAGAAAATGATACGTTATTTAATGCTGGCTTATCAGCATAAAAAAATGTTACATCGTTAAACGAAATTTCTTTTTGAATACTATTAATTCTTATAGGATTTTCGCCATTTACTATAGAGCTTTTCATGTTCGTAAACTCAAACAAACGCTCTACTATTCCAAGACCTCGTTGTAAATCACTGATATTATCGCTCAAATTATTTATAGCTCCTGCCGCAAGCGCTGAATAAAACACAAATGAGGAGAGTTCTCCAATGGTCATATTATTACTTAAGACTTCTTTTATTCCAAAAAAAAGCAAAATAACTAGCGAACCTATCACACACGTGATAACTAGAGTTACTAAAATAGCACGCAAGAGTACTAATTTTACGTATGATTTTGATACTGAGTTTAGATGTTTCTGAAAACGAATTTTTTCATTTTCTTCTAGTACAAATGATTTAATGGTTACTATAGATCTAAAATTTTCCTCACTAAATGATGCAAGCTCACTTAATTTATCCTGAGCAAAGCGTGCATAATTGCGAACTTTTTTTCCAAGTGAAGTCATGATAATGAGCAGTATGGGTATTATTGCAGCTGCATATGCGGTTAAATGTAGATTTGTGTATAACAGCATTGCAACACTACCAGTTAGTACCACTGCATTCCTCAATATTGTCAGTAAGCTGCTGTTTATTATCGATTGCAATGCAGAGGTATCAGTAATGAGTGCTGAGATAACATCTTGCACACCTGTATTCTCAAAGAAACTTGGTTGTAAATCAGTAATACTGCTATATAAGTCATATCTGATTCTTGCGACAACTTTTTCGCTGCCAATGCCAATGAAATATAACCGAATAAATGCAGTGAAAGAAATGCCTAAAACTATCAGTATTGAAACTACGAGCTTGGTAGTAAAGTTATGCTCTGCGCCAGAATCAATTATGTTGCTTAAGCCCCTACCAAAAAGAAGAATCGTTAAAGCTGAAAATAGAACTGCAATAAAAGCTACGGTAAAATAATGTAGATTAGGTTTTATATAATAAAATAACTGCTTAATGTTAGATCGCATTTTATTTTTAAGTTAATTATATAGATTTTAGCTTCAGGAAAAAGTTACAATATTAGTTTACAGTGTACTTCGTTAGAGCAATACGTTCAAGAAACTTTAGCTTGATTTCTACTGAAGGAAAAACGCTGCGAAATTACAGAAAGTTAGCAAAAAAAACTACTGAATAGACCAGAGTTTAATATTCATTTTGTTCCAATATGTAATGCTACTATTCCATAGCTCATATTATAGAACTCAACATTCTTAAAGCCTATCTCTTCAATTTCCATTTTAAAATTAGTTTGAGTTGGAAATTCTCTGATGCTTTTCACTAAATATTCATAAGAACCCTTATCTTTAGCAACTATGCTACCAATTTTAGGAATTACTTTAAATGAGTATAAGTCATAAAATTTGGTGAATATCTCATTTTGATAATGCATAGGGGCAAATTCCAAGCAGACAAATTGTCCATTTTGCTTCAATACCCTATATGCTTCACTTAAAGCCTTTTTACGGTCAGAAAAGTTTCGAATACCAAAAGCTACTGTATAATAATCAAATTCAGAATCTTCAAATGGTAAGCTCTCTGCATTTACACATACCCAATTGAAATTTAGCTGATTTGAATTTATTGCTTTATCACGCCCTTTGTCCAGCATGTTTTGATTTATATCACATACTGTAACTTGAGCACTTGGTTCACCTCTTGCTATTCTTATAGCTATATCTCCGGTTCCTCCAGCAATATCCAAAACCTTGGAGTTCTTTTTAAAATGCACACTACTTACCATCTTCTCTTTCCATAGCCTGTGCATTCCAAGACTCATTATATCATTCATGATGTCGTAGCAATTTGCTACAGAATCGAAAACCTCTTTAACTAGTTGTGATTTATCCATATTTTATATAGAGATTGCTTACATAATTATTTTAAACTTTAGCAGTTAAATTAATATACTAATGAGAAAAATATACTACAATTAAACATATTTAATCCAGTAAATCATTAGTGTCGACAGCTTTTTCACAAAATATCATCTCTCTTATTATGATATTATCTGTAGCAGTTGTTGATATGGCAACAGACTTATACTCAGTTGCATTGCCAAGTATTGCCAACTATTTTAAGGTGAAAGGTAATATAGCGCAGCTTACGATCAGTTTAAATTTATTAGGAATTGCAATATCTGGATTAATTTATGGCCCATTGTCAGACTATTATGGTAGGCGCCTAATAATGCTTATTGGTATGACAATTTTTACTTTGGCAAGTATTGTATGTTGCATAGCTGATAATATTATACTTTTAATATTAATCCGTTTTATACAAGGAGCTGGAGCTGGTGTTGCAGGCGTTGTCGGATATGCAGCAATCAGGGATATGTACTCAGGTAGTGAATACTCAAGAGTAATCTCAAAGTTAAATATGGTAGTAGCGCTTTCACCTGGAATAGCTCCAGTGGTAGGCAGTTATATAATTTTACATGGTTATAGTTGGAAATTTTTGTTTTTTATCATATCACTTGCTGCAATTATTATGCTCATTTTTATTTACTCGAAACTACAAGAAACGGTGACCGTAAATAAAAGTAAAGCCAGCATTAATATCTTCAAGCAGTATATATTAATATTTAAGAATTATCGTTTTCTTGGGTTTTCAGCCATTCATGGATTAACTTTCATGTGGCTTTGGGCATACATTGCTAACTATCCGTTCATATTTGAATCAATGGGTATTGAAGTACAATATTTTGGCTATCTCATATCAATCATAGTCATATTTTACGTAATCGGCACTTTAATTAACAGAAGGTACGTACCAAAAATAGGAGTGAGCAAGATGCTAATCATAGGTTTGGTATTACCAATAATATCTGATGGTTTATTGGTATATTTTTATTTCATGAACAAATTGAACGTACTTATTCTTCAAGTTCTTTGGATTCCAAGCAATATAGGACTTGCACTCGTAATCAGCAATAACGTAACTTCTGCTTTAGAAACGGTCAAAAGTATAGGGCTTGGTAGTGCAGTTCTCTCATTTTGCAATATGATGTTTGGGGCTGTTGGAATATACATAGTAGGAAAATTCTTTTCTTATGGCATTTTACCAAATTTACTATTAACAGTTGTATGTTCTATAATTGCAATTCTTATATATAGTTTACTTAAATATACTGAAAAACACGAAGGATAATCATTATTTCTACAACCCAGATTTCATGAATTATTAATTACCTTACTATAGTAATGCAATTTTATAGAGAAGTGTTAAATGAATTATTCAATCAGAAATATAGATGCTGCTTTACTTGATGCTGCTAAAAGAGGTTATCTTAATGAAGCAAAGCGCCTAATAATTGAAGAAGCTGATGTTAATGCATATGATGGATCTCAAGGTAATTCTCTATATTGGGCTGTTAAAAATAATCATTCTTATATAGCAAAAGTTCTATTAGATAATGGAGCAGATTTTATTGCTTATGACTCTTCTCGAGAACGCCACGTGTTAAATAAATACGAAGAAGTAAAAGCTGAGCATTGTAAGGTTTCTCTACATCTGGCTGCTAGACTTGGCGACTTGAAAGCAGTAGAAGACCTATTAAAGAAAGAAGCAAATGTTAATACAAAAAATGATAAAGGACAGACTCCTTTAGATTTAGCTAAGACAGAAGAAATAAAAAATCTATTACAAAGCATAAAAGATGCCAATGACAAATTGCTTGAAGCTGCTAAAAGCGGTAATATTGATGATGTAGAAAATCTGTTAAATAGAGAAGAAAAAGTACAGGTTAACGCAGAAAATGAATTTGAAGAGACCCCTCTACACTTATCTGCTCAAAATGGACATAAAGACGTAGTGGAATTTCTACTCAGCAAAGGAGCAAAAATTGATGCAAAAAATGAATTTGAAGAGACTCCTCTACATTTGGCTGCTCAAAATGGACATAAAGGTGTAGTAGAATTTCTATTCAGTAAAGGAGCAAAGGTTGATGCACAAAGTGATGATCTAAGCACCCCTTTACATTTTGCTGCTAAATATGGACATAAAGACGTAGTAGAATTTCTACTCAGCAAAGGAGCAAAGGTTGATGCACAAAGTGATGATCTAAGTACCCCTTTACATTTTGCTGCTAAAAGTAGATATAAAGATACAGAAAAGATAGTAAAATTTCTACTTGATAAAGGAGCAGACGTTAATGCACAAAATAATGCAGGAGAAACCCCTTTACATTTAATTCTTCAAAAAATAGACCTAGATATAGATACAGATAAATTCTATACTCTACTGAACAAAAAAGGCATCAATGTTAATCTAACAGATAAAAATAAAGAGACTCCTTTGCATTTTTTTTTAAAAGAAAGCGATGGAGATACCTGAATTGGACGATCTACTGAAAGTAGAAAGTATCAATGTTAATTTACAAAATATAGATGGAAAGACTCCTTTACACCTGGTAATTAAAAAAAAACAACTGGAATACATTGCCTAATGTATCGTGGAGCCGTGAAAAGATGGTCGATATTCTAATAGGAATGAAGGCAAATGTTAATGCAGTAGATAAGGATGAGAGGACTCCTTTACATTGGGCTGCAGGATATGGTAGAAAAGAGATAGTAAAAGCTCTAATAAACGCAGAAGTAAATGTTAACGCAGTAGATAAGGATGAGAGGACTCCTTTACATTGGGCTGCAAACTATGATAGAAAAGAGATAGTAGAAGCTCTAATAAACGCAGAAGCAAATGTTAATGCACAAGATAAATATGGAAAGACTCCTTTAGATTTAGCTAGCACAGAAGAAATAAAAACTCTATTACTAAAACCCCCCCCCAAAAAAAATTGATGACAGTATAGCATCAAAAGATAATGAAGTAGGTCAAGAGGAAGATGCTGAGCAAGAAGGTAATGCCCAACTAAGTTTACAAGAACAAGAGGAAGAATCACAGGAGATCAGTGCAGAAGAAGAAAGTGATGTAAAAATTGAAGCTGCTGATAATGGACATATTCCTTATGCAGAACCTACACAAAATAGAGTATCGACAAATGAAGAGCAACCGAGCTCTTTTTTCGATAATTTGCTTAATATAATTATGAAGCCCTTTTCTTTAATTGCATCATTTTTTGGTGGCTTTTTTTCATGGTTGTTTGGATCTGATGAACCATCAACTGAATATGATCAAATAATTGCACCAAGTAACTCAGGAGGAGAGGAGCTAACAAACTATCAAGAGGGTGACAATAATATTATATAATAGATTTCTTGCATAACTGGCATTCAAAGGAAAATCAGTTGATGTCATGAAAGTAGCTGACACTGGCACCCAGTTAAATTTACGGAGTATAATGGATTCCAGTGTCAAGCACTGGAATGACAAGAAAGGGAGCACTTACCCCTACAACAACATTGCAAGCATTGATTTTTTTCCATATGAAAAGAGTCTGGAAGCTCTTTTACTCTAAACACGATGTTTACATCCTCAAAATTAATCTCAATTCGCTTAACTAACGTTCTAATAATATCACGTTTAGTTAGCCAGTCTGCATTATTAAGACTTGAGTTAATACTAGAGGAAAACCCCTCTAAATTTGTTACTACTAGAGTTAACTCTTGTGTGAGTTTTTTCTGATCAAATATCTTTTTCTTTTGTTCTTCAACCATTTTTAAGTTTTGTTTCATTGCTTTAACTCTTGGCTCAAATTCTTCTTGATCAATATATTCTTGAGCATAACTATCAATTAACCTTGCAATACCTCGTTTTAACTTATCTTCTTGTGTTTCAAGCAAAGCGCTTTTTTGATCTAGTGGTGATTTTTTAAGTTCTGAAAGTCTACGTTTATACTCCTCTAATATTCTATTTGGATTTTTTAATAGGTGTTTTACCTCTTCCCACACAGCCATGTCCAATGTATCTGTACGAATTAATTTGTTGTTACACATTTTATTACCGCCAAAACGGTATGAATCCGTACCAATACAACGATAATATACCTGATTATTAGTTTTTTTCCCCTCCTTATTCCTTGCAGTGCTAGTACCATAATATGCATAATTTCAAAGCTTACATACTACTAAACCTTGCAATAAATGTTTTGCTCCTCTTTGTCTTGTTCTTGCTATTTTTCTATTCTCAGCTAATTGTTCTTGAACGATTTTAAATAAATCTTCGCTTACTATACTAGGTACTTTAATATAAATCCAATCCTCTTTTGGAACAGGATAAGTAGAATAATTATCTTTTGGATGCTCGCAGGAGTTTTTTTTCGGTCTTATATGTTTTAGTTTTACGCCAAACCTTGTTTTACCAAAAGCTGCTTGTCCTTTATAAGCAGTGTTTTTTAACATACTCAAAACTACAGCCCTATCCCAATACTCTTTTCCAGTTCTCGTCATAATGGAAATAGCACTTAGCCTACGACATACTTCTCCTATACTGGCTCTTTCTCTTCCTACCCAAGAAAATACTTTACGAACAACTTCAGCTTCTTCTTCATAAATCTCAAATAAGGCCTGTCCTGTTTCTGTATTTTTGTTTATATAACGATAGCCATAAGGAGCAGCACTCATTACACTTATACAACCCTTATTTGCTGCATAAATCTTTCCTCGACGACTTCGTTCCATGATTTTTGCACGTTCGTATTCTGCTATCATACCTTGCATTTGTAATAGTAATTGAGATTCTGGATTATCGCTAATTTGATAATTTAAAAAAATGACTTCCACTCCTAACTTCTTAAACTCTTCAAGTAATATCATCTGATATGCATACTTACGAGATAAACGATCAGGAGAATGAATATAAACCTTATCAATGTTACCTTCTGCTATTTTATCACGTAATTTTTCCAAACCAGGACGGATTATGTTAGAACCACTATAACCATTATCAATAAATTTATATTCATTTAATAATTTATGTCCATCCATACTAATTTGATTCTCTATAGCAGCAATTTGGCTTGCTATTGTATCTTCTTGTGCTTGCCTCCCTGAAGAAACTCTTGCATATAAACTAACTGTTACCATTTTACCGTCCTCAAATCTACTTTCTTATATTCAGAGTTTTCTTCCTTTTTGCTCGCTTTTATTGGTTTACTTAACACTAATTTTTCATATGCATCTAATAGATACAACTCTGCTAATCGATTTACTTCATAACTACAACTAATCCGCACTATTAATTTCTTGTTGCCCATGAGCTCTACCATATATTATCCATCGAGACATATGGTTATTTGATCATTAGCTCTATAAATAAATTCAACTCTCCGTTCTTTTTGTAGAAGCTTTCGAGAAATAGTCTTCTCAAGTTTCAGGTTTATTGCAATATTGTTGGCGGAGTCCTGACTTGAACATTCCCCTGAACAGATACCTTGATACATTAAAGTTTCTAGGTTTGAGCAGTGAAATCCGATTCAGTGTGAAAATTAGCAAACTCCTTTTTAAGCTGTAGAATAAAATTTTTTATTTTAATGAAAAAATTGCTTCCGCATACTCAAGATGCCATTATAATGATGGTAGAGATATTTAGAGAGCTCAAAATTTATCTTGGTCTGCAGACTTTTAACCAATTTTTCAATAAAAATTCAGCTACATCTGTTGTGTGTACATTCTGAATCTTTTTTATACAGGAGGATTTTATGTCCAGAATTCCAGATATTTGACCTTTACTTTAGCTAACAACAGGCACCTGTAGTTTTTAGAATTAGTGTTAACACGGTTTTTCTACTTTTTTTTTTTCTTAATGTTTTAACTCAATACACACCATCATCATTTACTGCTTCTAAATATATCATTGCTAAACACACGCCGCTGTGTATTTCTATAGATAACTCATTGCCTAGACTTCGATTAAAGCAAGAATTCTTTCCTGGAAAAGCAAGGTTACTATGGCATAGTTCCCATTGTAATCCTTTAGTTGATATTTGAGCTTTCGGTATACCAAGTAAGGATATTTTAGTATTTTTTAGCAAAGAGGAAAAATAGCTAATACCTTTTTGTAAGGCGTACCCCACCATGGAAGGCGAAGGCATATAAAAGATACTATCTGTACTTGAAAAAATGTTGATATTTTGTAGTATATGATCAATTGCTCCTCCAGTAATACCCGTTACTATTGATGGCAATAACTTTACTGTTTTTAAGTGAGCCATTGCTTTAGAAAAGTCGCAATAATCTTGATCAGGTAGATATACTGTATTTAAATTAGCACGTAAATTCGGATTTATACTATCCAAATCTCCTATTACAAGATCAGGTTTTACGCCAATTGATAGAAGCTTATTTGCTCCTCCATCTACAGCAATAACAGGTATATCTTGTTTAAAAAACGATGAATCAGGTATTTCTCCATTTAGTACTACAATAGAACGATATTCTTGCTCCACGCTACAATGTAGCATATGGTTATAAAACGCTTCGTGCAGTTTTTGCATCGTAGTAACATTTTTGAACAATTGATATTATACTGATCACTAATCCAGCAATATTACTGAGTATCACAAAAGTTAAACCCTGACAAATACCGTAAATAAGCCAAGATGATGAAAAAATAAGATAATTCACCAACATTAGCATCGATACGTCACGAGTAAGTTTTGTGATATATGCTCTATATACTTGAGGCAATAACCCAATGAGAGATGTAATGAACGCGATGAAGCCAAAGCATTCTTCAATATTTATATACATACATTTTCCTACGTTTGTTTTAACAAGATCAGGTTCAAAGGGTTGTACTTTATGTACTCTCAGCTTTTTTAGAGCACCCCTAATGCATGTAATTTATAACATCATTTAGTCTATTAATCAAGAAATTAACAGTGACTTGCATTCATGAAACCCAATCGGCTTCTATGCTAATTATTATCCAAACTAATAGTCGGCTGTGCATCCTGCTCAGAGATCAGAGCAACTAGCAAATTGTTTATCAATTGAACCTTTTGTTTTCCATCCAATTGTAAGCTTTTATTTTTTTCAAAATGGGCTATTACTTCTTCGATAATTCCTATTGCATTTTGCACTATATGCCTTCTTGCAGAGGTGATGGCATGTGCTTGTTGACGTCTCAGCATTGCTTGTGCAATCTCAGATGAATACGCCAAATGCGATATTCTCGCTTCTGCAATTTCAATTCCAGCAATATTCAATCTTTGTTGTAGCATTGACCGCAATTCATTTAAAATTTTGTCAGAGTTTTTACGCAAAGATTCTTCATCGTTTTCGCTATCATACGGATAATTACTTGCCAGTTCTCTAATTACCGAGTCACTTTGCACAAAAACAAAATCATGATAATTATTAACATTATAATATGCCTTCGCAGGACTGCTCACTCTCCAAACAATTACTACTGAAATCTCTATCGGACTTCCATTAGCATCATTAACTTTAATTTTTTCTGTATTGATATTCTGAAATTTCAAAGAAACTCTATATTTACTCGAAAATGGAAGCGTTACGCATATTCCAGACTTAAAATAAGTTCCAATATAATGACCAAAAAACTCTATCACTCTTGCTTCATTAGGATCATTAACGAAAAATCCTTGAGAAAAAGTCAATATTGAAACAGCAGCAACTCCAAGTGCAATTGTGCTGTCATACACAAAAAGTACCAATAAAATTAACCCTAGCGCTATTAGTACAGGAAAAGCCCGAATTTTACTTAGATTTCTATCATTTATTGTATTTTTATCTGTACTGTCTTCATCAGATTGCTTTTTCACTTGCACCCTCTCTGCTGATTATTTCATCTACCTTACTTACAAATAATTTAAACTCTCTTAATTCACGATCAGGCAACTTTATCTCATTGCCATGAGCTATCGTAAGCGGATCAATATGTTTACCATTATATATAACTTCATAATGTAAATGAGGTCCTGTTGCAACACCAGTGCTGCCAACATAAGCAATGATTTGTCCCTGCTTTACTTTAGAGCCTAACTTTACATCGCTACTAAATTTGCTTATATGTGCGTAACAAGTTGAATATTTATTGTTGTGCTTTATTTTGATGTAATTCCCATAGCCACCATTCTTTCCTATATATTCTATTACACCTTCTGCAGTGGCGTGTATAGGAGTGCCAAGTTTAGCTGCATAATCTACTCCTCTATGAAAAGCAATTTTACCATGAATGGGATGCTTTCTATTACCAAAATTCGAGGATATACGAAAATCTCCGTTTAAAGGATTTACAAAAATTTCGCTACTCTTCAAGCTTACCCCCTCTTTATTAAAATACACTTCTTTTGCTTCTTGTGACTCATAATGATACAAGCTAATGACCTTTTTATCTGTTGTCAGTGAAGTATATAAAATTTTTTCTTCAGCCTTCTGATTACTGAGTGATTTTTCACACAGCACCTCCAATTTGCTTTTGGGCACAATGTCTTTTTTAAAATCTACACCATAACCTTTATATATGTCGATTAATCTCATTACTGTATTTGGCGCCAAACCTTCTGCGTCAAAAAAAGAGGATTTTATGTCACTGGATATGAATAACAACTTTCTATCACTTTCTGTAGCTTTTTTTTTTCCTGATCCCGTCTTGGAATAACACTGGAGAGTGGGTTAGTGTCATTCCAGTGCTTGACCAGTTTTTTAATCGAAAATGTTGTATAGCGTGCTGTTTACAATCAATTTCCAGTGTCTGGGCACTGGAATGACAATAGTCTTTCTGCGCAAATGTTTCAGTTGCATATGCTGGTAAAATACAAAGCAGTGGAAGTATTACCAGCCTCATAGTTTATCAGCAAAAATAAAATTACCTTCAACATACTGCACATCATCATTATCTTCTAGCTCTTCAACTAATGTAGATAATTTATCAATTAATTCTTTGTCGCTCACTTCAATCAGGTCCTTTGGTTGCCATGAAAGACGAGCAAGTTCTGGTTCTCCAAATTTTGTATAGAAAGCATCACGCACTCTACCAAAATCTTTCACTTCACAAGTTATAACATATAATTCTTCCTTGTTATTTTCCTCAACATTCAATACTTCTAATTCAATTCCATAGTTAAATAAATCTTCAAAATTTATACCCTCTGCTTTATAGACAATTAAGCCTACATGATCGAAAAGGTAACTCACACATCCTGTTTCTCCCAAATTACCGCCTTTGCGAGAAAAGATATAACGTATCTCAGAAGCAGTTCGGTTGCGATTATTTGTCAGAGCATGGACAATAAGTGCAGCACCAGAAGGTCCGCAGCCTTCATATTGTATTTCTTCATAACTTTCTCCAGCAACGTTACCAGCTGCATTTTTTATTGCTGTTTCTATTTTATCTTTTGGTAGATTTTCCTTTCGCGCAGAAAAGATAGCAGAGCGAAGACGTGGATTAAGCTCGGGATCAGGTAGCCCTTGTTTTGCAGCAACTGTTATTTCCCTAATGAGCTTCGTAAATTTTTGCGAGCGCTTTGCATCCTGAGCACCTTTTCGATGTTTTATATTTGAAAACTGTGAATGACCAGCCATAAGAAAACTAATTCACCCCTTCTACTAACATATTTTCATACTGCTCAGCTTCTAAGTCAAGGCCAAGAGCTAAGTGAGCTGTTATTAAATAACTAATAACTCTAGAAGAATATTTAGAATCTTTATTGCTTATCATATCTTGAAAACGCTTAATTGCTGCTAAATATTCACCACGCTTTAGGTAAAATTCACCAATAGAATACTCTTTTTTTGATATATGTTCTGTGATTAATTTTTCTTTTTCTTTGATCTCTTCTATATATTCGCTATTCGGAAAAAGATTAATATATTCAGTAGCTAGCTCTAAAGTTTTATATGCAATTTGTTGCCCAAGCTGCACTTTGTTAATTTGCATGTAATAAGATAATACTCTTAAGTAATATACATATGGCAAATCTTCACCATTTGGATAAACGTATATATAATCATCCATATCACTTGCAGCACCGCTGTATTTACCCATATTATAGTGAGAAACCCCAGACAATAATTTGGCTTTCATTGCCCAATAAGATAAAGGATACAAATCCTCTATCTTTTGAAATGCTCTAATAGCTTGCTTATATTTTTTCTGATCATAAAGCTTAACTGCCTCCTCATATAGTTCAGTTTCAGTGTGTTCAAGATCATTCGCATACGACTGTGTGAAGGGGCAAGTCAGAAGAAAAAAGCATATGATTAAAGTCTTATACATAAGATTTTTTTTGATCAAAATAAAGTATAGACTAAATATTACCTAAATAAACAAATTTTTGGCATTATCATCGAACGAAAAGCGGCTCTTGGCCACCATTACCTATATTGCTCGCACCACCACCTATTGCAACACCCTTTCCACTCACTTCTACGTTCTCTAGCTTTCTACTATAAGAATGTGTGATCAATCCACTTCCTACCATCAAAAGAGCAATACCTACCAGACCTAAAGCAGGCCCAACAGCAGATGATGCTAATGCTACTCCAGAAATCAATATTATTCTCCTGATTAGTAATAAAGAAGAACCAGCGAGCATTAACTTAGCTGCAGACATATTGCTTGTCTTTTTTTCAGATTTCTCATCAAAATCTTGCTCTTTTTCTACTTCATATTTTTTACTTTTCTTGTACTCGCGATAGCAGAAAGTAGCACTCGCTACAAAGTAAAATAGACTAGAAATTGAAAAAGCTACGTCTCCTATTATTCCTTGCTCCAATGCTTCACCTACTATGCTAGCCACAATAACTAATGTAACTAAAGCAGCATCAGCATAGTTAAAGTAATCATCAACGGTACAAGGAAGGTCTCTCTTTTCTTTTTCTACTGTTTTCCCACTTTCAATATTCTCCAATTCTCGTTCTTTTTCTGCTATTTTTCTATTATTATAAATTAAATATAGCGTGCAAATAAGAGATAAGACTGTGAAAGGTAATATAATATGGCCTAATGCACCGCTTATAAGGCCAAGTAATACCTGATCGCTACATGTTTTTTCGAGCTCAATTGCCATCAGCAATGCAAATGGAACCATTGTTACCAATGATACACATTTCCTATGTAGCTCTCTTTTTTTTAGTGTTAATAGTTCTTGTTCGAGCTTTTTGCTTTTTTCTTCCTCTCTTTCTTTTCTGACTTCTTCATCAACTGTTGGCCAAAAATCCCAGAAAAAATCTTCCATTTTAGCACCTTTTTTACCTTTGGATCTTTAAAAAAAAAACTTAGTGCCTGTAATACTAGTCATATGAACAGACCAACTTATGAACTAATACATTATATAGGATTTTAATTACTAAGTCAATGTTATTAAATTATTAACTTTCCTTGTATACTCTTAAGCAATTTAGTCAATCTGTTTGATGCCAGCTAGAACGTAATTATAGCCTGACCACATAGTCATAACAGCCGCAGCCCATAAGCAAACCACACCTATATATTTAGTTGCTTCATAATCACTCATTATTAACGCTACTATAGCAACCATCTGCAAAAATGTTTTAATTTTCCCAGCCTTACTCACAGGTAAACTAACGTTTGTAGCTATCAAGAACTCCCGCAAGCCTGAAACTAATATCTCCCTACAAACAATTATAACTGACGGTATAATTGTAATATCATCTATCTTATGCTTATAAACTAGCATGATTATTGTTGAAGCTACTACTAACTTGTCGGCAATTGGATCAAATAACTTGCCAAAATTCGATTGGACTTTCCATGCACGCGCTAAATAACCATCAAAAAAATCTGTAATGCACGCAAACATAAAGATCAATATTGTTATTAGACTTGCATACTTACTTTCTATATAAAAGCTTGATATTATTGCCGGTATTGCGAGCGCACGAGAAATTGTTAGCAAGTTAGGCACGTTTTTCTTAAACATGTACATCACCCTACGTAGTAGATAAATTTATACAGAAGTACAATAGAGTTCACAAGCTAATAGTTGAACATTCATAAAAACCCCATATACTTAAAAAATTACTAATAATAAGCTCAAAGCATAAGAATGAATAATGATTTAGATAACACCACAAAACAAGAAGCACTGAAGTATCATAATAGGGGTGGTAAACCTGGTAAGGTATCGGTTATACCAACAAAACCCTTATCCACACAGCATGACCTATCACTTGCTTATTCCCCTGGCGTTGCAGCTCCATGCCTTGAAATAGCTAAAAATCCTGAGGCTATTTATGATTACACGGCAAAAAGCAATTATGTGGCTGTCATTTCAAATGGCACCGCAGTGCTGGGACTTGGCAATATCGGTCCTCTTGCTTCCAAACCCGTCATGGAAGGCAAAGCTGTTTTATTTAAGCGTTTTGCTGACATTGATGCAGTCGATATAGAAGTTGACACAGAAGATATAGAAAATTTCATCAATGCAGTAAGGTATCTTGGGCCAAGTTGGGGGGGAATAAATTTAGAAGATATAAAATCTCCTGATTGTTTCATAATAGAAAAACGTCTAAATGAATTGATGGATATTCCGGTTTTTCACGATGATCAACATGGAACTGCAGTAGTTGTTGCAGCTGGTATAGAAAATGCCCTCGATATTGCTGAAAAGAAATTAGAGAATGTCAAGATCATCATGAATGGAGCTGGAGCAGCTGGTATTGCGTGTTTGGAAATACTAAAGTCCATGGGCGCTAAAAACATAGTACTATGTGACAAACAAGGAGTAATACACAAAGACAGAAAAGAGGACATGAATGAGTGGAAGGGAAAATATGCAATTGACACTAAAGAACGTTCTCTACTTGATGCCATAAAAGGCGCTGATGTATTCATCGGACTCTCTGCAAAGGATCTGCTCAGCGAAGAGATGTTAAAAAGCATGGATAAAGACCCAATCATTTTTGCTCTTGCTAATCCTGATCCAGAAGTAAGGCCTGAATTTGCAAAGTCTGTCAGGCCAGATGCAATAATTGCAACTGGTAGATCAGACTATAACAACCAAGTCAATAACGTAATGGGATTTCCTTATATATTCAGAGGAGCACTTGATGTACATGCAACGACAATAAATGAAGAAATGAAAATTGCAGCTGCAGATGCAATAGCAAAGCTTGCCCGCGAATCAGTGCCAAATGAGATATCTGCAGCCTATGGCGGTCGTAAAATGAGCTATGGACGTGAATATATAATACCCACTCCATTTGATCCAAGATTAATTTCTATGGTATCTCCTGCTGTTGCAAAAGCTGCCGTTACCTCAGGTGTGGCAAGAAAGGAAATAGAGGACTGGAATGAGTATGCAAGTCAACTAAAATCTCGTCTTGCTAGTGCTCTCAATACGCTCAATTTATTGTCTTCACAATAATCAATTGCATATTTTAGGCTTATAATTAAAATAAACCAATGACTATTACAATTCACGAGTTAGAGAAAATTATCAAACAATCATTTCCTGATGCTGATATAAAGATTAAGGACCTTGCTGGAGATGATGATCATTATCATTTAAAAATAACTTCCAAGTGTTTTTCTGGAAAGACAAAAATAGAACAACACAGAATGTGTATATAAGGCTCTTGAAGGTCAGTCTATACATGCATTGCAACTAGAAACTGGAGCTTAAAATTAAGGTGATATTTATGAACAACTTTGAACAAATAAAAAAAGACATAGCAGAAAACGATGTAGTGCTGTATATGAAAGGCACCTCTGACTTTCCTCAATGTGGATTCTCTGGACTCGTCGTGTCAATTCTCAAAAAATTGAATGTAAAGTTTAAATGCATCAACGTACTTGAGAATGATGAAATACGTCAGTCCATAAAAAGTTTCTCTGATTGGCCAACAATTCCACAATTATATATAAAGGGAGAGTTTGTTGGTGGCTGTGACATAACCCGCGAGATGTATGAAAAAGGTGAGTTACAAAATTTGCTAAAAGAGAAAAAGATTACACAAATACATCAAGAGATGGGCTAATGTACCCCCGTCTCGGTTGTACATGCCCACTTATCTCCTTTACATCACATTTTCAACTTATTGTCTTTGTGCTTTTCTTGATTTAGCATAAGATTCTACTTTTGCCTCTTTTACAGTCGTACCTGGAGCAGTATCTCCGTCACTTTCTAAGCTATCATTAGAAGAAGCACTTCTGTCACTTTTTAAATTGTCATTGGAAATATCCATATCTTTAACTTCTACGTTAGCACTTTGCTTAGCAAGATTTTCAACTGTTTGGAGATTTTCTTTCGGAACTGCTGTCAGTTTTTGGTCTAATTTTGCTTGCATTAAATTTACTATCTCTGTGTGATTTCTTTCGCGAGCTAAGTCTAAAGGTGTTTTATTATCCTTACTTTTAGTTTCTATGCTAGCCCCTTGATCAACAAGAAATTCAACAATCTCTTTATGGCCTCTCTCAGCAGCACGGTGCAATGGCGTCCGTCCTTTCTCGTCTTTAGTTTCTATGTTAGCTCCTTGCTCAACAAGAAATTTAACAACCATTATATGGTTTCTCACAGCAGCATAGTGTAAAAGTTTCCATTCTTCCTTGTCTTTAGTTTCTATGTTAGCACCTTGCTCAATAAGATTTTTAACTGTTTGGAGATTTCCTCTTATAACTGCAACTCTCAAGTCTTTATCTAATTTTGCTTGCGCTAGAAAATTCACCATTTCCATGTTATTTCTTTCGCGAGCTAGATCTAAAGGTGTTTTATTATCCTTATTTTTAGCTTCTATGTTAGCACCTTGCTCAACAAGATTTTTAACTGTTTGGAGACTTCCTCTTACAGCTGCAGCTATCAAGTCTTTATCTAATTTTGCTTGCGCTAGAAGATGTACCATTCCCGTGTTATTTCTTTCGCGAGCTAAGTCTAAAGATGTTTTATCATCCTTATTTTTAGCTTCTATGCTAGCTCCTTGAGCAAGGAGAAATCTAGAAAGCTCGAAATGGCTATAAGCAACAGCATAGTGTAACGGTGTCCATTTATCATTATCAGCATCATCACCCCCTATTCCTTTACTAAGAAAAAATTCCACTATATCTTTATAACCTGCTTGAGCAGCTATATGTATAGACTTTTTACCTTCATAAATAACTTTAGCATTAATATCAGCTTTTTTTTCATTCACAAGAAATTCAACAATCTCTTTATGGCCTTTCCATGGAGCATAGTGTAAAGGCGTCCATTTATTACCATCAGTATCATTAATCCCCATCCCCTTAGTAAGAAAAAATTCCACTATTTCTTTATAACCTTCTTTAGCAGCAACATGTATAGGTTTTTTACTATCACAATTATCTTTAGCATTAATATTAGCTTTTTTTTCATTCACAAGAAATTCAACAATCTCTTTATGGCCTCCCCATGCAGCATGGTACAATGGTGTCCGTCCTTTCTCGTCTTTAGCTTCTATGTTAGCTACTTGATCAGCAAGAAATTTAACAACCATTATATGGTCTCTCCCAGCAGCATAGTGTAAAGGTGTCCATTTATCATTATCAGCATCATCAACCCCTATCCCCTTACTAAGAAAAAATTCTACTATTTCTTTATGACCTGCTTTAGCAGCAGCATATATAGGCTTTTTACTATCACCATTAGCTTTAGCATTAATATTAGCTTCTTCTTCATCCACAAGAAATTCAACAATCTCTTTACGGCCTTTCCATGCAGCATAGTGTAAAAGTGTCCACCCATCATTGTCTTTAGCTTCTATGTTACCACCTTGCTCAATAAAATTTTTAACTGCCTGGATATTTCCTTGATCTACCTCTTCAATTAATTCAGAACTTAAACTCATTTTGCACTCCTAATATGTTTAAATTGGTATTTAGTAATATAAAAGTACTTAAGTCAATATGTTTTTTGACATATGATAAAAAATTTTTTACAAAAATGTAAATTTGCTATGACAAGTACGTTTCTCATCTTAATTTCTGTATAGTCTCTTAAACTTCAATTCACATAATTGACTTTCTTCTTTCATTAGCCAAGTTAGTGAATGTGGGACGGCTTTGTTGCATCGCTATCTACGGCGGATTAAAGATAAAAAAGATGAAGAATATCAGTAGCTTATTATTCTAGCATTTATAGTAAGGACGGTCAGTGAATATCTAAATTTGAGTAAAAGAAATTTTACTACCATTCACTAATCTAGCTAAAATTCAAGAATTTCAATGCTTTAGCTATTTTAAGTAGAATTAAATTTACTAATACAAACAATAAATTACTATTCTTAAATTTGATCAAATTGACTGCAAAAAAATAAGATTTTCAATAAGTTGCTTGTATAGTTAGCCTTTCATAGGTAGCGATGCAACAAAGCCTACTGGGATCCAGAAATAAGGCCTGAATTTGCAAAGTCTGTCAGGCCAGATGCAATAATTGCAACTGGTAGATCAGACTATAACAACCAAGTCAATAACGTAATGGGATTTCCTTATATATTCAGAGGAGCACTTGATGTACATGCAACGACAATAAATGAAGAAATGAAAATTGCCGCTGCAGATGCAATAGCAAAGCTTGCCCGCGAATCAGTGCCAAATGAGATATCTGCAGCCTATGGCGGTCGTAAAATGAGCTATGGACGTGAATATATAATACCCACTCCATTTGATCCAAGATTAATTTCTATAGTATCTCCTGCTGTTGCAAAAGCTGCAGTTACCTCAGGCGTTGCAAGAAAGGAAATAGAGGACTGGAATGAGTATGCAAGTCAACTAAAATCTCGTCTTGCTAGTGCTCTCAATACGCTCAATTTATTGTCTTCACAATAATCAATTGCATATTTTAGGCTTATAATTAAAATAAACTGATGACTATTACAATTCATGAATTAGAGAAAATTATCAAACAATCATTTCCTGATGCTGATATAAAGATTAAGGACCTTGCTGGAGATGATGATCATTACCATTTAAAAATAACTTCCAAGTGTTTTTCCGGAAAGACAAAAATAGAACAACATAGAATGATATATAAAGCTCTTGAAGGTCAGTCTATACATGCATTGCAACTAGAAACTGGAGCTTAAAATTAAGGTGATATTTATGAATAACTTTGAAGAAATAAAAAAAGACATAGCAGAAAATGACGTAGTGCTGTATATGAAAGGCACCTTTGATTTTCCTCAATGCGGATTCTCTGGACTTGTCGTGTCAATTCTCAAAAACTTAAATGTAAAGTTTAAATGCATCAACGTACTTGAGAATGATGAAATACGTCAGTCCATAAAAAGTTTCTCTGATTGGCCAACAATTCCACAATTATATATAAAGGGAGAGTTTGTTGGTGGCTGTGACATAACCCGCGAGATGTATGAAAAAGGTGAGTTACAAAATTTGCTAAAAGAAAAAAAGGTTATTGCAGAGTAAGTTTACACAGCAGAGTGGCAAAATAAGATAGATAAAAACATAGTGTTAGTGTCCAGACACTGCCTTCTTTTCTCGATTTCAGTGTCAGCTACTTGAATGACATCCTTTTAGTAGCACACACACAACTGTACAAATATTGTGATTTATACCTCAAAAATGCGAGTAGCTCATTTGGTGTCATCCCAGGTGGGGTCCAGGAATTTTGAGTTTTTGATGAGATTATGACCACGCACTGGGATGACAGGATTCGTTGTCATGTTACATTCGAGTTATACCTTATCACCAGGCTTAACAGATAGATGACCCAATGTTATTAAATTTATAGGCTTATTTTCGTTATTTGCTACTATCCAAACCCCATCTTCTTCATGGTCAACAATTTCTATTGGTGTAAATACTACATAATTATTGTCATCAACAATCTTTATTCCAAGAACACCATCGTCACTTAAGCTCAAGGCTGAAGAAGGAATTTTATATGCAAATTTTTCACCTGAAGGTAGGCTTACACTAGCAGTCAGTCCTTGCAAGGATATAATTTCATTATCAGTTACCTTGACCTCCACTCTATAAGATCCAGTTTTAGGCTCAGCAATTTTACTAATAAAACTCACTTCACCTACTAATTCCCTTCCATCTAGCAAATTAATTTGCGCTGCACTACCCAGTTTTATTTTATTTACTTCATTTTCTGAAACATACAACACTACAAGAACCTGATCAAAATTAACTATGTCAGTTATCTTATGTCCAAGATTAACAAAATCCCCTTCATTTACGTTGATCTTATCTACATAACCATCAATAGGGGATTTAATCGCAGTATTTTCTAAATCCAACTCTAGCCTTTTTAGGTCAGCTTTTGCACTCTGCAATGCAGTAAAAGCTGCTTCCACTCTTATCTGTGCTCCATAGCCTTTTTTATTCAATTTTTTAGAGGAATCATACTCAATTTCACGCTGATTTAACAAAGCTTTGGCTTTCTCAACTTGTGCAACTCTGTCATAATCTTCTATCTTTAAAATTACATCGCCTCTTTTTACTTTTTCACCATCAGACAAATAAATAGCAATAACTTGACCACTTGTTCTTGAGACAAGGCTTGCCCTATGCAAGGGATTTACTGTACCAGAAAAATTTAAATATACAGTGCGATTTTGTGGAGTATAATCCTGAGTTTTTACTGAAAAACTACTAATTGGATTATCACTATGAACCGCCTGATCTTTTTTTAAAAATGTACTATTGATAAAGAACAGTAGAATAAGAGCAATACTAGAAACGATGATTACTTTGTTTCTCATCCTTAAACAGTAAAATTTATTGACCAATCTTGTTAGAAATAACTGCATAAATTTTCGAATCAGAAGTGTAAGTATAACACAGCTATTGTCACTCTATAAATAGTTTTATATGAGCAAGTTTTCTTACAATAAATAAGTTTTTATTGCAAAAATGCAATTTTTAATCAAATAAAAAAGTTGTGCATAAAATTTCCATCATATTATATGATGAAAATAAGAATATTGTAACAAAACTAAATATATATTTAAACAGAGCTTTAGCCCATCACCAAACTGGTACTCAATTGTTCAACACTATCAATTTTAATTTGTAAAGTGCCCTTTATAAATTTATTAGCCTGGTCTGTACTCATAAAAACTGTATGTTTATTGGGCATTAATTTTTCCATATCAGCTCTATTTTTTTTATCTTGCAAATGAGGTTCGCAAATATAGCTATACTTTTTAAAATCTAGAAGTTTAGCAAAGCCATCACGATCATTCTCATGGTGAAAAGCAACATTTATACCTACTATTTCGTCCGTTTCTTGCAGCTTTCCATCTTTATCTATTACCTGTGCCTTAGCAAGCGCAACTGTAGGTTTATGGCCATAATTTGCTCCAACAACCCTTCTTATTGAATGTTCTATTGCTATTTTTTGCACTTCAGGATTTTCATCAAACTCTTTCAAAAAATTAAGGTGTAAGTTAATATATTCAGAGTATTTCAATCTGTGTTTTTTATGTATAGTTGGTTTGTAGGACAGTTCATTTGTAGGTGACTTATAGTTTGCAAGAAGCAATTTTTGTTCATACTGCTCATTAAATTCCTTTATCTTTTCAAAATGTCTTCATATTGAGTCAATCCATCTTTCCCTTTTTTCTTCATCCTTTCCAAGAATTTCTCTACAGGTTCTCGTTTGGCTAGACTAATTTTGCGTATAAGCGGAATTTGTTTTTTCAAGCTAATCCAATATGGTAGGCAAACAACTTTTGCATCTTCCGAAAATAGACCTTCTAACTTTTTCACTGCATTGTATAAGTTTGCTGATTCTGGTTTATAATGCCCGCTATTATTGTCTATATAAGTTATTTTACCATTTACCACTTTCATTAAACCAGAACATAAAACTGGACTACCACCTGCAAGAGTTGAATGACGATAAGCCCATTCGCTTTTGTTAACATTAATATGTTCATGAGTTACTAATTTTCCATCAAGCGTGATCACATAAGCTACACAACCTTTTTTACCCTTACTAATTTTATCAGTTGTATCATATAGTTTGTCTTCAAAGCCTTTTACTTGTTACCTTCCACTTCTGGCATTAAGTCCACGTATAATTTTCCTTCATGAGGAATTTTAGTATATTCTGCTTGGTCATCTGGAGTAAAATACTTAACCCTTGTATTAGTTCCAGGAATTTTTCTTCCTTCAACTCCAACTTCTGGAAACAAATTATATCGTGGAAAAAAATAAGTAAAATTATTCTCTATCCAATACAGAATCTTATTTATGATACCAAAAACTTTTCTATTACCTAAATCAATAGAGAGTTGCTGTTCCTTTGGTACTGCTAGATGATTGGACTTTGTACCAGATTTACCAAATTCTTTGGCAGCATATTTAAACTTTTCTAGTAAATATTTCTTACTTTCTTTTGATACTGACATTTTTACCTCACTCACTATTATTTTATCCTATATTATTTTAGACAAAAAGTCAATCTTTCTTAAGATATTAAGAAAAAAGTAGCAGCAAAATAGCTAAACTGACTTAGATTTATCGACAATTTGAAAAATCATCATTCCGCTACTTGTTAGCGAAATCTATGTTCGTACAGTTGTGCTGCCCAACAAACTTATGCTAAGCTGTGCTGCCACTAATTTTGCAACCGGTACTCTATAGGGCGAGCATGACACATAATCAACCCCTGATTTGATGAAAAACTCTATGGACTGTGGATTCGCTCCATGCTCTCCACATATACCAAGTTTAATTTCTTTTCTGTTTTTTTTGCCCCTTTCGATAGCTATTCTGATTAATTCCCCTACCCCTTCAACATCTAGCACCTCAAATGGATCGTTTTCAAATATGTTGCTTTCCTTATAAGAATCGAGGAAATTAACTGAATCATCTCGTGAAAGTCCCATAGTTGTTTGTGTTAAATCATTAGTGCCAAAGCTAAAAAATTCTGCGTGTTTTGCGAGTTTGTCAGCAATCAGTGCTGCTCGTGGCAGTTCTATCATCGTTCCGATTGAATAGTTCACATCGAAATTTTCGGCTTCTTTCTTTATTAACTCGCATATCAGAATAAACTCTTTCTCACTCATGATAAAAGGAATCATGATTTCAGGTTTCACTTCTATCTTCTTTTCTTTCCTTAATTCACTTGCAGCACTGAGTATTGCCCTAATTTGCATGCCATATATTTCAGGATGAGAAATGGCAAGTCTACAACCTCGATGGCCAAGCATTGGATTTTTTTCTGATAACTGTGCTATTTTATTTTTTACTGATTCAACTGACTTATTCAGTGATTTGGCAATTTTCTCTATAATAGATTGATTGTGGGGCAAAAACTCATGTAGAGGTGGATCAAGTAAACGTATAGTAACCTCCCTGCCCTCCATAATAGAAAATATTTCTTTGAAATCAGACTTTTGCATTTCTTCGAGTTTATTTAATGCATTTGCCCTTTCATTTTCATCATCAGCTATTATCAATTTTTGAATGAATTCGATTCTATCACTAGCAAAAAACATATGTTCTGTGCGACATAATCCTATACCTTCTGAACCGAATTCTTTTGCAATTTTTGCATCTTTTGGAGTATCAGCATTCGCTCTCACCTTCACTGTTTTGATTTCATCTACCCAGTTAATTATCGTTTTGAATTCTTGAGATAATTCAGGCAAAATTGTAGGAAGAATACCAAGCATAACCTCTCCTGTTCCTCCATTGATGGTGATTGATTCACCTTTGTTTACTTTTATATCCCCCATAGAAAGAAATTTTTCATCTTTATCAATATAAAGTCCATTTAGACTACAAATGCATGGTTTACCCATTCCACGAGTTACAACAGCGGCATGCGAGGTCATACCTCCTCGCGCTGTTACTATTCCACTTGCGGCATTCATTCCATTAATATCTTCAGGGCTCGTCTCTGATCTTACCAAAATTACTTTTTTACCCTGCTCTGCAGCTTTTTCAGCATCACTTGCACTGAATACTACATATCCAGAAGCAACACCTGGAGAAGCTGGCAGTCCTTTGCCTATTACTTCTTGATCGATTTTAACATCAAGAACTGGATGCAATAAATTGTCAAAAGTTTTTGGATCAATTCTCAATATTCCTTCCTCTTTTGTAATCACTCCTTCGTTTACCATATCAACTATTATGCGAATAGCAGCTTCGGCTGTGCGCTTGCCAGACCTAGTCTGCAAAATCCATAACTTACCGTCCTGTACAGTGAATTCGATATCCTGCATGTCCTTATTATGCCTTTCAAGTTTTTCACATACCGCGCATAATTCTCGGTAGATGCTTGGTAGCAACTTCTCTATGGTGTTTTCTTGCTCGCCGTTAACTGGCATAGGAGTATAAACACCAGAAACCACATCCTCACCCTGAGCATTAACTAAAAACTCACCAAAAAGCTTTTTTTCTCCAGTTGAAGGATTACGTGTAAATATCACGCCGGTTGCAGAATTATCGTTCAGATTGCCAAAAACCATTGCTTGTACATTAACTGCAGTTCCAAGGTTTTCAGAAATACTATGTATTCTTCTATAGGAAACAGCCCTATCGTTTTTCCAAGAGGCAAATACTGCATTAACCGAGTTTAACAATTGCTCTTCAACGTTCTGCGGGAAATGCTTTCCAGTTTTTTCATATACTATCTCTTTGAAATCATTAACAATTTTCTTTAAAACATCAACATTAAGATCAGCTAAGCTTTTTGCTCCACTTTTTTGCTGTTCACTATCAACAATGTCTTGAAATAAGTGATGGTCAAGCTGTAGTACAACACTCGAGTACATCATGATGAAACGACAGTAGCTATCATAGGCAAAACGTTCTCCACTTTTTTTTGCAAGACCAACAACGGTTGCATCATTTAGGCCAACATTTAGGACTGTATCGAGCATGCCCGGCATTGAATTCACACTACCAGAGCGTATGGAAACTAATAAAGGATTATTTGAATCCCCGAATTTACAACCGATGTCACTTTCGAGCATCGCCATGTAGTTTTTTATCTCGTTACGTAGATCACAAGACAATTCATTATCTTGACAATAGGCCTGACAAACAGCAGTGGAAATTGTAAAACCAGGTGGAACAGGAATGCCAATGTTACACATCTCTGCCAGATTTGCTCCCTTCCCTCCTAGTAGATTTCTCATTGCTGCATTACCTTCACAGTTGCTTTGGCTAAAGTAATATATTAACTTTTCTTGCATTTTTTTCGGATTTTCACTAATAAACATACTATACATACTATTCTAATGAATTTGTCAGGCAGGAGTAATAAATTTTGTAAAATTCAGCACAATTAAATAGCCTCTCTCCCTTTCATTCTAGTGTCCCTATTGTCATTCAAGTCTGTCATCTCAATGAACTCTATGATATCATTCCAGCGCATGACGCTGGAATCCAGTTCGTCCATAATCTCAACAAAAACGTTGTGTTTTAGCATAATTTTGTGCTCAATATGCTTATTTATAGTAAAGACTTCTGGATTCCAGCATCAAGTGCTGGAATGACACCGTCATACCTGTTGGAGTATGAATGTAGCCTTATCTCACACTCCTGTCATTCCAGTACTGGGATCCAGAAGACTGATCAAGTAATAAGAACTAGTCACGAGCTGGCTCTCTTAAATTACTTTAGCTATAAGTGTTAAGAAATTTACCAATCAAAAAAAGGCAAAAGAATCCACATGGTGCTGATTTTATTACTGTAATTGATAATGTGCTAACGCTTAAACGAAGCGTGTTTAGGCTGAATAGAAAAAAATAAAAAAAGGCATGCAGCCGCCATAATTTCGCCAATAAACACAAGATTTGTCAAGAAGCTTCTATTAAATGAAAGTTATGAAAAAAATCTATTGCAAGTCTTTTAATATTCTGTTAAGAGCTGGGATAATATAAAAATTATCATGTTCAGATTAGAAGACAGGAAATTTCTGATTACTGGTGCATCAGGCGGGATAGGGCAAGCAATTGTAGAAATTATGCATAATGCCAGAGCAACTTTATGTATTTCTAGTACAAAAAAAGAAGTACTCGAAGAAGTTGCTAAAAAATATAAAAAAAACATTCACGTACTTCCTTGCGACTTATCAAATCCTGAAGAGGTAAATCAACTAATAAATAAAGCAAGTGAGTTGATGAAAGGCTTTGATGGACTCATATGCAATGCAGGAATTACACAAGACAGCTTATTGTTGAGAATGACAGATGAAGCATGGCAAAAGGTCATTGATATTAATTTGAACTCTACATTTAAACTAAATAGAGAAGCATGCAGAAAATTAATTAAAAACAACTGGGGAAGAATCATAAATATTTCCTCAATAGTAGGATTGACAGGAAATGCCGGGCAAGTAAATTATGCAGCATCAAAAGCTGGAATAATAGCTATGAGCAAATCTATAGCAAAAGAAGTTGCAAGTCGCGGTGTAACAGTAAATTGCATTGCTCCTGGGTTTATAGATACTAAGATGACTGAAGTTTTAAATGAAAAACAAAAAGAAAAAATATTAGATAATATTCCAATGAAAAGAATGGGAACAGGAGAAGAAATAGCAGCAGGGGTATTGTTTTTAGCAAGCGACGAAGCAAGATATATAACGGGGCATGTGCTTAACATCAATGGTGGGCTATTTATGTAGCAACACTTATTTATGGACAAACTATGAGTTTTACCTTAAAATAAATATATATAAATTTAGATTCACACTAGTTTATTACTTGGAGGCAAAAGAATGAGCTATATAATAAAAAAATTTTTTAATGCTTTATGTATAGTGCTGTTTCTCTCTTTTTCAGATTACGCAAGTGCTGCTAGCGACATAGAAGATACAACTGCCCAAGTAATATGCAACATTATTGGTTACGTTTGGGGAATAGGCGGACCACTTATGACTGTAGTCATAATAGGTGCAGCTTTGCTTGCAATATTTGGTAGAATGCCATGGCCAGCTCTCTTTGCCTTAGGTATGTTTTGTGGTGTATTTTTTGGCGCCAAAACGATTATAATGAAAATTATACCCAATATAAGTACTGAAGTAAAAGATATGTTGGATAAGTGTGGAAAATAATCCTAAAAGTAAGCGTGTTTTTGTGTGTATTGTTGTTTCATATCTTCAATTTGTAGCAAGTAAGAGCTATCTTTTGGTAAGCTTTTAACAGCTAAATCGGCGTATTTCATAAATTTCTCTAAATTACCTTCAATACAAGCCTTTTTCGTCAAAGCAAAATAATACATTGCCATATCAGCGCTACGTTTATATGCAATACTTAAATACTTCCAGACAAAGGCGTTATTTGTTTCTACGTTTGCAACCTGCTCTAGGTAAAAAATTGCCTTCTCTATTTCACCGTGTAATAATAAAGTATGAGATAACGCAAGTTTCACTAAATAGTTATTCTTCTCAGATAAATATCTAAGTGATTCTTCATACATTTTTATTGCTTCACTTAAATTTCCAGCTTTGTATAACATCTCCGCTTTTAATTCATATAAATAAGGATCATTGCGTGACTCTTGAATCAATGAATTAACTTTAGTAATAGCCTCTTCTATCTTTCCTTGCCTATAGTGAATTACAGCATTTACATACTTAGAACTACCTTCATATTTATTAGATAACACATGAATAGGAGCAAAGAAAGAGTCTAGCTTTGCAACCATACGCTCAAACTTCAGCAATTTATCTGCAAGGATTGGTTTTATATTGTTTTTAACCTTATAATTCTGTACAGCAAATATACGCTTATCACTAAGTGGGTGAGTGCGGAAATACTCTTCAGTGTTTTCATGCTCAATACTCTTAAAATAGTCAAAAATCTCTTTCATACCCAAATTGTCATAGCCAGATTCATCTAGGTATCTTAAAGCATAGCTATCTGCTACACTCTCTTGCTCTTGAGAATAGTTAAAAAACAACCTTGAACTAAGCGTTACACCACTAAGCAAGATTGCACTCGCAACCTGAGGGTTAATGACAATACTAGAAACTAATCCTACCATATAACTAATCATTGCTATTGATTGAAAATAACCTACAGCACTACTCATTTGTAATACATGACCAGCAGATATATGAGCAATTTCATGTGCTAATATACCAAGTAAGACATAAGGTTCAGTCGAATATTGTAAAAGCCCTAAATGAATGAAAATGCTATTATTGTTAATTACAAAAGCATTAATCGATCTATCATCAACTATAAAAGCTTTTATTTTATCATTATCAATACCCGCAGCAGAAAATAAAGGTTGCGCTAGATCCTTAACTACCGCTTCCACTTCACTATCTCTAATAATACTAACAGAGTAAGCGCTATTACAGTATACGAAAAAAAATAGTAAAACAAAAAGCTTAGACATGGAAATTCCTTGTTTGTATAACTTTGAGGAATTTTGTATTTTAACACTTAAACTATACGAATCTATAAACGCTAGTTTAAATTTTGAACGTAACTGATAAGTTTATCAATGGTAGTTAACTTAATATTATGTTGTTCAGCAAATTCAAGCAACTGGGGTAAGCGCATCATAGAGCCATCATCATTCACTAATTCACAAATAACTGCAGAATGATTACATCCCACTAACTTAGCTATCTCAACACTTGCTTCAGTATGACCAGCACGTTGCTCTACTCCACCCTCATGTGCAATCACAGGAAAAATATGACCGGGAGTTATAATGTCATCCTGAGTTCTATTTTTATCAATAGCAACATGTATAGTTTTTGTTCTATCCTCAGCTGAAACACCCGTAGTAATACCATAACGTGCATCAATTGATGTAGTAAAAGCAGTATGATTTTCACCAACATTTTTTTTTTCCATGAAACTAAGGCCTAACCTTTTCATGTGAACTTTAGTCATTGCTAAACAAACAATCCCTGTACCGTATCTAACCATAAAAGCCACATGTTCTGGCTCTAATTTCTCAGCTAATACAATCAGATCACCTTCATTCTCTCTGTTTTCATCGTCAACTAAAATGAATAATTTACCAGAACTAGCATCCCTCAATACATCTTCCACAGAAGAAATACCGGGTAGACTAATTGAAGGATAAGTTACTTGTACCATGATTTACTTAAACTCAATCTTAACTATTTTATACAATTTCTCTCCATTTGGCACTATCACTTCCACATACTCACCAACTTTTTTGCCAATTAAAGCACTACCGAGTGGTGAATCCGTAGAGATCAACTGCTTTGAAGCATCAGCTTCATACCCACCTACAATCTTATAAACATATTCTATTTCACTGTTATCATCACCGAGCATGCTTACCGTAACAGTTGCACCAAACATTACTGTATCACCAGACAAATTTTTTACTTCTATCACTTCTGCATGTGAAAGTTTACTCTCTACCTCAATTATGCGGCCTTCAATAAAACTTAATCTTTCCCGTGCTGCATGATATTCTGCATTTTCAGATAAATCGCCTTGATCACGAGCATCAGAAATAGCCTGTATGATAGAAGGTTTTTCTTCCTTTAATTTCTCAAGTTCGACTTGCATACTCTCAAAACCTTCCCTTGTAATAGGAAACTTGTTAACAATGGATGAAGTCATAATCACCGCCTAAACGCAATTAAATTGAGTGACAAAATCACTCACAATACCAAGAATATCATCTTTTATATCATCATTCATGTCACCTGACAACTTTTTTAAAACTCCAGGGTGAACAGTTTGAAAATAATTGATAAGATCACACTCGAACCTATTGATGTTGCTCACCTGTACCTTATTTAATTGACCATACAGATTAGAAAAGATATACATAAGCAATACTTGCTCTTCTATTTGCATAGGTGAATACTGTTTTTGCTTTAATAATTCAATAAGGTATTTACCTTTGTTTAAGGACAATTGAACAGTAGCATCAAGATCAGAACCAAATTTAGCAAAGTCTTCCAGTTCTCTATATTGGGCCAAACTCAGCTTTATAGAACCAGCAACTTTTTTCACAGATTTCAATTGTGCAGCAGAGCCAACCCGAGAAACCGATAAACCTATATTCACTGCAGGGCGAAATCCTTTGTGAAACAATTCAGACTCAAGAAAAATTTGTCCATCGGTAATTGAAATCACATTAGTTGGAACATATGCAGATACATCGCCAGCCTGAGTCTCAATAATCGGCAAAGCAGTCAAAGATCCCTGTCCTTTTTCATCAGACATTTTGGCAGCTCTTTCAAGCAAGCGAGAGTGTACATAGAATATATCTCCAGGATAAGCTTCACGACCAGGAGGACGTCTGAGCAATAAGGACATCTGCCTATATGCCACAGCATGCTTAGATAAATCATCATATACCACCAAGCAATGCATTCCATTATCACGGAAAAATTCTCCAATAGTGCAACCGGTATAAGGTGCTAAAAATTGCATAGGCGCGCAGTCAGATGCGCTAGCCACAACTACGGTTGTATACTCTAATGCTCCACTTTCTTTTAGCTTATTCACCACTTTTGCTACTGTCGAAATTTTTTGTCCAATAGCAACATAAACACAGTAAATTTTTTGATTTTCGTTTACCTCATCATTAATCTTCTTCTGATTGATAATAGTATCAATCGCAATAGTGGTTTTACCAATTTGTCTATCGCCAATAATTAATTCACGTTGCCCTCTACCTATAGGAATCAACAAATCTATAATTTTAATTCCTGTCTGCAGAGGTTCATGCACAGATTTACGGTCAATAATACCTGGCGCTTTAGATTCTATATACATTTTGTTCTTGGCTCTAATTTCTCCGCCATCGTCTATAGGATCGCCTAATGCATTTACAACTCTCCCTAATAATTCATGACCTACAGGCACCTGTACAACATCACCACTACATTTTACAACGTCCCCTTCTTTTACATCACGGTCATTGCCAAGCACAACTATTCCAGCTGTATCATGATCTAAATCAAGAACTATTCCTTCTACACCGCTTGCAAAAGATACCTTTTCACCAAACTTTGCTTTTTCCAGCCCATAGACCAATGTGATACCATCCGTTACTGAAATTACTTCACCTATATTTTCTCGTTTTATAGGATTATCCAATGTCTCAACCTTCTCTTTTATTATGTTTACTACTTCAGAGGCATTTATGCTATTCTTCATATACAATTCCTTATTTTCAACATTTCCACTTTACTCAAATCAACCAATCTATCCAAATAACTCTTAAGCGAAGCATCAATCAAGTTAAAACCATACCTAACTACAAAGCCACCTAGTATAGAAGGATCAACCACATGACTGACTTTTATTATTTTACCAAGAAAGTTCAAAGATTCAGTAATTATTTTTATATCAGGTTTCTTTAAAATCTCTGCTGATTTTATAGTAATTTCCAATTCATTTTCACTTTCCCTTACAAGATTTAAGAATTTTTCTAATATAAGGATTAATAAACGGGAGCGCTTGTTTGCAAGTGTAACCATAATAAATTTGACTAAGTTTTCACTCACGTTCTCCTTTATAGAAAGTATCGCTTCTTTTTTGTGCAAAAGAGAAACCATAGGATGAGATAGATACACAAAAACATCTTGATCTTTAAAAAAAGCTAACAAAAATTCTACTTCTTTTCTTATAATACCTAATCTGCTTCCTGAAACATGAAACAGTGCTCTAGCATAAGATGAAACTAAATTATTGTTTTTCATATTCAATTACCTGTTCTAGTAAATCTAAATTATTTTAGCTACCATTGTTCAATCCAAGCATTTTTTATATAAATAGGTCTTCTCCTTAAGGAAAGAAAACATAAATCATATCTGACTGAATAATCTAAAAAATCAAGATTTTTACTTAAGAAATATTTAGAAGAATTTATAATAGACTGACACTGAAAATGAGATATCGGTACTTCTTTTCCAAATAAACTTGTTTTAACTTCTATAAAAATCAGCTCCCTTTTTTTAGATACAATTAAGTCAATTTCACCCAACTTACAACGGAAGCGACGTTTTATAACATTATAGAATTTCAGCTTTAAATATATCGAAACTAACAATTCTCCAAAGTAACCTACAAAATAGCGTAACCTACTTACCATAAAAAGAATAATTAGCTTTGTGTAACTACTTTGCTTCCTTTTTTATTTTTACTACAAATCTCACCTTTTGCTGAAATATCTCTATCAACTAGCTCTATCACTGCCATTGGAGCGCAATCACCCTTTCGAGTACCAAATTTTATTATTCTAGAATATCCACCTTTACGGTCTTGATAACGATTAGCTAGAACGCTTAATAATTTATCAACTACTAACTTACTATTATGAAGACGTAAAAGCAAAAGCCTTCTACCATGTAAAGAATCGTTATTCTTAGCAATTGTAATAAACTTTTCCACATATGGACGAAGTGCTTTAGCCTTTGGTAAAGTAGTTACAATCTGCTCATGATTAATTAATGAGATAGATAGATTCTTTAACATTGATAACCTATGCTCGGTACAACGAGACAGTTTATTTTTCTTTATTCCATGTTTCATATACTACCTAATCCTCATCAGTATGTTGTTTAGCCAGTTCATCTATATCCTTAGGAGGCCAATTTGGTATATTCATACCCAAAGACAAACCTGAATTATTTAAAATTGCCTTGATTTCATTCAAAGACTTTCGGCCAAAATTAGCAGTTCTTAACATTTCAACTTCCGTCTTTTGCACAAGATCACCTATATAAGTGATATTTTCATTTTTCAGACAGTTATGAGATCTAACAGATAATTCCATTTCATCTACTTTACGCAATAGAACAGGATCATAGCCCAAATCTTTAGCACCACTAGACAAAGAAACCTGCGATTTTTTATAACTCATATCAGAACTAATAAAAGGCTGAAATTGCTCCTGTAATATTCTTGCAGCATAGTCAACAGCTTGACTTGGAGAGATTGTACCATCAGTTTCAATTGACAATATTAGCTTATCTTTATCAGTAACTTGACCAACACGACTATTCTCTACTCTATACGAAACCCTCTCGACAGGACTATATAAAGCATTAACTGGAATGAAACCAATTAAATCTTGTTCATTCATAAGCTTTAAAAATTCATTTTCTTTATATTTATTTACAGGAAGATAACCTTTTCCGCTAGCAACATATATAGTAATGTTAAGCTCCACATCTTGACCTAGTGTACATATCACCAAATCTTTATTAACAATAGAGCATTGGTCATCAGTTTCTATCATTCCAGCTAATACTTGACAAGGCCCTTTAGCGCTCAAATTTAAGCACTTATTAGACGTGTTATTTAGCTTACATCTCAACATGCCCATATTTAATGCTATATCAGTTATGTCTTCCCTAACTCCTTGGATCGAAGTAAATTCATGATTCACGCCTTCAATTTTTATTCCATAAACAGCACTACCGCGAAGAGAAGACAACATTACACGCCTTAATGCATGACCCAACGTTAAAGCAAAACCACTTTCCAAAGGTTCTAGAAATATATCACCTTTTTTACTTGAATCACCTGATATTACCTTAATCGCATTAGGCTTAGTTAATCTATCTAAATTTCCACAGAAAGAGACATTATCACTATAATACATACAAAAACCTTCCAAATATCCTATACTCTTCTTTTTTTCCTTAGTCTACACCCATTATGAGGTATCGCCGTTTTATCTGCAATTGAAGTGACAGTCAATCCACAATTCCTAAGTGCTTTAACTGCAGCTTCTGCACCAAAACCAGGACCACGAATTATTACAGAAACAACCTTCATACCAAATCTCTCTATTACTTTCTTCGCAGCAGAATCGGCAACCTTACCTGCAGCATAAGGTGTGGATTTTCTCGAACCAGAAAAACCACATGCACCAACAGAAGTCTGGTAAAGCGTATTACCACAAACATCAGTCACATTTACAAAAGTATTATTAAAAGTTGCACGAATATGGACAATACCAGTAATAGAACTTTTTCTATTCTTACCAACCGTTTTAACTTTTTTCATAAAAACTCACGATAATAACAAATTTTATTTTTTTCCAGCAACAGGCAATTTAGATCTGCCTTTACGAGTTTTAGCATTAGTATGGGTTCTTTGTCCCCTCACAGGCAAACCTTTTCTATGCCTTAATCCTCTATAGCAACCGATTTCTATTAAAGATTTTATACCCATAGCCACTTTTTTTCTGAGCTCACCCTCTATGACATATTTTTGCCTAATAAAACTACTAATTTTCTCTATATCTTCATCTTGTAATTCTGAAACACGCTTACGCTCATCAATTTTACAGCTACGACAAATTATATTCGCAGTAGTAATACCTATACCATGTATATAAGTTAATGCAAAAGGAATACACTTCTTCACCGGAACATTTATGCCTGCAATACGTGCCACTGATACCTCGATACTTTATTAATAATAACTCTTAATTTATACCATAAAACAACTTATAGTCAAATCAAATTACAAGAAATTTTACTTTCAATCTCTTGCATTACTCTATCAACACTCAAATTAGCGTTAATTGTTAACAACTTGTCCTTATAATACTCGCGCAAACCCTTTATCTGAGAATGATATTCTCTTATCCTCTTATTAATTGCAAGCATATTAGCATCATCAATTCTCTTCTCCAATCTCGTACTTTTACATTTAGCACAAGTAGTATTCTTAAAAGAAGATATACTATATATACTTTTACAATCCAAACAAGTAAGACGATCTTTTAATCTATCAATTGCAATATTATCGTCAAGCTGCAACTCAATTACAAGATCAACATCCCTATTGCATCTTTTTTGCAAAACTTGAGTTAAAAAATGAGCTTGATTTAAATTTCTTGGAAAACCATCTAACAAAAAATCACCATCTATTAATGCAAGCTGGTCACACAATAATTTACATATAACTTCATCTTGAATTAAATTACCAGATTCAACAGTATCCTTTATTCCTTTACCTAATTTACTCCCACTAGATATAATATTCCTTAATAAATCTCCTACTGAAACTAATTTAAAATTATACTTTGCTATTAACAAACTGGACTGAGTACCCTTACCAGAGCCAGGAGGACCAAAAATTGTAATAATCACTTTAGTCTCCTTGTTTTAGACTCATATTTCTTTATCCAACTATCGTACCTATTTGAAAAAACATAAGATTGTACTTGCATAATAGTATCAGTAATAACGTTAACTATAATCAGCAAGCTCGTCCCACCAAAAATAAATGGTATATCATAATGATACCTCATAATTTCAGGTATAGTACATATTACCACCAAATACGCAGACCCAATAAATGTTAATTTAAAAACTATATCTTGAAGATAATCAGAAGTATGTTTTCCAGGCCCTCTACCAGGAATAAAACCACCATTTTTCCTAAGAAAATCAGCATTTTCCTCTGGATTAAATATAAAATTGGTATAGAAAAAATTAAAAAGTACTATGAGTATTAAGTAAGTTATAATGTACATCACTTTATTTGCCATAAAGTAGTTTAAAATAAAATCAGCAATGGCATGACCTTTATAGAAATTTGCAATTGAAATAGGCGTTAATAGAATTGCGTTAGCAAAAATAGTTGGTATTACACCAGATAAATTGATCTTCAATGGAATGTAAGTAAAATCATCATTATGTAATTTTTTAAACTGTTTTTTGGGATATTGAACAATTACCTTTCTATAAGAAGATTCTGTAAAAATGACTAAAAGGAGCAGTAAAAAAAACAATGCTATAACAAAAAGGGTAATGAAAAACGACATACTACCATTTTTATTTAATGTTAGCAGAGATGATAAAGCATTATGTAATTCAGATGTTATGCCAGTAAAAATGATTAATGAGATACCATTGCCTATACCGCTCACACTGATCCGCTCACCAAGCCATATTAAAAATATAGTTCCACCTAAAAGGCTAAAGACACCTATAGTACGAAACATAATACCAGGTTCAACTACAACTAATACCCCTTCCCTATTCATTCTTTCTAACCCTATTAAGATCGTAATTGATTGAAAGATACAAAACACTATAGTCATATAGCGTATATAAGAGTTCATCTTTCGACGTCCTAACTCTCCTTCATTTTTAATTTCATTGATTCCTTTAACGGCAGAAGATAATAATTGCATAACTATGGATGCAACTATGTATGGCATAACGTTTAACGCCAAGATCGTCATTCTAGCTAAAGCGCCACCAGAAAATAAATTAAATACTCCAAAAACACCAGAACTCTCTTTTGGAAATATATCATTGATTATATCAAGATTAACTCCAGGAATAGGAACATAAGTACCCAAACGATAACAAACTAAAGCCATTAGCGTAAAAAATATACGCTTTAGTAAATCACTTTTATATAACAACGTAGAATCCAAACTATTAAATGCAAATTTACTGCTCATGATTTACGATAGTATTTCTACACTACCACCAACTGAAGCTACAGATCTTTTTGCAGCTTCTGATGCAAAATCAACATGAAACACAAATTTTTCGCTTAATTTACCCTTATTAAGAAGTTTGATTTTACTTTTAACAGATCTGATAAAACCTAATTTATGCAGTAGCTCCTTATCTATGATAGAATCCTTGACTATTTTTTTAGCTTCCATTAAGCACTGTACATCACCAACATTAAATATAGAGTATAAGTTTTTGCGTATAGGCTTAAAACCTCTTTTAGGTAAACGAGTATATATAGACTGCTGTCCACCTTCAAAACCATTTATAGAAACGCCACTTCTCGCTTTTTGCCCTTTATGACCCCTACCGGATGTTTTACCTTTACCACAACCAATACCTCTACCTAATAATTTAGGCTTCTTTTTCTTAGATAATTTGGTAAACACAGAATTTAATTTTACAGCATCATTCATACTTTACCTATTTCCAACTATCTCACTAATCTTTTTACCCCTCTTACTTGCCACTTGGCGAGGAGATAACATAACATCAAAAGCCTTAAATACTGCACATATAATATTATGGGGATCATTTGATCTAGTAGACTTAGCTACCACATCCTTTATACCTAATACCTCAAAAACCGACCTCATTGCTCCACCAGCAATAATACCTGTTCCAGTTCTTGCAGCTCTTAAAACTATCTCACCAGAACAAAATTTAGCTTTAATATCATGATGTAAAGTTCTACCTTCACGTAAGTGCACCCTAATCATCGACTTCTTTGCAGCATTTACAGCTTTCACTCTTGCTTCAGCAACCTCTGCGTGTTTACCTATTCCACATCCTACCCTACCCTTACCATCACCAACAACAACCAAAGTTGAAAATGAAAATCTTCTACCACCTTTAGTAACCGTTGTTACCCTTCGCACTGAAACCAAAAGTTCTGATAAATCATTATTATTTTGTAAATTCTTTACAGCCATATTTAAAACCTTCTAAAATTTAAATCCAGAGCTTCTTAAAGCCTCAGCAAATTGAGAAATCAATCCTGTATACTTATATGCTCCCCGATCAAAGACGAACCGCTGCTGCAATTTTGTACTAGGCAGACGCTCAATCACTAAAGAAGAAACCTGTTTTATAGTTTCAGCATTGACCCTACCTTTACATACATTCCTAATTTTATCATCCAAAGTAGAAGCAGAAGCTAGGGTTATTCCTTTTGCATCGTTAATCAACTGAACGTAAAAATGTTTATTAGACTTAAATACGGATATACGTAAACGTCCAGCGCTCTTATCGAGCTTCGCTCTATTACGAAGTTTCCTTTTTTCATAGCTACTTAAAAAATTATACAATCTTTTCATTTTAATTACTTCTTTTTATTTACAATCTTACGCAGCATAAATTTGCCTTTTATTACAATACCCTTACCTTTATAAGGATCATATTTTCTAATTTTGCATATATCAGAAGCCACCATATAGACTTTTTGCTTATCCATACCGCGAATCACTAAATGAGTTGGCTTTATACACTTAATCTCAACGTCTTTAGGCACTTTATACTTAATATTATGACTATAACCAAGATATAAAGTCAAATACTTATCATCACATTCTGCTTTATACCCCACACCATTAATCTCAAGATCAACAGAAAAATCATTAACCATACCGTTAATCATGTTATTAATATTACTTCTATAAGTGCCCCATATAGATTTTATTTTATCATAATCATCCCTGCCTTGATCAACAGAAAGTAACAATTGATTATCAACTATCTGACACAGAATGCCACCACACAAGTTCAGCTCTTTTTCTGCCCTAACACTTCTTATTAATACCCTACCATCATTATATTCAACTGAAAGATCAGCAGGAATATTGATAGGTGCGGCACCTATACGAGACATACATTTCTCCTATCATTTAAAATACACGACACAAAACTTCTCCACCAACTTTTAATCTACGTGCATTATAATCGGTCATCACTCCTTTCGGTGTAGATATAATAAAAATTCCAAGACCATTATATGCTTTAGAAATGTCCCTACACTTAGAATAATAACGACAACCGGGCTTTGATACCCTAGCTATATCATTAATCACAGGTGATTTATCATAATACTTCAACTGCACAACAAGCGAAGGGATACTACCTCTCTCTTGCTTTTCATAATTAAGAATATACCCTTCCTCTTTTAAGATCTTCAATATAGAAGAATTCACTTTAGAGAATAGGACTCTTGTTTCCCTATGCATTGCCAATTGAGCATTACGTATTCTTGTTAAAAAATCACCAATACCATCAGATAACGACACTATTACACTCCTTATATCACATTTACCAACTAGATTTTGTAACCCCTGGAACTTGTCCAAAAGAACACAAATCACGTAAAACAATCCTACATAAACCAAATTTTCTATATACTCCTCTCGGCCTACCAGTTAAAGCGCATCTATTCCTAATTCTGATTTTAGAAGAATCTCTAGGCAATTTTTTAATCAGCTTACTTTGAGCTGCAAACCTTTTTGCAATAGATAAATCCTTATTATTCATTATAGATTTTAATTCTTCCCTTCTCTTACTATACTGATCGCATAACTTTATTCTACGAAGATTCTTCTGTATCATGGATTTTTTTGCCATATATATTTTCTCTCAATTATCAAAAAAAGGGAATTCAAGAGCCAGTAATAATTCCTTTGCTTCCTTATCACTAACTGCACTTGTTATAATATTAATATCCATACCTCTAATTTTACTTGTTTTATCATAGTCTATTTCTAAAAATGATATATGCTCCTTGATACCAAGGGAAAAATTACCATGACCATCAAATTGCTTCACACTAAACCCTCTAAAATCTTTTTCCCTTGGCAAAGCAATATATATTAATCTTTCTAAGAATTCATACATTTTATTTCTACGCAAAGTCACTTTACAACCTACAGTTGCACCTTTTCTAATTTTGAAACCAGAAATAGATTTTTTTGCAAAGGTTAACACAGGCTTTTGCCCAGCAATCAAATGTAGATTATCAAATGGCTCATTTATCGCTTTATTGTCCGTAGCAGCATCTCCAACGCCCATATTGATACACACCTTGATAAGTTTAGGCACTTGCATTACATTGCCGTAATTAAACTTATCCTTTAAGGATTTTACTATATTATCTTTATACAATTGTTTAAACATATCAACCTAATCTATCACTTCTCCAGAAACTTTTGCAAAACGCACTTTTCTACCATCTATAATCTTAAATCCTACTTTAGTTGGAGTTTTACACTTAGGATCCAATATTGCAACATTGGATACATCAATAGCTAACTCTTTATTCAATATACCACCACCAGCTCTTGGTTTAGTATGTCTCTTACACACATTTACGCCAGAAACAACTACTTTCTTTTTAGCATCACGTATTATAACTTTGATTACCTTACCAATTTTTCTCTTATCTTTACCAGTTAAAACTATAATATCATCACCACTTTTTATTTTAGCACTCATTATAAAACCTCATCAGCTAATGACATTATTTTCATAAAAGAACCAGATAATAACTTTTTTACTGGACCAAACACCCGAGTGCCAAGTGGTTCACCTTGATCATTAATTAAAACCACAGCATTGCTAGAAAAACGAATTACAGAACCATCAGATTTCTTAACACTATTTTTTACTCTAACAACAACTGCTTTATACACTTTTCCTTTTTCAACTTTACCTTTTGGGTTAATGGACTTAGTAGATATAATAATCGTATCACCTACAGATGCAGATTTCCTACCACCTAACAAGCCAATACAAAGCACTGCACGCGCACCAGAATTATCAGCTACTTCTAACAATGTATTTTTTTGAATCATATAAATACCTATTCCTTTTTAGCTGTTGATAACAACCCATTTTTTAGTAACAGAAATAGGCTTATGTTCCTTTATTAAAACCCTATCTCCCTTTTTGCAACTATTATTCTCATCATGTGCTGTATACTTCTTGTATTTTTTAATAACTTTTTTATACAGCCTATCCTTATACACTTGTAACACCGAAACCTTTACAGTCTTATCAGACTCAGCATTAGTTACGACACCACAAAAAACCTTCTTAGGCATTTTTCCCCTCTCTCTTTCTTCTATTTAATACAGTTAGACTACGAGCTATGCTCTTTCTTATTAAGCTAAAACGCGAAAAATTGTTGCACTGGCCTAGCTTTTTTTGAAAAGCCAAATTAACAAATTCTTTCCTAAAACTCACAAGAACTTCATGCAATTCTTTTGAAGATTTTGATTCAATTTTAACTATATCCATTGCAACTCCATTCAATTATGATTAGATATAAATTTACACTTCATAGGAAGCTTGGCAGTCGCCTTTTCAAGTGCCAACCTTGCTAAATGCATGGGAACATCACTGCTAATTTCAAACAAAACCCTGCCAGGCTTAGCTTTAAACACCCAAAATTCAACACTACCTTTCCCTTTACCCATACGTACATCTACCGGCTTTTTACTAACCGGGGTATCAGGAAAAATTCTTATCCACACTTTACCAGAGCGTTTTAACGTTCTAGATATTACGCGCCTTGCAGTTTCAATATGCTTAGACTGAACCTTACCTACTTCCATAGCTTTTAATCCATAATCTCCAAAAGACAGCGTGCTACCACCCTTAGCATTACCCTTGATTCTCCCCTTAAATACCTTTTTATATTTACTCTTTTTGGGAACAAACATTTCAATATACCTTAACTACCAACATAAACCCAAACTTTAACTCCTATAATACCACATATAGTCTTCGCTTCACAAAAAGCATAATCTATATTAGCACGCAAAGTGTGTAAAGGCAAACGACCTTCTTTGTACCATTCAGTACGAGCTATTTCAGCTCCGCCAAGACGCCCAGAGCAACTTACTTTAATACCCTCAGCACCCATCTTTAAACAATTTTGAATAGCTTTTTTCATCGCTCTTCTACATGAAATCCTTTTTTCTAGCTGATGTGTAATACTCCTTGATATTAAAACTGCATCTATTTCAGACTTTTTAACTCCTACTACATTCACTTCGACACTACTTTCTACTTTTTTAGCTATTTTTTGCTTTATCTTCTCAACATCTAAACCTTTCTTACCTATTATAACTCCAGGCTTAGAAGAATGTATTATTACAGACACTAAATTAACTTTACGCTCTACAATTACTTTAGAAATACCAGCATGCTTAAAGGATTCATTTATATAACTGCGAATAAATAGATCGTGATGCAATTTCTGTTTATAATCGTCTGTAGCAAACCAAACAGAATCCCAGGTATTACTATTTACTCGTAATCTAAATACTTTAGGATTAACCTTCTGTCCCATGTTTTTACACTTTCCCTATTAACTTTCCATTTCTATAAATCATACAATTTCTTTCAATTTTATAGTAATATTACTATAAAATTTACTCATTCTATTAGCCCTACCCATAGCTTTTGGATATACTCTACGCAAAGTAAGGGACTTACCTATTAAAATTTCCTTTATATATAAATTATCAATGTTCAATCCATAATTATTTTGAGCATTAGCAATTGCAGAATTCAACACCTTCATTATAAAACTAGCAGCTTTTTTTTTACAAAATCTTAATTGTACATTAGCAAAAGAAACTTTTTTATTACGTACTAAATCAGCAACCAAATTCAATTTGCGAGGAGTCGATCTTAAAACCCTAGAACCAGCCTCAACTATTATATCCCTATTTTTCATATCAATTACCTATCTTCTTGTTGCCTTTTTATCACCACCGTGCCCAGTAAATTTACGAGTAGGTGAAAATTCACCAAATTTATGACCTATCATATTCTGATTATCAACACTAACAGGAATGTAATCTTTACCATTATAAACAGCAAACTTTAAACCCAAAAAATTAGGAAGAATTACAGAAGCCCTGGAATGAATTTTTATCACCTTATTAATAGAACCCTCTTTTGAAGCCCTCTGAACTAATCTTAGTACAGATGGATGTAAAAAAGGTGGTTTCCATACAGATCTACTCATAAATTAACCTTTCAATTTTTTTATATACTTATCACTAGATTTATTTTTTTTCCTAGTTTTCTTTCCTTTTGTTGCAACACCCCAAGGAGTAACAGGATGACGACCGCCAGAAGTTTTTCCCTCTCCACCTCCATGAGGGTGATCAATCGGATTCATTGCAACTCCACGCACAGCAGGTCTAATTCCAAGCCACCTACTTCTCCCAGCCTTACCCAACTTTCTATTCTTATGATCAAGATTAGACACTACACCAATAGTAGCTTTACAAGAAGATAAAATCAACCTAACTTGACCAGATCTAAGCCGCAATAAAACATACTGACCATCACGACCAACAATTTGCGCACAACAACCCGCAGCTCTAGCAATTACAGCACCACCACCTGGCTTCAATTCAACGTTATGAACAAAAGAACCAACAGGTATATATTTCAACAACAAACAATTACCTGGCAGAATATCAGCATCACCTCCAGCTGTCACAACATAACCAGGCTTCATACCTTGAGGAGCTAATATATAAGATTTAATATCATCTTCCTTATATGATATTAATGCTAAAAACCCACTTCTATTTGGATCATACTCTATTTTCTCAACTATACCTTGATCACTTCTATTACGTTTAAAATCTATAACTCTATACTTCTTCTTGTGACCACCACCCCTGTGACGAGTTGTAATTCTACCATGATTATTTCTTCCACCACTGGATTTCTTACCAAATACAAGAGACTTCTCTGGCTTATCTTTTGATAAACCAATTTTACTTATTAATATAGTCCCACGAGAAGACGGAGTAACAGGATTAAAAAATTTCATACCCATATTAAACGCTCATTATATCTAATTTTTGACCATCTATCAAAGAAAAATAAACCTTTTTTCTCTGTTTTTTACAACCAATCACACCCCTGAAACGTCTATATTTAGGTTTAACTCTAATAACATTTATAGAAGAAGTTCTGACATTAAATAAAGACTCTATTGCCGATTTTATTTGACGCTTATTTACATTTACAGAAACATACAAAGAGTATTTATTAAACTTCTCTCTTAAAAGAGAAGCCTTTTCTGTGATTACAGGAGATTTTATTATATTATTATATTTAATCATAACAATCTACCTTCAAGATGCTTTAAAGTGTCTTTTGTTAACATCACGCATTCATGATTCAATATATCAAAAACATTTAACCCAATAGGTTTGATTAAATCTACATAATGCAAATTTTTAGCAGCACGTAACAAATCATCTCCATAATCACCAACTATTAAAAAAGAAGAAAATTTAAAATTTTTAATATATTCACACATTTTAGATGTTTTCTTCACATCAACATCTAAACTATCAAGAACAATAACTTGATTATTTAAATATTTTAGAGATAAAGCAATTTTTAAACCAAATTTACGTACTTTTTTATTAAGAGAATAAGCATGACTCCTCACAACAGGACCAAAAATAATTCCACCACCTCTAAACTGAGGAGATCGCAAGCTCCCCTGTCTCGCCCTACCGGTACGTTTTTGACCATACGGCTTAGCTGTTGTACCAGAAACATTACTGATACCCTTTGTTTTATGAGCACCAACTCTTCTCTTTGCTAATTGCCATCTCACTATATCATGCAAAATACTCAATTTTTGCTTGGCAGAAAATATCAAGGGATTAAGCTCAACACTACCTACATTATTATTAGATAGATCAACTAATTCACATTCCATAACTAACTCACCAAATTATTAGCATCATCACTCATATTCAACAGCAGACCTGCTGGAAAAGGAACATCTTTATGTAAAGGCTTTTTAACTGCATCTCTCACAAAAACATAAGAGTTTTTAAACCCAGGAACATTATTACCCTTTACAGCAATTATGCTATTTTCATAATCAATGGATAATATTTTCATATTCTGTACAGTTACTCTGCTATTACCTAAATGACCAGCCATTTTCTTCCCCTTGAATACTCTACCAGGATCTTGACATTGACCAGTAGAACCTTGTGATCTATGAGCAATAGAAACACCATGAGATGCCCTAAGCCCACTGAAGTTATGCCGCTTCATCACACCAGCAAACCCTTTACCCAAAGAATAACCCGTAATGTCAAGATATTGACCAACTACAAAATGATTAACCCCCACCTTTTTACCACATTCTATTCCGAATAGATCAGTTAATCTACTTTCGTATAATTTACATTTACTATTTATACCCTTTTTCTTTAAATATTCCAACTGAGGTTTTGCTATTTTTTTTAAATCCCCCGTGCCTAAAATGACTGAATTGTAGCCACATTCATCTTGTCCTTTTATATCGATAATATAAGTTTCGCTGAGATGCAATAGGGTTACAGCCATGCGACTATTATCAAAATACATAGCAGTATGGCCAACATTCATCATTAACAAACCAATTCTCCTAAGCGAATTTATTCTCTTCATTTTCTTTTCCTAAATGTTAACCTTCCTTAACCTTTAAATCCACTTCTACACCAGCAGAAAAAGATAAATCTGCAAGCATCTGCATCATAGTAGGAGTAGGATTATGTACAACAATTAACCGCTTGGAAATTCTCATTTCAAATTGCTCACGAGATTTTTTATCAACATGAGGAGACCTATTAACAGTAAATTTAGAATCTTTTCTTGGCAACGCAATCGGACCAGATAAATCTGCATTAAACTGCTTTAATTGATCAATAAACTCGCGAATACACTTTTCCAACAAAGAACAATCGAAAGCTTTGATTCTAATATATATATCTTGCTTCATCTTAGTTATTACACTCATTCTAAAATTTCCGAAACAACGCCAGAACCAACAGTTCTACCACCTTCTCTTATCGCAAAACGTAATCCTTTATCCATTGCTATTGGTACTTGCAACTCCACTTCTATACTTACATTGTCCCCTGGCATTACCATCTCCTTTCCATCTAGCAATTTTATGCTCCCAGTTACATCCGTTGTCCTTAAATAAAACTGTGGCTGATAATTTTCAAAAAATGGTGTATGCCTTCCTCCTTCTTCTTTCTTCAATATATACACCTCCGCATTAAATTTCTTATGCGGGGTTATTGTCCCTGGTTTTGCCAATACTTGCCCTCTCTCCACTTCTTCTTTCTTTGTTCCTCTTAGTAGTATTCCCACATTAAGTCCTGCACTTCCCTTATCTAGCAACTTCTTAAACATCTCAACACCAGTACATATCGTCTTTTGCGTCGCTTTCAGACCTATTATCTCTATCTCATCCCCTGTCTTTATCTCCCCCTTCTCTATTCTTCCTGTTACTACCGTTCCTCGGCCCGATATTGAAAATACATCTTCTATTGGCAATAAAAACGGCAAATCTATAGGCCTTTCAGGTGCTACCACATACTCATCTAACTTCTCCATCAATTTATCTATTGATTTCTTTCCATACTCACTACTATCATCCTCTAATGCTTTTAACGCAGACCCAACTATCACAGGCACTTCATCACCTGGAAATTTATACTTACTCAGCAACTCTCTCACTTCCATTTCCACCAAATCTATCATATCAGCATCAGCAACATCAGCTTTATTTATATATACCACGATATATCCAACACCTACCTGTTTTGCCAGCAATATATGCTCTCTCGTTTGTGGCATCGGCCCATCAACCCCTGAGACTACCAATATCGCTGCATCCATCTGTGCTGCACCTACTATCATATTCTTTACATAATCAGCATGTCCAGGGCAATCAACGTGTGCATAGTGTCTCTTTTCTGTTTGATATTCAACATGCGCTGTTGCTATTGTTATCCCTCTCTTTCTTTCTTCTGGCGCTTTATCTATTTGATCATATGCTACAAAATTACCATAATGCTTTGTTATCGCCGCTGTTAACGTTGTCTTCCCATGATCCACATGTCCTATCGTTCCCACGTTTACATGCGGCTTTCCAAATGCTTCTACTATCGCTGTCATAATTTTAACTCTTCTACCTAAAATACAAATACATCAACAAATAATATGTTGATTTTATATAAATACAACAAAAAAAGAGCGGATAGTGGGAATCGAACCCACGTCACTAGCTTGGAAGGCTAGAGCTCTACCATTGAGCTATACCCGCACAATGGAGGAGGTAGGATTCGAACCTACGTACGCAATGCGGACAGATTTACAGTCTGTTACCTTTAACCACTCGGTCACTCCTCCACAAAAATCTGTTAAGAGAACACTACCTTAACTTAAGTTTTATTATTCCTAATATTAAACATCCAAATCCAAAAGATCAAGTAATAAAAGCTAATCTAACTGATTTTAGTTAGATTTTACTTTTATATAACAAAATATTGTCAATAAAACGCCCAAACAAGTAATGTGAATCATGTGTACCTGGCGCTTCTTCTGGATGGTATTGAGTAGAAAAGACTGGGTAATCCTTCATCATTATCCCCTCTACACTATTATCAAATAGAGAAATATGAGTAACTTCAACGTTACTTGGAAGAGAAGCTGAATCAACAACAAAACCATGATTTTGGCTAGTTATCTCAACTTTTTTACTCTCCAGATCATAAACCGGATGATTACTCCCTCGATGACCAATATCCATCTTGACAGTCTTTGCTCCCAAAGTAACTGCAAGTAATTGATGGCCCAGGCATATGCCAAAAACTGGTATTTTAGATTTCACAATAATTTCTATTTCTGAAATTACACTCTCTCCTATCTCTTGTGGATCACCAGGGCCATTTGAAAGCACTATACCATCTGGATTCATGCTTAATATTTTGTGAGCAAAACCTGTATCTGGTTTGACTAATTTAACCGTACAATCAAGTTCTACTAAGCGTGAGATTATACTATTTTTTATACCGAAATCAACAATTACAATCCTATATTTTGCATTAAGAGCGCTTTGAAAGTTATTACTTAAACTGACTTTCTTAGTTATTTCTATTCCATTTACAGATTTGTATTTCTTCAATTCATCTAATATATGTGCCTCACTTGACGGACATATCATTCCATTTTGAGATCCATGTTTTCTCAAATATCTCGTCAAAGCTCTAGTATCAATTCCCGATATCCCAACTACATTATTTTTCTCCAACCAATCATTTAAACTAATATATGAAGAAGAGTGAGACATAGGAGAAAGTTCACGCATAACCACACCACTTGCAAAAACTTTTTCTCCTTCATTATCTTTGTGATTTATTCCAACATTACCAATATGAGGAAAAGTGAACGCTATTATTTGATCAGCAAAAGAAGGATCTGTTATAGTATGCTGATAACCTGTCATACCAGTGGTAAAACAAACTTCACCTATACATTTGCCTCTTTTACCTACCGATTTTCCCAAAAAGCACTTGCCATCTTGTAAAACTAAAGCTGCATCCTGCATTTAATTCTCTCAACTCATTTAAAATATTATATAAGAATTTTAAATTACAAGTAAGCAAATACTAAACTTCCCTTTAAGTTTATATAAAATTCAAAATTATAAGTAGCTTTCTTTTTTTATTATTTAGCAAAATTATAGCAAACTTAACTTGTGTGAATAGGCAATAGTCATTACATTCATACTTCACGTTATGTAAATTCACATGGATAGAAAAACTTGTCTCATTACAGGAGCATCATCTAGCATTGGAGAAAGTCTAGCACGGTTGCTCATTAAAGATGGATGGTTTGTGGTTGGCATTGCAAGGCGCACTGAAAAACTGGAAAAATTAAAAGAAGAATTAGGTAGTAATTTTTTACCTATAACATGTGATGTAAGCAAAAGTGAAAATATTAAAAACTCGTCTGATTTTTTAAAAAAGCAAAATATTATACCAAATCTCTTTTTTCTTAATGCAGGATGTGGCGAAATAGAAGATAAGTTTCATACCAACATTCATAGAAAAACATTTGAAACCAATTATTTTGGCGTTATCAACTGGATTGAAGAATGGATTCATCATAATTCCTTGGCAACTTTTGCGGTTATATCTTCTCTTGTTGCTATGCATGCAACACCACATGCTTCTGCATACTGTGCCAGCAAAGCAGCACTAAAAAGTTGTTTTCAATCACTAAAAATCCAATATGCTAACAGTAGCACAAAGTTTATCACCATAATGCCAGGGCCAGTAAAAACAGATATGTTTAAGTCTAATAAACCACTTCCCTTCATATGGGAGGCAGAAAAAGCTGCAGCATATATTTTAAAAAGTATATTTAAAGGAAAGAAAGTTATAGCGTTTCCAATTTTCTGGCGGTTATTTTTTAATATTTTACAAATTCTTCCCACTAAAATGACTGCAAGAATCTTACGATAATCACCAAATCTACCATCTTGTAAAGCTAAAGCTCTTCAAAACTCAATCGCAAGCTTCTCCACACAAAAACATCTTGACTATCGCATGTTTCATATTATATGAATAAACTGTTAATGAAAGTGGAGGGTTGCAATGCCTAATAATACAGATCAGTCTAAAAAAATAAATGAGAAATGGTTATTTATAGGAGGTGCTTCACTGTTTCTTGTAATAATGCTACCATCAATTTTTCTCTTAGCAAAAATAGCTATGATGTTTGTTATAATCTCAACTACAGCAATAGCAATAAAAATTGCCTCAAAAGCAATATCAAACGTTTTAGAGGATAAAGAGAATCAATCAACACAAAATAAAATTATAAACCTAGCTATTGGAGCAGTGTCCATACTTGCAGGTGGGATATCATTACTTATTACAGCAAAAGTTGGTTTCATCGCAATATGTTCAACTATAGCTATTTTAGCTCTGTATGAATATATTAAAGATGAAAAAATAGGTAAGGATATAAATGATAAATTCGATGAAATAGCTAATAATACAACTGAGTTTTGCGTCAACAGCATTGAAAAACTTATTCCATCACAAAGTTGTGAAGTGTAATCTTTTGTTTATAAATTTTTAGATGCATGGCTAACCAGTGCTTCTTTTCTTGTCATCCCAGTGCTTGACACTGGGATCCATCATCACTAGAAGCATTGCATTTTAACATTACTTTTATAGTCATAAATTTAACTAGATTCCAGTGTCAAGCACTGGAATGACATTGTTTATTATATGCCGTATTGCAATATTCGTACAGCTGTGTACGTAAAACTGGAATGACACGTTCGTAAAATTACGATAAAAAATTACTTGACAAACTCTAATAGTTTTGTTATCATGCACAGTGAAGGTGTTCTAGAGCTCGGAATCTATCTTCGTCTGCAGACTTTTCAATTCAATTAATCTATAATCTTCAGTTAAAATATATTTTAGCTATACTTCGGTCGTAGCTGTATACATTTTTCTCAATCTTTTTTATTAGTGGAGGACTATCATGTTTAAAACACTGAATTACGCATATCATTGACCTACATGTCTTTAAAGGACAGATGGTACCTATGTCCTTTTTATATAAATTATTGTGTTTTTATGTCTTTTTTAGCAATGTCATTTATTGTTTTACGCCCCAGTCTTTTTCAAATATTGCGAGCCCTTGATCAGTAAGTGGATGATTAATTAACTGTCTAAGTATTTTTGCTGGCACAGTAATTGAATGAGCACCAAGCCGTGCAGCTTCTATTACATGTGCTGGACTTCTTACTGATGCAACAAGAACTTTTGTCTTAAAATTATAATTAGAATATATAGTGCATATATCTTCTATTAGCGATAAGCCATCATAGCTTATATCATCAAGGCGACCAACAAAGGGAGAAATAAAACAAGCACCGGCCTTAGCGGCAAACAGTGCTTGTCCAGGAGAAAAACATAATGTGATATTAGCAGGTATTTTATGTTCTGTCCACAACTTTTTACAAGAAATTAATCCTTCATGTGTAAGGGGTAACTTTACTACGATATTACTAGCGATTTTCGCTAACTTAAGGCCTTCCTTAACCATATCTTCATGGCTATCTGCAACAACTTCAACACTAACAGGTCCTTTTATAATAGAACATATTTCGCTTACTAAATCTTCGTACTTATCTTTATGTCCAGATTTTGCTATTAAAGAAGGATTTGTTGTTATACCATCAATGAACTCTTTTAGCTCCTTAATTTCATTCAAATCAACACTATCAAGAAAAATTTCCATATTATTGTCCTATTAAAAACCTATTTTTACAAAATATTGTCATCTTTGAAAAGTATTAAATAAAATCGGATTTTTAACTCAACTCAATTTTCAGTCCGTTAGGAAAGAAAATATTGCACTGAGAAACAGTATAGCGCTTTCCTTAATTGGTTGCATTTTATTAACAAAATTAGCATAACCAATTTCTGAAGTTTACTAGCTTTACGTTCAATAGAAATTCTTGCATAGCCTAAAACTTAGTGCTACTATTAGTATAGTAACACAAATAGGTAGTGAGGAACAATAAACAAAATGACTAAGTTCGAGTTTAACGCTCGCAATTAAATTCAACTAAAAAGGTTAATATAAAAGGAGTTAATCACTCCTAAAGTAAATATATTATCAGAACAATAGTAATAAGGGGTATATTATGTCAACAAATTTCCCGACATTGAAAAACATATTATAGTATTTCCTAAAGTAAATGATAAAGGTATAATAAAGTATTTGAGTTATAATGGCATATAGTGTGGATTTAAGGGAAAAGGCAGTATTGATGATAGAAAAAGGGAAGACAAAGGTTGAGATAGCAGAGCTCATGGAGATAGGAATAGCAACTCTGTACCGCTGGTTAAAAAAGAAAGCTGCTGGTGAAAGCTTAAAGCCATCTAAAAACGGTAGCTTTATTCGAAAAATAGACCCAAAAATACTCGAAGAATATGTTACAAAGAATCCAGATCATACTCTGGCAGAGATGAAACAAAATCTTGGATTTGGAATAAATTCAATTTGGTATAGACTAAAACAGCTAAAAATTACTTTAAAAAAAAGTCACACTATATCAAGAGCGCAATCAAGAAGATAGGCAGCAATTCATTGATAAAATCTCAAAAATAGACCATTCCAGCATCTTATATATAGATGAAGCAGGAGTTGATAATAAGTTATACCGAGAATATGGACGTGCTCCAAGAGGAAAGAAAATTTATGCAGATATTCCAGCGAGAGAGAATCAGTATAGTAGCCGGGTGGATTGGAATGAGATTTATTGCACCAATGACTTTCAAAGGTGGGTGTGACAAAGAGGTATTCAATATATGGTTGGAGAAACCTAAATTGCCACTTGGCACAACCATAGTTATGGATAATGCTACATTTCATAAGACCACTAAAACAAAATCATTAATAGAGTCTTTTGGCTGTCATGTGCTGTATCTTCCAACATATTCACCAGATTTGAATCCCATAGAACACTGTTGGCATACCATCAAAAGCCGCCTCAGACCTCTAATGTATAAATGTACAGACTTACAACTTTTGGTTGGTAATACCATAATGGAAATTTATCATTCATTTTAGAAAATACTATAGCAGAGCTGAAAAGAAAAAATAGCATTACTGTTTTAGAAGAACATTGTCAGGAAAAATGGGAGGTTTATGACTTGCTCATGGATTTAACAAATGATGAAAATTTTAAGCAAGCATATATAGATCTATCTTTCAACAAGAGCTTTAAAAAAAACTTTATAGAATTAGCAAATCAGGCAAAAAAAGCTGTAAGTAAGTATTTTAGAGACAAAGACATAGACCTTCGAGCTTTTTATGTAGAAACTAACAATTCTGATAAAGTGTTAAACATTAATCTTATTAATTACAATAGAAGTGAGCCAATAAGAATTAGTGATATCTTACAGCAAGAAAGGGATATTAGCACATTGAATATCTATTGCGATAAAAAGCATGACATATACGCTTACCGAAAAGGTAAGGAAAGACATTATGAATTTAAAGAGGGTGCATATTATGAAATGACAAGCACTTGGCCTGTGCAGGACAAGGATGGGAAAACTTTTACCTGTACTATAGTTATGAATGTAAGTAATTCTGGTATAACTGAAGTACTGCAATTTAATGGTCAAGATTTTGAATCGCCACCTGAGGAGTTTTGGGAATTAATAAGACAAAATGAGGAATTATATATTCAAGGCCTCTCTCTACATGATGCTGTAAAAGCATTATTGAAAAAGAACAAAAATGCTAACATTGCACCGGCTGTTAGTAATCTGCAAAATAACGAACATATCGTAATCAATCAAGACGAAAAGCTGAAAGATCTTGAAAATGATGCTAAAAACAATCCTATTCTTTCTTTCACTAGCAACAATGTATCAGAGGTTAATCCACAGCAGATTGCAACTCAAGCAATTGCAACTCAAACAGAAGTTAATTCACAACAACTAGATCAAAAGCTTACAAAAGCTGAGCAAGAAATTAGAGAATTAAATGAGCAGAGGAACGAATTACGATATAGGTTCGACAAGGCTGAACAAGAACTTGAAGAGTTAGAAAAGCACAATAGTGACTTACAGAATGAACTTGGAGAAGAAAAGCAAGAAAATGCAAAATTACAAACTGAACTGACACAAAAAAATGAAAAACTAGCAAATATGTCAACAGAGCTGCAAGAAAGAGCGCAAAAACTTGAGAGTGTGTATGAAGAAGAAAAAGAAGATCTAAAGAAGAGGCTGGAAGTTGCTAATGTAGAAAAAGAAGAGTTGACAAGTGAGGTAAGAAAATTGCAAGAGGAATTAGACCAGCTGTTAAGTAATTCATAATAAAGCAAAAAAAATCAGAACAGGAACTCATGGAGGCTAAGCAAGAAATTGAAGAATTAGAAAAGTGCAATAGTGATTTACAGAATAAACTTGAAGAAGAAAAGCAAAAAAACGTAAAATTGCAAATTGGACTAACACAAAAAGATGAGAAGCTAGAAAATATATCAACAGAGCTGCAAGAGAAAATACAAGAACTTGAAAGTGCACATGAAGGAAAGAAAGATCTAGAGAAAAAGTAACAATTGCTAATGCAAAAAATGAAAAACTGGAAGATAAATTGAAACAGTTTAAAAAAGCGGAAGAGGAAGCAGAAGATATATTAAATGAAAATTGGAAAGATATACAGAATTTAAAATTTACAATTCTACGCTTAGATGATAAGTACAACACAAATCTGGAATCTTATAAACAAGAGGTAGATCAGCTAAAGCAGGAATATGAAGGGTTAAAGAACGAGGTAGAGCTTAAAGATGAGCAAATTAAGAAGTATAAGCAACAGTTGTCGCAGAAGAGAGAAGAAACAAAAGAGAATCAATTACTGACAAAGATTAAAGAATTGGAAGAATGTAATGAGCACTTGACAGAAATAATTGGAAATAAAGCTCTGGAAATTAAAAGAATAACTGGAGAAAGAAAAGAGCTAAACGGTACAGTGCAATACTTAAATAGCCAAGTAGAACTGTTAAGTCCAGTAATTGATCAAGTACTTGTTAATAAAAAGGAAGTTTTTGATAATAATTCAAAAATGTTTTACCAGCTTACAGAGGAAATTGATGATTCAGAAAAAAAATCTAGGTCTTTAAGCCTTGATAGCGCATTTCATAGCGATCACTGTAATTCACTTCTAGACTTAATCAGCAGTCCCTCAAAGGTGTGTAGCCAAAGTCAGCGTGGAAATGTTTAAAGATGCACATGAGACCAGCGGCTTCTTTATTCAAGTAGCCCCTAAAGAGATTTGACATCAAGATAACTTAAATATATACCAACTCTCTTATCTTTTAATGATTCCTCATCATGAGTCAAATGATCAAAAACCTGAATTTGATTCGTTATAATGCTACAATTATTATTTGCAACCTCTAATATACCATTATCAATTACAACTTTTTCCTTTGTCTGGTTACTCATTTGAGCAGTAATTATACCAGGCAATAAATAAATTAAGTAAGGAGAATGGTAAGCTAAAATCACTAGCTCTCCTTCAAGCCCATTCACTGAAAGCGAAACCACTTCATCGAATGAAATTCGATTATCAGGAGAAAAAAATTGCACCTTAAAAGTGTTCATAATCTTTAATGTCCGGCTCCAACTTCAGCTTTTATTGATTCAGCCTTTTCTATTGCTTCACTTATACTTCCCACCATATAAAAAGCAGCTTCTGGCAGGTGATCATATTTACCTTCAATAATTCCTTTAAAACTAGAAATAGTATCAGAAAGTGAAACAAATTTGCCAGACATGCCAGTAAATACCTCCGCAACATGAAAAGGTTGAGAAAGAAACTTCTGAATTTTACGAGCTCTATCAACAATAATTTTATCTTCATCAGATAGTTCATCCATACCAAGTATTGCGATAATATCTTGCAGCGACTTATAAGTTTGCAATATACGTTTCACTTCAGAAGCCACATTATAATGCTCTTCACCAATGATTTCAGCAGATAAAGACTGAGAAGTTGAGTCAAGTGGATCAACAGCAGGATATATACCCATTTCAGCTATCTGCCTTGACAACACTGTGGTTGCATCAAGATGAGAGAATGTAGTTGCTGGAGCTGGATCGGTCAAATCGTCTGCAGGAACATATATAGCCTGTACAGAAGTAATAGAACCAGCAGTAGTTGAGGCTATTCTCTCTTGCATAGCGCCCATATCAGTCGCAAGAGTTGGCTGATAACCAACAGCCGACGGTATTCTTCCAAGCAAAGCAGAAATTTCAGAGCCAGCTTGAGTAAAACGGAAGATATTATCTACAAAAAATAGAACATCTTGATTTTCATGATCACGAAAATACTCCGCCATAGTTAGTGCTGTTAAAGCAACCCTAGCCCTTGCTCCAGGAGGTTCATTCATTTGACCATAAACCAAAACGGCTTGAGATTTTTCGTGCTCATTTATATCTATTACATTCGAAGTAATCATCTCGTTATAAAGATCATTACCTTCACGCGTTCTCTCTCCTACTCCAGCAAACACAGAAAATCCTTTATGAGCTTTTGCTATGTTGTTAATCAGCTCCATTATCAGAACTGTTTTACCAACTCCAGCTCCACCAAATAAGCCAATTTTTCCTCCTTTAAGATAAGGAGCAAGAAGATCTATAACCTTTATTCCTGTAACTAAAACTTCTTCCTGTATCTTCTGCTCAGTAAAACTTGGAGGTGATCTATGTATAGGTTCTAAATTATACTTTCCTTTTAAAGGACCACACTCATCTATAAGCTCTCCTACAACATTAAAAATCCTTCCTAAAGTTGAGCGTCCAACCGGAACTGATATTGGTGCACCTGTATCAACAAACTCATCACCTCTTGACATACCATCTGTGCTATCCATAGCAATACAACGAACTACATTGTCACCTATATGTTGTGAAACCTCTAAAACTAGCTCCTTGCCCTTACATTTTAGTTTGCTTTTTAAAGCATTAAATATCTTAGGCAACCCGTCTTCAAATTTTAAATCAACAACTGCTTGAGTTATTTTAACTACTTTACCTGTACTCATCTCTTTCATCACCTAACACTAAATTCTATAAAAGAACTTCTAAAGAAAATAAATCCTATATTATTAACAGAAATTTTGCAATATAAAAACACTTACTAGTTACGTTTCATTATAAATAGTGCAAATGCATTTAATAGCCAAGTAATAACAAACAGCACCAAACTAAGCGCATAAGCAGCAAGAGTTTGCACACTATTGAAATCCTGATCTCCGGTAAGTAATGTAGCAATTTGTACAGTGATAGTAGTAACTGAATTGAGAGGATTAAAGGTCAAATTTGCATTGATTCCCACAGCCATTAGTACAATCATTGTTTCACCTATCACTCTTGAAATTGATAATAAAATTGCACTTAAAATTGTAGGCATTGCATAAGGTATTGTTATATGCCATATAGTTTCCGCTGGAGTTGCACCAAGCGCCATAAAACCATAACGCAAACTTTTTGGAACAGATCTTATAGCATCTTCAAGCAAAGAAATAATAAAAGGAAGAATCATTACCCCGATCGATAAACCAGCAATCAAAGCACTTTCTGAGTGTATACTTAAATTAAAAAAATTTGCTACCTGCTTTATAAAAAAAGACAAAAATACAACTGAGAAGTATCCATATACAACAGTAGGAATAGCAGACAAAACCTGTAAGGCTGTATTAATAACATAACGCACTTTTTCACTCGCATACTCACTAATATATATTGCAGAAAATAAACCAAGCGGCACCGCAACTAACATTGCTACAATAGTTATAAGTAATGTCCCCACTAAAAGTGGCGCTATACCAAAACATCCCACCTCTCCTTCGCCAATAATAGCTACATTATGCTTCCATTTTAAGCAAAATAAGAATTCTGAAATAGCTACTTTATTAAAAAAAGAAATGGACTGAACAAAAATAGATAGCATTATAAATAAAGTGATAAAAAGTGATATTGCTAAAGCCATAAATAACAAAAATTTTACCATCTTATTTCTTTTACCTTTAAAGATAAAAATCAGCATAAAAAAAAGTAACGCTATAGAAATAGAAGTTATAAAATAACCATCATAGAATGCTAACAAACAAGGTAGCATCCACATACAACTCAAATATATATAAGACTTAACTTTACTTACTGCTTGAAACTTACTCAAACAAAATAAAAGGATTAGTAAAACAGGTACGCCTATAATTAAATTCATTTTTCCATATATCAAATTTTATTCAATAAGAATGCCATAGAAGTTGACCATTATTTGACAATAGAGAAAAATAATTTAAAATAAATAGTTATATTAATATAAAAACAATGAAAAGAACATTTCAACCAAAAAATTTTAAAAAAAAGCACAAACATGGATTTCGTTCACGTATGTCAACAAAAGCTGGAAGAAAAATTCTTAATAAGCGTCGCTCATTAGGGTGTAATAAATTATGCGCATAGTAAGCATAAAAAAAAAAGAGTTTTCCTTTGCTTTTAAAAACAGATTAGCACCTGACAGTCTTTTTTATCGAGGGGTATATATATCACTATATGCTATAAAAGAAAGAGAACCTGAAAAGTATATTCATGTTATTAGAGTAGGTCTGGCTATCAGTAAAAAAGTCGGAAAAGCAGCAAAAAGAAATAAAATAAAAAGGCAATTACGAATGCTAGCTAAAGTTAGCATTTCTAATATAAGTAATGTAGGATACTATTACATAATACTAACCCATAAAAACATTATGCAAGCAGGCTATAAAAATTTACAAAAAGACCTCAATATTTGCTTAAAGAAAGATAAAATAAGAAGAAATTTTCACTAAAGTATTTACAGATATATTTTTTATGATAAGATGAGTAAACTTTTTAAAATAAATTAATAGATGTGGGTGCTTGATGGTAGAAGTATAAGAAAAGAAGATAAAAAGCTCGATACAAATAATGCTGAAGAGAGTTTTTATGAATATAGAAAGTCTAGCTATCGTACACAATGGGGAATGGCATTTGAACAAAGCCAATACTTAGAACAAAATAAGGATAATCCTAGAGGGAAGTTGCTAAATTTAAATATAGAAGCAACTTATTACAATAAGAGAATAGTTTGATAAAAGTAAAAGTACCCGTTCAAGGGAGTGGTTCAAGAAACGATAGGCAGGGGATTGTATAATTCTCTTTGTTTCCATGTTAAGTATAATGAAATTATCCTTTCAAATTCCTAGCTCTGATTACGTAAAATATGAGCTTTTACAGTAAATGATATAATGCCTAATTTGCTGTTCAGCGCGATAGTGGAATACTTTCTGGTTTACTTAAAAAAGTTCACACCATTCTTTCAGATTTTAAAATATTTTTCGCAACTTGAAAAGCTCCAGTTGCTTCAGATAGGTAGCTTCAAGTAATACCTTATACGTTTTGCAACTTTCTTACACTTCTGTTTCATTTTTTAATAAAGCTTTTTTTAGCATAAATAATTCAGTGGATGCGTTTTTTAAGTAACAGCCCAGAATTTTAACTTCAATAGTCCAGCTATGTTTCAAAGTACCTGTCAGCGACTATTACGATTGCAACATACACTGTCTTTTAAATCTTCTTTCCCTTTAAAACTTGCAGTATTGCTTCAGCACTAACCAAGTTTACCTTTATTATAACACGTTGATGCGCAAAACCTCACTTTTCTTATTCGATTTGCTCATACACCTTTTTGCATTTTGAGGGAATTCTATATTCACTATTTGATACGCTTTCAATTCACATTAAAAACATCACTTATAATTTTTACGTTTTGAATTTTTATAAAATCCACTGAGTGCTACAATTATCACCTAACTATTGGACCAAATGTATCTGCTTTTTGGTAGTTTGCTACTTCTTCTTTCTCCTCATCTCCAACAACTTAATTAATATTCAATTATATAAAGTTTGATTTTCGGAAGATCAATTGTTTGATGATTTGTTAAATGTTACTATCTCTCCTCCTCATTTGCAAATAGGTGACAAATTCTACTTTTAAATTTTCTACTTTTATTTTAAAGTTTTCGCAAAGTTCTAAAAGATTAGTTATATTACCTCACAGCTACTCTATGTTTACCTTGTTTCATCGCTCTACTGAACAGATATAGATAAAAAGAAATTTTTATAAGCTTGGCAACGACCTACTTTCCCTTTTTAAGTATCATCGGCGCTAAAAAGTTTCACTTCCGAGTTCGAAATGAGATCGGGTGGTTCATTTTTGCTATAGTCACCAAGTCAATAAAAATTTCTGACTTAACAAATTTCAATTTAATATTTAACACTGCATATGCACATATAGAAAGGAAATAAATCAATCAGGCTATTAGTACTAGTTAGCTTCACATGTTACCATGCTTCCACACCTAGCCTATCAACGTGGTAGTCTTCCACGGCCTTAATTGGGAAATCTTTTTGAAGAGGGTTTCTTGCTTATATGCTTTCAGCAATTATCCCATCTATACATAGCTACCCAGCGATGCTATTGGCATAACAGCTGGTACACCAGAGGTATATCCATCTCGGTCCTCTCGTACTAGAGTCAGATCTTCTCAAATTTCCTTCACCCACGGCAGATAGAAACCGAACTGTCTCACGACGTTCTAAACCCAACTCACGTAACACTTTAATCGGCGAACAGCCGAACCCTTGGGACCTTCTCCAGCCCCAGGATGTGATGAGTCGACATCGAGGTGCCAAACGGTGTCGTCGATATGAACTCTCGAACACCATCAGCCTGTTATCCCCGGCGTACCTTTTATCCGTTGAGCGATGACCCTTCCATACAGAATCACCGGATCACTATGACCGACTTTCGTCTCTGCTTGGCTTGTCAGCCTCGCAGTCAGGCAAGCTTATGCCATTGTACTATCAAGCTGATTTCCGACCAGCTCTAGCTTACCTTCGCACGCCTCCGTTACTTTTTAGGAGGCGACCGCCCCAGTCAAACTACCCACCATACAATGTCCTAGTTCCAGATAATGAAACGTAGTTAGATATCAAAAGTGTAAAGGGTGGTATCTCAAGGTTGACTCCATTATAGCTAGCGCCATAACTTCAAAGTCTCCCACCTATCCTGCACATCACACTTTTAATAGCAATGTAAAGCTATAGTAAAGGTGCACGGGGTCTCTTCGTCTAACCGCGGGTACCCCGCATCTGCACGGGGAATTCAATTTCGCTGAAGTGATGTTGGAGACAGTGGAGAAATCGTTACGCCATTCGTGCGGGTCGGAACTTACCCGACAAGGAATTTCGCTACCTTAGGACCGTCAGTGTTACGGCCGCCGTTTACTGGGGCTTCAATTCAGAGCTTGCACCCCTCCTATTAACCTTCCAGCACTGGGCAGGCGTCAGACCCTATACTTCCACTTACGTGTTTGCAGAGTCCTGTGTTTTTAGTAAACAGTCGCTACTCCCTATTTTGTGCCACCTACTCATAGTTGCCTAAAAGCAGGTTACCCTTCTTCCGAAGTTACAGGTATAATTTGCCGAGTTCCTTCAACATCATTCTTTCAACACCTTAGTATACTCTACTCATCCACCAGTGTCGGTTTACGGTACGGCCTCATAAATATAAGTGCTATTTCCTGGAGCTTCTTTTAAGCATAGATCAATCCAATAAGACCTATACAAATACAAAACCCGTCACACTTAAGAGGTTTAGGAATATTAACCTAATTGCCATCGACTACTCCTTTACGGACTCGCCTTAGGAACCGACTAACCCTACGCAGATTAACTTAACGTAGGAACCCTTAGATTTTTGGTGAGAGTGTTTTTCACACTCTTTTACGCTACTTATGTCAGCATTCTCACTTCCGATATCTCCAGCGGTTTTCACAAACCGCCTTCACAGACTTACGGAACGCTCCGCTACCGCGCCTATTAATCGAAATTAATAAGCACCCACATCTTCGGTATACAGCTTTAGCCCCGGTACATTTTCGGTGCAGAAAAACTTATTTAGACAAGTGAGCTGTTACGCTTTCTTTAAAGGATGGCTGCTTCCAAGCCAACCTCCTAGCTGTAATGGTTTTTCCACTTCCTTCCCCACTTAGCTGTAATTTTGGGACCTTAGATAGTGATCTGGGCTGTTTCCCTTTCCACCACGGACTTAGCACCCGTAGTGTGTCTGCTGTATAATTAATTGTTGGTATTCGGAGTTTGGTTAGATTTGGTAAGATGATAAATCCCCCTAGTCTATCCAGTGCTCTACCCCCAACAACATACATACAACGCTCTACCTAAATAGATTTCGCGGAGAACCAGCTATTTCCAAGTTTGATTGGCCTTTCACCCCTAATCACAACTCATCCAATAATGTTGCAACATTAACTGGTTCGATCCTTCAGTATGTTTTACCATACCTTCAATCTGGTCATGACTAGATCACTTGGTTTCGGGTCTAATCCATAAAACTAAACGCCCTATTCAGACTTGCTTTCGCTACGCCTACACCTACCGGCTTAAGCTTGCTTCATAGATTAACTCGCTGACCCATTATGCAAAAGGTACGCTGTCACTCTAAATATCAATAAATTGATATAGAGCTCCAACTGTTTGTAAGCACTTGATTTCAGATTCTATTTCACTCCCCTCCCGGGGTTCTTTTCACCTTTCCCTCACGGTACTTGTTCACTATCGGTCGTTAAGGAGTATTTAGGCTTGGAGGATGGTCCCCCCATATTCAAACAGGATTTCACGTGCCCCGCTCTACTCAAGGATTTAAAAACTTTCTATTTATACAGGACTATCACCTTCTATGGTTACCATTTCCAGAGTATTCTAATCCTTATTTTTAAATCACTAGCCTTTTCCGCTTTCGCTCGTCACTACTAACAGAATCTCGGTTGATTTCTTTTCCTTTGGCTACTTAGATATTTCAGTTCACCAAGTTTGCTTTATATACTTAGTATATAATAACTAGCTAAGCTAGTTGGGTTTCCCCATTCGGAAATCTGCGGATCAAAATTTGTTGACAATTTCCCACAGCTTATCGCAGCCTGCCACGTCCTTCATCGCCTCTTAACGCCAAGGCATCCATCAAGTGCTCTTAATAATTTATTTATCTGACTATATGTAGAATATGCAGAGTTAAATATTAACTTACAATTGAATTGAGATTAAATAATCTCTACCATAAAACTTTTCAAACATCTAAAAACTAATCTTTTATATGTTACAATCTGATAAATCATATGTCAACGCCTTTTTACACAAAACATTTACCTATTATTATCAACAACAATATACCAGCAATCTTAAACAGTACAATCTGAGAAATATTCGACAAATTGATATGTACAGAAAAATTAATGAAAAAGATATTTTGTAAGATAAAATGTGTTAAAATTAGTTACCTAAAAATGAAAATGAACATTTGGAGTATTTCTAATGTATGAAAAGTAATCTATCTTTTATAAAAAACTTTGCTTTAAATTGTATATCTAAGCTCACTGGCTTATTAAATATTAAAAAAGTAAAAAATTTCATTGTGGATAGATACAATACTCTCCATAAAGAAATTGTAGTGTTTCTTGAAAAATCTAAAAACCTGTTAAATACCAACATTGAAATCGGGTTATATCACTTCTATAAAGGTAATATATCAGATGCAAAGTTAAGATTTTGGTTAATTAGCATATTCTACCCCAATTTACCTATAATCTGGTATAATATTGGAAGATGTCATTTTGCAGTAGGAAATACTAATAGAGCTTATAATTATTTAACAAAGACGCTAAAATTAGATAGTAGTCACAAAGAAGCTTCTTACTACTTTAAAAAAATAACAAACACATCAGATATCGTAGAATTGCCTAAAAATCTCATAAAACAATATTTTGATTACACAGGTGAATATTTTGTTGAGCATTGGCTAATTGCCAAACAATACAGAGGGCATAAACTCGTACACATGATAATTACAAAAGTCTTTAACAACTCCACTTCTAAACTGAATATACTCGACCTTGGTTGCGGTACTGGAATATGTGGTCACTTCCTAAAAATAAGTAATATTAGAAGTCGCATAACAGGAGTTGACATCTCAAATAGAATGCTCAATATTGCAAGAGGATGCCTTATAAAAGGTAAACCTGTTTACGATGAGTTAATACATACAGAAATGAAAGAGTTTCTTAAACAAGAGAAGAACCAGCAGTATGATGTAATTATCTTTGCTGAAGTGCTACACTATCTACATGATTTTCTAGCAGAATTGGAACTAGCAAAAGGATTGACAGACAAAAAAGGGGTTATTGTATGTTTAGTAAGAAGAAAGGAAGGTAAAGGTATTGACTTTGTAAACAAAGGAGATTATTTTCGTCATTCAGAAGATTATATTCAGCATGTTGCAAAAGAAACAAATATGCAAATAAGTCAAATGAGTTACTGTAAAATATATGGCAGTCAGGTTGATGGTATCTTATTTGCATTACAACATCCACAAACAAATTCAACAACTTAATCGAGAAATCGCTCAAATAAATTTCTATATTATCATAAAAGGAGCCTTATGAATTACATTACTATTAATTACGCAAAAGATAGTAAATTAACCGATTTTGGAAAAGCAGTTCTATTGGATAGGTATTTAATAGAAAATGAAAGTTATCAAGATCTCTTTATACGTATTGCTAATTACTATTCTGATGATAGAAAACATGCACAACGTCTTTATGATTACATGAGCAACTTGTGGTTCATGCCTTCAACACCAATACTTAGTAACGGCGGTACCAAAAGAGGATTGCCTATTTCCTGCTTTCTTAATGAAACTGAAGATAGCTTGAAGGGAATAGTTGATCTATGGAATGAAAATGTTTGGCTCGCTGCACGTGGTGGTGGAATAGGTAGTTATTGGGGAAATTTACGTTCAATTGGTGAAAGTGTCAAAGGTAGCGGTAAAACATCAGGAATTGTGCCATTTATCGTAGTACAAAACGCTCTGACGCTTGCAATCAGCCAAGGATCCTTAAGAAGAGGAAGCTCAGCAGTTTATCTTCCTGTATGGCATCCAGAAATAGAAGAGTTTCTAGATTTACGTAAGCCAACTGGTGGTGACCCAAATCGCAAAGCATTAAATATACATCATGCTGTAATAGTAACAGATAAGTTTATGCAAGCTGTTGAAGATGATCAAGAATGGGATTTAATAAGCCCTCATAACAACAAAGTTATTTCAACAGTAAAAGCACGGGATATATGGATTAAAATATTAACAGCAAGAGTTGAAACTGGAGAACCTTACATTATTTTCCTTGATGCAACAAATAACAATAAGCCAGAATCTTACAAAAAGCTCAACTTAGACATCAAAATGTCAAACCTATGCAGTGAAATAACTTTAACTACAGGTTACGATCACCTGAAAAAGTCACGCACTGCTGTATGTTGTTTATCATCCGTAAATCTTGAATACTACGAAGAATGGAAAGATAATGAGCTTTTCATAGAAGATATAATGCGTTTTCTTGATAATGTATTAGAGGATTTCATAAACCACGCACCAAATGAAATACAGCGAGCAAAATATTCCGCAATAAGAGAGCGTAGTATCGGTCTTGGTGTGATGGGCTTTCATTCATTTTTACAAAGTAAAATGGTTCCTTTTGAATCAGTAACAGCCCAACAATGGAATAAAAAAGTATTTAAGCATTTGCGCGAGCAAGCGGATGTAGTTTCTAAAAAATTAGCAGAAGAAAAAGGGCCATGTCTTGACGCTAAAGAAATCGATCTAATGGAAAGGTTTACACATAAGCTCGCTATTGCTCCAACTGCCTCAATTTCGATTATCGCAGGCAACACTTCTCCTGGAATAGAGCCGTATGCAGCAAACGTATTTATACAGAAGACACTTACAGGTTCATTTGTAGTACGAAATAAATTCTTGCAAAAACTACTAGCAGAAAAAAATCAAGACAATGATGAAACATGGTCCTCAATTTCAACAAATGAGGGTTCTGTTCAGCATTTAGATTTTCTTAGCAAGCATGAAAAACTGACATTTAAAACAGCATACGAACTTGATCAACAATGGATCATAGAACATGCAAGTGATAGAACTCCTTATATTTGTCAATCTCAATCAGTAAATCTGTTCTTACCTGCCAATGTGCATAAACGTTACTTACACAAAATACATATGCTTGCTTGGAAAAAAGGATTAAAAAGCTTGTATTATTGCAGATCACAATCAATGCAGAGAGCTGACAAGGTCTCACATGACATATTCAAAAAAAGTGAAATATTGCAACAAAAAACAGATATTAATTATGATGAATGTCTATCATGCCAGTAGACTGTACATAACTTACTGTCACAAAAATACAATTGTACAAAAGTTATGTTTTCATAGATGCTACATAGAAATCCAGATGAATTTCTAAAGTCTATTCCAAGAGATAAACGTATAATGTGCCTTGATATGGGAGAAAAACAAATAGGCATAGCATTTAGTGATAAAACACAGCTTATAGCTACAGCTCATAGTATATATTATAGAAGAAATATGAGCAAAGATTTAGGTTATCTAAATAGAGTGCTTAAAGAAAATGAAGCTGGATCAATGGTAATAGGACTACCATTCACAATAGATGAACAAGAGACCGAATGGTGCAAAGTAATAATCCAGTTTGCAAATAAAATAATAAAAAAATGCAAAGTACACATATACCTACAAGACGAAAGTCTATCAACATCTCTTGCAACTCACGCACTAAAAATTACTGGAATATCAATCACAAAATCAAAAAAAATAGATGATAAAATTGCTGCATGTATTATTCTGCAACGAACATTGGATAAGATAAATGCAATTAAATAGCTATTGGTTCCGTTTCTGTCATTTTTTTAGCTTAATTCACAACACTAACTATTAAACAAGAGAGAGATATGCTAAGTTATTATAATTATAAATGAGATAATTAATCTAATTATTGACAATATTAAAAATATTGGTATAATTTAAGCATGTAAATGAGAAGATAACTATGAATGAAACCGTGAAACAGCTCATAAAAAATACTCAACCTTCATTAAAATACTTTACAGAACCGTCATCAAAGCTAGATGAAAAGAAGTTTAAAGAAATATTGTATAAACATCTTTCGTTGCAAAATCATGAATTTGGTGCACATAAAGAAAAAATCGATCAGATTGTTAGAGAAAGTTACCAAGATTACTATGATACGTGTGAATTAGTAAGCAAGGGAATGTACTATGTGTACAGAATATACTATTGTGAAGAGAATGGGAAACTTGTGGCCCGTACCCTCAAATATCTTGCACAGAATAAACTAAAACTTAGCAAGTACACAGAGATTTGCTATTTACAGGAGGAAGGGCAACTTAAGCTTGTTAGAGAGTTTGAATCTCCTCAAAGTTATCAAAAATTTCAGAGAACTGGCGGGATCTTGGATTAGTAATATGTCGCTTTCAGTTCGATAATAACCATATTAAATTGTTATCTCCAGAAAAATATGATATGCCTCGCTTTACTGGTGGTAGTATTACAGCTGCTATAAGTGACAATACTCAGCTTATGATGGATATATCAAATTCAAACAGCAAAAGAATTGGATATCTCATTAATCAAACCAAAAACATTAATAATGTATAACCTACGATATGGAAATAATCCTATTCTTCTTTCTATAGCCAAAGGCTACAATCATGCCAACACTGAACATAAAGGCCCTCAACCCTCATTACAACAAAAAAAACATTATAAATAAATTACTAGAAAGAGAAGATCTTGATATAAATTGTATTCATCTCGGTAACGGTATGACACCTTTACATATAGCATGCCTGAGGGGACTCCGCCAACAATATTGCAATAAACCTGAAACTTGAGAAGACTATTTCTCGAAAGCTTCTACAAAAAGAACGGAGAGTTGAATTTATTTATAGAGCTAATGATCAAATAACCATATGTCTCGATGGATAATATATGGTAGAGCTCATGGGCAACAAGAAATTAATAGTGCGGATTAGTTGTAGTTATGAAGTAAATCGATTAGCAGAGTTGTATCTATTAGATGCATATGAAAAATTAGTGTTAAGTAAACCAATAAAAGCGAGCAAAAAGGAAGAAAACTCTGAATATAAGAAAGTAGATTTGAGGACGGTAAAATGGTAACAGTTAGTTTATATGCAAGAGTTTCTTCAGGGAGGCAAGCACAAGAAGATACAATAGCAAGCCAAATTGCTGCTATAGAGAATCAAATTAGTATGGATGGACATAAATTATTAAATGAATATAAATTTATTGATAATGGTTATAGTGGTTCTAACATAATCCGTCCTGGTTTGGAAAAATTACGTGATAAAATAGCAGAAGGTAACATTGATAAGGTTTATATTCATTCTCCTGATCGTTTATCTCGTAAGTATGCATATCAGATGATATTACTTGAAGAGTTTAAGAAGTTAGGAGTGGAAGTCATTTTTTTAAATTATCAAATTAGCGATAATCCAGAATCTCAATTACTATTACAAATGCAAGGTATGATAGCAGAATACGAACGTGCAAAAATCATGGAACGAAGTCGTCGAGGAAAGATTTATGCAGCAAATAAGGGTTGTATAAGTGTAATGAGTGCTGCTCCTTATGGCTATCGTTATATAAACAAAAATACAGAAACAGGACAGGCCTTATTTTAGATTTATGAAGAAGAAGCTGAAGTTGTTCGTAAAGTATTTTCTTGGGTAGGAAGAGAAAGAGCCAGTATAGGAGAAGTATGTCGTAGGCTAAGTGCTATTTCCATTATGACGAGAACTGGAAAAGAGTATTGGGATAGGGCTGTAGTTTTGAGTATGTTAAAAAACACTGCTTATAAAGGACAAGCAGCTTTTGGTAAAACAAGGTTTGGCGTAAAACTAAAACATATAAGACCGAAAAAAACTCCTGCGAGCATCCAAAAGATAATTATTCTACTTATCCTGTTCCAAAAGAGGATTGGATTTATATTAAAGTACCTAGTATAGTAAGCGAAGATTTATTTGAAATCGTTCAAGAACAATTAGCTGAGAATAGAAAAATAGCAAGAACAAGACAAAGAGGAGCAAAACATTTATTGCAAGGTTTAGTAGTATGTAAGCTTTGCAATTATGCATATTATGGTACTAGCACTGCAAGGAATAAGGAGGGGAAAAAAACTAATAATCAGGTATATTATCGTTGTATTGGTACGGATTCATACCGTTTTGGCGGTAATAAAATGTGTAACAACAAATTAATTCGTACAGATACATTGGACATGGCTGTGTGGGAAGAGGTAAAACACCTATTAAAAAATCCAAATAGAATATTAGAGGAGTATAAACGTAGACTTTCAGAACTTAAAAAATCACCACTAGATCAAAAAAGCGCTTTGCTTGAAACACAAGAAGATAAGTTAAAACGAGGTATTGCAAGGTTAATTGATAGTTATGCTCAAGAATATATTGATCAAGAAGAATTTGAGCCAAGAGTTAAAGCAATGAAACAAAACTTAAAAATGGTTGAAGAACAAAAGAAAAAGATATTTGATCAGAAAAAACTCACACAAGAGTTAACTCTAGTAGTAACAAATTTAGAGGGGTTTTCCTCTAGTATTAACTCAAGTCTTAATAATGCAGACTGGCTAACTAAACGTGATATTATTAGAACGTTAGTTAAGCGAATTGAGATTAATTTTGAGGATGTAAACATCGTGTTTAGAGTAAAAGAGCTTCCAGACTCTTTTCATATGGAAAAAAATCAATGCTTGCAATGTTGTTGTAGGGGTAGGGCGACTCTTCCGAGCTAATACAAAAATTATTGGACAAAGGAGCTGATTTAAACGCTGTTGATTATTACGGAAACAAGCCTGATGATCTGCTTAGTTATAGTTATGAAAAGGTCCAGATAACTATACAAAATATGACTGGAAATTATAAATTTGGTGGTAAAGAGCATTCTTATATAAAGCTGCGTGAAGATCAGTCTTATACTGCAACATTACCGACTCGAGAAGAAAGAGAGAGCAATATTCAAGAAATAAGAAAGATACTGTCAAAAATAGGTCACGAGAGAAAGAACAGTCATCCACAAATTCCAGCACAATAGGTAAACCTTTAGCAACAAAAATAAATAGTTTACAAATTGAAGCTAAAAACTCCGTAGAAAGATAGTAAAGCTTAAACAGATAAAAAGTGAATCGCAAATAGTGATTCACTACTTGTCTTCATTATAGATAGAAGATAGTTATATTATTGCTGCAGCAATTTCTGCTATATTCTAAATCTGATAACTGATATGTATTTATAATTAGATGCAAGATTTCAAAAATCCACGCCTTACAAGTTTAAAATTTGAATTAACTACCAATTCCCATAAAACAAAAATTTTTCGTATAAGCATGACAAATTGCTGTAGCAAGAGCATCAGCAGTATGGTGACATTTTATATTTGAGCTTTTAACTATTTGCTTGACCATAAATATAATCTGACCCTTATCAGCATGACCATTTCCAGTAATGCTCTTTTTTATATAGTTTGCATCATATTCATTCATGGGTAAATCCGTCATTCGTAATATTAAAATTGCAATTGCTCTTGCATATCCTAAAGTTAGCGAAGATTTTGGATTCTTATTAATAAAAATTTTTTCCACAGCAGCTTCATTTGGAGAGTATAGGAAAATTACTTTCTTTAATTGTTCAAAAATTATATGTAGACGTTCACCTACACCCAATTTACCATCAGTTGATATGGTACCGCCACCCAAAAATTTAATATTATTCTTTTCTTCCAGTCTAATAATGGCCCAACCAGTCTTACTCATCCCTGGATCTAGGCCTATTATTTTAATCACTTAATAAAGGCTTAACCAATAAATAAACAGAAATAAAAATATCCATACTAGATCGACAAAGTGCCAATACCAAGAAGCAAACTCAAAGCATAAGTGATCTTGAGGTGTAAATTGACCTTTTCGAGCTCTAAATAAGCATACTGACAAAAATATTATTCCTATTATAACATGCACACAATGAAACCCAGTAATCATGTAAAAGTTAGATGTATAAATAAGTTTTTCTCCTGTTTCTCGCAAAGAAAAACTTGCTTCATGATATTCGATTGCTTGCACTATTATAAAGAACATCCCAAGCAATATAGTTATAGACAGCATTTTAATCATGCTTTTTTTATCATTTTTAAGTAAAAAATGATGTGCTGAAGTAATTGTTGTACCAGAAAGCAATAATATTAGTGTATTCATAAATGGTAACGACCACGGATCCGGTGGTAAAATCCCTTCAGGGGGCCATTCAACTTTTTTTGTAGGAGAAAACGCTTCAAATAAAAAAACCGGATCAAGCCAGGCTTTAAAGAATGAACAAAAGAACGTTATAAAAAACACAACTTCCGAGAGGATAAATAAGTACATTGCAAGCTTGAGTCCATGTTTTACAATGGCAGTATGGCATTTATCATAAATTGCTTCTCTTATTACATCTCTCCACCAATAAAACAGCACTCCTGATACCGCAGAGATTCCCAAAACTAAACCAAATATTCCAGAAATTTGTTTATGGAGTGTACCAACTAATCCAAGTGCAAGAACAAGAATTGCTGCTGATATAGCAATTGGCCAGGGACTTGGGTCCACTAAATGAAAATCATGTTCTTTACTTTTCATATCATCTTCAAAAATACGTATTAAGCATACAAATTAGCTTAAAATTGTCAATATTTCTTAGGAAATTGATTAAATCTTGAAAAATTATATGCGCTGTTCCAAAAGTCTAACTCAAATTGTGCAGTTATTTTAAATAATTCAAGCATTCTGGTCCTTTCACTTTCCCTTACTTTGTTACAATACTCGTCAACAATACCTTCCAAAGCAACACATCCAGATTCCATCAAGCTACTGCCAAAAAAATCAAGCCAATCCTTATACCTATTATTTTTTTTAATTTTATTTCTCATACTATTAACAACAACTTTATATATAAAATGGCAAGAGTAGAGAACTGTTACAGCTTCATAAACGTTACTATATGAAGTAGACAAAAGAAAGTTAGTAAAATTGAAACACTCAAGCGACTTTTCTCCACGATTTATGGAATACACAGCAAAGTAGTGGTTGTATAACACTTTCATAATCTCTACTACCCCTTTAGCCACCTCAATAAATGGAACAATGTTGTTACAACTCTCCATTTTTGATGCAATCATTAAAACAGTACGAACATAATCAGCTAAAAAGAATGCATCTTGTTGTATATAAAATTTGAAGTTTTCTATATTTAAAGTATTATTTGCTAATTCAACATTGAAAGGATGCTCAATAATATCCTTTAAAAGATTTGACCCATAATAGCTCTTAATTATACCACTGAACATCACATAAACTAGAATATAATTTAGTGTTAATACTACAGACTATGCTAGAGAATACATCTCATCCCAAAACATTATTTCTAGCTCTAGACCTCTCTTAAAAAACTCATGCATCCTTCTTTTTTCACAATCTCCAGCTTTCTTATAAAATTTATTCGTAACATTAGTAAACTCATCAATTGCAGCATTCATTGCTTTGCTATTGTAAATATTGACCCATCCTTCGTACTTGCTATTTTTAACCTCATCGAGTGTTAGCTCACTCATCATATTATGTAGAATGATTTGGTATATGTTAAAGCAAGGGTAAGATGCTGATAAAGCTTCAGCAACAGAACTGTGATATGCAGCGCGCATGAAAAAGTCAGTAAAGGCAGAACAGGATCTTGATTTTTTGTGATTATCAGATAAATCACAATCTCCAAAATGTTCTTTATATTGCCTCCGAACATCAAATGTTCCTCTTGCCACATTTATTAAGCTGCTCATTATTTCAATGTCATGAACTTTAGCTGCAATAATCAATAAAGCACGAGTACAGTCCACTAAATATAAAAAATCCTGCTGAAGATAAAATTTGAACTTTTCATAATCTAGCGTATTATTCATCAACTCAACATTGAAAGGATGTCCTTTTATTTTTTCAATAAGACCAGATGATTCTTTTATAGCAATATCATAAAATTCTTCTTTTGGTTTGTCGGACATCTTGTAAGTCTCGTAAATATTAAAACTGGTATAATTGCTAAAAAGTTACTTACAATTTAATAATAAGTTATTATATCAGTATCAAGCTAGAAATAAAAGAGTTTAATAGTTTAAAGAAATTCTCTCTTTTTTTCTTCTATATTAAATTCTTTACAAAAATCAGTAGATAAGTCCACACCTTCCCAAGAAAATCCACCATCACTTTCCGATTCTTTACCAAAATGCCCATAGCAGGCTGTACGTTTATATATAGGATGGTTAAGTGATAAATGTCTTATTATGCCTTTAGTTGATAAATCTATGTTACCTTCAATAAACCCTTTAATCCTCTCTTCATCTATTGTATTCGTGCCAAATGTATCAATGTAAAATGAAGTAGGTTTTGAGACACCAATTGCATAAGAAAGCTGCACAAGACAACGTTCAGCTAAACCTGCAAAGACAATATTTTTAGCAAGGTATCTCGCCATATAAGCTGCGGATCTATCAACTTTTGTTGCATCTTTTCCAGAAAACGCTCCTCCACCGTGTGGAATATAGCCTCCATAAGTATCAACCATAACTTTTCGTCCGGTTAATCCACAATCACCAACTGGTCCACCAATAACAAATCTACCTGTTGGATTGACTAAGAGATTTTCTTTAGGGCACATCCACCCTTTAGGTAAAGATGAAGCTATGTAAGGATAAATTATTTCCTTCACTTTCGATTGACTCAGATCCTCAAGATGCTGTATTGAAACAACAATACTTTCAGCACGCACTGGAAGGTTATTCTCATACGCCAAAGTGATTTGCGATTTTGCATCCGGACCAAGCTTTACCTCTTTGACCATACTCATGATATTTCTCAGAATCGAGTGTGCATAAAAAATGGGTGCTGGCATGAGGCTTTCTGTCTCTATTGTTGCATAGCCATACATTATGCCCTGATCCCCAGCACCTTGATCCACACCTATTGCAATGTCATTTGATTGTTCATGTAGCAGTATATTTACTTTCACTGTTTCCCAGTGGAAACCATCATGCTCATAACCAATATCTTTTATTGTATTCCGTACAATACTTTCAATCTTGCTATTTTCAATGTTCGGCCCAAATACTTCCCCAGCTATAATAACATTATCTTTAGTAACTAAAGTCTCTATTGCAGTACGAGAGGAAGAGTCATTAAAAAGGTATTCGTCAAGTATTGCATCTGAAATCTGGTCTGCTACTTTGTCTGGATGACCGGCTGCTACTGATTCACTGGTTACTGAATTCTTATGTAAAACCATCGCTTAGTTACACGATATCAAAACTATTGCAAATTTAAATGGTGGGTCTGGGAAGAGTTGAACCTCCGACCTCACGCTTATCAGGCGTGCGCTCTAACCACCTGAGCTACAGACCCGTATCTATTCAAGCCAAGGCTTGCATATCATCTGTAGGCACAACATCAATAAACGTCTTTTTATTTGCTGATTTTCTAAAACTCACCCAGCCTTTCGTTTTAGCAAAAATCGTATGATCTTTACCCATACCAACATTCTTTCCAGGATGAAATTTTGTACCTCTTTGACGTGCAATTATGTTACCTGGAATAACCTCACCATTCTTCTTTATCCCGAGCCGACGCCCTGCCGAATCTCTACCATTACAGGAACTACCACCTGATTTTTTAGTTGCCATATCTTACCTCTTACTTTTGAAGACTAATTTCATTGATACGAAGAACAGTAATATACTGCCTATGACCATTTTTCCTACGGTAATTTTTTCTTCTCTTTTTCTTAAAGATTATAATTTTTTTATCTCTACACTGCTCCAGTACTTCAGCTTTAACAACAGCATTAGATGAACAAGATAAGCCATTACTTGAAACACAAATCACTTTATTGATTTCCACTTCCTCTTTTTCTTCAGCTTGTAATCTTTCTACTTTAATTATGCTGCCTTTTTTTACTAAATACTGCTTTCCACCAGTTTCGATTACTGCAAACATGACAAATATCAATTATTGTTATTAACACTAATCGTAAATGATGTTACACATACTGTCAATATAAATAAAAACATGAAATACTTCTACCTTTATCTGCTTTTCCTCGTGGAGAGTAGTCAAGTTTTAAAACTTGACTACTCTCAAATTCTCTTAGTCTCATGAAAACTTTACGACGTTAACAAAAACTCAAGCTTTCACTAAAAACATTCAATCGGAGCTTACAAATTAAAACTCATTCCAAATTCAACCCCATGCGAAAGTTCATGAAACTTCTGCAGCTTGTAGCCAGCAAAAACACTTGTTCTCTCAGAAAGTGGAAGATTAATACCAGAACCTATTTGATAAGAAAAAAATTCTTCTACGTCTGGCCCTTGATTTTCTGAAAGAGGAATTTTAGCAACTCCTCCTACACCAAAAGTAACATAAGGAGTAATATCTGTATTTTTAAATTTATGATGATAATGAAGCTTTGCCATAAGTCCCGCGTCTAAAATCCCTTCACTCATAACAAGTTTAACTGCAGGACCAAATGAAATTTTAATGCTATCTGTACAGTGATAGCCAAGATCATAATTAATACCAAGCATGCATACGACGAAGAGGTGTAGGTTCTATCTTTAACCCAATCAACTCCAAAAGACGGTGCTGACAAAGAACAGCAAGCCAACAAAGTAAGTAACTTTTTCATTTTTATCCTCCAAAGATTAATGTATGCATATACAAGCATATAAATATATAAAATAGTATAAATTGCAAGTAAAAAATTGGAATTATTTTATTTTTTTTGTTATTTGTCTTTCTCTTGCAATTGCAAATTGGCATATCTTTCACTATCTGCTGCAATCATCATTTGAGTCTACATCACTTACTTTCGCTTCAATATAATTTCCCACTAGCCTTTACTAAAAATATTCAATCAGAGTTTACAAATTAAAGCTCATTCCTAGCTCAATTCCATGGAAAATTTTATGAAACCTTTGCAATTTGTAGCCAGCAAAAACACTTGTTCTTTCAGAAAGTGGAAGATTAATACCAGCACCTATTTGATAAGAAAAAAATTTATCATTGACTATAGTTTTGAAAACCTCTGCCAATAGGGTACTTATGTTTCCACCTACATTATCAGCTCTACTTATTTTAGGTTTAGCCTTCATTGTACGAACTATAACAGTACCAACACCAGCAGTAATATAAGGAGTAATATCCGTACCTTCAAATTTATGATGATAATGAAGCTTTGCCATAAGCCCCATAACTCCTCCAAATTCTTCATCAAGAGTAGGTTTGATTACAGAATTAATAATAGGTTTGATTACATAGCCAACTGAAATTTTAGTGCTATTTGTATAGTGAAAACCAACATCATAATTAACACCAAGCCGGCTATATGACAAAGAAGTATAGATTCTATCTTTAATCCAATCAACTCCAGAAGACGGTACTGACAGGAAACAACAGACCACCAAAATAAGCAACTTTTTCATTTTTAACATGTATATTGATATACATGTATACTAATGCATATGTTAAAAATAACATAATTCGCGTAATAAAAATTAGAGTTATTTTATTTTCTTAGTTATTTGCCTTTCTCTTGCAATTGCAAGACTTTTCTCTGGCACATCCTCTACTATAACGCTACCTGCTGCAACTAGAGAGTCATCATGAACATTAAGCGGTGCAATTAATGAACTATTGGCACCAATAAAACAATTGCTTCCAATATTTGTTTTATGTTTCTTTTTCCCATCATAATTACAAATAACGGTACCTGCACCTATGTTACTCCCCTGCCCTACCTGAGTATTTCCTATATAACTTAAATGCTTTATCTTAGTATTTATACCTATATCACTTGCTTTTGTTTCAACAAAATTACCTATGATTGCACCATCACCTATTGTTGTATTTTCACATTTGGCAAATGGACCAACCCTAACACCAGATCCTATTTTTACTCCAGGACCAAAAAAAACGTATGGGTAAACAATCGAATCCATACCAATTTGCGTATCAAGAGAGAAGAAAACAGTTTCTGGAGCAACAAGCGTTACTCCAGAGTTAGTGAAAAACTTTCTTTTTTCTTCTTGAAAGTAAAACTCGGCCGTTGCAAGGTCATTCCTATTATTTATGCCATTTGCCTCCTCCTCATCAGCAATAACATAGCCGACATTTAAATTACTCTTTACTGCAATGGCAACGATATCGGTCAAGTAATATTCATGAGCTTGGTTATTACACTCTATTTTCTCCACCAATTCACGTAGATTCTTTTCACGTGCAACCATTATTCCGGCATTAGCAAGAAATTCCTCATCATTATTTCTACCATTTTGTGCTTCTACGATTTCTCTTAGGGAACCATTCTCAATAATTAGTCTACCGTATCCTTTATTATTAGTTTTAAACCCAAGACAAACTAAAGCATTGCTCTCTCCTAAGCAGCTTATCATTTTAGTTATTGTGCTGCTTTTTATTAGTGGAGTATCCCCATACTGCACAACAACTATATCTGACAATTCTTTCAGGTTTCTCATTGCAATTTTGACTGCATCCCCTGTACCGAGCGTTGACTCTTGTGTAATTAGTTTTATACCCTCAAAGCATTTCAGCCTTTGAGTTAAAGGCAAATCGACTACAATAACTATTTTTTCAGGATTTAGCTGCTTTGCATTGTAAATGACATGCTCAAGCATGGAGAAATTACCTATTTTGTGCAGAACCTTAGGCAAGCTTGAATTCATTCGTTTACCATGCCCAGCAGCAAGTACAACAAATGTATAAGATTTATTTGTCACTTATCTTAAAGACGAAAAATGAAAACCATAATGGTTGAGCCAATTGATTTTGTTGTCGTAAAAACTCCTTAGATCACCAATTTGATATTTCAGCATCGCAAGCCTTTCTATGCCAATTCCAAATGCAAAGCCACTGTATTTAGTATGGTCTATTCCAACATTTTTAAGGACATTTGGATGCACCATACCACATCCAAGTACTTCAATCCATTTACTATCTTTATAGCTTATGTCCACTTCCGCAGAAGGTTCAGTAAAAGGGAAAAAACTATTACGAAAGCGTATTCTTAGACCCTTATCTCCGAAAAATTTACTAAGGAAGCAATGAATAGTAAATTTTAATTGGCCCATATTGACATCTTCATTAACATAAAGTCCTTCTATCTGATGAAACATAGGAGTGTGAGTTGCATCAAAGTCATTTCTGTATACCCTGCCTGCAGCCACTATTTTAATTGGAAAAGTTTTTGTCTTTTCCATGGTTCTAATCTGCACAGATGAGGTATGAGTGCGCAGCACCATTCTTTTATCATTTATTTTATTCCTTAAATAGAAGGTATCTTGCTCCTCTCGTGCAGGGTGGTGACTTGGAGTATTTAATGCATCAAATACGTGAAATTCATCTTCAATATCAGGACCATCAACTGCTTTAAAGCCCATATGCGCAAAAATGAGCTTCACTTCACTTATAACTTTACTGAGTGGATGAATCTTGCCAATTCTTTCTGGTCTGACAGGCAGTGTGATATCAACTGCTTCATTTTGCAGTTTTAACTTAACTTCTTTATCTTTTAGTTCATTTTCTTTGCTTGTTATAAGCTGGTCTATCTTATTGCGTAAAACATTAATCACTGCACCTAGGTCGCGTTTTTCTCCTGCATCATCTATATTCTTTAAGTCATCGAAATAAGCTTTTACTATACCCTTTCTCCCCAAGTATGACAACCTAACTTTTTCTAAATCCTGCAAAGAAGCAGCATTTTCAATCTCAGAAACTGCCTTATCTTCAAGTAAAGGTATTTCACTTATTAGCTCTTTGTTCACCTTAAAAACGCTAGCTTAAACTTTCATTATAGTGAAATCTTTAATATCATCAATAAAACTATTCGCATAAAAAGTTGTCATCCAAGCACTCTCCTTCTTGTCATTCCAGTGCTCTCTGTGGTGTCATCCCAGTGCCCAGACACTGGGATCCAAGTTACTCACAAGCAAACTAGCATAGAAAGTGGTACAACGTTTTCGATGAGATTGCAGAAAGTATGGATTCCAGCATCAAGTGCTGGAATGACATCTCTATAGGACTCCTAACTAATCCAAAATATTAAAAAATTTACCAGGCAAAAAAAAAGGCAAAAGAATCCCCCAGTAGTGAGTTTTATAATGTAAATTGGCATTGTAATAATGTGCTAACGCTTATTTAAAGCGCGTTTTGGCTGAATGTAGAAAAAATAAAAAAGACATGCAGCCGCTATAATTTTATGTAATCTGCCAATATATACCTGAGTTTTTTACTGAATTTTGTTGTTAAATCTGCAGAGATTAAAAACAAGGATAAACACTCTTATTGTCATGATAAGAAGATTGATGAGATTTGTAAAGTAACTTTTTCTGCTCTTATTGAATCCAACACGCTACTATTATGTAAGAGTGCTATAATTATTAATTTATTGACTAATTATGTTTTTTATTTCACTCTATATTAAAAAATTTACTCATGCATAGTAGTAACATAGAAACTAAGAAAAAATATGAAATGGAGGATTTACCTAAGTTTTTTAAGGATAGATCTAAAGAAATAAGTAAAGCATTTTCTAATGAAGTGCTGGAGATTAGCACCATTCGCTCAAAAAATATTACAAGTTATACGCAAGAGTTTTCATTTAAGCTCAAGCTACTGACAGAGGTAAACCCTAATACAATATTACCTCAAATAAAACATTTAATTGACTTTTTTAAAATCTGCCTTTCTCAGGAGAAAAACTTCACAGCCAATATAAAAATGCCAAAAGAAAGTGAAGAATTATACAATAGCTACTGTAAAACTGTAGAAGAATTCATAAATAATGCTCCAATTCAAATCCTCCTGCAGGGCATAACAATAACGCTACAAACAGAAGTTAAAAACATCAACCTCAATAGCTTGCAACAAATCGAGGCATTTTTGAATGAACAGCTAAAGCATGCAGAAAAAGCTAAAAATGAGGATGCCACAAGAAATTTAGTCCCTCAAGAAATAGAGCGGGATATAGGTCAAACTACTTCGCACACAGATTATTTTAAGGCTAACAGAAAAAAGAAGTCAAAAAAGCAAGCTCAAGAACTATCAGAAGAGGAAAAACAATCAATCATAAAACAAGTTCAACTTGATGCTAGAGTAGCTATGATAGATAATTTGGCTGAGCACAAGGGAAAAAAACTTGATGAAATATTCGTAGAAGTAATAAGTGAATATAAAAATCAAGATTCAGATGCATTTTACAATATTTTCAACTCAGTGTTTAATATTATTTATTTCCAAGATAAACAACTACATGAAATATTAGAGCCGAATGAGATATCAGAAGTGCTAGAGGTACTCAAAAGGCCACACCCCCCTAATAATTCACTTTTAGGTAAAGAATATTTACAAAAGCAAGTATATAGAAAAAAAGAGCAGTTGATTAAATTAGTTTCAGGCCAACCTTCTCCACAGCCTAAAAATGTTTCTCATGAAATTTTACCAAGCAAAGCTGTAGATCATTTACCAAAAACAAATGAAGCTAAAACTCGATTGCCTACTAATATTAGGCTCAAATCACCATTAAAAGCTATGTTTTCTTCGAAAGAGACTTATTTTTGTCTATTTTTAGTAGCAGCTTCTATATCAGCACTCTGCCTATGGCATTTGCCGCTGGGAAAAGTGTCAATTTTAAAGGAATTGGTGCCAGCAGAAAAAAGGGAAAGTATCGGTCTAACATTAAACATAGGGTTACCAATATTAATTACGCTGTGCGTTTTGAACCTGGCTTACTTTCTATATTCTGAATATTCTGTAGAATCTATTGAGCAGATAAGTAAAAAAGATCTTCCTTTGCGCACCTAACAAATAAGATCTTTTGTGATATAATTATTTATTTTATTGCATGTTTAAAGGAATTATCAAAGATATTGGCACTATAACTGATATCACTATCCACCCTAACTCTGATCAAATCTTCCATATTGAGACACAAAATTTATCCTCTATAAACAAAGGAGATTCAATATCCTGCTCCGGAGTGTGTTTAACTGTTGTCAACATAATGAGCAATGTATTCACAGTTCAAGTATCTCAAGAAACCATGAAGGTTTCTAACTTAAATACGTGGAAAACAGGAAAAAAAATAAACCTAGAACAAGCAATGAAACTGAGTGACAGAATTGACGGCCACTTGGTTCAGGGTCATGTGGATGACACGGCAGAAATTTTAACAATCAATCAAAATTTAGAATCTCATGAAATCAGACTATCATGCCCACAAGAATTAATTAAATTTATTGCAAAAAAAGGTTCTGTAACGCTAGATGGGGTTTCCCTTACGGTCAATTTAGTTATCAACCAAGAATTCACTGTGAACATTATTCCCTACACATGGAAAAATACAACTTTTCAATATAACAAAACAGGTAATTACCTAAATTTAGAAGTTGATATGATTGCTCGGTACTTAGACCAGCTGATAAAATATCAACACAATTAATTTTACAACTTTGTTATTTACAACTATTATATCTTGAAAATCATATAGATACAAAATATGTTTTTCGATAGCCTAATTATCTTTATTATTGTCTTGTGTGTAATAATATCGATAACTAGAGGTTTTATAAAAGAGCTATGTGCATTAATGTTCTTGCTCTTATCAGTCTTTTTGACAGCTAGTTACTATGATTTTTTTATTATAAATTATAGTAAGTATTTTGACTCTAAAGTTACACAAAACATACTTTCTACAATCTCTGTATTTATCATACTTAATCTTACATTCATGACAATGAATAACTGGCTAATGTACATATTATCACCTATAAGGTTGGGATTAATGGATAGAGTTACTGGAATCTTTGTCGGAGCACTCAGAGGAATATTGCTTTCTTATGTACTATTTTTTGCTGTGCACTTATATTGCCACACAGTATATGATAAAAAAGAGGGAGAGTCTAAAATAGACGCAGAAGACATATTGCCCAATTGGATAATAAATTCACACTCTTATCAGGCTTTATTTGTTACAACAGAAGAAGTAATTAACATGTATGTACCAGAGTCATTGATACTAAAAATAAAAGAGATCGGTGAGGAAATGGTTGATCAAGAAAAACCTCAAAACAATAAAGAAAAGTGAGTGTTCATTTTCTATAGCTAAATTAGCTTAGACAGCTGTTATCCACAGCAGTGCGACATAGGTTACCAATTCCTATTACTAATCAAACAAAACTGCAAACATTGACGAATAAGTAAATCATCAAAAAAATTTAAATGTATAATTTTAGTGCATCAATGTAATAAAACAAAACTTTTTTAGTGAGTTCAAAATTTTCTAAGGTATTTCCTTCACATCTTGCTGTTATGCAGTTTTGCGTATTTGATACTCTAAGAAGCCACCAACCTTTATCATCAGTTACCTTAATTCCATCAAGCTCTGAAAATACAATGTTTTGCTGCTTTAGTGTCTCCTTGATTGATTCAATTATTTGAAATTTTTTCTCATCCTTCACCACAATTTTCACTTCATGAGTGATATATAACTTTGGTAAATCTTCAATCGCCTCAGATAGGCTTTGGTTTTTCTTAAGTAAAATGTCAATGGCTTTAATAGCAGAATATAGTCCATCATCAAAACCTAACTCAGAAAAGAAAAAATGCCCACTGAGTTCACCGGCAAACTTGGCCCCTTCTTCTACCATCTTTTTCTTAACTAGTGAGTGTCCAGTGGCACAGGTAATTATTTGTCCTCCTAATTTGCTAACGAAATCATGCACTTTCATACTCATTTTTACGTTGGCAATAACTTTGCTTTTTGGGTATTCCGCCAATACTTCACGTGAAAAAATCATAAACAAGTGATCATTGGAAACAACATTACCTTTATTATCAATCAAGCGTACCCTATCACCATCACCATCAAGTGCAATACCAAGATCACATTTATCTTTCTTGACAATACTGATTAACTGAGCAAGATTTTTTTCTTCTATGGGATCTGGGTCATGCAGTGGAAACGTCCCATCTATAGAGTTATTGGTTATGATGTGTATATGACTTGGTAAAACTTTTTCAATATACCTTACAATTGTTGGACTATTGCCAAAATCCCAGGCTATCTTTAGCTTGCGTGTAGTATTATTTTTTAGTGCATTTTTTAATATGTGAATGTATTCACTATATGTATTCGTGTTAATTAAGCTTCCAATTTTCGTGCTGTTTTTAATTGTACTGCCTATAATTTCCTTCATTTCTTGATCTGAGTAAACTTTTTTACTACTGAAAAATTTAAAGCCGTTATATTCTCTGGGGTTATGAGAAGCAGTGATCATAATCCCAAGATCTGCCTGCATTGTTGCAGCGTAGAGCATAGGTGAAGAACAGAGCCCAACGCGTATAACATTCGCACCGGATAAAATCAAGCCTCTGATTAATTCTTTTTCTATGCTTGGTGAATCTATCCTGCTGTCATAGCCTACACAAACGTTAGCTGCAGTTTGACCAAATTTTCTACCTATTTCATACCCATCACTGATCTGCAGGTCTCTGCCTACCACACCTCTAATATCGTATTTTCTTATAATAGTATTGTCCATACTGCACTTCTTGGAGTGGTTAATATATAACATTCCCGCCAAATACTCAAGTTTATTTAACTATAATATTAGTTGATTTTTTAAGAAAATATACTAATATTATAATATAGTTCTCTAAAAATAGAAATTATGCTAAAAGAAAACTTATTTATAGCTGAAAATCAAGGTTTAGATGTAGATGAGCAAAAGAAAAATGATATTTTAAGTTTCATTGAACCTTGCAACAATTTTCAGGATTTTATAAAAAAATTAGAGGAAGAAAACTTAATTTGGTATTTTATTGGCCCTTTACGCAAAGATAAGGACATTAAAGAACAGATAAATTTAAAGTGGGAAAATGAGTTTCAAAAGTTTGAGCAATCAATAACTGCAACACATAAAAAATTTGAAGAATCTCTACCAGGTGAAAATTTCTTAGTATATACAACACAAGATAATGAATTTAAAATTAGATTTGAAAATAAAGAAAAACCAATAGAGATTAGCACCCTTTTAAGAGCCAGCGACGAAGGCAAGGTTTATAACCTATCTTTAGGGAAAGATAGTCAAATAACTGCAACCAAAAAAGGCAGCGAAAGGCACTATGATTTTACTGGTTCAAGCTCATGTGAGATGACCATTAACTGGCAAGCTAAGGATTCTAAAGGCAATAGCATAGATTGTAGCATGACTGTAGAAGTAAATTCTAAGGGCATAAAAAGAGTGATTGATGAACCAAAATTTGGAGAAATAACTGACCCAGAAGAGGTATTAAAATTAGTTGAGCAGAATAAAGAAGTTTTTATCAACGAAAAAACTCTGCATCAAGCTTTTACTGACATGGGCAAAAGTGTGAACGAGCAGCAAACGCTGGCAGAGGAAATATTTACAAAAGATCCACCACAGTCACCTATACCAAGTAGTAGTGGATATTCTTCTCCTGATTCGCGTAGAAGTTCTTTTTTCACTGAGAGCGAAATTGGTGATGAAGAGTCTGAAATCACTGATGAATACATTGACGACAGTTACGATCAACAAAAAATGCACAAAGATTATGACAGAAAGTATGAGCAAGAGGGATTAAAAGGTGTAGATGAGACTATAAATGAAATTAACAAACTTGCAAAGCAGCGTGATGATCTAATCTCGGAACGTGATTACCTGAAAAATGAAATTAACGAACAACAGGAAGCAATGCTTGAAAGAGATCAAAAAATCAAGGAACAAGATGCTTCTATTAAGAAGCTTACAGAGAAACTCAAAAAATCAGAAGAACTTAATCAAAATATAGAAAAGGAAGGTGATACAGGAATAAGAACACTAAGTGAAGAAAAGCAAATTTTGGAAGGAAAAGTTAAAAGACTTGAAGCTGAATTAAAAAAAATAATGCAAGAAAAAGATCAAGACATTAAGCAATTAGAACGAAAGGTAAGCACACTAGAACAAAGTCAAAAAGATAAAAATGCTAGAATAACAGATTTAATTAATCAATTGAAAGATAAAGAAAGCGAGATTCAGTCAACAAATAGAATAAATGAGGAACTACAGGAAAAATTTAAGCAAAGTGAAGCTAAGTTAAGTGCACTAGAAAAAAAGAATGCAAATTTGAAAAATAATCTAAAGAAAATATTGGTAGAAGGTTCACAAGATAATCATGAAAAGCAGTTAGCAGAAGAATTGACGGAAGCAAGAAATGAAAACGAAAAATTGACTGATAAAGTAAATCAATTAGCTAGAGAATTAAATCAACTGCAAAAAGAAAAGGGAAATTTAGAAAGGGAAATTTGGCAACTTAAATCTGGAAGATCACTTGCGGATGAGTTCAGTGAAGTAAATGCGAAAGTAGCTACTTCAACTCAAACTGAAGTTGAATATGAAAGTAGAGGAATCGAGGCAAGTGATCACGAAACTACAGTTCCTAAAACACAAGACCAAGGTACACAAGCTGCGGATAAATCTTCAAGCAAAAGAATTAGTAAATTAGGAAAGGAAAATAAAAGTTTGGCTAGGGACAAACTAATGATATCTGAACAATTAAAACAAAAAACAAAAGAGATTGATGAGTTAAAGAAAAATTTAAAACAATTACAAGAAGAAAATACACAACTAAGACAAAAAGCTACTAAAGATAAAGGAGTTAATGCATCATCTTTAACAGGTCAAAAAGAGGCTAAGGAAGAGGAAGATCAAATAAAAAGACCAAAAAACATTATGGATTGGCCTACTCCAATTCCAGACGATAAACCGGAAAAACTGCAAACTCCATTAGAGCCAACTAAGGTAAACACAGAATTATCAGATCCAAGCGCAGTCTCTGCTCAGGCTTCAGAAAAATCTATTTCTTGAAAAGGATAAGTTTTGCTTCAACTATAGCTGATCTAAACGAGACGTCATACCGCAACAATCACTAATTTTCTGTCCTTTCAACAAAACACATCAAGTAAAATCATTTGAGTGCAAATGAACATTGTTAGATGAATTAACCCTAACTTAAGAATCAGATATATACAATATTAGTATGTTTAATTAATAGTGAGGTTAAAAATGTCACCTAGTGAAAAAAACTCTTCAAATTTTGTTGAAACTAAGCAAGATGATCTTAAAATGATTCAAGATTCTTCATTAAATTCAGATATCATTCACGATCCCAAGAAGCTAAAAGACAGAATTATGGATCTAGTAAAAGGAGATACAGAATTCTCTAAAATGAAGCAAGGAGATAAGGCCCTTGTAGTAGGTACAGCAAGTGGATTATTTACAGCAGTGCTACCACTTTTGGCAGTTGGTGCAACACTTGCTATACCAGGTGCTATAGTTGGTCTTACTCTATTTTTCGCTGTGAAAGTTGCTGTAAAAGCAGTTCAATCTGGATATAAAGGGCTCAAATGGTCAGCAGAAAAAACAGTTGAAGGAGCGAAGCATATTGGCGGAAAAATCAAAGATGGTGCTGTATATGCCAAGAATTCGGTAAAAGAAACTGCAAGTTCTGTAAAACAGGCAACACAAGAGAGAGCTAGCTCTACATTAAGAAAAATGGGGGATAACATTCAAAACCTTGGAAGGAAGATGAGTGATAGTGGTGCAAGCATGTCTAGTTTAGATGGCATCGCATATTCAATAGGTAATGAAGATCAAACTGTTATTTTGAAAACAAAAGAAAAAACGAGAAGTTTTAATAGTGTAAAGGAAATGTTTGTCAAGGAAGTTTTTGAAGACAAAGGTGTGAATAGCTCTGCTTTAACTAGGAAAATATTTTCTAAGCTGGGGGAAAAAATATTAGAGAAAGCTTATTCTGTTGATGGTCAACACAGTGCCAAAAAGGACCAGTTGATCAACCGATTGAAGCAGCAAATAGATTTTATCAATAAATTAGATGCTAAGAAGTTGCAACATTTGTTAGCTAAAGATAATAGCAGCCTATATGAAATTTTTTCTGAACATCATAATGAGATTAAGGAAGTTATTAAAAGATGCAAGGAAGAGCATACTCTTTTTAATACTTTAGAAAGGCTTAATAAGTCAGCAAAAAGGCATAAAGCAAGTTCTATGAATTCACTGGAAAATAGCTTATCAGGTAGTAGTTCAACGAGTTCTATAAGTACTGTTAGCAGCAAAGCAGAATTATTAAATCCTAATGAGCATAAGGAAGTAAAAGAACCTACTTCATTTTGGAGCAAGTGGTCATCATCACTAAAAGGTGGCAAAAAGCCAGAGAAAGTTACTTGCACAGGATATAAAAGGATTTCTGAGGATGAGATGCCATCTGCAGAGATAAGAAATAGCCACTTTTATGTTGCTCCGGAGAAACCGCTAAGAAGCAATTCAATGGGTTCTTTAAGCACTGACAGTACTGCTACAACTTCTAGCTTTGCCAGTTACCGTCGTAATCCTGATAGTGGGTTCAATTCACCAAGTTCTTCTCCGCAACATGGGATACTCACTAAGGAAAATGGTGAGTTAAAAACCCAAGCTGACTTAAGAAAGACAGGTTCTTTGGACAAATTGGTGGGACCTTCTTCAGCAGTAACTATTGACACTGATGTAGAGCAGCAAGCTCCAAAAACGAATGAAAGACAGTAAACAAAATTACCTACTTTCTTCAAAAGGATGTTACTCAATGAGTAACATCCTTTTTTCCATTTGATCAAAAACATTCGCTTGTTTATGATCAATTTTTCATTACTAGGCCAACTATTGAGTTTCTCTTGCCTTTTTTCTAGGTTATGCAAGAAACTTGAAAAATAAAATTTTTATTCAATAATTTGTGTATAAGGGATATTATTTTACTGCTAGCGAAATAAACCAGAATGAAGTCTATTTTATTGACAAGGCCTTTATTAGATTCGTTGAGCACAAGAAGCACACTAAAAAAATATGGATACAAAGTTTTTATAGAGCCAGTATTCACAATAAAGTACTTAAATCCTGATATATCCGCGCACGAATTTGATGTTGTGATATCTACAAGTAAAAACAGTGTAAAGGCTTTCAGTCAAATATGCAAAGAGGATAACTTTTCGATTATTACAGTTGGTAATTCAACTATGCAGGCTGCAAAAAATTTGGGATTTTCCGATATAATCTCAGCAGACAGCAACGTTGATGGTCTGATATCATTCATAAAATCTCATTATTCAAATGCAATAAAGTTCTTATATATAAGGGGACAAGAAGTATCATGTGACCTAAAAAAAAGATTATCTGAAGAAGGTTTTAACGTAAGAGAAGTTGTACTCTATAAAACAATTACTAAAAGGAGTCTAACTAATAGGTGTAAAAATTTACTATTGGACGGTAAAATTGATAGCGTTGCTTTTTTTTCCTCACAAACTGCAAGGGTATTTTGTTCATTAGTTCTAAAAAGTGGGCTATCTCCTGTGATGAATAATACAGTTGCATATACCATGAGTAAAAACATTGCTGATAGTTTAAAGTTAATCAAGTGGAAAAAAATTATAACATCGAGGTTGCCCACAGGGGAGAGTTTAATTGATATAATTAATAAGGATTGTTGATGCTAAAGATTGCAACTTGGAATGTAAACTCCATACGTAAAAGAATTAACCAACTTTGTAGTTTTATAGTTGATAGTCAGATAGATATAGTTTTGCTGCAAGAGATAAAATGTACAGAAGAGCAATTTCCTTATGCAGAGATAGAAAAGTTAGGATATGAATATGCTGTCTATGGACAGGTTGCAAGAAATGGTGTTTGTGTTTTATCTAAATATCCAATACTGGAAAAATTAAAAATTGATGTTGTAGAGAGTCATCAAGAAGCACGTTATATAGAGTGTGTGATAAAACACACCAATAATAAGATAAGGGTAGGAAGTTTATACGTGCCCAATGGTCAAAGCTTGGACTCCCAAGCATTTGAATATAAACTCAAGTTTTTTGATAACCTATATGAAAGGATGGGCACTTTGTTGAAAAATGAAGAGTTAACTATTATAGCTGGCGATTATAATGTTGCACTGGATGAAATTGATGTTTTTGATTCAAATTTATTAAATGGCCAAGTGTGCTTTCATATAAAAGAGCGTGAGAAATTAAGAGCGATCTTGAATCTTGGTTTTAAAGATGCATTTAGAATATCTCACCTCAACTTACAACAATTCACTTGGTGGAATTATCAAGGTAATTCACTCAAAAACAATCAAGGAATGCGAATAGATCATATGCTGCTATCGCCACAAGCTGCAGATAAATTGGAAACATGTTACATAGATGATAGGTTGCGTAAACTAGAAAACCCATCTGATCATACTCCCGTTGTATGTGTTATAAAACAATAAAAGAACTATTACACAATTCACCTTTGGCAAATAGGTCTTAATTGACTGCTGTCTTTTCTGTGCTTTTGGCTGGCTGATCTATAGTAATTTTTCCATCAAGCATAGTAAGCTGCTCACCCCCTTTATTTCCCACCTGAGAAGCTTGTTTCGGAGTAGGTTGTTTTTTACTCCCGTCAGCAATTGTTTCAAGAGGTCTTTCAATTGGGGTTTTTAAAATATCATCAATACCCTTGTAAATTTTTTCATTCAATTTTTCTCTCTTTTCTATATCATCTTTATCTGGTGAGCTAGGGTCATATAAAGTACCTGGCCTATTATTTGAAAAAAGAACTTCAATTCCTCCCTTTACAGCAAATATTGTACCAATAACAGCAGCAATTATCGCAAGTGTAGTAGGACCAAAAATTAATATTGAAGCAATGGAAAAAAGAATAGGAAGAAAAACTTTACGTAAGAACTTTGTTACCATCTCTTCATCACTAAGTAGTGGTTTATCCTCTTCTTCCTTAACATCTAAAACTTTTCCAAGACCTGGTATTTTTTTTAATAATCCTCTTCCAGGTATTTTACGCTTAACAAAATCAACAACCCAATCCCTAGCTTCTGTACCACGTACATCATCTAAGCATCCTTCTACTATTTGCTTTACTTTACTATCTTCCTCTCCAGCTAATTTTTTCTCTCTAATTTCTTTAAGCACAGAAAGTAAAAACTGACAAAAATTCTCTTCACTGAGTGGTCTTATCTTTTCTGGATTGACATTATTAAGTAGTATGTACTCATAATCTGATATGAAAACATTAGTTATTCGTGGGCTCTCCTGTGATTTGGCTTTATCTTGTAATGCTTCCATGAAGGCATCATAAATTGCCTTATGTTCTTCTTTGAAAATTATCTCACTTTCCTTTATAGGTGATTTTGAAGACTCTGCTTTTACTGGTGGAACTGTCATGGTTGACCTATTTCATTTACCCATGCCATAATTATAGCATATTTTTCGTATTAGTTCAAATTTCTTAGAACCTGTCTTGAAAGAGAAAAAAAGAAAAGAATAAAGCAAAAAATAGAAAAGTAACAAATGATATAAGTGATAAGGGAATGTAAAAAATTGCTTCCATATATTTTAAATCTGATTATAATTACAGTAAGAGATATTTTAAGAGCTCAAAAACTTATCTTTGTCTGCAGACTTTTTCTACTAAACAATCAAATTAATTAAAAAATGTAGTGTATCTTCTTCAGTGTATACACGTATACTTAATCTCTGTCGTATGTGCGCCGCACTTTTTTCTAATCTTTTTTTTACACAGGGGGATTTTATGTCCAGAATTCCAGATATTTGACCTTTACTTTAGCTAAAAACCAATAGGCGCCTATAGTTTAACGCTAATTAAAATAAAAATTTTTCTAATATATAGAAGAATCACTGTTTACTGAAAACGGGGCAAGAAAGCTGCTAATGTCACAGAATTTTAGGTAAATGTTGGTTGCTTGACGTATGAGTGTACTCTCCTTACTTCAAGAAATATTTAATATGACTATGCTTGTTAATTAAGTCCTTTCAAGACAGGTTCTTAGGGTCTACGGTATAATTAAGAAAAGCCCCAGTTGTCGCTAATTTTTATTTCTACTTCAAGTGGTATAGAAATTTCTACTGCATTTTCCATTATATCTTTCATAAGTTTTGCTGTTTCTTGTACCTTGTCGTCCTCTACTTCAACTAGTAGCTCATCGTGGACTTGGAGGATTATTTTACCTGACTTTAACTGATCAAAAAGCCGAATCATCGCGCGTTTTATTATATCAGCGGCAGTTCCCTGCAGTGGTGCATTTATTGCTGCCCTTTCTGCAAATTGTCTTAGATAAGGAATTTTATTGTTGATGTCTCTTACAAAACATCTTCTACCAAACAAAGTCTCTACATAACCATGATTTCTCGCGATAGATACTGCTTTTTCCATATAGACCTTTATTTCTGGGTAACAAGAAAAATAGTAATTAATGTATTCAGCAGCCTCTTGAAAGGTAATGCCAAGTCGCTTTGCAAGGCCAAATGGACTAATGCCATATATAATGCCAAAATTAATGGTTTTTGCTTTGCGTCTTAATTGCTCATCTATTTCTTGCACTCCAAAAACTTGTCTTGCAGTGATATCATGAATATCTTGCCTGTTTGCAAAAGCTTCTTTAAATGCGGTAACATTTGCAACGTGTGCCAGGATTTTTAATTCTATTTGTGAATAGTCAGCAGAAATTATCTTGCAACCTTTTGGCACAATAAAGGCTTGCCTGATAAGACTACCTTCTTCGCTTCTGATAGGAATATTTTGTAAATTAGGATTGCTAGAGCTCAGCCTTCCAGTTGCAGTTGTGGTTATTGAAAAGCTTGTATGTATCCTACCATCAAGCGGATCAACCTGTTTTATTAACGCGTCAGTATAGGTACCCTTTAATTTACTTGAATGTCGCCAACTTAAAATTTTACCTGCGATTTCTGTCCCCTCCTCTTCAAGTGCCTCTAGAACTTCAGAGTTTGTGCTATAAGACCCAGATTTTGACTTTTTCTTTTTACTTAGCTCCATTTTATTAAACAAAACATCACTTAATTGTTTTGGCGATGCAATGTTGAATTTTTCTCCTGCTAAATTATGTATATCGTTTTCAAGTACAGCAATTAGCTGCTCAAACTTATCAGACAATTCCTGTAGTTTTTGAATATTGAGCAGTATTCCATTTTGCTCCATATCAAATATTACTTTCATGAGAGGTCTATCAAAGCGCTCGTAAATCGTAAAAAGTTTTTCCTGAAATAATCTTTGTGTCAGTTTCTCATGGATCGCTATTAAAATTTTTGCCGAGAAAGTTTCTACATTTTTACTTAAATTGTGTGCAATTATGTTTGGAATGCTGTGATCATGCTTACCTGTGTCAAGGCTGTATGACATGATCATCAGGTCATCAATTGAGTCTAGCACTCTCTCTATTGTAGGAAATATTTCTCTGATCTTTCTAATATCATGTACTATTTTAAGCACCCCATTTGAAAATAAAGTTGAATTTATTATAGTAAGTGCATCTTGTAGGCAGCTTTGATCTATGTAGAAAATATTATCCTCACTACAAGATAAGGAGATTTTGTTCAATCTATTGTTTTCAAAGTGGCAATGAATTGCAATTTTACCTTCATATCTGCAATGCTCCAAAAATTTTTCTAATTCTTCACTACTATATTCTATTTTCTCTTTTGTGCTAGATCCACTATAAGAAAAGAGCTTTTCTACTTTTCCTATCAATGAATTAAATTCATATTTCTTCAAAAAGGATAACAATTTTTCCATATTTGGAGGATGGACTTCATATTTTACAATATCATGTTGAAGATCTACTTTTTTGCATAGTGACAAAAGTTCTCTTGAAATTAGTGCTTTTTCCTTATGCTCAGTAAGAATATTACGAACTCTTGTTTGCTCAATGTTATTGATGTTTTCTATAATGTTATCCAACGAATCAAATTTATCCAGCAATTTAGCTGCAGTTTTTGGGCCTATTCCTGGAACGCCTGGAATGTTATCAGATGCATCTCCAGTTAGAGAAAATAAATCAAGAAGCTTATTTGAATTTACACCAAATTTTTCTATCACTTGTTTTTCATCTATGTATATATTTTTAATAGGATCAAATATTAGAATGTTGTAATTCAAAAGTTGAAATAAGTCTTTATCTGATGAGACTACTACTACTTTAAAGTCTTCGTGGTTGGCATATTTTGCAGCTAGTGTTGCAATTATGTCATCTGCTTCATAGCCTTCAATCTCTTCATAGCTGAAGTTAAAAGCTTCTACCGCTTCTCTCAGTATTGTAAATTGTGGAATTAGATCCTCAGGAGGTGTTACTCTGTTTGCTTTGTACTCAGAATATAAACTGTGCCTGAAATTTTTTTTGCCAGAATCAAGTGCTATAGTTAAGTAGTCCGAATGGGAAATATACTTCAGAACCATATTAAGAAAACCGTACACAGCACCTACTGGAATACCAGCTGTGGTAGTCAAATGATGCAAAACGTAATAAGCTCTGAAAAGAAAACCATAACCATCAATGATTGTGAAAGTTTTTTCTTTCATTGTAGATATTTATGTGTGCCTTTGATGGTCTGTTATTTAGCTATAAAAATCAAGCTCTTGTTTCCTATAGCCAAAATAATCATAATGCTATAGTTACTATAAGAAAACATATTACGTAAGGGAATTAACTATTCTGCCACAATTTTGCTCTATCACACTTGCCATATTTAATATTCCAGCTTCATCGTAATAATTTCCAATTACTTGCAAAGCAAGTGGTAAGCCTTCATTGGAAAGTCCAACAGGAACAGAAATAGCAGGTAACCCCGCTAAGCTTGCCGGCACGGTAAACACATCATTGATGCACATAATTAGCGGGTCTGGCTTTTCATTTAAGCCAAAAGCTTCTGTTGGAGCAGATGGCACAAGTATGTAATCTATTTTTTCAAACGCTTTTATAAAATCATTTCTAATTAATGCCCTAATGCACTGTGCTTTTTCATAATACTCATTGTAATGACCTGAAGAAAGCGCATAAGCACCAATTAAAATTCTCCTTTTCACTTCTTTACCAAAACCTTCTGCTCTTGTTAGCGAATACATTTCTTCAAGGGTATCAGCATCAACCCTGAATCCGTAACGTACACCATCATAGCGAGCAAGGTTAGATGAAGTTTCAGCAGAACAAATTAGATAGTAAACCGGTATCGCATATTTAGTATGAGGCAGAGTAATGTCAACAACTTCAGCACCGTTTTCTTTTAAATAGGAAGCAATTTTTTCCCAATGATGAACGATTTCATCTAAAATTCCATCCATCTTATACTCTTTTGGTATACCAATGCGCTTACCCTTAATATCACCATTTATAAAACTGGAAAATTTAGGCACTGGCCTTTTGCTCGATGTTGAATCTTTTTCATCATAGCCACAAATTATTTCAAGCATTAATGCTGAATCAGAAACGGAACGAGTAATTACTCCTGCTTGATCGAGAGAACTTGCAAACGCAATCATACCAAAACGCGAACACCTTCCATAAGTTGGCTTTATTCCAACAACTCCACAATAAGCTGCTGGTTGGCGTACAGAACCACCAGTATCGCTTCCTAATGCTCCAGCGCATAAAAACCCAGCAACTGATGCTGCAGATCCACCAGATGATCCACCAGGAACAACTTTTTCTCCGTCACTTTTTCTAATCCATACATTTTTAACAGGACCAAAATAGCTGTTTGTGTTCGCAGAACCCATAGCAAACTCATCCATGTTAAGTTTACCAAGCATGGCTGCTCCATTTTTTAAAAGCAAGTTAGATACCGTAGATTCATAAGTCGGGATGAAATTTTCCAGCATTTTTGAGCATGCTGTTGTTTTTATTCCTTTTGTACAGAATAAATCTTTAACACCAACTGGTATGCCCATAAGTGGTAAAATATTATCTTTTTGTTTCAAGAAGTATTCATCTGCTATTTTAGCAGCTTTTATCGCGATTTCTGGGGTTTTTGTTACAAATGCATTTAGTTGCTCATTTTCAACTGCATTAACATGCGTCTCTACAAGCTCAACAGCAGAAAAATCCCCCCGCCTAAGTCCATCATGCATCTCTGTAATAGTGAGCCTTCTCAATTCATTCATTAATATTCAATTTTAGCGAGGCATTAATTATAACAACAATAGGACAGAAAATCTATATATTTATGATCGAAAACGGGAATACAACCGAGATCAATTCAGATTTCTGAAATGGATTGGTTAGTAGTACGTTTTAAATAGCCGGTTTGGCACACAATGCTAAGCCATAAGGGTTTAGCGTTTCTAAAATCAAATATCAACATCATGCACATTAAGTGCATTGTTATTTATAAAGTCACGACGTGGTTCAACTATATCACCCATTAGCACCGAGAATATGCTATCTGCTTCTTCACAATCTTTTATTTCAACTTTTAGCAGAGTTCTAGTTTCTGGATTGAGTGTAGTTTCCCAAAGCTGATCAGCATTCATTTCACCAAGGCCTTTAAATCTCTGCAGAGTTAAACCTTTTTTACCATAATCCATCACTATTTTTGCGAGTGCACTTGGAGACTTTATTTTTATTTCAGTTTCTTGTGACTGTAAAAATGAATCACCATTAAATAAGTCAATTATGTTATCAAGAGAACTCAATATATTCCGTATTTCTTTGCTTTCAAGCATACTAAGCGAGAATACATATTTGTCTGCTAACCCTTGAAACAATTTAGCAATGTGAATTTCCTCATCTTTTACTTCTACTTCCCAATTATATTCACTATACATCAATTTTAAATATTTTAATATCTCATCAGCAGACAATAGAGCATTCTTTTTGCTTAAAATTAGCAATGATTCTAAGAGATCTTTTGGTATTTCCCTATCATAATTTTTGCTAATGTTTGAAATACTGAGGCAGTTATTCAAAACGAAACGCAAATCTTTGCCTACACCATTTAATGTTAATCTTTTAATCGCTGAATTTACTATATACTCTTCAAAATTTTCATCATCTTTGATATAAGTATCTTTAGCATTTTTTGTAACTTTATAGAGCGGTGGCTGCGCTATGTATAAATATCCTTTTTCAATTACTTCACGCATATGTCTAAAAAAGAAAGTTAGAATCAAAGTTCTTATATGCGAGCCATCAACATCTGCGTCTGTCATAATGATAATTTTATGATACCTAGTTTTTTCAATATCGAAGTGCTCACTCCCTATTCCAGCCCCAATTGCCGTGATCAGAGAGCCAATTTCTGCAGATGAAAAAATACGATCCAGCCCTGCACGTTCTACGTTTAGAATTTTCCCTCTTAAAGCAAGTACCGCCTGTGTTTTACGATTACGTCCCTGCTTTGCAGTACCACCTGCGGAATTACCCTCTACTATAAACAATTCCGATAACTCAGGAACTTTTTCCTGACAATCGGCAAGCTTTCCAGGTAGAGTTGCAATATTAATATTGTTTTTATTTTTAACTAACTCTCGTGCTTTTCTTGCGGCTTCTCTTCCTTTTGCTGACCTAATCGCTCTTTCTACTATACTTGCTGCTAACTTGGGGTCAGTTTCAAGTATTGTACTCAACTTGTCAAAAACTATGCTCTCTACAACTGCCCGCGCTTCAGAACTGACCAATTTATCTTTTGTCTGTGAAGAAAATTTAGGATCAGGCATCTTGAGAGATAAAACACAAGTTAAGCCTTCTCTAACATCTTCTCCAGTCAAATTCACTTTTGCCTTCTTCAAAAAACCTTCATTGTTTGCATAGTTATTGATACATCTGGTTAGTGCAGATCTAAACCCCGCCAAATGCGTACCACCATCCCGTTGTCTTATATTATTTGTGAAGCATAGCATATTCTCATAGTAGGAATCATTCCACTCCATTGATATTTCTACACTGGTACCTATATCTTTTACATTATCTCTAATGCTGGCAATTTTAGTAACATGTGTCTTATTCTTGTCTAAGTACCGTACAAAATTAGCTGTACCAAAATTATCTTCAGACTCTTTACTATCGTTAAAATGAGACTTTACATGTGGTTTATTACGGAGATCACACAAAATGATCTCAATATTTGAGTTTAAAAATGCCAATTCTCTGATGCGACTCTCAAGAGTGGAGTAACTAAAATCAATACTACTAAAAGTCCCCGTTGATGGCATAAACGTTACTCTAGTTCCTCTTTTATTTTTGTTTTCATTAATTACCTTTAAAGATTCAACAGACTCACCATCTTCAAAGCGTATGAAATATTCCTTCTTATTGCGCCAGATGGTTAATTCCAGCCAACTCGATAACGCATTAACAACTGAAATTCCAACACCATGTAATCCTCCAGAAACCTTATAGGTATTGCTGTCAAATTTACCTCCTGCATGCAATTGGGTCATTATTACTTCTGCTGCTGATATTCCTTCCTCTGTGTGAATGTCTGTTGGAATGCCACGACCATTGTCGGTTACAGAAACTGAACCATCTTCATTTATGCTAACTTCAATCTTACTGCAATACCCAGCCAAAGACTCATCTATCGCATTGTCAACAACCTCGTACACCATATGGTGCAGACCAGATCCATCATCAGTATCACCAATGTACATACCTGGACGCTTTCTTACAGCATCAAGACCTCTTAGGATTTTTATTGCGTCAGCGTTGTAGTTACTTTCCATGGAATTGCTTTATTTATAAATATTAATTAATATTACATTTGTATGTGCTGATTAGCAACATCTTTAAGTTGAGAGAAGGATTCTTGACATATAGATAAAATATAATACATCACCTACACGAAGTGGTTTTACATGTTATTTCAATACATAAACTTAAGTTCAAATAATCATACAAAACTCTGCTTCATATTTCAAGATAAATGGCTACAATCAAATACAATTTACCTTCTTCTTTCAATTGGACTTTCTAGATCAACACCGGATAAGTTGCTCATACACTCTTTTAATATTTCATTCTTTTTATCATTGTTTAATCTATTGCTGAACTCTTGACACCTTCTCTCAAGAGCTGAATGCGTAGTCATAATATACCTTACTGTTTTAGATGATAACTTTGGTAACTCGCTACGGATCCTTTCTTGTGATTTTCCAGAGAAATTGGTGAAATTGGCTTTGGCCATTTCAGGGAATTTTTGTGTGATCGTTTCTTTTATCATTTCTCTAGCCTCTTCTCCATCGAGTGTAATAACCACTGATGGATGTAAGCCAGATAAAGACTCAAATAATTTATTGTATGTTCCACCTGCACAACTTTGACCTTGATTACCGTAAGTTGTTGCAGCGTCTACAAGACCTTTTAAAAACATATCTTTTCTGTTTTTTATGTCTTCATCATTCAAAGGAGTTCTTTGATTTTCTGTCCCTGTATTTCTATCATTCAGGCTTTCCAACATAAAATAGCTGCTTGCTTTAGTGTTAACTTACTATGATTGTCTTTAAAATTATCTCCTGTTCTATTGATAAATCTTAAGCATTCAAGTGCATGAGATTTATCGCCTTCTGTAAATTCATTTGACTGTGTGATGTACTCTTCAATGTCGGTTGTGTTGCCTCTATTTAGCTGTATATAGAATTCATCTTTGCTTAAATTCTCTTTATACTTTTCTATGAGTCTATCAACACTCAAGTTTATACTAGCAACTGCACTTGGGTCATGAGTAGTTTGTGCCATAAAAGGAATGGCTGCTAAATCTTGAAAGAAAATAGGCCTTTCTTCCTCTGGAATTTGTTGTATTAAATCGTTAAACTGCTGTATTTCTTCAATGAGTGATTTGTTTAGCAACCATAACCACAATATAGGCAGTACCAAAAGCACACAGGAATTAATAATGTGTATAATTAAAAAAATGCTTAATGTTATTCTAATAACATTTTTTAGCCACGCTGATAATCTTTTTTCATTTTCCCTTGGTTTGAAAAAATAATTTACTAATGATAAATACAAAGAGAGCTGTACAAGAAGAAAAAATGAAGGAATTATACTTACTAATAGAACTATATTAATGAATCTTTTAATTTTATTAGTGTTGTTGTAAGCATTTTGCACTCTTTCTATTAAAGCCTGTACTCTATTTCTATTTTGCTGTTGATTATTATTTTGACCTGCAAACACACCCTATTCTAACATTAATATGTCATGCTATAGAAAGAATGTAAATAAAGCAAGGAATTTAGAGCTGCTTTTATTTTTGTTTGATTGGGGATACCACTTCTATACTTTCCGCTCCATCTAAGGTACTATTTGTTTTTTCTACAGTAATCTTGGGAGTTACTTTATTCTCGATATCTGCTCCATATGAGCTAAGTACTTCAATGGCCTTTTCATTCCCACTATTGAGTGCAATATCCAAGGCATCCATTCCAGCTTTATTTTTGTGATTGATAAAATCCTTCAACTGATCTCTACCAAAGCTTTCTATATATTGTTTAATGATGAGTTCCACTACTTTTCCAGGACAATTATTAGCAGCAGGAAAAAGTATTGTGTTGTTATTATTATCTTTTTTCGTTATGTCTGCTTTGAGTTTATTTATCAAATACTCGATAACTTCTACTCTGCTATCATTCTTTGCTTCAGTGCATTGCCTAATAGCTAAAAATAAAGCTGTACGCCCATTATTATCAATATCTTCAATATTCTGTCCCTTGTCAACTAAGGCTTGTATTACACTTTTATTTCCATATAAAGTAGCAAGGTGAAAAGGTGTATGTCCTTCAGTGCTTTCTCTTTCATCAATTGACGCACCATTGCTCGCTAGCAATTCTATAAACTCTGGCGTGTTTGCAAAAATTGCAAGGTGCATTGGTGTTAAGTCATCTTTGCCATGATTTCCAGTTTTTGCGTTAACGTTTGCTCCGTTATTTATCAGCAATTTCGCTATTTCAAACTGCTTATACCCGATAGCAACATGCAGTGGCGTACGATTACGTTCATAATTATCATTGACGTTTGCACCAGACTTTATTAGTAGCTCTGTAGCTTCAATATCACCCATCCGAATTGCAGAGTATAAGGAAGGAGATTCATCTTTTTCTATTTCCCCTGTCATACGAAATTGCGAACATATTAATTCATAGATTATTAAGGATTATTATTAAGTTTTTATTAAAATAATATTAATAATAGTTAAAAAACTTCAATTTTTATTAAAAAATTTACATCTATCAGCGATTTTATAAGCAAATGTTTATATAATAATTCGAAAAGTGAAACAGTAAAAAAAAGCTTTTCATGAGAAATTATAAATGATAAATTGTTAATAATGAATTATTGAGAATAAGTTATGTGCTTTGGTTTGCCTAACATAAACAGAGAAGGTTATTTATTTATAATTGTTTCCTTTATAGTAACGTGTATAGCATTTTCTATATCTTGGGGTACTGGCATTACTTGCTTATTACCAACACTACTATGTACTTATTTCTTTCGTGATCCAGCAAGAGCTGTACCAAACAATAAGGATTTTATATTAAGTCCAGCTGATGGTGTGGTTTCAAAAATTGAAGAAGTTAGTTACCCTTTATCAGAAGAGAATAGAGAAGAGAAAAAGTTTACGCTTGTCAGCATATTTCTAAGTGTTTTAAATGTTCATGTGAATCGTATACCAATATCTGGTACGATAAAGGAAATGAGCTACAAGAAAGGCAAGTTTATTTCTGCAATGAGTAATAGGTCCAGTAATGAAAATGAAAAGCAGGTTATTGTGATTGAGTATGAAAAGGAAAAAGAAATCATTGTGGAACAAATAGCTGGATTTATCGCACGCCGCATTGTTTGTAATTTAAGAGCGTCTCAGAATGTAAAAGCAGGTGAAAGGTTTGGAATTATAAGATTTGGCAGTAGAGTAAATATTTATATCCCTGCTGGAATAGAGGTAAGAGTCTCAGAAGGCCAAACTGTTATTGGTGGTGAGACAGTTATAGCAGATTTAAATAAACAAGAGAAGCTTACCTTTGACATTGTATGAATAACGATGAAAGTAACGGTAAATCCTTACCTATTACCAAGTTATTTCCAAATTTTATAACTTTACTAGGTTTATGTGCTGGCCTTACTTCACTTAAATTCACATTTAATGAACAATGGGAATTTTCAGCAATTTTTATTATCATTGCAGCAATAATAGATGGAATGGATGGCAGAATAGCAAGAATTCTAAAATCAACTAGCGATTTTGGAGCACAGCTTGATTCTTTTGCAGATTTTCTAAATTTTGGTTCAGCACCTGCTTTTCTTTTATATTTTTGGAAATTAAAGGAAATTAAAGTTGTAGGTTGGATCTTAGTAATGATATATGTAATCTGCATATCAATAAGACTTGCAAGATTCAATGTTTTACTACATTCAGAACAATTATACTGGAAAAAATTTTTCTTTTCCGGCGTTCCAGCTCCTGTATGCGCTTTACTTGCTCTGTTACCAATAATTATTACCTTTCAATCTCATGAGAGTGAATACTTACTTCTTATAGAGCAATTTTTTAACGTAAAGAATACAGCTTGTTACTTTTTGGCCATTTCATTTTTTTCGATAAGTCATATTCCAACTTTCTCTGCAAAGCACATTTATGTTCCTAGAAGCCTATCCTATATATTTGTGTCGTTTTTTGGAATATTGATCATACTGTTTATAAGCAAGCCCTGGATAACACTACCAATTTTAGGTGCATTGTATATACTTACTATTCCAATAAGCACTGGACTTTATATATACTACACATATAAAATTCATTAGCTATATAAAAGTAGTGAGCAGCATGATTGTAAAAGCAACTGATCTATTAAACTCTCTTCTGTATATAAAGATATTCAACATTCCATTTATAATTCTTTGGGTAATTGCAACTGGAGTTTTTTGTACGGTTCGGTTCAAATTCATTAACTTTAGATTATTCAAGTATGGAATACAGACGCTATTCAACCTAAAATGTAATGGTAATAACAATGGTATAATCACTCATATTCAAGCGTTTACAACAGTCATTTCAGGAACAGTTGGCCTTGGAACAATATCAGGAGTTGCAATAGCTATTACAATAGGGGGCCCAAGTGCAATTTTTTGGATGATAATTACTGGAATACTCGGTATGTCGATAAAGTTTGCTGAAGTAGTACTTGCATTTACCTATCGTTCTGAAAGCACAACAGGTGGAGCTTTTTATTATATGGAGCGTGGATTTGCAAAGATTGGATTTATGAAGACTGGCAAATTCCTTGCATTTATCTACGCAGTTATGCTGCTTGTTGCAATGATTCTAGGCGGTATACCATTTTAGGCAAATCAAATTGCAGCGTTGTCAAGTAACTTATTTGAATACAACACATCTGTTATTATCTCGCTATTTGTATTAATTGTAATACTGGGAGGAATAAAGCGAATTGCTTTAGTTGCAACAGGTTTAGGGCCGATCATGATAATGTTATATATAGGCATGTGTATATATTTAATCTGTGTAAACGGAAATAATCTACTGAATGCTCTATCTATAATATTTTAAGATATCTTTAACAAATCAGCTATAGGAGGTGGAGTATTGAGTGGATTAATAGCAGGGGTAAGAAGGTCAGTGTTTGCTAATGAAGCAGGTACTGGAACAGCAGCTATAGCACATTCGATTGTAAAAGAGAAAGACCCAGTTAAAGTTGGAAGTGTTGCAATGATTGCACCATTTGTAGACACAATATTAGTCTCATTTTTGACTGGTATTGTGATAATTATCACCGATATGCATATCACTAATACCGTAGGTGATATTACGTTAGTTAGCTCAGCATTTTCAACAGCCTTGCCTTTATTGAGCAAGCTAGCTCTTCCGCTGATAATGTTTTCCTTTGCATTTTCCACAATAATAGCTTACTATTACTACTGTGAAGTTGCCCTAGTGTACTTATTTTGTAACAAAAAAGTACTGATATTGTTTTAGTTTTTTATAGTAGTTTCAGTGTATATCAGCTGTATATCAAAAAATATAGAATTTATATCTTATTTAGGTGATAGCCTGTTTATGTGCCTTATGATTCCAAATGCTGTTGCGATATATCTACTGAGAAGGGAAGTCTTAAATACAATAGATTCTTATTACAAAAGGTATTAAACATGATTTATAGAATGCTTTATATAGTGTTATTTTGCCTACCATTTAATGATGTATACGCTGCTTCAGTTTTTCATAAAAGTTATGACACTGCATTAAATGGAGTAAGCAACTTCATGAATGAAGTGTTGTTTTTCAAGATCTTTCACGTACCATTTATAATTCTTTTATTGGCCTTTGGTTATATATTTCTAACACTACGTTTTAGATTTCTCAACATAAGGATGTTTAAGCATGCGTTCGCTATTTTATGTGGAAAATATGACACAGATCATCATGATGGTCACATTACGCATTTTCAGGCATTTGTAACCGCGCTATCAAGCACAGTAGGCCTTGGAACTGTTGCTGGTGTTGCAATTGCAATTTCAATGGGAGGGCCAGGAGCGGTACCTTGGATGATGATCACAGGCTTTTTTGGTATGTCTGCAAAGTTTGCTGAAGTAACTTTAGCATTCAGACACAGAACAGAAGGCCAGGAGCAGTTATTCAGTGGTCCCTTTCAATATATAAGAAATGGGCTAGAAGAGTTTGGATTTAAAAAATTTGGTATCGTACTGGCTGCAATATATGCAGCGGTTTTTGTATTATCAGGCCTTGGTGGAAGTGTAGCATTTCAAACTAACCAAATGGTTTCAATATTATCTGGCTATTCAAATTGGATAGATGGTCATCCTTGGTTTCTCTCTTCCATAATTTCTACGCTACTTGCTCTGGTGATTATCGGTGGAATTAGGAGAATAGCTAGAGTATCTTCTGCACTAGTGCCTATCATGTCACTAATATATATTTTGAGTTGTGTCACAATCATTGCATTCAATATTCACAATTTTGGCAATACATTAAAAATATTGTTTTCCAGTATGATAGACTTCAATGCCGTTGGTGGAGGAGTGGTGGGAGCATTTGTTGCTGGAATTCAAAGGTCAATTTTTGCCAGTGAAGCAGGTGTTGGTTCTGCATCAATTACTCATGCAGCAACTAAGGATGAAGAACCAGTAAGAACTGGACTAGTTGCGATGATAGAACCATGCTTTGATACAATGTTAATTTGTTGCTTAACAGGAATAACAATAGTAATAACAGGTGCATACCAGACTGGCATTGGCGAGGGAATATTGATCACCCAAAAAGCATTTGAAACAGTTTCTTCTTGGTTTCCTATACTTTTAACCATCGCTGCGCCTTTGTTTGCGTTTTCCTCAGTAATTTCATTTGTATATTGTTGTGAAATGGGATGGTTATATTTATTTGGTCCAAAGAGTATAGTGATATACCGAATATCGGTAATAATTGTGGCATTTCTCTCTGGTCTTTCCAAAGATATAATGGCTATTGCTAATATTGGTGGGGCTTTATTCTCTTGCTTAGCACTCATCAATATGACAGCACTTATACTGTTTAGCAATCAGATTAACAATGAAGTCCAATGTTATCTAAAAAGGCTAAGGAATAACAAAATTAGCTAGATTTCTGCTATGATAGAGATATTTGTAGTCTTTGTATTATCTTACATATTAGGTTCAATACCGTTTAGCTTAATTATTGCAAAAATAAATGGTATAAATTTAAGAGAAGTAGGTTCAGGAAACATTGGTGCTACAAATGTTGCAAGAACAGGAAATAAGAGACTTGCTGTCCTCGCATTATTTTTAGACTCTTTGAAAGGATTTGTCGGGGTTTATACAGCACAACAATTTTGTGATAATAACGATTTTTATATATATGTATCTGCAATTTTAGCAGTTCTAGGGCATATGTTTCCTATTTGGCTAAGGTTCAATGGAGGAAAGGGGGTTGCAACAACTTTGGGAGCTTTGATAGCACTTAACATTTCTATAGCATTAGCATTTGTACTTGTCTGGCTAATAGTATTTTTTATCTTTCGGTACTCCTCTCTTGCTTCCTTGGCTGCTAATGCAGCAGCTGTTATAGCATCTTTCTTTTTTCAAAAGGAGTTATTCCTTATACTACTCACTGTAGCGATATTAATTTTCTTGAAGCATTATAAAAATATTGCAAATCTTCTGCAAGGCAGAGAGCATAAGTTTTTATAAGCGGTGAGATGTTAAATCACTGACACTTAAACTACGAGATAAACTGCTTGATGGTATTATTTTATCTTCTTTATTTAAGATTGTAATTTTTACTCTTGTTATACTCTCTACTTCTTGAGGTATTAAAAATTCATCTTCAATGAATCTTTGCTTCACTTCTTGTATTTTTTCATAAAGTGTGGTTACATTGCGCTTATTTTGATTATAAATATCTTCAATCTCTATCTCTAGCCTGTGTGAAGCTTCTTTTTTTAACATGTTATTTATCACTGCTTCTGTTATTGCTAGCTTTTCTTGCAGAATTTTCTTTATTTCTTCTTTATCGTCTCTGCTATTTTTACTCAGTTCCGTGTATACCCTATAACACCTTTTCTCTAGTGGTAACGTTCTTAAACTATCTAACATTCTGGCCACTTGACCCTTAATAGTCTTCTTGGCTTTCAATTTTAATTCTTTTACTTCTTCTTTTATTATTTTGCTAGCTATTCTCTTAGCTTCAGTTAAAGATGAGTCCTTGAGAAAAAAATCTGTTCTAAGTAAATTTTGGTTTAAAAGCTCCAAAAAGACTTTTCCTTTGATGTTTTCGAGTTGATCGTCTAAACCATCCCCCTGTAGTTTATTTGTTATGTGCTGAGACAGCGCAAAGTGCTCTAATTTATTTAACTTTACAGAGTTAATATTTTTCATTAATGTCAGCACAATTTGTTCACTATATTGAGAAGTAAAACTCAGTAAATTTCTCATTAAGGAAATACTTACTTCTGCAATAAAATCATCAACTATTTTTTGACTTTTATCATCTTCATAATTATTTTGGGCGTTATGCCAAGCCCTAAGAATTTCTTTACTGTTCTTCTTATTTTTTAGCCTGTCTAACATAAACTTACGTGCTTCATTTTCTGCTTCTGTAAGGAGCATTTGTCTAGGTGGTGTAAATTTAATCTCTGGATCGGAATGAATACCCTCTAATGTACTTAACATTCTGTAGATAACACCAGTAAAACATGTGTTAGGAATTCGTTCTTTTCTAGAGAAAGTTTGGCTATCTAGTAAATTTGCAATCAACGCGTCTTTTTTATTTTTTACAGCTTCTCTATCTCCATCATTGCAGGCTCTAAGAACTAACAGAAGAATTTGTCCACCAGTGAAACCAGAGCTATGTTTCTCATTACCTTTGCAAAAATCTTGCAAAAACATTACTAATTTTCCCTTATTCTCATTACTAAATGGTTGGCCATCAAGCATATGTAAGTGATTTATATATTCAATAAACTCTTTAAATCCCTCATTATTAATAGTGTCTTCAGATACTTGTTCAGTATATTTATCTTTTAATTTGTCAATATTTTTAATGATATCATTATTTAATTGATGGGGTAGTAAATGTTCAAGCTTAATATCAAAGCTATTGACTAGCCCACGTGAGTTTTCTTTTATGCCTTCTAAAAAGAAACTAATAGCAGCTTTGAGTAACGTAAATGGATTAAAATGCTTTGGCCTTAATTCACTTTGTAATAGAATTAAAATCATTGCAAGTGGTATTGTTGCAAGTAACGAAACAAGCAGGAAAGTAGTTGTAAAAGTTATATATGTTATAGAGGCAAAAAATAAAAGGAAAGATGCTATCTTAATTTTATTATCCTTAAAAAATATTTCCCAATATTCCTTTTTACTTATTTTTTCCTGCTTTGCAGCTTTTATGTCTTTATAAACGTAAAAAGTTTTTATTTCAGATCTCAAAAACAATGTGGCAAAAGATAAAAAGACATTGGCAGGATTAACTAAAATGCTTAAAGAAACAAAAGCTGCGAAGTAACTTGCTGTCTTTAATCTGTAAGAATCCTTTCCAGGAAATTGTATTTGGGAAATACCTATCATAGCCTACTCTCTATAATATTATGATATTGTAGTAATAACAAATAGCCTATAGATGTCAATGCTTAAGTATTTTACTGTCTACGCACTCATCGTATTCAATTTCAACTGTAGAGTGCGCAATTTCGAACCTATTTAATAGTATTTTTTTTATCTCATACAAAATATTAGTGTGTTGTCCATTTTGCTTTATCTTGGCATGCATAGTAAGTATAAAATAATTATCAGATAGTGACCATGCATGTATATGATGCACATCTATCACTTCAGGTAACTTAGATACAATCTCACTTTTTATCTCCTCAGCAGATACACTCTCAGGTGTACCTTCAAGGAGTATATGGCAAGAATTCTTGAGAATTTTATATCCACTGTTTAAGATTATTACACTGACAAATACTGACAAAATAGGGTCCACTATTTGCCATCCGGTAAACATGATAATTATGGATGCAAGTATAGCAGCTACAGAACCTAAAATATCTCCGATAACATGCAATACAGCACTTTTTATGTTTATATTACTTTCGCATTTACTATGTAATATAAAAAAGACTATAATGTTAGAGATTAGGCCAAGTGTGGCAATTATTAGCATTACTTTCCATTCCACATTGACCGGACAAATGAATCTCTTTATTGATTCAATTATAATGACCGCTGCAATGAAAAATAGAGTTAAACCATTAACAAATGCTGCAATTATCTGCAATCTGTGATACCCATATGACCTCTGTAAATCAGATTTCTTAGCTGAAAATTTGTGCGCTACCCAGCTTAAAATCAAGGCAAAAAGATCAGTGAGCATATGCCCTGCATCTGATAGTAGAGCAAGCGAATGTGAAATTACTCCACCTACTATCTCCATAAGCATTGTTATTGCAACTATTATTATGGAATAAATTAAGCGCTTGGACTCTGCTATTGAGTGTTTGCCATTGTGCACTGCTGTCATACAAAATCTTTTTATGAGCAAAAAAACGTGGGTAACACTGGGCTCGAACCAGCGACCCCTTGCACGTCAAGCAAGTGCTCTACCAACTGAGCTAATTACCCATCTTAACCTTAGTATAGTGCTTCAGTGAAATGAAAGTCAATTTGCTTTTAGACTTCTTGCTGGATGAAATTCCTTGACAAACCTTCTTACCTTCCTTACTATATTAGCAAGGGTATTCATACTTGTTTTTATCTTCGCGGGTTTAACAACAAAATTCAGTAAAAAACTCAGGTATTTATTGGCAAATTACATAAAAATTATAGCGGCTTTTTTTATTTTTTCTACATTCAGCCAAATCGCGCTTGTTAGCACATTATTACAACGCCAATTTACATTATAAAACTCGCTACTAAAGGATTTTTTTACCTTTTTTTCTACTCAGTAAATTTCTTAATTATAATTCCGCTACTTATTAACAGCTATGGAATTTTAGCTATATTCTCGATTTTTCATATTGAGTTAACTATCTATACTTTTTTATTAAGATATAAATTATATCAATATGAGAATTTACACTTTCTTAGCGGAAGTAGCTTTATGCTTGATATTGTGGAGACTAATAAATTAGAGGTTAAAGTTATGACAATCAGTCAACAAGTAAATAAAAATATAACTAAAGAAGAATATTTTAACAATAAGCATATCATAGAAGTTAAAGATTTAAATATCAAAGTAGAGGTTCATTATCATGATTTAAGAACAAGTAAAGTTGCTCACATTGAAAGTGAGATAAGAGAAACAGCTACTAATTTTAAAGATGCATTTAAGCTGGAGCCTGGTAGCTCAGAACAAACATTCAAAATTTATGTGTTTGATGATAAGGCTGATTACACTCACCTTGGTGGAAGCGAACGTTTTGGTTCTTACCTTGGAGATGAAGGTGGTAAATGTTACTACAAAGGAGAAGCTGATATTTTTGCTGAGATGTATGTCTATCAGCAAGGTGGCGTTCATAACCTTCAGCATGAATTTGCACATGGTTTAACTTACTTGGCTACAGGAGGAAAATCTCTACCTACAGTATTAATGGAGGGAATTGCAGATTACTTTGAACATCATTCAGATCACAAGTTCAATGCTCAAGGGTCAAGCATTGATAAAACTGAAGCCGCAAATTTGGATCTAGGTGTAATTTTAAATTTACAATACTCAGCCAATGGTGAAGAAAACAGTTTAGTGTATAAAACTGGTCATGCGTTGATAATGTACTTACAGGAAAAAGATCCTAGTTTATTAAGAGACTACCTAGATGCTTTACGTCAAGGTAACTCAGATGAATCAAAAAGTTTCTTGAAAGACATAAAAGGACATGATGCTGACTTCAAAAGTTGGCTTGCTGAGAATGATACAGAAACTGCAATGAAACATCTCAACGCTTTGCAAGTTACAAAAGGAGATTTTATAGCAACTGGTCAAGAAATAGTGGGTGGAGAAATTAAAGATGTATCGTATTATAAAGCAAATATAGAAAAAATAGATGGAGAAAACGTTGGAAGTTTCTCTGCTATAGAGCATGTGTCATTTTACGATTATGCTCGTGCTGTTAATAGGGCAACAAATGATACCCTCGATATATCAAAGGAATATCATTTCTTAAAGGCAGTAAAAACTACTGATGGGCAGGTTAAGCCGACTTACTCTGATCAACAAGGTAATGAATATCAAAACAGTCAAGAGTATAAAATGCAAGCTTTGAGGATATTATCAAAATATGGTGAAGATCTTAGAAAATCTTACTATGATGGGAAAGAAGACTTAGATAAGCAGAAGGATATAAAATATAATGATGTGTTGAAAAGCCTTCGTGAACAGGAAGAAACACAGCGTCATGATGCATACGAGCAATACAAAAGAGGAGAGATCTCTTATGAGAAATTTGTAGAAAAATGCAATTCAGCCAGCACTAATTATCATAATGAAGATAAGAGATTATATAATGCTACACAGGACAAATATACACAACTGAAAGATGATTTGCTTGATAAAACCATAAACGCTGGCTTGAAACAAGTAAAAGAAACTCAGAACATTGACGTAGAAAAGATGTTAGAAGAGATGGTTAATATCGATCCAAACCTAATCAGAGGTGCTCATATTAATCTACAAGAAGGTAAAGTTTTCTCTATCAAAGCTCTTGGTCACGGAGATATGGGTGCACTATCTATATATGATGGGAATACAAAGCTTGGAGAGTTGTCGAGCGAATCGGGCTTTTTTAAGCAAGTTGAAGGTCAAACTAAAGAAACTTTTGTTTTTGAGGACATATTGCACAACTTGAATACTCAATATGACGGTGGTGCTTATATGGCTATTACAAAAGAAAATGGTCATTATAAAGCTTCTCTGATAGATGGCAGAACAGTTGAACGTGATGAATACTTTGATGAAGCACATTTACATGAAAATGAATTGTTGCATCCTAGCACTGGACACATTCAAAAAGATTTAGATTCTCTGCTTCTTAGAGGGACCAAAATTCTAAATCATCAGGATTTAAAGCATGCTCAATATTCTGATGAGCAAAAGGCAAAAGGAGTAATCGTGGAAAAAGGAACATTACTGGATAATAAGGGAACAGATAGGACAGACGACGATGTATACGAAGCGATTGTAAAGCAAGAAGGCGAAAATCTACATGCATTCAAAAATATGGGCTTCTATATCACTGAAGAGATGAAAAATGAAAGAGGTGAAGTTATAAATGAAAGTAACTTGTTCATTCATGATCATGGAAAAAACGTAAGGTTTCAATTGCCAGGCAATATTACTCACCTAAAATTGGTGAAAAAAGATGGAGAATATAAATTAGCACCATCTGATTCTGAAGGAAGAGAATACAGCAGCATACCAGACGAATACAAATATATTGACCCAGTATTTGCACATGAATATGAAAAGAGAGATTATTCTCATAAACATATAAATGTGGGCCTTATAAACTTAGAAAAATATGCCCCTGGTAAACTTTTTACCATTAAACATGATCCAAATGATTATCAGATACAAAGAAACTCGAGTGGTGAAATAGTTAGAATAAAAGATCAAACATATTTCACTAAAGTAAAACTATTTGATGGTGATACTGATGAAGAAATTGGAATGTTATCTAATAATTTCCATAACTTCAAAGGAAAAATATTCTTTTCTGCTGATTATAACTACAGCTATAATGATTTCCTCGCATCTGTTTCTCCTCAAGTTGAAATTGAGAATATGGGAAATGGAAGCAAAAAATAACTTTCGATCAAGGCAGTGGCGATATCGGTGACACTAATAGAGGCTACACTGACTATCAAAGGATATACACAAGGGAAACCGAAAGTCCAAAAGGGCAAGTAAGTGAAACTAAGACAGAAGTTCATAGTACTACTAATGTTGTTGCTGAAGAGAGAACTGTATCAAACGACAATAGTGAAATACAGTCTGATCAACCACAAATTCCAACAAGGGCAAAAAGGTCAGCTTCAGTGGAGGAGAAAGAGCAGGTAGTGTTGAAAGACACAATCTTGAAAATAGAAAAGAGCTATGATAGAGATGTAGAAGGAAAGCATAAGGCAAATGTAATCATAGATTATAATGATGTGAAAGCCTTGTATAATAGAGCAGAAGGAGCAGATAAGCAATCTGTGTTAGATTTTTGGAACAAACTGCATACATCGGATTATAAGATTGGTGCTTTGCCGGAAGACAAGTATTACTTTAAAGATGGCAAATTTCTAATTCACGATAGTGACACGAAAAAGCTTATAGTGTTACCTGAAGATAAGGTATCCATCAAAATAATGAAGGATGGTGATAGTTATAGTTTGGCTATATCAAATGGTAATGGCAAAGTAATAAGCAGCATTAGTAAAATAGATAATCCAAATTACGAATTGCTATCAGATTCAAGTCACTTCAGCTTAGAAACACAAGATAACTTTGAGTTATTAGATCAACATCATGAATATAATCTCTATCTAGAGAATGGTTTTGTGAAAATGTTCGACTGCGCAAGCGATCACGTTTATCACGATCATAACTCAGCCTATATCTAATATACAAGGAGGGCCCTGCCCTCTTTTTGTTATTCCAATGCCCAGACACTGGCATCCAGTTAAATTTGCTAGTATAAAAGTAATCAACGTTTCTTATGATGGAAAAATGGATTCCAGTGTCAAGCACTGGAATAACACCAAAGGGGCTACTAGGATGACATCGTCTGCTACATACTTAGATCACAAGAGAAGAATTCTGAAGCGAAAAGCTTCAAGGAAATCTTATGCAAAATCTAGTATTTACGGAATTTATATTATTTTCATGCACATTATGGTTTTTATAATTAACGGAAAGTGATATGGCTAGTTTAACTTTTAAAGACAACTCTGGAGCAAATGTACCATCCCCTAACATTAAAAGCATAATTTATGAAGATGCTGCACAGAATAAGTATACCTTTGGTGTAGACAATGCTACTAATGTTTTCAACACTTTTAAGTATGAACCTAATGGTGCTGCTGAAATAGATTACAGTGCTACAGCAACAAACTTCATGACTGGAGGTGCAATTGCTACATTATTAGGTATTGGAACTAATGTAGATGCAATAAAAACTAAGACTGATTCTATTCCAGCTGACTTAAGCGCTGACTTAGTTACCATAAAAACTCAAGTCGGAACAGATCTGATATCAGGAATAAAGGCTAAGACTGATAAGATTACAGATACCTTGGGAGCTGATGTCATTGCTATAAAGGCTAAAACTGATACTATTCCAGCTGACTTAACAGCTAAAGTAACTGCTACAAATGCTGCTAATTTAGGAGACAAGGTTACTGCAATACAAACTAAGACTGATAAGATTACAGATACCTTAGGAGCTGATGTCATTGCTATAAAGGCTAAAACTGATACTATTCCAACTGACTTAACAGCTAAAGTAACTGCTATAGAAACTGCTACAAATGCTGCTAATTTAGGAAATAAGGTTACTGCAATACAAACTAAGACTGATAAGATTACAGATACCTTAGGAGCTGATGTCATTGCTATAAAGGCTAAAACTGATACTATTCCAGCTGACTTAACAGCTAAAGTAACTGCTATAGAAACTGCTACAAATGCTGCTAATTTAGGAAATAAGGTTACTGCAATACAAACTAAGACTGATAAGATGCCTGCTGACTTAAACGCTGAGTTAATTAAGTTAACTACAATAGGAAATGCTATAAATGGTAATGGTCACGTCACTGAAGCTGCTAAAGCTGTACTAGAGAGCAGTTTCAAGCAAGCTATCACGGATGCTGGGCAAGAAGGTAGTGAATGGCTTAGAAATGAGATAAAAGAGATAGTGTCACAGCCATCCTTCGAGATTCCAACAGATTCAAGTTCACCTCTTTCTTGGGATTGGTAATGTAAGTGCTAGTGAATGACATCGCAAGATGTCATTCACTGTTGTCATTCCAGTATCACATACTGGAATGACATCCTTGTTTTATTGCAACTAATTTGCAGTTATTTTTGTTTTAATGTAGATGGAATATAGTCCTATTGCTGCTGCGTTTGAAACATTTAGACTGTTAATTACGTTTGACATTGGGATTTTTAAAAGATAATCACAATTTTCTTTAACTAGTCTCCGCATTCCTTTCTCTTCAGAACCAAAAACAATTACTCTTTTTTGCCCAAAATTCTTTATTTCATCTATATTTTCCTTTGCATTGCAATCAAACCCATAACACCAGTAGCCTATCTTTTTTAAAGACTCCATCGTCTTTACTATGTTTGTAACGTATATTAGAGGGACAATATCCAGTGCTCCACTTGCTGCTTTTGCGATAGATGCATTTTCGCCCGGCGAATGGTGATGTGGTAAAACCAATGCATCAATGTTGAAACAAGCTGAGGTTCTCAAAATCGAACCTATATTGTGTGTATCAGTAATTTGATCTAAAATGACTATAGTAGAGTTTTCACCTGAACCTTCAGCTATTTCTTCAATATTTAAGCTGTGAAAAATAGGAGTAACTTTTAAAGCAATTCCTTGGTGATTTACACCTTTGGGTAAAACATCATTGAACATTTTGTTCTCTACCAGTCGAGCTTTAATGCCCTTACTATCTGCACATTGTTTAATTTCTTTCTCAAATTCTCTGTAGAAATTTTCTGTTACTAACAGTTCTATACACCGCCTATTTTTGTTTCTTAATGCTGAAATACAAGTGTGCTTTCCATATATCCAACAGTTTTCATTAGCTTTTGATGATTTCATCTCATTATTAAAAATCAGATTTTTATAGAGTAAGCAATATTTTACTGTGTTTATATATTATTGTAAAATTATGCAGTTCAATTAATGAATTTATGTCAGACGATGAGTTAGATTGGCAAAAAAATGTTAAGCCAATAGAATGTGGCAAAGTTACTTTGAAAGTTGATCACAAAGTAAATATAAAATCTATGATTGATAAAGGTATCTCTGGCTTACAAGAAAATTTTCTTAATACTGATAATGGTGATTCATCATTTTGTCTTGACTACAATACAAAATTAAAGATCGATAGAGGCAAATATTTTATAAGCGATAAACTCGATTTGCATGGCTATAGTATAGATAATGCTTATTGTAAATTGATAGATTTTATTATCAAAAATTATCAAGCAAGGAATAGGTGCTTATTGGTAATTACGGGGCATGGTAATAGTACAGATAAAATAGACACTATAAAGAATAGCTTAAATAAGTGGTTGAATGACACAAAAGTTCGAAATATGATCTTATACTATCAGCAAGCCATAAAAAAACATGGTGGCAAAGGAGCTTTTTATGTCTTATTAAGAAGAAATAAAGGTTGATTTTAGAGTACCTATTTAGGAGTACCTTTCTTAGAATTCACGTGTTGAAGAATGATTTCTGCTAAACCTTTACTAATTCCAGGTACGTTTTGAATTTCAGCTAGAGAAGCTTTGCTTATGTTTTCTACCGAACCAAAATGAGACATGAGTGCCTTCTTTCTTTTACTGCCAACACCAGATATTTTACTTAATTGTGAAGCAAAAAACTGTTTATCGCGTTTTTTTCTATGCGAAGTTATCGCAAAACGGTGAGCTTCATTACGCAGCAATTGTAAATAAAGCATGACCTTACTGTCACTTGCTAGAGTAAATTCTTCTCTGTCCGGCACATAAAATCTTTCATTTCCTGCATTACGATCATGACCTTTCGCCATACAAGCAAAAGGAACTTTTATATTCAATATTTCCAACACATTCTGCACTATGGAAACATGTCCTGGACCGCCATCAATCAGTAAAAAATCAGGAATGATGTCTTTTATATTGCCAGAGAAACGTCTAGTCAGCACTTCTCTCATCATTTTATAGTCATCACCTGAAATTTCTTCTTTTATAGTAAATTTTTTGTATTCACTTTTTAAAAAACCTTCCTGCCCTGCAACAATCATCACACCAACTTGTTGATTTCCAGATATATGGCTATTATCATAAACCTCGATACGCTTTGGAATATTTGGTAACAAAAAGATTTTGCTAAGCTCTTCGAGCTTTTCTAGGTTATTTCTATAATCAGTAAGCTTCTGCTCTAGGCTATGCTTAGAATTATTGTAAATAAAATTCAACAAATCACGCTCTTTACTATTTTTTGCATACAAAACTTTTATTGATTTTTGAGTAAGAGCATAAAGTGCTTGTTCTATAATTTCCTTATCCTTAATAAAATCGGGAACGTAAATTTGTGCTGGTGGTGTGCTAACTGGATTATACAAATTGACCAAAAAGGTGGATAAAATTTCATCATTTGGATGATCACTACAATTCTCAATGAAGTAAGGAATGCTTCCATAGTTACCTTTATCTCTGAAAGATAGTACACCAATGCATGCTAAGTCTGCCTCACGTACAATGCTGAAGAAATCTGCATCTTCTTCAAAAGAAAAATCCATTGGCTGCATTTGAATTTGCTGAAGAAATTTCAATCGATCTCTATAGACAGCAGCAAGCTCGTAGTTCATCTCCCTACTGCACTTTTCCATTGTAGAAAATAGCTGTCTTTGCACTTCTTTATTCCTTCCTAGCAGAGTATCTTGTGCTTGTTTTACTGATTTGCAGTAATCATCTTTTGTAATTTTATCTACGCATGGTGCTGAACAGCGCTTAACTTGATACTCAAGACATGGTCTTTTTGTTGAAGAGAAATATTGATCTGAACATACTCTTAAGAGAAAAGCTTTTTGCAATGATAATATAGTGTTCTTAACAGCAGCGGCAGATGGAAAAGGGCCGTAGTAATGAAACTCATTCTTCTTAAACTTACCTCTATATTTCGCTATTCTTGGATAATCATGCTTAGAAATTGTTATATAAGGATAAGATTTTCCATCCCTAAGCAAAATATTATAAGATGGTTTTAACGATTTTATTAACTGTGCTTCAAGAAGCAATGCTTCGATTTCATTCTCAGTGATGAATATTTCAACCTTAATAACCTGTGAGATCATTACTCTGATTCGTTCAGAAAGGTTTTCGAATTGAAGGTAGTCGGATAATCTCGACTTCAAGTTTTTTGCTTTACCAATGTATAAAACCTTATTCTTATCTCCAACCATCTTATAAACGCCACAGGATTGTGGAGATGATTTGATTTGTTCCTTATATTGCCTGAGCATTTATCAATTGTTTAACCTGTATAAGGTTAAACTCTGCTACTAAATGAAAGGTAGAAACAACATTTGCAAGCAAAGATAACCTGTTTATTCTAAGCTCATTAGAATCACAGTTAATCTTTACACTGTCCATAAATTGATTGATAAACGGAGCAAAACGAGCAAGTTCATCAAGCGCTGTATTAAAGTCGTTATTTTCTATCGCTTGTTTGATGTTTTTAAAAGCAGTTATAGCACAATTTGATAGCGCAATCTCCTCATCTTCAATCAAAAACTTCTTACTGTAAGATGCATTATAAGTAGTGCCATCACTTTTTTTTACTTTGCTTATTATGTTACTGACTCTTTTGTAAGTGCCTAGAACTTGTTCACCTTCTTTTGTACTAAGATAATGATCCAATATAACAGTTTGCTTTTCCGCTTTCAGCAGATCATTAATATCGACTTTATATAGTATTGAATCTACAACATCTTGCCTTATATTTCTATTTTTTAAAATAACCTTGAACCTTTCTAAGCAGAATTTAAATACTAGTTCTGAAATTTGTTTTTCACTTGGCTTATCAACTGGAGTTATATTTTTATTCAATAGAAGCCTTGAACATAAAGATACTGACTTATCTATCAGCAATCTAATTGGAATATGCAAATTATTTTCAAGTATTGTTCTAATTATACCAATTGTCATTCTCCGCAAACCAAACTGATCATACGAACCAGAGATTTTCTCACCTGCTGCAATTAAGCCAACCAAACTATCCATTTTGTCTGCAATAGCTACAGCAATCGCAGTAGGAGATTTAGGGCATTCTTGGTCCGATCCAATTGGCTTATAGTGCTCAGTTATAGCTTCCACTACTTCTTTATCCTCTTGAAAATAAGAAGCGTAGTATCCACTCATTACTCCTTGCAATCCCGGAAATTCTTTCACTATCAACGTTGCAAGATCTGCCTTTGCTAAATATGCAGCACGTTCAACTTTAATTAATGAAGCATGTGGAATAAATATCGCTATATACTTTGAAAGAGCGATAATACGCTTCACTTTTTCTTCTACGCTACCGAGCGAAGCATGAAATGAAATAGAGCTCAATTTTTTGACATAGTAATCTAGGTTTTCCTTCTTGTCTTGAGATATCAAAAACTGGGCATCAGCAAGACGTGCTTCTAATATTCTTTCATGGCCTTTGACAACTTCATTGTTGTTAACATTTACAATAGTAACAAAATGTGATATTTTCTGTCCATCACTTAAAGCAAGATACTTTTGCTGCGTATTAATTATACTAAGTATTACTTCCTTCGGTAATTCTGATGATTTTACTTTACCAAATAATACTATTGGCCACTCTATAAGCCCTGCCAATTCATTAAGTAAATAATCATTTTTTTCAAGTTGTAAGTTCTCCTCTTTTGTAAACTTATTAATCTGATCTAGTATAAATTGCTTTCTTTTGTCCAACTGGAGAATGACATTATTTTTTTCTAACAATTCAAAATAGTCTTTGGGTGTTTTAACAGTAAGTACTGCATCACCTGAGAGAAACCTATGACCATACGTCACGTTGCATGCTGTAACCCCTGCAAAAGATATAGGTATTATTTCGTCATTTAAAATACATAGAATATTTTTAATTGGCCTAACCCATCTCTCTTTTCTTTCACTCCATCTCATACTCTTTGGCCAAGAAAAGTTTTTTAGCATTTCCTCCAGTTGATTTTTGAGAAACCCGTTGATGTTAAATAAGCAGCTTTCTCTCTTAATGAAGTAAAAATCTTCATCGTTTACTTTGCGAATGAGTAAATCTTCTTCACCTTTCCGATTTTTTCTCAAAAAACCTTCGATAGCACTTTTCGGTGCATTAACTCTTGGTCCTTTAATCTCATTGTTAGAATCTTTTAGCTCCAAAGCACTTATGCCATCAATAAAAAGAGCAATGCGACGTGCAGTCACATAAACTTCTATAGATGCAAATTTCACATTATTTTTACTAAAAGCATTAGTGATATAGCTCTTAACCTGAGCTGCAGATGAATTCTGCATTCTTGATGGAATTTCTTCTGAAAGACATTCAAACAATAATTGTGACAACATATTCTACTTTGCTCTATATAATTCACAGCATTTTTTTGTTAACTCTCTCACTCTACCAATATAGGCTGTACGTTCATTCACACCAAGCACACCTCTTGCATCAAGTAGATTAAGTAGATGGCTCGTTTTAATACATTGGTCATAAGCTGCTATCGGCAATTCTTTTTCAACAAGGAATTTACACAGTTTTTCTGTATCCTCAAACTGCTGTTGTACTACTTTAGTATCATAATAATCAAGTGCCAGGTAAGAAAACTCTCGCTCTCTTTGTTTAAAAATATCTCCATAAGTTGCACCGCTACCGTTCCACATTATGTCGTAAACATTATCTACACCCTGTATGCACATTGCTAAACGCTCTAACCCATATGCTACTTCACCAGGAATTATTCTGCAGTCAATACCTCCCACTTGCTGTATATAAGTAAGTTGTGTTACTTCCATTCCGTTGCATGTAACCTCCCAACCAAGACCGGATGCACCAACACTTGGGTTTTCCCAATCATCTTCAATAAACTTAATATCATATTCTTTTGTCGATACACCAAGAGCTTTTAAGCTATTTAAGTAAATATCTTGCAAATTGCTGCCAGATGGTTTTATTATAACTTGGTATTGATGATGCTGATATAAACGATTAGGGTTGTCGCCATAGCGTCCGTCTGCAGGTCTGATTACTGGTTGTAGATACGCAATTTTTGTTGATTTTTCGTCAATCGCTGACATGATTGTTGCGGGATGTAGTGTTCCAGCTCCAACTTCAGACGTATATGGATGAAGTATAGTACACCCTTCATCTGCCCAAAAATCTTGTAATCCCTTTATTATATCCTGTAGATTCACGCAAACTGTATATCTTTTAAACTGAATACATAAGCAAATAAGTACTATTCTATACTTATTTTTTTAATAGTGCCATGAAAATAGTCACTCAAGGCTATTGAACTTTCTTTTACATACTCAAATATGCTTTTATTTAAAACAATCGCATCATGCATAGTCAGATCGCAGAATATAAATGCAGTCAAGTACAATAAAATCACTGCATAAAACACATGAAAAATCCCTTCAAATGTGATTGATATTGCATTGTTATAACTAAGCTGTATCGTACTTATCGGCCATGGTTTTATTACTTCTACAATATTAAAAAATAAATAAGGTGTTATAAAGAAAAAGAACAAATGCATAAGATCATTAAACCAAAATGGACATTGAAGTATTGCTTTACATATACTTAGATAGAATTTACTTACAATATAATAAATTGACATTATTGCCGGCATCGAAAGCGCAACAGTCAGCACCTGTCCTGATGCTATTTGTATTACTATATTCTCATCACTGCTAGCTGAAGGATCTTGAGTATGAAAAATAGATATGCCAACTAATTGCAGCACTAACATAACTATTGCTAGCTTGGTAAAAATAGCAGCTACAACTATGCCTGAATTCGGCATTTTATATAGTATAAAATCACCTCCGTATGTAAGCATTAATATAATGTCGGTAATAAATAATATTAGAAAAGAAGACCAATAATGCTGCCAACCCGGTAAATATCCTACTCCTAAAAAAGAGCTTACTATTTTGGCAGGAAAAACCTTGCCTAGCACCTTACCCAAAAATTGAAAAAAAATCCCCATGTCCTAACTAACACTTGACTTATATTTTTCACAATACTGAATTGTAATGGACTTATCAATACACTTCTTGCATAGAAAAAAGGCAAATAGTTAAAAACGATCTAAATTTACCAATAACCGTTATCCCTTCTTTCTTCATATTATTGTCTCTATCCCAGTGCTCCTTTTCCTGTCATTCAAGTAGCCCCTTTGCGTCATTAGATCTCTTGCATAACTGGAATTCAAAAGTTGATGTCATTCCAGCTCATGACGCTGGAATCTAGTCTTTATTATGATTCAATTTGCGGTTAGTTTTTCTGGATCACAGTGTCACGCACTGTGATATGATGTCAGTATGTATAGCTAATTCAAAATATTAAAAAATTTACTAAATAAAAAAAAAAGGCAAAAGAACCCCCTTATAGCGAATTTTATAATTTAAATTGATAATGTGCTAACAAGCGCGATTTGGCTGAATGTAGAAAAAATAAAAAAGACATGCAGCCGCTATAATTTTATGTAATCTGCCAATATATACCTGAGTTTTTTACTGAATTTTTGTTGTTAAATCTGTAGAGATTAAAAACAAGGATAAATACTCTTATTGATATGATAAGGAAAGTGGGAAGGTTTGTCAAGTCACTTCGGCCAGCTACCTACTTAGATGTTCCACACTGCTAAGTAGATACCAAATTTTTTGCAACATCAAGTGCAGCATAGGTAAATATTGCACTTGCACCTGCACGTTTAAAACCAATTAAGGACTCATAAATCACTCTGTTATAATCCAGCCAGCCATTATTTGCTGCAGCTTTTATCATTGCGTATTCACCGCTTACTTGGTAAGCAAAAATCGAAAAATTAAACTTTTCACTTGCTGTTTTTATTACATCTAAGTATGGCATACCCGGCTTTATCATAATAAAATCTGCACCTTCATCTATATCCATTTCGATTTCGCAGATTGCTTCACGTGCATTTCTATAATCCATTTGATAACCACTTTTGTCGATGAAATTTGATGATGCGCACGAACCGACAACTTGCCTGAACGGCGCATAGAAGCTAGAACAGTACTTTACTGCATAGGACAATATTGACACATTCTGAAAGTTATTATCATCCAATGTTTTTCTTATTTTTCCTATCCTGCCATCCATCATATCAGAAGGAGCAACTATATCGCATCCTGCTTTTGCTAAAACAAGTGCTTGCTTACATAATGCTGACACAGTCTCGTCATTTTCTACATCTATCCTACTGCTTTTTAAAATGCCATCATGACCGTGAGTAGTGTATGGGTCTAGTGCAATGTCTGCAATAATGCCAATATCCGGTACATTTGATTTTACAGCACAAATTGCTTTACAGATTAAATTGTCAGGATTGTACGCTTCCTCGGCGTTTTCAGATTTTAGTTTACTATCAACTACAGGAAAAATTGCAACAGCATTAATCCCCGAGTCCTTAGCTTTCTGAATTATAGAAATTAATCCATCTATTGAATAACATTTGATATCAGGTAAGCCAGAAATTGGCTCAATTGTTTCTTCTCCGTCATGAACAAATAAGGGAAAAATCAAATCATTTACTGATAAAGTGCTTTCACTTGTTAAATTGCGAATCCACTTGCCTGAGCGCCTACGCCTTAACCTTGTATTTGGGAAATTAAACATTGGATCCAGGCAAATTCCCAGTAAAAAGCAACACTCCTGAAATGAGTATTACCCAAAGTACCGATATTGGCAAAAATACTTTCCAACCAAGACGCATTAATTGATCATAACGATAACGAGGTATTGTAGCTCTAATCCAAACAAATATAAACAAAAGTACAACTATCTTCAAAACAAACCAGATTAAACTAGGAATTTTATACAGCAAACTAAGCTCTAATGGAGGATACCACCCTCCTAGAAAGAATATTGTCATCATAGCGCTTGCTAAAATCATATTTGCATATTCTCCCAAGAAAAAGAGAGCAAAAGGCATTGATGAATACTCGACGTTATACCCAGAGACGAGCTCTGCTTCAGCTTCTGGTAAGTCAAATGGGTGACGATTAGTTTCGGCAAGCAAAGAAATAAAAAATATTATTCCTATAGGCATTAGTAATAAATCAATCCAAAATGGCATATTATGTTTCGCTACCACCATCTCTCCAAGATTTAATGTGCCAGTTGTAATAACAACTGTAGCAACTATTAGACCTATTGAAACTTCATATGAAATCATTTGAGCAGCTGACCTTATAGCGCCAAGAAATGCATAATTAGAATTACTAGACCAGCCTGCAATAATAATGCCATATATTCCCAAAGAGGATATAGCTAGCACATAAAGCACTCCAACATTAATATTTGCTATTACCTTAGGGATTATTACCTGCTGTCCATTTTCTGTAATTATTTCAGCTCCAAATGGTATAACTGCCCAGGAAATTAATGCTAAAATAAAGGTGAGCATTGGAGCCATAATAAACAGTATGGTGTTTGCTCTAAATGGTATTATCGGCTCTTTAATTATCAATTTGATAGCATCTGCAAATGGCTGTAGTAGCCCAAATGGCCCTACTACACTTGGACCATGCCTTAGTTGAATTGCACCAATAACTTTACGCTCAAAGTACACTAAATATGCTACTGAAAGCAAAAGTGGAATAAGAAGAAAAAGAATATCAAATATCAAGTACATGCAACCCTAAATCAAAAAAATAGTTCATAATTGTGGCAATAAAAAATACAGCAAATGCTCTAGACACAAAAGACAATGTCCCTATTGAAATCAATAGGACAACACTTTTCTGTACAGCATTTAGCTTAATAGAATAGTAAAATGATATGCATATGAATGACACTAGTGACATCATAATTAAGATCATTGTGAGAGGCAAATAATTCCCTCTTCCCTCGGTAACTATAATAAATGTTATTGCCATCCATACATATCCTTCCGTAAATAGTGCAATAATATCATTGATAAAATCAACTAGCTTATAAACGAACTGTTTTTCTAATGTATTTTGTTCTTTACACAAAAATATAGAGTTTAATTTTCGTTGAAAATATACCAGAATTATTAGTAATAATGGTGTTAGAATAAATAAAATATTAAGTAGAGTGTTCATAAAAATTCTTAGTACAATCTGCCATTATTTTTGAAGCGCGACTTATTGAGTCTGTCATATAAAAATTACACTTTTTTAGAGTGAAAGAGATATTACTTAATTTTATTTCATCACAGGTAATTGGTACCCATTTGTTTTTCACCACTTGGTCAAGATCTCTAAACTGTGGACCAATAGTGTATAATTTCTTCCTCACATCAAATAAATTATCGTATAGTAAGGAAAGGCCCAAATATTGGGATAAATTTTTTATAATCAACCAATCTTCCTTTGCTTCACCAGGAGGAAAAACAGCTAAATTTGTTCTCTGTACTCGCCCTTCAGTATTTACATAAGTTGCATATTTCTCTGTGTAAGCAGCTCCAGGTAGAATAACATCTGCTATGTGTGCTCCACTATCACCATGATGGCCTTGATAAATTACAAATGTACTTTCTAACTTTGATATATCAATTTCATCTGCGCCAAGAAGATAAACTACTTCTATCTCACCACTTTCTGCCTGTTTTAGCATCTGATTAATGTCTTTTCCACCTTTGCTAGGAACAAATCCAATATCGAGTCCACCAACCCTTGCTGCAGCCTTATGCAGTACGTTAAAGCCATTCCAGTCATCTCTGATCATGTTAAATTTTTCTGCAATTTTGCCAGCTAGAGCTAAAACTGATTCAGAATCATCTCTTATTAATGCATCTTGACCGATAATTAGCATAGGGTTCTGAGCCGCACTCAGTAACTCGCAGAATTTGTGATTTCCCTCTTCTATTTCTTTTAGAACGTTTGGACCATCACCTAATCTTTCAACATTATATAGATATTCAAGATTAGGACCAATATTTGCAATAGTGAAATTACCTTGTAAATATCTCTTTCTCAATCTTGCGTTAATTATTGGTGCTTCTATTCTTGGATTTGTATTTATAAGCAGACATAAATCTGCATTTTCTATACCCTCAATAGTGGTGTTGAATACATATGACCCACGATTATTTGATATAAGCTTTGCTCCATCTTGCCTACAATCTATATTCCCCGAGCCGAGCTTCTGCATCACTTCTTTGAGTAGAAGCATAGACTCACAATCTGCTAAATCACCTGCAATTGCAGCTATTTTATTTGATTTTGTATTCTTTAATTTCTTTGCAGCAACAGTTAGTGCTTCATTCCAATCAACTGGGGCTAATTTACCATCTTTTTTTACATAAGGTTGATCAAGACGCTGAACTTTTAGTCCATCATAGGCAAAACGGGTTTTATCTGATATCCATTCTTCATTTACCTCTTCGCTCAGCCTTGGTAATATTCGCATAACTTCCAGGCCACGATAATCAACTCTCATGCTACTTCCCACAGCATCTAGCACATCTATAGTCTCACAATGTGATAGCTCCCATGGACGCGCTGTAAAGGAGTAAGGCTTTGAAGTTAAAGCCCCTACCGGGCAGAGATCTATGATATTTCCAGATAATTCAGAACTAATATGCCTTTTTATGTAAGTGCTAATCTCTACATTTTCTCCCCTTCCGATTCCTCCAAGTTCATTTGTACCTGCAACATCAGACAAAAATCTAACACATCGAGTACAATGAATGCATCGATTCATCGCAGTCTCAATCAGTGGACCAAAATGTTTTTTTGGCACAGCTCTTTTATGCTCATCAAGTCTGCTTATTCCTTTCCCATAAGCCATTGTTATATCTTGCAAATCGCACTCACCACCTTGATCACAAATTGGACAATCAAGTGGATGATTAATTAGTAAAAATTCGAGCACTCCTTCACGCGCCTTTTTTACCTTGGGAGTATCCGTGTGAATAACCATACCCTCTGCAACTGGCATTGCACAAGAAGCTACTGGTTTTGGAGGGCCACCCTCAACTTCAACCAAACACATTCTGCAGTTACCAGCAATTGCTAAACGCTCATGATAACAAAATCGCGGAACTTCAACGCCCACAACTTCACAAGCTTGAATTATAGTGAGCCCATGCTCTACTTCACATTCCTTAGAATTAATAGTAACTTTAACCACAACTACTATACAGCTTCCCACTTTATAGGATTGCCGCTTACCTCATCTTCAACTAGATTGCCATTTTCATATTGAGCAGACATATAATTCATGCGCGAGTCACGATCTATATATCTAACAGGTTTTACCGGTTTATCTTTATACATTTTTTGCTCGGCTTTCTTACGCTGAGTAGGGTTATTTTTACTAGCTGTCTTTGCTTTTCCACCTACTGCCATATAAACTCCTAAAAACTTCTCATTTTATTTTAACACTTAAGTATATAGCGTCAATACTAAATGGCTTTAAAGTTTTAATAGATCATCATTACAATCATCATTTGAACAAAAATACTTTCTTAATGCTGCTCAAGTTCGTAACTTTAGAATCCTCCAAAAAGAAAGTGCAAGTTACTTTTATGATATCATTTTCTACGCCTTGTAAATAGACAATCATGTAGCCATGAATTAAGCCATAAACCCAATACAAATATCCCTAATCATTAACCTCATAGTATTTTTCAACTAATTTATTGAGCAACCTTACACCGAAACCTACTGCCCCTCTTGGAGAAATATCAGTGCCTTTTTCATGCCAAGCAGCGCCCGCAATGTCTAAATGCGCCCAATAAGTGTCGTTCACAAAACGCTGTAGAAACTGTGCAGCCATTATGCTATCCCCACCAGAACCTGCAGGAGCTATATTTTGCACATCAGCAATCGGTGAATCAATAATTTTGTTATAAGTCTCATTCATAGGAAAGCGCCATAATTTCTCATTTACTTCATTTCCTGCATCAATCAGATGATTTGCTAATTCATCGTTATTTGAAAAAAGACCAGCATATTCATTATTTCCAAGCGCAACCACTATAGCACCAGTTAAAGTTGCAAGATCAACCATAAATTTAGGTGAGAATCTGTCTTGCGTATACCACAAAGCATCTGCAAGTATGAGCCTTCCTTCTGCATCAGTGTTCAACACTTCTATCGTCTGTCCAGACATCGAAGTTACTACATCACTTGGTCTTTGAGCATTACCGTCCACTGCATTTTCTGCAAGTGCAACTACACCAACTGCATTTACCTTTGCTTTTCGTCCAGCTAGAGTACGCATCACCCCAACCACAGTAGCAGAACCCGCCATGTCATATTTCATTGACTCCATACCGCGTGAGGGTTTAAGTGACACTCCACCAGTGTCAAACGTTATACCCTTGCCTATAAAAGCTATTGGTTTTTGTTCTTGAGAAGCCCCATTCCATTTTACCACCACTAACTTTGGCTCTTTACTACTTCCTTGTGCTACTCCAAGCAGGGCTCCCATTTTTTTCTCTTCCATTTGCTTTTTATCAAGCACTTCAACCTCAAGACCAAGTTGAGTAAGTTCAGCTTTTATACGATTAGCGTAAGACTCTGGATATAAAATATTAGGTGGCTCAGTAGTAAAAGCACGTGCAAGAAAGATACCTTCACCTTCGTGTTTTAAACGCTCAAATGATTTTTCAGCACTACTGAATTGCTCATCTTTCGTTAGCACTGTGATCTCCTCTACTTCTGTAATTTTTTCATCTTTTTTAGTTTTATACTTATCAAACTTGAAACTGCGCAGAAATGCTCCATATGCAACATTTGCTGTACTGCCCTCGATTGAAATAGCTGCTCGCTTGATTCTTAATCTGCTTAGCTCACAATATATTTTACCACCAATATTTAATCCTTTGCTTTCATCCCATTCATCTCTCATTCCAAGACCAGCAACTATAATATTTTTTCCCTCTGATGAAGTAACGGAGAAAAATTCACCAAAACCTCCATTAAAACCACTAAATTTCTTGATGTTATCTATAGCTTGCTTATCTTGTAGAACATTAGTTATGAGCTTATCACCCTCAAACAAACCTACCACTAGCGTCTCAAAATCGGGTAAAGCTTTAGAAATTGTTATCTTCATCGTTGACATCTCCGTTGCAAATAATTGTAAGCTGCACATAAAACATAGTAAAAACATTAGTAAGATATTTTTCATATACATTTTAAGTACAATAGCGCTTAAGACTACTATGAACTCCCCTGATATGCAAGGGCTTTATCTTTTATCAGAAAATTTGTTATGCCCACCTAGGGTTATATTAAATGTGTAGGTCTTCATGGCCTGATTGTTATAAGTAAATGGTGCTATCAGAAGGCTTGCAAGTCCACTCTCAATAAGATTACCAAGAAGAAGATCATCACAGTTATCGCAATTATGATCAGCAAAAAACATTTGTGTTGTGAATTCTGGAAAATCTGGATGTTGGACCAAAAAGTTTATGTGTGGAGCCCTATCACCAATTTTACCTGGTACTATTGTAATAAAATTATAATAGCCAAGGTTATTTACTACAAATCTTCCTGATCCAGCAAAATTTGGATCAAGCTCCACATTTTCATCATAATAGCTCATGCCAAGTGAGTCTGCGTGCCATATAGAAACCACAGCATTTTGTATCGGCAAGCAATTTACATCAGTAACTCTACCCACTACATTTATTAATTCTCCTGCTGCATTATTTGGAGAGCCAGGTTTTCTTCTTAAATTATTTGAAGAGTTAAAGCTTTTTGGCCTTGTTTCAAGATCATAAATTCCTGGAGTTTCAATACAATTAAGCAAAATAGGATCAGCCGCAAATAATGACAAATCGAATATAAATTGTACTAAAAACGCTAATAAGATATTTTTTACATTCATTTTGTTTATAGTGCTTTTATCAGAATTATAGCAACCTTTTTCTTTTATTAAAGACAAGACTTTCTTTGAAGCCTCCTTAGAATCACAACTATCCTTTCAGTGTATGAGTTTTAGGTTTTAGTACTGCATACACAACTGCACGGACTTCCAATTTAGAAATTGCAAATCAATCCAAACACGCAAGTGTAATGTTACCGCCACATGCTGTAGTGTTGACACTTACAACCTTTTCTATAGAAAAACGTTGCAGATAATTAGGACCACCAGCTTTTGGTCCGGTACCTGACAGTCCTCTACCGCCAAATGGTTGCATTCCAACTGCTGCACCTATTTGATTGCGATTGATGTATACATTTCCAACTGATATTTTCTTGCTTATTAAATCGATCTGACTTTGTACACGGCTTTGCAAAGAAAACGTAAGTCCATATCCTGTATTGTTTATATCACTTATAACTTCATTTAACTGCGACTTATTAAAACGTATGATATGTAAAATAGGCCCAAACACTTCTTGCTTTAATTGCGAAATTTTTTGTATCTCATAAATGTACGGAGGAAAGAAATAACCATTATAAGAATTTGTATCCATGGGTACCTTGGACAAAAGGTTTGAATCTTCATCCCTTGATATTTTTTCCGTATGTTTAGTGAGCATATCAATAGATGCTTTGTCAATTATTGGACCAATATCTGTGCTCAGTTGTATTGGGTCACCTATCTTTAGTTCTTGAGCTGCATTGCATATCATTTTTATCTGTTTTTCTGCTATATCTTCTTGAATAAATAGCACTCTGAGAGCAGAACAACGTTGACCGCCACTGCGAAATGCAGAAATTAAAACATCCTTAGTTACCTGCTCTAAAAGAGCAGAACTATCAACAATCATAGCATTTAATCCACCAGTCTCAGCGATAAGTGGCACAATAGGACCATCTCTACTAGCAAGCATTCGATTAATTATTTGAGCAGTTTGTGTTGAACCAGTAAAAGCTACACCGGAAATTCTATTATCTGGTACTAATGTTTTACCTAAATACCAACCATCCCCTGGAATAAGGTGTAGCACATTTTGTGGTATTCCAGCTTCATGTAGTATCTTAACAGCTTCATAGGCAATAATCGGCGTTTGCTCTGCCGGTTTTGCCAGCACTGCATTACCTGCTGCAAGTGCAGCTAAAACCTGTCCAATGAAGATAGCGAGTGGAAAATTCCACGGTGATATGCATAAGAAAACTCCTCTGCCTTCAAAAAAGATGAAGTTATCTTCACCTGTTGGACCTGGCAATTTTTTCCAGTCATTCAGTTCATTTTTTGCTATCATTGCATAATAGCGCAAAAAGTCGATTGCCTCTCTTACTTCTGCTATTGCATCGGATAAAATTTTTCCTGCTTCTACAATCAGAATATAAATTAACTCTTTCATCCTTTCCTCAAGCAAATCTGCAGCTTTTTCAAGGCATTTAGCGCGCTCTTCTGCTGAAACATTCTGCCACTTAGTAAAAGCACTATGTGCTATTTCAAGAGCATTTAAAGCCTGAGCACTTGTTGCACTTGACACTTCTCCAATTACATTTTCCAAATGTGCAGGATTCACTACTTCGGTAAATTCCGCACTGTCAAGAAACGACTCTCCATCAATTATTGGGCCAACTTGCCATTTCTTTTCACTAAATTCCCTTATATCATTTGCAAATTGTGAAACTGCAATTGAATCGCTAATATCCATCCCCAAGGAGTTTTTTCTTTCCTCTCCAAAAATATCTCGTGGCAACGGGATGCTTGGATGAGGCTCATATTCTAAGCTTTTAGCTTTTTCTAATGGATCTGAGACTAATTCTTCAATTTTAACGTCAGAATCATTTACTTGATTGACAAACGAGCTATTAGCTCCATTTTCAAGAAGGCGCCTAATAAGATATGGTAATAAATCACTATGTTTACCAACCGGTGCATATATACGACAATTGATGCTTGTTGCAAGTTCTGAAATTGCATAATCATACAAACTTTTACCCATTCCATGTAAGCGCTGAAACTCAAACCCAGGATGATTTTTATCGGCAAGCTCTATTATAGTAGCAAAAGTATAAGCATTATGAGTTCCAAAACATGGATAAAAGTGATTCTCTTTGCTTAAAAGTTTCTGCGCACAGGCAAGATAGCATACATCTGTGTGGCTTTTTCTAGTAAACACCGGATAACCAATTAACCCTAATTCTTGTGTGCGCTTGATTTCTGAGTCCCAATATGCTCCTTTTACAAGCCTCACCATAATTTTATGCTTTGATCGAATGGCAACATCTTCAACAAAATCAAGAACAGATAAAGCACGTTTTTGATACGCTTGCACAGCCAAGCCCCTCCCACTTAGAAAGTGAATCATCAAGACGCAATTGCTCAAATAAAACTAATGACATCTCAAGTCTTTCTGATTCTTCTGCATCTATACAAAGTGAAATGTTATATTTCTTCGCTTCATGACACAGTTCCAGCAACTTAGCTCTCAGCTCTTCAGCTATATTACCAAATTGGCTAAATTCATAACGTGAGTGCAGTGAAGACAATTTGATTGAAACCCCTTGAGATTTAAAGCAATCATTTATGTCAGCAGATTCACCTATGGCTTTTATTGCATGCATGTATAAATTAAAATACTCTTCCGCATCCTCAACTGTGCAAGCAGATTCACCAAGCATATCAAAAGAGCATAAATACTTACTGTAGTCATCTGATTTCACACTTTCCAATGCTTTTTCTATAGTTTCTCCAACAATAAAATGCTTGCCAAGAATGGATATTGCTTGTTTCACCGCTTTGCGGATTATTGGCTCTCCTAAATTTTTCAATAACCTGGAAATTATGTGATAGAATTTTGAATCCTCTTCATTGTTTCTTAATATACTGCTTCCTATAATTAAACTCCATGTAGAAGCATTAACAAACAATGAAGAGGAACGCCCCAGGTGTTTATTCCATTCTTGGTTGGCAATTTTATCTTTGATCAATTCATCTATTGTGTAATCGTCTGGTATTCTAAGTAATGATTCAGCAAGACACATTAGCGCTACTCCTTCGTCGTTAGAAAGTGAGTACTGTTGTATAAAAGAATCTATAATGCCTAATCTACTACCTCTAATCTTTTCGACAATTTGTTTTGCAATATTGTAAACTATGTTTTTTGAATCAGCCGAAAGTTCTGATTTTTCTACAAGATAACGTACGTGACTTTTTTCATCAGCACGATAAAATGCCTGCAATCGTTTTCGTAATGCGTTAGGTTCTTGTATAGAACTGATCATAATTATCTACAAAACACCCTTTACCATATGTAAGGTAAGATTATATCATAACTTTGCATCGAATAAATTATTATTTAAATAAAGAGCCAGAATCGATTCAAAAAACCTAGTTAATGACTGTGATAGCTCAAAAGGACTGCGCAAGTATATAGCTCAACACTCCACCACTCATCAAGTACTTAACCTCAGTTGCAGTTTGTACACAGCACTTGAGTTGAATGGATTGCTCTGAATCATCCTTTCTTTTAATGATACATTCTAGATTTCCATTTGGTACTACTTCACCTTTTATGCTCACTATCTCACTACCATCAAATACCTTTCTCGTTACTCCATCCTGAAATGCAAGTGGAAGAACACCCATACCGACCAAATTGGACCTATGTATGCGTTCAAAACTTTCTGCAATCACAGCTTTAATTCCCAGTAATGCAGTACCCTTTGCTGCCCAATCCCTACTTGAACCTGTACCATATTCTTGTCCTGCAATAACAACTAATGGAACAGCTTCTCTTTTATATTGCATTGCTGCATCAAAAATTGACATAGTTTCTTGAGAAGGAATATGTTTTGTATAGCCACCCTCAGCGCTCACCATTTTATTTCTTATTCTGATATTAGCAAAGGTTCCACGCATCATTACGTTGTGGTTACCGCGGCGAGATCCATATGAATTGAAATCTTGCGGTTCAACTCCAAGACCTTTTAAATATATGCCTGAAGGACTATTTGAGGCAATATTTCCAGCAGGGGAAATGTGGTCGGTAGTGACGCTATCGCCAAACATCGCGAGTATTTGCGCATTCTTTATATCAACTATGTTGCTTCCATTGTTCTTAGTCGATAAATTATCAAAATAGGGAGGGTTTTGTATATAAGTGCTTTTCGCGTCCCAATCATAGATTTCACCTTTCTCACACTTTATCTTTTGCCAATGCTCATCACCAGAAAAAACATCCTTATACTTTTGTATGAACATTTCACGCGTCACAACACTTTTAACACAGCTCTCAACTTCATTATTTGTTGGCCATATATCTTTGAGATAGACATCATTTCCATTCTTATCTTTGCATATTGAATCTTTTGTCAAATCAATTTGCACAGTGCCTGCAAGTGCATATGCAACAATAAGTGGCGGAGATGCCAAGTAATTAGCTTTGACTAACGGATGAATTCTTCCTTCAAAGTTACGATTGCCAGACAAAACTGCAGCAACAGTTAAGTTTTTGTTTTTTATATCATCCTCTATATCCTTATTAAGTGGACCAGAATTTCCAATGCAAGTTGTGCAGCCATATCCAACTAGATTAAAACCTAAAGCATTTAGATCTACCTGCAATCCAGACTTTTCTAAATATTCTGTCACAACTTGTGACCCTGGAGCAAGAGAAGTTTTAACCCAAGGCTTTGATTTTAATCCAAGTTTAATTGCATTACGAGCTACAAGACCTGCAGCAATCATCACACTTGGATTTGAGGTGTTAGTGCAGCTTGTTATTGCTGCAATCACTACGCTGCCACTCTGGAGCTGATCGCCATAGATAGGTTCCAACGGAGGTCTGTTTGTCTCATTAATAGGAAAAGATGTAGAAAAAGATTCCGCTACTTCTGAAAGGAAAATCTTATCCTGTGGTCTTTTAGGACCAGCCATCACTGGCTTTACACTTGATAAATCAAGCTCTAGTGTGTCAAAAAATGCTAACTCATTACTGCTACGCCACAATCCCTGCTCTTTTGAATAGACTTCAACTAATTTGATCAGCTCTTCTGGTCGCCCTGTTAAATGTAAATAATCGAGTGTTTTCTGATCAATTGGAAAAAACCCACAAGTTGCACCATACTCTGGGGCCATATTAGCTATAGTGGCCCTGTCTGCTAGAGATAAATAATCTAAACCATCACCATAAAATTCTACAAATTTACCAACAACACCTTTTGTTCTTAGGATACTGGTAACCGTCAGCACTAAATCAGTCGCAGTTACTCCTTCCGGTAGTCTGCCAATTAATTTAAATCCAACTACTTCTGGAATCACCATACTAATTGGTTGACCAAGCATCACAGACTCAGCTTCTATGCCTCCAACACCCCAACCAAGGACTGATAACCCGTTAATCATTGTAGTGTGACTGTCAGTACCAACTAAAGTGTCAGGATATATGACCCCATCATTATTACACACAACTTGCGCTAAATACTCAAGGTTTACTTGATGGCAAATTCCAGTACCTGGTGGTACTACTCTAAAATTTGTGAAGGACGACTCTCCCCACTTTAAAAATTGATATCTCTCCAAATTTCTTTTTACTTCTAGCTCAACATTTTTACTGAATGCGGAAGTGCTTCCATAACTATCTACTTGAACAGAATGGTCAATCACAAGATCAACCGGTACAGATGGGTTTATGTTACTCGGGCTTCCTCCATTTTGCTTTACATAGCTCCGCATCGAAGCTAGATCAACAACAGCAGGAACCCCTGTAAAATCTTGCATCAACACCCTTGCTGGTTTATAGCTAATTTCGTGATTAGTGTGTTTATTGACGCAGTCTGCTAGTACTCTTATGTCATCCAGCTTTACGTTTACTCCATCTTCATTGCGCAATAAATTTTCAAGCAGAACCTTAAGCGAGCAGGGCAACTTAGTCACATCTATTCCTAAAAATTCACTAGCACTACTTAGGCTGAAATAGTTGTATGACTTCCCGTCAATGTTTAAAGTCGTTTTTGCGTTTAAAGAATTATTCATCAGGTTACATCATATTAGTTAAAATTGGAATTACTACCGTTACTTTTTTGTTGTTGACCTTGCTGCTCATATATAGTTTCAAAATCTATAGGATCTAGCATCAGTGGGGGAAATCCACCACCACTTGTAACTCTTGCAATTATTTCTCTTGCAAAAGGGAAAAGAAAAGTAGGTCCACCAATAAATAAAGCTTGTCTCACCTCTTCTTCACTTAGCTCTGTAAAGTTTTCTATTGAAAAAATACCGCAATACTTTACCTCGCAAATGAAAGCTATATTATCTTTTACATCTTCATCTTTTACCGTTGCTTTGGCTTCTATATGCAAAGTAATTTCATGAAAAGGCTTTTCTTCACTTATTCCTTTTTTATTTTCTGTTCCTTCTAATTTTGCTGAATTAATATTAACCATTACATTAATATCAGGAGCTTTACTAGAAGGAAGGAATGGCGAATTTGGATTCTCAAACGAAAAATCTTTGACATACTGACCATGAATTTTCATTTTGTGTTGTAACATTTCTTACTTCTCCTTTAATTAAGTTGAGATATTTAATACTTTCTTATATAATATATTCATTTATAAACGAATAGCAAACCTAACTATAGGCTAATATGCAAAACATATTTTTATCAAAAATTAATAATATTTAGATACTTTATATACCAAGGGGTTAAGTTACCATGATAGAGCTTGTAATATATGCTTTACTAGCGGCGTTTATTTTTTCACGCTTATATAATTCTTTAGGAAAATCAGCCAGTCTCAACCTAAAAAAGCTAACAGGTGTATTGGATGTAAGTCAAAGTAAAGAGGATGTAGTAGAAAATATCGAAGATTATATTTATAGCAATGACAAAAGTTCAATAGAAGCTACTTATGAACAAATATTACAAAAAAACAGAGATTTCTCTATTTCCAATTTTATCGAAGGTTCAAGCATAGCTTTTGAATTAATAATTAAATATTTTAACCAAGGAAATTTACCTCAATTAAAATCCCTTCTGGACAAAGATTTGTATAACAGCTTTGTGGACAAAATTAAACATCGTAAAGAGGTACACGAGTCTATAATTGTTTCTATCGTTTCACAAAAGATCTTAGAAATAAAACTAGTAAAAAACGTAATATTTGTTGCAGTATATTTCCTTTCAGAGCAAATTAACTTTGTTAAGAATAATGAAGGAGACATCATATCAGGTAGTATGTCTACCATTAACAAAGTTGAGGATGTATGGCAATTCAAAAAAAATATTAATTCATCAGACCCAACTTGGTTACTTGTTTCTATTAACTATAAGAAGGCAAGTAATGATAAAAATTTAACAACAAATGACAACTGATGGAAAGTAGGCTACGAGAAATAGTACTTGATACTGAAACTACAGGTCTTGACACTGAGTCTGGTCATCGAATTATTGAGATAGGATGTGTGGAATTAATTAATCGTATTCCAACAGGCAAAACATTTCATCGATATCTTAATCCAGAAAGAGATATACCTTACCACTCATTTAAGATTCATGGTATTAGTGAGGAGTTTTTGGAAGATAAACCACTATTTTCAGATGTTACACTTGAATTTCTTGACTTCATATCTAATGACATTTTGGTAATTCATAATGCTGAGTTCGATGTTAAGTTCCTTAATATGGAATTAGGCAAGTTAAATGCTAGGTTAATTTCCTCAGATAGAGTGCTAGATACATTGCCACTTGCAAGAAAAAAATTCATAGGGTCACCTGCTTCTTTAAATGCATTATGTAAATGTTTTGATATATCTCTGGAAGGTAGAGAGTTACACGGAGCATTAGTTGATGCTCAATTGCTTGCAAAGGTCTATGTTGAGCTTACAGGAGGATTGCAAACCTTTCTGTTTAATAATGAATGTGATCAGGACAATAACTCCACGTTTATCCAGCACAAAGTGCGAAATTTAGCTCGCAGAGAACACTCACCAAGTAGTGAAGAATTTGATGAGCATAAGAAACTGTTAGACAAAATTAACAATCCACTTTGGAAGGAATATGTTGAATCAGTCAACTAGTTAATATATGATTTAATTTTATTAGGAACGCTTTAATGGTAAAGTCTATAAGGTTATTGTCTAGTCTACTAATAGCATTAGCAGCTGTCTTCTTAGGTTATTGTTATTTTACTAAGAAAGGCATCTTTGTCCCATACAATACAGAAATTAAAATAGGTGGGGATTTTTCTTTGATTAACCAAAACGGGCAAATAGTACGCAGTAGTGATTTCAAAGATAAGTATATGATGATTTTTTTTGGATTTTCCTCATGTAAAAGAATTTGCCCTATGAACCTTGGAATAATTTCAGAAACACTTGCAAAGTTAGACGAGAAAACTGACAACAAGCTACAAACATTTTTTATCACAGTTGATCCTGAGCGCGATAATACAGAAAGGCTTAAAGAATTTCAGCAGCAATTTGACCATAGAATACAAATGCTAACTGGTGAAAGAGAAAAAATAGACGAAGTAGTTGCAAAGTATAAAGTATATGCAAGTAAAACAGATGGGGAAGAGGAAATTAACCATTCTTCAATAATATACCTTATTGGCCCTGAAGGGAAATATGTCACACACTTTGTCGCTGATTTAAATTCAGATGAAAGTCAATCTGATAAGATTTTGGCTGAGATAAAAAAATATGTAAACTGAACTAAAGAGTATTCGCTATTCACTTACTTAAAATTTATGTTAGTGTCTATTTTGCTTAAAATGAGTCGTTTTTTCTAATTTTTTCTAGCATCAACTCAGCAGCTTTTTGTTCAGCAATTTTTTTACTAGAAGCGCATGCAGAAACTTTGCCATAATTCTCTATGAAAATTGATATAGTAAACTCAGGATTGTGTGCTGGTCCAGTTTGTTTTACAAGTTCATACTCTGGTAAAGGTAATTTGTTTTTCTGAGTCCACTCTTGCAGTGAAGTTTTAGGATCTTGAGGAGGATCGAGGATGTCTTTAGCTAGCTTTTCCCAATGTCGGATAATAAATTTTTCAACACTCTCAAGTCCACCGTCAATATAAATTGCACCTATTAGTGCCTCAAGCGAATTTTCTAAATTTTTTAAGTTACATTTCCCTCCGTTGCAACGTTCACTATTATTCATGATGATAAAGTTACCTAACTCTATTTCTTTAGCAACATTAGCAATGGTACTACCACAAACTAAATCCGTTTTTCTTTTTGCCAATGCTCCTTCTTTTTCTTCAGGAAACATTTTAAACAGCATAGCAGATACAACCATGTTCAAAATACTATCGCCAAAAAACTCTAGCCTTTCGTAGCTTACGATCTGGTCTTCGCTATTCCTTTTATTTACGCTTGGATGGGTTAATGCCTCTTCTAATATTGCATGATCTGTAAATTGATAATTAATAACTTTAGATATTATATCGTTCAAAACTTTCATGTTCATCATTCAAAAGAAAAACGCTTTCTACCACCTTTATACCAGAGAATTAGTTTTATTTTATTAAAATAATACCACCACTTCCAAAATTAATGTATACAACCCACCGCTTCAGTAACGTTACTAAATCCATCCCTTCTTACTAGTTCCGCAAGCTCCAGGTTAATTTTGTTCACAACTTGATGCCCCTGGTATACAAGAGCAGTGTATAGCTGAACTAAAGAAGCTCCTGCCTTTATTTTTTCATATGCGTCAACACCACTTGAAACTCCCCCACATCCTATCAATAAAATTCTGCTCTTAGTAAGCTTGTACATATCACTCAATAACTCAGTTGAAAGTTGAAACAATGGTCTGCCACTCAACCCACCGCTCTCATTATAGTAAGAATCTCGACTTATCGTAGTGTTGCTTACTATTAAGCCGTCAATTTTATATTCTAGTGTAAGCTCAGCGATATTTTCTTTTGTTTGCTGATCTATATCTGGAGAAATTTTTAATATTATCGGTATGGATTCAGAGCTATCGATTGATTTTCGGGTTAGAGTGATAGATTTCAACAATTTGGATAATTCTTGTTTATTGTGCAAATTGCGCAAGTTAGGTGTGTTTGGAGATGAGATGTTCAGTACTATATAATTGCTCTTTCCATATACTATCTTTAGCAACTCAACATAATCGCTTATTTGATCCTTTGATGTACTGTTTTTTCCTATATTGATGCCAAAAATGCAATCATCAAGCTTAGCTTCGCTGATCTGTTTAAGAAGATAGTCTATTCCTTTATTATTAAATCCCAATCTATTAATTATTCCTTCATCTTTAATTAATCGAAAAATTCTCGGTTTCTTGTTTCCATATTGGGGATGTTTAGTTACAGTACCAGCCTCAATAAATCCAAAACCAAATGAGAGCATCGGCTTTACAACTTCCGCATTTTTATCAAAACCTGCAGCAAGACCTACAGGACTCCTAATTTTATTACCAAAAAAGTTTACATTTAAAGACTTAGGTAGTTCTATAGGTTTCCTACAGGGCATCTTTTTTAACGCCGTTATTACCAAGGAGTGAGCAATTTCAGGCGGCAGTAAAAACAATAAATTACGTAATATCATTTTGTAAAACACTTTGCTTATTTTTAGTTTATTTTTTACCATGCAACAAGAATAACTTAGAAAGCTTGAGGTTTATCAAAATAGTAAGTATATAGTTTCTATGAGTAGTAAAAACTAATTTTTCTGAAGGGAAACCAGAACTTGATCAGTATTTTTATCTACTAATTCGAGGTGGCCAAATTTGTTAATTTGAGATTTTATTAGTATAGGAATCTTATTTCGATTTAAATAAAATCCCTGTTTTGATTGTTTATTAATCCGCAACCTTACATCCCCATTTTTCCAAGCAAGCATCTTATTTATTCCAGATTTTTCTTTACAATTATCTTCATTTACAAATCCTAAGTATTCATCTTCTGAAGAAGATATTGCAATCTTGCATATTCTATACCCCACCCAATTCCCTAGATATGGATCAGTATCGTCTTTTTCGTGAAGCTTGAACTCTCCTTTGACATATTCCCATGGAGCTTTTGCATCACCTACCTTTTTTAGAAAGAGTACGTCCTGATCAAAGTTTATAATGGTCCTTGTATGAAATGTTGTTAAGCTTGTGTCCCATAATAGTTTTTCTGTGATGCTAAAATGCTCTTTATCCTTTTGCATATTTTGAAATGATACGATTATCACATCTGCTCCAACTTCTCTTCCATAGTTAACATATTGACTAGCACGCCCATGTTTGGCTGTGAATGATGACTTACCTATTAACAGAAAGTCATTAAATAACGCATTATATATAGTCTGTGCACTGTAAGCTGTACCGACGTAAACCGGCTGTTTGTTGGATGAAGGGTACTTTTCTGGTGCAAGATGAGTATACGAGCTCTTTAATAAATAGTGAAAAGTGCAACTGGTAAGCAAGAAGGGCAAACCAATCAATAATAAAACTTCTGTTAATCTCTTTGGCATTTTACTGCTTATATTTTGAATATAGTATCTTATTTTTTTAAATATTTCATTAAAAGCCACACTTCTTGTTAAAATTTCAGAAGAAAAAACGATCTAATTGGAGTAAGAGGCCGGGACCGGAATTGAACCGGTATAAAAGGATTTGCAGTCCTCCGCATAAGCCATTCTGCCACCCAGCCGTTTTTTATGCATAGATATCCATTATATCTTTTAGCATAGATAAAGCATCCTCTCTTTTTCTTTGAAAAGTGTTACGCCCGATAATTGAACCATTACCACCGCCTTGCTTAATTTCTTTCGCTTCATTGCATATGTCATTCACTGATTTCGACTCGCCACCAGAAAAAACTACTATTCTTTTCCCTGCAAAACAAGATCTTTTAACATATTCAATTCTTTTAGATAATGACTCAATATTTTCTGTTTCTATTTTCTCCCTTTCCAAATAGTTAATTGGAAGTTTTACTTTGATTATATTAGCGCCAAGTAAAGCCGCTATATGCGCAGCATAAGCAATGACATCAACTGCTGTTTCGCCTTCTTTGGAAATTCCTTCACCGCGTGGATAAGACCATAGCACTACGGCAAGGCCGCAAGACTTAGCCTCAGCTATAATTTCGCGAGCTTCTTCCATCATATCGAAGCACTTAGCAGAACCAGGATATATAGTAAACCCAACAGCTACGCAACCCAAACGCAGCGCATCTTTTACAGAAGCAGTTATTGCTTGATCAGAAGTTAAGTTTTTCGAGTGCAAGGAGTTAGCACTATTAAGCTTCAAAATAAGTGGTAGCATTCCAGCATAAGTTGAAGCACCAGCTTCGATCATACCAAGCGGAGCAGCATATGCGCTTACTCCCGAATCAACTGCAAGCTGAAAATGATAATGCGGATCGTAAGCATCAGGATTAACTTCAAAACTTTTTATTGGCCCATGCTCAAATCCTTGATCTACAGGAAGAATTACTAACTTGCCAATTCCACTAAGTTTTCCATGCATAAGAATACGAGCAAGATTTGCTTTTACTCCAGGATTTTCACTTTCGTAATAACTTAGGATTTGTTTTACTTCTTCACTCATTAACATCTTCAAATTTACTTAAAGTGTAGCAAAAACTATAGTTGAAGCAAAGACCTTTTTATACTCTTGCTCCTACACCTATATTTAAAGGTGTAACTTTAGGATCGGTGGTGTGCTGTTGTGGTTTTTCTTGAATTAAATCTTCAAAATACATTTTAACAATAGGAATAATGAGCGGCATAAGCACTGATTTATAGTCATACCATGCAAACTTTTCCTTGTAGCTAAATTCTGCATCTTCTTCGTATAAACGCTGGATGCAGTGCTCACTATATAATTCAGAAGCTTTCGTAAAAGTTCTAAGTAAAGCAATCAGTAATAAATCCAATGCCAAATTAACTATCAGCATTGTTCCATATTGAACAGGCCAGCCATTTTGTGCAATTTCCGATGCTAAACTGCACACAGCAAACGCTACTGCAATACATATCACATAATTATCAGCAGCAATAAGTAAATTAAACCTTCGGTTGAATCTATCCATATTTCCTTCTTGTGAACCACTTTGTTTACTTGCTGCATAAATAATGCCAAAGGATATCATGAACAACAATGGCCAAATCCCTATGCTGAATGCATAAAATTGAGAAGCGATGTTTTGCACTTTGCCACTGTTAGCAAGTTGCGATAAGTAATATTTGACTTTAGGCGACGGACCAAGTATCACATTTGCTAATATAAAAAATAAAAATGCTCTATTTATAGCTTTACTTCTACGTGATAAAATCTCATAGGTTTTTCTTTGCTCTTCTTGCTGTAATGGTATAGATATGCCAGCTGCTTTTAAAGCATTAAGATATTGCTCTAGCTTATCTTTATCTGCACTAAGTTTTTTAAACTTTTCTTCAGCTACTTTTTTTCTTTCTCTCCTATTACTTTATCAGGGTGACATTTTAATGAAGCTTTTCTAAAGCGCCGCTCAACTAACTTAAGTACATCATCAAACTCCTGGCTTATTACTTCTTCCACTTTTATTCCCAGTCTTGAAAATAAATTCCGTAAATCTTGATTACTGTAATATTGATTTCTAGTTAAACTTGCCACTTTAGCCTCATTAAAAAATGAGGCTTATACTACAAATTTAATACTCAAGCAAGAATTTAAACTATATTAAAAGCAATTTCTTGTTTATCCATATAAATCCTTAATTTCTTTCCTTTGATTAATTGACGATTCAGCATTTCTTCAGCCAAATGACTTTTGATCTCTTTTTCAATCAACCTCTCTATCGGACGTGCTCCCATTTCTTTGCTGTAGCCAGTTTGTGCAAGATAAAACTTTACTTCCTCTTCGACTAAGCAACTTATGCCCTTTTGCATAAGTTGCTTTTTCAATTCTTGAACAAATTTATCCACAATATACAAAATGACATCTAAATTGAGGTCAGAAAAAGAAATGACTGCATCCAAGCGATTACGAAATTCAGGGCTAAAAATCCGTTCTACTGCTTTTTCGCTATCACCAATATTAAAGTCCTTATACCCAAAGCCAATAGAACTTTTGCTACGCTCAAATGCACCTGCATTGGTTGTCATAATTAAAATTGTATTGGAAAAATTAACTTTACGCCCGTAAGTATCTGTAACATAACCATAATCCATGACTTGTAGTAATATATTGTAAATATCACTATGAGCTTTCTCAATTTCATCAAGAAGTACCACACTATATTGATTGTTAGATACAGATTCTGTAAGCAATCCACCTTGGTCGTAACCCACATATCCAGGAGGGGAACCAATCATTCTAGATATTGTGTAAGGTTCCATATACTCGGACATATCAAATCGTATAAGGTTCATACCCATATTCTGTGCTAATTTCTTTGCAAGCTCAGTCTTACCTACGCCAGTTGGTCCTGCAAAAAGATAATTTGCCAAGGGTTTACTGTAACTTCTCAGACCAGATTTAGCAATTTTAATAGAATTAACAAGAGACTCTATCGCTTGCTCTTGACCAAAAATGGCTTTCTTGAGATTTTCTTTCAAAGATTTTACTCTTTGCACATCATCAAGCTCGCAAGGTACGTTTGTAATCCTAGTGATAGTATTCTTAATATCTCTACTGTTTATAATTTTTCGCCTGTTTTTTTGTAACTTACAATATGCCCCTGCTTCATCTATAACATCAACTGCTTTATCAGGTAATATTCGCCCAGTAATATACTTGTGTGAAAGTTCAGCTGCAGATTTAATGGCATGTTTCGTGTAATATACTCCATGATACCTTTCATAGTAATGCTTTATACCATCTAGTATCTTTACTGTATCATTAATAGAAGACTCTTTTACATTAATTTTTTGAAACCTCCTTGCTAATGCTTTATCCTTTTCAAAGCTATTGCTATATTCTCTATATGTAGTTGCACCTATACAACGCAACGCACCTCTTGCAAGTGCAGGTTTGAGCAGATTGCCAGCATCAAGAAAGCTGCCACTTGTTGAACCCGCTCCAATAATAGTGTGTATTTCATCAATGAAAAGAATAGCGCCAGGTTTTGCCTCAATTACTTTTATTATAGATTTTATTCTCTCTTCGAAGTCACCTCTATAGCGTGTTCCTGCAAGAAGTGATCCTAAATCCAAAGCATAAATTATGCTGGATCTCAGTGCACTCGGAACACTACCTTCAATAATTTTCAATACCAAGCCTTCAACTATTGTTGTTTTACCAACACCTGGTTCTCCGACATATAAAGGGTTATTTTTTCTGCGTCTTAGCAAGATTTCTATAGTGCGATTTAATTCATAATCACGACCAATGACATAATCTATTTTTTTGCTTCTTGCATAATCATTTAAATTTCTACAATAATTTTGTAGAACTTCTTCATCTTTTAATAATTCACCTTTATTTGCTACAGTAGAGATATCGTTATTCTTATCAAGTTTTATCTTGCGATTAGTTACATATTCTTCTATATCACCTGAATATTTTATATTGGATATGTTATAAATCAAATTAGAATCCTTTGCATTCTGTTTGCGTAATAGCTCTTCAATGTATAAATCTTGCTCAGACAGAATCTCTAATAGAATACTTGCTCCATTTATTTCTTTTCTTCCCAGACGATGAGCTCGTATCATGGCTTTATGTATTATGCGTTGAAATAGCACATCAGGCTCAACTTTATTGACAGTTAATTCGGAGTTGTCTTGTAAAAAACCTTTTGCATTATTACCACGATCATTCCTTAATATAATATTATCTATATTTATGATTTCACCAGCTCTGATGTTACATCTTGATAAAACATAATTTACATCCACATCTTTGATTAATGCTAGCAACAAATGTTCCACTTTTGCATATTTAAGCTTACAATCAGAAGCAATCTGTAACGCTCTATTTAAACTTGCCTCTAAATTTTTAGAAATCATCTATTCTCTTTAAAAGAGTAAATTTATATATAATTAGTAGCACACAATTATTAAAAAAACTGAAATCTAGCAGCTCGTTGTAGCCAAATTGAATTAAGCTACAGATTATAGTCCACACAGCCTAACATTATACCGTTGTGATAATCTCAAAACGTTATAAGCAGCAGAATTAAGATTATCAAATTGTAGGTAAATCTAATTTGGGCTAGCTATATATTCTTTCTACCATCCTCCAATCACTTCACTTTGCAGCAAGTTTACTGGAGCTTTTAAAGAATAGAAGAATAGTTAAGTACATTAATACGCTTTTTCTAGTACTCTGCTTTTCTTCTTAAATACATTGATCTTTTTTCTACCATATTTAGCCTTTAACGTACTTGGCCTTTTAAAGATCTTTTTGCTGTTACGTTTTTGAGATTGCATACTACAATCAAAATTTGGCTCTCCTTCTTTATCTGCTAGTGCAGGCAGTCTTCTCTTATCTTGAGGTGTAACAAAAGATAATGCAAATCCTTCAGCTCCCGCACGTGCAGTTCTACCTATACGATGAACATAATCAGCTTGCGATTGTGGTACATCATAATTGATAACATGTTGAATGTGCGGAATATCAAGGCCGCGAGAAGCAACATCTGTTGCAACCATGATTTGATTGCGGCCACGACGAAAAGAATCAATGACTCTTTCACGCTTGTGCTGCCTTAAATCACCATGAATTGCCAAAGCGCTATAGTCATCTTTGTGCAATTTGTCAGCTAGCTGATCCGCTCCTCGCTTTGTTTTGACAAAAATAATGATCGATCCTTTGCGCTGACATAATTGTGTAACAAGCTTGCCATATTTTTCTGATTCTGATGCATAAACAACTTCTTGTTTAATTTTTACAGAAGTTGTAGCCTGGCAATCAACAGAAACACGCTCTGGTTGATTAAGATATTTTTCAGTAAGTTTTACTATTTCTCCAGGAAGAGTTGCAGAAAACATAAGAGTTTGCCTTATTTTAGGCAAATGCTTCATAATTTCTTCAATCTGAATTCCAAAGCCCATATCAAACATACGATCCGTCTCATCAAGCACAAGAATACCAACATTCCGAGTAACTAAAGTTTTACGCTCAATATGGTCTATAATACGACCAGGAGTACCTATTATAATTTGTGGTTTTCTCTGAAGCTGATTTAGCTGCCTAAAAATAGGCTCGCCTCCGATCAACAAAGCAACTCTTAGTAAAGAACTTTGAGATAAGAGTTTTCTTATCTCACTTGTTACCTGATGAGCAAGCTCTCTGGTTGGCACGATGACTAAAGCTGAACCAATGCTTGGCTCATTCATCAATTTAGCAACCAGTGGAATAGCAAACGCTAAGGTTTTTCCAGTTCCCGTTTGAGCAGACCCAAGAATATCTTTGCCTTGAAGAGCTAGAGGAATCGCTTGCACCTGAATCGGGGTTGGAACACAAAGATTATTTTTACTTAGAGCTTGCCTAAGCAAAGTTGGAAGCCCCATTTCATGAAAATTACTCACAATACATTACCCTATTAAAAAGCTTCACGATAGACTAATCTTCCAATCTTAAATTTATTGCAGACTTTTTATCTTCTCCGTTCCTACCACGCTCTTCTTTAAGCTCATAACTTACTCTTTCCCCTTTCATTCCTCTCTTTTTATCCTCTCCTCGAAGTGCATCAGGTCTTATTCCTGAACGTTCTAATGTACTAACATGTAAAAAAACGTCCTCACCTTTACCTTCTGGCTTGATGAAACCATAGCCTTTTTCAACATTAAACCATTTTATATTACCAAATTCCATATGGATAACTCCTAAACTACTAACTAATATTATTAATGTGATGAAAAACTTTGAAATTACGATTTAGAATGCTTTAAGCTTAGTTACTGCAACTAAACTTCTATACTCCATAGTCTATTCTTAACATTACATAGTAATATGTACACAATTATTGTACTTAATGCAACTAAAATTTTTAATCACTAAGTGAACCTGCTACTGTCATTTCGCTAACTTTAATCGTTGGTGAATTAAACTGCCCACAGAAAGTTAGGTCATTTGCAACAACTAAATTGCTAAACATATTTTTCAAATTGTCGGCAACAGTAATCTCGTGTATTGGATACGTTATTTTACCATTTTCTATAAAAAATCCGCATGCACCTTGACTATAATCGCCATTGATTAAATTAACACCAAAACCAAATAAATCAGTTACATATATTCCTTCTTTTACTTCCTCAATTAATTCCTCAAATGATCTATTACCATTTTTGAAATAGAAATTACTAGCTGAAGGAATAATTGCAGCATTACTTGCACGAGTTGCATTTGCGGTCGTTTCCAAGTTTAATTTCCTAGCCGAATATAGATCTAAAATCCAGTTTTGCAGTACTCCATTTTTTACAAATTCATTTCTTCTGCTCATTATTCCTTCCCCGTCAAACGGTCTTGATGTTATACCCCTTGGTAACAATGGGTCATCAACAATGCTAATCTCGGTATTAAAAATTTGATTATTTAAACTATTTCTCAAAAAAGAGCTGTTATTTACAATATTGCTACCATTTATGGCAGAAGCAAAGCTCTTTACTAGCTCTTTTGCTGCTCTTTTTTCAAAAACAACCGGAAATTTGCCTGTCCTGATTGTACATGAACCCAATTGATCTATTGCTCTTTTTGCTGCTTCTTTCCCTATTGACTCCGGTGTTTTTAAATCACTGAAGTTGCATGCTACATCGTAATCGTAGCCTATTTTCATTTCACTCTTTTCTCCAGCAACAACAGAAACCTGATTAACAAAAATTGACTTACTAAATGAACCAACAAAACCAGAAACGGTTGATAATACTGTATTTACTGAAGTATGTGAAGATGAAGCTCCTTCGGAATTAATAATATTTTTATGTGCAAGAGCTGAATTTTCTGTAGCTTCAGTAATTTCTTTTAATTTATCAATTGTTACAACATTATTATCTGAGATATTTAAATCTGCAGAAGAGATATAATTACTGCCATCTACAGCAAAACTAATATAATGATCTTCCTGGGCATTCTTTGCCATTTCCACCACTTGGCTCACTGCACTACTAAGATTATTCAAATCGTTTGTGGAAATATACGCAGCTTTGTTCTTACCTGCTATAGCTCTAATTCCGACAGTACAGTTTCTAGATTGTGATATTTGTTCAATTTTTGATAGACGCTGAGAAACCGAGGTCTTATTAGTTTCATATATTGTAACTTCTGCGTCTTGATTCTGCTTTTTTATTAGTTTAGTGATATCTGCTGCAATATTTAATATATTCATTTTTCATTCCTTGAGTTTCTATAAAGATTCTGCACCACCTATAACTTCAATCAAATCAGTTGTAATTGCTGCTTGACGAGAACGATTATAAAGTAATGCTAGTTTATTTAGCATTTCTTTTGTATTTCTGTTTGCTGATTCCATAGCAACCATCCTAGCACTATTTTCACTTGCTGCACTTTCAAGTAAAGCAGAATAAAGAGCAGCTGTAACATAATCTTGAGTCAAAGATTTTAAAATAAACTCAATATTTTGTGGTTCATACTCATAGCCGTAATCTGTTAGAGGACTAACTACAGAATTATCAATTAATAATGAGTCTTTACTCCATGGTTTTATTGTTTCTAATATTGGCTTTTGCATGAAGGTATTATAGAATTTACTGTAAAAAACCTTAACTTTATTGTATTTACTTAGATCTATATCACTAACCAAGGCTTCCACACGCTTTAGTTTGATTCCCTTACTATTTTCAACCTTCAAGATATTTTTAGAATTAAATCTATTTTTGCCTGTCTCAAAAGCTTTCTTACCAAAAAAAACAATGTCTACTTTCTTATCATTTGCAATTAATTTGTTTGTATGCTCCTGACTGAATTTAACAACAGAGGAGTTAAAGCTGCCACATAAACCACGATCAGATGCAATAATAAATACTAGGAAAGAATCTTCATTATTGATATTTAGAATTCTTGCTAGTAACTCTTGATCCGCTGATAGCGCTAGTGAAGAAATAATGCTATGCAGCTTAGATATATGCAATTTTGAATTTGATAATTTCTTTTGGCTTTGTAATAATTTTGCTGCAGAAACCATTTGCATTATTTTCGTGGTTTTCTGCACAGACTTAATATTTTTAATTCTTAAGGATAATTCCTTTAAGCTCTTCATTTTGTATATAATTCTAATTTATTAAAATATATAACTGGTAATGTCTAAAAACAAGTTTTTTTGACATTGGAGTCAAACCTAATTAAGAAACTCACAGATTTACTGTTTTGAGATAAAGATTATATTAAAGCAATCTCGATGTAAAAGTATCACACCTTATGGAGTCTTATAATATAAGGTGAATACAATTAAGACTATTGCAACTTGAGCACTTATAATCCCATTGCTTTAGCTCTTTATTACAATCAGCACATTTCCAACCTGGATCAGGCACAGCTTCTGAGTCCATCCTGTTTAACCAATAAATTGCTTGATCATACTCTTGCAACATAATCTTGAGCTGTACCATAACAAGGTAGATTGATATGTAATTAGCTTTTTTCATAGCAATATCTAAATGCTGACTTGCAAGATCATATTTCCCTAAGCTAATTGAAGACAAAGCAAGCAAGCAATAACTAAAATAATAATCAGGGCGTAAGTTATATAGTCTTTCAGCGCCTTTATTATTTAACTTGATATACATTCTAGCTGATTGAGGAGTAGGATTTACTCTATACTCTTCCTCTAATACTGTGGAAGCTTTTCTGATTTTTTCAAGCTTGATATATAATTCTGCCTTTAAATAATTGATGGGCTGAAAAGTTGCATAATAACTTTGTGCTTTAGCTAAATAATCTATAGCTTTGTAAAAACTTCCTTTACTTTCGTATTGCTTTGCTAAAGCGCAATAAAAAACCGCTAACATCTTTTTACGATCAAAGGGAAGAAAAATATTGAATTTGATAGCTTCCTTTAACTTTGAAATTGCATTTATCCAATCTTCTTGCAATATACAATGCTCTATTTGAAAGGGAATAGACAAAATTTTATCATTAATTGAACTAGAGCAATATTCTATAAATTTTTGAAAGACTAACCTTTCTTGCTTTAGGTGAATAATCAGTTTATTGATCAGAAGTAGAGCTAAGTTGCGATTTTTACTTGCAATACTCGTTAAATTATGGCTGAAAAAGCTGTAATTTCCCGTTTTACCTGAATTAAAGAGCTTTACTAAAGATAATTTATCACTTTCTTCATTTAGATTTTTAATTAGCTTATTGGTGTTCTCTATATTACCTAAGTCTAAGCTAAAGAAAGCTTCAAAGAGAAGCAATTCTTCCCTACTACTTCTTCTATTTTTTATGTTAGCAAATGTTGAGGAAATAGAAGAACAAAAACGTGCAACTGCAATCAATAAAAATAATAAGACTACGCAAGCAAGAATAACGAAATATAGATCAATACTTATAGTGTAATTGCCTAATTCCAATTTTATTACTTCACCACTTACCTTGATCCATATGCCAAATAAAAACGAAAAAGCAAAAATTATAAAATAAATCATGAGATGTATTGTAATAAGTGACGATATATTATTGAAGTATTCTTGAAAGCTACAATAAAATCATTCAATTTATTAAGCCATGGTTTGAATTCTGGGTATGTTAAGTCACTTATTGCGGTGGCTATGCTCTGCCAATCATTATCGCTTATTAATTCTTCAATTTCCGCAAGCTTTAACCTGAGTGGATCACTACGATCATCTATCTTTATCCAATTTGAAATGATTTTTTTAAACAAGTTACTTTTATTGTAGTTAATAACAGTCATGTTCTTCTCAAAAGACAATTTCAACCCGCGTAAAGTATCTACCTCTTTCAAATTTTCCAATTCATTTACTGCATTTTCTATCTCTGGATCGTCAAGCTCTGATATCAAAGGCTTTATTGAATTTATATGATTATCAAACTTGGCTTCTCGCAATAACGAATTCTTCATCTTAATCACAAGTAGCAGCAACTTTGCGAGGTTCTTATGCCTTAAACTACCATCACCTTGCTCACATTGAGTGTGCAGATTTCTCTTTAAGTCAAATATCCTTTTCTCTACCCTAGATTGATTCACTTCAAGCAATACTCTAAGTTCATCCATCTTTTCCGTTAAACCATTTATACTATTTTCACTTTCTTGCTGATTTATTTTGAAAAATATTATGTTATTTATTGCAATATGGCTAACAAATAACAATATAATTAAGAACCAACCTATGCATTTTTTTCGAGTATCATTCATAACGTAATATCTCCGCTGGTTCTTGTGCAGCTGCCTGCAATGCAGGAGGAATTGTTGCTAAAAATGACAAGAACAATGCAAGTGCAGAAATGTTCACTACATCTTGAGAAACTAATATCACTGGCAAACTTAAAAAAAAGTATATCATAGGATCAAATAGCTTGATGTTGGTAATGTTTTCTAAAAACACTCTAATATTTTCAATGTTGAGAGAAAAAATAACTCCTATAACAGAGCCAAGACAAGTTCCTGTAAAACCAATTAACAGCCCACAAGCACAAAATATGCGCATAATGCTTCCACTTGTTGCACCAAACGTACGCATAATTGCAATTGCGGATTTCTTTTCTTGCACTATCATCATCAAACTTGAAACAATATTGAATGCTGCCACAACTATAATCAAAGTAAGAATTAAAAACATCACATTTCTTTCAGTTTTTAAAGCATTAACATAATGGCTTTGCTGAGATTGCCAACTTTTAGCTTTCATTCCTGTTTCTTTTGCTATAGCGTTTGCTAGCTTATTAGCCATAGCAATATCATCTACAAACACTTCTATATTTCTCACACTATCTTTATAATTAAAAAAAGCCTGAGCTGATTTCATGGGCATATACATCAAGGTATTATCGTACTCAAACATACCCATATCAAATATTGCTACAACTTTATATTCTTTCATTCTTGGCATTTCATCAAGCAATACATCAAATCCTTCAGGAGATACAAGTATAATATTATCACCATAATCAATATTCAAGGCTTCTGCCAATCGTGCCCCTATTATTACTCCTTCATCGAATTTTTCCACATTACCCACAATCACATTATTTGTAACGGTAGTGTTATTAAATAAGTCTTTAGCTGATACACCACGAACTACACTACCTGCAATTCCACCATTTGCTGCAACGATTACTTGATCATTGGTCATAGAAGTAGCTTTTAATACACCTGGGATTTTCTCAATAGATTTTAACACTGCGTGGTAATCTGAATTTATGCTTCTATCAAAGTAAACATTAATATGGCCATTAATGCCAAGTACAGAGTCGAGCAGCTTTGCTCTGAACCCATTCATTACAGACATTACTACTATTAGCGTTGCAACTCCAAGAGCAATACCAATAATAGAAAACAAGGCCATTATAGAGCAAAATCTAGAATTCTTTGCTCGCAAATAGCGAATAGCCATAGTAAATTCAAAGGCAATAGACATTATACTAAGATTTAAATATCATACTTTTTATGCTTCATATAACTGTAATTTTTCCTTTACCTCAAATTAGGTTGTCTAAATTTAGCAAGCTTATAGAATATATTCAATATTCTATATTAAGACCTTCCATATATATCGTCCAATCTTACTATATCATTATCAGATAAAAACTTTCCTACCTGAAACTCAACTATCTCAAGAGGAAATCTTGTACTTTTATTCTCAATTTTATGAAACACCTTCCTTGGAATCTCTACTACATGATTTTTTGTTATAGCATATGTTTTGTCATCTAAACTCACGCATCCAACCCCTGATAGTATTATATGGTACTCATCTCTATAGTGGTGAAATTGCTTAGAAGTGCAGCTCAGTGGATTTATAAAAAGGTATTTTATAAGAAAATCCTTACCCATTAAAATCACACTATAAAATCCCCATGGCTTAATCTCTTTCCTTGTTGGCTTTGCTTCTTTAACTTTATTAATGAACAACATTAGGCTCTTATTTTGCCGTTTATAAACTCTACCTAATAAAATCTTTTCACCATTTTCTGTCATCAAAACTGGCTCTCTTCCTTTTGTCACATGCTAAAATAAAACTAAATTCTCACTAAATCTCTTACTCAGTTCTAAAACTGAACTCCAAGTACCAATATCCATCTAATCAAAATTAGCTTCTACCATTGCAATATTTTCTGCTTTTTCTATCACTAGGTGATCAATAGATGTATCACCCATTCCTGCACAATTTTGCTGTTCTAAATACAGAAATCTCTCTCGTGGTACAAAATGCTTCATACTTTCACAACATAAATTATAGAGAGTCGGAGCAATTTTTTTTATCTCATCTATATAGCGTTTTGCTTTAAACACAAATATTCCAGAGTTCCAATAATGATTATTGTCCAGCTCATATTCAGGCTTTTCTATAAAGCTCTTTACTATGTGATATTTCCCTTTCTGACCATATACTGCATTTATATAGCCGTATTCCGAATTGAATTCATGAGGCTTTATCCCAAAAGTGACTATAGAGTTAGTTTTAGAGGCTAGCTCAGACGCTTTCTCAATAGAAACATAAAAACTATTCAAATCACCTATAAAATGGTCTGAAGGCAGAACTAAGATTGTCTCGTTCCTATCGCAGAGAAGCACAGCAATTAGTATTGCTGCCGCTGTCCCAATTTTAACTGGTTCAAAAACTACTTTACATTCCTGTAATGCATGTAATTCCTGCATCAATAATGACTCATATTGTATATTTGTGGTAATGATGGGTGGCATATAATCGCCTTTTAGCCTCAACAAAGTGTTGTGAAACATAGTATTCTGACTAAATATTTTCTGAAATTGCTTTGGCTTAGATAGAGGCCAAAGTCTGCTGCCACTACCACCACACAGTATTACAGGGCGCATTTAATCAAGATATTAATTGTTTGATTAATATCTTATACTAACGGCAAAATGCATGCAAGTTTTTATTGTGAGATGATTAAAGTAAAAAGTAATTTAAAGTGATGGTTGACTACGAGCGTGATGGAGTCCCTAAATTTTTTGATGAATCTTGTCTTCTTTCTCTCTCTCTATCAATATAAGGAGTGTTGCTTTTTTGATTAACGGCTGCAGCTACTTTTTCATCAGTTTTGTTTTGCAACTTTTCCTTCAAGCTTTCTCCAACACCTAGTTCTCTAGATTTATCTATACTTTCACTATTTTTGCTCAACCCCTTCTCTAAGTTTTTTTCAATATCTGATTTTCTAGCGTTAAGCTCTTTCCATGTACCCGCTATGCTAAGTGGCTTATGATCCTTCTGCTTCGGCTTTGGCCTTTCCCCATTTGTAACAACATTAAAGTCGCTTTTTACTTCTTTCCAACATTCTTTCAATTGGTGTTTCCACATAGTAAGATAAGCATCACCATACTTTTTCTCATTTGCTACAAACAATAAAATTGGAGCCTTAAGTATGGTAGCTCCCATATTCACTAAATTTTTTACTGCCATTGCAGGGGTGAACAAAAGATAGCCAAAAGACTTTGCAATTGGGTTTTGTTCGCTTATTAAATACTCCCCTAACTTTATAGGAAGAGAGGTCAACAATTTAGTACAAACTTTAGCCAAGCTTGTAGCAAAAACGATAGAAACAGATATAAGACTTTTATCTAGCTCTAGATTACCATCCTGATCTCTAATTTCTGAAAAATGGGTGCTTAGCTTCTTGTAATCACTAGCGTATAGTAATTTTCCATTTCTTCCTTTTTCATTTCTATCTTTCTCATCAACTTCTCCCGTTTCATCATTGATGAAGCAACCTTTTTTAGCAAGAAAAGAAGAATTAGTTAATCTAAGTAACTTAGTATCAACCTCAAAGACCGGCAAGTGTTTTTCAAGATCTATTTTTGAAAACTTAAATGGATTATAAAATTTACTATAATCATTAACCTCACGCCTACCTTTACTAACTAAAAAGTCAATAGTAAAGTAAGATTTTTTATCAATTTCCTTAACCAAGGCTAGATCAAATTTGTATTCATTATATATAAGCTGGTACTCTGGATTTCCGTCTTTATCTTTTACAAGCTTGTCATTTTTTTTTACAACTCTCCCAGAATCTACAATCTGATCATAATTTTTTGGATATTGACACTTTCTTCCATCCTCATATATCATTACCTTCCTAAGGTCTTTGACATAAACTTGAGACTCAGATGAACTAAATAGATCCTTCACCTTTAGCGTAAGGTCTATTCCCCACTTTTTCAATGTCTCTAACATATTGCTAAACCAAAATCGCTATAGTTCAATAATAAAACTAGTACACTAATAATATATTAACATAGAACTGGCAACTTTACAAGAAAATATGCCTATAAAAGAAAAAAGTCGTAAAAGCAAGGACTATATAAGTAATGCTTGATAAGTATTTCATGCATGTAATTGTAAAAATCCTTAGAGGTACGCTGTCTATATAATCTTCACACACTACCTGCATTCCAAGAACTGCATGCCAAAAAATGCAAAACACCAATATAACAAAAAACAAAAGCTCTAGTGGATGATTAATAGCCTGAAATAATTTTTCATTAAAAGATAAAGGGCTATCAACATAAAATGTGCAAGAAAATGAGTAAATAAACCAAGGAAATAAAAATAACAAAATCACCGCAGAAACACGCTGGATCCACCAATGATGTACTGAATTTATAGATTGACTCATATAAATATAAATAAAAAAGCAATAGTAGAAAGAAATAGCATTATTGTTAGTAACATAGCACTTTTTAAAACACTAGCAATTTCTAAATTAAGCCCAGCATCCCACAATAAATGACGAATACCATTAAGAAAATGATACATAAAGCTTACAAAGCATAAGATATAAGCTAATTTAGCAACAGGAGTGAACAATAATGCATTTAAGCACCTTACTATAATTAACTTAGGGGAGTAAACATATAATATAAAATACCAAGAAAGTATGATTAATAAAAGAAATAGCAAGATACCAGTCAATCTATGCATAATAGAAAAAAAACTAGTAACTTGTACTTTATATATTTGTAAATATGGGGAAAGAGGCCTATTACTCATAAAATTTCGTTATCGAGAAATTAAAAAATAAAGTAGAAGTAAAGACAGCAGTATAGTACATAATGACACTATTATTTAAAATGGTGAATTACGTACAAAGCCTAAGGAGGTAATCCAGCTGCAGATTCCCCTACTGCTACCTTGTTACGACTTCACCCCAGTCACTGATCCCACTTTAAATAACTCCTTCCTTGCGGTTAGGCCATTAGCTTCGAGTAAAACCAATTCCCATGGCGTGACGGGCAGTGTGTACAAGACCCGAGAACGTATTCACCGTGACATGCTGATCCACGATTACTAGCGATTCCAACTTCATGTACTCAAGTTGCAGAGTACAATCCGAACTGAGATGGCTTTTAAGGGATTGGCTTAGTCTCGAGACTTTGCAGCCCATTGTAGCCACCATTGTAGCACGTGTGTAGCCCACTCCATAAGGGCCATGATGACTTGACATCATCCCCACCTTCCTCCAGTTTATCACTAGCAGTTTCCTTAAAGTCCCCAGCATTATCTGATGGTAACTAAGGATGAGGGTTGCGCTCGTTGCGGGACTTAACCCAACATCTCACGACACGAGCTGACGACAGCCATGCAACACCTGTGTGAAATCCGGCCGAACCGACCCTATCCCTTCGAATAGGTATGATTTCCATGTCAAGGAGTGGTAAGGTTCTTCGCGTTGCATCGAATTAAACCACATGCTCCACCGCTTGTGCGGGTCCCCGTCAATTCCTTTGAGTTTTAATCTTGCGACCGTAGTCCCCAGGCGGAATGTTTAACGCGTTAGCTGTAATACAGAAAGTAAGCTTCCCATATTTAACATTCATCGTTTACAGCGTGGACTACCAGGGTATCTAATCCTGTTTGCTCCCCACGCCTTCGCGCTTCAGCGTCAGATTTGAACCAGATAGACGCCTTCGCCACTGGTGTTCCTCCTAATATTTACGAATTTTACCTCTACATCAGGAATTCCTCTATCCTCTTTCAATCTCTAGATTAATAGTTTTAAAAGCAATTCCAAGGTTAAGCCTCGGGATTTCACTTTTAACTTATTAACCAGCCTACGCGCCCTTTACGCCCAATAATTCCGAATAACGCTAGCCCTCTCCGTATTACCGCGGCTGCTGGCACGGAGTTAGCCAGGACTTCTTCTGTGAGTACCGTCATTATCTTCCTCACTAAAAGAGCTTTACAACCCAAAGGCCTTCTTCACTCATGCGGCATGGCTGGATCAGGCTTTCGCCCATTGTCCAATATTCCCCACTGCTGCCTCCCGTAGGAGTCTGGACCGTATCTCAGTTCCAGTGTGGCTGATCATCCTCTCAGATCAGCTATAGATCATTGCCTTGGTAGGCTATTACTCCACCAACTAGCTAATCTAATATAGGCTCATCTAATAGCAATAAATTTTCCCCCTTAGGGCGTATACGGTATTAGTTGCCGTTTCCAACAATTATTCCGTACTACTAGGTAGATTCCTATACATTACTCACCCGTCTGCCACTAAGTTATACCATAGCAAGCTACAATATAACTCCGTTCGACTTGCATGTGTTAGGCCTGCCGCCAGCGTTCATTCTGAGCCAGGATCAAACTCTCAAATTTAGACTTTAACCTATAAAAGGTTGAGGGTACATCGGATAAATCCGACAAAAAATAATTTAGCTTGATACTGCTGTCTTTATTTCTACTTTAGAAATATTTTAATCTCCAACTATTCAAACAACTCTAAGAATATTATTATGTGATATAATCACTATGTCAATATGTTTTTGCAAATCAAAAGCATTAATGTATAAATATATAACTATTTGGAATATTACCATGAAAAAATACATCTTTCTGCTTGCACTCGCGCCAATGTTAGTTGGCATCACATTATACTTATTGCGCAACATTGATAACACAAAACAATCTATAACTGCAGGTGACAAATTTTACGAAGTATTATTCTTAAAAAAAGATAATAAGTCACTGCTAGAAGAAATAGATTCAAATTGGGAGTATTTAGCAAATTTTGAACGCGCATTCAATCATATCTCAGATTCAATGCCAACAGACACAGCATCTATTATTTATAATGATTTGGCAGACGATAAAGATGCTCCTGATGTTTTGCGTGAGTTAGCACAATACTTAGAAGTAATGAGCTTACTTCACTACAGCGGTGAAAAAACAAATAGAGATAAAATTAGTAATTTAGAATCAAATGCAGTGTACCCTTATTCAAGCCAAGAAGCTATCGCTATAGTAAAGATACACAGTAACGACATTAAAGGTGCAATTGAAATATTGCATTCATTATTAAATGATAGAGAATGTCCGACTCTAATCAAGGCCAATGCACAAGAATTACTTCGGATATACGAAAACTAAAAAACTTGCTTGCATAACAATTTGGCAGCGCATCTGATGAAATAAAGAACTTTACTTGACAAACCTCCCTATTTTATTATGGCACTAAAAGTATTTATGACTCAAAATTTGTTTTTGACTGTAGGATCAATCACAAAATCCAGTAAAAACTTAGGTGTTTATTGGTAGATTACGTAAAATTATAGCGGTTTTTTAAATTTTTTCTATACTCAGCCAAGTCGCGCTTGTTAGAACATTATTACAGCACCACTTACAGTAATATAGAGTCAAAATTTCACTACTCAGAGGTTCCTTTTACCCTTTTATTTAGTAAGACTTCTCTATATTTATAGTTAATATATCAAAGAATAAACTTCACTAGCAGAATGTCATTCTAGCACTAAAATGACAAAAAGAGGATAAAATCGCAATAGCTATGTATCAAGCACCGTTGTATTTTCTCTATATTTTAGATTACTTTGTTTACCCCCTCCCTTTACCATTCAGCTACGCAGATAGTTACTACAAACCATAAAGATGTTTAAAAGAAATCTAATTTTTTATCAACTCATACATTTCATTACCAACTTCACAATAAGGTTCTGCAGTTGGATAAAAATAATCAAAAAAGAAATAATCCTTTAGTATTTCTGTGCTGCATCCAGAATTATAGTAAGTATCAAGCCTTCCTTTAAATATCAACAAGAGTATCTTTATACTTTTTCCAAATCACCCTCCCCAAACTGGTCTACGATGTTTGATAGGTATGCATCTCGATCATTTAACCCTTTGCTCTTATATTTACCAAGCATACTTTTCATTTTAGAATTAAGATCGAATGCTTTTATTTCAAGATCTGCACCTTTCTTCATACAATCTAAATCATTAGCTAATTTTGTATTGAAACTCTGTGTAAGCTTTGCAGCCAGCTCTCTTGCTTTTCGTCTTTATTAAAGCTAGTATCAAACCAACCTCAGTCACATTTGCAACAATCACATGCTTTACACCATATTCATTTAGAACCAAATGCATTACATATTTCACTAACCGCTTTATTTCAATACTTTTTCTGCTTTAACATTGTTATAAGCAGTGGCACCCATAATATTATTTCCTCGATTATAATGAAAAATAAAATCTCCTTTACCTACGTCTGGATGATGTTTAATTACTGCGTTTAGCTGATTAACTAAACGAAATTTATTGAGGAAATAAGAAAAAATAGGGTTAAGAATTTCAGATGCTGTTGCATATAAAATCGCATAGTTATGACCTTACTGTTCATAGTATCGATCAAAAAATGAGCATCTCCATGATGACTTAAATTCTTCTAAACCTAAATACTTTGCTACATATTCAACAACAGTAAGGCCATTGCTAAAAATCCTCCTTAATAAAAAGGGGCATTAAGTTTCACGTTTCTTACAAAGGATAAGTTATTAAAATTTCAATAATTACACCATTATCAGATAAACTATCACCCAGAACACAAAAATTTTTACACTTTTAATTAGAGTTATTCTTTTTATTTGCCACAACATTCAATATCTAATCATACTGCTCTATGAAGCCTATAAAAAAAGAAAAATAGGGTAAAATTATAAAACTTTGGCTGAATTTTACCTATTTTTTGAGCAGCCCTTCTGCCTTAAAAGAAACCTCTAAGTTTTTTAGCACGGCTTGGATGTTTCAACTTACGTAGTGCTTTTGCCTCTATTTGCCTAATTCTTTCACGTGTAACATTAAAAATTTTTCCTACTTCTTCTAAGGTATGCTCTTTTCCATCTTTACCAAGGCCAAAGCGCATCCTTAGAATTCTTTCTTCTTTTGGTGTTAAAGTTGCAAGAACATTGGTCGTAATGCCACGCAAGTCGGCAAGTATTGCAGCATCCTCTGGTTTAGAAACTCGCTTATCTTCTATACAATCACCGAAGGTACTACTATCATCCTTTCCTGTTGGAGCTTCAAGACTTACTGGATCTCTTGCTATTTTCATAACTTTACGTATTCTTTCTATCGGCATTGCCAATTCTATACTTAATTCCTCTAATGTTGGCTCTCTACCCATTCCATGAGTCATCTTTCTTAATGCTTTATTGATTTTACTGATAATTTCCACCATATGAACTGGTATTCTAACTACTTTAGACTGTTCAGGTATTGCCCTAGTTATTGATTGTTTTACCCACCAAGTACCATAAGTCGAAAATTTATATCCACGTTTGTAATCAAACTTATCTACAGCCTTCATAAGACCAATATTGCCTTCTTGTATCAAGTCAAGTAGATCAAGTCCTCTTTTTGAATACTTTTTAGCAATTGAAACCACTAGCCTTAAATTAGCCTTTATCATCTCTTGCTTTGCTTCAGAGACTTCTCGTTCGTGTTTTTGTATTCTCTTGATTAGCTCCTTAAACTCTTGTACTTTATCTCCTTGTACATAACTCTTAATATTTCTTAAGGCACTAGCTATATATTCATAGTTATCGTTTATAAACCTTAAGAATTTATTTTTTAATTCACCTGTAAAAAGGGACTGATTTTCATTCTTCTTTAAAAGACTGATTTCGCTCAATTCGTGCTCTAAAAGCACAGCACAATAAATATTATAGAAACTTTCTCTATCAATATCGTACTTTCTAGCCTCAGTAATAAGATTAGCTTCTTCAAACGTGATTAGTCTATTTATTTCGTAAAGTTTTTGTGTAATTCTGGCAATAGCAGCATCACTAAACTGAATTTGTAATGCTACAGACCATATTTGATTATATAAATTTTCTAGCTCATTAGAGAAATCTTTAGAATTTTTTTTCAATACCAATGCTTCATTTGTGAAAGTAATGATCTCATCCAATGCTGTGATAACCTTTGGCAATAAATCACTTTCCATTTCAAGAACAGAAATGTTTAAATTCGCTGAACTTATATCTTCACTCTCATTTCCCTTTTCATCGTTGCCTTTTTCCTCATCATCAACATAATCTTTAACATCTTCAGCTTCACTTTCTTCTTTGGCTACCATATTGAAATCAGAGTTATAAATTGCATCTAGATTTATCATTTCTCTCAGCAAAAAAGTTCCCCCACTTAAATCATCACGCCATGTTTTGATCATGTTGAATGCCACTGATGTTTCAATTATTGCACGTAACATGTTATGCTTTTCAGATTCAATTTTTTTTGCTATCTTAATTTCATCTGCTCGTGACAAAAGCTTTACAGAGCTCATATCTTGTAAATAAATCCTTACTGGATCATCATTTTGCACTAAAGTTGTAGTAGTATTCAACGATGTCTCATCATCATCAAGCTTATTACCATCATCATTAGAAGGAGCTTCTTCCTCATCTTCACTACTTTCGAGTATGTTAATTCCAGAGTCTTGCAATAAAGCTATAGTATCATCTATAAAATCAGGTGGAAAACTTTCATCTGACAACTTATCATTTATATCATCAAAAGTGATAAAACCGCCCTTTCTTATACTTTTGGTTACAAGATCTTTGATGATCTTTTTCCTATCTTCCGTACCATTAATAGTTGACATCATTACCTTTACAGTTTATAATTTTATTTCTTATTTATCAAATAAACTTACAATTAGCAAGCTTATAGTTTTATTCTTAATTTATAGTTACTTGCTACTTCATATAGTTTAAGATACTGTCAATTTATTCACACTCTTCTCAATCAACTAATCTCTCCATTCTTACTACTATGGACAATCCAACTGAAAATGTTGCAATTCCAACCACTATAGCAGTAAGCATTAAGACGTGAGGTATAGGATTGGTATATAAGTGAAAATTTGAAGTCAATATAGGAGGTAAAGAACTTTTTACATACCCTAAAGATATGTAAAACAACAAAACAGATGCTTGTAAGACACTTAATCCCATCATTTTTTTTATTAAGTTTTTATCATTTACAATGATATAGAAACCTAGCGCCATTAATATAGTAATGCCTACATAATTATATAGAGTCATTGTTTTTTCTTGCGAGCAAAATTTATATATATGATTAACATGGAAGAAGAGACGGTAAGCAATACACCCAGCTCCACTAAGAAAATACCCAATTTTTGACCTGTTCTACTATCAGCTGACAATATACTATAGGATAAAAAATTTTGGCCAAATAAAACTGTTATAATACCAGCTCCTCCATAGGTTAAAATACCTAGTACGTTAGTAAATTTGATAATAGAGTAAGGTATTGCTTTTAAAGTTGTAGGTATATCAAATAACATAGAATATAATATTATCCCAGAAGCAATAATTATTCCCGCCTGAAAACCTCCACCTGGAGTATAGTCACCATGAAACTGTATGTATAAACCAAAAAAAATGATAAAAGGTATCATCAAAAATGTTACTGCACTTAATACCGGATCTTTAATCACTTTCTTTCTCTTCTAATATTAACATTATACAAAGTGCAGCAGTAAAAACTACTATAGTTTCTCCAAATGTGTCATAGCCACGAAAGCTTGCTAAAACAGCTGTCACTATATTAGGAATACCAATAGCTTTTTCAGTATTTTCTACATAATAAGGAGCAACGTGCAAGTGAACTGGAGCATTATGACTGCCAAAATCTGGTAATTGAATCATAAAGTATGATAAACATGCAGTCAAAAATAACATAAAAAAAAGTGTTGTGGGGCTATGAGATAAATTTGCTTTGTAATTCTTTACCAAAGAGAGTGCTGCAAACGTAAAGACTGTGCTCAATCCTGCACCAACAGAAGCTTCAGTAATTGCAACATCTGGCGCATTCATAATCAAGTACATAAGTGCAATAAGTGCACTAAATACACACATTAGAACAGCACTTACAACCAAATGTTTCGAAAGAACTATAAAAACTGTAACCGTGAGTAACAGCAAAAGTAATATTAGATTCAGTATTTCTAGCATCTCAACCTTCTTTAATAGTCTTTACTTTTATAATAAGTACGCGCTAAAATATAACTGTTAGTTGAATTGGCTATCCATATTATAAAAATCAATAATATAACTTTAATAGTATTGATTGAAAATTCATTTTGCCAAGCAAAACCAATCAACAACAACATTGCGCCACTAGAATCTGTAATACCTACAGCATGTAGTCTAGTATAGAAATCAGGAAATACTACTACTCCTAAGCTTGAAATGACTATTAAACAAACACCTAAAAATATGAGAATGGATGCTACCATAAATTATCAAAACAACATTAATCTCATTAGCGCTATAGTTGATATAAAGCTGATGCTAGCATACAGTAATGCTATATCAATTAAAAAAAAATCATTCAGAATAATCGATATTGCTGTTATGAGTAAAACTACTTGTGTTGATAAACTATTGAATGCTAAAATCTTATTGTACACATCACTTGACCTAAATACTATACAACATAACATTACACTCATACAGAACAAAAGCGCATAGATAGCAATACTAATCATTTATAAGCTATTATAACCTCTGCAGATTTCTAAATCGGTACTTCTTCACCACTATCTTGATCATCTATTTCATCATCGTGGCTTTCTTGACTTACATCCAGACTTGTGTTAAGTTGATGATCAGAAAAATTTAACAAATTTGCTAGCTTACTTGGACTATTAATATAAGTATTATCTGTGTTTCCTTTCATGTGCTCCTTGCACCTTTTCACCAAAAGGTTAAACAACTCATGAGTATTCACCTTCTTTTCTGCTATTTCATATAAAGAAACTATCGTATCCTTATGATCTTTAAACTTAACCATTTCAACGGGATCGCTTGCCCCTGTACTCAAATCATGCGTTCTTTGACTTGCTAGCAGAACCAATTTAAAACGGTTCTGTACCTGTTCTACACACTTTTCTACAATAGACTCAATCATAAAATACTACCTTTATAAACTTTATACTATATCACAAAAAATAAGATGTCAACTTCGGATCTATTGAGATCCAATTCTACATTCTACTTTTTCTTCTTTAGCTTTTACTGATTGATTTTCTGTTATTGTAATTGTTATTTCATGATCAAGCTTTTTCAAAAAACCTAACAGTCTCTCTAAAGAAAAACCACTTGTCTTACCACTTTTAATTTGTGACACCTTTGGTTGATCAATACCAAGTTTCTCAGCCGCACAAGCTTGAGTCCAAGTATTTTTTCCTATAATTTTACTTATTATGCTCAGCAATTTTTTTTTTATTGCTTCACTATCCAGATTGTTTAATGATATTGTTTCCATAATTTTTACTCTCACATACCAACTAGCTTTATTAAATATTATATCATAATATTTAATATACCAATATATTAATACTATATAATTTGTCAATAACTATAATGATATACTGATACTCAAAATTTTAAATTGACTATAATTTTTATCAAAATACTAGTAATTTTAAACTATTATTTTGTAAAAAACTTACTATTAAAGAGAATAAGTTGAAATTGCAAAGTTTAAAATACAGAAATAATCATTTTACAAACTCGTTTTAGAGACTGTACATGATCTCAAGAAAGGAATAAAGCAGGAGATAGAGTATGTAAATTATGAAAACAGAGCAAGATGAGTAGGAGAAAAACTGAGTAGAGTTCTGTAGAAAGAAACAAAATCAAGAAGATTTAGGATATATTTTACATAGTGTTACAGGTCCTAAAAAGTGGCTTCAGTGAATCAACAATGTTTTCAAAATGACAAGATTATTTTAATAAATGAAGTAAAAAACATAGCGGAAGTAAAGAAAGTATTTTGAAACATATATAAAAAAGTAATTGCAAAGAAACAAATAAAAGGATGTAACTGTAGAAATCTTTGCCGTATTGTCAAAAGGTAAGTCTCTAATACTCTTATAGAAAAGTGTAGACAATTGTGATAAGCAAAATTCAATACTAGCTTACAAATCGTCTTCTTGCTTCCACCACTTTGCTTCTAAAAAGATTATGAATAGAGCCTTATATCCGAAATTTATACCTCTATATTTTAATATAGGGATTCATTTCAATTTTTAAAGTTTCTATTTAATAAGAATGCTATATCATATTCGTAATTTAATTTAAATATCTGTTGCTTCTTAAATACTATTTGGTTAGTAAATAAAATCATGTCTAATACAGAAAAAATGAAAAAGGATGTTGCTGTAATTATGGGAAGCGAGTCGGATTATGGCACTATGGTGCATGCTATTAACCTATTAAAAGAATTGGAAATTTCACATGATGTATTTATAATATCCGCACACAGAACACCAGAGAGACTCTTTAATTTTACTAAGTCTGCTCAAGAAAAAGGCTTTAAGGTTATTATAGCTGGTGCAGGAGGAGCGGCTCATTTACCTGGTATGACTGCATCGCTTACTTATTTACCTGTTATCGGTATTCCTGTGCATAGCAAGCAATTAAATGGGCTCGATAGTCTATTATCTATAGTGCAGATGCCAAAAGGTGTTCCAGTTGCAACAATGTCTATAGGAGAGAGTGGAGCATGCAATGCCGCTATTACTGCTGCATCTATATTGTCGATTTCTAATAGTGAAATTGCAGATAGATTAAAAAAATGGAGAGAGGGGCAAACTAAAGCAGTAAAAGAAAAACCAACATTATAATGGCAATAGTTCTTTTAGATACAAAAACCATAAATCGTATAGCAGCAGGAGAGGTAATAGAAAGGCCTGCAAGTGTGGTAAAGGAATTAGTGGAAAATGCAATAGATGCCAGAAGCTCAGAGATAGAAATTAAGATAGAAAGTGGTGGGCGTAACCTCATTACTGTAATCGATGATGGTAGCGGAGTAAAAAAGAATGATTTAGAACTTGCGTTTATGCGCCATGCTACTTCAAAATTGAGTGACAGTGAATTGATAGAGATCAAGCATCTTGGCTTTAGAGGAGAAGCTTTGCCTTCAATTGCAGCAGTAAGCAGAATAAAATTATCATCTAAGGCAAGCAAAGCAGATCAAGCATGGTCTATAAGGTATGAGGGGGAGAAAAAATAGGAGAGCTTGTTCCTTATCCTTTATCGATAGGAACATATATTGAAGTACGAGATTTATTTTTTGCCACACCAAATAGACTAAAATTTCTCAAAACCGAAAGGGCAGAAACACAAAGCATTGTTGATATTGTAAACAACTTAGCAATGATCAATTATGGAATTGAGTTTACTCTTATCTCCGATAATAAGAAGCTTCTTAAGTATGCTAAGCAGACCTCATTATTTAGCAGGCTATGCGAAGTAGAAGAAGAATTTCATGAAAACTCTTTGCAAATTAGTGAAGAAGAAGATGGCATTAGACTTACAGGATACATCTGTAAACCTACTGTCAATCGTAGCAATTCAACTCAGATCTATACATTTGTTAATGGTAGACCAATTAAAGATAATCTACTTATTGGTGCAATTCGTTATGCGTATCACGACCTTATTCCAAGCAATAGATATCCTTTTGCAGCGCTGCACTTAGAGATACCGTATGATCAAGTTGATGTAAATGTGCATCCAAATAAATCAGAGGTAAGGTTTCAGAACAAGAGGCTAATATATGAAATAGTGAGAAGAGGGCTAATAAAAGTGCTATCAAAGAGAATAGATCTTGCAGAAACTGTATTGGCCCAGAATGGAACAACAACGAATCATCTATCATCAGATCCTTTTAGTAGGTCTAGTCTTAAAAATGAATTTTATGGAAGAAGGTCGGATCCTTTTGAAAACCAGTTAATGAGAGAATTTACTTCTCCAAATATAGAGACAAAAAGCTTATCAGAACATTCAAAATCGTTTGATTATACTGGTATGCAAAAATCTCCTCCACGAGCAGAAACTACAATTTTGGAAAGGAAACAAACCGATCTAATAAGGGACTATCCACTTGGGTTTGCACACTTTCAAATCTACAATACTTATATTATTGCTGAGGTAAGAGACAAACTAATTATAGTAGATCAGCATGCAGCCCATGAAAGGCTAGTATACGAGTGCTTAAAGGAGAAATCAAGTATAAAAAGACAAAAACTTCTTTTGCCCGAAATGGTTGAAATCAAAAATCAAGCTGGAATGGAGATGATTAAAACTTATAAAGATAAACTTTTTGAGATGGGTTTTGAGATTGAAATTAAATCAGAAAATAAGATCATAGTAAAAGAAGTTCCTGCAATCTTAGGAGCAGTAGACACAAAGAGAATGCTCATTGATATAGTTGATAGACTAACAGAAATAGAAGATACATTACCTATAGAGGATAAGGTGAATAAAATACTAGCCACAATTGCTTGTTATGGATCAATAAGAGCAGGCAGAAAGATGAAATTGGAGGAGATGAATGAATTATTGAGGCAAATGGAAAAGACACCTTATTCTGGACAATGTAATCACGGAAGGCTAACCTATATAGAAATGAAATTAAGCGATATTGAAAAGTTATTTGAGCGAAGGTGAGAAGTTATCACAAATATGTATAGATTACACAACCCTAGTTTCGTCATCTCAAAACTCAGATACACAATTGTTTGAACATTTCAATTTGCAGGTAATTTGCATATTAGATAATGTCATTCCATCACTTGACAATGATTTATTATGCAGCTACTTGATTAAAATTAAGTTTCCTAAATCCCAGGCATTGTCTTTTATGTTAATAATTAATATACAACTAAAGATACTTATCAAAAACGACAATAAAGAATTCAAAAAAAGCTAGAAATTCTGTAGAATTGACCATATCATATAGAGAAAAAGGAAGTGTATGATCACATCCTTTACTCCGATCATTAATCTGCAAACAAAATAGTTTTGCATTTTTTGATAAGATTAAGTAATATCAGCGTATTAGTTATACAATTAATAATTTTTATGGATGAGCGTAATCCTTGGAATCTTGGAAAGAAACCGTCAGGTTCAAGTAATGAAGATATTTTAAGTAAAGCTGTGTCTGATATAAGATGCTTTTTTAATGGCTTAACCAGAAATAGAGGGAAAAAACCTTATTTCATCATTTTTATTGTTTTGTTGTTTTATCTTTGTACTGGTTTCTATATTGTCCATCCGAGTGAGGAAGGTATAGAACTTACTTTTGGCAAATATTCCAATACAGAAACATCTGGTTTGCGTTATCACTTTCCCTACCCTATTGGTAAGGTTTTTAAAGTAAATGTTAAAGAAGTAAATCGTGAAGAAATTGGGATAAGTAGCTCTTATGGGCGAGATACAGATCGTGGTGAAGGAGTGATGCTTACCGGAGATGAGAACATAGTCAACGTTAACTTTGAGGTCCAATGGAGAGTCAGGGATGCTAAAGATTATTTATTCAAAGTGCGGGATTATAAACCTGGTTTTAGCGTTAAAAATGCTGCTGAAAGTGCTATGAGAGAAATAATAGGTAAGAATACGATCTCTTTTGCACTCGAAGGTCAAGGCAGGGCTGAAATTTCCAGAGATACTATAATTTTATTGCAACAGATTCTTGATGGATATCAAATGGGTATAGAGATTTTATCCGTTCAAATGAAAAAAATTGATCCACCAGAAAAGGTGATTAGCTCATTTAGGGATGTACAAAGTGCTCGCGCAGATAAGGAGCGTACCATAAACGAAGCATACGCTTACAGTAATGATATTATACCTCGTGCAAAAGGTGAAGCAATAAAGATAAAATTAGATGCAGAAGCATACGAGAATGAAATAATAAATGAAGCAAAAGGTAATGCAAATCGCTTTTTATCTCTTTACGAAGAATATAGACAAAATCCTTCTCTTGTTAAGAAGAGTATTTATCTTGAAACTATGGAAAATATTTTCAGCAAGGTAGATAAGTTTGTTATAACAGACGATCTGAAAGGTATGTTCTCTTATTTACCTCTTACAAATTTAGGAAAATAGCCATGAGTAGTAATATAAAAATTGTTTTTGCTTTTATATTTGTTGTATTATTGATTGCCTTATCTAATTCAATCTTCGTTGTTCAAGAAACAAAACAAGCAATAGTTATACAACTCGGTAAAGTCGTAAAAGATGTTAGGGACAGTGGTTTATATTTTAAATTGCCATTTATAAATAACGTAGAATTTCTTGATAAGAGAATTTTAGATTTAAGTCCTGATAAAACTCCAAGGGAAGTGATAACTGCAGATCAAAAGCGTATTATAGTAGATGCTTATGCAAAATATAAAATAATAGATCCTATCACTTTTTATCAAACTGTGAAAAATGAATCAGGGCTAGTTAGAAGATTATATCCTGTCATAGAAGCTCACATAAGGGAGAATATAGGAAGATTTTCATTAATTAGTTTGTTGAATGAAAAGAGATCAGAAGTTATGCAATTAATTCAACGTGGAGTTTATTCTGAAGCTGGAAAATTTGGCATAGAAATAATAGATGTAAGAATTAAGAGAGCAGATCTACCAGAAGAAAATAGTTCTGCAATATTCCGCCGCATGCAAACTGAAAGGGAAAAGGAAGCAAAAGAAATTAGAGCAGAAGGAGAACAAGCTGGACAAGAAATTAGATCAAAAGCTGATAAATTAAAAAGGGGAATTGTCTCTAGTGCAGTAAAAGAATCACATGAAATAAGAGGCCGTGGTTATGCTGAAGCAACTAGAATCTATAATGAGGCATTCAAGGTTGATGAAGAGTTTTTTAACTTTTATCGCTCTATGAAAGCTTATAGTAAATCATTTGCTAAGGATAATACTAAATTTGTGCTTTCACCAAATAATAATTTCTTAGATATTTTGAACAAGGGATGGAAATAGTTTATGAAAAGTAAAGCATTTATTTTATCTATATTTGCATATTTTTTAATTTCATTTTCTTCATATGCTAATCTGTTTGCAAAAACAGTTGCAGATCCTGTATGTAGTTGTAATAAAGGGCTTGCTGATATAGTGGAAGAACTTATTCCTGCAGTTGTAAATATTTCAAGTGAACAAATAATTAAACAAGAAAATAACAATAGAACTAAAATCCCTTTTACGCCAAGAAATAATTTCTTTGATGACTTTAGAGAATTTTTCGAGCATTTTGATCGATTTTTCGATAGAGCTCCTAGCATTAATAGAGAAGTGACGTTACTTGGGTCTGGATTTATTATAGATAAAAGTGGAACCATAGTAACCAACTATCACGTTATTAAAAATGCCCAAGATATTACAGTTACTATGAACGATAATACTTATTTCAAAGCAGAAGTTTTAGGCTATGATGCAAAAACTGATCTTGCTGTGCTTAAGATTAATTCTGATAAAGATCTTCCTTTTGTTGAATTTGGTAATTCTGATAAAGCAAGAGTTGGTGATACAGTTATTGCAATAGGCAACCCTTTTGGTTTGGGTGGCTCTGTAAGTACAGGAATTGTGTCTGCAAGATCTAGAGACATTAGTATTGGTACTATGAATGAATTTATTCAAACTGATGCTGCAATTAATAGAGGTAACTCAGGGGGACCACTATTTCATCTAAATGGAAAAGTTATAGGTATTAATACTGCTATTTATTCCCCATCTGAGTCTGGCGGTAACGTGGGTATAGGCTTTGCTATACCATCTAATCTAGCTATTTCAATTATTGACACATTAAAAAGTGGTAAAAAAATAAAACATGGTTGGCTTGGCGTGCAAGTTCAGCCTATAACAAAAGAATTTGCTGAATCCTTAAGTTTAAAAGATATCAAAGGTGCATTAGTTGCAAGCGTAGTAAAGGGCAGTCCTGCAGAGAAAGGAGGAATCAAAGTAGGTGATATACTATTAGAATTTGACGGCAAAAAAATTGATAGAATGACGCAATTACCTCATATGGTTTCACGAACTGAGCCCGGAAAGAAAGTACAGGTTAAGTTACTTAGAAAAGGTAAAGAAGTCAATATCAAGGTTGCAATCGAGGAATCTACAAATGATGATTCAGGTAATAATCAAGAAGAAAATAAATCAACATCTAGTTATATAAGTGGTTTAACCGTTTCAAATTTGCCAAAAGAACTAAAAAACAATGCACCCACAAAGGGTGTAGTAGTTACTAGTGTAGATAGTAGTAGTAATTCTACACTACGTTCTATTAAGAAAGGTGATATAATTATCCAACTAGATGGAATCGATATTAAAAATACTAATGATTTTCAAAAACAAATTGATTCAGCAGTAAAAAAAGACGGCAAAGATTCAGTAATGCTGCTTATTTACCGCAACGGCAATCAATTTTTCACCTCAATCAAATTGAAGAAGTAGCTATTTATCTAGTTGGTCATGAAAAAATTGCTTGACAAATTTAACTAGCTTCTTTATCCTAAGGGTAAGGGTTTTTCTGTAGATTAATAAAATTTATCCCTATACTGAAAACCTTTCCAACGAGGTTATGAAAGAACTAGACTTCAGTATCAAGCACTGGAACGATATCATCCATAAGATGAAAGAGCTATAGTGGTAAGAAACTGGATGATATAAAGCCTTTTGATAATCAGTTTAAAAAGGATAACTTTCTTTCACAAATTAATTTATAATCAAATTAGTATAAAGCATAATCATATTTACTTATCATCATTATTAATCAATAATTAATACCCATAAATTAATTATATCTAATCGCAAAGGGAGGTGGAGATGCGTTTTAAACTAGAAAAGGAAGGTATCCTACAAAACGATTGTAATAATAGAACTGGTCGTAGGATACCTGCACAAATAAGATTAAATAACAAAACAACATTTAGCCTGCCTAGTGTATCTTACATTATCATCGACAACAATATTGGCCTGAGTTTTCAAATTTGGGATTTGAAGCATGACGTGGCAAGTATACTAAACAACTTATCTGAATGGCCACAATTAAAGCTAGAAAGGGTAGAAAATGATTACAAATTCGCTTTAGTTACTACCTCTGATCAACCTTATTATTATTACTATGATGGCAAAAATACTATCATAGCTACTATTGATCGTATACCTCATGGTTACACAAATGGTTTACATGTTAAGGCATATAATCGTGAAAGCTGTAGTATTTATTATGAACTGCTAGAAAACAGGAAAGTTTTAATAGATCCAAAAGACATAATTAGTAGCGAAAATGTCAGTCTTATTTTGGAAGATCTTAAAAGTTCACCTGATAAAAGACTCAAAATAAAAATAGGAGACTATTTGTTTAAAGAATCAAGAAATATATACAAATTATATAGGAGCGCTCAGGTATATAATTTAACTGGTGGAAAAGTTGGCATATTGAATGATATCCTTTCAGCATTTACTCGTATAGACAATATATTCCAGTTATTCCCTTTTCATGAAATGGAGAGGTTGAAAGCACAAGATACCTATTTCGCAGTAAAAAAGTTAGGCAATAGTTATGTTGGTTGCATATCGTATGAAAATAGCACATGCAAAAATTTTTATAATTTTAACCCTAATTCTTTTGGGTATGAGCACGACAATAGACCAGGTCCATATCCTTATTATTATAACTTAGAAAATTTTGATAACTTTTTGGAGGTTGATGTGAATATTCAAGAACATATAAATTTAGAAACAGAAATTGAACTTTTAAAACGCAGAATAGACAGATTAGAACGTACTGGTGTACAAGGTCCTAAAGGTGAGCCAGGTGAAAGGGGACAAAAAGGTGATAGAGGCTTCGATGGAGCGCCTGGTCCTCAAGGTCCTCCAGGACAAAAGGGCGAACTAGGTTATACCGGTGCACCCGGTGAACCGGGGTTCAACGGCAACCAAGGTTCCAGAGGTGATAAGGGTGACCGAGGTTTTCCTGGTCCAGAAGGTTCTGTAGGTAGCACTGGAGCACGTGGTCCTAAAGGTGAACCAGGCCATTTGGGTCCAAAAGGCAACAAGGGAGAATCTGGTTCTCAGGGTAAGCCAGGTATAGATGGAACAAAAGGTATAAAGGGTGATAGAGGTGTGCGAGGTGAAAGTGGAACAAGTGGGCCAAGGGGTTGGAAAGGTGAGCCTGGTTCTCAAGGTCTAAAAGGTGAGAGAGGAGATACTGGGTCTAAAGGTGATAAAGGAGATACCGGAACAGATGGATTGCCAGGTGCACAAGGTCCTAAGGGAGAGCCAGGCATAAAAGGTGAGCCAGGTATAAATGGAACAAAGGGAGATATTGGTCCTAAAGGATTAGACGGAGCCATGGGAATAAAAGGTGATATGGGTGAGAAAGGAAAGATAGGTTCTAAAGGTCCCAAAGGAGATACTGGTTCTAAAGGTGATAAAGGTAGAGATGCAAGTCCTGAAGAAGTTGCACAAAAATTAATTAATAATGGCACTATTGCTAATCAGGTGCTTGAATATCGTGACCAAGGCGGAGATTTAGTATTAGAGAAGCAAGTTGCAGGAAGAATTATTAGTAATCAAGATATTCAAACAGGAATAGCCATTGCATTAGCTGATAACAGAATGGAAGAGCTAGCAGATGTGTTACTAAGTGATTCTAATCATACATTAGTAGAAAACCTTGCAAATAATACCGAGCTAACACAAAGCATTGCAGAAGAACTAAGGAAAAATCCAGGAGAAGTCCAAGGTCCAAAGGGAGAAAAAGGAGATATTGGTCCTAAAGGATTAGACGGAGCCATGGGAATAAAAGGTGATATGGGTGAGAAAGGAGAACCAGGTGCAAATGGATTGCAAGGTCCAGAAGGTCCTGAGGGAGAGCTAGGTCTGAGGGGCTTCAATGGTACGCAAGGTCTTACAGGTAACAAGGGTGAGCCGGGTATAGAAGGATTAAAAGGAGATATAGGACCTCAAGGTATAAAAGGTGAGCCAGGTATAAATGGAACAAAGGGAGATATAGGTCCTAAAGGATTAGACGGAGCTATGGGAATAAAAGGTGATATGGGTGAGAAAGGAGAACCAGGTGCAAATGGATTGCAAGGTCCAGAAGGTCCTAAAGGATCAGATGGGTTGCCAGGTTCAAAAGGAGAGCCAGGTATGAGGGGCTTCAATGGTACACAAGGTCTTACAGGCAACAAGGGTGAGCCCGGTATAGACGGATTAAAAGGAGATATTGGTCCTCAAGGCATAAAAGGTGAGCCAGGTATAGATGGAATAGGTGCTACATTAGCTGATCAGTTTTTACGTGAGATAAGAAAAGCAAAAAATGAAACTCTGGATGCTAAAAAAGCAGCAGAGGCAGCTAAAAATGCTTCAGAAGGTTTTGCAAACAAAGTCGAAAAACTGCACAATAAAACAGCTATTTTTACAAAAAATGCTAAAAGTTTTAACACTCAAGCTTTGCGATCGCAAAGAGACACAGAGGCGCTCTATAGTAAAACAAAAGATATATTTTGTAGAACAAGTCCAGCAGATCAAATTTGTGGTGCACGTAGAAGAAGGAGGGAAACTAAAAAATCATCAGTGACAAGCGGAGCAAGCAGACCAACTTCATTTATATCTCAAGTAATAAATTTCTTTTACCCTGCGGTAGGACAGGATGAATATAAAGTAAAAAATGAAATACAGGAAGTAGCAAAAATAATAAATGCAGCAGATATTGTAATACAATTTGAAGAAGTATTAGGAGCAACAGCTGTGAAATGTGGCATTTCAAAAAGAAGTCTAAATTTTGATCCAATGGAACTGCAGTCAACCATTATCAATAAGTCATTACTTAATGATGAAAATCATAACGAGTTGTTGAAGTTCTTGTGTGTAACTGCGAAAAAATCATTCCCTAATTACAAACAAACCGGTAAATGTTTGGCTATTTTTAAAGATCATATGGAAAAAAGATTAAATGAGCAGCAAAGAGCTTTCGTTAATACTGAAAAAATAGTGGCAGATAATGAGCAGCCAAGGAGTTTTATGAGTTATGTTGCTCCTCCTAGTAGCCTCAGTGCCATTAATCAGCAAGTTGTTGGTTATTTAAGGTAATATCATGGAAAAACATATATTTAAAATAGACGATAAAAATCCGCTTTATAAAAAATTGATAAAACTTCCCACTGCATATTACATAGTAAAGGAAAATGGTAATGTTAATACTGTTTCTTCACATATTGGTACAGTTGAAGTAGGGAATATTAATGATTTAAAGTTAAAGGAGCAGGGTGATGAGATAGTTTTATTTACAAACAACTCACCTCTAAAATTAAATGGCACGGACTTTATTATAGAACAAAAAGCTATCATAGGCGAGAATCAAGAGAATATTATAAAACAGCTTAAATTAGGAGAAGAAGCGTTAATTTCACGTAAGTACATAAAAGACAGTAATAATTTTGTTATTGAACTCATAATGAGTAATGATGATGGAAATAATTTTATTGGAATGCTCAATTTTATCAATTTTAACGATGAAAATGACCCAGTACTACAAAAAATTCAAGAAGAAAAAGGTGGACTTTATTTTACAATAGAAGGTGATTATATCTATATATCAGATGAAGAAGGAAAATGTCTTCCAGTATGTAAAGATGGTAGTTGCTATAAGTATCAATACACAAAAAATGAACATGATATATTAGAAATTAGTGAGATATCAACAATAATAAAAAACTTAACTAAAACTGAGCAATGCAGTGCACCAGCTAAAGCAGGGCAGGATTTTACTTTGCAAAAGGGAAAAGAATTATCGGATAATATCTATCAAGCAGATATCATGTTAAACGGTAAGCTTGTAGCTACTTTACCAAAAATAGGTTACTGCATGCTTAATGACCAATTGGTCATACATAATCACGTTACAGAAGAAGAGATAAAAATTCCTAGAAACTTTCATTATCTTAAAGTCGTTAAGTCTAGTAATAATGATGATTATAAATTAACATTTTGTAATTTCTTAGGCAATGAGTTTTTTGAACATAAAAAGTATGATTCTCAATACTCAAATGTTCCAGATGAATACCAGTATACAAGTTTAAACTATATGAAAAAGGGATATAAGCCAAATTTCTGCAAGTTGCTTAACGACAAACCATCTTTTTTTATTGCAAAAGGAACTACTAATCAAGATTCTTCAGGCCACTGCCCAGCTGATGTATTTGAATTAACAAAAAGTGGAAAAGGTAAGAAAATGGCTACATTAATTGATCAATTTGGCTCTTTCAATAAAGAGGGTAAGTTTCAATATTGTGATTACCATACAAAAGCAGATTACGATGTTTATGATTCTTATAAAATTAATAAAGAGTACAAAACAACAGATGAATTTCTCTTCAATGATGACATAGTTCTTTATACTATTCCAGAGCTATCTTAACCACGCACAAAGTATATTATAATTGCTTTTTAAAAGTGAATTTAGTAGAATTCAAAGAAGTGTAAGGGTATATTTTTTTAGTATTCAATCTAAATAAAATTGTTCTCAGTTTAAAATCGATATAAGACAGTAAGATGAAAAAAATTGAAATCTCAGAATTACTCAAAAGAATTGCTATCTGTTTACTATGCATAGCAATTATGGTCTCTATTGCTCTTTTGTTTGCCTATATGCATACAATGTTTCTCAGTAAAGGATATGAGCTGGCTGCACATTATATTAGCGAAGCTATGCCTTCTGTGTTACTCACTGTTTTCTTTTTTATCGCTTGGTTTATATATGATCAAATATTTAGTAAAATGAAGGAAGTAGAGCTGCCTATAGAAATAGAATTAGCTAATTCAGATAATAAAACAACATTTGCTAATGTTATAATTGACGATTCCTTAAAACAACGATTGCAGATTATTTGCTGTAACCAAATGACAGAAGAAATGCGTGAGATGTTTGGAAGTGAAAGTATTAACTCACTAAAAGGTTATATACTGCACGGCCCTCCTGGAAATGGTAAAACACTTATCGCCCGCGCAATTGCAGGTGAATCAAATATGAATTTTATAAGTATCTCAGGTCCAGAACTTATTGGAGTATATATTGGTCATGGTGCACATGCTGTACGCGAGCTTTTTAAAGTAGCGAGAAAATATTCTCCTTGTATAGTATTCATAGATGAAATAGATGCAGTTGCCCAAAAAAGAAGTACCGCTAATAACTCAGCTTACCACTGTCGAGAGAGCTTAACACAGTTACTAACTGAAATAGATGGATTTAAGAGCAGAAAAGATATAATAGTAATTGGTGCAACTAACCTGGTCAATGAGATAGATCCAGCACTTATTAGGCCTGGACGCTTAGGTCAAAGGGTTCATATACCTAATCCAAATGTGGAAACGAGACAAAAGATATTGGAGCTTTATACCAAAAATACAAAAACTGATGGAAGGCTAAATATTCAAGATATTGCAGAAAAAACAGAAGGCTATTCTGGAGCTGAGTTAGAACAACTAGTTAATGAAGCAAAAATATACGCTGCTCTTGAAAGAAAGTCCAAGGTAGTGAGTAAGGAAGATTTCAACCACGCGTTTCAAAAGCTAAATCCAGTACAAGAAAGAGGGAGAATAACATTAGCTTCATGTCAGACACAGACGACAGAAGCCCATTTTGTACAATAAAAACTGGAAGTGTAGCAAGATGTGCCAAATTTCGTTATTGAAAATAAAATTTAAAACTTGCTATCATTTTGCCACTCGTTAGTACCACGGTGGTTTTGTAATAGAACGCAAGCTGCAAAAACTTAAGGAAAAAATGGTCAGTGCTTGACACTGGCATCTAGTTCTTTCTATCAAAAATGCTGTAAAGTGTTCACCAATTTAGTTGGATCCCAGTACTGGAATGATATTATGAAGACCTAGCAGTTTATGACGGTGTCATTCCAGCGCGTGGCGCTGGAATCTAGTTCTTATTACCTGAGTCTTCTGGGTCCCAGTACTCGTATGACAAGAAAAGGGAGTATTGGTTTCAGCATTAGCCATGCATCTGGATCCCAGTATCAAGTACTGGGATGATAAGAGAAAGAGGACACTGGGATGAAATTATGAAGGTCGGGATAAACACTATGAGGACTGGAATGACATTATGAAGGCCTAGCAGTTTATGACGGTGTCATTCCAGTGTGGAATCCAGCTTTTTTGTAACTTCATTGAAAATATCGTATAGCTATTTGTTCACAATTAATTCTTCTGGATCCCAGTACTCGGATGACAAGAAAAGAAACACTGGTTTCAATATTTGCATGCATCTGAACAGATACAGATGGCTAAAATGTTAAAAAAAGCATATGCGTCAAAAGTTTAAAGCTCGCTACCCTAGACTTCTTTGACTTGTTAAGAAAGGTCTTTTTTCCCCAGATTCTATTGTCACATGCTGAAATGACATCTCTTGCTTCTTCATGTAATTATGCAAAAAGTCCTTTAAATTTTTACAGCTTGAAAAATCTTTATAAAATTTACTTTCTTTAAATGCTTTAACTTTCTCTTCATTATTTAGTGAGCCATGTTTAGAAAAATATTCATCTGTCGCTTGAATATATAAATTAATCAGCTCAGGAAAAGTGTAATCAGTTTTGTTGGAAGATTTTAAGCACGTAATTGGCAATTTATGTATATCTTTCTCAGCTTTTTTAGGATCAATATATTCATCATTTTTTCTTAATATTGTATACTGCTTGAAAAATTCTTCATATTCCTCAAAATCTTCAAATACTTCTTTTTTTTGGTAATCTTTTCTTCTACCGCTTTGATCTATTTTTTCTATTTCTGTTGCAAGTTGCGCTGGCTGTTTTATCGTTTTATCTCCCTCTCGATTAAAGTACATTGTATAAGGAGTAATTGAATTTACGATTTTATATGTCTTCCAGTGGCAGCCAAAAATCTTTAGTACCAATTTGATTATCGGAGCAAGAAAAATTTTTAATTTTGCTATGAATCCAAAATAATAAAGAGAAGCTTGTTTAAGTGAACTTGCAGCATTGCTAACGATGCATCTTAAATGTATATCCTTATACTTAAAATTTTTATGAACCTCTGCAGCCACATGTCCACCTAGGCAGTCTCCAAACAATATGATATCATCTGGCTTTATACCTTTTTCCAATAAGTTAGTTACAACTGCTATACCAGATTTAACTCTATTGCTACGTATCAATGAACTGTTTTTACTTAAACCAAGTCCAGGATAATTAAAAAGATGTACAGTTATCCCTTGCTCTGTGGCCCAATTCCAATTTTGGGAATAATCTTTACCAGGGCTTAACGCTCTATTTCCACCAATAAAGTATATCAGATGTTTTTCACCTCGATTATTGTTTTGATTTTTACCAAGAAGCGTAATTGTCTCTATTTTTATCCCGTTTTGAGTTTTTATAAATTCCCTCTCAGTTTGCTCTCTTATTTCTTTCATATTTTAACTCTCACTATGCTGGTTTAATTACACAACAAAATCTTTAAAAAATCAACAAACCTTAATTTATGAACAATATAAACCTTCTCAAATTCATTGAATTATGCTTTCAAACGGTAGTGCCGGGGTGTGAGTATAATGATTATCAATATATAAAAGTCATAGCAGACAGGCTTGAAGCGGCAAGTTCAGGTGAAGTGAAAAGAATAATATTCAATATGCCGCCACGTTCAATGAAGTCCATTTGTGTAAGTGTTGCATGGCCCGCATGGATACTTGGAAATCAGCCAACTGCAAGAATAATAGTTGCAAGTTATTCTCGGTTGCTTAGCGAAAAGCACTCACTCGATACAAGGTGCATAATGCAATCTGATTGGTATAGAGAGCTATTTCCGAAAGTAGAATTATGCAAAGATCAAAACACTAAATATAAATTTCAAACAGTGCAAAGAGGATGTCGAATTGCAACATCAGTTGGAGGAACATTAACCGGTGAAGGTGGAGATTTCATTATCGTGGATGATCCACTAAGTCCCGCACAAGCACTGAGTGAAACATTTAGAAAGCGTGCTGCAAACTGGTTTGATCAGGCTTTAGTAACCAGGCTCAACGACAGAAAAAAAGGAGTTATCGTTCTTGTGATGCACAGACTCCATTTAGAAGATTTAACTGGTCACCTCCTCTGTAAACCAAGAAACATATGGCATCATGTCTGTTTACCAATAATAGCTGAAGATAAGGAGATTATTTATTCAGTTAATAATCATATTCCAGAGCATGAACAGGAAATATACTCAAGAAAAGAAGGTCAATTGTTGTATTCCCTAACTGAAGAAAAAGAAGAAATTGAGATGATAAAAGCTGAACTTGGGAGTTATGGTTTTGCTGCTCAATACCAACAAAACCCTCTACCACTTTCAAGTGCTATAATTAAACGAGAGTAGTTGAAGCGCTATAAAAATTTTCCTGATAGCCTCTTGCATGTAACACAAAGTTGGGATACTGCAATTTCAACAAACAATACAAGTGACTTTAGTGTCTGCACTACCTGGACAAAAGTAGATAATACATTCTATTTACTCGATGTATATCGCGCAAAACTTGAATATCCAAAACTTAAAGAGAAAGTTCTATCGCTGGCTGCAAGGTGGAAGCCACACGCAATTTTAATCGAAGCAAAAGCAAGCGGTCAGCAATTGGTTCAGGAGCTCAGGAAAAACAGTGATTTACCTATTATTCAAATAGTACCACATGATGACAAATTAACTCGATTTCACCGAATTGTCCCAATTATAGAATCTGAGCGGGTTTTTCTCACTAACCAAGCAGTATGGCTTAGCGACTTTGAGTATGAGATTTTAATGTTTCCAGAAATCCGTCACGACGATCAAGTAGACAGTACCGTGCAATATCTTCAGTGGGTGAGAAATAATATTGCTAGAGTGGTAGCGATACGTTCATTGTAGCTTGAAAAGGTTCCTCGGAATTGTGTATAATTTTTTTTAACTGAGCTTATTTAACTTATCCATTTTCTGAATGATATTTTAGGGTTTATTGAAATAAATACTACGCAAAAATTCTATCTCTGGGTGCTTAGATGAATATCTTTATATTAGACGAAAATCCTGTAACTGCAGCACAAATGTTATGCGATAAGCACATAGTAAAAATGCCGCTAGAAACTGCTCAATTGCTTAGCAGTGTTTTTTCAATAGCATTGAAAGAGCCAAATCCTTTAGTCAGCATTACAAACCAGAATATAGAAGTTCCATATAAACTTACTCACAAAAACCATCCTTGTTCTTTATGGGCTAGACAATCAAAAGGAAACTTTGATTGGTTAATAAAACATGGAAAAGAATTGTGTATAGAATATAGCTTGCGATACAAAAGAACGCATAAATCCGAAGAAGTTATAGATTGGTGCGATAATAACAAGGATTTGCTAATATTTCGATCAGCTGATATACAAGCTTTTACACAAGCGTTACCTGATCGATATAAATGTAGTAACCCAATAGAAGCATATAGAGAATATTACCTAAAAGAAAAGATGAGATTTGCTAAGTGGGAAAAAGGTAGAGAAGCACCAGATTGGTTGCTAGACAAAATGCTATAGGTTATAAAATAATCCAAACCGATCATAAAAAAGGTAGAATTGAAGTTGCAAAAGCAATGCTGGCTGATAATGTTGATGTTTATCAAGTTTATTGATCTTTCTATTTGTGAGATTAAAGAATTCAGTAAACTGTTATTCCCAGTATATGGTAGGCTACTTGCACTATAGAGTGTCATGTACACATCTGTACTAACAAGCAGAGGTAAATCTAAGTCAGTTTAGATATAACATTTACTTTAAAAAACTTTATTTTACGCTGATATTCTAGCGCTTTTCTGTGGTATTTTGTTGGGGTATAATTTGCAAAACTATCTTCCTTATAGGTTAAAAAATTACACTGCTTTATATGTAACTCTATCCACTCTGCATAATCCTGATGATCAGTTGCAATAAATATTTCACCTGTGACAAGTATTTTTTTTGCTAATAAATTTAAAAATTCCGTATTAATTAACCGTCTTTTGTTGTGACTTCTTTTTGGCCATGGATCTGGAAAGAGAATAAAGAATTTTTCAACACTATGGTCAGGAAAATTGACAATTAATTCTCTTGCATCTTCTGTCCATATTACAATATTTTTTATGCTGTGTGCTTCTATGCTTTTTAGCAAGGAAGAGACCCCCTTTAAATAAGGCTCACATCCTATAAATAATAGATCAGATTCATTGAATGCCTGATGGAGCATATTTTCACCATTACCGAAACCTATTTCTACTCGTATTCTTTTTTGTAAGTCTACGATCTTTTTTATAGATTCCTTGCTGTTTTTAATAGAATACTTCTCCAAAACATTCAACTTCAACCTAGATCTTCTGGAAAATGACCTAATCCAATTATTATTCCTAGATAACATAACTTACATAACTTAATCTTTTATAGCTTAAACAATTCTCGAAATGAATTAATGAGAATTTACTTGTCACTAATTATTAATATTATATAATATATGAGTTCTAATGAAGTTAAAATTAAAAGGTATGGAAAGTACAGTTGCTATCAAGAGGCTATCATCAAATAGGTTCATAGAAGAGATATTTCAAGATCAATTTGATAATCAAGATAATAACTTTTGTGAAGATTCTTTTGCTAACAAAATCAAAGAAGGAGATGTGGTAGAAGGTATAATCACAAGAAGAAATTCTAATGATATTGTGGTTGATGTTGGTTTAAAGTCAGACGGAAGAATTCTGATTAAGGAGCTCAGTTGTAATGATGATATCACTGTTGGCTCGAAAATTAGAGTTTATGTTGAAAGAATTGAAGATTACCATGGTAATGTTGTTCTTAGTCGTGAGAAAGCAATCAGAGACGAAAAATGGAATAAATTGGAAGAAAGCGCAGTTACAAAAGATGAAGTAACAGGAATCATTAAACGCTCAATTAAATGCGGTTTTATTGTTGATCTTGGTGATGGAATAAGTGCGTTTTTACCGCTGAGTCATGTGGATTTGAAGCAAATAAAAGATGCTAATCACCTTATTGAAACTGAACAAAAATTCATCGTGCTTAAAATGGATAAGAAGCAGGGGAATATTGTAGTATCAAGAAAGCTGGTATTAGAGAAATTGCATGCTGGTGAAAAAATTAAGTTTTTAGAATCTTTAAATGAAGGTGATGTAGTAGAAGGCAAAATAAAAAGCATCACTCACTACGGTGCATTTGTTGGCATTCATGAATCAGATACAGTGGGAGTTATAGATGGGCTGCTACATATTACAGATATCTCTTGGAGTAATGTAAGTCATCCATCTGCAATTTTTTCTTATGGTCAGCATATAAAAACTAAAATTATAAAAATAGATAGAGAAAATGGAAAAATCTCCCTGGGTGTAAAACAATTAGGAGACAATCCTTGGCAAGATCTAGAGTCAAAATGTCCAATTAACAGCGTACACAAAGGATGTGTAACGGGTATAAAAGATTGTGGATTCATTGTTGAGATTAAACCTGGGATTGCGGGTTTGGTACACTCATCAGAAATAACTTGGAGCAAGAGTAATTTACCAATCAGTAGTTTTGTAACAATAGGACAAGAAGTGGATGTAAAAATTCTCGGTATTGACATTATTAAAAATAAGATGAGTTTAAGCACAAAAAGGTGCGTAGAGAATCCTTGGCAAGTATTTATTGATAAATATCCTCTTGGTTCTATTGTTTCTGGTAAAGTTAAAAGCAACAATGGTTCACAAATATCTGTGACTTTTGATAATTCTGAGATATCTGAGGACGTAGAAGGAACAATTTATATGCAAAATCTAAGTTGGTCGAAAAACAATTCAGATGAGATAAAAAAGTATAATGTAGGTGATGAAATAGAAGCAAAAGTGATAAGGGCTAACGTAGATCGGACAAGAATTTATCTTGGAGTAAAGCAAATAGAGTATGATCCTCTTGAAGAACTGATAGAGAAAGTTAAAGTAGGGGATAAAATTCAGGTTACTGTAAGTAAGAGAGAGGAAAATGGTCTGATCGTTGAGGTTGAGAACAATGTAACCCTTTTAGTAGATCAAGAGCATTTACCAGAAAATAAAAAGTTTTCTATATCAGAAAAAATACAAGTTGAAGTAGTAGGTGTTGAAAAATATAATATAATATTATCTGCCAAATAACTTCTTGTGCTTCATATAAATGGCAACGAAATCTGATATAATAGCAAAAGTGGCAAAAAAACACCTTTTGTTAGATAAGGTCATTATAGCAGACATAGTTGATAGTTTCTTTCGAGTGTTTTCAAACACGTTGAAATATCATAATAGAGTTGAAATCAGGGGGTTTGGTTCTTTTTCAATTAGAAGCTATAACTTGAAAGAAGCAAGTAATTTGACGTCACAGAAGGTTGCAAAACATCAATACTTTAAAACTTATTTTCGTAGCAGTAAAAAGTTATCCCTCTTGATAAATGAATAAAAATCTATATTGTAAATCTGAAAGTTGTACAATATAGCATCATATGCAAGTAGTAGAAATAGTTATACATAATAACACATATAAAATATCTTGCGAAAGTAAAAAGAAGGACCATTTATTACAACTTGCTAATAGCTTCAACAAGCTAGTTAGCTCCATATCTCAAAGAACTGGAGGTAAGGGCTCAGATGCATTAAATTTCTTACTTGCAGCATTGACTCTCGAAGACAAAATTTTAGAATTAACAAAGCGATTAGACGAAATAAATCAAGAATGCAAAAAGTATAGGGAGGAAAAAAGAGTAGAATATGCTGAAGTATTAGATAGGGTAAACAAGATTATTGGGTGCATAAGTGATTAAAGCAAGCAATCAAATCGACTACCTCACTACTCAAATCAGGGGGGAGAAGTTTCTTACGAGTGATGTAACAATATAATTCGCAATCATCAAGATCAACTATTTTTTCGTATTCAATTAGTTCACTTAAGGAAAATTTATCAAGATATTTCAATGCAAAATGCCCTAGAAGTATATCAGTTTCTTTACAACCCCTATGCCAACTCCTATACATCAGTTTTCTTCTTAATAAGGAGATATCTATCATTGTCATTAAACTTTTTTTTTAATTTAAAGACTAAACTAAATACTTGTCAAGCAAGGCGCATTTTAATATACTCAACGTTTGATTAAGATTTAAAACATAGGTGGAATTAATTTCTCATCAACTTAGCGCTGGAATATATTATTTTTTATCGTTTTCTTTAATAATTTCTATCATAGTATTCGTGCATGAATGTGGGCATTATATTGTCGCTAAAGCATGCAAGGTTAAAGTTGAATCTTTTTCTATAGGCTTTGGTCCTGAAATTTTTGGTTTTAACGACAAGTCTGGAACTAGATGGAAATTAAGTGCCTTTCCATTGGGTGGCTACGTTAAAATGTTAGGGGATACTAATGCAGCAAGCGTTCCTGTTGATCAACAAAAATTAACTGAAGAAGAAAAATTATACTCATTCCATACAAAACCTCGATATCAAAAAGCAGCAATAGTTTTTGCAGGGCCTTTTGCAAACATGATATTTACCGTTATAGCTTTCACAATATTTTTCAGCGTGGCAGGTTATTATCGTACTCCACCAGTAATTGGTAATGTAATTGAAGAAAGTGCAGCAAAGCAAGCTGGCCTATTACCAGGTGACACTATTACACAGATCAATGAGTACAAAATAAAATACTTTGAAGATATTTCACGCGTGATAATGTCCAACCCTGAAACAAGAATAGAAATTAAGTATAGCAGAAATAACGAAGAGTACAGAACTATTCTAACTCCGTTTACAGTTGAGGATAGAGATGTCTTTGGTAACATAATAGAAAGAAAAACTATAGGAATTACCTCAATTAATATGATAGGGTTGAAACAGTCATCTTTTCTTGGAGCTGCTAGCCTATCAGTGAATGAAACCTACCACACTATGTGTTTAACAATCAAAGCACTCTTTCAAATTGTTGTTGGTAAAAGGAGTATAAACGAAATAGGTGGGCCAATAAAAATCGCAAAATATTCAGGGCAATCAGCCAAAAAGGGATTTATTATGGTTCTATATTTTATGGCAATCATTTCAGCTAACTTAGCTGCAATTAACTTGCTGCCAATACCACTACTAGATGGTGGGCATTTATTTCATTATATTATAGAAGCAGTTATACGTAGAGATTTGAGTTTGAAATATCAAAAATATGCAGTCACTTTTGGTGCTACCATACTGTTTTTGTTGATGGCAGTTGCAATCACAAATGATATTAGGCATCTTTTTTAAGATACATATGAAAAAGTTATTTCACATACTAATAATAATAGTTATTTCTTTTCCCACTCTACTTGTTGCTCTAGAAAATAAAGAAAAAGTACAGATAAAAAATATTAAGTATATTGGCAATGAGCGAGTAAGTGATCAAACAATAAGGTTTTATACAAAATTAGAACCAGGTAGTCATATAAATGATGATGATGTAGATTCAATTATAAAAGATTTATATAAAACAAAGTTATTTGCTAGTATTAACGCCTATATCGATGATGAAAAAAACTTAGTAGTAAAAATTCATGAGAATCCATTGATTAACAAAGTAATATTGAAAGGCAATAAGTTATTTAACAGTAAAGAGTTGCTAAATAACGTTATCCAGTCAAAATCACTAACTATTTTCACTGAAACAAAATTACAAAACGATTTAATAAATCTAGCTACTCTTTATAGGAACAGTGGTAAAATTGGTGTTAAAATTGCATATGAGCTAGATAAGCTCGGTAGCAATAGGATAAACCTAATTTTTAAGATAAAAGAAGGAAGAACGTCTAAAATTAAGGGTTTACGATTCATAGGTAATAAAAGCTTTTCAGCAAATGAGCTAGAGCAAGTTATCAAAAGGCATAGCAATGATATATTTAGTAAGTTATTTAGAGCCATTTTTAAAAGCGGAACTCATTATTCACCTCAATATCTACTGATTAACACAGAACTGCTTGATCGCTTCTATTCATCTAAGGGATATATTCAAAATAATATCCAACCAATTGTTGAGGTTGATAATAACAACCAAATAGAGTTAACTTTTTTGATTGATGAAAAGCAGCAATACTTATTTGGAAATAATGAAGTTGATATTGAAACTGAGATTCAGGATTTAAGTTTAAGGGAAGAAATATTAGAATTTATCAAAGAGGAAAATAATCAAATATTTAATAGAGTTAAAATTAACAATACAGCAGAAAAAATAAGTAAACATTTAAACGAAAAAGGATATATATTTGCAAAAGTTAATCCAGAATATACACAACATAACAATATTGTGGATGTAACTTACAAAGTGCTACCAGGTAAAAAGATTTATATAAACCAAATTACTATTGATGGCAATGACCGCACTTTAGATAAAGTAATTAGAAGAAAACTTAGCATGGCAGAAGGCGACGCATATAACACATCTGAGATTCAAAAATCACGTAGAAAACTTATATATAGCGATTTTTTTGAAACAGTAAAAATAAATAGTTATATAGTGGATGAAAATGCAGTAAATCTTGATTTAAATGTCAAAGAAAAAAGAACTGCCTCGTTATCTTTAACAGGTGGCATGTCTCTTCCTGGTGGAGTATTTGTTAAAACCGATTTCACAGATCGTAATTTATTTGGTAGTGGTAAAGAGGTATCTTTTGCTCTTGAAAAAAGTCAATATGTTCTTTCTACTAGTATAGACGCTGTTGAAAATAATTTTAACGATTCTGATACGTCATTAGGCGTAGGTATATTTTATGAAAAACAAGATAAGCCAAACACCACTTTTGATACTTGTGACTGGGGAGGAACAGTAAAATTATCTTATAAAATTTTAGAAAATCTAACCAACTCTATTCGCTATTCTTATAAATATAACCATATACATATGGACAATAAGAGTGGAAAAGATGAGGATATCTCTGAGATAATAAGAGATCAAAAAGGTGAGTATCAGATCTCATCAGTTGGATACACGTTAGCGTACAATAAATTGGATAATCTATATACTCCAAAGGAGGGGTACTTGTTGCGCTTAAATCAGGATATTTCAGGATTGGGAGGAAATGTAAATTTCCTAAAATCTGAGTTTTTGTCTTTTTATACACGCCCTATACTAAGAAAAATTGATGATGATATAACATTGCGCTTTAAAATAGCAGCAGGTCATATTTTCTCTTATACCGATAAAGAGCTAAATATTGGCCAGCACTTTTTTAAAGGGGGTAATGAAATTAGAGGATTTGACCTTTCCGGCATTGGACCAAGAGCAGAAGACAAAAATAAAAGCTCATTGGGAGGCAAAACTTATTTTAATTTAACACAGCAAGTAGATTTTTCACTATCTAAATTATATGACTATGCTGGTATCAAAGGCTCACTATTTGTTGACTACGCAACACTTTTTGGTTTAGATGAAAAGGAGATATATAGTGGAAAATATTACGATAGTAAGCTTATAAGAGTATCAGCAGGTTTTGGCTTTTCAATGCCCTCTCCTTTTGGTAGACTTAGATTAGATTTTGGGTTTCCTTTAGTAAAGGAAACTTATGATATAATACCATCACCAAACGTTAAAATTTCTATTGAAGCGGGGATTTGAATGAAATATATACAGTTATTTACATCAGTCATTGCCTTAATTGTTTCCTTATTTGTAGGGTATAAGTTTGTAGGGTATCAACCTCAGAGCGCGATTAATACAAAGGCTGCCATTATTGATAGTGACAAAGTTATCAACGAATCTCTGGCTCTGCAAAATATACAACAACAAATAAAGGAGCAGAATTCTAGATTACAGCAAGAATTTGAAAATGAGTTAGAAAAATTTAAGCCATCGAAAGAAGAATTTGACCTTTTGTCAGAAGAAGCAAAAAAAGAAAAGACGGAACAATTTAGTAAGTACACTGTAAGCGTTAGGGATAATTACGCTAAGAAAATGTCACATTTAGAAGAAAACTATAGAGAAGCAGTAGAAAGTGTCTTTAACAAAATAAAAGAAGTGGCTAAAAGAACGGCAGAAAAAAACAATGTAGATTTAGTACTATTTATTTCAAAAAAGAACCAAGTTCTATACTCTATGGATGAGGTTGATTTATCAGATGTGGTATTAAAAAATGTAAATAAGGAAATACCTGAATTTGCTTTGCAAAGCATTGAGTAGGCTTATGCAATTTAATATCAGTGATATTATAAAAATACTACCACATTCTTATCCTTTTCTCTTAGTAGATAGGGTTATAGAATGCGAACCTGGTAAAAGTATAAAAGCAATCAAAAATGTGACTTTCAACGAGCCATTTTTTATTGGTCATTTTCCTGGCCATCCGATAATGCCAGGAGTTTTGATAGTTGAGTCTTTAGCTCAGGCATCTGCTATATGTGTCCTCGGTAAAGAAACAATAGAAAATAAAGTTGTTTACTTTATGTCTATTGAAAACGCAAAATTCAGAAGACCAGTTATTCCAGGGGACACGTTGGTTCTTCAATCCAATATAAAAAGTGCGTGTTTGGGTGCATGCAAATTTGAGTGTGTTGCATATGTTGGGAAAGAAAAAGCTGCAGAAGCAACAATCTTAGCAAGACTGCAAGACAAATAAAATCTTCATCTGTAAGAAACAGTATGTACACTGTATAGTATAACAATGCAACTGAATTTCAAAATCTCATTTTCAAACTTATACACTTGTAGTGGATTAATAAAATTAGATGAGACGTTTTTAGATTATATAAAATCGTGCGATGAAAGCTTGTTTTGTTCATTAATTGAAGCAAGAGAAAAAGCAGCTTCTTCTTTGATGTCATCCCAGTGCTTAACACTGGGATCCATAGAACAACCAATGTTGGCCACTCAAATGACAGATAGTCAGTTAATAATAGACCTCTCATATTTACTTGATGAATTTATTGCAAAACTTTTTAATATTGGAAAAGAAGCAGAGGAGCTAAAGAAAAAGCACAACGACTTTGCTGCAATATATAAGTGTAAAAGGTTATTTGTTCAACGCTATGCATTAAAGAAGTACACTGATATAGCAGATATAGATATTGATTATGTTACCAGCAAATTAAATCGCTTTCTTGCCCTATCAACAACAGAAAAAAATTTTGCTGAGCAGGTGATGCGTTGGTTGGAAAATAAAGAGGATCACAAAGAAGAAATAGAACTTGCAGCGCAATATGCAGCGTGGAGAGTGAAAAATAAACAGAGTATACTTTTTAGTATTCACAGAAAAATTGATCACGAAAATCTCGTATCGTTCTTCAAAAAAGAAGTAGACGAAGTTGAGGTATTGTATTCAAGCAAAACAAAAAGACGACATGGTTTTGATCTGACAAGTGAAAAGGTGAGTTTGAATAAAGCATTGGATAATGCTCATTACTGCATATTTTGTCATAAGCAAAATAAGGACAGTTGTTCAAAGGGGCTAAGTAATAACGACAATACCTTTAAACAGTCCCCACTCAAAGTTGAATTGCACGGCTGTCCACTAGAACAGAAAATATCAGAAATGAATCTGGTGAAAAGCGAAGGGTACAGCATAGCAAGCCTTGCAATTGTGGTAATAGATAACCCATTATGTGCAGCTACTGGGAACAGAATATGCAATGATTGCATGAACTCATGCATATATCAGAAACAAGAGCCTGTAAATGTGCCAATGATTGAAACAAGGATTCTAGATGATGTGCTCAGTTTACCGTATGGATTTGAAATATATTCTCTGCTTAGCCGTTGGAATCCTTTAAATTTTCAGCGTCCATTGCCAAAAGGAAACACAGGAAAAAACGTCCTAGTTGTAGGGCTTGGTCCTGCGGGTTTTAATTTAGCTCATCATTTATTAAACGATGGGCATAACGTTATCGCCATTGATGGACTAAAGATTGAACCTTTGATCGATAATTTTCAGCTAATTAAAGATTTCGAGCATAAAAAACTAAGTGAACGCACAGCTGGTGGATTTGGTGGAGTAGCAGAGTATGGCATAACCTCTAGATGGAACAAAAATTATCTAAAAATCATTAGACTTTTGCTGGAAAGACGTGAGAATTTCGCACTTTATGGAGGCATTCGTTTTGGAGGTACGATAACCGTTGATGACACATTCAACTTGGGTTTTGATCACACTGCCCTGGCACTTGGCTCTGGTAAGCCACGAATGATCAAAATAAAAAACATGCTAGCTCGTGGAGTGCGCATGGCATCTGACTTTCTTATGTCGTTACAACTGACTGGCGCTCTTAAATTTGATTCTATAGCAAATCTGCAAGTTCGTATGCCGATAGTTGTTATAGGTGCGGGGCTTACTGCGATTGACACTGCCACTGAAGCTTTAGCGTATTATCCAATTCAAGTAGACAAATTTCTACTTCGTTATGAGATATTAGTTGATAAGTATGGAAAGGACTGTGTTGAAAAAGATTGGACAGAAGAAGAGCACGAAATTGCGAATGAGCTCATATCGCACGCAAAGTTGATCCAAGCAGAGCAAGAATTAGCAAAAAAAGAAAGTAGAGAAATAAAAATATTAGAGTTAATGCAGAGTCTTGGGGGAGTGAAAGTTGTATATAGAAAAGAGCTGAAAGACTCGCCAAGTTATCGATTAAATAGCGAAGAGGTGCAAAACGCATTATCAGAAGGGATTTACTTTATTGAAAACTTAGAGCCAGTTGAAGTTGTGACAGATAAATATAACCATGCTGAGTCAATAAAACTGATAGACACAAAATCCGGCGAAATCAAATGTATAAAAGCACGTTCTATTTTTATAGCAGCAGGTACTGAGCCAAATACAGTTATTGCAACAGAAGATAAAAAGCATTTTAAATTAAGTAATGGGTATTTTACTCATTTGAATTCATCAGGAAAAGAAATAGACCCAATATTTTCTCCTAAAATGCAAAATAAAGATAGAATATTAGTGTATAAGCAAGGCAATAAAACAATCAGCTTTTTTGGTGATCTTCACCCTTCGTATAGCGGCAGCGTCGTGAAAGCTATGGCAAGTGCTAAGAACGGCTACCCTATTATTTCTCAGCTTTTGAGTGGAGTGATCCAAACAGCTAATCAGCCAGCGTCACGCGCTGGAGTGACGCTGTTCCGTCAAGCTAACAAAGAATTCTTTAATAGAATCAAAGAGCAATTCACTGCAAAGGTTATAAAAGTTCAATATTTAACAGACAAAGTTGTGGAAATAGTGATCAAAGCACCACTTGCGGCAAAGAATTTTAAACCTGGACAATTCTTTAGGTTGCAAAATTTTGAAACCAATAGCAGAAAAACTCACCTCACTATGAAAGGTATAGCAGTAACCGGCACTGAAGTAGACAAAAAAAAAGGATTTATTTCTACTATTGTGCTTGAAACTGGCGGTTCCACTAATTTATGTAAATGTTTTAAAAAAGGTGAACAAATAATTCTTATGGGTCCAACTGGCAGTCCTACTGAGATTGGTTAAACCTATTTTGTACTAATTATACTATAATGTATATTATTTATTAATAAATCTATACTATAATAATGATTTTTATTAAGGTAGTATTATGACACATAAGTTAAGATTCACACTTCCAAAAGAAAGCTACTCTATAGATATAGGACCATGTTCTGCAAAAAGTAGAAAGTGTAAGGAGTTTATAGCAAAAAACGAAGACGTAGGTATGAAATTTCTTATTTCTACTAAAGATGATACTGGCAAAACAGGAAAAATGTCCCTTTGTAAAGATAATAACGGTCAAGATGAGTGTACAAAATCCTACACAGTTCAATCTCCAGTAATTTATAATGATCTTTTTAATGATAGCTTTAAATACGTAAGTGTTCTTTTGGATCATGATAAAGGACATTTCACTAGGATGCACAATGAATTCGATAAATATGATATTGATTACACAGTTATGGATGACGGTAAAACACAGAATATGCTGTCAGAGGATTTTATGATCTAATTTTCATTATACAGCTACTAAAGAGCTTTCTTGATTCCAGTGTCCGCTACTCGAATGCCGTCATTACAGTACTTGATACAGGGATCTATAGATAAAACAATTTAAGATTCCGCTACGTGTTAGTGGAATCTATGCTGAGACACCGCGGCGGTATCTAAAAAAAGCGTTAAAGACTAGATTAGCAAAGAATTCTTTAATAGAATCAAATATTGCGAAGAGCATAAAAGTCGAATGAGTGCATTGAAAACTGGCAGCTCCATTAGATTTATGCAGATACTTAAAACAAAGAAAGTAAATCACTCTCAACTATCAGACTTACTGAAGTTCTGGATATTGAATTGATGCCAAATTTTATTTCAAAAAGTAAATAATTTACTAACGCTCGTGCACAAATTAAAAATAAATTATGCACGAGTGTAGCACTGTGAATTAGGAGTGCTATATTAAAGCTTACCTCACTATTAAAGCTATCGGTCAGATTAGATTAAAAACCTAATCTGACCGGTTTCTCTATAACCTTCTAAACCCTGATATAATTATATGGTAATTAGCTTAACTAGTGGTTAATATGCAAATTGATTTTATTTGTATGTTGAGGTAGCATAAACCATACTGTTTTACATCATTGTGCAACTTTATAAATTTTTATTGCTATTTCTGTTGACTACATTAATAGTGATAGTCCTAATATTACCTAAAAATTTAGGTACTACACTGAATTGCTCTCATCCAGTTCTAAATTTTGATTTATCTTTTCGTATCGTACTAATATCTTTTTTATCAGTTGCATTTTTAGCTGTTCTACCAACACAAAATTTGACTTTTTCAGAGATGCTATCTTTTTTTGCTTATACTACCTGCTCACTCTGTGCAATTTTATCCAAGCAGATAATGTTGGTTATAATATTCTTTGAATTAATGACCATCAGTGCATTTTTTATTATCGCAGCTAGCTGTAGAGATAGTGGATCTGCAATAAGGTACGCTTGTGTACACTTTTTGGTTGGAGTTATATTGACAGCAGGATTGGCACTTCAAAGCACTAACCTGATAATTTTGGGTTTATTGATAAACTGCGCTTGTTTTCCTTTTTCGTTTTGGGTTGTTGATGCATATCCTGCTGCATCACTACATGGCACTACATATCTCTCTTTATTTACCACTAAAGTCTCTTTTTTAGTGATGCTTTTACACACTTACACCCTATGGCAAGATTGTACTGAAATATTAGCACTTGTAGGCGCCATCACTGTAATTTACAGCATTATATTTGCTTCTCTTGAGCAAAATATTCGTAGATTTCTATGCTATAATGTTGTAGGACAAATGGGCTTGCTGATTATTGCAGGAGGTTTACTCAGCCCTTCGGAAAAGGCAATACCAATTTTGATGCTACACATAATTTTCTCTCTTGTTTATCAATCATTATTGTTTGTGGTTAGCAATGCGATTATTTCGCGGACAAAAACAATTAGTTTTAATGGAGTGGGTAAATTGATGTCAGTCGAAGGCATGTGTGCTATAATTGCGATATTCACAGTGGCTGCATTTCCTGGAACCGTTGGATTTATTAGCAAATCATACATTACAGCCGAGATTGAAGCAAGTGGTGCTAATTTAGAAGTGTATAAAAATTTATACAAGATTCTAAATTTACTGCTTTATTTAAGCGTGGGGCTCAAGTTTTTCTATTACATATTTATCGCTAAAAGCAAGTCCAAACCTTCAGAAGGGAAAGAAGGTAGAATAACAATGATTATTTTAGCATTCATATGTATAATTGCTGGCAACCCTTACTTGCCTATTTACAATAACCTTTCGATTTTCGATTTTGTGTACAACACAAAAAATATTTTGTCGCAATTTAATTTGTTATTATGTACCACTTTATTGTTTATTCCTTTACGCAAGTTATTTTACCCAAGAATAAATTTTAAAATGGATATTGATTGGATTTTTAGAGCTTTCGTACCCTATATTGTCTTGCTGTTCAATCAATTGGTCTTTAAAGTGAGAGAAATGTCTGCCAACGTACTGCAAAACTTGACTAATTCACTTACTAATTTATACTTTAATAATATTACTAAACTTAAAGAAGTGATAAGTTATAACTCAGTAAGTTTTGTTTCAGCTTCTTCTCTCTTTTTAATGAGTATTCTACTAATGCTATTATGTTTAAATCGTTAACTGAAAGTTTAAATTCTGTATTTAGTAAACTGAGAGGAAAGTCGATCATTTCTGAAAATGATTTTAATCTTGCCATGCGTGAAATACGTATAGCTTTAATTGAAGCTGACGTTTCACTTGAAGTTGCAAAAAAATTCATCAACGACATTAAAGATAAAGTGATTGGGGAAAAAGTCATAAAAAGTGTTTCTCCAGCACAAATGATAATTAAAATTGTGCAGGATAATTTAGTTGCAGTTCTCGGATCAGAGAAAAGTGACTTAAATCTAGCAGTTAAACCCCCTGCTGTGATTATGATGGTGGGCTTACAAGGTGCAGGTAAAACAACTACCTCAGGAAAGCTTGCTTTAAAGCTAAAAAAGCAAAAGAAAAAAGTGATGCTTGCCTCTTTAGACATTTATAGGCCGGCTGCCCAGAAACAACTTGAGGTGCTGGGTAAACAGATAGACGTACAAACTTTATCTATAGTAATAAATGAGGAGCCTATTGCAATTACAAAAAGGGCACTGGCAGCAGCAAAGAACGATAATTATGATGTATTAATACTAGACACCGCAGGCAGGCTTCATATTGACAATAATATGATGAATGAGTTGAAAGCCGTAAAGGAAATAGCTTCACCTGCAGAAGTTATTTTAGTAGCCGACGCAATGATAGGCCAGGATGCGGTCAACATTGCCAAATCATTCAATGAGGTAATAGGTGTAACCGGCATTATTCTCACCCGTGTTGATGGTGATGCACGTGGTGGTGCTGCTCTTTCTATGAAAATGATCACCGATTGTCCAATTAAATTTATTGCTTGTGGTGAAAAATTAAGTGACCTCGATGATTTTTATCCCGATAGAATTGCAAAAAGGATACTTAGCATGGGTGATGTTGTATCATTGGTTGAAAAAGCTGCTGAGATTGTTGGTCAGGAAGAAATTGATAAGTTACAAAAGAAAGTAAAAAAGGGTAAATTCGACCTAAACGACCTAGTGGGAATGTTAAAAACTCTGAGTAAAATGGATGGCATTAGCAACATAATGAAATTCATCCCTAGTTCATTCACAAAAAAGCTAAGTAGCAGTGTGCCAGACGACAATAAAGTGAAAAAATATATAGCCATCATAAACTCAATGACCGAAAAAGAAAGGCAAAATCCAGATATTTTAAATGGCAAAAGAAGACTTAGAATTTCTAAGGGGTCCGGAACAAGTGTAACTGACGTTAATCTTCTAATTAAGCAGTACAATCAAATGAGCTCTATGGTGAATAAATTCAGTAAAGTTGATCATAATAAACTCAAAGAATCTGATTTAATGGATATGCTGAGCAGAAAATAAATCAGCAGGTAGTAGAATGAAATAAAATCATCAGTTGTAATTGCTGTTGAGTAGTGAAGTAACAAATTCAATAAATTTCCGCAGTTGGAATTGGCATAATAATAAAAGTTGATATAAGTTACTTTAGCTATATTTAATGCGTTGTTTTATAGCTAACACACCATACCACCGTGGCACTACACTAGTAACAGAACGACAATTGTCAGTAGCTCAAGTTAGGGTAGATATGGCATTCACAATATCGTTTGTAAACCTATAGCTATATATAATGAATGAATTTTTTTATATATTCGTTATTAGTATTTTGTATTTCTTGGACAGTTCCGTGGTAGATAATATTCCCTTCGTATAATACTGCTATTTTATCAGCTATTTTAAATACACTATGAATATCATGTGTAATCGTGATAATTGTAGGGTTAAAGTCTTTAGATAATTTTATTATTATCTCGTTTACCATATCTGACATAATTGGGTCCAATCCTGAAGTTGGCTCATCCAATACAATAATTTCTGGATTGTGCGCAATCGCCCTTGCAAGTGCTACTCTTTTTTTCATTCCGCCTGATAGCTCGATTGGAAACATATCTGCTATGCTTTCCTCCAGTCCAACATCATTTAACTTCTCGATTGCTAGCTGTTTTGCCTCCTTTTCGCTGATATTAAAGCGCTTTTTATAATTAAAAGATATATTTTCCCACACTGTAACGTAGTCAAATAAAGCAGAATTTTGAAATAAGACTCCAAATTTATTTTTGCTTTCACTATTTATTTTAATAGACCCTGAGTCTGGTTTTAGCAATCCAATGATTATTTTTGTTAATACAGATTTACCACTTCCTGAGCCGCCAAGTATGACTAATGATTCCCCCTTCGATATATTAAAACTTATGTTGTTTAATATCGTTCTATCATCAAAAGACAAGCTTAGGTTCAATATTGATATTATGGGGCTATACATGTATCAAAGTAATCAAGTAGTTTGCTAAAATGATCAATATGGACGAAAAAACAACAGTTGATGTTGTAGCAACACCTACTCCTCGTGCACCTTCTCTACAATGGTAACCGTAATAACAACTTGAAACAGAAATTATAGCGCCAAAAGCAGTCGCTTTCATTAGCCCAACAACAAAATCGTTTATATTAAAGAATTGAGCTGTATATTTTATGTATATATTTAAATTGTGGTTAAATTCAAAGACTGCGGTGACATACCCTCCAAATATTCCTATTAGATCTGCACATACTGTAAGTATTGGAAATACTATAACTGACGCTAGAATTCTTGGTGCAATTAAATATTTGAAAGGATTGATGTCCAAAGTTGTAAGTGCATCTATTTGTTCAGTGATGCGCATCGTGCCAATTTCTGCTGCAATTGAGGACCCAACCTTTCCTACCATTATTAAGCTAATCAAAACTGGCCCTAACTCTTTAATGATAGTGATCGTAACAAGCTTAGGTACTACTTGTTCTTGATTAATCAATAGACCACTTAAGCTACTTTGTAAAACTATCACCGCTCCTATAAAAACTCCAGTGAGCCCAACAATTGGTAAAGAGAAAAAGCCTATCTCTATAATTTGTTTTGCTACATTGCTAAAATAATATGGTGGCACAAAGCAGTGGTATAGAGATTGAATAAAAAACACAAATGCGTTACCAAGCCTCAACAGAAAGTTGATAAAGCACCTACCGATTATTCTAACACTGTTTACATCAAAGGAACTCACTTTGCATTTATCTTAGCTAAAAATTAGTTTTACTGATTTTATTAAAATTTTTATTAACTCTATCGCAGAGTATAGTCAAGATATATCTTAAGTTCAATATACTTTGATCAAAATGCTTGAGTTTAAGTTTATAAGACTGAATTGTATAAGAAAACCTTACTTATTTCGCTATTTACTTCTTGTAAAAAACATGCTACTAATAAATTGTGTTATATAATTGAATTGGAGTAAGTTTTGGCAGTTCCGAAGAGAAAAAAGTCAAAGTCAAGGCGTAATATGCATCGTTCTCATCATGCTATTAAACCTAAGAATATTGTGGTATGTGCAACAACTGGAGAATTCATGTTGCCTCATAACATAGCAGTTGACAATAGTTACAAAGGAAAACGTGTTTTCATTAAACAAAAGGCGGAGTAACTCATGATATGTTACCCACGGTCAACAACAACATAGTTATCGCACTTGATGCTATGGGAGGGGATTTTGCACCTCTTTCCGTAATTCAGGGTGCTAGTTTTTTCTTGGATAATCTTGTTGATCCAGGTGTTGAAGTTTTTTTTCATATTTATGGAGATCAGAAAGAAATATCTCCTTTGCTTTCAAAATACAAAAAAGTAATCGATAACTCCGAATTTACCCATTGCTCTGATAATGTTCTTCCAAATGATAAACCCTCTTTTGCACTGAAACATCGCAAAGATTCAAGTATGAAGGCAGCTGTTGAAGCAGTGAAAAAAGGTAAAGCTTTTGGAATGGTGTCTTCAGGCAACACTGGAGCATTGATGGCTATCTCCAGATTTATTTTAGGAACATTACCCAATATCTATCGTCCTGCTATTGCATCTGTCTGTCCAACTAAGACAAAAAGCTTTGCATTGCTTGATCTTGGTGCAAATGTTGACTGTAATACTGACTCATTATTTCAATTTGCATTAATGGGGAGTATATTTGCAAAAATAGCATTAAAAGTTGAAAATCCTGAAGTCGCTTTGCTAAACATTGGTACAGAAGAAGTGAAAGGTACTGACTCAGTAAGAGGAGCTTTTGAGTTACTCAAAAATGCTCCAAGTATTAACTTCAAAGGATATATAGAGGCAAGTGAATTTTTAGATGGTAATATAGACGTAATTGTTGCTGATGGTTTTGTTGGTAATGTAATGCTCAAGACAGCTGAGGCAACTGCTGGTACTTTTATCAGTCTAATAAAACAGGAAGTATTTAATTCATGGATGACAAAAATGCTTGTCGGCATATTGTTGAAACCCAAGCTAAATAAAGCATTAGAGCGTTTTAATCCTAAAATTAGAAGTGGAGCTATGTTTTTAGGGCTAAATGGTATCATTATAAAGAGCCACGGAAATTCTGATGCTATTTCTTTTGCTCACGCTATAAAATTTGCAGTAAATGCAATCAGTGAAAATTTAAACCAGAAGATAATTAACGGGGTAAGTCATATTGAATAAAAGTTTCATATTGAGCACTGGTTCTTACCTACCAAAAAAAATTTTGAGTAATAACGAAATTGCATCGATAGTTGAAACAAACGATGAATGGATAAGGCAAAGAACAGGAATAGTTCAAAGACATATAGCAGATGAAGGAGAACTAACGTCAGATTTAGCTGTTAATGCAGCGAAAAATGCTATAGAAAAAGCGAAAATTTCAATAGATGAAATTGGTTTGATCATAGTTGCAACAACAACACCTGACAAAACTTTTCCTAGCTGTGCAACGATTATACAAAGTAAATTAAAGTGTAAAAACGCATTTGCTTTTGATGTACAGGCAGCATGCTCTGGTTTTATATATGCAGTTACAGTTGCTGATTCACTTATAAAGTCTAACGATAGAATTAAATACGCGCTTGTTATTGGTGCTGAAATAATGTCTAGGATTGTTGATTGGGAAGATAGGTCAACTTGTGTACTCTTTGGTGATGGTGCTGGTGCAGTGATAATGAAATCAGAAATGAGTAGCAGTAGCATTATATCAACAAACTTACACTCTGATGGCAATGTGGACTTATTATGTACAAACGGAGGAATATCCTCTACTCGTGATTCTGGAAAGATACTTATGAATGGAAGAGAAGTGTTTAAACATGCAGTAGAGAAATTAACAGCCTCAGTAGAGGAAACTCTAAAATGCAATAGTTTAAAGATTACTGATATTGACTGGTTAATTCCCCATCAAGCAAACATTCGCATTATTGAAGCAGTAGTAAAGAAATTAGATTTTCCTATAGAAAAAGTAATTAATACAGTTGATAAGCATGCAAACACCTCAGCAGCGTCAATTCCACTAGCCTTAGACTATGCAGTACAAGAATCAAAAATAAAGTCAGGAAATCTGATATTGCTGATTTCAATAGGTGCAGGTTTAGCCTGGGGTTCTGTGTTACTGCGCTATTAGACTTCCTATTACCCACGCTTCTTTTTTCTCAGTTTTATCGTTACATGCTGTACTGACAAAGTTTTGAGATATTATCACAAACATTATATTCACAAGAAATACTTGACTTCACGTGTACTAAGAAGCATTTTATATATGATGTGTGCCCGTAGCTCAGTTGGATAGAGCAACAGCCTTCTAAGCTGTGGGTCGTAGGTTCGAATCCTACCGGGCACATTCTTCTATCAATGCTTTCTATAAATTTTCAAGTATTCTGGTACCACATTTTCAATTGCTAGTGGTCTAATTTTCATTGTTTCGAGATCATCTGACTTTTCGATTGAACTACTCATCATAACTTTCACCTGATCTCGAGTAAGTATAGGGCTTGCATCTCCAGTTATAGGTTTTAACAGCACAGAAACAACTTTACTTTCTAAGAAAAAGGCTATCAATCTTGCCATTGGAAAAGGTACATTGATCAGTAGACACTTTCTGTTAGTCACATTCAGAATAAACTTTAATAAGCTTTTAAAAGAGTAAACTTTTGATCCACCTATATTATAAATTTTTTTATCTTGCTTATTAAAGCTGATAATACGGTATACCACTTCAGCTAAGTTTGTTACACATATCGGCTGAAACTTCGTTATTCCACTACCGATCAACGGCAAAAAAGGAAGAATTGTTGCTAATCTTGCAAATTTATTAAAGAAATTATCTTCTTTACCAAATACAAGACTGGGCTTAATTATCATTGCTCCTTGAAACGCCGAAGCTACAGCTTTCTCACCTTTCAATTTACTTTGGGCATATTTTGATAACTTATCATTTTCTATTCCCATGGCAGAAAAATGTATCATCATGGATACATTTTTTATTTGCGCAGCTTTTGCTATTCTTTCAGCTATTCCAACATGAACTGTATAGAAATCGTATTTTCTTTTTTCATATAATATTCCTACTAAGTTTATAACAACATCACACCCCTCCATACTTTCTAAAATTGATTTTTCATTAAAAAAATCTCCTTCAAGGATTGATATTTGCCCTAAGTTGCCACATAACTTTAGACAAGCAGCTTTTTCCTGATCACGAGTAAATATTCTTATTAAATACCCCGCCGCTGCCAAGCGTCTTACGATGTGTTTTCCTATAAATCCCGTTCCACCAAAAATAACTATACGTTTTATCACAGTTAAAACTTCCAATAACTTAACTTTAAATTAATACAATAGTTTTATTTAATATTCTATTGTGAATTCCTGCACTATAAGGTCCATTCTCATTCCATGAGAACCTTTAACTAAAATTACATCATTACCTTGAACAATATTAGCTAAATTACTTTTCAATTGGTTAGAATCATCGAAATGCATGCCTTTTATATTCTCCGGTAAAAGTTTATTCAATTCTAACATAAATTTACCAACTGTATGAACTTTATTCACATTTTGTTCTACTATAGAGTCAAGCAATTCTGTATGAAATACTATGCTTTCATTACCAAGTTCTAACATATCGCCGAGTAGTGCCACTTTTCTTAAATTAGAATATGTACCTAAAGTTCTTATTGCAGCCTTCATTGAAGTAGGGTTAGCATTATAGGAGTCGTTAATCAAATGTACTAATTTTCCATTGTATTTAGCTTGATGAACATTACCTCTACCTTCTGTTACAGTAAAATTCTCAAGTGCTAGTGGTAATTTCGATAAATCAAGTCCTAGACTTTGCACAACTGCTGTCACAACTAATGCAGAGTATGTAAAATGCTCACCCCGCAAACGTAAATTACAGTTTATAATTTGACCGTTGTGCGGTTTAATTTTTAAATTTATACCGCTATCGTTTCTTATTAGGTCTAACAAACAAACAGTAGCACTTTCATTCTTACCAAAGCTCACTACATTTCTGTCAGCATTTGATAAAAGATAATCATAATGTTTATTATCCTTGTTCAAAACCAAAGTACCATTATTTTTCATACCACATAGGACTTCTAACTTCGCTTGCGCAATATCAAGTAGAGATGAAAAATTTTCAACATGCGCAGGTTCGATGTTGGTAATAACTGCAATATCCGGATTGCTAATCTTCGATAGCTCTTTTATCTCACCAGCTCTATTCATTCCCATTTCAAGGATTAAGTACTGGCAGTTTTTGGGGACTTTTAGAATAGTAAAAGGTAATCCTATATTATTATTCAAGTTATCTTTGTTTGCATAAGACGCTCCATATTGCGATAGAACAGTGTGCAGCATGTCCTTTGTAGTCGTTTTCCCGACACTACCTGTAATTGTAATAACTTTAGCATTAACAAGAACATTTCTAATGTAATATGATGCCATGTTATGCAAAGCTTTTAGAGTGTCTTGCACAATAATTAGAGGAAAATTTCTATATTTATCTTCGCTTACTACCGCAGCAACAGCTCCTTTTAAAAATGCTTCATGTAGAAAATCATGCCCATCAAATTTCTTTCCCTTGAGAGCAATAAATAAATCACCTTTTTTTATGCTTCTTGTATCCGTTGAAATATTTGAGCTATATAACGAATTACAAACACCCTCCCCTCTTCCGCCAGTAGCATCGATAATATTATTTGCGTTCCATTTTAACATAATTTATCTTTAAAGGTAATTTGAACAAGAAAAGCAGCAAAAATACTACATACTTTGGTAATGTACAAATAATGATTGCTATCTCTATAATTTCATCTTATAATAGATATACAAGCTTAAATATTTTCGTCTATAATTGGGTGTATCTTACTATCTGATTGTAGAAAGTGACTTGGAGGTATGTATGGCAAAAGATGAGTCAAATAAAAAGTCTATTTTGGCTAAGATAAAAGGCGTGTTTTTTCTTGTGCCTAAAGCACTTATTTATCCTATAAAGAAACCGTTTGCTTCAATTGATGAAATGAAGCATGATGCTAAAGTTTCATTAAAAAAGGCTGTGAGTGATGTAACTAAAGAAGAAGAGAAATATGACCCACCTATAAAAACCACAGAAGCTAGTAAGTACCTTGGCATACAAATAACAAAACAAGAAAAAGGTAAGGTAAGTTTTTTAGCGTCAAGAACTTTAACGGGGGATATACCTTACTTGAGTCCAGAGAAATTAGATAAAATAAGGAAAGATCTGCCAAATATAACTATTTTTAGAGAAGAAAACAAAATTGTAATTGAAGTTGATGTTGAGAAGATTATCCAAGAAATAAAAGATAAAAATCCAGGTATAGACGAAAAAGTAATGAAAAAGTACGCTCTTGAAGGAATTTATAATAAAATTGATTATGATCTCAAAAATTTGGCAAAAATTACTGGTGGAGAGTTTAAAGTTCACACAGACCGAAAGTTGCTGTATGATATTGCAGAAAAGTTGTATAGTGGATACGATAGTAAAAAGCAACAGTCACAAGAAGTTATAAGGTCTATAGGTAAAGAAAAGTCATCAGAGAAAACTTTAAATAATTGGCAAAAAGCTATTAAACAAGATTTTGAAAGTTGCGAAAGCATAAGAGGTAGGGGGAAATAAATTATGGAGAGTGTTATGAAAGAAGTTAAAATAGAGGAAAGGTATCATAGCCTAACTGTTCCTGGAGATATGTATCATTTACAACCAGAAGTTATTGCTGCAAGAAGGGCAAAAAGAATAGAAACGTTTTCAAAAAGACACCAAATGGACTATGGGTCAGTTTTGCGTGGACAAGATATACAGCTAAAAGACGTTTCAAGTCTTGAAGATGCTTCTAGCGAAGCAGCAATAAGCCCACCTTCTACACCAAATCATAAGCAAAATAGAAGAGGACCAGGAATTTAATAAAGTATGGGTAGTACAGCTTATGATGACACTAATATTTTTGCTAAGATATTAAGAGGTGAGTTGTCTTATGAGGAAATACATAAAAATGAAAATGTGCTAGCTTTTCGTGATAAGTATCCTGATGCACCAGTTCATATTCTAGTTATACCAAAAGCTCAATACGTTTCATACGATGATTTTGTTCTGAAAGCTTCCGAAGAGGAAATAGTAAGTTTTTTTAAAACTGTTAGAGAAATAGCACATAAATATAACTTAGAAAAAACAGGATATAGATTAGTTACTAATCACGGTAAAGATGGAGAGCAAGTTATACCGCACTTTCACATACATATTTTAGGTGGTAAAAGATTAGGAAAGCATGTAAATTCATAGTGTTATATGTTTTTTAAATGAGTGAATATTTAACCATATTAATTTTTATCTGTGTATCAATTGTAGTATCCTTTACTTTAGGTGTATTACCTATGTTTCTTGCAGTCAGTAACCCAGATGGTGAAAAGCTTTCTACATATGAGTGTGGCTTTAATCCTTTATCAAGAGCCAGAAAAAGTTTCGACATAAAATTTTACTTAGTTGCAATATTGTTCATAATATTCGATTTAGAAATTGCTTTTCTTTTCCCTTGGGCCGTTTCTTTATCTAAAATAAGCTATTGCGGATTTTGGTCTATGATGATATTCCTTGCAATACTTACTATAGGCTTTATTTATGAGTGGTGTAAAGGTGCGTTGGAATGGAAGTAAATTTATCTAATGGCGACTGGAATCGTTACAAAAAAGAAGGTTTTCTTATCACTAAATTTGGCGATTTAATAGATTATATAATGAACTGGGCAAGGTCTGGTTCATTATGGCCAATGACATTTGGTCTTGCATGTTGCGCAGTAGAGATGATGCACACTGCATCCAGTCGTTATGATCTTGATAGATATGGCATAATCTTTCGTGCAAGCCCAAGGCAAGCAGATGTTATGATTGTTGCTGGCACGTTAACTAATAAAATGGCAGCAGCATTGCGTAAAGTTTATGATCAAATGGCAGATCCCAAATACGTCGTTTCTATGGGAAGTTGTGCAAATGGCGGTGGCTATTATCATTATTCTTACTCAGTAGTCCGTGGTTGCGATAGAATTGTGCCAGTTGATGTGTATGTTCCTGGATGCCCTCCAACTGCTGAGGCGTTGCTATATGGAATGCTATGTCTACAAAATAAAATAAAACGAACTAAAAATATATAGCATGGATAAAACTGAAAAATACATACAAAAAAAGACTAAATGTGAATGTATTCAGAAAAATGATGGCACTATTGTAATATATTCAGCTTTGAATGACATTGAAAATCACTTACTCTTTCTACGTGATGATGAAAAGTGTAGGCTTGAATTATTAGTTGACGTTTTTGGAGTTGATTACCCAGATAGAGAAAAACGTTTCGAGCTAATATACAATTTGCTCAGCGTTGTACACAATATCAGAGTGCACATAAAGCTTCAGTTATGTGAAGGTGATATACCTCTAAGTGTAGCAAAGATATTTAACGCAGCTTCGTGGTTTGAGCGTGAAGTATTTGATATGTATGGAATAGAGTTTTCTGATCACCCAGATTTACGTAGGATTTTAACGGATTATGGATTCAAAGGTCATCCAATGTTAAAAGATTTTCCTCTCACTGGCTACGAGGAAGTAAGATACGATATAGAGGCAAAAAAGGTTGTATATAATACTATAGACTTACCACAAGATTTTCGTATGTTTGACAGCTTATCCCCTTGGGAAGGTAGTAAAGCCACAAAAGTAAATATAAAGGAGTAGAAAATGACAGCACAAAGAAAAAAAATATCTTTGATTGGTGCAGGAAATATCGGTGGGACTCTTGCCCATATGATTGCACTAAGAGAGCTAGGAGATGTTATTTTGCTTGATGTCAGCGATGGAATACCACAAGGTAAAGCGCTTGACATTACAGAATCATCTCCTATTGATCGATCTAATGTCAATATTACTGGTACAAATAGGTATGAAGATATAAAAAACTCTGACGCAATTATAATAACTGCTGGCATTGCCAGAAAACCTGGAATGAGCAGAGATGACCTTCTGCAAACTAATGCTGCAGTAATGAAAGAGGTTGGGGAAAATATTAAAAAACATTCTCCAAACGCATTTGTAATAGTGGTTACCAATCCTTTAGATGCTATGGTTTCAGTAGTATACAAATCTTCAAGCCTGCCAACTAATATGATTATTGGTATGGCAGGAGTGCTTGACTCTGCTCGTTTTCGTTATTTTCTTGCAAGTGAGTTAAATATTTCTGTCGAAGATGTATCTGCTTTTGTGCTTGGAGGACATGGTGACACTATGGTACCACTAATCAATTATGCTTCAATTGCTGGCATTCCACTTACCCAAATCATTGAGATGGGTTTGATTACGCGAGGAAAAGTTGATGAAATAGTTGAGCGCACTCGTAATGGTGGAAAAGAAATAGTTGATCTACTTAAATCTGGATCTGCATACTATGCTCCTGCATCTTCAGCCATAAGCATGCTAGAATCATACTTAAAAGATAAAAGGCGTATATTACCATGCGCTGCTTATCTTAATGGTGAATATAATGTGAAAGACTTATTCATTGGTGTTCCTACTATTATTGGCAAAAATGGAGTTGAGAAAATTCTAGAAGTTAAAATGAACGATAGTGAACAAGAGATGTTTTATAAATCTGTAAGTGCAGTAAAAGAGCTCTGTCAGCTAAATTAATTGTCCTATATAATTTCTTTGAGCTCAAGTTTTGTAAACAGCCTAAAAAAATTATTTGTAGTTATTTTTGCTACTTGTTCCGGCGATTCATTCCATAATTCTGCTAAACAATTCACAACATATTTCACCATTGCCGGTTCATTTTTTCTTCCTCTGTAAGGCTCAGGAGATAGATAAGGTGCATCAGTTTCAACTAAAACACGCTCACGTGGCACATTTTGTGCAATTTCTCTTAGTAAGTTCGCATTTTTAAAAGTAATAATTCCAGAAAATGAAATGTATAATCCCAAGTCCATAGCCTTATAAGCAAGCTCTTTAGAAGAAGCAAAGCAATGCATTACTCCACTAAAAGCGTCCTTCTTCATTTCTGAATTTAACATATCAATCATCTCACTATCAGCATTTCTAGTGTGAATAACTAAAGGTAATCCTGTTACTTTTGCCGCTTCTATATGTGATGCAAAACCTTTTTCTTGATTGCTTTTGTTATCAGATTTATAAAAATCTAATCCGGTTTCACCGATACTAATTACCTTTTTGCCCTTAGTAAATTCAATCAATTCATCAGCATTTATACACTCACCTTTTTCCACATTAGTATCAAGCGGATGTATACCAACGGAGCAGTAGACTTGATCATAGGATGAAGAGATTTTTAATAATTTAGGGATATCATTAATGCTTATACATATGTTATGCAAAATTCTCACACCATTTTGCTCTGCTCTTGAAATTACCTTTGGTATTTCATCATCAGAAAAATAAATTAGATGACAATGAGAATCAACTATCATAAATAGATCCTTTTATGATAGAAGAAAACTCTTCTATCACTTTTTTATAAACTTCTTTTTTGAACGGTATGGCACTGGCTACCAAATCATCCACATTTTGCCAACGCCACTCTTTGAACTCTGGATGATCAGTATAGTTAATATTAATATCCTTATCCTTCCCACAAAATTTCATTAAGAACCACCTTTGCTTTTGGCCAGAATATCTCCCATTCCAGCATATCGGTATAACTTCCTCGGGTAAGTTGTAATATATCCACTCTTTATTTTGAGCCACAACTTCTGCTTCATCAGTACCAACTTCCTCCAATAGCTCACGTAGCGCTGCCTGCTCTAGTTCTTCACCTTCATCAACTCCTCCTTGTGGCATCTGCCAATAAGAGTCACTATCAAAGCGTTTTCCAATAAAAACATTTCCCTGTTTGTTAAATAGCATTATGCCAACACAAGGGCGATACTCTTTCTCCTGGCTAACCACAAATATTCTCTGTTGCTAAATTATCTATCATAGAAGTTCCAACTACTTTTTTACTATTCATTTTTTCAACATTTTTTTTTTTTGCAACTTCTTTTGCGCTTAAGTTTGAGTTATCAATTTCAAGTGAACCTTGAGGCACAAATAGTTTCTTTCCTTTAATTCTTCTCATAGCAAAATCTGAATCAGTAATTTTTCTCTCCTGCTCTCTTTCCTTTAATTGAACGCGCTTTACTAGTTCTCACTATTACAATATAACACCACAGGGAGAATCTCCACGTTCATTTTTTTACTTAAATTCACCACTGAGTTATATACTTTTTGATCATAGGAATCACCTTTTATCAATTCGTTTGTAAATATATAATGCTTTGATTCTATATGGTATTTTTCCAATATTGCTAACATATTCTCTCTAATCACAAAAATTTCTTCCCATATTTCACTTGTAACCTCAGCGTTTCTGAAATCAATCATATCAAATATAATATTATTAAACAGGTTATTGTCTACTATCACCCCATCAATAATATTACACAGCTCTTTTGCAATCGTAAGTTTGCCACTACCCGGAAATCCGATTAAGTAAATGATCATACCATCAGAAAACTATCATATATTACAAATATATGTATTATAAACGTTACACTAGAAACATATCAAAAATAGTTCATATTCAGAAATTTTGAGTGTATCATTACAGATAAATTATATAATTTAGAATAATGAATGGTGATACAGAATCAATAAAAAATACAATTGTAGATGTAATAGATCAAAACAAAGGTCAAGATATAGTTACTTTTGATGTACAGAATAAAACTGTCATTGCAAAATATATGATCATTGCATCCGGTGATTCGAGCCGCCATGTAAAAGCATTAGCTGAGCACGTGATGAAAAATCTCAAGCAATATGATAAAATAGATGTAGAAGGTATGGATGAAGGTAACTGGGTGATTGTGAATTTTCAAGGTATAATGGTTCACCTATTCAGGCCAGAAGTAAGAGAATATTATAAGATAGAAGAGTTATGGAATTGATTATCCAGGTAGCTGGTATACACTTGCTCAAATGTTGTAATTTTGAAGGCAACCCTTATGAAGTTGGTGGTGTCATTCCAGTGCTTGACACTGGAATCTAGAAAACTTAATCATAAACGAGCACACTATACAACATTTTTGATAAAATTTCATAATAAACTGGATTCCAGCGTCAAGCACTGGAATGACGCCATCGTTAACAACACCGTTTACACACAAAATAACATATTATGAAACATAAATCCGAGTTTTTAAACTTCATTCAAGAAAGAGGATACCTATATCAATGTACAAACATTGATAGGTTAGACCAGCTATTATCACAAGATAATTATATAATTGCATACATTGGGTTTGATTGTACGGCACCAAGTTTGCATATTGGCAGTCTCATTCAAATCATGATGCTCCGTCACCTACAAAAATTCGGTTATAAGCCAATAATTCTACTTGGAGGTGGCACAACAAAAATTGGTGACCCATCTGGTAAAGACAAAGCAAGAAGCGTCTTGCCGATAGAAGATATCAATCAAAATATACTTGGTATAAAGAAAACCCTCGAGAAGATGATATCTTTCGATTATGGAAAAACTGGTGCAATCATAGTAAACAACGCAGATTGGTTAGATAACATAAAATATATAGACTTTTTGCGTGATATAGGGACACATTTTTCTGTAAATCGCATGTTAGGCTTTGATAGTGTGAAAATTAGGCTAGATAGGGAGCAAAATCTAAGCTTTCTCGAGTTTAATTACATGTTGTTACAAGCCTATGATTTTGTCGAGTTGAATAAAAAGTATGGCTGTCGTCTCCAGATTGGAGGGTCAGACCAATGGGGAAATATAGTAAACGGAATTGAACTTGGCAAAAAGTTAAATTTACCTGAGCTGTTTGGTCTTACCACACCTCTTTTATTAAACGCACAAGGAAAAAAGATGGGCAAAACTGAAAGTGGAGCAGTATGGCTTGATGGTAGCATGCTAAAGCCCTATGACTACTGGCAATATTTTCGCAATGTTGATGATCAAGATGTTGGTCGTTTTTTGAGACTTTTCACTGATTTATCAATTGATGAAATTAAAAAACTAGAGTCCTTGAAGGATCAAGAAACAAACGAAGCAAAAAAGGTCTTGGCAACAGAAGTGACAAAAATATGTCACGGTTGTAAAGAAGCGAAACTTGCACGATCTGCTGCAATCTCTGCTTTTAAAAATGAAGACAGTTCATTGCTTTCTGGTTACACTATCACAAGAGAACAAGTTGCAAATGGCATACTCCTGATAGACTTGCTTCATGACACCGGTTTTGAACCTTCAAAAGGCGCGGCAAAGCGTTTAATACAGGGCAATGGATGCAAAGTTAATGATAATACTATAAATGATGTTAACTATATAATAAATTCTGAGAGCTTCAAAGATCAGTCATTCATAAAATTGTCTGCAGGAAAGAAACGCCATATTAAAATTTTAGTGAGTGAAGTAAGAAAGTAAATTTGTCTCTGTTCAGCAGAATAGCAAAATAAGGTAGCCAAGAAAAGATAATTATAGGAACAAATGGATATCATTGAAGCAGCTGACACTGTGGCAGAATCGCTAGGCAACCCTACTATCGCTAGCAGTTTCTTGCTGTCGATTTGCTAAGATTGGTTTATCAACTTGAGTATCAGGCTTTGACAATTTATATATAGCATTGCCAACTATTAGTGCTGTTGCTGTAATTGCAACTACTGCTATAACTATAGGTATTAACTCAGCTGTAATTGCTCCGGCTGTAAAAAGTGCTATAGATATAGCAGTACCTAATAATGCAGTTACTCCACCGGGGCTTTGTTGCATCACTATCTATGAAAGGCTAACTATACAAGCAGCTTATTGAAAATCTTATTTTTTGCAATCAATCTGATCAAATTTAAGAATAGTAATTTATTGTTTGTACTAGTAAATTTAATTCTACTTAAAATAGCCAAAGCATTGAAATTCTTGAATTCTAGCTAGATTAGTGAATGATAGTAAAACTTCTTTTACTTAAATTTAGATATTTACTGACTGTCCTTACTATAAATGCTAGAATAATAAGCTATTGATATTCTACATTTTATCTTTTATTCATCGTAGATAGCGATGCAACAAAACCCAATAGCGTTAACTTAAGGAAAGATGTTAAGGAGTAAAATACTGTGAAAAATAGGACCTTTGGTTTCTATTTTATTTCAATAAAGAAGATATCAGTAAAGCTTATTTATTAAGGTGTCACATAGAGGAGTGCTATAAACGACTCAAAGTAGAAGTAGAATTAGAGAATTTTTCTGAGATAAATTTAGAGATAAGAATTTTGTGCAAACTTGGTCATGTGCAATACTTCATATGTGTGATGCACAAGAGCCTTGGAACCCAGATCAAATTGCTGAGTATCGTTTAAATTTTTCAGTTTTATTTGGTGTAATGAGACAGAAACTTTATCAGGTGCTTATTAGCACCAAAAAACTTTCAAGCCCTTTTTAAAATACGCACTAAAGTTAACGTGAAGATTGTATAGCCGCAATAAAGTAGATAAGCCTAAACGTCATAATGTCTTTAGGAGAGCTTGCTAATTTATTCTCTTAAGTTAACGCCATTGCCTGAACAGATACATAAAAAAGTAGTACTTGCAAGAAAGAGTTACTTAAGAAATTAATTGACTTTGCTATTTTCTCTAACATACCTAGAAGAAATAGATACATTATCTAATGCACTACTAATCCTAGTATTCCTTTCATTAATCGCTGCAGTTGGTTGAAAGGCAGCATAGATGATGTATTGCGGCATATCATTAATTTGTGCTAGAATAAAATTAATACATTCAATATTACCTTTATATATAGCAATGCCAAGTGGTATTAAGCTGTACGTCCGACCGTCTTTATAGTTTATAGTATTTTCAGTAGTCAGAATCTCTTGCAATATACCGCTATTTTGAGCCTGAGTTAAAATCGAATTAATATGTGCATGATTACCTTCATGTATAGCAAAGCCAAGTGATGTTAAGTTGTACGTCCAACCATCTGGAGAATATACAGTATTTTTAGCAGCAAGAACATTTTGCAATATACCACTATTTTGGGCCTGAGTTAAAATCGAATTAATATGTGCATGATTACCTTCATGTATAGCAAAGCCAAGTGATGTTAAGTTGTACGTCCAACCATCTGGAGAACACATAGTATTTTTATTAGCAGTAAGAACTTCTTGCAGCGTACCATTATTTTGAGCTTGTCTTAAAATAGTATTAATATACTCATTGTTATTTCTATATATAGCAAGGCCAAGCAATGTTAAAATGTATGTCCAATTATTCAGAATATCTTGCGATACAACATTATTTTGAATCATTGTTGAAATGTAGTTACAACATTCCTTATTATTTTCATATATGGCAAAGCTAATTGGTGTTAAAATATGCGTCAGACCATCTGAAAACTGTAAAATATTTTCAGCAATAAAAACGCCTTGCAGCATATCATTATTTTGAGCTTTTTCTAAAATAGAACTGATACATTCTTTATTACCTTTATATATAGAGAAACTGAGTGGTGTTAAAGCATACTCCTTAGTATTGAAATACTGTACAATATTTCTAGCAGCAAGAATATCTTGTAGTATTCCACTGTCCTGGGCTTTTGTTAAAATATCATTAATATATCTTGGCTTATTGTAATGTATAGCAAAGCCAAGCGATGTTAAGGTGTATATCAGACTATCTTGATAGTTTATAATATTTTCAGTATTAATAATCTCTTGCAGTGTACCGTTATTTTGAGAATGTATTAAAATAGAATTAACGCATTCGTCATTACATTTGAATATGGCGAGGCTAAGTAGTGTTAAAGTGCGTTCCCCACCTCTTGGAAATTGTGTAGTATATCCTATTGTAAGAACTTTTAGTAAATCATTCTCTGAGGCTACTTTCAAGATATTACTAATTCCCTCACCATTTGATATTACCTTTTTCAACTTAAAATGCAAATTTCGTTGTGCTTGTGTTAAGTTGTTATCATTTAGCATATTCTTGTAACCTCGCTTTAAAGTCAGTGCAGTTTAATTATTCTATGTTAGTATACACCAATAGAAAAAATTTCATCATATGTTCTGGAAAAAATTTACACAGGTTAATGAGGAAATCGTAAGAGAGAGCCTAAAAAAGGTTATAGAGAAGAAAAGTGGTAAGAATGTTGGTGTAGTATCCTCAATTGTTATTAAGGGTAAAGATGTTGCTTTTGCTCTTGAAGTTACTGAGCCAAATGAAGAATTAAGAAAAAATTGTGAGCAAGCTGTTAAGGCGATACCGGGAGTAGGAAAGGTTACTGTAGTTGCTACTGGTCAAAAACAAGCTAGGCAACAAAAAGCTAAACTTCATATCGAAGGAGTGAAAAATATAATTGTCGTTGCTTCTGGTAAAGGAGGTGTGGGTAAGTCAACAGTTGCACTAAATCTAGCTCTTTCGTTAGTAGAATTAAAACATAAAGTTGCGCTAGTTGATGCAGATATATATGGTCCTTCGATTCCTAAAATGTTGGGCACTGAGAAATTAAAACCAGAAATACAGAGTGGTAAAGCAATGCCTATAGAGAAACATGGTCTCTATACTATTTCAATTGGCTATTTTATTGATAAGGACCGCGCAGTAATATGGCGTGGACCTATGATCACAAAAGCACTTTACAATTTGCTAATGGGAACAAGGTGGTCTGATATAGAATATTTAATCATTGATACACCGCCTGGCACTGGCGATGTACATTTAAGTCTGATGGAGAATTTTAGTTTAACTGGAGCAATAATAGTTTCAACTCCACAGGAGCTTGCTTTAGTCGATGCACAGAAAATTTATGATATGTTCACAAAGCTCAGCGTGCCAATTATCGGCATTGTGGAAAATATGAGCTATTTTGTTCAAGATAATTCAAAAATACACATATTTGGAAAAGGTGGTGCAAAAAAAATGTCTGAAGAGCTGGGAGTCAAACTCTTGGGCAGAGTTCCTCTAGATCCGCAAATATGTAGTGCTTCTGATTGTGGAAATCCTTCAATACTAAGTGAGGATTTAGTAAGGATTTATGAAGGCATTGCTAAAGATGTTAGGTCTTTTGTATGTAGTCTATAAAGTTTTTTAAACTACTTTTAAAATAGGTAGAATGTAATTTTAGGTGAATAAAATATTTCAAATGGCAGCAGCGACCTCGTATCTGAACAGACAATAGACTTCTTGGATAACTTAAGAAACAAGTAGTAGAAGCAATATTAGGGAAGGTATAAATTTTGAGCAGGTAAGTAAACTTGATGAAGAGAAGCTTCGAAGACTAAGAGGAGTAAAAAGAAAAACATTGGAAAAATAATAGAAATTTTAATAGAGGAAGAGGCCAAGAAAAAGGCAAGAGGAGGAAAACCAAATATATTTATTAATAGCACTCGAATATTTGTGTAAATACCGTACATATTTCCATATAGCGCAAATCTATCGAATAAGTGAAAGTTCTTGCTAACGGCTGAATAGAAGATGCATTGATAAAACATCCAGATTTCAGGAAGATAAAGAGCTATTAAAGTTAAATAGGAGTATGCAAAAGTTTTATAAAAAGGGAATGTTCAACTCCTATGATTATTGTCCAGTAGAAATTTCAAATTTTGTAAAATCTTTAAAAACCCAGTTATTTTTAAGAGTGTAGAAAATAGTTATAAGAAATTTTCTAGCAGTAGCAGTTATAGCCTTAGCAGAACCACGCTTCTTTTTTATATGTTCATAAAAGCTTTTCAAGTAAGGACTGTAACGTACAGCAATCCAAGTACATTGAACTAAAGAAGTACGCGCTATTTTTGACCCTCGTTTGGTAATTCTTCCAATTGTACATTGCTGATTAGATTGAGAAACTCTTGGTACAACTCCAAAATATGCAGTAAGTTTCTCAGGTCTACGGAAATCATTAATGTCTCCGATTGTTACAATAAAAACAGCTGCAGAAATTGGACCTATTCCCTTTATGCTGATAAGATTGCTGAACCCAGGAAGTTGTTTAGCGAAAGCTATAATTTCCTTTTTAAGCTTTTTAAGGCTTTCTCGGATAGCTTCTAAATGATAGCTAATCACTTCAATTTCAACTTTTTCTAAAGGATCCCAATTATGCTTTTGAGTAGCACGTTCAAATCCTACTTTAGTTGTAAGTACTTCTTTTTTAATTTTTATTCCATGGTAATTAAAAAGACCATGAACTTTATTGATTAAAGATACCCGTGACTTTACTAACTGATCTCTCATTTGAAGAAGAGAAGCTAACTGCTGGCATTGTTTGTTTTTGCACCTTGCCTCAGGCAACATATCTTTGCTGAGAAAGAAAGCAATAGCTCGTGCATCATGCTTATCTGTTTTGTTCACAGAGCGACGAACAACTTCAAACTGCCCAGGAGCAATTATTACTATGCGTTTAACGTAAGGTGAAACTGCATCATAAAAGAAACAGCTGTTACCTGTTGCCTCTATGGCTACTTCATCTGTTTCTTGAAGATCTTTGGTGAAATTATCCAAGTCTTTTAAGCGAAACGTTTGAATATGCTCAGGTTTCCCTTCTTGTAAGTAACAAACAGTAAAACTATTGGTATGTAAATCGACTCCAATGTGACGCATATTTTTTCCTCCAATTGCATATTTCAATATATCAGAGTAGAATATTGCCGGTTGTTCCAAACTCCTATACGAGGTCATCACATTTTGTGAGCCTCACGATGATTTTCGGTGGCAGGGGCAGTTAATCTCCCCCACGAAGTCTTCTCTTTCTACTCCCTGGGCAGAAAGTGCTTCAGAAAAACATCCAACCTGCCACCTATCCACTCTGAGAAGTCATTATCTTCTCTTGCTTCCAACCAAGCAATACTTATTCATACCATCTCCCCCATAGAAGATCAAAAAATATCCTTAGGTTATCCAAGAAGTCTATTGTTGGTAAACATAAAAGGCTATTTGCCTTTTTATCTAGTTTATGCAGGAGGTCTATATTTATTGTTGAGTGTGATTTTAGGCATTTCTGCTAAAACGCAACTTTTAAATCGCCAAAATTTCTCCTTGCCTTTACTAATTCCGATTCTTGGAGTGCACACATAATCTGGTTTGAGGTGATATTCATAGAGACAAAATTCATGACTTATAGTAAGGTCTTGTTTATTATGTTCTTTTGTAATGTTTAATTTTTTGCACAGTATGCCTGGCCCGCCTAAATTTGCTTCAAGCGGTTCAGTGAGCTTTAATCCTCGTATTAACACTGCTGCTGGGAATCCTTCTGCTTCTGTTACAATATTTAGACAATAGTACATTCCATATATAAAATATACGTACGAAAACCCTGGCGTACCAAACATTACTGAGGTTCGATTAGTATAGCCTCTTGCTGCATGACAAGCTGGGTCATCCATTCCTATATACGCTTCAACTTCAGTTATTATTCCACTAAAATTAGAAAATTTCAGCATCTTCCCTAGCAGCTCCCCAGCTACGGTTAAAGTTGGCCGTTCATAGAAATTTCTTGGTAATATTGTGTTATTCATCATAGAAGTACAAGTTACTTACATTTGTAAGCAACTTGTACTATTTTTGCTTTTTCTTATTTATTTAGTCAAGAGCATCTCTGAGAAGTAGAAGTTGGTGTTGTTGTCACATTTGTTACATCTGTTGAAGGCTGCTGTAAAACCTTGACTGATTCAGAGCTCTTTTGTTGCAATTGCGGTACTAACGCTTCATATAAAGATTTTGGCTCACGTCTCTTACCTATTTTGACTTCTTTATTTGCACGCAACTGCTCTGCAGTAACACCGTTCCCTTCAAGGAGAGTTACACCGTTCTTACCGTCAATGTTAACTTTAATTTTGCATTCTTTTCCATCAACATACCACTTTAAAGTCATTTCATATAACCCACTAATTATTTCATAAACTCTTTCCTCATTATCACTATCATTATTAATATAGCAACATGCCCCTCTCTTTTTTTCTTGATTAGGATGACAAAATGTAATTGTTCTTACACCATACTCTTTACATATACTACCGCCTAGAAGTTTAGCTATATCTGCTCCTTCTTTATTGGCATGTAGCACAACTCTTACGGTAGGATAAACAATATTACCTTCCCTTTTGCCTTCTTTTATCATTATGGACTCTATGGTATATACCTTCGATATCTCTGCCTTAATTTGGTCAGCAATCTTGCCTACAATCTCTTTACCATGATAGTGAGATTCTCCTTTCTTCGGAGAAAAAGGTTCTTTGTTCGTAATATTAGTGTCAGAATCATTCTGTAACTCAAAGAATTTATCCCATTCTTCATCACTGTCTAATTTGATATATCCACGCTTGTCCTTGCCTGATACTGCATTCTGAATACTAGACGATCCTTCTGTTACAGTTGTACCAGAGCTATTGCCTTTACCTTTTAGAAGAACAAGATGCTCTTCTGACCTTTCTTCCTTACTCAACTTTGAAGCTGCATCACCAAAAGAAGGTTTCTCTACTATATGCGTGTAAGAACTTTTAACTCGACTCTCATTATCAGGTACTGTATTAGCCCACAAAAGCTTTTTAATATAATCTAACATATGCCACCTCTTACCATTAACTAAATATCAGTATGCAAACTTTGCTATAACCAATCAATAACTAAATTTACTCCAAATAAAATAAGCTGATAAAAAGGTATAAATTGAGATTAGGTAAAGCTTTTGGTATAATATCTAGTTAATTTTGAATAGGCAGGTGATCTCAGCTACAAAGACGTTTTTTATCTCATTTATTTTTGGGTTTATTCTCTTTCCCTATTTTATAAAACTTCTAAAAAAGATAAGTAAAGATGGACAACCAATCAGATCATATGGACCAGAAAGTCATTTAATAACAAAAAAGAATATACCACCTATGGGTGGAATAATAATACTAACTTCTGCTTTATTACCAATCCTGCTTTGGACTCAATTAACACCAGAAATTTCATTACTGGTATTTATAACTCTATTTTTTGCTCTACTTGGATTTATTGATGACTATTTAAAATTGAAGACAAATCACCACCGAGGTTTAAGTGCAAAAACCAAAATACTTATTCAGTTTGTCGTTACTCTGGTCTGTATGTTTATACTTAAGCTACAATCTGCTGAAGGTTTTACAAAAATTTCTCTATTTAGAGAAGTAGCAATCGACCTTGGCTATCTATATCTTCCGTTTGCTGCATTTGTTATTGTTGGCTCTTCTAATGCTGTGAATCTTACAGATGGCCTAGATGGCCTTGCTGCAACTCAAGCCATTACTTCCTTTGCTTTTTTGGGGCTAATTGCATACATCACTCAGACAGATGTAAACATTACTTTATTCTGCATTGCATTTATAGGAGCTATTTTAAGTTTCTTGTGGTTTAACACACATCCAGCAAAAATATTTATGGGTGATGTTGGAAGCCTATCAATCGGTGCAGCTTTAGGACTCATTAGTGTTCTAATTAAAAAAGAAATGCTTTTTGCCGTTATTGGAATAATCTTTGTAATAGAGACTTTATCTGTGATTATTCAGGTATCATATTTTAAATATACAAAATTTAGATATGGAGCAGGAAGAAGAATTTTCCTTATGACACCAATACATCATCACTTTGAAAAGAAAGGGTGGTCAGAAAATACAATAGTTATAAAATTTTGGATAATTTCTATTGCTTGTTCGATTTTTGCTTTAACTTTCTTATTATAGGAATTATGAAATATCCAGACTTTTCATTAGAAAATACATTATCAGGAATTATAGCAGGAGTAGATGAAGTTGGAAGAGGTCCGCTTGCCGGTCCAGTGATATCTGCAGCTGTAATATTTACTGATAGAGATACGGTTATTGATGGAATAAACGACTCAAAAAAGCTAACCCCTAAGTGTAGGCAAGTTCTATACGAAAAAATAACGTCTGTTGCAAAATTTGGTATAGGAATGGCAAGCGTAGAAGAAATAAACTCATACAATATTTTGCAAGCAACAAAGCTTTCAATGAAACGTGCGTTGGCAAACTTGAATCTAGAACTAGATTATGTGCTAGTTGATGGTAATCAACCACCTGAAGTAAAATGGCAAGTAAAATCTATAGTGAATGGTGATAGCTTAAGTATATCAATCGCAGCTGCTTCAATCGTTGCAAAAGTTACAAGAGATCGGCTTATGGAAGAATTGCATAATAAACATCCTCAATATAATTGGTATAAAAATAAGGGATATGGAACAAAAGAACACCTCAGCGCTATTGGCCTTCATGGAATTACGAAGCACCATAGAAAGAATTTTGCACCTATAAGAATACTATAGCCTTTAATCACTTACCTTTTTTGAAAGGTATGTTTTCATTAAACAGGCAGACTGTACTTGATCCGTTTCTTAAGGTAAATACCGAGCTTACTCTTTCAATTATCAGGTAGTCATCAACTGTACGAAAATTTATCAAGGATTCATATCCTGCAGAATCAACCATAAAAACTGCCGGGAAATCAGAGTTTATTTTATTAAATTGTAGATATGTAAATTTTCCGTCATCAAAAACCTTAATTGGTATTATTGATTGACTGCCTTTAACGTGCGAGATGGAATAGTTAAAATTCAAGCCTTTCTTTATAACCTCAATATCACTTATATCAGGGATAGTGGTATGACTAGCTTGCTCTAGAATATCACCGTTACTCGTTGAATAAATTTCATCACTGTTGAACAGTGGATAAAGAAACCTTACTTCATATGCTAACCTTGGATCATCTAGCCCGTTTGCTTCTTCAGCATGAAACTCGAAATAATAAACTCTTTTATTGGTAATTATAGTTGCATTAGTATCGGCAATATCATCTATAGGCTTAATAAATAATCTATTACCTTGAGGAAGGAGTTGCCAACCGGTTGCATCACCCATTGAAAGACTCTCTATTACCTCCCCTGGCTCAAACAATATGCTGGATTGATAACCATAAAAGCCCGTGTACTTATGTATAGCCTGTGGATTATAATTCATTACCTTTATGTGGTTATCACCAGCTATTGGTCGTGGTTCCTGTTTTGCAAGTGCATCACCACCACAAAAAAATAATAGTGCAACAAAGAGTACCCTAATCATAGTATCAAAATAAACTGATCTTCATTTTATCATTGATAGACATGCACTGCAACTGTTAAGCTATCCCAGTAGTAAGCGACAGAAAATGCAAGCTTCATAATAATTCATTACTGCAGGAAAAAGGGGAGTGTTAAATAAACTGTGTCAAACCTCCATTTTTTGTTTCTATTTTATTTTTACTTCTCGGTTTGACACAGTTTATTTAACACTCCCTGCAAAGAAATTAACTACAGATTTTATGTCTAAGTTACTCCACAAAATTTTTCCTTTCCTTATCCAAGATTCAAATTTATAGTATCGATTCCTTTTTATGAAATATGAAGCCACCTCAAGTTATAGTTAAGCCTATATTCAGTGAATTACTTTCACAAGTGCAATTGATTTTAGTGTTATACTGTTCTAACAGTAAAGAAGTCATATAGATAATAATGTCTTTTGTATCTAAACGAATATCATTTTTTTTTGTTAATTTGCTCACTAATAATGTACTTATTGATTTATGTTCATTTACTACTTTTATAGTGAGTAGTGTTTTATCTTCTGTTTTAGTCAGCAAAATAGACACTAATTCAATTTGTGCCACTGCACTGATTATAGTTATCACCATATTGGAAATTATCTTATTTATTTTTTTAATTAAGTTTTCTGTAGGACATTCACTTACTCTCCACTGAAGCTTTACTTTTTTTTTAATAAATAATTTTCTATATTGGATTTAGTCTTAACAAAGCTGCAATTATCTGATGAATGAGAATACGCTTGCTTCATAACTTTATATTTATATATTAAATCATCGGAGCTTTCTTTAAGCAATGACAATGCTTCGTTTTGCATATTAGGGTTGTTTTCTTCAAGCTCTTCCAATCCACCCACTATTCCTTGCATAGAACTAGCAAAATCATGAAGAATTCGTCCTGATAGGCATTCTGTTATTAACATTATGTTTTTATTCATTGGATAAAAGTATAAATGATTTAAGTTAACCCTATATTGGTAGGCATGTAGTAGTCAATTTAAGAGAAAGTTTCGTTGCGCTTTTTGTGTCAAAGCATTAATGTAGTATTAATAATTATAAGATTTATGAAGGCGTTATGAATACTTATGCTAAATCCGGAATAGACCTTAAACTATATAATGAACTAATAAAAAAAGTTAAACCTATTATTGAAAAGACTAAAGGAGAAGAAGTAATTAGTGAAGTAGGATCATTTTCTGCATTGTTTGACTTTTCTTCGCTGAGTAAGAAATACGACCATCCAGTACTTGTTTCCTCAACTGATGGAGTGGGCACAAAACTATTAATAGCTCAAGAGGTGAATAAGCATGATACTATAGGTATAGACTTAGTTGCAATGTGTGTAAATGATTTACTTGCACAAGGAGCAACACCTTTATTTTTCCTTGATTACTTTGCAACAGGCGTTTTAAACAAAAACGTTTTATTGTCTGTAATCCAGGGCATTGCAGAAGGGTGCAAGGAATCTAAAATAGCATTAGTTGGTGGAGAAACTGCAGAAATGCCTGGAATGTATGGTAATAATCACTATGACCTTGCAGGGTTTGTGGTTGGTGTTGTTGATCGAAAGCAAATTCTTCCAAATTGTAGTATAATGAAAGCAGGTGACTGTGTAGTTGGTTTAGAATCAAATGGAATTCACTCAAATGGATTTTCTTTGGTGCGCCATATTTTTAAAAGCTTAGGTATAAATTATAATGATATATCTCCATGGAATAATAAATCTTGGGGTGAAATATTACTTAAGCCAACAAAGATATATGTTGATTCTTTGTTGCCTATTATGCCAAAGGTAAAAGGCATTGCGCATATAACAGGTGGCGGGTTAATAGACAATATTCCAAGAATTCTCTCAGAAAATTTATTTGTAGACATAAATATTAATTCTTGGAAATGGCCAGATATATTTTTATGGCTGAAAGAAGAAGGCAAAATAGAAAAGAGAGAAATGTTAAAAACATTTAATTGCGGCATAGGTATAGTACTGATTGTAGATCCCGATAATATGAAGGATGTGGAAAGCCATTTCCAAAAGCGTGGAGAAAAAATTGAGATTATTGGAAAACTTGATGAGGCATGTAACCCTCCACTTGATAGAGTAGTATTTAGTTAGTCTAACTTTACTGACAGTCTTTTTGCAACTTCTGAGTATGCTTCCTTTAAGTTTCCTAGATTTAAACGGAAAACATCTTTGTCTAGCTTTTTATGCGTATTTTTATCCCATAGCCTACAATTATCAGGGCTGATTTCATCGGCTAAAATGATTTTAGTGCTGTTGTTTATCAATTTGCCAAATTCTAACTTGAGATCAACTAAATATATATTTGCATTTAAAAATAGGTCGACTAAGATTTTGTTGATCTTTAAAGTTGTAGTTTTAACTTCTTCCATTTCTTTATGGGATAACCAACCAAAATATAATATGTGATTTTCATTCACCATTGGGTCGGCTAGGTCATCATTTTTGTAAAAAAACTCGATTATAGGAGATGTAAGTGTCTCACCTTCTTTGATATTAAAACGTTTGCAAAAGCTGCCAGCTGCAATGTTTCTAACCACTATCTCAAGAGGTATTATCTTGAGTTTTTTGACTAGCTGTTCTCTTTCGTTTAGAGTGTTTATAAAGTGCGTGCTAATTCCTGCTTCTTCAAGCTTTTCCATGATAAAAGCACTAACATGATTATTAATTATTCCTTTGCCCTCAATAATTTCATATTTTTCCTTGTTGAACGCTGTAACATCATCTTTAAAGTACTGTATAACAGTTGATGAGTCTTCAGTTTCAATAATGACTTTGGCTTTACCTTCGTATATCGTTTTATTCAGTGACATATTTAATTTAACTATGTATCATATCAATTTACTGTTCTTAGAGTATAGCCCCAAATAACTTAAAATAAACCTTAATGGCGTTCAATGTTACAATATTAACCATATTTCCAGAAATGTTCCCCGGATTTTTGAACTATTCTCTTGCTGGAAGAGCGTTGAAAAAAAAAATATGGAATCTTGAAATAGTAAATATTCGTTCTTTTGCTAAAGATAAACATTCAACTATAGATGATGTTCCATATGGAGGTGGAGCAGGGATGGTTATGCGCCCAGATGTGATTGGTAATGCAGTTGATAATGTGCTTTCTGCTCATAAAAATACTAGATTTATTTATATGACTCCATCTGGTACAAAATTTAATCAGAGCATTGCAAAGGAGCTAACAGAAATTCCTCATGTAACAATATTGTGTGGTCGATTTGAAGGTGTTGACCAAAGAGTAATTGATGTGTATACTCCTTATGAGTTAAGTATTGGAGATTATATACTTTCGGGAGGTGAGCCAGCTGCAATGGTGGTTCTTGATGCATGTATTAGGCTTCTTCCAGGTGTAGTAAATAATTTCGATAGCGTTGCTGAAGAAAGTTTTAGTTATAGTGGTGGTATGCTTGAATATCCTCAATATACTAGGCCTGAGCAGTGGAGTAGGTACAAAGTTCCTAAGGTTCTGTTGTCTGGCAATCACAGAAAAATAAGTGATTGGAGAAGGGAACAGTCATATGTTAGAACAAAGGAACGTCGACCTGAATTGTTGAATGGAGATGATAAATGACAAACTTACTTGAAAAATTTAACGAACAACAAATACAAAGGTTAGCCAAAGAGATGCCAGCTTTTTGTCCTGGCGATGATTTGAAGGTCACTTTTAAGGTAGTTGATAGTATGGGTGAGCGTATACAGATATTTGAGGGCGTATGTATATCAAAAAGAAATCGTGGATTACACTCTTCTTTTTCAGTTAGAAAGGTAAGTCATGGAGAAAGTATAGTATCACAATTTTTTGTTTACTCTCCTGCATTAATTTCAGTACAAGTGATAAGAAAGGGAAAGGTCCGTAGAGCAAAATTATATTATCTGTGCAAGCTATTTGGGAAAGCTGCAAGGATCAAAGAACGTACTACTTATGTTAAAAAAAAATCTAAGTAGATACAATAGGGAGTGATGTCAATTGTATCATCTCAAAACTCTCTCTTATTATCCCAGTGTGTGGCGCACAACTGTACGTTTGCCTCCCGCTGTGATGTCATCCCAGTGTCAATCACTGGAAAAAGGGGAAAGTTTTTTCAAATCCTCATGTAAAGAAAAGTAAATGGGTATAATAAAGAAAAACTTCCTTAAGTTACTTCAATCTAAGCGCGTACATGCTCGTGTAAAAAGAAAAAATAAAAAGAACAACATTTTATGCTTTTGCTCTTTTACAGCACTGATTGTCTCAATTGGGTGTCCTATATGTATATTACTAAGTATATTAGTTAACTCTTACAGTGCTTTAACAGTAACGAAAATTTTATTGCCAGTTGAAATAAATGCTGATCTTATTTTAACTAATAATCCTGGTGATTTACGATATAAGTCCATTAGACTACTCAATAACTCTTTACATAAAGTGTTTGAAGGAATTGACTTTAAAGACAGTGACGAAATTTTAAGTCGTAACTCTTACAAGGAGCTAGAGAGGTTTTTTCTTAAGAGAGTAAAAAATAGTGGTGAATATGAGATTTGGTTTACCGCATCGAGTGTGATCAATTCACTATATAAAAATAAATGTTTGAATGATCATTATGCTAAATTACTTGATTGGTTAAAAGAGAAGGGAAGAGTAAGAAAATTTTTTAATAAGTCTCTGTTTCTTAAGTCTGATTCTTGTGAGCCTGAGAATGCAGGGATTTTAGGGGCATTTATCGGTTCATTAATGACAATTATAGTATGCTTAGCGTTGGCATTGCCAATAGGAATTATGTCAGGTATCTGTCTTTATGAATTTATGCCTAGAAATAGGCTAATAACCAGTATTGTAGAAATTAGCATGAATAACCTTGCTGCAGTGCCTTCGATAATATTTGGTGTGGTAGGACTGACTCTCTACTTGGGCATATTTGGTTTACCCCGTTCTTCACCGCTTGTTGGCGGGATGACTCTTTCATTTATGATGCTGCCTAACATTATTATTGCAACAAAAAATGCCTTTACAAACGTTCCTATTGCAATAAAAGATGCAGCGTTTGCGCTAGGTGCACCTCACATCAAGGTGATATTGGATCACTCTTTACCGATTGCGTTGCCACGGATAATACATGGTGCAGTGCTTGCAATTGCAAGGATTTTAGGCGAATCTTCCCCTTTACTTATGATAGGCATGGTAGCATTTATTGCTGATACACCTACATCCTTCTTCGATCCGGCAACTGTTTTACCTGTACAAATATACATATGGTCAAGTAGTCCTGAAATTGCATTTATTGAGCTTGCTGCCATTGCAATTATAGCTTTATTGTTAATGCTATTTGCTTTGAATTTAATAGCAAATTTTGTAAAAAGAAAGTTCGAGTTTTTTGATTCATGAAAATTACAATCCTATCTGGTTATGGCTTAAATTGCGAAAAAGAAACTGCATTTGCATTTATGGAATGCAGCAGAAAGCTTGGTATTAATAATATTGAAGTAAAAATCGTTCACATTAATGATATTATAGATAATCCAAGTGAACTAAAATTAAGCAATATACTTGCAATTCCAGGAGGTTTTTCCTATGGTGATGATACTGGTGCTGGTAATGCATTTGCTTTGCGTATAAAAAACAACTTGTTAGACGAATTTCAAAATTTCTTATCTCAGGATAAGCTTATTATAGGGATATGTAATGGTTGCCAGATATTAGTAAAATTAGTTCCAGAATTCTCTAATCTAGCTTTAACCTCTAATGATATAGGTAATTACCAATGTCGTTGGATTAGAGTGAGAGTTAATCCGCAGAGTAGTTCTGTTTGGCTACGGGGCCTGAGTGAGCTATATCTTCCTGTTGCTCATGGAGAAGGCAGGTTTTTTATGGATCAAGATATTTTAAATCAATTGATTAAAAATAATTCCGTTGCACTGCGTTACGTTGATGAAAATGGTGACTATGCAAATTTACAATTTCCTTACAATCCAAACGGATCTATATACGACCTGGCAGCTTTGTCAGACAAAAGTGGTAGAGTTTTAGCTTTAATGCCTCACCCAGAGAGAGGAATATTTTTTACTCAGCAGGACAACTGGCCTCTTGAAAAAGAAAAATGTAAACGTTCAGGAGTGGCTATGCCAAAATATGGTGATGGAATGCTCATATTTGAGAATGCACTAAAATATTTTGCGTAAGTATTACAATACGTTACATACAACAAGTTTTAAGCCATAAAAAGTTACTTTCCTTGTTATGACAATAAATCCTTATCTTTGATCTGCAGAGTAGCTTTCTCTAACGTTAGGGATATAATTGTTTCACTTTCCAATTGCTTTTCTCAACAAGAGTATATCTAAATCTAGTGTGTCTCCTATATTCACCTTCTTGCCAAAATTCAATTACCTTTGGGATTACGCAAAATCCCACCCAAAAGTCAGGACGAGAAACTTGTGTATTGTGAAATTCTTTCTCTTTCAATTCTATAGCCTGCTCAAAATCTTGCCAATTTTTCAGAACTCTTGATTGTTTTGAGCACCACGCGCTAATTTGACTATCACGTGCTCGAGAAGAGAAATATTCGTCAGCCTTTTTGCCGCTTAGAAGCCTAACTTCTCCTTCAATTCGTACTTGTCTAGAAAATTCTGTCCAATGAAATACGAGTGCAGCTTTGGGGTTCTCAGTCAATTCTTTTCCTTTTCTACTGTTTACGTTAGTAAAGAACACAAAACCTTCTTTACTATACTCCTTTAGTAATACCACTCTTGCAGATGGAATGCAGTCTTTGCTACACGTTGCTAGCGTCATTGCAGTTGACTCTTTACACGGAAAATTAAGTACTTCTTGATACCACTTTGAGAACAAATCAAAAGGATCTTTTTCAGGTGAGAGTGTCATATGCAAAAATAAAATTTAATTCTGACATGCATTGCAAAAATAAGTGCTACGACCATTTTGTCGTATAAGTGTTATGATATTGTTGCAGATTCTGCAAGGTTTTTGCACTTTACCATATACGTAAAAGTTATTTTGAAAGTATCCAGCAGATCCAGATGGTTGTGCATAATCTTTCAGTGTTGAACCACCAGCAGCAATTGCATCACTCAGAGTATTTTTTATTTCGATAGCAAGTTTTTCGCACTCTATATATGTTAAATCTTGTGCTAGCCTAAGTGGTGATATTCGAGCTCTAAATAAGCTCTCAGAAGCATATATGTTACCTACGCCAACTATTAGCTTATTATTCATTAATACTGATTTGATATTTGCTTTTCTGTTCTTTAGCAACTTCTGTAAATAATTTCCGTCAAATTCATCTGTGAGGGGTTCTATTCCTAGGTTATTAAAAAAATTTAGTTCTTGCTCTCTGTTTAAAACAATCACTAATCCAAACCTTCTTGGGTCATTAAAGATTAGTGAAGTGTTGTCAGAAAATAAGAATATCACATGATCATGTTTGTTCTGTGCTTGATTGTCTTCAGCATATATAAGCTTTCCGCTCATGCCAAGATGTATGATTACAGCCATACTAGCATCTATATTCGAGATTATATATTTACCTCTACGCTTGATATCATTTATAACTTTGCCCTTTAGCAAATCATCAATATTTTTTGTTATTGGTACACGCAAATTCCAATTATTGACTGTAACATTGCTTATTTTCTTATTTTTGATTTTATCAAATAAGAAGTTAGAGATGACTTCCACTTCTGGGAGTTCTGGCATGATACCTCCTTCAAAACTTAAGTTTCTGATGGTAATTTTGTTGTTAAAGCTTCCTCAAATACGTTTGGGTATTCTGCGGCGCTTTCTCCTAAAAATTCCTCACCACAAACAAATTTTGGAAGGGATCTGCTTTGTCTACTCTGTTGCTGTTTTTTTCTTTTTAGAATATTTTGCTTTAAAGCTTTTGCCAATCTTTTTCTCTCTTCTTCTTTTTCCTTATTTTTTTTCATGTTATTCATTATCATAATACGTGAACTTGCCGTTGTAGCTCAGGTGGTAGAGTACGTCATTGGTAATGACGAGGTCCCAAGTTCGAATCTTGGTAACGGCAGTTTAGAGGACGATATTCATAAAGTCAATCCTCTAGATGCTAATTAGATTATAGAAAAACGTCTAGTAAATACCTTTTATACACTACCATTAAGCTGCTTTTTCAGTATTACTATTCAATAATACCTGCCGTAATTTTTCTTTAGAAAATCCATGCATTAAAAGAAATTGTATAATCCTTTGCCAAAAATCCCTCACAATATACTGAAGGATTATTAAAACTTACGTTGGCAGGGTTAAACCTGTTACCATAACTTCCCCCACCACAAATATTTTCATAACAACACTGCTTACAATCGTCAGGCCTGTTTTCCATATCACTCAAAAAGTTATTAAAAAATTTATCTGATAAGAACTTAGCCCAACTAGTATTGCTTATGTTATATTCAACAAACTTATGAGGGACACATGTTCTCAAATCATCTAGTGGGCCGAGATTACCATTATTGGAAACACATATTAACGTGTAATACAAAAGGACTTCTTTTGCCAAATCCTTCAACTCTTGAATAATTACCGTAAAATAGCTCTAATGAAAAGTTATATAGAAATTTCTCTATCCTTTTTATGATAGTTCTCAGTCAGGTCTTCTTTTATCTTATCTGCCCAGCATATATTACCATGCCCTCCACCATCTCTATCAAACTGACAATGGCTACTGTGATTATTTCTACCATGAAAATTACCTGAAAGTTTCTCTATTCTTTTAAGTATAATACTACTACTAACTTGACCAATATTAACGCTAAGACGCTCTAATAATAAATCCACTTGTTTTTCTTCGTCATTTACCATAATTACTTTGCTTTAAAATAGCAAAGTTTAGGTTTACTATAGCTTTTGTCAAGCATTTATCTGAGCTATTTATATATTGGAATGCTACTCGTCATTTTATTTGCTTTCAAATGTATAACTTTCGGTATCTTGTTTTTAAGGACTTTTAACTTAATATTACCACTATTAAAGTCAATACTATAACACTTTAGTTCTTGACCATTCTTGAGTCCCATATTATTGCAATCACTACCTAATTTAACCCCACGTATCTTTTGTAGCTCTAGACTTCTGGTTAAGTTAAAGCATATATCACTATACTTATCAGTATCTTGGAAAGTTAAATTTTTATTCAGTAATCTACTGGGTAATAAACTGAGAAGTATGCTAGAATCTCCTATAGAGGCTATGATATCTTTTATAAAGGACTCTGATAAGTAATGTTTTAAATGACTTGCAAATAAGTCAACATTAAAATTAACTTGCTTTGAAGTCGCTTCATTTATTATTCTATTTATAACATTTAATAAGTTATATTCTCCATTACTAATCTCATTTAATTTCTCATCAATTATCATTGCAAGAATAAAACCTCTGTTATAGCTCAACATGCTTATGTTTTGATCGAGTAAATGCTTTTGATTTATTTTTTCGAAATCAATATTAGGTATTAAAGAATTAAAATACTCTTTTAAAGTAATATTAATTATTTTTAAGTACTCATCTTTATCAATAAGTTTCGTGTCAAGTAAGGTTTTCACTCCATAAAATTCCGTAAATCCTTCAAAAAACCACTTATATTTTATTTCATTTTTCTTATCGTTGTCTTGCTCTATTATATGTCCTATATATCTGTGAATTAATTCATGTGATATCACTCTAGTATAATCTTTGATATTTTTTTTAAGCTTCCCTCAATAATTACATAGTCCTTTCCTGCAGCACCTGTAGTTCTACTAAGATTGGGATTATCAACAAGTACTATATTATACGGCTTACTTTCTAGTATGAATAAGTTATCTTGAGCTAAGATAATTTTATTAATAATATTTACAAGACTGATACTATTATGAGCATTGGTATAAAGCTTATTTCTTTTATCAAGATCAAAACTTCTAAAATTGTCAGTTCTAATAATTTTTTCTATATTATCAAAAGGTTTTCTAAAAGGTAAAAAATCAGGTAAGTTTTTTAAATGTGATGAAGAGTTATCTAAAGTAATAGCAGAATGCATATACTGAATGTATATAAGGAAAAAACAAATAATATAATTTAATAGACTGTGTACATTTTTAAGCTTAATGTTTGCCATAAATAAAACAGGACATTGAAGAATGTGTAAGTAATTACGATTAAGCAAATATAATTTATTGCTAAGTAGGTGATAAGGATAATTTTAATTATCTCTTTAAAACTTTACTCTTCCCATATTATTGAACACCTTATAATAAAGACTGAGAAAAAAGTTATAAAGGATTCCATATTCTTATCATCATAGCGCTGTTACTACAGTAATAACACTAAGAATAACTATAAGTTTCTTTGAATGATAGTTGAAGTTTGATTGAAATTTTGAGGCTATAAAAACCGCAGGTACCAGTTGGTTTTTATTAGCTAAAGTAAAGGTCAAGTATCTGGAATTCTGAACATAAAATCCCCCTATGAAAAAAAGATTAGAAAAAAATGCAGTGCACATACGACAGAAATTAAGTATGTGTGTATGCACCCACATACGCTGAAGAGGATACGCTACATTTTTTTATGAGTTTGATTGTTTAATAAAAAAAAGTCTGCAGACAAAGATAAATTTTTGAGCTCTAAAAGTATCTCTAATTGTCATTATAATCAGATTTAGAATATGCGGAAGTAATTTTTTAGCTATAAGAATATATTATAGAAAAAAGAACCCAAAAGTTAGCGTTATTGGTAATCCAACTTGGTGTAACGGCACTGTAGACCTTACAATAAAGACTGAGAGGAAAGTTACAAAGGAAGATTATCATGCTTCTTCCATATTCTTTCTACTTTCTTGTTTTTAAGTAGCTCTAATGCTTTGTGAAAGTGATGCCTTGTTTTACTTGGCACTATAATGTCATCAATGTATCCATGTGATGCAGCAAAAAATGGATTAGCAAATTTCTCTTTATATTCTTTGATTAACGTTTGCTGGTCTTTTTCATGCCTAAATATAATTTCAACTGCACTTTCAGGGCCCATTACAGCTATTTCAGCGGTTGGCCAAGCATAATTTATATCACCTTTTAAATGCTTTGAGTTCATAACAATATATGCACCACCATACGCTTTTCTAGTGATAAGGCTAATTTTCGGCACGGTCGCTTCAGCATAAGCGTAAAGCAGTTTCGCTCCGTGTTGTATTATATTATTGTATTCTTGATTTGTACCTGGCAGGAAACCTGGAACATCAATAAGTGTGATGATGGGAATGTTAAATGCGTCACAAAATCTTACAAACCTCGCAGCTTTTCTTGAAGAGTCAATATCCAAGCATCCTGCAAGGTGCATAGGTTGATTTGCAACAACACCAATAGTATTTCCTCCAATTCTGCCAAAGCCAATTATGATGTTACGGGCAAAATCGGGTTTTAGTTCAAAAAATTTCCTTTCATCACACACCTTTTCAATGAGTTCATACATATCATAAGGAGTATTAGGATTACTAGGAACTAGAGTGTTCAAAGATTCATCAACATCATCAATTAAGTCACAGATTGTTACAGGTTTTGGCAACTCTTGATTGTTTGCTGGCAAAAAGGTAAAGAATTCACGCATTTCTAGTAGCATTTCAACTTCATTATTGAATGCAAAATCTGCTACTCCTGTTTTGCTTGTATGAATTTTTGCTCCACCGAGGTCTTCTAAGCTTACATCTTCATAGGTAACCTTTTTCACTACATCTGGTCCGGTTATAAACATGTATGAGCTATTTTTTACCATGAAAGTAAAGTCAGTTAGTGCTGGAGAGTAAACTGCACCGCCAGCACATGGGCCCATGATTAGAGAGATTTGTGGTATAACGCCTGATGCATTTACATTCCTTTGAAAAATTTCTCCGTAACCAGCAAGGGAATTTACTCCTTCTTGGATTCTGGCTCCACCAGAATCGTTTAGTCCGATAATTGGAATCCTGGCATTAATTGCCATATCCATAATTTTGCATATTTTTTTTGCATGTGATGCACCAAGTGATCCACCAAAGACAGTGAAATCCTGAGAATAAACAAAAACTTTTCTGCCATAAATAGTACCATGGCCAATTACAACTCCATCACCTAAAAAATCAGCATTTTGCATGCCAAAATCAGTTGCGTGATGCTTCACAAACTTATCATACTCTTGAAATGAATTTTCATCGAGCAATATACTCAGCCTTTCTCTAGCGGTTAGCTTTCCTTTTTCATGTTGCTTGTTAACTCTATCAGGACCTCCTCCTTTTTCGGCTTCTAATGTTTTGATCTTTAGAGTTTCTAGTATTTCAGAGTCTTGCATGTAGTAAAATAACTTTCAAATTGGTTGTAAACTTTATTGAGCTTACAAATCCTATTGATTATACACATACACCGTTGCTGCATGCAACGGTGTATGTGTACGATAATTAATGCGCTAGCAATTTCTATTTAATATTTTGAGAATGCTGAGACTCACTAACATTCTGTGCACTTGTTACACCTGTTGATGGATTAATTGTTATAACTTCTCTTTCAATTCCTTGTAAGTTTGAAGCCCATGAGACCAATTTTGCTAAAGTCATGTCATTATATTTATCCATCTTCTTATTCTCATAATAGCCAATTTTTATTTTTACAGCTTTGTTTTCCTCGAAGTCCTCAGGACTTATATTATCACTTAAATCAGTACAAAATACGTTACCATTTTTACTAATATTTAAAGCAATACTGCAATCTCTATCACCCACTTTCCAGTTAAATTTATTATACAAGACTCATTTAGTATTTGATAAAGCCTTACACCATCATCACTTTGTGAAACACGCACCAACCTTTTATCTTCTGGAGATACCAATGTAAAAGCTCCAATTTTTGGATTACTATCCTTTAAGACTTTACCAGGAAATGAGTTATCAAATTTTAACTCACCTCTGCCTTCTTTTAACGATACCCATGCAGTAAATGATTTATCTTCTTTTCCTCTCAACCTCACATCTACAGAATCATTACCTGTATATTCAGCAATTCCTTTTCGAATTACACTCAGAAATTTCTTAGTTTCTTCATCATTGTCACTCAAAAAAAGCTCCTTATTTTCATGTGACCGGGATGGATCATTGAGATTCTCCAATGCTTTAGCTAAAGTTATATAGTTATATATACGTGTCCTGTTGTTATAAGGTGTCCCTAATTTATAAATTTGAGGAGTTAATTGAGCAACTTGATCGAAATTCATTATTAAAGTTTCATTTGCATTATGCATAGCCCTCCAATTTTACATAATAAACTTAAGATAAAATATCCTAATTTTAGGATAGGTATATAATCTATCAAGTCAATAGTTAAAATGAAAAATTTTGATTATAATCTATTATGTACAAAACATGCTCTTAAACTATGCTGAAAATAGTCATAATAGGCCTTCCAAATGCAGGCAAGTCAACTCTATTTAATAGGCTAGTAAGAAGAAAAGCAGCGGTAGTTAGTGACATTCCAGGAGTAACGAGAGATAGGCGTGAAGGAATTGGAAGAATTAGTGATTTAGAGTTTAAAGTTATAGATACAGGAGGATGGAATGACCAAACCAGTTTTTCACTACAAGTTATTGAACAAATAGAGTTTTCTTTATTAAGCGCAGATGTAATTTTTTTTCTTGTTGATGCAAAAGTGCAAAACGAGCAGAACAAAGAGTTTGCAAAGTGGCTGAAGAGAAAAACGAACAAACCTGTAATACTAATAGCAAACAAATGCGAAAGTCATAAATCGGAAAATGTTGATTATTTGCAGTTCTTCAACTTCATAGGTCCGGTGTATATCTCAGCCGAACATAATCTTGGTATGATTGATCTTTATGATGTATTAGCTGGTGTTATTGAAGATTTTAACAAAAAAACTGAGCTGCCTGAAAGTGAGTCCATTAGACTGAGGATTGCAATCATCGGTCGCCCAAACGTTGGAAAATCAACTTTTTTAAACAGTTTACTTGCAGAAAATAGACTAATAGTAAGCTCAAAACCTGGTACCACGCGTGACTCTGTGGATATTTCATACGACCATAATGGGAAATTAATCACTCTCATCGATACTGCGGGAATCCGCAGAAAGGCAAATGTTGTTGATAACTTAGAATCAAGATTTGTTGAAAAAAGTATAGAGTCAATAAAGCGCTCTCATGTAGTGATTTTAATGCTAGATTCCTTGCTTGGCGTTGAGCAGCAGGATTTATCAATTGCTGAAGCTGCAATTAAAGGGGGGAAGGGAATTATCATTGTTTTAAATAAGTGGGATTTAATAGGTAAGGATGACAGAAGTAAGTTAATAAAATTTGTCAAACAACAGGAAGTGACTCGGTTATTTTTGGAAGTGCCAACTGTAACAATTTCTGCATTGAAAGGTATGCGCTGTGGTGATGTGATAGATAAGTGTCTTGAAGTGAGTGAATCCTTAAACAAGAAGATCAGCACTGCAAAACTGAATAATTGGCTAATAGATGCTGTGGAAAAACATTCTCACCCACTTATAAAAGGTAGAGAGATTAAAATGAAGTATATTGCTCAAATTGGCACCAAACCTCCAGCTTTTTCTTTGGTATGCAACGTCCCGGAAAGTGTTGATGAGAGTTATAAACGTTATTTGACTAATGTTCTTAGAAAAAACTTCTTTGTTGAAGGCGTACCAGTCAGATTGCTTTTGAAAAAGAATAAGAATCCCTATGTAAAGTAGGTAATCTTGTTTTATTAATAATATAGTTTTTTATCTTATTAACATTCTTAATAAGTAAATAATATTACTTAAATAAGTAGTTGATAAATTAATATTGTATAGTAAAGTATTAACTTGTTTAGTACTTTTGCTATGAATTATAAAGGACAAGATTTAAGGCCTGGATCTCCACATACTTTCACGGTTGATACACCTTTAGTATTTCAGTGGCTTCCAAGGCAATATGGATACCTGATTCCAGAAAAATATTTGGAGAGATTGAGCGAATGGGCAAAAAGAGAAGATACGCGTGTAGTGAAGTTAGTAATAAATGGATCTGGTTTTACTCCTACGCAACGTAAAGAGTTGGAGAATAAAATATCAAACAGAAAATTTAACCCAAACAAAAATATAGAACTTATAGATTTTAATGAGCTGGATTTAGGAGAGTATGAATTCAGCTTTCACTTACAACCAAATAAGAAAACAGAACTATCTAAATGTCCTTTATACAATGTATCTCAATATTTCAAAGATCTATACTCTATTCCAGAAAGTAAAAGATTATCTTTTGGTGTTGAGATAGACAGTATGCGTATATTTATGTTGTTAGCACTGAAGTCTCCTATGATCTATTTTGATTTTGATATCTTACCTAAAGAAGATAAGAAAGTTGGTGAGATTCAGGCTGTGCATGGCTTTTTGGTTGCTGAAAATGACAGAAAAGGTTATGAGTATGATGGTATAGCAAGTATTGAAAATGCTATCATTGCTCTAAGCGATGCTGGTAGAGTAAAAATTATGGAAATTTACAATGAAGTAAAGAATAAGTTTCAAAAAGATTATCCTTTGTTTAAGTTATCAGAACATGAGATTTACAAAATTATGGAAGAGATAGTATATTTCACTCTTTCTAATGACGTTCTTCTTCTTATATCTAGCTATCAAGATTCTAACAAACGTTACAATAGACGTTTGGAAGAAGCAAGATTGCTTATGCAAGAAACATTTGGGTTTAAAACCAATGGAGGAGAAGTTGATATTCAATATGACAATAGCTGGACGAAAAACAAGGATGAATTGTATACCAAAGAAGAAATTGCAAAAATAGATAGTGATACTAGAGTTGCAACTGATATGAAAGGGCTGATTACTGAACCAATATACAACGGCGAGCATATGTATAGAGGTGTAAAAGTAGTAACATAGTACTTAGTGTTCTATCGTTACATGAAACGTTGTCAAACAAGAGTTGACTCTTCACAGATATTGTAGTAATTCATTAACTATGTCAGATGTAAATAACAGTTCTATAATTTTTCTCTTATCAAGCGCTGTCGCTTTAATTTTTGCATATGTGCTAGAGTATTTTTTCAATATGATACCGTGTAAGTTATGTATATACGAGCGAGTAGTTTACTATGTTACAGGGCTACTTGCAGTTGCGTATATGTTCAAAGACAACAAAATCCTAGTCTATGCGATGTTTTGCAGCTATCTCATTGGTGCAATAATATCTTTTTATCATGTAGGTCTTGAACTCCACTTATTTCATGATGTTTTAGGCTGTACAGAGCAAGCAAGTGGTAACGTTAGCATAGAAGAGCTAAGAAATAATCTATTAAACCCTAACTACTCTCCGTCTTGTGACAGACCTCATTATATTTTTGGTGTTTCGTTAGCAACATGGAATCTTATTTATCTTATAGTAGCCCTGTTTGTATCAGGTAGGATATATTGTAAAGAAAGAAATTTAAGGCACAATTGGTGCAAAAAGTAGCAAGAGTAGATGCTGCATTTGTACACCGCTTAGTTGTCACCCAGTTTCCGCAATTTAAAGATCTATCTATCTGCCAAATCGTGCCCGGTGGATGGGACAATAGAACATTTCGTCTGGGTGATCACATGCTTGTGCGTATGCCAAGCGCTGCAAAGTATGCAATGCAGGTGGAAAAGGAACAAAAGTGGTTACCCAGGTTGGCACCTTTACTGCCACTTTCAATTCCAAAGCCTTTGGCAATGGGAGAGTCGTGTGAGGGTTACCCGTGGCAATGGTCTATTTACCAATGGATTGATGGCAACACCGCTGCATCTGTGCACATAGCAGATCTGAATGACTTTGCAACCAGCCTTGCTCAATTTCTCGCTGCTTTACAACGCATAGATACTACAGATGGGCCTCTTCCCGGACCACATAATTTCTATCGTGGAGGGGTACTAACAACCTATAATGCTGAGACAAAGCAAGCAATTGCCGTTCTAAAAGATAGAATAGATGCCAATGCTGCAATCGAGCTCTGGGAAGCAGCGCTAGCAAGCGCTTGGAAAGGTTTGCCAGTGTGGGTCCATGGTGACGTTAGTGCTGGCAACCTATTGGTGCAAGAAGGAAAATTGAGTGCCGTCATTGATTTTGGAGGATTGGGGATCGGCGATCCCGCTTGCGATCTAATGATTGCTTGGACGCTGCTTAGAGGAGAAAGCCGAAAAATCTTCCGTGCAATGCTTCCGTTGGATGCTAGCACTTGGACTCGTGGCCGTGCCTGGGCTTTATGGAAGGCTCTTGCTGATATTACCACAAACACGAACGCTGTCGAAGCTTGGCACACTATTAATGAAGTGTTTAGAGATTATAAACGCAATTCATAAAGTATATTTGTATGAACATTGTGATTTGAGAGCAATCTCCACTAGAAAGGATGTAATCTCAGTATTGAAATCCAGTTTTTTTATCAAAAAATTTTTTGTATAAGGAAGGTATCATACTAGTCACAGCTGTACGAACATTGTGATTTGGGCTAAAAAGATGCGAGTAGCCCCTTCGGTGTCATCTTATGTTTTTGTCATCCCAGTGCCCAGATACTGGGATCCAGAACAGGTAATAAGAAGTGCTGGAATGACATCCTGAAATTTTAGCTACAAATATTAAGAAATTTACTAAATAGAAAAAAGGCAAAAGAATCCCCCAGTAGTGAGTTTTAATAATGTAAATTGATAATGTGCTAACAAGCGTGTTTTGGCTGAAGTAGAAAAATTTTAAAAAACATGCAGCCGCTATAATTTTATGTAATTTGCCAATAAATATCTGAGTTTTTTACTGAATTTTGTTGTTAAATCTGCAGAGATTAAAAACAAGGATAAATACTCTTATTGATATAAGAAGAAAAGTGGGAAGGTTTGTCAAGCCGCTTCTATGCACCTGAGCATTGATCATACGGGTTCCATCTGTTATATATAGTCTTTTGCATACGAAGAAAACTGATGAATGAGTATGATATTACAGTTATAGGCAGCGGTCCTGGTGGTTATATAGCAGCAATTAGAGCGGCGCAGCTTGGACTTAAAACTGCAATTGTTGAAAAGGAGGAAAATTTGGGTGGTATATGCTTAAATTGGGGATGTATACCAACAAAATCGCTACTTAGAGCATCTGAAATTTATAGATTAATAAGAAGATCAGAAGAATTTGGCATAAAAGTAAAGGATGCAAGTTTTGATATACAATCAATGGTGAAATATTCAAGGAACGTTGTTGGCAAGCTATCAAGTGGTGTTGAGTATTTGATAAAAAAAAATAACATCAAAGTCCATCAAGGCTTCGGTAAACTTGCAGGTAATCGTACTATAAAAATTCTTAATGACAAAAAGGAGGAGGAAATTTCTTCCAAGCATATCATTTTAGCAACAGGTGTAAGGGCAAGAAATCTTCCTGGAATCGAAGTAGATGGAGATTTAATATGGAATGCGCAGCACGCTATGACTCCAAAGAAGTTACCAAAATCTCTACTAATCATAGGTTCTGGTGCGATAGGAATAGAGTTTGCAAGTTTTTATAGTACTTTGGGAGTTGATGTAACAATTATAGAAGTAAAAGACACTATTTTGCCGCTGGAAGATAAAGATATTTCAAATTTAGCACAAGAAATATTCACAAAACAAAGGATAAAAATATATACAAACAGTAGCGTAAAAGCTTTGACTAAAAATAAAGACTTTGCTCAAGTGTTACTAAGTAGTGGTGAGAGCAAAGAATTTGATAGGGTGATTGTTGCAGTTGGCGTGCAAGCAAACACTGAAAATATAGGTTTAGAAAATACAAAAATTAAGTTGAGTCCTTCTGGTTTCATTGAAACGAATGAGTGGTATGAAACAAGTGAATCAAGTGTGTATGCAATAGGTGATGTAGCTGGTCCCCCATGTTTAGCGCATAAAGCAAGTCATGAAGCTGTAATCTGTGTTGAGAAAATTGCCGGTAAAAATGCTCATAAGTTAAAAAAAGAGTGCATACCAAATTGCACTTACTCTCATCCGCAAGTAGCAAGCGTTGGCCTTACTGAGGAACAGGCAATAAAAAGTGGATACGATATAAAAGTAGGAAAATTTCACTCCAACTTTAATGGTAAATCTATTGCACTAAGTGAAACTGAAGGTTTAGTGAAAACAATTATAGACAAAAAAACAGGCGAACTTCTGGGTAGCCACATGATAGGAGCGGAAGTAACAGAGTTAATTAGCAATTTCGCTCTTGCAAAGCAACTAGAGGGAACAGACTGCGACATAAAATCTACGATTTTTCCTCATCCAACTATTTCGGAAATTATACACGAATCAGTACTTGCTGCAGATGATGAATCGTTAAATAGTTAAGCTAACGATCCATTGTTTTAGAGCTACAATTATCCTGATTAGGCGATTCAATTCTAATAGATTGATTACCAATATCAGATTTTTCTAACTTTTCTTTTAACCCTTCAGCTGCTTCTTTCACTTCAAGCTTTTTTTCCTGATTAAGATCCTCTGGGCTTTTTCTTTTACTGTCTAAACCTTGTTGTCTATCAATATTTTTATTGAGTTGTTCTTGCTGAGGTAGATCAACAACTGAGTTAAAAAGAGCTTTTATTATGTTTTTTAGTAAACCTCCGCTTCTGCTTTGCTCTTGAGGCTTATTTTTTACGTTAGATTCTTTTTTACTGTCACTACTTTTAGGCATTTTTAACTCAACTATCATAAAGCTTGATAAAATTTTACATGCAAAGTATTAAAAAATAATTAACAATATATTATCAAATTACTACTTACAGATGACTATTATTCTAGCAACAGGCGGTACAGGTGGGCATGTTTTTCCAGCTATAACCTTAGCAAAAGCACTAAAGGTACAAGGGCACAATTGTATATTATTCAATGATCAAAAAACCATCAATATAGAAAGTTATATTTTACCATTGTGCAAGCCAAGTGGCAACAAATTGAAGTTTCTCTTTTTGTTAATGTATAGTTGTGTATTAGCACTGTATCAAACGAGAAAATTAAAACCAAAGCTAATCATTGGTTTTGGTAGCTACTCTTCTTTTCCAACTCTTCTTGCAGCAAAGATTCTTTCTATACCTATAGTTTTACATGAACAAAACACAGTTTTAGGGAGAGTAAATAGATTCTTTTTCAAGAGTGCAAAATTAATTGCAACTAGCTTTTCAGAGACTAAGTATGCAGAAGGTAGTAAATGCGTTTTTACAGGAAATTTTGTCGATATAGAAGCACAAGGCTATTCTAGAGCTGAAACAGTTTTAAACGTGTTAATAATAGCAGGCAGTCAGGGTGCAAATTTTTTTGATGATGTAGTGAGCAGCGTAATTTGTGATCTACCTGTTGAAGTAAAAGAGAGGATTAGAGTAACGCAGCAATGTACAAAGAAAAATATAAACAAGGTCAAGAGTCTATACAAAAGTGAAGGAATTGATTGTGAGTTAAGTGAGTTTCTCGATGATATGGAAAATAAACTGGCCAATGCTCATTTGGTAATTAGCAGAGCGGGGGCAACTTCAATAGCAGAGATTACTCTTGCTGAGCGTCCTGCTGTATATATTCCTTATCCTCACTCAAAAGATAACCATCAATTTTATAATGCAAAACATATTGAAGATTCGGGAGCAGCTGTAATGGTTGAGCAAAATAGTAACGCGAAAAAGAATCTAGGAGAGTTGCTAGTTGATTTATTGCAAAATTGTCAAAAATTGCGTGATATGGCTAATAATACTAAGAAAACAAGAATAAGGAATGGAGTTACTGAATTTATTAAGGCAATAGCTCAAGAACTTAGTTGACGAATTGCTTTTTCTTTAAATGCATCCCATAGTTCTTTTTCTAGTGATTTACTATACAACTTATTGATATAAACTACTCCCGTAGGCGAAGTTGTGTTAATTTCAAGAAGGAAGTCATCTATAATATCAATGCCAACAAATATTAGCCCTCTTTTCTTTAGCTCAGGACCAATTTTATTACATATTTCAGTGTCTCTATCATTCATTTCAATAGATTCAAAACTTGCTCCAAGCCGCATATTTGTTCTGATTTCTCCGCTAGACTTTGGAACTCGCTTCATTACTCCTATTGGCTTTCCATCCAGTAGCAGTATTCTTTTATCTGTATTTATCTTTTTACAAAATGCTTGTGCAATTACAGGACATTCATATTTTGCAATCATGAGATCGACTACCACTTGAATGCTATTTTGGTCTTGTATTCTTATTACGTCATTTCCTCCATAGCTATATAGTGGTTTCAAGATGATATCCTGATAGTCGTGACAAAAATTTCTAATCATCGATATATTTTCAGTGATCAAAGTTGGAGGAATTAGCTCTGGAAATAGTGAAGTAATTAATTTTTCAGGACAGTTTCTTATTTCTGTTGGATTATTTATTACTAACGCAGTAGTCTTTTCTAAGATATAGGTTGTTGTAATGTACCGCATATCAAATGGTGGATTCTGTCTGATAAATATGATATCCATTTCATTTAGGTTGATTACTACATCCTCTTTTGAAATGAAGCTACAATCATCAACGCTGACTTTCTGAGCAAGGGCAATTGGCTGATTTAACTTGAGTGCTAAATTATTAGGTACATAAACAAAAATTTCGTACTTTTTCCTCTGCGCTTCTTTTATTAATGCAAATGTAGTATCAGTTTCAAAATTTATATTTTCATCCATTTGAAAAGCTACTTTCATTTATCCTCCCTTCCTATTACAATATACTATAGTACCATAAAAGTGTTAATAATGGAGCAAAGTATGGAATTAACAGTAGGAAATAATGCACCTGATTTTAGTTTGCCAACAGATTCTGGCGAAATTTTATCGCTGAGTGAATTTTTTGATAAAAAAAATGTAGTCCTTTATTTTTATCCTAAAGACGATACTCCGGGCTGTACAATGGAGGCAAAAGGCTTTAGAGACAAAATAGAAAATTTCTCTTCTCTTGACACAGTGATAATTGGTGTATCAAAAGATAGCGTTAAGTGCCACGCTAACTTCAAAGCAAAATATTCTTTGCCATTTTCTTTGGTTTCTGATGAAAATGCTGAAATGTTGGAAAAATATGGTGTTTGGGTAGAAAAAAGCATGTTTGGCAAAAAGTATATGGGAATAGAGCGCACTACTTTTTTAATAGATAAAAAAGGTAAAGTAGTGAAGATCTGGAAAAACGTAAAAGTTAGTGGACATGTTGATGAGGTTCTAGAAGAAGTAAGGAGAATATAAATTAAAGAATGACTACCCATTGCTATATAAAAAAACTGAAATTATATAACTTTCGTAGTCATTCAAACTTTGAACTGGATTTAGATGATAGACCAGTTGTAGTAACTGGCAAAAATGGTATTGGAAAAACTAATATACTTGAAGCAATCTCATTGCTTGCTAAAAGCAACGGAATGAAAAAAGCAAAAATCAATGAGATGCAAAATAGGCGCAGTAATGAAAGTTGGGTAGTGTATTATGATTTTTTCAATGGAGCAGAGCTTAACTCAATTGGTATAGGAAAGAATCTTAATAAGAAATTAATACAAATTGATGGGAAAACGCAGTCAAGCTACTCATCTTTGTATAGAATATCTAATGTAATATGGCTAATTCCACAAATGGACTATATTCTTCTTAATTCTCCAAGCGACAGGTTAAAATTTTTAGACCGTATAGTTTCACTATTTGAAGAAAATTACACCTATTGCTACATGAAATATAGAAAAGCTAAGCATGAGCGAAGTAAATTGCTTAGAGAGGATATTTTGGACGAAAGTTGGCTCTCTAGTCTTGAAAACGTCATGGCTACCAATGCAATTGATATTTTACGTATGCGATCATCTGTTTTAAAGATATTACAAGACACAATTGATAACCATTCCTGTAAGCTTTTTCCGAAGGCAAGTTTGAAATTCAGCAGCCAGCTAACTTTGGACGATACTGCAGAATATTTTCAGAATCGTCTAAAGGAAAACAGAGAAAAAGACTCATTAACTGGTAGAGTAACCTTTTCTGTACATAATGATAATTTTTGGGTTTTTTGCCAAAAAGGGGACATGCCAATAAATCTTTGTTCTACTGGAGAGCAAAAGCTATTACTGCTTTCTATCATCTTATCTAGTGTAAAAGCAAGGTGTATTCATTACAATAAAGCACCTCTTCTTCTGCTTGACGATATAATGTCGCATCTGGATAAAGATTACAGAAAGGTGTTAATGGAGGAGGTGTTAAGTATTCAATGTCAAACTTGGATAACCGATGTAAATCAAGATAATTTCAATAACTATCTTTGCTCTTTCAAGTTTTTTGAATTATCAAGTAAATAAATTTCAAGCGTGCTGTCATACATCAAGCTCATATTCGGTATGTAAATCTCTAATTAAAGCCTCAGCGTGTTTTTTTTGAACAACTATACTGATCTTGATTTCGGACATTGTGACAGCAAGTATTTCTATCTTTTTTTCGCTTAAAACCTTGAGTGTGCGGTACATCACTTCAGTGTTAGACATAACACCAATACCAATTATTGAAATTTTAGCTATATTATTGTTTACGACATAATTTTCATTTTTGTTCAATAACTTTGTCATTAAATCAACATCAAATTTAGAAATCAAAAAGCTTGACCCATGTATCATGTCAATTTTAACGTTTGCTCCTGCTATATTTCTTAAAGTATCCAGAGTATTTGCAAAGTTAGTAAAAGTTACAAGAGCTTCGTGAGTGCTATAAGTTATTCCAGTAATTAAGTATCTTTCCAGTACATCTTTTTCGTGTAGTACTGTAGTGCCTTCTACTTCCTCAAAAGTGGATAACACCTGCACCTTAATATTATGCTTCATTGCAAGTTGTACTGAACGATTATGCAATATTTTAGCACCAGATGACGACATCTCCAATATTTCATTGTAAGAGATAGATTTAAGCTTGCGTGCCCTTGGAACAATTTTTGGGTCTGCTGTATATATTCCATCAATATCAGTAAAATTTTCACAAGTCCTAATACCAAAGACTACAGCAAAGGCAATTGCTGAGATATCAGATCCTCCTCTACCAAAAGTAGTGATTCTATCATCGTGTATACCCTGAAAACCAGCAATGATTGCAGCAGTATAACCCTCAGCAAAAGATCTTTTTACATGGTCAATTTTTATCTTTTTTATTTTAGACTCAGAATAAAAATTATCCGTTACAATTGGTAACTGCCAGGCGAGCCATGATTTAGCATTAACTCCAACAGACAGAAGAGTGATAGCTAATAACCCGCAAGAGATTTGTTCTCCTGCTGAAAGCAGGACATCATACTCTGATAACTCTTGTCTACAATTTAAATTTGAAATTTGCCTGGCTTGAAAAGCCATTTGGTCAGTGAATCCTGCAGCAGCAGATACAACAGCAATTACATTATAACCTTTTTCAATATCGTTTTTTATTAGATTTGCAACTCGATTTAAGTCAGTTAGCGAAGTACCACCAAATTTTTTTATTATTATTTTGTTCATAGTTACAATAAGGTCAATTTCACCTTTCTAGAGAGTATAGTTGCTTAATTAAATGTGTTTTTCTGGTCACTAATTAAAGTGATAGAGGATTATTCATCTTTATCACTACCAAGGTCTTTTAACATACTGTAGTTGCCTTTTCTAAATTTACCTTTTAAAGATGTAACTCCGCTTTCGCTAATTCCACTTAAGCTTAATGCTGCTCCACCTAGCTGCAATCCAATCTCAGACGTCTCGGGAATAATTTTACTAGCCCCTAGATCTTTATAAACCTCCACATTATTCAAATCTGGTAAACGTATTATAATATTTACATGCGGGAAGTTTGTTGCAACTAGAGAAACTATTTTCTTTATAGTGACTTCGTTCTTTATTGAAACCACAAGAGCTTGAGCTCTTTCTATTCCTACTGATTTTAAAATTTCATATCTTGTAGCATCTCCAAGATATATAGGGAAACTGTCATTTTTTCCTTCTTTTACTATTTTTGATTGAATATCTACAACAACATAACTTAAATGCTCTGCAGTAAGCATTTTCGTTACCATATATCCCACTCTACCAAACCCGGCAACTATTACGTGGTTATAAAGATCTTGTGTATCTGTTTCGATTGCTTCATCGTCTAGTATTATTTTTTCAGTGCTAAATGAATTTGCTATCCAGTCTCCAATTCCCGATAAAAGAGGAGTAAAAGCCATAGTTACTGTAGTTACCATCATAAGCACTTGAGCGATTTCACTTGATAGTACATCTAATTCATCTGCTAAACGGAATAAAATAAATGCAAATTCACCACCTTGTGCAAGCAGTAATCCAGCTTGTATTGCAGGTGCACTTCTAAATCCAAAAAATCTACACAATGTATATATAATGGACGTCTTTAAAACGATAAGGATAATTGATAATAAAGTAACGAGTGGTAACTTATTGAGTAAAAGGTCAATATCAATAGACATGCCAACAGTCATAAAGAATAAACCAAGAAATAAGTCTTTAAATGGCAATACTGCATGTTCTACCGAATTCCTGTGTTCTGTTTCTGCAACTAGTAACCCAGCAACAAATGCACCTAATGCCATTGATAAATGAAATTGTTCAGTAATAAATGCTGATCCTAATATTATCAGAAGTGTTGTTGATATAAAGATTTCATTACTCTCCATTTTGGCAATAACCGAAAACAATGGCCTCAGTAATAACCTACCAGTTACAAATATCAACACCAATGCAATAGCTGCTTGTACTAATGAGCCTGCCAACGAGCTTATTAAGCTGTGTTCAGAATTGCCAGTAAGCAGAGGCACTAGTACTATCAGAGGTACCACTGCAAAGTCTTGCATTAGTAGCACTGCTATCGACAATCTACCAACTTGGCTTGCTTGAGAACCCTTTTCTTGCAGAACCTGCAACACTATTGCTGTTGAAGATAGTGCAAGCCCACCACCAATAACTGCTGCCATGTTTATGCTCACTCCAAAGGCGAGAGCAATGCACCATATTGCTATCATAGTAACTATAACTTGGAGAGAACCAAACCCAAACACATGCCTACGCATGGCGATGAGGCGTTCAAATGTCAATTCAAGACCTATAATAAACAACAGGAAAACTACTCCAAATTCTGCGAAGTTATCCATTACTTCAGCTGAATGTATCAGATTAAATCCATGAGAACCAATCAATGCACCTGCAACAAAGTAACCAAGCACTGGACTAATATTCATTTTCCAAAACGCTATTACTATAAACACAGCAGCGGAAAGTAAGATTATAATATCAAACAAATGCTGAGAGCCACTGTGCATGATATTTACCCTGTAGAATTAGACCACTTGATTGAGCAACCAACACTTGATTTTTGGTCAATTGGAGGATTGCTAGTTTTTGCAATAAATTTCATCGCTTGAAATAAATCACTACTTCCTATTTCATAATTTTGAACTTTCTCTTTTTTTGCATTGTTAAAACGTCCACGATAACGAAGTTTTAAATCAGCGTTAAACCCAAAGAGATCAGGGGTACAAACAGCACCATACTCTTTAGCTACTTCTTGGTTACTGTCAATTAAATATGGAAATGTAAACTTATTTTTCTCGGCAAAATTAATCATGTTTTCAAAGGAGTCTTCTGGGTACTTATTCACATCATTTGGCATGATTGCAACGGTGTTTACCTGATAATCTTTTTTCAACAAATTAACATCGCTTACTAGATTGCTAATAATTGATTGAACGTAAGGACAGTGATTGCATATAAACATTACAATAAGACCATTTTCCCCATAGCAGTCACTTAATGTATAATATTTGTTATCCACTCCCAAGAGATTGAAATTCTTTGCAGTAAAGTCTAAATCTATCTTAGGAGTGTCTAGCGCAACCATAGCTCATAGAGAATTATATACCGTGTATAATTTATGATCTTATTGCTTAAATGTCAAATGGTTTCTATGTACACTGTTTGCATTTAGCATTGTAATTATAAAATTTATGTTCATAACCTTCGAAGGAATAGATGGTTCTGGTAAAACAACACAGTCTGAGTTACTTACAAATTATTTCAAGCAAATTCACGGTGAAAATAATGTCGTATTGACTAGAGAACCAGGTGGTACTGATTTTGCAGAAAAAATAAGAGGATTACTACTTAAGGATAATATTGATCCTATTTCTGAACTCTTGCTGCTTATCTCGATGAGGCACGAACATATGAAAAAATTAATATTGCCAGCTATTAAAGAGGGAAAGACAGTTATTTGTGATCGATTTATCGATTCAACTATTGCGTATCAAGGGTATGGACTAGGTGTTGACTTGAGTCTAATAAGAGACTTACACAAATTAGTGGAAATTAAATATCCAGATATCACATTTATTTTAGATATTGATGTTCAAGTTGGACTCAGCAGAGCAAAGGATAAAAATAAGTATGAAGAAATGAGCATTGATTTCTATCATAAAATTCGAAAAGGATTTCAAGAAATAGCTATAAAAGAATCTAATAGATGTAATGTTATTACTGGAATTGAAAAAAAAAGTGATAATCATGTACACAATGAAATTATTGATATTGCAAAGACTTAGCTATACGTATTGAACTTTTGCTAACCTAAACAGTTACTGCATTAACCTGTGGTAAAAAATTATCAATTTTAGGTGACGTTATTTCATACGAAAGACTCTCTTTTTGATTAGCTAAAAAACTTTGTATTTCATTTTTAGGTTTTTCACTTATTGTTCTATATATTCTTGCGCGATTAATTAGCTCATTTCTACTATTCTTATTGCTTACTTCAGTTATGGTAAAAAATTGATCAAAGTGACTTAAAAGATCCTCATTCTTTATTAAAGATGCAATATCATCAATGTCTTTTACGTATAAAGCAAGTTTGTGCGCTTTGCTACGATCCTCAAAACAAAAGTATGTTACAAAACTTATTTTTTGTGGTATCTCTTGTTTTTGCTAGCAAAGATTCGATCTCGTCTTGGCAACGCATTCTCTTAACTGACTCAGCAGATACCTAGAACATTTTCTACTACAGATTTTTTCTCACAACCAAAAAGAAACGTATAATATCCCATAGACAGAGTCAAGAGAAGGAATATAGCTGGAAGCAAGAATGGAGCAAGTACATTTTGCGATCCAGGAAAGATAAACCAGATAGCAGTTGCTGCTGATACAGCTAAAAATAACCCTGACATAACGAGTTTTATTTTTCTTCTGTATCCGTTATCAATAACCGTATTTACGCCAATAAAAGCCACATCAACCATTGCTCATACCTCACTAAAAGTAATATTAGCTTAATAATAGCATTGTTGTGATAAGAAATCAATATTATGAATATTTTAACTAATTTATAAAATCATCCAACCAAATAGAAAAAAGGCAAAAGAAGTCCCGAATAGCAAGTTTTAATAATTTAAATTGATAATGTGCTAACAAGCGCGATTTGGCTGAATGTAGAAAAAGTTTAAAAGACATGCAGCCGCTATAATTTTTGTGTAATTTGCCAATAAATATCTGAGTTTTTTTACTGAATTTTGTTGTTGAGCCCAAAAACAAGGATAAATACTCTTATTGATATGATAAGAGACTGGTAAAGTTTGTCAAGTGATTCTTCTATCCGAAATCACAATGTTTGTACAATTGAAAGATGGTTGCGGGAGTAGGATTTGAACCTACGACCTTCAGGTTATGAGCCTGACGAGCTACCGAGCCGCTCCATCCCGCGTCGTTGCTTATTTATTATTATATGCGTAATAATAATAAATAAAAGAATAAAATCACACTATTACATATATTTATATATCTATTAACCTTTCTTAACATGATAGTAAATTATATACATAACAATCTGTGCAATGAAAAATATAACTTGATATTGTGGTTCCCTGTTTTTCAGTGTGCAGGAATTTTAACATATTTCTCATTAAATTTTGAACCAAGCTGTGCTTTCACTATATCTATTTTTCTCTTGCTTTCACCTATACTAATTCTGATTGCAATATTATACAGGAAATACGCAATATTATGCATTTCTTTAATTGCAGTGCTCATAGGATTTACAGCCAGCAAATTCAGAACAGATTCAGTTAATACTCACATTCTTGATAAGGAAAGGTATGTGAAAGATATTGTTGCTACAGTGAAGGATATTAACGATAGGAGCTCATATAAACAATTTTTGCTTTATGAAATAAAAAACACGAAGTTTAAGTTAGATAGCATCAGAATATCAGTTAGAACCAAAGCGGAAGAAGGCATTAAAATAGGGGATCAAGTAAAATTATCAGCAAAACTCTTTCCTCCAAAAATTGCGCCTTCGGAATATACATATGATTTTGCAAGAATAGCATATTATCAGAAAATAAATGCTACAGGCTTTGCAACAAGCAAAATAGTCCTGTACAAAAAGGCTGAAGCAAGAAAATTTCAAGAGTATATAGAATCTTTTCGTCAATATATCTATGAAAACCTACAGCAAAATACCAAAAAGCCACACGCGGACATAATCTCTGCATTATTAATTGACAAAAAAGACGGGGTAGATCAAAAAACTATGAATGCGATACGAGATTCAGGTATAGCACATTTATTCGCTATATCTGGTTTACATTTATCGTTTGTTGCTGGTCTATTTTTTATAGTATTCCGTAATTTATTTGCAATATCTGAAACTTTGACTCTTAAATATAACACTAAAAAAATATCTGCATTCTTTACTATCTTGCCAACTACCTTTTATTTGTTGATTACCGGTATGCAAATTTCTGCTCAGCGTGCCTACATCATGGTGATCTTGGTACTTGTTGCAATAATCATAGAAAGGAAATATCGAGGATTAATAGCAATTGCGTTTGCTGCTTCGGTGATACTCATAGTGGAGCCAGAAGCAATCTTAAAGCCAGGTTTTCAAATGTCATTTTCTGCTGTTTTGGCACTAGTTGCAAGCTATCAGATCAATGCTAATAAGTTATTCAAAATAAAAATAATAAAATATTTTGTGTCGATAATGATCAGCTCAATAATAGCAAGTTTAGCAACAGTTCCATATACAATATATAATTTTAACTATTTTTTAATCAGCAGCATTATCACAAATTTGATTGCTATACCAATAGTTACACTCATTATTATTCCACTTGGAATAATTTATGTTTTATTGATTCCTTTGGGTACTCAGTGGATTATAACGCCTCTCATGGAACGCCCAATTGACAGCGTTTTATATATAACAAACGCAATTGCCAGTCTTCAGTATTTGGTTGTTCCTATTCGCACTTTTCCTGCCTCATTAATTATTATAATAACGCTTGGGTTATTGTGGCTATGCTTGTGGGAAAGGAATTGGCGTTTCTTTGGAATTTTCTTTATTGTGCTAGGTATTTTCTCTAGCGCTATGTATACAACTCCTGACATTCTAGTCAGTGCTGATAATCTTGCTGTAAAAGAAGATGACAATTTACTATATTCCCTTACTAGAAAAAACAGAAATTTTGTTGTCAAAACGTGGGCAAAGCAAAACGGGCAGAATCAAATTGTGAATCATACTAAATTCAGTAATTCAAACAAAAGGCTAAAATGTAATGATTATGGCTGTATATATAATAAAGGAAATAATAAGTCAGTGTTGCTAGCTCACAAAAGAGAAGATATTTTAGAAAATTGTAACAATGTCGATCTAGTAATTCAGTTAAGCAAGTTTAACTATCCAGCTTGCAATACTAAAATCATCAAATACGCTGACTTAGAGGCATATGGCACACACTCTGTTTGGCTAACAGATAGTGGTATAAAGGTTAGTAAAGTGCGTTCTAATCGTCCTTGGCATAAGCCAAAAACTTGTTTTTAAAGTATCATTTATATATAATTACTTAATTAGGATGTGAGGAAATTTATGCCTTTAGATACAACAAATCCTTTCAATGTTAAAGTAGATCATAATTTTGCCAAAATAGATGATGCTATTGTTTTTTTTCCTAGGTTATGGCGTGCAACAAAGAAATATTCTGTAAGTAACACTCTACCCATAGCGACTGTAAATATTTGGCTTATGTAGCTGCAATAATAATAACCCATAATGATCTAAGGTTTATTACAGATATTTTTAACCCAACATTCATGCCAATTTACACTTTGGTTTCTATTATTCTTTTAACAACTTTTGTAGCCTCTTCTGCTATGAGATATATGCATAAGCAGGAGATAAAAGAAGGAGAAAAGTTGATAGAGGAATTAATAAATAATAAAATTAGAGGTGGCAAAGACAACGAGATGAGTGAAATCGCTGAAAATGCTCTAAAAATAGAGATAAAACCAAATTTAAGTTTTACAAGTCACAAAAAAGCAAGCTTTTCAATGATTTTGCCAATCTCTGAAAATTAAAAAAAATATTAGATGATCAAAGACAAGAGAATAAGAATAAGGCAATTTTTCTTACCATACCATATGTAATTAGTGCTGTAATTATAGTTGGTGCGTTAATACAAAATAGACTGAGCTTTGCCAATATTCAGGATTTGGAATGGGCCATAGTTGCACTGGCTAGTATCATTGCTATTGTTGGGATATGTATAACATTCAGCAAGCAAAAAAACAACGAGATAAACAATAATCATAATATTGTTAAAAAGTTTAACAATTTGGATATTCTCTTTCCATTCAGAAGAGGTGGGGTTGTATCAGTAATGGAAAAAAAGACAAAAGATGAAGAAGAAAATGATTCTACATCTCGATTGATAAAATTACTTGATAAGCACTTGACTGATTTTACAGATAAAATTGTTGACTCACTTGATAAGCAGTTAGATGAAGTTAAAGGTCTACTCGATAATAAGCTTCTAAAGCCTGCAAATGATGAAATTAAAGAAACACTTGTTCATCTACGAAGAGTCAGAGAAGACATCAAAGAAGATTTGGATGAGTTGCACAAGGAAATCTCGCCCATTTTAAGTGAAGCTAAAGGGCTGGTAAAAAGAGCAAGTTCACTAAACATTGAAAGTATTTTTTCTAGTTTAGATAATGCTATTAAAATCGCTGAAGATAAGGTTGAGCGATTTGAACCAAGCAGATTTGTTGGCTTTTTTAAATCTGGGGAAAGCACAGTTAGTGATGATCCTTTGTTTATAGATATGTTGGAAAAGCAAAAAAAAGAGGCGGAAAAGATAAGGAAGAAATTAGAGGAAGAGCTAAAAAAAGTAAAAGATGAACTAGAAGAATTAAAGAATAAACAAACTCAATCAACCGAACCTAATAGCAGTGAAGGCAGTATTACTGCTACTTCTCTTGAAAAACAGCGAGATGAAGAGAAAAAAGCAATAGAAAAAAATAGATTATTAAAATCAAAAAAAAGGATGAAAGAGCTGGAGCAAGAAAATGCAAAATTGGAAAAAGAATTATCTGAACAAGAAAAAATGGATGAATGGAGAAAAAAAGTTAACGGTAAAGCAAGTGGCTTTCTATATTATTTATTAGAGTCTATTAAGCTAGAAGAAAAAGATAAAAAAGAAGAAAAGAGGGAGTTAACGCTACGGAATTTTGATAATAAAATAATAATTTACTGGAAAGATGGCTCTCAAACAATTTGCCACATTAAAAAACAAGACGGCCTTCAAATTCAACCTAGTACAAAAGTTGATTTTGTGAATCCAGATGTTCATGCAGCATTTGAAGTAGCATGTTCAGGACTTTAAATATTAGTAGTGAAGAGAAAAAATTAAGATTAGATACTTATGTAGCTAAAAAATGCAACATATCTCGCAGTAAAGCGCAAAGATTGATACAGAATGAGCAGGTGAAATTACTTGGTATACCGATAATTAATAATGATCACATAGTAAAACCAGGTGAAGAGTATGTGGTGCATCTCATTCAACCTGACATATCCACATCAATTGAGCCTAATTATGACATAAAACTTGATATCGTCTATGAAGATGATGACATTATAGTTCTGAGTAAACAAAGTAGATTAACAGTACACCCAGGTGCTGGAACAAACAATGATACACTCCTGAATGCAGTGATCGCTCACCTTGGCAAAATTCCATATACAAATACAAGACCAGGAATTGTTCACAGGCTTGATAAAGATACTAGTGGACTCATGGTAATTGCAAAAAATGAACAATCCCACAGCTTCTTGTCTGAACTGCTATCAAATCGTAAAATAAAACGGGAATACTTAGCAGTAATTTGGGGAGCATTACCTAATCTGCAAGGAACAGTAAAAACCCATATTGCTCCAAAACGCAGTAATAAAGAAATGATGTGTGTCACAAAAACAGCAGGTAAATTAGCAATCACTCATTATTCAGTGAAGAAAATTATAGGGCAAGCAAGCCTGGTTAAATGTACTTTGGAGACAGGCAGAACACACCAAATTCGAGTACACATGAGCCACATAGGACATTCTGTAGTTGGTGATCAAGTTTACGGAAAAAATAGTAGTAAAAGTGGTAGGGTCGAGAACTGGCGCGCCTCTTTAGGGTTTGGTGGCTGATCCATTATTTTCATGTTGGGCCTCAATCCAAAATTCCCATATTTACGTTTCCAGCTCCCGCCTCGTCAAACGCAGCATGCAGTTTTCCCGCACTACGCTTTCCTAGTAGATTCTTTACCAAAGTTTATAACATATTGTACTGGGGCTGCTTTCGGAACATAATATCTTAATCTATAGTCTTTATATAGACCTAGTGTTTCGTATATCCATTCGCTACTCCACCTCTCCCAGCCAAATCCCTTTGCTTTTCTGGCTTTCATTAAGTTGCGTCTTACTTTCTTCTCTACCCATTGTTTTACGTAGTTGAAGCTTCGACTTGAGTTTCCTATCCTAAAGTAGTTTGTCCACCCTCTCAATATTGGATTGATGATTTGAATCACTTTCCATATTGGTTGCGATTTGTAACACCGAAATACTTCCTTCAACTTCTGAAGTAGGTTTGTTCGTGTTTTCATCTGCGGTGTTGTTTGCACCCTCCACTTTCTTTGTTTTGTGATCTTCTCTCGAAAATCAAATCCTAGAAAGCTGAAAGTCTCTCCTTCTTTTAGGTTGATTACTTTTGTCTTTTCTTTATTTACTTCTACTTTTAGATTTGCTAATTCTTCTTGTAACCTTTTGTATACTGATTTCTCGAGCCATTCCCATTTCTGGTGTCCATCTATCAGTATCACTAGATCATCTGCCCATCTTGCGTATTCTATATGTCGATATTTTCCTTCTTTATTCACCTCTTTTGCCTTCTCTAGCATTTTATCTACCTCATTGAGGTATATATTGCTTAATAGTGGTGAAAGTGTTGATCCTTGCGCTATTCCTCGTTTCCCTCCTACTTTGAGTACTAGCTTGATCAGGTGCATGATTTCTTTATCATTTACTCTTTTAGAAATCTTTTCCATAAGAATGTGATGTCGCACATTGTCAAAGTAGGATTTCAGATCTACATCAATAACTTTTGTATTGCCTTTGATTGCTGCTTTCGCTACCCTGTTTATTGCTTCATGCGCCTTTCTCTTAGGTCTATATCCATATGATCCGTCCTGAAAGTCAGATTCAAATATTGGTTCAATTATTAGCTTTAGTGCTGTTTGCACTATTCTGTCCCGGATGCAGGGTATGTTCAATGCTCTGTGTTTTCCCCCAGCTTTTGGTATTTCCTTCCTCCGGTTCCTATTTGGGCTATAGGTCTTGGTTATTAGTTCGTGTCTTATTTGTTGAAGATACTTTTCTAAGCCTTCTGCCTCTATCGATTCAAATGTCACCCCGTCTATTCCTGGTGCCCCATTACTCTTCTTTGTTAGCTTATATGCTTCTTCTAGTGTCTCCATCTTGCAGACGTGAACATAGATTCCCCAGAATCGCCATTCCGGTTCTGCTTTCGCTTTGGTATATATCTTTCTTCTCAGGTCTTGTAGTTTTATTGGCATTTTTATCATTTTACCTTTACCTCCCTTTTGTTAAAGATTCCTACTAGTAGGGTGCCTTTGCTCCATGAGCGTTACCTCATTTCTTCACTACTACACACCCATCCGCCACCCTTTCATCTTCAGTTCATTTCCTGTTTTCCAGTTATAGAACCTACCGCTCCAAGGTATTTCTCCTTGGGATGAGGAGGGTTTCTCCAGTTGCTTTGTATGTCCTCATTACCATGCTGCCACTACCACCCCGCTGAAGTAGATATGCTGTATCATTCGGATTTCAGCTATCTATTTTGCCTTCACCCTGTTTCCGTGGGCTCAGCCTTCAGTATTTAGCTTCGAGGCCACCTATGTGTTCGCTTTCGCTACGGCCTGGTAATTCGCCATTATCCTACGATAACGTTGTCGGTAGGCTTCAACACTTTGGTTTCCCTACATGTTGCTACCCAAGCTACGGGACTCCGACTTTTATCCCGGTAGGTCTATCTCCTACTGAACATACCAGCCTTTGCTGGACGCACAAAAACATGCTAAAAACTCTGACTTTATCCGTAATTTCAATAGACAGGCACTACATGCTCACACGCTAGGCTTATATCATCCAAAAAGTAAAGAATATATAGAATTTGTTTCTGATTTACCACAAGACATGCAAGTCTTAATCGGTGAATTTGAAAATATATCTTAACAACATTCATATCAATATTATCATCCATGTTATCAAGAAATTAATTAATGAGAGAAAAACTGCTGCACTACCTAGATCTTTCACTTTTTTTGAAAGTATATGTTGTTCACTGGAAATACGCTCAATTGTTGTTTCAAAAGCAGTGTTAATAATTTCTACAATTAACACCAAAAATAGGCTACTTACCATTACTGCACGTTCTAAATTACTTACATCTAAAACAAACAAAGTTGAAACACATATTATAAAAAGCAGTAACTCCTGTCTAAACGCAACTTCTGATACAAAAGCTGATTTTATTCCTTCACAGGAGTATTGAATTGCTTTTATTAGACGAGTAATGCTTTTCTTCATTATCAATTTTGGAAACTCAATGAACCACACTTATTGCACTCAGGTAAAAAATGCATGAAAATACCTTTCAGTCGTGATCACTTACAAAGATTTTTAAGTTAAAGTCTAGCATATTGTTTGAATCAAGAAAATTAGTACAAAGCCTTTCAACAAACGCTCAAGGCAGTTATATATTGATACTGACACAAAAATCCTTTAATTAAATTTCTCTCGCCTTAGCTTACACGATCCTCATTTTGAAATAAGTAATAATTTATTATAGTCTTGATATTTAAACATTTTGTATCTGCTGTAATGATTTCACTTCCAATTTGCTATTCTTTACATATTGAATTGCAAGCGCTAACGCTTTACTCCCAGAAGCTGTGGTGCTATAAGCTATATTTTGCAAAATAGCAGTTCTCCTGATACCCTTGCTATCTGAGACTGATTTCACACCTTTTGAAGTATTGATTACTAGATTTATTTTTCCATCTTTGAGCATATCAACTATGTGGGGTCTGCCTTCTCTCACTTTATTTACAGCTTTTGCAGCAATGCCGTTATTGTTCAGATGCAAAGCTGTGCCTTTGGTGGCATATATTTCAAAACTCAGTTCTTTCAACATTCGTACAACAGGCAATATATACTCTTTATCATCATCTTTTACTGAAACCAGAGCCGTTCCTTCTGTTGGTAACTTGTATCCTGCAGCCATGTGCACTTTTGCAAGTGCAGCTCCGAAAGATAAGTCAATTCCCATCACTTCTCCTGTTGATTTCATTTCAGGACCAAGTAAAGTGTCAATTCCCGAAAAACGCGTAAATGGAAAAACAGCAGCTTTAACTGCAAAATGATTGAAAGGCTTGTTTTCCTGATTCAATTTTTTACCCAAAATAACCTGAGTGGCAAGCTTTGCAATAGGAATATTGATTACCTTGGAAATAAAAGGAACTGTACGGCTAGCCCTTAAATTCACTTCAAGTATGTATACATCACTCTCTTGAACAGCAAACTGAATGTTTATCAGACCTTTCACTTCTAGTGCAAGAGCTATTCTTTCAGTTTGGAGCTCGATCTCTTTTATTACTTCGTCACTCAATGTATTTGTCGGTATTGAGCATGTTGAATCGCCAGAGTGGATACCAGCTTCTTCAATGTGCTCCATGACCGCTGCAATGAAAACTTTTTTTCCATCACATACAGCATCAACGTCAACCTCAACTGCATTGACTAAAAATTTATCAAGAAGCAGTGACCCGTGTTCAAAAATTTTGGTTTGATTCAAGACATACTCTTTAAAGCTCTGAGTATCGTGTCTAATCGACATAGACTGACCGCCGAGGACATATGATGGCCTAACTACTAGTGGAAACCCCACCTTTTCTGCGTTGGTTAACGCTTCTTTTACTGAATGGCAGATAGAACTTTCAGGTTGTTTTAAATTAAGTTGCAAAGCAAGGTTTTTAAATCTCATGCGATCTTCTGCAAGGTCAATAGAATCAAACGAAGTTCCCAGAATTTTGAAACCTCTCTCGTTAAGCACTTTGGCTAACTTTAAAGGTGTTTGACCACCTATTTGAACTATTACACCAACCAGTGTGCCATTTTCTTGCTCTTTGCCTAGTATTTTAAGCACATCCTCTGCAATCAGTGGGGCAAAATATAAACGATCAGCGGTATCATAATCAGTTGAAACGGTTTCCGGATTACAGTTAATCATTATTGTTTCATACCCCATTTCTTTGGCGGCAGAAGCTGCATGTACGCATGCATAATCAAACTCAATACCTTGACCAATTCGATTTGGACCACTTCCTAAAATGACAACTTTTTTTCGATCCGAAATATTCGCCTCACATTCCGTTTTATTTTCAACATCACCCTCATAGCAGCCATACATATAAGCAGTGCTCGATTCAAATTCAGCTGCACAAGTATCTACACGTTTATAAACTGGATTAACACCAAATTTTTTTCTCATTGCTTCAATCTGCTCTACTTTCTTATTGCTTAATTTTGCCAATCTTGCATCTGAAAACCCCATTTTTTTCAGCTCTAACATTTCATATGCAGTCTCAGGAAGGCCGTTTTCCTTGATTTTTTGTTCAGCTAATATAATTTGCTGTATATTCTGCAAAGACCATAAGTCATATCCTGTAATCGAATTTATTTCTTCTATGCTAATTCCGTGACGCATTGCGTCAGCAGCAATCAGTAATCTGTTTGGTAGCAATTTTGCTAATTGAGATTTTACGTGATCAATATCAATGTTCTCAGGAAATACTTCATCAAGTCCTGTAAGACCAGTTTCAAGTGAACGAAAAGCTTTCTGCAGTGACTCATTAAAAGTGCGGCCTATAGACATCACTTCCCCCACCGATTTCATGGAAGTTGATAGTTCACAATTCGTCCCCTTAAACTTCTCAAATTCAAAACGAGGAATTTTAGTGACGATATAATCAATCACTGGTTCAAATGCAGCAGGTATAACTGGAGCGCAATCATTACGTATCTCATCGAGTGAATAGCCGATAGCAAGTTTAGTTACAACTTTTGCAATAGGATAACCTGTTGCTTTTGAAGCAAGTGCAGAAGAGCGAGAAACCCTTGGATTCATTTCAATCACAACGAGGCTTCCATCTTCTTTAGGATTCACTGCAAACTGAACATTTGCACCACCGGCACTAACATCAATTTCTCTTAGCACTGCTATAGATGCATTTCTCATCTGTTGGTATTCTACGTCACGCAGAGTCAAAGCAGGAGCAACCGTGATACTATCTCCGGTGTGCACTCCCATTGGATCAATATTTTCTATCGAACAGACTATTATGCAGTTATCTTTACAATCACGGATAACTTCCATTTCATATTCTTTCCAGCCGATAATTGATTCATCTATCTGAACTTCATTTATTGGCGAAATTTTGAGAGCACTTTCTGCAATATTGAAAAACTCCTCTTTATTGTATGCTATGCCGCCACCTGCACCACCAAGGGTGAATGATGAGCGGATGATTGCTGGTAATCCAATGTAGTCCAAAGCCTCTTTTATTTGTTCTTGATTTTTTATAATGATACTTTTGGGGTATTTTAGTCCTATTCTATCCATGGACTTACGGAATAACTCTCTATCCTCTGCTTTTTTTATTGCTTCTCTATTTACTCCTATTAATTCTACGTTGTATTTGTCTAACACTCCATCATCTGCAAGTTTTATTGCGCAATTGAGTGCTGTTTGCCCGCCCATTGTTGGCAATATTGCATCTGGCATCTCCTTGATTATAATTTTCTCTATGATTTCAGGCAGTACCGGCTCAATATAAGTTGCATCAGAGAATTCAGGATCTGTCATTATAGTTGCAGGATTGGAGTTAACCAAAATGACTTTATAACCTTCACTTTTTAATACTTTACAGCTTTGCGTTCCGGAATAATCAAACTCGCATGCCTGACCTATAACTATTGGGCCTGCTCCTATTACTAATATAGATTCTATATCTGTGCGTTTTGGCATAATTACAATAACGGTCTCTATTCAAGTAATGTTACCAATCTTTCCTGTGTATGTGAATTTTTATTAAACCTATTAGCTAACTGTTTTTAGGCTTGACGCATAACTCTACGAACATTGCAATTTGCGTGGCAGATTCCAGTGCTTGACACACAGCTGTACAAACATTCATTTTTGAAGGTAAATTGCACAGCAAATGATGTCATTCAAGTAGCTGACACTGGTTCCTTTATGAAGGCAGTGCCCAGAGGTGTCATCCCAGTCTGGGATCCAGAAAACTTAACTTCAAATAAGTGGCCGCACAATAAAGACTAGATTCCAGACTGGAATGACACCATAGAGGCACTGGGATGACATCCTTCCTAGTGGACTCAAATCACAATGTTCATACAGTTGTGGGCTTAACGGTATCTTTGCAGATACTATGGTAATTTACTCAGAAGATTTGCTAAGTGGCAAGATTTGTCCTGATATGCTACAATCTTCAGAAGCAAGTTCCACAAATTTGTCTGTCAGTTTATCAGGTGGCACCAATTCAGATATATCTTTTCCCGAAAATGCTTGCTTATACATTTCACTATCGATAGGCCCTTCCGAATACACGGCATTTATGCATAAGTTCGTATGTTTTGTCTCAGATGCATATATCTTCACCATTGCTTCTAGTGCAGCCTTACTTGCAGCATATGGTACCCAATATGGATGAGAGGAAGGAGAAAGTGTTATCTCTGAGGTCATGAATATCGCTCTTCCAGCATTAGACTTTTTTAGTATTGGACCAAAATTTTTTAGCAAGTACCAACTGGCAGTAAAATTTGTATTCATTACGTTCTGTAGATCTTCAAGCTCACAATCATAAACAGAGCTCAACTTACCTAAAATTTCAGTGCATGTAATCAGTATATCAAGTGTTCCAGATTCTGATAATTTTGGGCTTTCTATCATATTTGCCAGTTTTTCTACGTTTTCAAAGTCTAAAAGATCAAGCTGAATTAGTTTCACAGAGCCTTCTTTAAGCTCTTCAATTTCGTTATACAATGGCTTGAGATTATCAAGAGATCTGGAAATTAGAATCACACATGCACCTTCTTTTACAAATCTTTTTGCAACAGAAGAGCCTATTCCACCTGAAGCCCCGGTAATTAAAGCTATTTTACCTTCTAACTTACCCATTTCTTTCTCTTTAGCAAGATTCATTGAAATATTTTAGCTGAAAATTAAATTTTGCTCCATATATAAAAATCAAACTTAGCACATAAAAAAATAGCAACGACATCACCACACCGCCTAAACTTCCATATATCAAATTCAGTTGGTCAAAGGAAGCTTTTAAATATTGCTTGAAAGCTGAAGCAGAGATCGTCCAAAGAATAACAGCCACACAAGATCCGGGAAATACGTCTGATAAGTTTTGTTTTATGTTTGGCAATGTGAAATATAGCCAAGATACTATAGTAAAAAGCACAAACTCAATAAGTAAATATCTAGTATAACTTAGCCCTTGGTAAGAAAAATCAATTAACATTGGCACTAATGTAAAAAATACTATAGTCAGAGTTGTAACAAGCGTAATTACTAAAAATTGTAATATACTGAGCACCCTTCTCCATATATAAGGCGATGAAACCGGAACTTTATAGGCCTTATTCAATATCGTTCTAAATCCTTCAATTGTCGATGAGGCAGTCCAAACAGCGCTTACAATTGCCAAGGTTAATAAGCTTTGCGGAGGGCCTGATATTATCTCCCTAATACGTGGCATCAAAGATGATAAAATATCCTGTGGTATGTTATCAATAATAAATGCCCAGCCGACATTGTATTGATCTAAGAAATTTGCGAACGTTGATGCCATGGCTATTAAAACAATAAGAAAAGGAAATATTGATAACAGGATTAAAAATGATAGATACCCTGCATGCTCCACTCCATCATTATAAATTGTGTCAATTAAAGCACGATAAAGGCAATAAACGATACTATAAAATTTCTGTAGCACTTGTAATATAAATAAACTAAGAAAAGTATTCTAAATGAAATAAAGCATACTTTTAAGCAAAAAATCCTCACCGTTTACTTAAATTTAATCAAAATGATAGATAATCCAGCGTTAAATACGGAGGCATAATGAAAAATTTTCTTCTACTTGTAGCTTTAATTCTTTCCTTTGCATTTGATAATGCTTTTGCTGCTGCTGTTACTGATGATGCAACAACCAATACAATATGCAAAATAGTAGGCTATACTCACGGTATAGGCGGACCTATGATTACAATAGTGATAATTGGTGCAGCTTTGCTGGCAATATTTGGCAGAATGCCATGGCCAGCGCTTTTTGCACTCGGTGCATTTACTGCTGTGTTTTTTGGTGCACCTGTAGTTGTTTCAAAAATAGTACCAGGTGGTGTGATTTGTAAAGATGGTGTAACTGCTTGCCCTGATGGTAAAACATGGGATACAACAAAAAATATATGCAAATAATAAGCATAAAGCTTCAAAACATTAGCAAATGGTGCTTCTTTAAGGAGCACCATCATTGCACGAACTTGTGACTTAAGCCACCATAAAGGTGTTATTCGAGTAGTCCCTCCCCTGTCATCCCAGTACTTGATACTGGGATCCAGGAAATTTGATTAGATATTAAGTTTATGAGCATAGAAGCAGTTAATTTTATGTTAAAACACAACATTTTTGATGAGGCTGTATTAAGAGATGGATCCCAGTGTCAGCTACTCGGATGACACCATTTGCTACGCAATTTACTTTCAAAAATGAATGCTCGTACAGCTGTGTGTCAGCTACTTACATAACACCTCTCGAAAATTACTTTAGCTACAAATATTAAAAAATTTACCAAGCAAAAAAAAAAGCAAAAAAGTCCCCGTGTAACGAGTTTTAATAATTTAAATTGATAATGTGCTAACAAGCGTGATTTGGCTGAATGTAGAAAAAATTTAAAAAGCCGCTATAATTTTTGTGTAATTTACCAATAAATATTTGAGTTTTTTACTGATTTTGTGATTGAGCCTGCAGGTCAAAAATAAGGATAAATACTCTTAGTATCATGGCAAGGGAGTTGGGGGAATTTGTAAAGTAATCTTTTTCGTTTGTATTCCCTTATGCTTGAGATAACTGCATGCAGGTTCATGGATCTCTTTACTCTTTAATTTCGATGAATTCCCTTTGAAGTTGAATATTGAAAATTAACTGGAGAATTGTGAATTACTTTGTATATGTGATAACAAGCCATGGCGCTCTCAGCAAAGCCATTTAGTATCAATTTTAGTTTGCCTGGATAAGTAGCTATATCTCCGATTGCATATATTCTATCTCTACTGGTTCTAAGTGTAGCTGGGTCGACAGTTATGCGGCCATGTTCTAACTCTATACCCCAACTGTTTATTGGCCCAAGATTCATTGACAATCCAAAAAATGGCAGCAAAAAATCAGCGGATATTTCTTTTTCTTCCTTAGAGGCAATGTTTTTTACTATCACTGCGCTCAACTGCCCATTACCTACTGCTAGTTCGTGTAATTGATATGGCACTACCAGTTCTATCTTTCCATTATTTTCAAGTGATTCTAATTTATTTCTAGTTTCAGGAGTGCAGCGAAATTCCTTTCTCCTATGTATCACATAAATTTTCTTTGCAACTTTAGAAAGTTCTACAGTCCAATCAGCCGCAGAATCCCCCCCCCCTGCAATGACTATAGTTTTGTCCTGAAAATCAGAAATTTTATTTACATTATAAAATACAGATTTATTTTCATATTCTAATATACCACTTAAGGGTGGACGGTTAGGTTCAAACATTCCGTTACCTGCAGCAATGATAACGGCTTTGCATTTTACCTCTGTACCTATGTTCGTTATGATAGTAAAGTTTTCACCTTCGTTATTTAAAATCTTTTCCACTTTTTGACTTAAATGGTAAACAGGCTCAAACGGTGAAGCTTGCTCCATTAGTCGCTCAATTAATTTTTGGGCAGTAATTACAGGATAACCAGGTATATCATATATTGGCTTTTCTGAGTAAAGAGATGTGCATTGTCCTCCTGCTTGATCCAAAACATCTATTACATGACATCTCATATCAAGCATTCCCGCTTGAAAAGCAGTGAATATTCCAACAGGCCCTGCACCTATTATTACGATATCGGTTTCCATATTCAGATGGTGATCTATTTATAGATATTAGCTTTCTTTGCTAACAAGGTCAATTTACAAAGGGATGTATTTTTAAAAGATGTAGCTAGATTAGATAAGATTTACAGCGTTACGAACCATCTAAATAAGCTCTAAAAATTAACTAACATTTTAAATCTGAGAAGTAAGTGCGGACGGAATGGGATTCGAACCCATGGTACGTTTCCGTACGTCAGTTTTCAAGACTGGTGCCTTAAACCGCTCGGCCATCCGTCCACCTCTTTTTTACCACAATATTTAATTTCAAGCAATCTATAAAAATCTTACTTGCCTACACAAAAGCTACTAAACACACTATCCAATATTTCCTCAACATTAATAATTCCAATTACTGCACCAAGTTCAAATGCAGCAAGCCTCAAATCTTCAGATATTAACTCAATTGGATTATCAATATTAAAACGTTGTAAATGCTCCAGTGTTTTCTGCATGTGAATCCTATGTCTTTGCCGAGTAATTACAGGAGTGTCTCTATCATGCCCAAATTTTTCCTCTACTTTCTCTTTAATTACAGAGATTAGTCTTTCTGTACCTATTCCTTTTAAAATAGAAACAGGTAAAAAATCTATACTGTTAATTTTTATGCTGTGGTCATTGATAATATCATCGGCTTTGCTCAGCACGTAAATGGTGTTACTATTTTCAACACTGCAATCGATTGCATGACGCTGTTTGAAGGGAAATAGCTCTATTCTCAAATTAGCTTCAAGGGATCTTTTTCTTGCCCGACTTATACCTTCTGATTCTACCGGATCTGAACTTTCATGAATGCCAGCAGTATCAGAAAGGATAACTGGATATCCGGCAACGTCAATATGGGCCTCGAGTATATCCCTTGTTGTACCTGCATATTCAGAAATAATAGCAATATCACGCTTGGCCAAAAAATTAAACAGCGTTGATTTACCAACATTTGGTTTACCAGTTATTACAACGTGTAAACCCTCACGCAACCTTTCGCCTCGTCTATTATCATTTAGGTGCTCTTGTATTGATTGCACAAGAGTTTTCACTTCATTATTAATTTTTTCCAACTCATTTTTTTCTGCCAAAATATCTTCTGGAAAGTCTATATATGCTTCGATTTTGGATTGTATCGTTATTAATTTCTGCTTCCAACTGCTATATAGCCTCTCCAATTCTCCTGATATCTGCTTAATCGCTTGTTTAGCTTGCATTTTTGTCTCAGCATCAATTAAGTCTGCAATCCCTTCTATTTGCGTTAAGTCAAATTTACCATTTAGAAAAGCCCTAAGTGAGAATTCCCCAGGCCTGGCCATAACGAAAATTTTTGATAATTCCTCCAAGATTATTTTTATAATTGCCTTGCTTCCATGCATTTGTAACTCTATAACATCCTCGCCAGTGAAGCTGTTTGGGGCAGGAAAATAAATAATTATTCCATTGTCTATCAATTGATTGGAACCATCATATAAGTCAACTAAAGTAGCAAGCCTTGGTTTAACTTCTTTCTTAATGTTAAAATGATTTAAAGCTTTAAGTGCATCGTTACCTGAAATTCTAATTACTGCAACTCCTGACTTACCAAATACAGTTGATAAGGCAAAGATAGTTTCATTTTTGTTTGTCATTAATTTATATACACTACTTAGCAATTTAAAATACTTAATCTAAAAAATTTTTACTTATTTTGCTAATTTATGTTAATGAAGTATTAGTAAATATATTGTATAGAAAAACCGTCAGGTAAAAATATTTATTTTGAAAACTGATAATATGATTTATAATCATGAATACGGGTTTTAAACATTTTATGCTCAAGAAATTAGCTTGGTATTGGTCATTTATAGAGTTGATTAAAGGGTTTGTTATTACATTAAAATATATGTTTAAGCCAAAGGTTACTTTGAGATATCCTATGGAGAAGGGCCCGTTAAGTCCAAGGTTTCGTGGTGAGCATGCGTTGCGTAGGTATCCAAACGGTGAAGAGCGCTGCATAGCTTGTAAATTATGTGAAGTTATCTGCCCTGCCCAAGCAATAGTTATCGAAGCAGAGGAAAAAGAAGACGGAAGTCGTCGCACTACACGTTATGATATTGATATGACAAAATGTATATATTGTGGGCTTTGCCAGGAAGCATGTCCTGTTGATGCAATTGTGGAGGGTCCTAACTTTGAATTTGCTACTGAAACAAGAGAAGAGCTAATGTACAATAAGGAAAAATTATTGCGTAATGGTGAAGTTTGGGAAGACGCAATTGCACTCAGGTTAAAAAAAAATAGACCTTATTATTAATGTTCAGAGCTTATAACCCTGTTATCCATTATGATTTAGGGGCAGTGCCCACCAGGGGTGGTGTCATCCCAGTGCTTGACACTGGGATCTATCTTATTTTCATCATGGACATTATTTTAACATATGTTCCTAGAATCTGTTGTCCATTGCATAACTTGCGAATATTTTTATACTTAGATCCCAGTGTCAGCTACTCGGATGACATCATAGGGGGCACTGGAATGAACACCAGATATTGGCTTTTACTGATTATACAGGAGGTATGACAAATGATAAAAGTCACTTTTTCAACTGAACAAAAAGTAGAGAAATATAGCTGTAAGGTTACCGATTTTAATATACTACAACCAGAGGTTTTAAAGGAAGCAGTTGCTTTAAAGATCAATGGTGAGCTATATGACCTCTCACATGAAATTGAATCTGATACAGAGATAGAGGTAATACAACTGAGTGACGAAGCGGGTTTAGATATAATAAGGCATGATGCTGCTCATATAATGGCGCAGGCAGTAAAAGAGCTCTTTCCTAATACTCAGATTACTATCGGGCCAACAATTCAAGATGGTTTCTACTATGATTTTGCTACAGATCGTGCCTTTACCACGGACGATCTTACTGCAATAGAAAAAAAAATGAAGGAAATTATAAAAAGTAACCACAGATTCGTCCGAGAAGTTTGGACTCGTAAGCAGGCAATTGATTTCTTTAGTGATATAGGTGAAAGATACAAGGTTGATATTGTCTCATCAATACCAGAAAACGAAAACCTAACTGTTTATAAACAAGGCAACTTTGTAGACCTATGTCGTGGTCCGCACTCACCATCAACTGGCAGAGTTAAAGCGTTTAAACTTATGAAAGTAGCAGGTGCATACTGGCGTGGCGATTCTAAGGGCCCAATGTTGCAAAGAATATATGGCACCGCGTGGAGAAATAAGGATGAATTAAATACTTATCTTAAACGTCTGGAGGAAGCAGAAAAACGCGACCACCGCAAAATTGCTAAGGATATGGACTTATTTCACATTCAAGAGGAAGCTGTTGGGCAGATTTTTTGGCATGAACAGGGATATACTTTATATAATGTTCTTGAGTCTTACATCAGAAAAAAGTTAATGAACAATGGCTACTTTGAGGTAAAAACACCTATTTTAGTAAGCAAAGAGCTGTGGGAAAAATCGGGACATTGGGATAAGTTTCGTAAAAATATGTTCATTATTGATGAATCTGAAAGTAAAAAACTAGCAATAAAACCCATGAATTGCCCTTGTCATGTGCAGATTTTTAATTCTCACACCAGAAGCTATCGTGATTTACCGATACGTATGGCAGAGTTTGGCACATGCCATAGAAATGAAAGCTCAGGCTCATTGCATGGAATGATGCGAGTGCGTGGTTTTACGCAAGACGATGCACATATTTTTTGTATGGAAAAACAAGTGAATTCTGAAACTGTAAAGTTTTGTGACCTTTTAAAAGAAGTATATTCAGAACTTGGGTTCAATGAAATTTCTGTGAAATTTTCAGACCGTCCAGATACTAGATCAGGTAATGATGAAGTGTGGGATAGAGCTGAAAGAGCACTGCTTGAAGCAGTTAAAGAAGCAGGGCTTAGTTATGAACTTAATCCTGGTGAAGGTGCATTTTATGGTCCAAAGTTAGAGTTTGTTTTGAAAGATGCAATAGGTAGAAATTGGCAATGTGGAACGTTGCAAGTTGATTTTATTTTACCGGAGCGGCTTGGAGCTTTTTATATAGGAGCAGACGGACAAAAGCACCATCCTGTTATGCTACATAGAGCAATTCTTGGAACTTTTGAACGTTTTATTGGGATTTTGATAGAAAATTATGCAGGAAAATTTCCAATTTGGCTTGCTCCAACGCAACTTGCTATTCTGACCATTATAAATGAAGCTGATGGTTATGCTACTGAAATCAGCAATATTTTAAAAGAACAAGGTGTTAGAATTAAGACCGATTTGACCAATGAAAAAATTAGTTATAAGATACGCTTGCATAGTTCAAATAAGGTACCTATATTATGGGTTATAGGTAAAAATGAGATCATCAATAGAACTGTGTCAGTGAGAAATTTAGGGTCAGAAGAACAAGAGTCTTTTCCTTTGGAAAAGGCTACTGAGTTGCTTTTAAAAAGTATTAATTTGAGTTAAGGGAGAAAAACTTGCAAGTTCAAAAGAATAATAAAAACAAAATTAATGAATTCATCACAGCTAAGGAAGTACGCTTAGTTGATCATAATGGTGAAATGGTTGGAATTGTGCCATTAAGACAAGCTTTGGAAGTTGCACAAGGTGTCAATTTAGACTTGGTAGAAATTGCACCTGATTCAACTCCTCCAGTATGTAAAATACTCGACTACAGTAAACAAAAATATGATGCAAAAAAGAAGGCAAGCGAGGCAAAAAAGAAACAAAGAGCATTAACTATAAAGGAAATTAAGCTGGGCCCCAATATTGATAATCATGACTATGAAACAAAATTGCGTCAAACAAGAGATTTTCTTATATCTGGGCATAAAATCAAGTGCACAATGAAATTTAGAGGTAGAGAGCTTATAAATACTGAGGTTGGAGTGGAAAAATTAGAACGGCTAATTCGAGACACTGAAGATATTGCAAAGGTAGAGCTAGCGCCTAAAAGGGAAGGAAATCAATATTTTCTAACTCTGGTTGCTAAGTAGTAAAACGACTTAAAAGTGTAAGTTAAGTTACTGCCCTATCTTCAATTACATGACGAAAATGTCTGATTAGCCCTTGCACTGGCCAAGCTGCAGCATCGCCAAGCGCACAAATTGTATGTCCTTCTATTTGAGTTGTAAGGTCAAGTAGCTTATCTACTTCACCAGGTTTAATATTTCCTGCTACCATTCTTCTCATAATTCTCCACATCCATCCAGTACCTTCACGACATGGTGTACATTGCCCACAGGACTCATGCATATAGAAATGTGATAATCTTTCTATTGCAGCTATTATGTCAGTTGATTTATCCATCACTATCACAGCAGCAGTACCAAGCCCTGATTGTACAGCTCTCAATGAATCAAAATCCATTTCAATAGTATCGCATATAGATTTTGGAATTAATGGTACTGAAGACCCACCAGGTATTACAGCAAGTAAGTTATCCCAACCTCCTCGCACTCCACCTGCATATTTTTCAATTAATTTACGTAGTGAAATTCCTAGCTCTTCTTCAACATTACATGGATTATTTACATGCCCTGAAATACAAAAGACCTTAGTGCCAGTATTATTTGGTTTACCAAGAGATGCAAACCACTCTCCTCCGCGATTTAGGATATCTGGAACCATAGATATAGTTTCAACGTTGTTTATTGTAGTGGGGCAGCCAAAAAGTCCAACACCTGCGGGAAATGGAGGTTTTATGCGAGGAAAGCCCTTTTTTCCTTCAATGGATTCGAGTTGAGCTGTTTCTTCCCCACATATGTAAGCTCCTGCACCCCTATGGATAAACACATCAAGATCATAACCTGACTTGCAGGCATTTTTTCCAATTAAGTTTTCTTTATAGGCTTCCTCAAGTGCTTTTTTTAGAACTAAATGTTCATTATAAAATTCACCCCTGATATAAATATACGCAGCTGATGCGCTGATCGCTCTGCCAGCCAGAAGAATTCCCTCAAGTAGCTTGTGTGGCTCATATCGTAATATGTTTCTGTCTTTACATGTACCAGGTTCTGACTCATCTGCATTGACTACTAAATATGCTTTTGGAGGATTTTTAGGCATAAAGCTCCACTTAAGGCCAGTAGAAAATCCTGCACCCCCTCGACCTCTCAAGCCAGATTTCTTTACTTCATCAATGATTTTTTCTGATCCTAAATCCAGTAATTCCTTTGTTTTTTGCCAACTACCACGTTTTTTTGCACCCTCAAGTAGTGGTGTTTCTTTACCATTTAAGTTTGTGAATATTTTGTCCTGTTCTTTTAGCATGCTTTTAAGATTCTAAGTGATCCCGACGCGATTCGAACGCGTGACCCACTGATTAAAAGTCAGTTGCTCTACCGGCTGAGCTACGGGATCATTTTATTTTTCAGCTATACTAAACAGTAATATAGTTTTTATCCATTTTAATCAAACTAAAATTTCCATGTGTGGTTAAATAAATTATATAATGTACTGTATTAGTGATAATTTAATTAAAAATTTTTGAAGGAAAACTTCTTGTTAATTCAAAGATTCATTTGGTAAAGCTGACGTACAACTCTAAAAAGATAGAGAATTATACATAAATGCAGAATTTGTGCACTATTTAGCAATAGCCTCACAAATAAATATTTCTTGCATTTCAGCCTGAGTGATTTATGCTTTAAGCAAAAGTTGGGGGCATAGCTCAGCTGGTAGAGCATCTGTTTTGCACGCAGAAGGTCAGCGGTTCGATCCCGCTTGCCTCCACCAAACCAAACAGAGAAAAAGGGAGGTGAGCTCAGTTGGTAGAGCATCTCGTTTACACCGAGGAGGTTGTCACTGTCATCACCCACTCAATGGAGAGTTTTTAGCCAAAATTTAAAATACAAAAATACGCTAAACACCGTTCAAATAAACACGGTATTTCACTTCAAATGTTTACCCATTAAAAACCCCGTATTTTTACATAATCTATTAACAATACTCTCTATTTCTCTACAATATAGGGTGTTTTTCAACAATTTAGAGAAAATCATAGAGTAAACAAGTTAATAAAAGAATTTAATTTGACAGTAGAGAGAGGTTTGTTTTGAAAAATATTTAAATTATGTCTTTTTATAGTTCACTTTGCTGATAATGAGCAATTTTCTTGGAAATAGGTTAAGCCATCTTTTACTATTGTTTAATTGCTAATATTATAATATTAAATGATCATGTGAGGCGTAAAATGGATGTTAAAGCAAACTATGCAGAAATTACTAAACGTATTGCAGCGTATTTAGTTGATCAAACAATATTCCTAGTCTGTTGTTCATTCTTTTTTTTATTAATTTCATTTATATTACCAGAAGAATCTCTTACTGGCTTTTTTAATTATGTCTTTTCTGATACCGACACTGATACTGGCCTTATATCAGAACGACATGAAATACTAGGAGACCTAGGTACATTATTAGATAGTTTAGTATATATATCATTAGAAGTATTAATGATAATAAGACTTGGTTGGACTCCAGGAAAATTGCTATTTGGTATATACATAAAGGATATAAACACACTTAAAAACTCTACTTTGATGCAGGTGGTGATAAGAAGCACTCTTAAGACGCTTTTGTTTTTACCTGTCTATTACATTTCTGAGTGGTTTTTAATTTTACCAATATTGATCCTAATACCTGCAATATTTGATAAACACAAGCAGTTCTTTCATGATAAAATTGCAAACACAGTAGTGATAGATCATAATCCTGAAGAATGTCACTTAAATTTAAACTATGTGGGAATAACTAGACGTGTCGTAGCACATATTATTGACGGTCTTACTATTATGGGAACTTCTTTAATCTGTTTGATTTTTGTAGGAGTGATTTTTCACATTGCTGGATTTAAATTATTCATTACACGTAGTTGCTTATCTTTTTTGCTATCAATAGTATTCGGAGTATTCATGATAAGAAGATTTGGTGGTACTACAGGACAATTGTTATGCGGCATTCATATAAAAGATGCAAACACACTTGAAAATGTCACTTTAGTGCAAGCGATAATCAGGCATACCCCGTTTGCAGTTATTCGCTTTCCTATACTGATCACAAGGAGGGAAATTTTTAATAAGTATACTTCTGAATGGTGGCTTGATCCCTTATCAGGCTTAATCTTGATAACCATAATATTAATTTTTATATGTGGAATATTTGACCGACGTAAGCAATTCCTTCACGATAAAATTGCAAAAACAGTGGCTGTAAAAAAAAAGCAGAAGTAATAGTGATAAATAAACCTACAGGCTAATTCAGGATTTTATTTTTGCTATTCAATTTCTGATCTGTATAAAATTTACTTAAAAAAATTGTTAGCACTAGAAATACCTATGTCATAAGTAAGGCTAAATTGGATATTACATAAGTTATTTACAACTATTTAGCTTAATGGTGAAGACAATTTTTAGTTGTACTTTGGGAGGATGAAATGGGTATAGGTCAGGAACGATTAGCTGGTACTACATCTATAAAAGACAATACTGTTCAGTTGTTACGGTCTAGCAGAGGTCTTAGTGATAAAATTAATTGTGCAGAAGTAAGTAGCTCCATATATGATATTATCGCCGGAAATCAGAAGGATGATGCACGTAAACTTCTTAGTTTATCGCTAAAAGCAGGGAAATTCTTATTAAATAATAATTTGGGTGGGTTTGTAAATGCTCTTCGCAAGTATATTACTGAGGAGCTTATAGATAATTTCATAGAGCAGCTTATCGAAAAATATACAACTGAAGAACAACGTAAGGCTTTTATACGAGAGGTTTGTGAAATTGTTTTAAATCCTTTTCCTGAGCTCAGGGTTGCACAGAAGTTTTCTCAGGTATTAAATAAAGAACATGTTACAGAGAAATTGGAGGAACAGCATGTTACAGAACTACCACAAACTACTGAGGGTCAGCAAGTTACAGAAGTATCACAGGTTACAGAAAAGCAACATAATACGAAAAAACAACAAGTGATGAATGAAGATGGTGATACAGCTTTACACTTAGCTGCTATGAAAGATGATTTAAATACAGTGAAGTATCTTGTAGAGAAAGGAGTTGATGTTGATGTTAAAAATAAATATGGTGCTACTCCCTTACATGCTGCTTCTATACGTGGCAATTTAGAGATAGCACAATTTTTACTTGACCATGGTGCTGATGTTAATGCTTAAGCTATAAATGGTCTTACGCCTTTAAACTGGGCTACCATACACGATCACCTAGCAATGGTAAAATTACTTCTTGATCACTGCGCAGATGTTAACATTCAAGAGAGTGAAAGTTATGCAGAACATAGTTTTGGTTATGGACGCACACCCTTAATGTCAGCTGTTGTAGCTTGTAATACAGAGATAGCAAGGCTTTTACTTGATAATGGTGCTGATGTTAGTATTAAAGGTCGCGGTTTAACAGCATTGGATTTTGCTAATACTAACAAAGATAAATGCCCAGAAATGTTAGTTTTATTGAAAGAGGTTAATATTAAAATAGTGATAGCAGAAGTCATTGCACATTTACTATGGCAACAAGCAGTGCAACAAAACCTTCTTTTTTTGTTAGTAGTATGTTGAATTCGATAGGAGCTTCAACTACTGCTGCACTCAGTGGCATATTCCAAGGCACTCCTGCTTTACCTTTTGCACAACAGTCCATTACCTATTCAGGTAAAAACTCAATCAATTCTTCACAGGTTGGTTTTGGTGGAATGGCTTTTTTAGCTGATGTGGCAATTAGAAAGTTCACTGGGCAAAAGTATTCAAGGCCACTCGATGATTCGCTTTTGACACTGGAGCAAATTAAAGAAAGAAGGCTTAGCGCTATAGAAAAAGATGTCAAAATGGCAATTAGTAAATTTGAAAAGCTTGATCAGTGTCCTAGGAGCTCGCTAAGCAACACAACGATATCTAAAGGCATGGATTATCAAAAATCCTTTTAATTCTATCTGAGAAGGCTTTGTTAAATAGCTACTTGTGAAAATGTAGGTGTAGAAAACTCAAAATGTACTGTAAGCTATATGCTCAATGCAGAGAAATGGCAGGAGAGTTTAGAAATATCTGGTTAATAATTTATAGATTCTTCTAAAGAAATTATCTTGTTTTTTATTGGCGGACGGCTTGTTTAAACCCGTAAAATTTCTCCCTTTGCTCACTCCACAGCATCGGTATTTCTCTTAAATCAACTAACTTCAAATCTCTTGGCTGCCTCCCATTTACTATATCTTCTTTAATTTTTGGTGCTAAATAATTCAACCTTAAAATTTGCTGTATACGTCTTGTACCTATATTAATTTTGGCACTCAGCTCTTTCACACTTTCGTATTTTCCTTCTTCCAGTTGCCGTTTCCACGAATGTGCTCTTACCACTGCTTTCAGTAGCACATTGTTTGTTTTTCCTTCTGGTTCTACTACTGTGCATTTATTTCCTTTCTTCTTTATTGGTATAAATTCTACCTTATTCTCTGAACTCACCTCTATCCCCTCTCCTTTTACCATTACTCCTTTTATTAGCTTTTTCACTACTTCTTTCTGCTTTCCAAAACTTAAATTTTTCCACTCTTCTGCTTTTTCTTTCCATTTTTCATATAAATCTTCCGCTTTCTTCATCACTTCTTTTTCCACTTCTCCAGCTACTATAGTCTTGTTTATTGATTCACAATTCTTTCCCCTTAAGTGGTTATTACATACGTAGTATCGATACCTTTTATTCTCTTTTTTTGAGTATGTCAGCGTCATGTTTACTTTGCAGCATCTGCATCTTATCATACCCTTTAGCAGCGCTTCCTCATATTTTGCTTTTCTATATGGCTGATTCTTTATCAATTCCTGTGCTTTTTGCCATTTTTCTTCCTCTATTATTGCTTCATGCTTTCCTTCATACTCTTTCTCATAATGCCTGATTTTTCCCATATATATTGGGTTTGTTACTATCCTTCTCACTGTTGCTTTTTTAAAGATATCTGATTTTGTTCTGTAACCCTGACTATTTAGCTCCCTTGCCAATTCTGCCATTGACTTCAGCTCTACATACCTTTCAAATATATGCTTTACTGTCTTTGCTTCTTTCTCATTTATCATTAATTCTTTATCTTTTACATTATACCCAAGCGGCAAAGTTCCCGGAGAGTAGACCGGCGGAACTTCCCCAGCCAGTCTCTCGCAAAACTGTACGTAAATCTCTCGATTTATACAGCTTCCATTATTCAGCCTTTTGACCTAACCCTACTGTCCAGTGGTAGAAAGTCTTTGGATTCTCTTCTTTTATTTTTCCTAGAAGTTGCCTTGCTAGTCTTTTTCCAAGTTTCGGATATTTCTTTCTTGTCCACTTTTCTAGATGTTGCTCTACATTGTTAAGAGGTTTATACACCTCCGATTGGTAAAACCTGCCATAGTACTGATACCAGCCTCTGACTATTGGATTTACTTTCTTTGATATCTCCTCTAATGTTATGTGTGTTTTTCGTAGTATTTTCCATGACCTTATGGTTGTAGTAATCTTTTTCTTAACCTTATTGCTAATTGCTGGAAGAAATGCAACGAAATATTTCCCTATCTTGCTCTTTGCTTTTCTAGGTCTAAAAGTATATCCCAGGTAATCAAAGCTTTGTGTAGGAAACATATTCTTCCTGTTGCCATCCTTACAATACACAATTTGTGTTTTATCAGGATGTAACTTTAGCTTATATTTGGCTAATCTTTCTTCGATCATTACTCTCATAAATTCTGCCTGTTTTTGCGTCTTGCAGTGCACTATTGCATCATCTACATACCTCTCAAATGGTACTGTAGGGTAGTTCTGTTTCATCCATATATCAAATACGTGATGCATGAATATATTCGAAATGATTGGGCTAACTGAACCTCCTTGCGGAACTCCCTTTTCCCTAACTACCTTACTGCCATCTTCTAGCTGAATAGCGGCTTTCATCCACCTTTCAACATACAGTATGATCCATTTGCAGTTTGTATGCTTCTTGATAGCTTGCAATGCCAACTCGTGATCCAAATTGTCGAAAAACCCGGATATATCTAGATCTATCGTCCAATCATACCTCCAGCATCTTTTCCTTGCAGTATCTACCGCATCCAGTGCTGATTTATTTGGTCTATAACCATATGAATCTTCATGGAATTTTGGCTCTACTAGCAGCTCAAGATACATAGAAGCAGCCGTTTGCCCTATCCTGTCGAATACTGAAGGAACACCTAAAATTCTTTGTCCCCCTCCCGTATCTTTCGGTATTGCTACAGCTTTTACAGGCTCTGGAAAATAACTTCCTGATGACATCCGATTCCATAGTTTGTACAGATTATCCTTCAGGTTCTCTTCAAACTTTGTTATCGATACCTCATCCACACCAGCCGCACCTTTATTTTTCGATACTTGTTTATAAGCCCTCCAAATAAGTTGCTTTGGTATATCAAAAGACTTTGTTTTATTCATTAACTCCTCCCTTTCGGTTGATACATAATTAAAACTGAATAACTCAGCTCCTTCGCTCCCTTTCCATTACAGAAACTTCTTCACTACTACAAGCTGATCCGCCCCTGTTCTTCGCATCGGTACTCTCATCCTTGAAGTTTAGCTTCTTGGATTTCTCCCTTGTCATCGAAACGACAGGTTCCCGCAGTTCTACACAATAGCCTATAATAGTTTTCACGCCACCTATATTCCGGACGCCACCTACCCAGTAAGCAAGTTCCTTGTAGATCTATCCCAGGAGAGATGGGAGCTCCTGGTTTTGACGTCGTCTCAGCCCTTTCGACACTTCATCAGTGGTTCATTTTCATTCGCCTCTCTATTTCGTACATGACACGTATTTGTGCCTTTTCCATAACGCTCACTACCTTGACTCTTTATCAAAGCAGCTTATGGTTGTTTAAAGCCTGCTCTTGCAAGCCGACTTTGAGGGACCTTCCCTCATCTATTGTGCAGCTTAAGCACTTAGTTTGCTCATTTCTGATCATTCTTTGTGTCTCTACGGCACACCCCATCCATAACCCTTGCTCTTTTGATGTTGCTATTTTGTTTTTTACTCTCTCTACTATCATCTCTCTTTCTAGTTGTGCTGCTCCTGATAACACTGTTTGCACAAATTTTCCCATTGGCGTATTATTGTCAAATATTTGCGTTACTGCTACAAAATTTACTCTATGTCTTCTAAAAAATGATGTAACTTCTATGCTGTCTTTTGTTTCTCTTGATAATCTATCTAGTGTGTACACTACTACACAATCTACTTCTCCTTTTTTTGCATCTTCAAATAATTCCTTTATCGCTGGTCTTTCTAAATTTTTCCCTAAAAATCCTCCATCATCGTACTTTTTAGCCAATGCTACCCAGCCTTCTCTGCTCTTTATGTATTTTTCACATGCTACTCGCTGCGCATCAAGACTGTTAAACTTTTGTTCTAGCCCATCCTCATTTGATTTTCTTGTATATATCGCACACCTTACTTCTTTTAGCATTTTATTCTCTTCAATTTTCATTTTTATCACGCATACCGAATAATAAAGGTCCGTTGTAGCTCATTCCCATTATTTTCCCGGCTACTGCTGATAATGATGTGAAAAATTCTTCTCTGTAGATTAAACCCTTGTCTGTTACCATCACCGCATGCATCTCTTCTCCTCTCTCTAATATTAGCTCTGTTCCTGCTACCGGAAGTTTGTCACTACTTATTCTTTTTCCCTTCTCTAGCCGATCTGCCAGATACTCTAGTCTTTTTGCTCCTTTTCTTGACATTTCTCCATATGCTTTTTCCTGCATTCTATAAGCTATAGTATTTCCCAAAGTAAATGATAAAGGTATAATAAGGTATTTGGGTTATAATGGCGTATAGTGTGGATTTAAGAGAAAAGGCAATATCGATGATAGGAAAAGGGAAGACGAAGGTTGAGGTGGCAGAGCTTCTGGAGATAGGAATAGCAACTTTGTACCGCTGGTTAAAAAAGAAAGCTGCTGGTGAAAGCCTCAAGCCATCTAAAAACGGCAGCTTCATTCGAAAAATAGACCCAAAAATACTCGAAGAATATGTTACAAAGAATCCAGATCATACTCTGGCAGAGATGAAACAAAATCTTGGATTTGGAATAAATTCAATTTGGTATAGACTAAAACAGCTAAAAATTACTTTTAAAAAAAGTCACACTATATCAAGAGCGCAATCAAGAAGCAGTTTATTGATAAAATCTCAAAAATAGACCATTCCAGCATCTTATATATAGATGAAGCAGGAGTTGATAATAAATTATACCGAGAATATGGACGTGCTCCAAGAGGAAAGAAAATTTATGCAGATATTCCAGCGAGAGAGAATCAGTATAGTAGCCGGGTGGATTGGAATGAGATTTATTGCACCAATGACTTTCAAAGGTGGGTGTGACAAAGAGGTATTCAATATATGGTTGGAGAAACCTAAATTGCCACTTGGCACAACCATAGTTATGGATAATGCTACATTTCATAAGACCACTAAAACAAAATCATTAATAGAGTCTTTTGGCTGTCATGTGCTGTATCTTCCAACATATTCACCAGATTTGAATCCCATAGAACACTGTTGGCATACCATCAAAAGCCGCCTCAGACCTCTAATGTATAAATGTACAGACTTACAACTTTTGGTTGGTAATACCATAATGGAAATTTATCATTCATTTTAGAAAATACTATAGTATTATTGACATAAGGTTCCGTATTATTAATTTGTGTTAAACCTACCATTATAGGGTTAGCATATCGTAATCAGGGAAATTAGGAATGCAAGATATTTTTATACGTTTTCTAGAATTTTTATCTACTGCAGTATTAGTGGAGAATTTTTTGTTTACTTTACTCACTACCAGCTCTTTTTTATCTTGAATTTCTCTCAAATTCTCAAACTTATAGGGCTTTTTATGTTAAGTAAAGTTACCAAAAATGTGTCTATTTTAAGTATTTTTAACCATCTTACATAAAGCAACAGAGAACAAGTTCAAAAGTATTGTAGGGTCCACCAATATAGGTTTCAACATACCATAAAGCCAGCCTATTTATTCTATCGGGGTTTTATACTAATTCTCTAGTGATATTTGTTATTATGACTCCAATACATGCTAATTTAATTATAAATTAATCAGTAAATGCTAGAATAGCTATAATTAAATTTATTAGATAATACTTATGAGTGGAAAAAAACATGTCTTTAAGATGGTACCTGGACAGCAATTTTCATGCGGATCTAGTAGATATAAAACGTATTCTAACATTGAAGATCCTCAATCTATGAAAAAAGTCAAGCTTATATCGCTAAGCGAAGAAGACGATACGCTAGAATTATCTATAAAATTCTGTAGCGATTTTCTTGATAGATTTGGAATGTATTGCGTAGAAGAAAAACAAAACAGATATATTCGAGATGATCAACCTGGTTATTATAAGAACAGTAATTCATTTGCAGATGACAATGATAGATTAGTTAAACTATCATTAAATTGGGGCACAGGAGATAAAACTGGTTATCATAATTTTGTAGGTGAAGAATTGAAGTACAAATATTTAACATGGGAGGAATCAGGTCTTGGTGACGATAAATATTATTTTTCAGATAAGGAAGGAAACATAATCGATTCACCTGACAACAAGATATTACAATACAGTATGCCACACCATGATACAGCAAAGGTGATAGAAGATATAACATCGTCTAAGATACCAAAGAGTGTACTAATATCAAGTGAGTTCGCCAAAACTTTTTTTTTTAAAGAACTTAACAGGAAATCAGTTAGAGACTCTTGCCGATATTCTTAATAATGAGAAATTACAGATTTTAGCAAAGAGCTTAACAAATAAACAACTACAGGTTTTAGCAGAGAACTTAACAGATGGACAATTTCTAGCTTTAGTGAATCATTTAACCAATCATCAATTACAAGCCCTTACTCACACATTGGATTCAAAAAAGTTAGGAATAATAGTCCCCTTATTAAATAAGGATCAGGTTACGAACTTAGTAAAAGACTTTAACCCAGATCAAGTAAAACAAATTTTCCCTCACCTTAAAATGGATCAGTTCCAGATGGCGATCGAGACAATGAGTGATGACCAGTTTGTAGAACTAATAAAAAATGCAAATGAGAGAATGATAAACACTATTTTGGACGAAGCGTTGAGAAATAAACTTCCAATCTTAGTAAAAACTTTAGAAGAAGATACATTACATAATTTAATTAATAAGCTAGACCACAAGAAACTTGCAATAGTAGCTCGAGATTTAACTGATCCTAATAAAATTCAGATGGTTATTAAGTCTTTAGCTAATAACCCAGAAAAACTTCAAGCTTTTGCTCATAATATGTCTAGTGAGCAGTTTAAAGAACTTTTGGATAACGTAGATGCAGAAGAGCTTAAAGACATCATTCACAAATTGCCTCACGAGAAAGTTATATCTGTGATTGGTGATCTTGATAGTAAAGGTCATTCTAAAGCTATTATTGATGCATTGAAGGAGGAGTTTTATAAACAAAAAGAATCGATAAATGAGTTACACAAAAAGCTCGACGAATTTACCACACCGCCACCAATGGATTCTCCATATGATGTTATGGAAGAAGGATATTATGAGTTAATATAGATAAATAGCTCTAGATTTGGAGCTATAACAAAATATTCCAACAATAAGCAGCTTATATGTTGTTTATTATAGTTAAGAATTAGTTAAATTTTTTACATAATTACGGAGGTAATATATGACAACGGACAACAGTGTACAAAATAGTGCACAGAATCTCGCAAGAGCTGGTAATGGAGAAGACAAGCCAATTATAAGTAAAATTGAGCCCATTATATTTATGGCCACAGGAGATCCTTACACAGATGATCAATTAAAGAAGTTTGCACCATTCTCCCATGTTCAAAATATTATTGGGAAAGTAACTAACAATATGAATAATATAATTGATATATTAAATACAACATTAAAAGCTGAGCAAACTAAAGTTATAACATTGATAGGTACAGTTGGTGATGAAAATAGTGGACTAATAAAGACAATTAACGATTTAAAGTCCGAATTAGAACCACCGCCAATGGATACCCCTGAGTTCATTTAAGAAAAAAAGTAACAGCTTGCTAGCAGGCTGTTACTCTTTTCACATGCTGTTTAGATACAGCTAAATTAGGGAATCTATTTTAAAACTTTCGACTTGTAATTCTCATCATGTTTTGCAAACACCGTATCTGCAAGAAAAGTACTATTATCAAACATTTTACCTTGCACAACAACACCACTTTTTTCTGAAAACATTGGTGGAAGTATTCCCTGATATTTTACCACAACGCTTTTGTTAAAATCTGTCATTTGAAAAATTACTTCACTTTCGCTCCGTATCACGCTATTTTCAACAACCATTCCACCAACACGGATTGGCTTTTGATTATTTGGCAAGACTATGGCTTCACTTACTGTATAGAAAAATGAGATATTTTCTTTGAGCGTTGTTAAAATAAAAAAAACTGCACAACTTAAAAAGCAGAAAATTCCTGAAGTTATAAGTAATCGCTTATGTTTCTTCTTCATTGTTGCTTTTAATACTTTCTAAGTTTTTTTTACTTTTTATATAGCAAGAAACGGTAAAAATAAAATTTCCACCAATCAGTATGAAACTAATAAGGTAAGCAAAAATTACATATGTATTCATAATGCACTGCCAATAAATAACTCACCTGCATCAAAATAAATTAAGCTTCCATCATTTTGCTGAAACACCAATTTACCACTTTTATCTATATCAGCAAAAATTCCTTCATACAATTTGTCAGCTAACTTTACACTGATTTGCTCATTCATTTTGAATGCTTTTTTTAACCACATTTCTCTTATAGCATAAAACCCATCAAATAGCCATTGCTTTCTTAGCTTATTAAAGTTTATTATTAATTCTTTTAACAGATCTATGTGAGACACAGATTCACCGTAATTGCTAATGCACGTTGTTCCTAGAAGTGGTGCATGATTGACATTAATTCCAATTCCTATAATGAGCCAATTTGAATTGGATTTTTTTTTAAGCAATATTCCGCTTATTTTCTTGCCATCGATTAGAACATCATTTGGCCACTTATACTGGAGATTTAGACCATTTATAAATGACAGTATAGTATTTCCAACAGCAAGAGCAGTAACAAAAGTCAATTCTGTTAATTTGCTGACATCCTTTTCTTGGTTAATTATCAAACTCGCATAGAGATTACCCTCTGGAGAAATCCAGCTTTTTCCAGTGCGTCCCCTGCCTTCTGCTTGTTTATCGGCAATAATAATAGTTTCATTAGATATCCCTTTCTCAATTAAACCCAATGATTCTTTATTAGTACTTGGAACTTCTTTGTAATGATAAATACGAAAACCTTCAAGGATCACCTTGTCAGCCCTTTAGTTTAATGAGTGAGTCAAGATCTTCTACATACAAGAAAAGAACGAGATTGATCAGTGAAACTACTGAAGTGATAATGAATAGACCCCTAGAATAAGCAACCTTATTACCACTAGCTTTATCAAAATACATAACTTTCATGATATTTAAATAATAGTAGCATGATATCACACTCGCTATTACAAGGATCAAAGACAGGCTGATAAAGCCAGAATTTATTAAACTTTTGAATATAAAAAATTTAGCGATAAAACCTGCAAGTGGAGGTATTCCCGACATCGAGAGTAATAGTATAGAAAGATGGAATGCTAAAATTGGTTGCTTTTTTCCTATACCAGATAAATTTGCAATATCACAATCATCATCGTCAATTTGTACGAGATATGAGAATAGCCCTATGCTTGTGATGATATATATCACCAAATACATTAAGGCACTATCTGTTCCTGCTTGTGTAAAAATAGAAAGTGAAGCAAATATAAAACCAATATGACCAATTGAACTGTAAGCAAGCAGCCTTTTTAAGTTTTGCTGACGCAAGGCCCAAAAAGCTGAGATAAGCACAGACAATGCTGAAACGTATAAGAAAATAGGCTGAACATAACTTTTTACATTTACTAACTCTTCATTCATCAATCGAATTAAAAATGTTACAAGTGTAGCTTTTGGGGCCGTAGAAAAAAACGCAGTTACTATGGTAGGTGCACCTTGATAGACATCTGGAGCCCACATATGAAAAGGAGCAATAGCAAGCTTGAAACACAAACCAATAAGGATAAAAACTAACCCAAAAACTATTCCATAAGTTATCTGATGGTTTTGCAAGAATGAACCGAGCTCAGAGAAATTGACTTGTCCTGTATATCCATAAAGCAGCGACATTCCATACAGCATAATGCAGGAAGATAGTGCACTAAGTGTAAAATATTTCACTCCTGCTTCACATGAATAAATCGAATCTTTATTAAAGCTCGCAAGAACATACAAAGATATACTCATCAACTCAAAAACTAAGTAAAAAGAAATCAGACTATTTGCTGAAACTAAAGTTATCATGCCAAACAGTGCAAAAAGAATCAGTATTGAAAATTCATATTTATAGTCATATTTTGATAAATTCAGCATCAAAAGTATTAAAATTCCTGTGCTGAGAATTAACCCTTGGGCTGACCTGATGTATAAATTGAGTTTTAACAACGAATTAAAGAGAAAAATTTCATTGTTTTCTGCCGAAAGAATTAAAATAATCAAAGTTACCACTGTGCAGCCAAGTGCTAATAAGTTGATAGTTCTGCGGTTAAATATAATCCCAAGCAGTAGCAACACTAACGAGGAGATAATAGAGAACATTTCCGGCAATATCTGTATATAATTCATAGCGCATTATATTTGACTAACAAATTTGCCATACATGGCTTCAAATAATTCAGTGCAAGGGTTGGGTAAAATCCAAGCAAAATAACAAACACTGCAAGCAGAATTAAGACAGAAAATTCTATGCTATCCAAACGGTTATTTAATAATTTAGAATAGCTAACCCCCCATATTATTTGCTTACATAAATTCAGCATATAAACTGCGCTTAAAATAGTGCCAAGTGCGATAAATCCTGTAAAAAACCCTATGCTCTTAAACATCCCAACCATAGCCAAAAACTCACCTGCGAACCCAGATGTTCCAGGTAGCCCTATTGAAGCCATTGAAAATAAAATGAACATAAAACCAAATTTTGGCATTGTGTTTACTATGCCAAAATATTTTGCAATCTCCAAAGTTCCAGTTCGAGTATATAGCATTCCAACACATAAAAATAAAGCAGCAGAAATAAGGCCATGACTAATCATTTGAAATATAGCGCCGAGTACTCCTTCCTCACAAAATGAAAAGAGGCCAGCAGTAACGATCCCCATATGTGCTATTGAAGAATAAGCTATTAACTTCTTTATATCATCTTGAGCAAACGCAACTAGAGAAGCATATATCACCGCAATAATGCTCAGCACAACAACGAAATTTGAAAAATACAAACTTGCCTGAGGAAGCATTGGAATAGAAAACCTTAAAAATCCATATCCCCCCATTTTAATAAGCAAGCCAGCTAAAATCACAGATCCAGAAGTTGGTGATTGCACATGCGCATCAGGAAGCCAAGTGTGAAATGGAAACATTGGTACTTTTATTGCAAAAGAAATAAAAAATGCAATCCACAGCAATGACTGCACTTCAAGATCAAGGCTTGGCACTAATGTAGCTAATTTTTGTATATTAAACGTTCCAAAAATGCTATAGATGTACACCAATCCAAGTAGGAATAATAATGAGCCAGTTAATGTATAAAGAAACAACTTAAACGTTGCATATACCCTGTGTTTTCCTCCCCAGATGCCAATAATAAAGAACATTGGTATTAAGACAGCTTCAAAAAATACATAAAAGCCTATAGCATTCAGTGAAACGAAAAAACCGACTACAAAACTCTCAAGCAGCAGAAATAATGCCATATAGGCTTTTAGGGTCGTATAACTCATTTTGCAATTATAGAGCATACAAATAACAAACAAGAAGGTCGTAAGTAGAAGGAAAAGCAACGATATTCCATCCACCCCTATTCCAATATCTCTTACTGGATAGCTGACAAACTGAAAGTCCGCATTGTTATAATCAAATTCTATACAAGCTACAATGCTAAGCAAAAATGGAAGTATAGCAAAAAATAGAGCAAGGAATCTTAGGTGTATAGATTGATGATTAATCCTGACCGAGGATAAAGTTAATGCCCCTAGCAGTGGAAGCAAGAATATACTAAGTAACAACACCTTCTATTTCATTCCAATAATATATAAAGCACCGATTATTAAAGTAACAAACATAATAAATGCATAATCAAATATATAACCAGTTTGTAACTTTATAGAACTTTTTGAACATTCATTAACCAACCTTACAACACCATTTGGTCCAAATGAATCAATAGCCTTAACATCAAACTTCCATAGAAGCCTAGATATAAACCTTATCGGTGCAATTATAACAAACTCATACACCTCATCAAAGTACCATTTATTCTGCAAAAACTTAAGTAAAAATTTACTCTTAATTTGCCTAATTACTTGATATTGGTAAATTAGGTATGCAAGTGCTATTCCACTTAGGCTTGCTAAGGTTGGCAGTAGTTTTATAAAGAAATTATGAACTCCATGCTCATCAATCATCACTAAACTTGATTTCCAAAACGCATTACTAGTTATGTTTAAAATATTTGCTCCCCATATTCCAGAAAATACTGATCCAAAAGCGAGTATCAGTAATGGTATAAGCATAATCTTTGGTGCCTCATGTATATTAATTTTACTTTGTTTTTGGCTGTGGAACACAAGAAGCAATAACCTCCAAGAGTAAAACGCTGTGAAGAATGCAACAACTAAGCTTATTACAAAAGCAAAGCTATCCGTGCTATAAGCATGTTCAATTATCAAATCCTTTGAATAAAAACCTGCAAATGGGAATATCCCAGAAAGCGCAAGAGATCCAACCCACATGAGAGCGTAAGTGCAAGGGATTTTCTTCCAGCAATTTCCCATTTTCTGAATGTTTTGCTCATGATGCATTGCATGAATCACATTGCCAGCACCAAGAAATAGTAGAGCTTTAAAAAAAGCGTGTGTCATTAAATGAAAAATAGCAACATTGTAAGCAGAAAGCCCACATGCCATAAACATATAACCAAGTTGACTGCAGGTTGAATAAGCAATTATTTTCTTTATATCGTTCTGAGTAATTGCAACGGTGGCTGCAAAAAAAGCAGTGAGTGCTCCAACGATAACTATTAATTCTCGTGCCACATTTGATAACTCAAACAATGGAGAACACTTTGCTACTAAAAATATACCTGCTGTTACCATCGTTGCTGCGTGAATAAGTGCAGAAACAGGAGTTGGCCCTTCCATTGCATCTGGCAACCAAACATGTAAACCAAGCTGTGCAGATTTACCCATACAGCCAATAAAAAGTAATATGCATATTATATGAGTTACTTTGAATTCACAGCAGAATGCCCTAATGTTCTGCGTGCCAAGAAGATCAGTTGTGTCAAAAACTTCAGTAAAATTCAAAGAGTGAAATGTATAATAAATAAGAAAGATTCCAATCAATAGTGCAAAGTCTCCTACCCTATTCACAACAAATGCTTTAATTGCTGCATTATTTGCAGAATATTTTTGGAACCAAAATCCTATGAGTAAATAAGAACATAGGCCAACCCCTTCCCAGCCAAAAAAAAGCTGCACGAAATTATCGCTTACAACCAGCACAATCATGCAAAACGTAAATAGCGATAGGTAAGAAAAAAACCTCGACTTCCCCTTATCATGCTCCATATAACCGATAGAGTAGAGATGTACTACCAGTGAAACGGTGGTAATAACAATAAGCATTAAGGATGAGAGAGCATCCACACTAATTGCCCAATTTACTTTTAATACACTTAATGAAAATAGAGGAAATAAACTCAAGTGATAATTTTCAGAGAAGGTGAGAAAAACATACCAAGATAAAACTGCAGATATTCCAATCCCTGCCGTTGTAACTAACTGACTTTTTCTAAAAAATGCTCCAAACAATGAACCAAAAAGTGGCAGAAATACTATTAATTTCAGTATATCCATCATACTTTCATTCTTTCATTAAATTTGCTTGTTCAACGTCTATATTGCCACGGCTTCTATAATATACAACCAATATTGCAAGCGCAACTCCTGACTCTGCTGCCGCAACAGTCAACACAAACATCACAAAAATTTGCCCAACTATATCATTCATAAAGGCAGAAAAAGCAACTAAATTGATGTTAATCGCCAGCAATAATATTTCTATTGATAACAGTATATTGATTATGCTCTTACGGTTAATGAAAATACCACACACGCCAATAGTGAACAAAATAGCAGCAACTATCAAAAAATGATTTAATCCTATTTCCATTCCACTCCTTTTCCAAATTTAGCCTTAATCAATTTTACAGATGAAGATTGTGTCAATTGCTTTAATACATTCTGTTTTTTAACTCCTTTTTTCTTGTCCTGCAAAGTAAGAGCAATTGCACCGACAATTGCAACAAGTAGCAAAATTCCAGAAAGATGAAAAGCGTACATGTAGTCAGTGTAGAGCAAATTACCGATAGCTTTCACGTTATTGGTATTATAGTTTATAACATTGCTTAGATTTGGTGCTGAGCTGCGGATTACAAAGCTGATGATTAGAAAAAACACAACACATAATATAGCACCAAGAGTGAAATGCTTTGCAAAACCCTGATGCAATCTTATGTAGTCGATATCGAGCATCATGACTACAAAGAGGAATAACACTGCAACTGCACCGATGTATACTATCAGCACCATCATAGCAATGAATTCAGCTCCAAGGAGAATAAAAAGCACTGCAGAGTTAACGAAGGTGAAAATTAAAAATAATACTGCATGCACAGGATTCCTTACGCTAATTACACAAACAGCAGATAAAATGCTAAGAATTGCGAAAAAACAAAAGAAAAAAGGCATCGATACTTTAACTGCAACAATAGTTACTAACTTAAAGTAATTATTGCCGTAAAGTCAATATTATATTAAACGTTTAAAAACATTGTACTACAAGCTTCAGCTCCATTTTAAATTATTATATAGAGCATTTCCTCAGTCACACAAACACTCTTGACAATTTTAATTTATTAATGTACAATATATGCATGTTAATAGTCAGTAATAGCTCAAAATGTATAACATATTTGGTTACTTCGAAACTTGTGATAAGCAAAGTGGCAAGTTAGATGGCAAAAGTTATCAATACACCACAAGAGATCATGTGACAATTTACTTCAATAACACACTAGCCAGTTTAGGTAGATCATGGAGAGAATTTAAAGAAGAAGCATATGGGTTTATATATGATATCGGAGCTTGGTTGAAAGAAACATATGAAAATCTCACTGAACGACCTGAAATGCATAACTTCTATGTTCCAGAAAAACTTCCTGTTAAAGCTGAGGAAATAGAGATGAAGGAACTGAATCGTAAGCCTAAGCCATTCAAAACTCCACCTATCCACCCAACAAGCAGAAGCTCTAGTGCCAATACCTCAAATCAAGTTGTTGTTACTCGACATACACCTGAAGCTACTAAAACAAGATAGATAAAAAACCTACGTTTAAATATGTAGTACTTGAGTGAAGCATTCTTTAAACTGTTCTATTCAATAAAATCTTTACAATATTTGGATCATAGGTTTAACTTTACGAAGTTATAGTCTATAGGGCTTCAATGAACGATTATCTCTCACTGTTAAATCCAGAGCAACAATTAGCTTTAACTAACTTAAATGGGCCAATTTTGATACTGGCAGGGGCGGGAACGGGAAAAACAAGAACGATCACTTCAAGAATAGCGCACATAATTCGAAATGGCTACGCTTACTCCGATGAGATCTTAGCAGTTACATTCACGAACAAAGCAGCAAATGAAATGATATCAAGAGTGCTTGAACTTACGGGCACAAATATACCATGGCTTGGCACCTTCCACGCAATTGCAGCAAAAATTTTACGTTATCATGCTGAAATTGTGGGCTTAAATTCCAATTTCACAATCATTGGTGTGGATGATCAATTACAGGTAATAAAAAATATTATTAATGAAATCAGCCCTGATTACCTATCAGAAAAATGTAAGACCATTATGAATATTATTCAGCAATGGAAAGAGAAGTGTTTATTGCCGTCTGAAGTGGAAGATGTTCAATCATTTAGGCCAGTTTACGTAACTGCACTCAAAGTCTATTACCAGTATCAGGAAAGGTTAAAATTCCTTAACTCTGTCGATTTTGGTGACTTATTGCTATATAACATACAACTCTTTAATCAAAAGACCGAGGTTCTATCCTACTACCAAAACAAGTTTAAATATATTATGGTAGATGAATATCAAGATACAAATGCAATACAATATCTTTGGCTAAAATACCTTGCAAAAGAGCACTCAAATATTTGTTGTGTAGGAGATGACGATCAATCGATATACAGTTGGCGTGGTGCAGAAGTTGAAAATATTTTGAAATTTTCCGATGATTTTAAAAATGCAAAAACCGTTAAACTGGAGTGTAACTACAGGTCAACATCCCACATACTTGCAACTGCATCATATGTTATCAATCACAATAAGACTCGCTTAGAAAAAAAGTTATGGACAACAAACATTGAAGGGGAAAAGGTAAATCTAATAAAATTATGGGACGGGAAAGCTGAAGCAAGGTTCATAAGCGAACAGATATTAAAGCTCAATAAATACAGATTTAGTGACATTGCAGTGCTCGTAAGAGCGACTTTTCAAACTAGAGTGCTCGAAGAGTATTTTATAAAACATTCAATTCCCTATAAGATTATAAGTGGCGTAAAATTCTACGAACGTCAAGAAGTAAGGGATATAATTGCATATTTGAGGCTTGTTACAAATAATAATGATGATCTCGCTTTTGAAAGGATCGTAAATCGTCCAAAAAGAAGCATAGGAGCTACAACTCTAAAGAAAATATACACGACTGCTCAGGATAACAAAATTTCTTTTTTTGAGGCAGCAAAAATATTGGTTAATAGTGATCAAGTAACCGAAAGAATTAAACTCTCACTAAATGATTTTTTAAATAAAATTAAAGCTTGGGAAGAAATAGTAAGCGTAAAACCACTGCATGAATTCGTTAAAATCGTAGCAAATCAATCAGGATATATGGAAATGCTTGAGAATGAAGGAGTGACGGGTTTAGCGCGAATAGAAAATGTTAAAGAGCTCATTTCATCTTTGAAGAATTTTGACAACGCTATAACCTTCTTGGAGCACATTAGCCTGGTGATGGAAGTGGATAATATGAATAGCGATGACACTGTATATGTTATGACTCTTCATGCAGCTAAAGGACTTGAATTTCCGTGTGTGTTTTTACCTGGTTGGGAAGAAGGATTATTTCCTCATCAAAGATCTTTTGAAGATAAAAGTGGTAAAGCTTTAGAAGAAGAGAGAAGACTTGCATATGTTGGCATAACTAGAGCAAAAGAAAGGTTGATCATTTCATGTGCAGACAGAAGGGAAATGAATAACCAATGGAAATCAATGTACACTTCTCGATTTATTAAAGAACTGCCAAGAGAAAATGTTGAGGTGATCAAGAATAGTGCCTACTGTTGAAGCTATAACTGCAGCTCTTACGCAAACACATCTGAATTACTTCAATTATATATTTCTCCTGGCAAAAATTCTCTGATGGTCTTAAATAAAATTTTCAGTGAATGATTATCAGACATGTTGTGTTCTGCTGATTTTATTAAGTGTACTTCAACGTCTGTTGACTTAATTTTTTCAGCTAAATTCAATGAAGTTTGATAAGGAACATCTTTATCATTAATGCTATGCAATAAGCGCACAGGACAGTTTATATCTATTGCTTCTCTGTTTAAAAGAAGGTTCTTTCTGCCATCTTCGATCAAATTTTTAGTTATTTTGTATGTACAATGCTCTGAAGTAAAATCTATTATACCTTTCGAACCTAGTTCTTCTTTTTGCTTGCCTGACAATTGCTTGAATATCAAATCTTCAGTAAAATCAGGAGCAGACGATATGCCGATTAATGCTGCAATTTTTTCTGGAAATTGAAGAGCAGTGAGCAGCATCAGCCATCCTCCCATACTTGAACCTATAATTATTTGTTTATTGCTAGTTAATTCACTTATCACTTTAGCACAATTTTTTTGCCAATCACTTATTGTATAATCAGCAAAATCACCGCTTGAATTACCATGGCCAAAATAATCAAAGAGCACAAGTGCTATATCATTTTCTTGGCAAAATTTGTAAACGGCAGTTGCTTTAGTTCCATCCATATTGGATGCAAAACCACTAAAAAAAACTATAGAAGCCTTCTTTCCTTGTAGCTTTCGATATGCTATATGGTCATTACTTTCATCGAGTAATTTACAATAATTCATACTACTTTGGCAAGGCAACCGGACTATCGCTCATCGAACGCAAATAGCTGACTAGATCTGCAATCTCTTGTGGATTGGAAATGCCTGCAAATGCCATACGTGTACCTTTTATGTAGGCTTTTGGATTTTTTAAAAAAGCAAATAATTCCTCATACTCCCATTTCCCACCTTTTTCAAGTAGTGCTTTTGAGTAATTGAATGAGCTGCTAAGATGGGCCTTTTTATTTCCAACCACGTTCCATAAGTTTGGCCCTACTTTATTCATTCCACCTTTCTCAAAACTATGACAAGCTATACATTTTTTTGCTGCTGACTTCCCCTTTTCAAAGCTAGCATTTTGCATGAGCTCCCCAATATCAAGTGCCACTTGTTCAATCTTTTGCTGAGGCTCATTGCTGGCTGCTACTATTGTTTGGTGTTCAATTTTATAATCCTCTGGGTTATAGAACATATCAACTACATTACTAACTATCATAATTATTAATCCAGAAAGTAAAATCGATGCTGCAATCTTATTAAGCTCCATAGTTAATTCTTATCAAGTAATGTTACTTAAATTATGCAAATATTTTCGCAAACAGCAAACAATTACCTTTATTCTACCAAAGATAGAAATTTCTATTACTTAGTTAATAGACCGCAATTCTGCTGCTGAAGTAACTCCGTGGTCCAGTCACATACTGGTCCGGAATAATATATTCAAATAGATTTCCTGCAAACCTGTCTAAAATGATTAAAACTGGAACCACTTCTATAATGTTCGTTTGCTTGACCTAAGATTCAGTAGCATTTAAACTGAATTTTATAAAGTACTAGAAATGATAGGAAATCTAAGAGGAATAGTTGATGAGGTGTGTAGCGATCACATAATCCTGAATGTGAATGATGTTGGCTACATAGTATATCTTTCAGCCAAAACTTTAAGTGCTTGTTCGATTGGAAGTAGAGTAAAATTACTTATCGACACTTATGCAAATAGCAGAGAAAACGTTACTCAGCTATATGGCTTTATAAGTAAAGAAGAACAGCAGTGTCTGCGTTTATTAGTTAAAGTGAGCGGTGTCAGCTATAAAACCGCAATGTCAATTTTGAGCAAATTAACTCCAGAGCAACTGTTTTTGGCAATTATAAATGAGAATAAACTAGCACTTAAGGTGAGTGGACTTGGCCTGAAACTCATAAATCGAATTATTACTGAGCTGAATGGCAAAGTAAGTAAATTAGAGACAAATAACAATCATTTTCACTCAATTAGTGAAGATGCTCTTTCAGCTTTGATCAATCTTGGATATGAAAGAACAAAAGCTTATGATACAATAAAAAAAATAGAAGATGAATCACCAAACTTGGACACTAAAGATATTATTCGTATGGCGCTTAAAACAATATGAAGTCAATATCATGTAGTAAGGAATACTCTGAAGATGTACGTAATTTAAATATCAGGCCTGAGCAACTTGATGATTTTGTCGGGCAAAAAGACTTAATACAAAATTTAAAAGTGTTTATAAATGCTGCACAGACGAGAGCTGAAGCTTTGGATCACGTATTGCTCTATGGTCCTCCAGGGCTTGGTAAAACAACTTTAGCACAAATTGTCTCTAAGGAATTAAGGGTTAGCTTTCGTGCAACTTCTGGTCCATTGCTTAGTAAAACTGGGGACTTAGCTGCAGTGCTCACTACTTTAAATGCAAAAGATGTTCTATTTATCGATGAGATCCATAGATTAAATCGTAGCATTGAGGAAGTTTTATATACTGCTATGGAAGATTTTTGCCTAGATATACTAGTAGGTGAGGGCCCATCTACCAGAACTTTAAGAATAGATTTACCACCATTTACACTGATCGGGGCAACAACACGGCTTGGACTGCTTTCTGCACCGCTGAGGGATCGTTTTGGTATTCCCCTGCATCTTGAGTTTTATTCTTTTGAGGAACTGGTTGATATTATAAAAAGAGGTGCAAGAGTTCTTTGTGCTGAAATCGAAAAGGATGCTGTGCAAGAAATTGCCTGCCGCGCCCGTGGTACTCCAAGAATTGCTTTGAGGTTACTCAGAAGAATAAGAGATTTTGTTGAAGTAAAAGATGATAAAAAAATTACCTGTGAAATTGCCGGTTCTGCACTATCAAAATTGGGTATAGATAAAATGGGACTAAATAAATTAGATATGGATTATCTGAGATTTTTGTTTAACACCTCAGGACCTGTTGGAATTGACACCATATCTATTGCACTATCTGAAGATGTTGGCAATATTGAAGAAACAGTAGAACCTTATTTAATCAAGGTCAGTTTCGTAAAGCGCACACCAAGAGGACGTGTTTTAACTGATCAAGCAAGGGAATATCTCAGCATTAATTCAGTGGTATGCTAGTATTATACTATATTTTATAACATTGTATAGTATTACACTAAACATTATAATATTCTCTTATTATATGATTTGCAGGTGTTTTAGAGGCAAATAAGAAAGTCTTCTGTTATAGTGAATATGTTCTTGAAAAATTACGTAATATATGCTAGCCTATATATAGTATAAATGTAAAAATATCAATAAGTTACTGATATTTTTTAAGATTAATACTTATTAAATACTTCATATTGTAAGATTGAGTTATTGTGTTTTATAGACTTAAGATAAAATGGTAAAAAGTTTTCTAAACAATTATAGAAATAGTAATTCAATTAATGGAGAAAAAGCAATGGGAAATTTTTTAATCAATAACAACGAAGAGGACGGTAGCTCAATCTTCATTAGTCGAATCAGGGAGCAAGATCTCTCTGCAGAGCAGAAGCTCAATGAATTAAAAGGATTCATGGAGGAGCTTGCTAGGAAAGCTGAGCTCAAGAGAATAGAGCTTGAGCGTCAGGCTGCGAGTTGCATTGATGAAACATTATCTCAAGTAGAGCTACAGATACAAGATAATGAGGATTACTTTACTGATAATAATCAAGGGGTATTCGCAAATTTCTTTGAATCCCTCTTTAATCTTTTTGAAGTAAATGTAGATCCGAAAGTCTACAAAATGCTCAAGGAGAAGAAAGAGAAAAATCTGCTTCTTTCAATAATTAATTTTTTGTGTGATAAGCTTAAGGAATTAGTTAAAAAGATCTTCAAAAAAGATTTAGACTTAAGTTGGGATAAAAGGCTAGACAAAGAGATAAAAGAATTGCAGGAGAAATTACTCAGTGGTGGGTTATCTCCGGAAGAGGAAATAGCAATACTCGAACGTTTGCAAGCGTTGCAAAATTTAAAATTAAAGCTTCAAACTTTTCTCGTGGGCTCAGTCATTGCAATGTTTGCAGAAATTTTTGCAGTTGATTTAGCAGCAGTAGTAGAGCAAGATGTAACTGAGGAAAAAAGAGACAAAAAAGCAGAAAAAACAGAATCAAAAGAAGTTCGTCAAGAAATAGAAACAAAAGTGAGTGAAATCACACCAATTTCCCTATTTAATTTTTCATCTCAAGTTCCAATGCCAATCACTCTGAATAAGCAAGAACATGCTATTTTACCAAAGCCTATAGAAAAATTAGTAGACACTCTACCTAAACCTGTTATAAGTCACAAAAATAGTGAAGTACAAAAACTGGAAAAAATGAATAAAGAAAAGAAAAAAGCAAAAGAAGAGAAAACTGAAAAACCAAAATTAGCTGTCTGTCCACCTGCTCCAGAGCAAAAGGAACACAGGAGAGTTAAAAGACAAAAGTGTGGTGATAATACAAGGAACGCAAAGCTAAAAAAAACTTCTAAACTTAATCATTCAATGAGTAATCAACAAAAGTCTGATGCTGCTGTGGAATTGCCAGGAGGATTAACTGAGGATGTGAGAGTTGAAAACCATGCTTCTTCAGTCAAAGAGAGAGGTGTGTAAAGGTTCTCTCTCTTTTTTTCATTCCAGACTGTTTTTTTATCTGGATTCCAGCATCAAGTGCTGGAATGACATGGCGGACAAGTAGCTCTCTCTTGTCTTCAAGTGGCCCCTTTGTTGTCATCTCAGTGCCTCCTCTCTTGTCATCCCAGTGCTTGACACTGAGATCCAGGAACTTAGTTTAAAAAAGTTGTCATTTCAGTCTAGGATCCATTTTCTCTTCTAGATTCCAGCGTCACGCGCTGGAATGACATCGTCTTGAATAAAATTTGAATGAAAACCGGTCTGTCATTCAGGTAGCCCTTCATTTTCATTCCAGTGCCTCCTTTGATGTCATCCCATTACCTCCTCTCTTGTCATCCCAGTGCCAACGTTTATTATGTACCATATTGCAATGTCGTACAGTTGTGACTTAAGTCCATAAGGAAAGGTGTCATTCCAGTCTGGAATCTAGTAGATTTATTTACTATATATGAAAAGTTATTATGTTTATATACTTGCAAGTGAACGAAATGGAACCCTATATACAGGTATGACGTCGAATTTGACTAAACGAATTTGGGAACACAAAAGCAAAGCCATCTCTGGTTTCACGTCAAAGTACAATGTTTGTAAATTAGTCTACTTTGAGGAATTTCAAGACATAAATTTAGCAATTAGTAGAGAAAAACTCCTAAAAAGCTGGCAGAGAAAATGGAAAATAAACTTAATTGAAAAAACAAATCAAGAATGGAGAGATGGTATGAATAAGTATTGCTTGGTTGGAAGCAAGAGAAGATAATGACTTCTCAGAGTGGATAGGTGGCAGGTTGGATGTTTTTCTGAAGCACTTTCTGCCCAGGGAGTAGAAAGAGAAGACTTCGTGGGGGAGATTAACTGCCCCTGCCACCGAAAATCATCGTGAGGCTCACAAAATGTGATGACCTCGTATAGGAGTTTGGAACAACCGGCAATATTCTACTCTGATATATTGAAATATGCAATTGGAGGAAAAAATATGCGTCACATTGGAGTCGATTTACATACCAATAGTTTTACTGTTTGTTACTTACAAGAAGGGAAACCTGAGCATATTCAAACGTTTCGCTTAAAAGACTTGGATAATTTCACCAAAGATCTTCAAGAAACAGATGAAGTAGCCATAGAGGCAACAGGTAACAGCTGTTTCTTTTATGATGCAGTTTCACCTTACGTTAAACGCATAGTAATAATTGCTCCTGGGCAGTTTGAAGTTGTTCGTCGCTCTGTGAACAAAACAGATAAGCATGATGCACGAGCTATTGCTTTCTTTCTCAGCAAAGATATGTTGCCTGAGGCAAGGTGCAAAAACAAACAATGCCAGCAGTTAGCTTCTCTTCTTCAAATGAGAGATCAGTTAGTAAAGTCACGGGTATCTTTAATCAATAAAGTTCATGGTCTTTTTAATTACCATGGAATAAAAATTAAAAAAGAAGTACTTACAACTAAAGTAGGATTTGAACGTGCTACTCAAAAGCATAATTGGGATCCTTTAGAAAAAGTTGAAATTGAAGTGATTAGCTATCATTTAGAAGCTATCCGAGAAAGCCTTAAAAAGCTTGAAAAGGAAATTATAGCTTTCGCTAAACAACTTCCTGGGTTCAGCAATCTTATCAGCATAAAGGGAATAGGTCCAATTTCTGCAGCTGTTTTTATTGTAACAATCGGAGACATTAATGATTTCCGTAGACCTGAGAAACTTACTGCATATTTTGGAGTTGTACCAAGAGTTTCTCAATCTAATCAGCAATGTACAATTGGAAGAATTACCAAACGAGGGTCAAAAATAGCGCGTACTTCTTTAGTTCAATGTACTTGGATTGCTGTACGTTACAGTCCTTACTTGAAAAGCTTTTATGAACATATAAAAAAGAAGCGTGGTTCTGCTAAGGCTATAACTGCTACTGCTAGAAAATTTCTTATAACTATTTTCTACACTCTTAAAAATAACTGGGTTTTTAAAGATTTTACAAAATTTGAAATTTCTACTGGACAATAATCATAGGAGATTTATATGATAAAATTGTATCTGGATGACAGTGTCTGGGTACACAACTGTACGAACATTGTGGTAATTTGCGTAGTAAATGGTGTCATCCCAATTTTAAAAGGCCGCCATGCAAGTAGCCCCTTCAATGTCGTGCAAGTAGCTCCTTCGATGTCATTCCAGTACTAGTTTTTCATCTGGATTCCAGCATCAAGTGCTGGAATGACATGGCGGACAAGTAGCTCTCTCTCTCGTCATCCCAGTCTGGAATCCAGGAGTATAAAAATGGTGAATAAAATTTATGTAAAAAAACTGCTTGTGCTAGTAGTTGATTCTTAATATACTCGTTACATAATAATTTAATTTAGAGGTTGATATGCATGGCAATAATGATCCAAATAAAAAAGTACCTGATTCAGGGAGAACAAGGATTGATAAAAAATACCTAGATCCAAAGAGAATAGATAACTTCAGCGATATGATTAAGCGTGAACAAGAACGAATGAAGCAAAATCAATCCAGTAGTAGTAAGAGTGGTCAGGGCACCAGTAGGAGTGGTAAGTAATTATGTTAATTAATTAGAGAGGTGGTATTATGCCTAATAAAAGTGAAATAAATCGAGAATTAGTAAAAGCATTTAATAGTATTCTTCGTTTCAGTAATGCTGTTGTTACTAATTTTACTGTAAAGGACGATCATATTGTTATCTCGCTTGATAATAATATGACTCGTGATCGGCGCATAAAGTACCTGAGCAGTATGAAAGAAAAAATAATACAAAGATTTTGTCCGGATGAAAGTATTCTTGATGATAATTTTTATACAAAGTTTTTTCCTTTTAACTTTGATCAAGGGAAATCGGCTGAAGATAATAAATTTTTGGTGCCAATGAGGAAAGAGGTGGTTTCTAATCTAAAGTTTTTGCTAGCCCATGAACTCGCGCGATTTGCAACAGATCTTATTAAAGAGCAAGAAAAAGAAGACAAAAAATCGGAACTAGGTTGTGAGAATCTATCAGATGATATAGAGGAGGAGATAGAAAATCATGTAGATTATAATATAATTGATGAAGTCTTTAATAAGGGATCTTATCTATATGGTGCGGAGTGTGTTGATAGAAATTTGCAACGTTCTTTTGTAAATTTGCTTTCATCGGGAATAAAAGGTTATGAAAATGGTCCTAAAAAAACTAAGGATTTTTTAGAAGAGAAAGGAAATTATGTATATCTAAAGAAAAGCATTTTTGATAATCCTAAGCTCATTAAAGACATAGCAAAGGATAAAGTATCCTTGAAGTGTCGTGATTTGGAAGTTTCAAGTACCGAAGATGAAATGAATGACACTCTGAAGCGCGCAATTGTTGATTTAATTTGTAAGGCACTACCGCACCTACCAATTGATTCTATGTGGCATACTTCCCATAAAGAAAGTAAAGATGAGTATTCAATTTTGGCTCCTATTTTTGATTGTGGTAATTACATAGAGTTTTTAAATGAAAAAGAAGTTGATCATATTAATAATAAGGTGTTTGGTGGTACAAAAGTATTGCGTGATGTAAAAGATGATATTGCAGAAAGAGGTCTGCCAACATATGGTGCCGAACAAATATATGCAATAGATTTTGCTAACCCAGACATTGCTTACTGTGTGATGGATAAGATCATGGAGAGCTCTGTAATCAATGAGGATTATAAACTGTCCATTGATCCTGCACGTGTGCCAGCTATGAAACCACAAACTCTTGCCCCTTCTGAAGAAAAAGTAGGGACAGATGGACCAAGTGCAGATAGTGGTTTTGCTGGTTCACCTAAGAATTCAGTTATAGGTAAATCACATAATGGAAACTCAAGCAAATTCCTTTGCCTCAATTACTATGATGAAGATGCACAAAGAATTAAAGATGATAATTCGGCTAAGGATAGTGGCATTTGCGTTTCTTCAGCACGATCTTCTTTTAATAAGCCCAAAACAACAATTAAACAGTGTTCTTTAGAACAACAGTGTGAATCAATGCCTGACCGGCATCCTGTAAAGCGTACATCTACTAGTAAAAAATCATCTGCTGTATTTTATAGCTAAAGGAAATTAGGCTATTCAAAGATGAATTGTGAATGAAAGGTTATGTATCCGTTTAGATGCATGTGAGACCAGTGCTTTCTTTCTTGTTATACAAGTAGCTGACACTGGGATCACACTTGATTATGCAAGAAATCTAATGTTAAAAAACTCACAGTTATCCTAGTACTGCTTTATTATCTGCAGTCTTTTCAGGTTTGACGGAATTCAATTGAGAATCAATAGCAACAACTCCTTCTATCAATTTAGCCTGTTTATAGTCTTGACTTAGGAAATATATAGACAGTCCAACTGCTATTCCAGCAACAAGAGCAGATACTGCGAGTGCGCATAATATAATAGTCATTGAAGGGACTAAAGCACCACCAACACCGAGTCCAATGCCAAGAAAAACGCCAGGTATAATGCCAATCAAACTATTACATCTAGCACTTTCTTTTTTCGATTGAGCTTGGTCTTTCATACATTCGATGAGTAATTTTTTTATATCTCCTTGAGCTAAATCTAATGGGATTTTCTCTTCTTTATTCTTTATCAAAGGGCTTGCACCATATGTCAAAAGGGCTTCTATTGCTTTAGTGTTATTACTTATAACAGCTTGGTGTAATAATGTATTTCTACTTTGATCTCAAAAATTGATCAATCTGTCGAAATACTGAGGATTAGAAAGTATACTCACAGCTTCATCTAAAATCTTCATCACGTTTTGAAACGGTAATATATCTCCTTTTTCAGACCTTGCACTATTGTGTTTAATACAGTGTTTCAAGATAGGGTATACTATCTTTCCTCCTTCTTTATTGATAGGACTTCCATTTCTAGGAGCTCTATTTGAAATAGCTTCTGTGAATAAATTCTTGTTAATCACAATTTCGCTATTATCATTAAGATACTCTTGCAACTCTTTAATTTTTCTGTTAGTAACAAATGTAAGTAAATTCATGTTATCTATCTATTTTATACTAAAAAATATAATAAATTCTAATAAAAGTCAAATTTTTAATTAAAAAATTAATACAATTAATTCTGTGAATGTCAAATAAATTCCGTAATTTTGTTAAAAAAAACTCACAGGATCAACATCTATTGTTACTGTAATGTTTGAACTCGAATTATAGTTTTTAATCCAATGTTTTAGCTTTTTCTTTATGAATAGACTATGGTTATTGTATATTTTTAGTAACACTCTATAACGATATTTATTGTTTAAAAAATTTATTGCTGCTGGTGATGGGCCAAAAATTTCAAATTCTTTCAGTGTCAAGTGCTGAGAGGTAGTTGAAAATTGATTATGCAAAAAGTTTGTTATCTCATTTGCTGCTTTTTGTGTTGCAAATTGATCCTTACCGCAAACTATAAGCGCTATTAATCTACTAAATGGTGGCATTTTAGCTTTGCGTCTTGACTCAAGTTCAGTTTCATAAAATAAATCCCTTTTTTGCTGCTGCAATGCTTTTATTATCAAACTTTCAGGATTATTAGTTTGCACTATTACCGTTCCTTTTTCGTTGAATCTTCCCGATCTTCCTGCAACTTGATGCAATAATTGATACGTCTTTTCTGCTGCCCTGAGGTCAGAGTTTTCAAGGCCTAAATCTGCATTTATCACTCCAACTAAAGTTAATTTAGGGAAATTATGCCCTTTAGCAATCACTTGTGTACCGATTATAATATTCACTTCTTCTTTGAGCACTGAGTCAATTACGTTACCAAGCGACTTCTGATCGCTGCTGATAATTGCAGTTTTTGCATTTGGTATTAATTTCACTATTTCTTCAACTAACCTTTCAATTCCCACACCATAAAGGAGCAATGACTGCTCACTTTGACAATTGGAGCATTTTTCTGGAAGTTTTAATTGATAAGAACAGTGATGGCATAAAAGGACATTCTTTTTCTTGTGGTACGTAAGCCATACAGTGCAATTTGAGCAGGAAATTTTATATCCACATTTTTTACAAACTGCAAGTTGCGCATACCCCCTGCGGTTTAGAAAGAGCATAACTTGCTGTTTTTTCTCTATGGTTTGTTTTATCCCTTCGAAAAGCTCATTTGAAATCCATTGTTTATTATTCACTACTTTTATGTGCGGCAACTCTGCACCACCGAATCGTTCGGTTAGCTTTACATGGTTGTAATTCCCTTTTTTAACATGATAAATTGTTTCAAGCAGCGGAGTAGCGGATGATAAAATAATCGGAATATTTTCGAGCTTGGCTAAGATAATGGCCATATCTCGAGCATTATATATAATTCCTTGTTCCTGTTTAAAGGATGAGTCATGCTCTTCATCGACGATGATTAATTTTAGGTTTTTATAAGGTAAAAAAAGTGCTGACCTTGCCCCAATAATTATCTGCGCACTTCCATTTGCTATATTAAGCCAATTATTTCGGCGAGCTTTGGGAGTAAGTCCTGAATGCCACTCAGCTATATTTCCAGATATCTGACTGTGAACACGATTTACTAATTGTGAAGTTAGGACAATTTCTGGCAGAAGGATCAGGACTTGTGCATCGTTTACGATTTCAATTAACCTTGCAATCACAGAGAGATAAACTTCCGTTTTTCCAGACCCGGTTTCACCGTCAAGCAAAGTCACTGAATACTCATTCAAATTACTTATTATCTTATCGCGAGCTGCTTGCTGCTCAGGGCTTAATTGGCAATCTATTTCACTTATTTCCTGCTTTTGCTTAGTGAAAACTAACTTATCTATCTGATTTACCTTTAATACTCCTCCCATTATCACTTTTGCAAGCATACCAATAGGTATTACATTATACTGCACAACCCACTCTGCAAATTCGATCAGTTTTGGTCTGATGCTCGGTAACTCGATCTTTTGTTCAATGCATTTTAATTCTCGATCACTCTTGCCGCTATATTTCCAAACTATTCCAATCAAACGCTTTCTGCCAAATGGTACCACTACGTAATCTCCAATTGAAACTTCAGTATCTTCCTCAACTGCATATGAAAATAGCTGATCAATTGGAAGTGGCAGTAATACGTCAACTGTTTTTAGATACATAGAGAAGCCTTAATGCTTTTTTCATAGTACACAATTTATAATCATAAATACTGGAAATGTGAGGAAATTCTGTATGTTTAGCGATAAAATAGTCCTAGACTTTGAAATAGAAAAAAGTGACCGAATAGATCGGTGTTACTTCTCTACACGCATCAAACTTACAGATAAGAGCAAGAGTTTTCTACGTGAAAAGCTCGGTAAACCTAACAATTTAGATGATTACTTTAATCTTAATCCTGAGAATTTTTATATTTATTACAACAAATATAGTGGTCACTATGGTATAAATGAGCTATATATCAGAGATGATAATGGTAGATATTTAGCTACTAAACTTCCACTTGATCAGAGCGGATTTTCGGTAGAGTTATCATTCGACAGGTGAATTATGGTTTTTATCCTCTGTATGCAATCTATAATCCCACTCAATATGACAAAAAGCAGGAAAAGAGCTTTGAAGATAATGGTGAATTGCAGCCGTTTGTGTCAAGTGTATTGGATTACTTTCTAAATGGCTTAACCATTCAAGATATGTTTTTGCAAATACAAAATGAGCTTGTCGAAAAAGAAACAAAATTAGAAGAAGACAGAAGAAAAGCAGAGGAAGAATTAAATCAAAAGAATGAAAAGTTAAGAGAACTCATAGAAAATGATGAGATTAAAGTACTTAAAGTAATAAAAGGCCATAGTATTGGGAATGGACGTTCAGCAGCAATTTTACAGCTTAATGGTGATCTTGATGCAAGTAAGTACTACATAGCAGAGTATGAAAGCAATGAATACTTACATTGCACGAGCTCTGGTTATGACATACTGCTTGACCAGAGCGATTTATTTTTTGTTCTGAATAGCAGCTCTTATCTTGAACTTGAAAGCGGTTTTTACTCAATACCTGCTGGCAGCTATGCTAAATATCTCAATACTAAGAATCGGCTTTTCAGCGATGATCAACTATCTCAGCAGTTGTGCAAAAGCAAGGTAAAGGCTGAATCTACAGTTAACGCATTTTTCTCAAGACTTATTTATAGTGAAAATTTTTAAGAGGTGAATATGAAATTTAAAACAAATTCTGAATATGGTAAATCAAAAAATTTAGACTTAGATGCTAAAGACTCTACAGGCTATGCTGCTCTACATAAAGCTGTTTTTAGTGGGCGTTTCGATGAGGTCAAACTGTTAATAGATAAAGGCGTTAGAGTGGACGTGCAAGATAAACATGAGCTCACTCCACTTTTTTATGCTGTTATGAACAATGATGAGAAAATGATAAAATTTCTAGTCGAAATAGGTAATGCCGATGTTAACCTGGGTAAATATAATAATCCTCTTGGCATGGCTATTTCACTTGGACGTATGGAATTAGCAGAATATTTGATAGACAAAGGTGCAGATATAAACCGACAAGACAGTATCGGCAGAACCTTTCTGCATAAAGCTGCTGAAGATGGAAATTTAGCTGCAGTGAAATTTTTAGTAGAAAAAGGTGCTAGGCTTGATGTTTTAGATAAATGGAATGATACTCCTCTTCATGTTGCTGCAAATGTAAAAGTCAATAAAGGTCATACAGAAGTAGTAGATTATTTAATAAAAAACGGTGCAGATATAAATCTTACTCATAACTACACTCCGATACACCTAGCTATTACACGTGGAAATTTAGATATGGTGAAATGTCTGATAGATAATGGTGCTGATCTTTATATTAAAAGAGCATGCGATGGTACACCTCTTACTTATGCTAAACAGCAAGGGCAAGTGGAAATAGTAAATTACATGGATGGTGTAATGTCAAACCTTTCACGTAGCAAAACTGTATCCCTTGATAACACTAATATAAATATCAAGTATGACTTAGCTGCCAATAAGCTAGATACAATAGAAAAAAGCATTAAAGATGCTGTACGAGACTTTAAGGGTGCTTTTAATACCTCTGACCATGATATAAGGATCAATACTTATGTATTCAACACTCAAAATGAGTTTAAAGAGTACTTGAAAAAAGTTGGATTCGATGCTGGCGACGGTGTTAATGGCTACACAAGAATGATCGATCTAAATAAGGGAAATGCTGCTGACGTTTATGTCTACCTAGATAGTAAAGGGAATTTAAATCAACATACGTTAGAGCACGAGATAGGGCATGCAATGCACTTTGCAAATCTTGGTCTAAGCTATATCTTGCCAAAAGCAATGCACGAAGCTATTGCTAACTATGTTGCTGGTTTAGAAAATGGCAAACACATTAATGATCACGGAGATAAAGAAGCTTTAATTGCAATAAAAAATAAGAATCTTAAACTAGATGAGATATTACGTAATGATTATCAAGGATAATCACTACTATTCAGAAGCAGAGCAAGTAGTAAAGTTTCTTGAACATAAACACCCGGACTTAATTGATAATTTACTAAAGAGCCTCTCCACTTATAAGAGATATCATGATAGGGATCAAGGTAAGAAATTAGTTGAGGATTTTTTGACTGAGCTAAAAGGTTATGATCGAGAGTTTAAACAGTGGGTCAAAGCTGAGTTGAACGGCGAACAACATATGGAATATAATGTTGTTGAATCTAACAGTGTTGAAAGTTCAACAAGCCAACAAAGTGCAGGCAAGGGTCTATATGGTTATAGCCCAGTACATAATGTAAGTGGTGATAAAACCAAGATAGAATCTAAATCAAGTGTCAGTAGAGAAGATTCTATGCAACCTGCTAAAAAAGCGAGTGAAGACGAACAAGAAAAAGCTGTTACAACAAAAGTTATGAAGTATAATAAACAGCCTTTCTTAAAGGTGAATATTGATGACAATAATGTAGAAAATACTATAGGAAAAGTAAACGAGATAAATAAGGTAACAGGTGCGACTAGTTTACATTTTGCTGCTTCATTGGGAGATTTAAGCAAAGTAGCAACGCTACTAAAACACAATTCATATATTGATACAAGAGACCATAATGGACAAACGCCACTACATTATGCCATTCAGTCAGGAAATACGGAAGTAGCAAAATATCTTATTGATCATGGAGCAAATCTTAATGTTCATGACAATTATTATCAGAAAACTAATACTAAATATGTGTATTATAAGACACCTTTACACTATGCTATTGAGTCTGGAAATATAGAGATAGCTAAATACTTAATAGATCGTGGTGCAAATCCTAATATTCAAGATGCTTATTCCCAAACACCATTATACAGTGCTATTTATTCAGGTAATACAGAAATAGTGAAGTATCTATTAGATCATAACGCAGATCCTAATAGTAAAAGTTATTATACTTTTCCGTTACTTGCTGCTATTAAGCTAGGGAATTCGGAAATAGTTAAGAGTTTAATTGAGTATGGCGCAGATCTTGGTATAAAGAACACGTCAGCTCAAACACTGCTGCACTATGCAATTGAGCTAAAACATACGGAAATTGCTAAATACTTAATAGATCGTGGTATAGATGTTGATACCCGTGATATTAGCTCTGGTAAATCTCCACTACATTTTGCCATGCACATGAAAAATATGGAAGTAGTTAAATATCTCATAGAGCATAATGCGGATATTGATATTCAGGATAGCTACGGCTTAACACCTTTGCATCTTGCTGTTGATCTTGGGAATAAGAAGATGATAGAGCAGTTAGTTGAAAAAGGTGCGAATATTAATGCTCAGGATAATGATGGTTGGACACCTTTAGTTCATGCAGTGAGGCATGGAAAGTTAGATACAATAGAATATCTAATAAAAAACAAAGCTGACGTTGACGTTGTAGGCAAAGATGGCAGGACACTTGTTGAACATGCTGAGTTATGGGCAGAAGAGAAAGGACTAGCAAGAGATGTAATAGATAGCAAAGGCGATAATGATTCTTATTATCGTGAGCTTTCAAAAGAAGCTGCAACTTGGGAAAAAGCTGGAAAGGATATGCTTAGCTATCTCAAAAAAATTACTATGCAAGAAGAAGAATCTAACGATATAGACCAAATGCCAGCAGATCAACCTGTAATTGAAGAAAGGAGTAAAAGATCGATAAGAGTAGACGAAGAGAAGCAAGAGGAAACAATTGTTATAGATAATGTGAAAGAAGAATCACAACATCCTTTAAAAATCAAAGTGGGTGAGGCTGCTGAAATAGGGAAATATAAGGTAGAACTGCAAGTTACGTATGATGATGTAAGAAATTTTTATGACACTATACGTGGTAAATATCATGATGGTAGTGGATACAATTATGAGCAAGTAATGGTTTTGTACAATGAAATTGTTAGGCCAGCATCACAGCATCATGATGAACCATTTACTCTTGCTGAGTCCTATATTGCAGATGGGCATCTATTTATTAAAAATCAAGATTTTGGAATTTTGAATGATTTTAATGAGATGTTCTATAAAAGTGATGAGTTTATGTAATGTAAAAGGTGGATGAGAATTAATTGATATAAGGAATTAGATCTTTCACTGTCATCCCAGTGTTTCTTTCCCCTGCCATTCCTGCGTTTCCTTCTCCTGTCATCCCAGTCTGGGATGGCTTTGTTGCATCGCTCAAGTGAAAAGAACTGGAAGTTACTGACAAAATTCATTATAAAACAGCCATTTAACTGTTGAAGAAAAAATATGCCACAGAAAATGAAAGTCAGTAACAAAACGAATATAACAAATTCCTTGAAAAAAGGGGGAATATTTTTCGTTACATCGATGAAGCTATCGAAAATTGGTATGAAAATAGTCCAAAAATGCAGGGCGGCAACTATATTTATAGTGATAAAGTTGTGATTTTGGTGCATATAATCGTTAATCTTTTTAGAATTGGCTTAAGACAAACGGTAGGGTTTGTAAAAGGATATCTGCAACAAATAGGAAAAAATTTGCAGCTATTCACAAGCATCAAAAAAAACTTAATATTAAGATAAATGATTGCAGAAAATAATATAGAAGATATCGAAGTTGCTATAGACAGTACAGGAATTAGTATATACAACAACACACAGCAAGGAAAATAGCACTGACAGAGTGGCTATGAGCAAACGAGAAAATTGCACGTAATGTTGAATATAAACAACAAAAAAGCCATAGCTGTAAAATACAGTAACGGTGTCTACTCTGATCACTTGTGATTTGCTAAAAGAAGTTGATTTTCAGTATGCCATAAAAGCACTATATGCAGATAGAGCATGTGATAGGCACAAGTTTTATAAGTTGTGTAATGAATATGATATAAAGACAAAAATTCCACCAATAAACAATGCAGCAGAACATCCAGAAATAGATTATATGTCTGACAGGAATGCTGCTATTAGGTTAATAAAATTATACGGTGAAGATGGCATGAAAGAATGGAAAAAGAAGTAAATTATGGGAAAAGATCTTATATTGAAGGTTTTTTCTCAAGATTAAAGCAAATATTCGGATTTAGTTTTAGGAATAAATCTGAGATAAATCGAGAAAAAGAACTAAATGCTATTTGCTTAATAAATTCACTGATATTGGTATGGCTAAATTTGAGATAGTTACATGAATTTAACATAAATCACCATCTCATAAAGTGTGATGCAACAAAGCCAATCGGGAGTCGCAATAGTAAAAGTGAAAGAAATCTTCAAAGTAGAACTATCCCCCAAAGCTGCACATGGACATAGAATATCCTTTATCAGGGATAGACCTAAACATTGAAGATCTTCCCCTAGAGCTGGATATAGATATAAAGTCATTTATACCATTCCCTATATTTGAGAAAAATATCACATGCCAAGAACCTTGTCAAAATTATATAATCTATCTCTAGAGCAGGTTATTGAGAATGTCAATCCACATAAAAGAGCCAGATATTCCTAACACCACTAAACTCACAAATTCATTTGCTAGAGTTTATAAGTTCTTGTTTATAATAATTTTATTATATCGTAAAACCATCTATATCGGCCTATTTAAACAGTATTTTACTTTCCTTAAGGATTTTTTAAAGATCACCTATTGAATTCTATGATATTATTTTTTGTGAGATTGTTATACACGTTATAGCAAGGAAGGCAGAGAGATTTGTTAAGTAGTTTTTGCATCTATATGAGCTACTTGAATAATGGTTACAATATAATTGTACAGCATGAGCTGAGTTCGCTTAGCCCTTATCTACATATTCAGTTCCACCAACAGTTATTGCATCGACCTTGAGTGTTGGCTGACCAACTCCAACAGGCACATTTTGTCCGTCTTTTGAGCACGTACCAACACCAGGATCTAACTTTAGATCATTACCAATCATTGATACTTTTTTTAGCACTGTTGGCCCATCACCAATTAGCGTTGCTCCTTTGACTGGTTGTGTAATTTTACCATTTTTTATTAGGTAAGCTTCCGAAGATGAGAAAACAAATTTTCCTGATGTTATATCAACTTGTCCACCACCAAAATTTACTGCATATAGGCCTCTCTTTACACTGGATATTATTTCTTCTGGTGTATATTTTCCTGGCAACATATAGGTGTTTGTCATGCGTGGCATAGTAACTTCTTTGTAACTTTCTCTTCTACCATTACCAGTTGGATTTACACCCATAAGTTTAGCGTTCATATGATCTTGCATATATCCTTTTAGAATTCCATCTTCTATAAGCACATTATAGCCAGGTAAAGTACCCTCATCGTCTATGCTAATAGAACCACGCAAATTAGGTAGAGTTCCATCATCAATTACAGTAATGTTACTAGCTGCCACTTGTTTACCCATAGAATTTGAAAATGCCGAGATTCCTTTACGGTTAAAATCACCTTCAAGTCCATGACCTACAGCTTCATGCAATAATATTCCTGGCCAACCTGAACCTAAAACAACTGTCATCTCTCCAGCCGGAGCTGGAATTGCCTCAAGATTTACTAGCGCTTGCTCTAACGCTTGGTTTGCAACTTCTTTCCACTTCTTCTCAGAAACAAACTTACTATAAGCGTCTCTTCCACCATGCCCTGCAGAACCTTTCTCCGCTCGGCCATTTTTCTCTACGATGACTAGTACATTAAAACGTACTAAAGGTCTGATGTCGCTTAACCTGTGATCATCTTTTATTATTTGTATAACTTGCCATTCTCCACTTAGAATTATTTTTACTTGCTTCACGTAGTTATTCTTGGACCTTACATACTCATTAACCTCATTGAGTAGTTTAATCTTTGAGTTCAGATCCATTTCATTTATGGGGTTAATCTTTGAATACAGCTCTCTTGTTCCCTCATTTAAGTTTATTGAATTTGTTTTGTTTAAAGATACTGAGTTTTTCACTATAGAAGCAGCGTTACTAATTTCCTTTTCGCTAATTTCAGAAGAGCAAACAAAAGACGTACTATCCTCACAAAAGGACCTTAACCCAAATCCCCTTCTGATATTCAAATCCATGTGTTTCAATATGTTATCATCAAAAACCAGGGACTCTGATTGGCAAAATTCTAAAAATAATTCACCACCATCACTATCGCTCAAAGCGTTGTTGACTATTTTATATACATTATTAATATTAACATTGTTTTGAGCAAAAAATATTTGATCTAGATTTGGCATTACCTTTGAGCTAAAAATTGTTTAAGTATATTATTTAATTTTAACATAGTAAATCACAAAAAGCCCGGGTGGCGGAATTGGTAGACGCGCTAGCTTCAGGTGCTAGTAACTTTTTAAGTTGTGGAAGTTCAAGTCTTCTCTCGGGCACTCTATATTGATTTTTGAGTCAATTAATGCTATGATATAATGTATTTACTACTAAGTTTATGAGTTATGAAGAAAAAAAGCTTGTTTACAGAAAGAAAATAAGAACTTATTCAAAACGCTTGGTTACTGCACTATCTATTGCTTCTTTGATGGGGTATACAGCAGCATTAGCCCTAAATATTTCTTCCTTAAGCTTGTACTGTACTATTGTCAGCACTATGCTAAGTGCACTTTCGCTTGCTTTAAATATATGGTCATTAATTGATCATTTTAGGCAGTGTGGCCTTAATAAGCAACTCGATACCTCTTGGCAAGATAAATTAATGAAGATCTGCCTCGACATTACATCTAACGTTTCATTTTTAATAGGAGGAATTACATCTATATTACCTCTTGAATTTCCTATTATCCCCTTTATTTCCGTTGCTTTTTTTATTCTAGGCTGTACCTTTATGGCAACCAATTTCGTTTGTACTATGATTAGTCAGCCGCAAATAGATGAAAGTAATAATCTCAAATCTAGTAGTCATTTGAACGATCAATCCACGATAGCTGTCTAATTATCACATGTTAATAAATTAGCTTATTTAACTTGACAAATTACGCCATCCCCCTTACTATAAAAGTAAGAGTATTTATCCTTGTTTTTAATCTCCGCGGATTTAATAACAAAATTCAGTAAAAAACTCAGATATTTATTGGCAAATTACATAAAAATTATAGCGGCTGCATGTCTTTTAAATTTTTTCTACATTCAGCCAAATCGCGCTTGTTAGCACATTATTACAACGCCAATTTACATTATTAAAACTCACTACCGGGAATTCTTTTGCCTTTTTTTTTTGCTTGGTATAAATTTCTTAATATTTTTGATTAGTTAGGAGTCCTATAGAGATGTCATTCCAGTGCTTCTTATTACCTGGTCAGTCTTCTGGATCCCAGTGTCAAGCACTGGGATGACATCACAGAGAGGGTGCTGGGATTACACAAAAAGGGCTACTTAAGTGACAAGATAGATAGAACTGGCATAAATTGGATTTGAGTAACTCAAATGACCAATGAAAACTGTAACCCTAAACATTGAAGCACTATTATGCACTAAATGATAATTTTCATACACTTGTCATGGTAATCGTGAAAGAAATAATTCATACAATAAGCATGAATGAAATAATTGACATGATTTGGAAATTTATATATTATAAAGTATTAATAGTCAGTTAATTTATAGGGTGTGGCTAGAAAAATTTTAAATGAAAATGAGTATCAAACTTTTAAGCAGTTGTTTTTAATATTTAATATTCAAAAGCAGGATGTGGTAAATTCTGATATTGAGAATATTAAGAAAAAGTTTAAAAAACAACATCGTGAATTATCGTTAAAATATCACCCAGATAAAAATCCAGATAATAAAGAAGCAGAGGAGCAATTTAAGGTTATTGCACAAAATAAACCATTTTTTGAAGAATTTGTAATAGAGCCGTTGGAGAAGGGCTTAAACAAAAGGAATAATTTAACGAAAGAATTACGTGGTAAGTTATGGAACCATAGTTATGAAGAATTAGAAAAATATCTAGATGATAAGAGTAGAAGTAGGGTCTTTAATAAGAAGCAGTCAATTAACGATAATATAATTGCTTATTCAAAATATTCTTCTTATTCAAATCTCTTAGGAAGTCTTTTAGTATTCTTCACATCCATTGCATTTTTTATAAGCAATGGTGTTACCTATAATGTCCCCTTAGCAGTAGGTTTCTTTGCTCCTTTGTTAACAGGATTTGTTTTGAGTTCAGCTATTTCGATCGTTTATACTAGAAATGGAAAAGAGTTTAATAATCAGACTAATATTTTATTATTGTTTAACTTTGACCAAGAATGCAAAGATTTTTCAGAAAGCGATAGAACTAAATTAAAGTGGCTAAAAAATTCACTTATTTTGAGCAACATAATCTGTGCATCTTTAATGTTTTCCGGTGTGGGATTAGATTTAGTTGCCAACGGCTTTGGTATAACTAACTCTATGATGTTATCCGGATTATTACTTTCATTACCATTCACGCTTTTAATTGTTACTTCACCTGTTTTAAATGCTGTAAGTGAGTATACTCTCAAAAAGACAGTCATAAATTCAATTGAGGAGCAATTTAAAGGTGATGATCAGTTTATAGAAGTCGATAACGAAAAGCCAAGCAGTACTATGAGCAATCAAAGTTATTTCCCCATCGGTCAGTTAATATCATCAAAGTTAGCTATTCTCCATAGCGAAGTCTCTAGCTAGGAACAATGAGCCACAGATTAGTATGGTTTTGACGTTTTGAATAGAGGCTTTCAATATGTAATTTGATATCGCATCGCCGATTGATTCACATTCAATAGCATTTATTCCTATATTATTAGCTCCTTCTCTGATTAGATCTGTACTTGTTGCTTTAGGCTCAGATTTAACACAAACGGCGCATAGTAGTTTGATATATGGCTTTAAGTGCTCTAAGAACTCTGCGACGTTTCTGTTACGAGTAACACCAAAGATCATATGGATACCTTCAGCAAAATTGTCTCTTACCCACTTAGCTAACACTCTGGCACCATCATTGTTGTGCGCGCCATCTAGAAATAATTGCCAATCTTTTGGTAATAAAGAAATTAAATTACCTTCTTTTATAGACTCTAGCCGCGCAGGCCAATAAGTGCGCTGTAAACCTGAAGCAATGTCCTCTTCTCCAATATTAAATCCATACTTCCCACTTAAAATGCTACATGCTGCAATTGCGTTTCCTGCATTGATTATTTGATGATCTCCTTTTAAAGATGGCAAAGAAAATTCTATTGATTGAATAGTCGATTGAAAGACTATTCTGTTATTCTGTTTTTCGCAATTCCACTCAAATCCTCCTCTATATAAGGGAGATTTTTTGTTTATTGCGTGTTGTTCTAGCGTGTTCATTATAGATTTTTCTTGTGGTGCTATTACGCAAGGAACATTAGGTTTCATTATTCCAGCCTTTTCACCTGCTATGGTTTCTACGGTAGGACCAAGATATTCTGTATGGTCAAGTGCAATGGAAGTGATGATCGTTAGAATCGGATTATCTATAACATTTGTTGCATCAAGCCTTCCACCCAGACCCACTTCAACTAAAGTAATATCAGCTTTATGACGAGAAAAAGCTAAGAAGGCTGCAGTCGTTGCGGCTTCAAATAGAGTGATGGGTTGTTCTGCGACTGCTATACGGCATTCTTCCAGTGAGTTATGTAATTCACTATCATCGATATCATTGCCTGCAACAACTATTCTCTCATTAAAATTCACTAAATGTGGAGAAGTGTACGTATGAACTTTATACCCTGCTGCTTGCATTATATATCTTATAAAGGATAGTGTTGATCCTTTGCCATTAGTGCCAGCTATGTGAATTATTGGCGGTATTTTTTTCTCGGGATTACCCAGTTTATTTAGAAAACTTTTTATGCGATCAAGAGAAAAATCCTTTGGCCTACTGCCAATCGGCTTAGGCCAATGAGGCATGTATATCATAAATTATTGTTACGTTTTAATTCATCTATTACACTTGCCATGCCATTCGTGTCGATCTTTTCACTAAATTGAGAACGTTGATTAATAGAAATACTTATTCCACTCATTACAACATCGTTTATTAAGAAAGAACTGTCACTTTTAGTAACTTTAAAGTCAATATTTGTAAATTCCTCATCACCATAAGAAAATCTTGTTCCTATCAGACAAGTTTCATCGTCAACTGCTTTTGTACTCATTATGATCATTTCACTATTATTTATGTATTTATACAAAATTTTAGCGCACAAGCGCGCGAGATATACTTCATATTCTTTTAGAAACTCTTCTTTTTCTTTCTGAGTAGATAAATTCCAATATTTCCCTATGACAAATCGAGATATTCCTTTGAGGTCAACATTATTCTGAATAATTTTCAGAAGTTCTTCTTGTACATGTTCTAGATTTTTTCTATTCCCTTTCATAGACGTGTTGTCTACTTGCTGCTTCATGGCAAGCACAAAAGTTTTGTGCCCTATACAATTCGCGTAAGCACTTGAGGAGATTACAATAAAAATGGTTAAGAACTTAATAAGATTCATAAGATATATTTATTAGCTATGATACTTAAAATGCAAAATTTAACAAAGGCAAAATAATGATCGCTAGTTTTAATATATCTATAGACATACTCTATATAAATAATCTATAATTAATTTAGGGGTCTGTGCTATGCGTTATGAGTTAAGTTAAATTTCCCGAGCGATAATTTCTGATCAAGGGAATTGCCTCTGTTAATTTCATTGAAATTAGTACGTGATGCCCACCTTAACTTTAGGTCTCAGGAATCTACTAAGACTGACGGTAGATATGGATCCCTTTTCCATTATTTAGGTTTATGTTACACCAATATAAAGAACAAGGTGTTTTTTTCTGTTCATCTCATGAGATATTTCAAGTTGTAATTGACGTTGAGAAGTATCCTGATTTTGTTCCTTGGTGCAAAGCTGTTTATATAAAAGAAAAAACTGATAGCCAAATGATTGTGGACCTCCTTGCAGCTTTTCATGGCATTAAAGGAAGTTACACATCAGAAGTGACCTTTCTTTCTCCAAATGGAGCAAATAAAAGTTGGATAAAAGCTGTGTCGTCAAATGGAATATTTAAACATTTATACAACGAATGGAAATTCACTCCTATAGATGAAAGTAAAACTATGGTAGAGTTCTATATAAAGTTTGAATTTAAATCCAATTTGTTTTCCGCCTTATTAAACTCAGTTTATAAATACACACAAAGTAAAATAATTGCTGCATTTAAAGACAGAGTAGAAAGTGTTGCCGAGAAAAAGTTATCTTGACATTATTTATATAAATGCATAAATTCTTTAATAAGTTAAGTGTTTCCATTGTAATGATTTTTAGATTATTGTTCTTACTTATTTTTATAAGTGTTAGTTCTTATGCAGCTATTGAACAAAACTTACCCAACACTCAAAAAACTGATGAAATAACATCAAAAGAACTACTGTCACTACTGCCTGATGATAAATTATTAGGTGATCCAAAAGCACCAATTTTAATGATAGAATATGCTTCGCTCACTTGTTATCACTGTTCTCTTTTTTATAAGAAAGTTTTTCCTAAAATCAAAGAAAAGTACATAGATACAGGTAAGATGTTATACATATTCCGTCATTTTCCTCTAGATTATAGAGGATTAAAAGCTGCAATGCTAAGTTATTGCTATGAAAAAGAAGAAGACTATTTTAATTTTAACAAAGCTGTGTTTAATGCAATAGACTCGTGGAACTACTCTAATTTTAGTGATTTAACTATACTACAAAAAATTGCTGCACTAAGCAATTTGAAGCAAGATGTATTTAACCAATGCATTAATGATAAAAAGATGATGGACAAAATTATAAATGATAAATCACTTGCAATTAATAAACTTGATATCACAGCTACTCCTGTATTCATCATCAAGCTTAACGATGACAAATCATATGTAGAGAATGGTAAAATCAAACATGAAGGGTATAGAGAGCTGGAATACTTCACTAATGTAATAGATGAGTTATATGGAAAAGCTATAGTGAAGTAATAACACTGTAGCTTACCATATAAAAACCCTATGCTGAATCATTATTTTTTGATACTGTTTGTTGCTTTTTACGCTCAAACTCTCTTTTTTTACTGTGCCAAGCATAATAATACATAGCAATTTTATTCTCTATTAATACTATCGTTCCATCATAAAATTGGACCATATCCATAACTTTTTTCTGAGCTTCGTTAAAGCGTTCTTTGTACTTCTCGCGATAAGCTGGATTGTGCAGTAATTTCACTCCTTCATTATTATTAGATTTCTTGCTTAACGTTTCAACTTCGTTAGCAATGTTATAAGACATATAACCCCCTCTAATTGATTATAAAAATTACATTTTAAGAGAGATGTAAATAAACGATCCCTTAATTCTAGTATAACAATTGGTTATTATACTAGTTAACCATAGTAAAATATATAATAATCTTTGTCACTTAAAATTTTACTTTATAAAATAACAACTTAAAATAAAAAAAAATTTATTATTCTTAACTCTATTGTTATATTTATAAATCTTATATAGATTAAACCTCCTTAGTTTATATTATAAAACTTAATGCGTCATAACTTTAGCAGAAAATCCTTGTACATAAGAAGCTTATTTGCAAAAGAGTATAAAAAAATAGAAGAACATTGTACTCTTGATAAGAAACAACGTATTCAAATCACTCCTGAAGAAGGAAAATTATTAAATTTATTTATCAAAATCCATAAAGTTAAAAGCATAGTTGAAATTGGCACGTTATATGGTTATTCGTCAATTTGTATGGTAAAAGCTTTACCGAAAGATGGTCATATATATACAATAGAAAATAATCCTCAACACTCAAGAATAGCAAAAAAAAATTTTAGTGCTTTTAATCTAAGTGATAAAATTACTCTAATAGAAGGTGATGCACTGGAAAAAATTAATGAATTATCAGCAAAGGCACCATTTGACATGATATTCATCGATGCTGACAAAAGTAGTTATCCTAAGTATTTAGATTGGGCAGAGTCATACATTAAACAAGATGGGCTAATCGTTGCAGATAACACTCTATTATTTGATACAGTATTTTTAGAATCTCCTCCAAAAGAAGTATCAGAAAAGTCATGGCATGCTATGAGAGAGTTTAACGATAGATTGTCAGATGAAAAAAAATATTTCTCCATATTGATTCCTACTGACGAAGGAATGACTGTAGCTTTAAAACTCACGCAAGTTAAAAATCAAGGTCAGCGTAATGTCTAGGGGGAGTTAAGCCAAAAACTCTCTCTAATAATATTTCGCGAAAACAAGGCCTTGACTTAACAATGGAGTACCATTCTTTTAAAATCTTACTTTTTTCCCATGGGAAACTATTTACGTAGTCTATTATAGAAATATGTGATGCTAAAGTAATATCGGCTAAAGTGAACTTATCGGTTGCAAGCCAAACGTTCTTGTTAATTAAGTGTTCGATGTATTCCATATGGCAAGGCAGGTTATTCTGAGCTGCATGAAGAAATCTAGAGTCAGGGCTGCGGTTAGTAATTACTTTTTCATTCATAATATACTTAGTAACTTCATTGTAAAATTTGCTATCGAACCAATTGATTAAAGCGCGTATTTTAGACTTAATAATAGTGGATGAACCAAGTAATTTGACGTCGCTATTGTAAGTCTCTTCTATATATTCACAAATGGCATTACTATCCGCTATTACAAAGTTATTATCTATTAATACTGGTACTTGTCCGATTGGATTGATCTCCATGAATTCATTCCGCTTTTCCCATGGATTTTCATATACCAAATCACAACTCAGCTTTTTTTCCTTGAGAAGAGCTCTAACTTTTCGTGAAAACGGACAAAGAGGAAAATGATATAAAATCATAATATTCCTCTTTTGTTATTCCAATACCTATATGTTGTCATTCCAGTACGTGACATTGGAATCCAGCTTATTTCATTATGGACATTACTTTTAACATATACTCCTAGAATCCATTGTCCATTGTATAATTTCCAAATATTTTTATACTTGAATCCCAGTACAACTGTACGAACATTGTAGTCTGAGAGCCATCCCCACCAGAAGGGTGTCATTTCAGTCTGGGATGGCTTTGTTGCATCGCTCAAGTGAAAAGAACTGGCAGTTACTGACAAAATTCATTATAGATAGCCATTTAACTGTTGAAGAAAAAATATGCCACAAAAAATGAGAGTCAGTAACTGCCATGAATATAACAAATTTCTCCAAGAAAGAGGAAGCATTTTTTGTTATATCAATGACGCCATAGAAAATTGGTATGAAAATAGTCCAAAAATGCAGGGCGGCAACTATATTTATAGTGATAAAGTTGTGATTTTAGTGCATATAATCGTTAATCTTTTTAGAATTGGCTTAAGACAAACGGTAGGGTTTGTAAAAGGATATCTGCAACAAATAGGAAGAGATTTGCAGCTATTCACAAGCATCAAATAGTGATGATTGTTTTTATACAGAGTTTTTTCCTTTTAACTCTTACCAAAAGAAATTGTCTGAAGGTAATAAATTTTTGGTGCCAATGAGGAAAGAGGTGGTTTCTAATCTAAAGTTTTTGCTAGCTAATGAAATTGCGCGATTTGCAACAGATCTTATTAAAGAGCAAAAAAAAGAAGACAAAAAATCGGAACTAGGTTGTAAGGATCTATCAAATGATATAGAGGAGGAGATAGAAAATCATGTAGATTATAATATAATTGATGAAGTCTTTGATAAGGGATCTTATCTATATGGTGCGGAGTGTGTTGATAGAAATTTGCAACGTTCTTTTGTAGATTTGCTCTCATCGAGGATAAAAGGTTATGAAAATGGTCCTAAAAAAACTAAGGATTTTTTAGAAGAGAAAGGAAATTATGTATATCTAAAGAAAAGCATTTTTGATAATCCTAAGCTCATTAAAGACATAGCAAAGCATGAATTATCCTTTCATTGTCGTGATTTGGAAGTTTCAAGTACCGAGGATGAAATGAATGACACTCTGAAGTTCGCAGTTGTTGATTTAATTTGTAAGGCACTACCGCACCTACCAATTGATTCTATGTGGCATACTTCCCATAAAGAAAATGAAGATGAGTATTCAATTTTGGCTCCTGTTATTGATTATGATAATTACATAGAGTTTTTAAATGAAAAAGAAGTTGATCATATTAATAATAAGGTGTTTGGTGGTTCACCTAAGAATTCAGTTATAGGTAAATCACATAATGGAAACTCAAGCAAATTCCTTAGGCCCGACTACTATGGTGAAGGTAAAGGTGGGGATGATGCTTCGGCTAAAGATAGTGGCTTTGGCGCTTCTTCAGCACGATCTTCTTTTAATAAGCCCAAAACAACATTTAACCAACCGTCTGTATCACAGCCTGACCAGCATTCTGCAAAAAAGCAGACATCAACTAGTAAAAAATCAGATTGCTGTATTTTATAGCTCAAGAAAATTAGACTATTTGAGGACGAATTGTGAATGAAAGTTTATTTGCCAAGGTATAGCTGCCTTGGCCTACAAATCTTGGTTTCTTCATCGTTTACCATTTCATACCACTGGGCAACCCAACCAGTGGTTCTTGCAAGTGCAAAAATGGGTGTAAACATACTTGAAGGGATACCGATAGCATTCATTATTATACCTGAGTAAAAATCAACATTTGGATACAACTTACGTGTAATAAAATACTCATCCTTTAAAGCTATTTCTTCAAGTTTTTTTGCAATTTCAAGTAATTCATTGTTTTGCTCTAGTTTGCTTAAAATCTCATGACAAGCATCCTTTAATATAAGCGCGCGCGGATCATAGTTTTTATAAACACGATGTCCAAATCCCATTAGCTTAAATGGATCTTTATCATCTTTAGCTTTCTCAATGAATCTATCTACATCTCCACTTTGCTCTATCTCTTTTAGCATATTTATAACTGCCTCATTAGCTCCACCGTGTGCTGGACCCCAAAGTGTAGCAACTCCTGCAGACAGGCTTGCAAATAGATTAGAACCAGCTGACCCTACCAATCTGACAGCTGCTGTAGAAGCATTCTGTTCATGATCAGCATGAAGAGTAAATATTTTATCCAGAGCTTTTACAAAAAGGGTATTATTAACAGCACTGCCAAATATCATATTTAAGAAATTCTCACTATAACTTAATTTATTATTAGCATTTATGAATTCCTGATTGTTGATATGTCTATAAATCATTGCAACAATTGCAGGAACTTTTGCTATTGCAGAAATTCCAAAATCTAAATCTTCACCATTGACATTGTTGCCATGCATTTCATGGTAAGACGCTGACAAATTTGCAAAACATGCAACTAAAATCGACATAGGGTGAGCAGTTTTTGGAAATGCTTTGATTACATTTGTAACTTGCTCTGATACTTTGGATGATTCTTGTATTTTGAGAAGAAATTTTTTGTGTTGCTCTGAACTGGGTAATTCACCATAGAGCAATAAATAAATCACAGCAGTAAAATTATTATTCTCTGCCAAATCAGCTATATTATGTCCCCTATATTTAAGAACTCCTTCATCTCCATCAATGAATGTAATTGTAGAAGAGCATGAAGCTGTAGAAACAAACCCTGGATCGTAAGTGAATAATCCTGTCTTCTTATATAAATCCTTGATATTTAACACGCCAGGACCTACTGTTCCATTTAATACGGGTAGATCAATTTTTGACCCATTACTTAGTTCCAATAATGCTTTTTTATCCATCACTTGAGCTACTTAATTTTATACAGAATATACAAACTGAAGAGTATATATTAATACAGCTAACTTTACATTAACCGTATTAAGCGGTCATCAATGCTTTTACTTTTGCATTTAAGCGACTTATTTTACGCGCAGCGGTATTCCTATGAATGACACCTTTATTTACACATTTGTGTAAATTGGATTCAGCATTCCGAAATGCCAAGACAACATTATCTTTATCACCAGACTTGATTATATCAACTAATCTTCTAATAGCAGTACGAGTTTTGCTTTTTCGCATCTTATTTACTAAAGTACGCTTTGCTATTACCTTCATCATTTTTTTAGCACTCTTATGATTTGCCATATATTAATACCTGTACTTTTCTTTTAATTATAAAGTTTTTTTGTTAATTTGCAATATCAGTTTTTTCTGCAATTAATCTACTACTTCTTTCTTCAATGATTTTTTCTAAACTTTGCAAGAATTCATTTTTGTTTAACCCAGGATATATGGGAGGTAATATTTCTATTACCGCCTTTCCGGGATTCTTTCTCAGAGAAAGTATGCTTTTTGGCCAAAACAAACCAGTGTTTAAAGCAATCGGTAACACAGGAACAGATAATACGCTATATAAAGCAGCAATACCCGATTGATATTTTATATTTTGGTTTATAGTTGTTCTTGTACCTTCAGGAAATATTATTATGCCTCTATTTTCTTTTATACACACTTTTGCTAATTTCATGATATGACGCACAGAACTAATACCATCTGAGCGGTTAATAAAAATCATTTTTAATGCCATGAGATGCAAACCAATGAATGGAATCCATTTCAATTCACGTTTTAAAATAAAAACTGCTTTTCTAAAGAGTAGTATAAAAATAAATGTTTCAAATGGAGATTGGTGTTTAGATGCAATTATAAAAGGTTGCTTAGGAATGTTTTCCATTCCCCTCACTTCATATTTAATGCCACATAATAAACGCAACATGAATAATACAACTCTCACCGAGCAAACAAGGAAAATGGTTATTACACACTCGGGAAAGAAAACTACAGGAAGAGTAATTAAAGTATAGAATACTTCCCATAATATAAGGAGTAAATTAAATAATAAACTTGCAATCACAAACACACGTAAACTTATTTGAATTTAACTTTACTACAAAACTAAAAGCAATAAGTTTAATTATTGATCATCTGAGTAATAGGATGAGAATCAGCTAATTTGTCCTTCAACTTTTCGTTAGCAATATGAGTATATATTTGTGTTGTAGAAAGATTAGTATGGCCAAGAATTTTTTGTATCAGCACAATATTTGCTCCGCTATTCAGTAGATGGGTAGCAAGAGAATGCCTAATCACATGTGGAGAGATTTTATTTTCATCAATATCGCACTTTCTTGCTAATTCCTTTATTAATTGACCAACTCTTTGCCTTGTAATTGGTTTATTAGGTTTATCACCTGGGAATAGCCAATCAGATTTTTTGTTGTTAGGGAGCAGATTGTCACGAATTGATAAATAATCTTTAAGGCTTTGCAATGCTTGTTGATTAAAAAAGATTTGCCTTTCTCTGCCACTTTTTCCCTTTATTATTATGTAGCCTTCCTTACCATTACTGTTTACTAAATGTGATACTTCACATAACTTCATATTGATTAGTTCAGAAACACGCATCCCGGAAGAGTAAAGAATATCTAAAATTGCACATAGCCTTTTACTGCTTATCTCTTTATTCGATCCGCTTGCTGATTTTTTTACTGTTTCCATGAGCAAAAATATTTCTTGAACACTTAAATACTTAGGCAAAGGACGGGAAACCTTTGGATTTCTTAATTCATTATCATTAGCCGGTGCTGGATTAAAATCTATTATTCCATCATTAAATAGGCACTTATAGAAATTTTTGATAGCAGATATTTTTCTTGATATAGAGCTAGTTTTATATTTCTTTTGTGTACGTAAAAAGTTTACATAATCTTTAATATTAGCTTTACTTGCACCAACTAAGGTAGTGCCTCCTTCTAATAAAAATTTTTCAAGTTGGTGTAAATCTGAACGATAACTTTCCAAAGTATTTTGTGTAGAGGATTTTTCGGAAACCAAAGTATCTATGTAATACGTTATGTAAAGATCCTCTTTTTTATTTTGTGGTTGTTTATTTTTCATTATCAGCTCCTATATTTATTTCTTTGACTATAATTTGATTGAAAGTATTTTTTGTATTTTTTATAAGAAAATATGAGATAAATAAAACATTTATCAATAAAGTAAGTACTACAAACCTTTGTTTTAACCTTTTTTTTAAATTTGATCTTATTTTTACCATATTTCAATTATAACATCAAATCTATAAAAAACATCCTGTAAAGTAAGTTTTACTATCATATAAAATATCCCTTAGCTATGTCTGTTTATGCTTATTACATCATAGCATTTATTATAATTTTAACATAAAGAGATAGTGATTTCAACTTCATTATTGTATGGGTATTAATAAATCTTTAATATATATAACAAATGTCTTGCAGCAGAAGGAATCACTTGGGACTTTTTTTTAATAAAGTGTTAATAAAAGGAATGGTTACATTTGATCCTATGGATTCACTATCTATTTTTTCTATAATTTTATTAATGCTGTGGAAAGAACGTTCTATTCTTGCTAGAATATAATTAATCACTTTTAAATCAATTTTTAACTGTTTATCTGAAAATCGTTTTATTAGCATAATTCTTAATAATTCCTCGCTTGCAGGCAAAATTTTTACGCTGGTAGTTGACAATATTCGGGAGCTTAAATCTCTTAGTTTGAAGTTAAGCTTTTTTGGTAAAATTGAAGAAGTGATTAGCAGTCTCTTATCATTTTCTTTCATATAATTATAACAATGTAACAACATTTCCTCATCTTTAATGTTTTGTACATCCTCTAAAATAAACGCATCGCTATACCTAATTTCGCTTACAAAATTATTCACATTGATAAAAATTGCATTGTTTATTGATTGCCAAATATGAGCAAGGTGAGTTTTTCCAGAGCTGTTAGGTCCAAAAAGAATCAGGCATTTCCAAGATAAATCGTTAACTATTGAGTTATATACGTGCTTATTTTCGTCTAAGGTGATATAGTTTTGCCAGCAATAATCAACTTGATTATTGCTAAATAAATTTAATTGCACGTAAAGCCTCTTACATTACTACTTTTTGATAATAATTTTTGCATAAAAATTTACTTGCATCTCTCAAATGTATCAGGGGTCCTTTTTCTTTTTATCGTGAACTAATTAGCCATTTTTATAAAGCTCACTTTCAAAATATTTATTGATTGCATATTCTACTAATACAATGAACATTACTATTATTGGAATAAAAAATAATATACCTATAAACCCAAAATATGAGGTGCATATGACAACTCCTAAAATAATGATAGTTGGATGTATATGAACTTTTTTTCCTATTAATAAAGGCACTAATATGCTTGAGTCTATTAATTGACCAACACTAAATAATAGCAAGACAGCAGTACTTTCAAACCATCCACTAAATTGAGTAATGGCGCTCAAAAATCCGATAATAGTGTATAATAATGGCCCTATATAGGGTATAAATGTTAATGTTCCTGATAAAATTCCAATAGCTACAGAATGCTTCAGCCCAATTATGCTAAGGCCCACGGAGTAAAAGATCATCATGACTATACATACGTTTAACTGTCCCTTTAGGTAATTAGATATAATGAAATCTACTTTGGAAAAATAACCTGCAGCTTTTTCTCTGTAAAGAATGGGAATTAGTTTATTAGCCTTTTCTACAATTGCAGGCCAATCACGTAATACATAAAAAAACACCACAAGCGTAATAGCTATTAATGATACCATGTAAATCAAATTAAAGCTTGAATTTAGCACTTGAATTATAAGATTACTGCCCATGCTAAGAGCATTTATAAAATAAGATATATAATCACTGTAATTTTCTACTAGATTTTTAGACAAGTGATCAAATAAACTATCTTCAGTTTTTATATTAAGAAATTCTAGCACAGAAGGAATCACTTTAAGCTTTAATGAAGGTATCTTATTCACTAAGAAATTTAATATTAAAGTAATTTGAAAATATATAATAGGTAAAACAAATGTGATAACTAATATAAAAGCTATCAATAAGGTAAGTATTATAAAAACTACAGAACATGAACGTGGTATTCTATATTTTTCAAACTTGGTTACTAGCGGGTTAAATAGATGTGCAACAAAAACAGATATTAGACACGGAACAATCATAGGACGCATCAAAAATAATGCCCCTATTATGAAAAGCAGTACAAAACAAATAGTTATATGACGTTTTTGCATGTGTTTAGAATAGTTAATTTACCGAAAAATATACAGTTTTTTGTAAGTACTATCTATTCATTATTTTATTAGGCATGAGATCAGCCAAATTTTCACTCAATTGCCAACTAGATAAAACTCCGTTATGCGGGTTATCTGTAAAGCCTCTCAGATTAACGATCTTAATCGAATTTCTATTTAACAATAGATCATCTACTGCCTTTGCCAATTGTGCAGGATATGGTATTAAGGTGTCTCTTTCATGATTAATGACTACTATTGGTATATTATCATTTTGTAGCTTTTGTATATTGCTTACTATATCAAAATCTAAATTTAGGACCTTAAGCATCTTTTTCAATAAGCATGAGGGCAGTACACTTAAAATTTTTGCTTGAGGAATTGGAAAATGCTTTATTGCATTATGAAAAGAGCTGAAAGTGCTAGTAAAAATAACGCCTCCAAGTTTAATATTTTTGTCTGTAAAATATTTTAATACTTCTGATGCAACTGCTCCTCCAAAGGAATGGCCGAAAAGTATGATGTTTTCAGGTTTTACACCCTTGTCCATTAATTCATTGATTTTTTTTATCGAAGACTGAGATAAGCTTTTATTCTTATTTATAAATGGAATCATGAGTATTGATATAGACAAAAAAGTGCAAATCAAAGCTGCTAATATTGCTGAATTCGCTGTCCTAGACGTCATTGGGTTGGTAAATAATATCAGAGCGGGTGATAATATGGATATTCCTAAAAATAAGAAACTAGCTATTGCGTAAGTTATATAGTTTTGAAATGCAATTGGGTATTTATGTGCATGAGTGTAGAAATTAGACCTATGGAGATATGTAGATCTATCTTGTATATACCTGGACGCATTTTTATAATTATCACCTATTCCATGAAAAAATATAAGATGTATCTCATTTTCTTTATTATACTTAGCAACGTGCATTATTTCCCTCTAACATATATTACACCTAGTAAAAGAATATTCTTTTTTGAGAATTGGATCAAACTTTTTTAAAATGCTAGATAACTTGTATTAACAACGAAAATGATAAGCATGTACACTAACAGACTTGAGGAATACAAGATAGCAGCATTAATAGTTGCAGCAGGAGTAGGCAGTAGATGCAATGCCAAAATCCCTAAACAGTATATAAAACTGGCAGGTAAGTCTGTTTTATTTCACACAATTAGAAAATTCTTAGCTAATCAGTACATAAGTTACATAAGAGTGGTAGTAAATGAAAGTCAAAAAGATTTCTATAAAGAAGTTACGTCATCAACTATAGATACTAAATTGCTGAGTCCAGTATGTGGAGAAAAAAGCAGGCAGAGTTCAGTTAAACTTGGACTGGAGAGTTTGCAAAAGATCAATCCAGATTTTGTTATTATACATGATGCTTGTAGGCCTTTTGTATCAAATATTCTAATAAATAACTTGATTGAATCTATGATTAATGGTCAATATACAGGAGTAGTTCCAGCAATAGAAGTCGAGGATACTATATCGTTGGTGAGTAATAATTTCGTTGAATCTGCGATTTCAAGAGAAAAACTTAGAGCCATACAAACCCCTCAAATTTTTAATTTCAGAGAATTATTATCGTGCCATCAGTCAGTCAAAGAATTTACTGATGATTCATCACTAATGGTGGAGCATAAAAAACATGTTGCGATTATTGAAGGTGAGAAAAAGAATTTTAAGTTAACTACAAAAGAGGATATCAATATGGCAAAACTTCTCTTTGGAGAGCCAAAATTCCGTGTCGGAACCGGTTATGATATACATAAATTTGTTAAAATTCAAAATGATGCTAAGAGCTTTATAAAAATTTGCGGTGTGGAAATTGAGCATAATATGGCAATAGAGGCACATTCCGATGGTGATGTTGCAATACATGCAATCGTTGATGCAATACTCGGAGCACTAGGATGTGGCGATATAGGAGAACATTTTCCTCCTAATTCCTCTAAATGGAAGGATTGCAATTCATCTCATTTTCTTGACTTTGCTGCTAAAAAAGCACAGGAAAAAGGATATAGCGTGTCTAATTTAGATATTACTATAGTTTGTGAAGAGCCTAAAATATCGCCTTACAAAGCAGGAATGAAGGAATTCATATCAAAAATATTAGAAATTAATGGTGAATTCGTAAATATCAAAGCAACCACAGCGGAAAAATTAGGTTCTATTGGAAGAAATGAGGGAATAGCAACGTATGCTTCTGTGCTATTGCGTGCAAATTTTTATTGAAGGTAGAAACGAAATAACTTACTTGACAAACTCCACCATTTCACTTCCATTGCAAGGAAAGTGGGAAGGTTTGTCAAGAAATTTCTATGAGCTACTTTCGACATTAATAGCTGATTCAAGTCTTCTATTCAAAATTTTCAATATAAAATCCAATTCATTTGAGTTGTTATAACGTATCATGACTTTACCCTTAGAATTACTGTCATTAATTTTGATCTTTAAACCAAGCTGAGAAGATATAGCTCCTTCTAATGCTGCCATATCTTGATTTTTAGTACAATTATGCTCTTTTCGGTCGTTATTTTGTTGTAAGTCTTTTATCAATTTTTCAGTTTGTCTAACGCTCAGGCCCTGAGAAACTATTCTTTCTGCAATACTTTCCGCATTTTCAACATTAATCAATGCTCTTGCATGACCCATAGACAATTTTTTCTCGTTGATCATTGTTTTTACTCCATTAGGGAGTGACAGCATTCGTATCATATTGGTTATGTGACTGCGGCTTTTACCTAAAGTTAAGGCTAATTCTTCGTGTGTATAGGAGAATTCATCTATTAGTTTTCTGTACGCCTCACCTTCTTCTATTGGATTAATGTCTTGCCTCTGTATGTTCTCAATTATCGATACTTCTAAGCATTCCTTATCATTTAAATCTTTTATGATGACTGGCACACTATCAAGATTTGCAATTTTACTTGCCCGCCAACGACGTTCCCCTGCTACTATTTCATAATCGTCATCATTTGGATCTTTGCGCACCACAATAGGCTGTATAATGCCATTTTTCTCTATCGAACTTGCAAGTCCTTTCAATGACTCCTCATCAAAATATTTTCTCGGCTGAAATTTGCTCGGGTGTAGTAATGAAATAGGTAACCGATCTTCTTTATTATCATAATTATCGCCTATGAGGCCAGCAAGACCTCTACCTAAGCGCCTATTGTCCTTCACGCTGCACCCTCACTTATCAGCTTCTTCTCTTTACAGATGCTCATGTGTTTCTTGAAAATTTCTTTTGCCAAACTTATATATGCTTGTGCACCAGGACACTTAAGATCATATACAATAGCAGGTTTTCCATGAGAAGGCGCTTCTGATAACCGTACATTACGTGGAATAATGGTCTCATATAAGGGGATAATAGTTTTATATACTTTATCATTTAAATATTGGCAAATATCATTTTTAATCTGCTCACTAAGTTTGTTGCGTCTGTCATACATTGTGAGCAATATTCCTTCTATTGCCAGGAAAGGGTTTAGGTTATTTCTTTTTATCAGCTCTACAGTCTTAACTAAATGGCTCAATCCTTCCAGAGCGAAAAATTCACACTGAAGAGGAACAATAATCGAGTCAGCAGCGGTCAGAGCATTGATAGTAAGCAGACCAAGTGATGGAGGGCAGTCGATGATTATGTACTCATAATTATCACGCACTTTCTCTAGAGTGTCTTTTAGTACGAATTTTCCCTGCTCAAGTTGTGATAGCTCAATTTCTGCAGCTGATAAGTCAACCACTGATGAAATTAACGATAAATTTGGAATTTCCTTTATATGAAAAATTGCCGACTCTACCAATTCACTTTCGTTGCTCAGCAGTATTTTATATATATTTTTTTCTTCTCTACTACGATAAGAAACCCCGAGCCCTGTACTAGCATTCCCTTGGGGATCAAGATCTACCAATAAAGTACTTTTTCCCACAGCAGCAAAGGCTGTCGATAAATTTATACTAGTTGTGGTTTTACCAACTCCACCCTTTTGATTTACTATTGCAATGATCTTGCTCACGCCTTTCATCTTATGTATAAAATAACTCTATTGTATATATGCAAGAAATTTTTGCATTAGAAATTTTTTTTTGTTGCCAATCATGCTCAAAGTAAACTGCCTTTTTTTGTCTTGTGTAACACACTTTGAACCTTATTTCCTAACTCATTCAGAGTAAATGGTTTGGGTAAAAAATGGAAGTCTTCTATATTGATTTCATCGCTCTTTAAAAAAGCATCCTCTGCATACCCAGAAATAAAAATAACTTTGATGTTTGGCCTATGTATCAATGTTTCTTTAACTATTTCTGGACCACTCACCTCTGGCATGATTACATCAGTGATTATTAGATCTATGTGTTGATTTTTTTTTCTAATGATCTCTAGTGCCTCGCTGCCTATACTCGCTTCTATTACATTAAATCCTTTTCTTGTAAGAGCCTTAGCAGTAAATTCCCTTACTGAATCTTCATCTTCAATTAATAAAATTATACCATTACCTTTCATCTCTACCGGTTTCTCTATTTCTTTACTATCTTCCTCTTCATCATTTTTATCTGATATGTAAACTATGGGCAAAAATATGCTAAATTTAGTTCCATGATTCACTTTGCTAGCAACATAGATGTATCCTTCGGTTTGTTTAATAATGCCATATACAGTAGAGAGGCCAAGACCTGTACCAGAAGTAATATCTTTGGTAGAAAAAAATGGATCAAATGCCTTTTCAATTATATCACTCGTCATTCCACATCCAGTATCAATCACTTCAATCACAACATAATTCCCATGTTCAATCGTTTCCTTATCTGGAGAAAACATATCCTGAGGTGTAGAATTTAATGAATCAACCTTTTGATTAAAGGTTCGTATAGTTAACTCTCCCCCCTTTTCCATAGCAGCACCAGCATTAACTGCTAAGTTAAGCATAACTTGCTCTAATTGTCCTTGGTCAGCCCTAACAGCACCCAAATCGCTACCATAATAAATATTAAATTTTATATTTTCACCTATTAATCTTTTGATCATTTCATAAAGATTAGCTATCGTACCATTTACATTAATAATCTTTGGCTGCAAAGTCTGTCTTCTTGAAAAAGCAAGCAGTTGTCTTACTAAATTTGACCCACGTTTTGCATTTTGCTGTATCTGTATTATATCTCCAAAAGATGGATCGCTAGCTGAGTGCTGGAGTAAAAGCAAATCACAAAATCCTATTATTCCGGTTAATATATTATTGAAATCATGTGCAATACCACCTGCTAATTGCCCTATAGCTTGCACCTTTTGATAATGCTCAAGTTTTATCTCTAGTTTTTTACGTTCAGTATTATCAATAAAATAACAAAGTATGAACATCACTTTATTATGAAGAAACTTATTAAAATATATTTTTATGTTATTACCGCCATTGAGCTGCACATCAAAGGACGCATTATTTATCCTATTACTTGAAAAATATTCACGCACTTTCATATGATAACCATCTGATATCAATGCAAAGATAGAACCATTATTTGACCCCGCAAGTTTTACTAATGCTATATTTTTCTTTATAAAATTGCCATTTATGTCGCATTGTGCAATAGCAATTGACGAATTTGTAAAACAAGGGTGTAGTTGATAATCAACAATATTTGATTCAGTTGGTGTTATAAAGCCGTGTATATAGCTATGATTGTATTTATCACAAAATATAGCAGTACTCATATAAGCCTTAAATGGAGCACCGCTTATAGTAAAAAACATAATTTCATTTTTGGTTATTGTATCGTCATACTTAGATTGAGATATAAAATCATTGATTGAGCTACCTTTTTCCAATTTTTTTAGTTCAAACATGTCTAAAAATCTTTTATTTACAGATAAGATACCTCCTTTTGTATTTGCAACGTAAGTTGCTATATTGTGTTTCTCTATCAACTCTTCATATACCTGCTCTTTGTTTACCTGTGTTGCCTTCAGTACAAAATACCCACTCGGTCTTGCTATTGGGGCTAATGATAAATTTAAAGTCTTATTACTATTTATAGCAATTTGTGGATTATCCGGTATTGGTTCAGAGAGCAAAAGAAAGTTAGATATTCTACTCTTCTTGCTTAAGGAAATGCATACTTTTACAGAAGTGTTATTTCTTAACGCATGATAGAGTGATTTTCTGTCTTTTTCTGAAACATCTCCTGCTTCAAGAATTTTATCTAGCGTAACATCATCGTTTATGTGATCTTTAAACCTTTCGTAGAACCTCGCATCAGCATAAATAATACCCTCATCTTTATGTAAAATGAGACAAAACTCTGTATTATGATTCAGCGCATTTGCAAATATTGCATTTTGAAACTCTATGATATTAAGTAGATACTTGTAACGTTTTATATTATATACCACAAAGAGAGTCATTAGAGTACTAATTAATAAATTAATCTCTATATTAACATGCTGACTATATACATTAGAAAAATAGAGTACTGATATTGCTATTGGAGGTAAGAACATAATGACTGCCATCACAACAATTGACATCCCATAATTTCTTAGTATGAAGTCAACTCTGTTCTCTTTTTTGTTATCTATGTATCTTTTACTCATTATTATTGCTTGGCATCCTTGCACATATAAAAATATTCTACTATATTGATTTAATTATTATAGATTTATTAACATCCTTGATGGGTAGTTACTATCCCAATCTAATTAAGTCCTGTAAATATAGAGTACAATAATATTAACAAGCCAACAGAAGGTATTATGGAAAAACAAAAGACACAAGCATTTGAATGGTTCTGCGCACTGAGAAACAAGATCACCGAATCTTTCTTATCAATTGAGGTACAGTCATTCACAGAACCAAAAATCGAAAAAAGAAAGTGGAACCGACCAGGTGGAGGAAGTGGTGAATCTACAATTATCTTTGGTAATATTTTTGAAAAAGTTGGAGTAAACGTTTCAAGAGTATACGGAAAGCTCGCAGACTCAGCCATTAATGAAATTCCTGGTGCAAGTGAAAGCAATGGAGAGTTTTGGGCAAGCGGTATATCTTTAGTGTCTCACATGCAATCTCCCCTTATCCCTGCAGCACATATGAACACAAGGCTGATATATACCTCAAAACAATGGTTTGGTGGAGGAATGGACTTTACTCCAATTTATAAAGATGAGGTAGATTGCAAGTATATTCACGAATCAATTAAAGCAACTTGCGATGAGTTCAACATCGAATATTATCCGAAATTTAAAAAGCAATGTGATGATTACTTTTTTTTACAACATAGAAAAGAGCCACGTGGTATTGGTGGAATTTTTTATGACAATCTAACTTCTGGCAACTGGAAAAATGATTTTGAGTTCACAAAAGCAGTAGGTGAAGCCTTTTTAGAAATTTACTTACACATCATACACAAACATATGCAAAAATCTTGGACAAAAGAACAACGAGAAGAACAATTGATAAAACGTGGCAGATATGTGGAGTTCAATCTTCTTTATGATCGTGGTACAAGGTTTGGTTTAATGACTAATGGTAACCCCGATGCAATTATGATGTCGATGCCGCCTCTTGTCAAGTGGGTGTGAAAAGCGGTTATTAATATAAAATAAATCGTTATAGTTTAAAATTGTACCACAATGGTGAGCTTTTATATAGAGGGGTACAATCATGGGTATAGTAGATAGTTTTTTAATTAAATCTGCTAGAAATAGCAATATAAGAGGCGTGAGGCTAGCTTAAAGTCTTCATAATATAGTAAACAGCTTTGAAAAACTCTTTTCTAGAATTAATCCTTTTAGGAACAAGGGGTCATTTGACTTGAATAATGATCAAACTTTAAATCGAGCTTTAGAGTATGCAGTAACAAATCTTGATCATAATGTAATGACGTTACTTATTAGTGCTGGAGCAAATATTAATGAAATAAATAATAGTATAGGAAATGTAATCCTTCAATACAAAATAGCATCAGAAGCTAGCAGTACGGAGATAAGGACAGTCTCAAAGATCGTAAAGAAAAATGTTGTTTAGTGCTTGGTGAGCTAATAAAAAAAGAAAGAAAAGAAATATTGGAGATTTTGAAACAAACGGAAAGTTGTGACAAGCTTAAAGAGGAAGTAGAGCTAAAATTTAAGGCCAACTCACCTAAAAAACCTCCTAGAATTTTTGAACATGATGATATTTTACTTTTAAAAGAGCCCATTTATGATGAGGTATATGACGCTAAGGTTAGTAACTCATTAGAAGAGTTGAGCGTATCGGAAGAATCCATTTATGCTGAAGTATATGATTTGCATAAAAGATCTACCGAAAATTTATCATTGAAAGATAGTGGTTATTCTAGTATATCAGGAGAACCTATTTATGAAGATGTAGATGATTTCTCAGAGCAAAAAAAGCCCACCAGCTTAAATCATAAAGAGCAACCAGAGCCTATTTATGGCTAAAGTAGATTTATCGAAAAAGAGATCAGAAAGACAAGCAAAACATATAAAAGATAATTCTGGGACTTATCATGGATTAGTGAAGGATAAAGTGAATAATTTGCAAGTAAAACTAAATGAGCAAAGTACTAATAAGTCAGCAAATCAAGACCAAGGCTGGCTTTAACGTAAAAGAAATAAGGCAAAATTTTGAGCGTAGAGATTCTGGATACGATTCTGGCTATGATTCAGATACAAAAGTTGAACAAAAATTAGATTTAGGATCTAAAGCTCCTAAATCTGAGATAGGTTCAGTAAGCATTGAACATGGGGTAATAGGAGGCTGTCGATATAAAATCACTGATATATCACTCTAACTGTGTGATTCAAAATAATTGAATTGACTTTATATGTATAATCGATATAACTCAGTTAGATTCAAGTCGACTCTTTCGTCTAGTGGTTAGGACACCACCCTTTCACGGTGGTAACACGGGTTCAAATCCCGTAAGAGTCACTCAAACAGAATGCAAATAACTAAAGTTTTGAATGAAAAAAATTAGGCTTTATGTTGAAGAAGCTTTATCACAAAATGTAAGTTTGGCGCTTCATCCACGACAAAGTCACTATATTTACAATGTAATGCGGCTTAAGAAGCATGATAACATCTATCTTTTTAATGGAAAGGATGGAGAATGGTTAGGAGAAGTAGTGAATATATCAAGTAAATCGACAAAAATTATAATAAAAGAACGCACTAAACAACAACAACATGAAAAAAATCTATATTTGTATTGTGCTCTGGTAAAAAGCGGCGCCTTAAGCAACATAGTAAGACAAGCAACTGAAATGGGAGTAACCTGCATTCAATTTATTTCAACAGAACGTACAGTAGTAAAAAACATTAACCTAAGTAGAGCGAAATTACAGGCAATTGAAGCTGCGGAACAATCCGGTAGGACAAGTATACCACAGATTTTTCTTCCTATTAATTTTTGTGAATTATCCGATTCCCAGAATAAAAATTTTGTTTTGTGTGATGAAACAGGTGAAGGACAACCTCCTAATAAAGTTCTAAAAGGCAAGAAAAACGTTGCTATTATTGTTGGCCCCGAAGGTGGTTTTTCATCTTACGAACTTGATTCTGCCAATAAATTTTGTCAGAAACTGAGTCTAGGAAAAAGAATTTTGAGAGTTGATACTGCTGTAGTTGCTGCATTAACCTTCACCAATTGGTATAGCTAGATTTTTTAATATGGCTAGTGCAACTTGACACTCTATATAAAGAAATCTGCATTATATTTTTCCTAAAAGAAATAAATGAAACTTGCATTTTTCCGAACTATCGATACTCTTAGTAAAGAAGTCGGGGCGTAGCGCAGCCTGGTAGCGCATTTGGTTTGGGACCAAAGGGTCGGGAGTTCAAATCTCTCCGCCCCGAGATTAGAAAAATTACAAGAGCACTGTAACCTAAGAGCAATTTTTATCAGCAAGTAAATGATTGACAGCAGAATGAAGCTTTTTTCATATAAATCACTGCATATCATATTCTATCGCTCAAGTTTATAAAATAATTGACAATGTTAATTTTCTAATTTATAAATGGATTTTGAAGTGATTACCGAAGGAGGTATAGAGTTTGATTGAAGTATCAGTCCATTATGGTGATGTAGATAGAGCTCTTCCAGTGTTGAGAAAAATAATTCAAAAGGAAGGAAGAGGGCTCAAAATGAAAAAAAAATATCACGAAAAGAAATCAGAGAAAACAGCTAAAAAAAAAGCTGAAGCAAGGAAAAAGAGGTATCAGCAAGAATGCAGAAGACAGCGTTATGGTTGGTAGTTTTTACTAAGGTTAATAATTAGTTATCTTATGAATATTCATGAATATCAAGCAAAGGAAATTTTACACAAGTTTAATGTCCCGGTACCAAAGGGTTTTGTTGCTACATCTGCAGAAGGAGTAGAAACTCAAATAAATCAACTAAAATCTGACGTGTTTGTGGTTAAAGCTCAGATTCATGCAGGTGGTAGGGGTAAGGCTGGTGGTGTAAAGCTAGCAAAGTCAGTTGAAGAAGCTCAACAGTTTGTAAAGAACATGATTGGTATGACTTTAGTTACTCATCAAACAGGGCTAAGCGGGCAGCAAGTAAGAAAAGTGTACGTTGAAGAAGGCTCAAGCATTAAGAAAGAGTATTATTTAAGCCTGGTAATCGACCCGAAGCTCAGTAGGCCAATATTCATATTTTCCTCAGAAGGTGGAATGGACATCGAAGAAGTGGCAAAAAATTCTCCTGCAAAAATTGTGAAATTTGATATTGATTCTGCTACAAGTTTTGATAGCAGCAAGTTAAGCAGCAGTTTTCATTTGAGTCCAGAACAAATAGAAAAGATATCGAACATTGCAAAAAAAATATATGATGCGTTTATTGCAACTGACGCGAGCCAAATTGAAATTAATCCACTGGTTGAAACAAATTCTGGAGATTTTATTGCGCTCGATGCGAAAATTAATTTCGATGACAATGCTTTATATCGTCACCCAGAAATTATGGAACTTCGTGATTATGATGAAGAAGTGAAAGAAGAGATAGAGGCTTCAAAGTATGGGCTCAGTTACATCAAAATGGATGGCAGTATTGGTTGCATGGTAAACGGTGCAGGTCTTGCGATGGCAACAATGGATATAATAAAATACTACGGAGCAGAGCCTGCTAACTTTTTGGATGTTGGTGGTGGAGCGAGTAAAGAAACTGTAACTGAAGCATTTAAAATCATATTGTCTGATAGCAACGTAAAAGGAATTCTGGTTAACATATTTGGTGGTATAATGCGTTGCGATATTATCGCAAGTGGAATTGTTGCGGCTGCAAAAGAAATGAGCATTAAAGTTCCTCTAGTGGTTAGATTATCAGGTACTAATTTTGAAGAAGGAAAAAAAATCTTAGAAGAGTCAGGATTAAATATTATTGCTGCAGATGAACTGGGTGATGCTGCGCAAAAGATAGTAAAAGAGGTGAAATAAAGCATGTCCGTTTTAGTAAACAAAGATACAAGATTAATATGCCAGGGTTTTACTGGTGCACAAGGCACATTTCATTCAGAGCAAGCAATTGATTACGGAACGAAAATGGTGGGAGGTGTAACTCCTGGAAAGGGTGGTAGCACTCACCTTAATTTACCGGTTTTTAATACTGTAGCAGAAGCCAAAGAAAAAAACGGTGCAAATGCCACAGTTATATATGTACCTGCTAAATTTGCTGCTGCTGCAATACTTGAAGCAATAGATGCAAAAATAGAATTGATAATTTGTATTACAGAGGGCATTCCTATACTTGATATGGTGAAAGTTAAGCGTGCGCTTATCGGCTCAAAAAGTCAATTGATTGGTCCCAACTGCCCGGGAATTATTACACCTGAAGAATGCAAAATAGGAATTATGCCTGGCCATATCCATAAGCGTGGACACATAGGAATTATGTCTCGCTCCGGAACTTTAACTTACGAAGCAGTAGCACAAACAACCGCTGTTGGTCTTGGTCAATCCACATGTATCGGAATTGGGGGGGATCCAGTTCATGGTATGACATTTGTTGACTGTATGGAGCTCTTTTTAAAAGATGACGATACTCATGGTATTGTAGTTATTGGTGAAATAGGTGGAAACGAAGAAGAAGATGTATCACATTTTGTGAAAACAGAAAAAACTAAAAAGCCAATCGTTGGTTTTGTAGCAGGCCAAACGGCACCTCCAGGAAGACGTATGGGACACGCTGGAGCAATCATCTCTTCCAGCGGTGGAAGTGCTGGTGCAAAGTTAGAGGTTATGCGCAGTGCTGGGATTGCGATTGCAGAAACCCCTGCTGTGATTGGTAAAAAGGTGTTAGAAGTAATGAGTGTCAGTGCCTAGCCTAGGTCATAAAAACCCTATATCCCCAGTCATCAGTATATTTTTTGACCACTCAATCAGTAAATGACCTCCTGGTAAATGTACTGAAGTTTGTTTAGTAGCCAAACACTTACGAAGTATAGATGCAACAAATGCTGCACAAGCCGCACTACCACATGAAGCAGTAATACCTGTTCCTCTTTCCCAAACTCTTAAGTTTATTTCTCCAGATTTTTCTATTTGTGCAATACTAACATTTGTTTTCTGAGGAAATAATTCGTGATTTTCTAGCTTTGGTCCTAAATTCTGCAATGGTATTTCGCTTATGTTATCAACAAAAAAAACTATATGAGGGTTACCAATATTTACTGCAACTGGCTCTTTCAGCATTTCAAGCTCTATAGGTAGATAAAGGGGATCGCATTCACAAGAAAGAGGAATTTCATTCCATTTAAGCAGTGGTTTACCCATATTGACCTTTATTGATTTATCACCCACTTTAAAACATTCTAAGATACGATTATTTATCAGCTCAATAGTGATATATTCAGTACCTTTTTCTAACATTATCAAATATCCAACACAGCGTGCTGCGTTTCCACACATTTCAGCTCGACTACCGTCAGCATTGTAGATATGCATAAAGCAGTTTGCAGCATTAGACATTGTTATAATTATCACTTGATCACAACTGCCTTGATCAGCAATTTGTCTATAATTCCAGTCTAAATTATTTGCTGAACGTGAGTCTATGATAACAAAACTATTGCCAGTACCGTGCATCTTTACAAACGGGATCTTGTTTGTTAGGTTACTTACCATTATAGCAAAATTACATAAGTGAAAATTTTTCTTCTAATTACAGCTGTTTTGTATTCTATAGTTTTCTGTAATGTGAGTGCTAAGTCAATACCGGAGAACAGCAAAATGCTCTTTTGGCAAACTGGAGTTAGAAAGAGAGCAAATGTTTTCAATAGAAAAGTTGATAGTGACTTAATCAAATCAGCAAAGGAATACAAAATTGGTTTTATTCGTCTTGCTCCTGACAAATTTGAAACTACGCAACGTGACTTCCTCTTAGGCAATGCAGACAATTATCCTGGCCTGATTTCCAAAGATCTGAAAGTTCTGAAAGATGTTTTAGATGCTTTTCATCAATAAAAAATACCAGTAGTATTAACGATGCTTAGCTTACCTGGATCTAGATGGAAGCAAAATAATAACGATAAAGATGATTTACGTTTATGGTCAGATCAAGCTTTTCAAAAACAAGCAGCAAAATTTTGGCAAGATCTTGCGAAAGAGCTTAAAGATCATCCTGCTATTGTTGGATATAATATCTTAAATGAACCACATCCAGAAAGGCTTTATAATACTGCAGATTCGGCTATTTATAACGTAGAACAAAGCATTGACCTAAAAACCCCTATCATACTGGACAGCAGTAGTTATGGCGATCCTCAGGCTTTCGACAAATTAAAACCACTTAATGATCACAATGTTCTTTATTCATTTCACATATACGAGCCTTTTGTTTATACAAATTTAAAACTAAACCAGGGGAAATTTTTCTATCCAGGATATATTTGTTCTGCTGACACAAATAAAAAAGAGTACTGGAATAGAAATACACTCAGATCATATATAGAACCAGTCAAAGTTTTCCAAGAGAAATATAATATACCAAATTATAAGATCTTTGTTGGAGAGTTTGGCGGGCATCGCTGTTCAAAAGGATTAGAGAGCTATTTTCGAGATCTTACTTCTATTTTTAATGAATATAATTGGCACTTTGCTGTTTATGGTTTTCGTGAAGACGTGTGGGACGGTATGGACTATGAACTTGGAAACGAGAAGCTTTCATGGAAAGACTGGCAAGCAATTGAAAAAGGTACAATAAAAAAAATTACTTACCAGATAATCCTATTTTTAAGGTATTGAGAGAGGGGTGGTCAAAGTAAGTTAACTAGTTTTTGGCCACTCATCATAAAAAAATATTTCTTCTATTGGTCTTCTTTTTTTCTTACTTGTTTCAGCGCCATCTTCTTCGTAACCAACCGCTATCACTGATATTACATTAAAATCATCGGATATGTTGAATTTTTCTACTATTTTATCTCTATCAAATCCACCCATTTGATGAGCCATTAAGTTCATAGCTGCAGCCTGTAGCATAAGTGCATAATTTGCTGCACCAGTATCGTGATTAGCCCAAAAATTTTCACCTTTGTCAGATTTACGGAAATTCTTAGCGCTTAGAGATATAATTAGTATTTGTGCATCTTTTGCCCACTTTTGATTAGATTCATCAAGGCAATTTAACAGCTTTTCCCATGCGCTTTGATTGTTCTGTTTGTTGCATATTACGTATCTCCAGGGTTCATCACCAAAACATGAGGGAGTCAGCCTTACAGCTTCCATTAAAATATCCATGTCTTCCTGAGATATTGCTCTTGTAGGATCGTATGAACGTCCGCTGTGTCTTGCTTTCATCAACGATAATAGATCTTGTTTACTCATCATTTTTAGTTTAATAGTGCATAAATAATTCATTGTAGCACAATATGAGCAAAATTTAAATTGCAAAACCTCTCATACACATATATGACATTTAATAAGTTATTTTTATTGGGAAAGTATGTTTATAACACAATCTAGCAGCAGATCAACACTGGCTGAAATATTGTCTTGCGTTTTACTTTTATTCTTGATGGCTCAAATAAGCATACCATTGCAGCCTGTGCCTATCACATTGCAAACTTTAGGAGTAATGCTTATTGGGCTTAAATTTAACCGCAGAACAGCATTCTATTCTGTGCTTACATATCTATCACTTGGTGCAGCAGGATTGACTGTTTTTGCGAATTTTTCTAGTGGTTATCACATTTTTCTCGGGCCAACAGGTGGATATTTGATTGGCTGTTTAGTTGCTGTTGTAGTAATGAGCAGAGTAAATGAATTACTGAACTCTAAATATAAATCATTTATGTGTAATTCTTTAAGTTGTCTGGCGGGTACATTCGTAATCTTTATTTGTGGTATTAGTTGGCTTACTATTTACGTGGGTCTGAAACAAGCAATAATGGTAGGTGTTTTACCATTCATCCTTCCTGGTTTGGTAAAAATTTTTCTACTTGTAGCAGCTTTGCAGTATTTGAAAAAGTGATAAGGTTTCGTCCTCATCATTTTATGTGCACTCTTGCATTTCAAGGTTATGGATATTCTCAGAGCTTTGTAGAAAATTACAAAAAGATAGCAAGTAAAGTAATTAGTGATCCTAATACTAAAATCGAAGTAGTTGATAATCTTGACACTATTTGTAGTGTTTGCCCAAACCAGACTAAACAAGGTAAATGTACCACACAAGCTAAAGTTTTAGAGCTAGATAGAAGGCATATGGAAATTTTAGGAATAAAAATTGGCGAGATTTTGACCTGGAGTAAAGCATTAAAAAGAATTAGAAAGAAAATGTCTTTAGAGAAATTTGACTACGCATGTGAGGAGTGTAATTGGCAACCATATGGAATGTGTAGAAGTGCTCTTTTAACTCATTCTAAATAGTATCTGCCAATTAATAATATCTTTATTATTATATTAGATAAGTAATTTAGCATTTATGAATTTGTAATGTGTTGCGTATAGTTCAAAGAAATAAGATTTACTGGTTACGCGCTGCAGCCAATTCCACAACACTAGGATCTATGTTTGTCTGCATGTTAATTTGCGTTGTGATTTTATGGAGGTCTTCTGTTACCTATGCTAGTGAAAATTTGGAGATACAGAAGGTCTTTGATAGTGTTGTCAAGCATATAAAAGCTGATAAAAAATATAAAGATCTTGATGTTATCGAGAGAAAAAGTGACAAATTTAATATCAAAATTTCGCAGAATTCTGGCAAGAATTTTGACATATACTCTATTTTAAAAAAAGCAAAAGATTCCTTTGAGTTAGGAGATAGTGAAACAGCTACTTCTCTCCTCAATCAGATTATCGCAAAATTTCCTTATCATGAAAGTACTTTAATTGGACTAGGGAACATCTATTACGCTAACAAAGAATTTAAAAAAGCTGTAGAGATTTACACAAGACTGTTAAAAGAATATCCTAGCAACCCTTATGTATTAAAGAATTTTCTGACGATAATCTCACAATATGATCCTAATTTAGCATTGAGTGAAATGTTAAAATTGTATGATACACTCAGAAATAGCGCCCCTTTATCAGCAAATTTAGGTTTGATCTATATGAAAAAAGGGGATTACGTAAAAGCTAAAGAATATATGAAAGCAGCAATTTCTTTAGATCAAAACAATATTTTTTATACCTATAATTTAGCTGTTATTCTAGATAAGCTCTCAGATTTTAAAAATGCCACAGCATGTTATTCAAAGTTGTTGAACATGTCAAAAAATGCAAGTGAAAGAATACCTTTATACAAGGTGGTAGCAAGGCTAAAATTTATACAACTCCATAGTGCGCACCCAGCGATTCCATAAGAGTTGCTTGTATCGCTATTTTTGTTTACAACAACAACATTGAACTATAGAATTATATCTAGAGGGGCAATTAGCTCAGCTGGTAGAGCATCTCGTTTACACCGAGGAGGTCGGCAGTTCAAGTCTGTCATTGCCCATTAGCCTAGTTGAATATTAATATTACAATTATTTCAATCAAAGTATAGAAAATGCAAGACAACATAGTACCAGTTTCAATAGTGAAAGAGCTAGAGGATTCTTATCTCTCCTACGCAATGAGTGTGATCATAAGTCGAGCTATACCTGATGTGCGAGATGGATTTAAACCTGTTCATAGGCGCATATTATACGCAATGTCGAGGGCTGGGTTCGATGCCGGTAAACCGTATAAAAAAGCAGCTCGTATAGTCGGGGATGTAATGGGAAAATATCACCCACATGGTGACATGGCTATCTATGACTCCTTGGTCAGGATGGCTCAAGATTTTTCTCTTCTTTTACCACTTATTGATGGGCAAGGTAACTTTGGTTCGATAGATGGAGATCCGCCAGCTTCAATGCGATATACAGAAGCAAGGCTCCACAGAGTGTCGCATTTTTTACTAAATGATATTGACGAAGATACAGTTGATTTTAGGCCAAACTATGATGGAAATGAAACAGAGCCTGTTGTACTGCCTGCAGAATTTCCGAATCTATTGGTAAATGGTGCAAGCGGTGTTGCAGTTGGTATGGCAACCAATATTCCTTCTCACAACCTTGGAGAAATAATAGATGCTTGTATGTTATATATAGATAATCCTGAAGTTACTTTGGATGAGTTACTTGAAGTGATGCCAGGACCGGATTTCCCAACTGGGGGAACGATTCTTGGAAGGTCTGGAATAAGATCAGCATTTGCAACGGGTCGTGGATCAATTGTTGTGCAAGGCAAGACTCACATGGAAGAGCTGTCACAAGATAGGCAAGCAATAGTGATTGATGAAATACCTTACCAGGTAAATAAAGTAAAATTAATTGAGAAGATAGGTGAGCTTGTAAAAGAAAAAAGAATTGATGGCATAACAGAAATTAGGGATGAATCTGATAAGTCTGGTATTAGGGTAGTAATTGACCTCAGAAGAAATGCTGAAGCAAGTTTTATACTTAATCAAATATTGGGACTAACTCCACTAAGAAGTAGTTTTAGTGTTAACACTTTAGTCCTCAACAACAACAGGCCTGCTTTGATGTCGTTGAAAGAAATTATAGCTGCTTTTATTGATTTTAGAAAAGAAGTATTAATCAGGAGAACAGAGTTTCGTCTAAGAAAAACGAGGGAAAAAGCTCATATATATATAGGGCTCTACATTGCGGTCTTGAGCATAGATGAAGTGATAAAAATCATCCGTGGTGCAAAAGATCCTGCGGAAGCAAGTAGAGAACTTTTAAATAAAGAATGGAAAACTTCAGCTGAGATAAACACAATTATTGGATTAATCTCAGACAGCACAAGCTTTTTGAAAGACGGAGTGTATAGATTAACTGAGCTGCAAACGAAAGCTATTCTTGACATGAAATTGCAACGTTTAACAGGCCTTGAAAAAGACAAATTAGAAGCTGAGCTAAGTTCAATGATCAACCTGATAAAAGAATATATCGCTTTTCTTGGCTCAGGAGAGAAGTTGATGAAAGAAATAAAAAACAATCTACAAGAAATAAAGAACAGATTTGCTGTGCCGCGAAAAACTTCAATAGAGGAATCAGATACGGACATTGAAGCTGAAGATCTAATTCCACAAGAGGATATGGTGATAACCGTAACTATGAATGGTTATATCAAGCGTGTGAAGCTTTCTCATTATAGAACTCAGCGTCGTGGTGGAAAAGGAAAGCTAGGACAAGGATTAAAAGAAGAGGATGTAACCACAAAATTATTTGTTGGGAATACCCACACTAGCCTTTTATTCTTTTCTAATATTGGCCGAGTTTATAGATTAAAAGTTTATAAGTTACCTCTTGCAGAGCCAACTGCACGTGGAAGAGCACTTGTTAATATATTTCCGCTTAGCGATGGTGAAACTATAACTAATATAATGCCATTACCAAGTGAAAATGACGAAAATCAAAACATAGTTTTTGCTACTGCTCATGGGAACATAAGGCGCAACTCTTTAGCGGATTTTCACTATATTCCAAGCAATGGAAAAATAGCAATCAAGCTCGATGAAGGAGATAAGTTAATATCAGTTAAAGTATGCAATGAAATTGATCATGTTTTTCTTTCAACAAGATTCGGCAAAAGTATCAGATTTGTTGTAAGTGATGTGCGTCAATTTAAAAGTCGCAATTCAGATGGCGTAAGAGGTATCAAACTTGCAAAGAATGACAGCGTGATATCTATGACCATATTAAATGGGATAGGTGTAGCAACAGAAACAAAAGAACTTTACTTAAAAGTTCCACTTGCAAAAAGACTGGGGACTGCAATTAATAACTCCATTGATTCTAAATTGGAAAAGACTTTGAATGATTTAGGAATAGATAACAAACTGTTCTTAAAACTTGCAATGAATGAGGAGTTCATATTAACTATTACTGAAAATGGCTTTGGTAAAAGAACTTCTGCGTACGAGTATAGGGTAACAAATAGAGGTGGTGTTGGTATTACAAATATCCTTACTACCGACAGAAACGGTAATGTTGTTGCTAGCTTTCCAGTTGAACAGGGTGATAATATCATGCTTATTACAGATAAAGGAAAGTTAATTCGTATTTTAGTAAATGATATCAGAATTGCAGGACGTAGCACTCAAGGAGTCACTCTGTTTAAAACAGAGAGTAGAGAAAAGGTGGTGTCAGTAGCGAAAATTGAGGATCCCGATTCCACTGAAGATAGTATTTCCGAAATTGAAAACTCTGTTTATTCTTAACTGTATAGCAAAGGTTAAGCAAATAGTGCAAATTTCTATTGATTAATCTATAATATTTAAATTAAAATATATGTCTATGTCCAAGTAGAGATTGATGGATAAGAAGTTAACTAAAAATAAAAAATCATTGACGAATGAGAAGAATAAAAAAACATCTCTTGTTAAAGATTTTGCCAAAAATAAGAGTAGAAGAGATTTTATCACATTAACTACGTGTGCCATGGCAGGTATAGGAGCTGCAAGCGGTCTTTGGCCATTGGTTAAGTCTATGAATCCTTCTGCTGAGGTTTTAGCGATGTCTACGGTTGAGGTTAATCTATCTGATATTCAAGAAGGACAAGGAAAAAAGGTAAAATGGCAAGGTAAGCCAGTATTTATCCGCAAGCGCACAAAACAAGAGATTGAGGCTGCAAGAGCCATAAATGCAGAAAATTTGAGAGATCCTGAATCAGATGAAAAAAGAGTATACAAAGGAAAAGATGAATGGTTAATTATGATTGGAATATGCACCCATCTTGGATGTGTACCAGTTGATCACGCTACAAAAGACGGCAACGGTTGGTTCTGCCCTTGTCACGGTTCATATTATGACACATCAGGCCGAGTAATTGGCGGTCCTGCACCAAAAAATATGGCTATACCTGACTACTTTTTTCCAAGTGAAAATATTGTAGTAATTGGCAAGAAGGCTTAACGGATTTTTATAATTAAAGTAATAAAAGTATATTGCATTTCAAGAAGCACACTGACTTCATAGGCAAAGCTCTTGAAGTCTATCAAGCTAATTTTATACTATGCACATATTCGGGTAATAATTAAGAAACTTGCCTGCCAAATCTTCAGAGTTGACAGCTAAATTTAAAACTTGTTCCTTTGCGTCAGAAAAATTCTGACTAACTTGCTTAAAGTTATTTTCTAACTCTTCGAGGATGGAGCTGAAATTAAAAAAACTTTTCTGCATTTTATCAAGATTTTGAGTTATATAGCTTAATACATAAAGATAGAGACAAGAGGGGAAGAGATATGGTAAAGCAAGAAAAAGCTGAAAGTGAGGGAATAAATGGAGTCACCATATCAATATGAATTAAGGGAAAGAGTGATTTTAGTGGAATCGGGATGGCTTTGTTGCATCGCTCAAGTAAAAAGAACTGGAAGTTACTGACAAAATTCATTATAAAACAGCCATTTAACTGTTGAAGAAAAAATATGCCACAGAAAATGAAAGTCAGTAACCAAAACGAATATAACAAATTCCTTAAAAAAAGGGGGAATATTTTTCGTTACATCGATGAAGCTATCGAAAATTGGTATGAAAATAGTCCAAAAATGCAGGGCGGCAACTATATTTATAGTGATAAAGTTGTGATTTTGGTGCATATAATCGTTAATCTTTTTAGAATTGGCTTAAGACAAACGGTAGGGTTTGTAAAAGGATATCTGCAACAAATAGGAAAAAATTTGCAGCTATTCACAAGCATCAAAAAAAACTTAATATTAAGATAAATGATTGCAGAAAATAATATAGAAGATATCGAAGTTGCTATAGACAGTACAGGAATTAGTATATACAACAACACACAGCAAGGAAAATAGCACTGACAGAGTGGCTATGAGCAAACGAGAAAATTGCACGTAATGTTGAATATAAACAACAAAAAAGCCATAGCTGTAAAATACAGTAACGGTGTCTACTCTGATCACTTGTGATTTGCTAAAAGAAGTTGATTTTCAGCATGCCATAAAAGCACTATATGCAGATAGAGCATGTGATAGGCACAAGTTTTATAAGTTGTGTAATGAATATGATATAAAGACAAAAATTCCACCAATAAACAATGCAGCAGAACATCCAGAAATAGATTATATGTCTGACAGGAATGCTGCTATTAGGTTAATAAAATTATACGGTGAAGATGGCATGAAAGAATGGAAAAAGAAGTAAATTATGGGAAAAGATCTTATATTGAAGGTTTTTTCTCAAGATTAAAGCAAATATTCGGATTTAGTTTTAGGAATAAATCTGAGATAAATCGAGAAAAAGAACTAAATGCTATTTGCTTAATAAATTCACTGATATTGGTATGGCTAAATTTGAGATAGTTACATGAATTTAACATAAATCACCATCTCATAAAGTGTGATGCAATAAAGCCATCCCAGTGTCAGCTACTCTGATGACACCAAAGGGGCACTTGGATAGAGGCTACTTGAATAACACCATCATAAGGTGAAACTAGATTCCAGTGTCAAGCACTGGAATGACAAGGAAAGGGCTACTTAGATGACAAGAAAAAGGACGCTGAGATGACACCAAAGAGGCTGACACCACCATAAAGTAAATTCCACTAACACTATAGGAGACTAACATGAACTTTTTAAAATTTAAAGAAACAGGTCAATCATCAGCAAAAATAGCAAGAGATCTGGGTATTAACGGCGATTCATTAAGCAGGTGGGTAAAAAAATACAATGATAAAATGTCTGGGACAGACGCGTTTCCAGGAAAAGGAAAGTTGGCTCCTTATGACAAAGAACGGTTTGATTTAAAGAAAGAACTGCAAGAGTAACTAGAGAAAGAGATATTTTAAAAAAAGCCCTGGGATATTTTGCAAACCAAAAAGAGTGAAATATTCTTTTATAAAAGAGCATGAAAACTGCTGTAAAATAAGAGAGCTATGCAGGTTTTTGAACGTATCTGCTTGTGGTTATTATAAATGGATTTCTAAGGAAAAAAGTAATAAAAAATCAACAAGAGAAGAGCTCATAAAAGATATTCAAAAGATATATCAAGCGTCACAATGCAGATACGGAGCTCCACGCTGAATTAAAGGTTTTAGGTAAAAATTATAACATCAAAACAGTGCAAAATGTTATGCAGGAAAATGGCATTCAAGCCCAACTTAGACGAAGGTTTAAGACTAAGAAACTTCAAACAGACAATAGAGTTATAACTCCTAACATATTGGATCAGAATTTCACCACTGATCAGCCAAACAAGATATGGGATTACATACATAAACACCAACGAAGGATGGCTATATTTGGCAGCAATAATAGATTTATATTCACGCATGGTAGTTGGTTGGTCAATGAGTAATTCAATAAATAAGCAATTAGTTATAGATGCTTTATTGATGGCTGTTGATAGGCGCAAACCCGTTAAAAATCTACTATTTCATAGCGATCAAGGATCACAGTACACCTCTAAAAATTAGAGATTTTTACTGAATACAAAAAGTATTATTTCTAGCATGAGTCACAAAGGTTGTTGTTACGATAATGCTGTTTCGGAGAGCTTTTTTAGTTCACTAAAGAGGGAATTACTCATTGATACCTCACAACACTCCGCACAAGAAGCTAGAACCGCAATATTTGAATACATAGAAATTTTTTATAACAAACAACGTAGACATTCTACTATTAACTATTGCATTCCTGAAAAATTTGATTCATCATTTTCATGAAAAAAACGTCTTAACTACCTGTCTACTTTTTCTGGGTAAGATCAATATCTTGAAAAAATTAAGCTTTAGTGCTACTAAATATTGTAACTTCTATGCTGAAACCTGACTATGAATATGGAAAAAATACGCAATGCTAAAATAAAATTACCAATATTTCTCGATTATCAATCTACTACTAAAGTAGATCCTCGTGTTTTGGAGGTGATGATACCTTATTTTGGTGAGTTTAGTAATGCACACTCTCGTAGCCATTCATTTGGTTGGACAGCTGAGGAAGCAGTAGAAAAAGCAAGGAAGCACATTGCTGATTTAGTGAATGCAGACAGCAAAGAAATCGTCTTTACCTCGGGTGCAACCGAATCAAATAACATGGCTATCAAAGGTGTTGCTCATTTTTATAAGAATAAGGGAAATCATATAATAACTGTCTGCACAGAGCATAAGTGCGTTTTAGATTCTTGTCGACATCTGGAAAATGAAGGCTTTAAAGTTACATATTTGTCCGTTAAGCAAAACGGAATTATAGATTTGTTGAAACTTGAGGAGGCAATCACTGATAAAACAATTCTGATTTCAGTGATGATGGCAAATAATGAAATCGGAGTAATGCAACCTGTCAAAGAAATTGGTGCAATGTGTAGAAAGCATAATATATTTTTTCATACAGACGCTGCCCAAAGCTTTGGAAAAGTTCCAATAGACGTAAATGAAATGAACATTGATCTTATGAGCCTTTCTAGCCATAAAATTTATGGACCTATGGGAATAGGTGCATTATATGTCCGTAGAAAAAATCCTCGTGTTAGGTTGACGCCACTAATTAGTGGTGGTGGACAGGAGAGAGGCATGCGCTCTGGAACAGTTCCCACTCCCCTTGCAGTTGGTTTTGGTGAAGCGGCACGTATTGCTAAAGAAGAAATGGGAGCAGAAGCAAGTAAATTAGAAGAACTGAGAGATATTTTGTACAACAAAATAAAAGAAGCATTTCCTGATGTTGTTTTAAATGGTGACTATGAAAATAGGATTCCTGGTAACCTCAACTTAAGTTTTCCTTATGTTGAGGGTGAGTCTCTTATCATGGCAATCAAGGATTTAGCAGTAAGCTCTGGTTCTGCATGCACATCTGCATCCCTTGAGCCTTCTTATGTCATAAGATCACTAAACAATGGCCACGATCTTGAGCATTCATCAATTAGATTTGGCCTTGGCCGATTTACAACTAAAGATGAAGTTCTATATGCAGCAGATCTTGTTACTAAAAATGTTGGACGGCTAAGAGAAATGAGCCCACTTTTGGAAATGGTACAAGAGGGAATAGATTTAAGCACCGTAAAATGGGATTCTCATTGAAGAATAAGACGTTAACCATTAGCAGAGTGATGGTTGTCTAAGCTCTTTCTATGGGTGAAATCGGAAACTTAGCTTTAAGTCCTTTATAGATGCCACGGAACTAAGTAGCAATCCTATACATATTAAGCTCGCAGCAGTTGTGCTTCCGCCATAGGATAGAAATGGAAGTGGGTCACCTATTATAGGTAAAAGGCCTATTGTCATTCCAATGTTTATAAAGAAATGAGCACCAAAAAAGGCGAAAACCCCGATAGATATTAACTTAGAAAAATAATTTTTTGACCTGTAAGCGATAGAGAATATTATAGCGAGGAATGTGGTATAGAGTAAAATCAAAGTCATGCTGCCTAAGAACCCCCATTCCTCACTAAGTACCGCAAAAGCAAAATCTGTGCGTTTCTCTGGCAAAAATCCAAGTTGAGTTTGACTTCCATTAATAAATCCCTTACCAAACAAACCTCCTGAACCAATAGCTATTTGAGATTGCTGTGCATTATAACCTATTCCAAGTGGATCTACTGATGAATCCAAAAATGATAATATCCTTTGCTTGTGATAAGGGCGCAAAAAAGGCCAAATAGCTGGTATTGCGAAAATGCCAAGAGTTCCAAAAATTATTAAATGAGGTCTCTCCATTATTGCTGTGAATATGATTGATGCTCCTATAAACAATATTATTACAGCTGTTCCTAAATTAGGTTGCTTCAATACAAGGAATACAGGTAAGAAAATAATTATAAGTGGCTTAAATAAGCTTTGAAATTTCATCATTTTATACACACTTTGTTTATTAAAATAACAAGCAAGTGCAAGTATTAAGCCCACTTTTACAAATTCTGATGGTTGTAAACTAATTGACCCAATTCTTATCCATCTCGTTGCACCCATTATATGCGAGCCAAAAAAATTTACTGCTAACAGCGCAATTACTGCTGCTATGTAAAAAAAATAAGCGTGCTTCAAATAAAAATCTAGCTCTATAAATGACATAGCTATAGCAAGCAAAAGGAAGAAAGAGAATATGACCAATTGGTGAATTGCAAATGGAGCCCACTTTCCTCCAGCAGAAGAATATTGAACAACAATGCCAACACAAAACAGAGCTATTACGTTCATGACTAATAATAAGTGAATCTTCTTCAGCTTATCCACAGCGAAAACTTTACAGACTTTTAGATACAATAAAACATAAGAAAATCAAAAAGCAAATTTATTAATTACCAACCGAATTGGATTACTATATATCCCAGTTATTACCGTTAAAATTGCCATAAATAATAGACAAAAGAGCATAAGCAATGGTACCTCATTAAGTGTCATTCCAGCGTTTGATGCTGTACTGTTTTCAAAATACATTTTCTCAACCATTTTCCAAATGTATACTAATGCAAAAAAAGAGCTAACAGCAAAAAACATCAGAGAGACCCATGCATGAGATTCAAGAATTGCTTGCATCATATACCACTTACTTACAAAGCCATTTGTCAAGGGTACACCGATTAATGCTAAACTAAGTAGAGTAAATGCGAGTGTTGTATAGGGCATTGACTTTTTTAGTCCTGATAAATTTTCTATTTTTGTCATACCAACCTTATAAGAAATACACCCTGCAACCATGAATAAAGACGTTTTTATCATGCTATGATTTACTATGTGAAGAACTGCTGAAAACAAACCTGATTTTGAATTTAAACCCAGCATTAAAAGTATATAGCCAATCTGACTGATACTGGAGTGAGCAAACAGTCTTTTTATATCTTTTTCGATTATTGCAGATATTGATCCAAATACAATAGCGCAAAGTGCGAGGATAATTATCACATTATGCAGTGGTAAGAAAAAATTTTGCTGAAAAACATTGTAAAAGATTCTGATAAAAACATATATCATCACTTTGGTTACTGTACCTGAAAAGAACACGCTAATGAAGCTTGGTGCTTCACTATATGCGTTAACCAGCCATTTACTGAGTGGAAACAGTGCCATTTTGATTGAGAGACCAACAAAAATGAATAATGTACCAAGTCTTATGATGTTATTATCGTATAATGGTACTATTCTTTCAGCCATGTCAGACATGTTGAGCGTTCCGGTCATAGAGTATAAAAGGCCGATGCCAAACAAGTAAAATGTTGCTCCTACAGTACCACTAATGAGGTATTCAAATGCTGCAATCAGGGCTTTTTTGTCCCTTCCCATTGAAACTAATACATAAGAAGAAAGAGATGAAATTTCCAAAAAAACATAAAGATTGAATATGTCGTTTGTTACTAGAATCCCGAGTAGTCCGCTTAAGCACAGTAGAAATAGAGAGTAAAAACCAGTGATCTTGTTTTTGCTAATTTCTTTCTCGTTAATATAAAAGCTATAAAGCACGCTAATCAGCGCTATAAAATTCACCAAAGTTAGAATCAAGGAGTTCAATATGTCGATTCTCAACTCTATTCCGTATGGAGGAGCCCAATCTCCAAGATAATAAGTTATAATTTCACCATTGTATGTTTTCACTAGCAACATTAATGAAATAAAGAAAGTAGCTGCCGTTGTAAAAAAAGAGATAAACCAGGACACCCTATGTTTCCTGGTAAGAAAGCAGAACATCGATGCAATTATTGGTATAATAACTTGTAGAATTGGTAATTGCATTAAACTGTTGTTAATACATCGTTAAAGTATTAGTATATATAATACTTTTTGTTTTAATACCTTTATGTTATCTAAAATTTATAATTCAGTAACAAACTTATTAAGGAGAAAAGGTAAACTTATAGGTAGGGATGAAAACGGAAATTCTTACTATGAATCAAGTAAAGGAAAAAGATGGGTAATATATGACAATGTTTCTGAGCCTACAACAATTCCTCCAGCATGGCATATATGGCTGCATTATACTGATAATGCAGTACCAGTGAATAATAACAAAAGAAAAATTCCTAATTTAACAGGTACAAAAGATGCATACTACCCAAACCAAAAGGTGAAAAATTACTATGAAAGCTGGAATCCTAATAACTAAAGATGCGAAGGTCAAATATACTTGAAATAACTGCTGGTTCATTTGTATTAATTTTTACTATTTTTCTTATCTTCTTCGCTATTGATAAATTATCTTATATAAAGAAAAACTATAAGGATTGTTATAAAATACATGGCCTTTTTACTGATGCTAACGGTGTAGGAGTTGGTGATAGTGTCAAGATCTCTGGTGTGGAAGTCGGAAGCATAACTGGTGTATCACTCGACAAAGCTACCTACATAGCACGAATCGACATGTGTATAAGTAGGGATATAAAACTCCCAGTTGATAGCTCAGCGCTAATCACTAGCAGTGGAGTTGTTGGTAGTAAATTTGTTAATATATCACCTGGCGCAGATTCCAAATTAATTTCACACGGTGGTAAGATAGCACACACTCAAGCTGAAGCAAATATGGGCGGAATAATGGATAAAATTATTGGCATGTTTACAAAGTGAGAATAAGAACACATAAGCCAACTTGGCCTATGTACAATTAAGGGATTTTTCTATCAATAGCTTGAAGTTGTTCAGTGTTTGAATTATCAAGATTTCTGCTAGGTTTTACATTCCTAATAATCTCAACAAATGCTTGTACTTTCAGTATAGGAGTGTTTTTTCTTACGTACTTAGGGAAGTGTTAAATAAACTGTGTCAAACCGAGAAGTAAAGTAATAAATTGATAAAAAAATGGAGGTTTGACAATGAGTCAAGCAAACAGAACTACCGGTTTGGTAGACTATAAAGAATTAGAAACAAATATCTTATCATCTATACGAGAAGGAAAACCATTGACAGGAAGAGATGGAGCATTAACACCATTTATAAAAAAACTGCTAGAGGGAAGGCGAGATAGAAAACCATTTGTCGGCTGAAAGCGAAGAAAACAACCGAAGAAATTCAAAGACTTTACGGACAAGTATTTGAACTATTGACACCAAGAGATAGAGAAGGAAGTTTCGAGCCACAAGTAGTCAGAAAAAGGCAAACAACCGAACTTGAAGCAAAGGTTTTAAGTACATATGCCAGTGGCATGGGATATAGCATCGCATGTAGAAGAAATATAAAATATCTGCAGCAGAGATATCAAGTGTTACTGACAAATTGTTACTGGTAATCAACGAATGGCGCAGTCGTCCGCTGCAATCTGTATATCCAATAGTGTTCATGGTTTTTTAAGGTCAAGGAGGACGGGCATTGTGTAAGCAAATGTATGTATAACATATTAGCAAAATGGCAGAAAAGAAGTTTTAGGCTTTTATATAGCAGAAAGTGAGGGAGCTAACTTTTGGCTAGGGATGTTAAATGACTTAAAAGAGAAAGGAGTAGAAGATATCCTGATTGTATGTGTTAAAAAGCTTTCCTAAAGCAATAAACAGTGTATTTCCTAAAGCAGAAATGTATAGTACATCAGATAAGAAATTCACTGAAATATGTATCGAGCAAAAGTTTTCATGAATGATTTAAAAAAAACATATCAAGTAGAGAAATAGCCGAGAATTATTTACTTGAACTGGAGGAAAAATAGGGAGATGGTATGAATAAGTATTGCTTGGTTGGAAGCAAGAGAAGATAATGACTTCTCAGAGTGGATAGGTGGCAGGTTGGATGTTTTTCTGAAGCACTTTCTGCCCAGGGAGTAGAAAGAGAAGACTTCGTGGGGAGATTAACTGCCCCTGCCACCGAAAATCATCGTGAGGCTCACAAAATGTGATGACCTCGTATAGGAGTTTGGAACAACCGGCAATATTCTACTCTGATATATTGAAATATGCAATTGGAGGAAAAAATATGCGTCACATTGGAGTCGATTTACATACCAATAGTTTTACTGTTTGTTACTTACAAGAAGGGAAACCTGAGCATATTCAAACGTTTCGCTTAAAAGACTTGGATAATTTCACCAAAGATCTTCAAGAAACAGATGAAGTAGCCATAGAGGCAACAGGTAACAGCTGTTTCTTTTATGATGCAGTTTCACCTTACGTTAAACGCATAGTAATAATTGCTCCTGGGCAGTTTGAAGTTGTTCGTCGCTCTGTGAACAAAACAGATAAGCATGATGCACGAGCTATTGCTTTCTTTCTCAGCAAAGATATGTTGCCTGAGGCAAGGTGCAAAAACAAACAATGCCAGCAGTTAGCTTCTCTTCTTCAAATGAGAGATCAGTTAGTAAAGTCACGGGTATCTTTAATCAATAAAGTTCATGGTCTTTTTAATTACCATGGAATAAAAATTAAAAAAGAAGTACTTACAACTAAAGTAGGATTTGAACGTGCTACTCAAAAGCATAATTGGGATCCTTTAGAAAAAGTTAAAATTGAAGTGATTAGCTATCATTTAGAAGCTATCCGAGAAAGCCTTAAAAAGCTTAAAAAGGAAATTATAGCTTTCGCTAAACAACTTCCTGGGTTCAGCAATCTTATCAGCATAAAGGGAATAGGTCCAATTTCTGCAGCTGTTTTTATTGTAACAATCGGAGACATTAATGATTTCCGTAGACCTGAGAAACTTACTGCATATTTTGGAGTTGTACCAAGAGTTTCTCAATCTAATCAGCAATGTACAATTGGAAGAATTACCAAACGAGGGTCAAAAATAGCGCGTACTTCTTTAGTTCAATGTACTTGGATTGCTGTACGTTACAGTCCTTACTTGAAAAGCTTTTATGAACATATAAAAAAGAAGCGTGGTTCTGCTAAGGCTATAACTGCTACTGCTAGAAAATTTCTTATAACTATTTTCTACACTCTTAAAAAGAACTGGGTTTTTAAAGATTTTACAAAATTTAAAATTTCTACTGGACAATAATCATAGGAGAAAAATATACTTTAGTTTTGGGAGAATAATTGGGAAAATCTGTCTAGTTATTTAAAATATTCTGGCCCTGTAAGAAAATTAATTTATACCACAAATCCTATTGAGGGACTACATAGACAGATCAGAAAATTTACTAAAACCAAGGGCTCATTTACTAGCACAAATGCCTTGTATAAACAGGTATATTGTGCTATAAAAAAGGTAAGAGAAAAATGGACTATGCCTATACATGATTGGGCTTTAACTATCTCTCAACTTGATATCTTTTTTCCTGGTAGGTTAAAAATCGAGTTGAACTAAAAATGCGATTTGACACAGTTTATTTAACACTCCCTTTTTGAAAGTTACAGATCGCTAAAAATATTTAAACAACTAATTTTTATAACTTTGTACCAATAAAACTATTTCCACCTTAATTATCAAACAGTAACGTATAGAACTACAAACTTTTGTATATTAAGAAATTGTTTAAATTGTATACCTGGCTACTATGTCCCCTACTTCCAAGATAAAGTACCTTTCACTAAAAAATATTGAATTTAATTTTTGTAATCACTTAAGTCTAGTATTATTTTGTTAATGTATCGTTCATTTGCATCCTTGATGATAAATTTTATACCATTTTTATATCTTATAACTTCATCTACAGAAGGTACCTTACCAGCAATTGAAAGAACCAAACCACTAAGTGTGGCATAATGCTCTTCAGATTCACACAACTCTATTTTTAGATTTTCCTCTATATCCTTTATAAGGGCCCTTGCCGATATTTCAAACTTATTTTGAGATAATTCAGTAATGGTGTGTTCTGAATTTACCTCATTCTCGTTATCAATATTTGGTATCAATTCTTCTATAAGATCATTTATCGAAATTAAACCATCAGTTCCGCCATATTCATCCAGTACAATAGCTAAATATGACTTGGAAGATTTCATTTTAACAAAAAGATTTGTTGCTTTCATTGAGGCTGGGACAAATATTACATTTTTTATAATATTCCTCAGATTAAAATCTTTATTCTTATTGAAAATGATATCTTTTACGTAAAAAAAGCCTATTATGTTGTCAAAGTTATTCATATAAGTTGGTATCTTAGCATGGTAAGTGTTTTTCACCTTCTTTATCACCTCATCCTTGCTCGATTCAATGTCTACTGCACATATCTCCTTACGTGGAGTCATTATATCCATGATACTACAATCACGGAATTTTAATAGACTATTAAGTATGTCAATACCTGACAGATCACCCATTAATGACTCAGTCGCACATTTTTTTAACACAGAAGTTTTGTTGAAGAGAAAGAGAAAAATTCTGTATGCTATTTTTTCTACTAAAGTTCTTTTCTTATTCAATTTATTCCCTTTAATGGTGAAAATATCTTTAGATAAGGTCTATCAAGAAAACTTGTTATTAAATGTTTAATAAGCATGTGAATAATGTCAAATTAATTTGTGAATTATTTGTTGACATAAAATGCTAACAATTGATCAACAATTTTTTCAATGACATATACATAATTATATAACAATCCATGATAGTAAAGCTTTTTTCCATAAAAGAAAATTACTAACATTCTAGACATCTTACTTATACACATAAATCATAAATGAAAATCAATATTATAGAGAAGTTATTAACATATTTATCCCAAGCTAAGTAATACTAATTTTTACTGAATTTTAAGTTAATAACAATTTATTGATAGAACTATTACTACTGTTATACTTTAGTTTAAATAAAAAGTAGATAAAGTAGA